>NZ_NJGV01000006.1 GCF_002213425.1 Herbaspirillum aquaticum | reverse complement strand
TAAAGCTGGTTTGAGGTGGCCGTCAGTTGCAGTTATTCCTGGCCGAGAATCGGCTGGAATGCTGGTCGGGCCGGTTTCAAATGCAGGTCACTACACCTATTACTTCCAATGAAAGATTGAAAACGCAGTTCGTTGTGCCATTTGTTATGTGTGCTGACCGAACCTGACCACCGTGTGGACGGCAACCCGGTCGGAAAACACCGCAGCGCCTCCCAGTCGCTGACCGGTTCTTGCTTGCGGACTCTGCTACAGCAAAAAACGAGCCATGCCTGTGGGCATCGCGACTCGGGCGCTTTCCCGCCGCTCATCGCCGCTAAAAAAGGGACGGAGCCACAGCAGGCAAGCGGCCCGGTCAAAGCCCCAGGCCAGGCGGGGCCGTTCCTCCAATGCACTGCCCCGCCGGGCAGAATACACCGTAATGGTGCGGCTGGGAGAGCGAGTTCCATGCCAACGCTGCGCTTCATTCATATCGCACGTTTTATGCACTTTTTTGAATCAGGATGCGAAGGAGCGCACCAATAAGGGCGGGGAAACAGAAGAAAACTGCAGTTGTAACGAGGCTGGCCCGGGGAGCCAGCCTCATTTTTACGAGGAAATTCCCGCAATGCGAGAATTTTTCTTCACCTGCCCCCGGATGCGGGGCCAGCCTTGTGGAAGGAGCAGGTGAACGACGGGAGCGGTAATTGACGAGCGATTTCGCTCAGCCCGAAGCTCAGAATGCGTAACGCCCCTGCACATAGATCGTCCGCGGCGCGCCGACCAGTTTGCCCAGATTGCCATCGACGGTACGAGTGAAGTAGCGCCGGTCCATCAGGTTGTTGACGCCCGCGGTGAGGTCCAGCCCCTTCTTGCCCGGCACCTTCCAGCTCGCCTGCGCATTCCACAGACGCACGCCGGGGATTTCCCCGATGCTGCCGTCGGCGCTTTCGGCGAGGGTGTTGGCTTCATCGGCAAACTGCCGGCCCTGGTGCGTCGTCGACAGGTTCAGGGCCCAGGGACCGGATTGCAGGCGCACCCCGAGCGTATCGGTCGTGCGGGCGTAGAACGGCAAGTCCTTGCCCGGATTGCTGCCCGACTTCTGCAGCGCCCGCGTGTAGGTGTAGTTGGCGAAGACCGACCAGCCTTTCAGGGGGCTGTCCTGGTCGAAGGCATAGTCCATCGCCAGCTCGACGCCATCATGCTGGGTCCTGCCGATGTTGCGGAAGACGTTGGGCATCGTCCCCTGCACCGACACGATCTGGTTGTCAAAATTGATGTGGAACATCGTCGCCTCGGCCGAGGCCTGCTCACTCTTCCACCGCACGCCCCCTTCCATCGTCCGGGCCAGTTCGGGCGACAGCGGATGGGCGGAGGACATGGTGTTGAGCTGCGAATTCTGCACCACGCCGAACGAGGTGTTGTAGTTGCTGAACAGGGTCAGCTGCTCGGTAAGCAGGTAGGCGAGGTTGATCGAGGGCAGGAGCTTGTCGTTGGCCACCTCGTAGGGTGTCTTCTTGCCCGTTTCGTAGCGGCTCGATTGCACCTGTTCGAAACGCAGGCCCGGCGTGATGCGCCATTTGCCCAAAGCGATCTTGTCGTCGATGTAGGCGGCATGGGCATCGGTGCTGTTCTGGAACCGGGTGAATCCGCTCAACACGCCGGTGCGGACCGCTTCGTTGTAGATATTGTCGTCCCCGCGCTCGCGGATGGTGCGGTAGCCGACGGTGACATCATGCGTGGTGCTGCCCCAAGCGAAGCGCTGCGTGTAGCGGGGCTCGATGCCCAGCGTTTCGTAGTTGCGCGGCTGATGCGACAGGCGCACGCCGGTCGCGTTGATCAAGCTGCTCTGGCGGGTCGCCTGGTTGAAGTAGGTGCGGACCTCCAGCTCCTGATGGTCCGACAAGGTATTGAGGTAGCCGACGTCGAAGCCTTTGCGGGTACCGCTCCAGTTGTCGCGCAAGCGGGTATTCTGGAACGGATCGGCGGCGTACTGTGCGGTGCTCAGGCCGCCCGGGGTGCGGCTCATCACGTCGTAGTAATTGAGCTTGGCATAGAGCTCGGCACTCGCTGAAATTTCGTAGCGCATCTTCAGCGCAAAATCGTTGAGATGCTCGTCGCTCTTGTCGCGCCATCCGCTGCCGTCCTGGCCCGAGTAGAGGAAGGCCATGCCCAGTCCATTGTCGCCCTGGCCACCGGCGAAGGCGGTGTACTGTGCATTGCCGCCGCCCTTGCCGTAGCTGTTGTAGCGCACGGAAGCATCCCCCGAAATACCCTCGCTTGCCGGAATGGAGCGCGTCTTGAAATTGATGATGCCGCCCACGTTCTGCGGGCCGAAACGCACTGCACCGCCACCACGGATGACGTCGATCGATTCGATGTTGTTCAGGCTCAGTGGTGCGAACGAAAGTTGGGGCTGGCCGTAGGGTGCCACCGACAAGGGAATGCCATCGAGCAGGACGGTCGAGCGTGGCGAAAAGCGCCCGGTCAGGCCGCGCACCCCGATATTCAAGGAAATAGCGCTGCCGGACGTACCGGCGCTGTCACTGGACTGCACGCCCGGAATGCGGCGCATCACTTCGCCGATGCTGATGGCGCCGGTGCTGTCGATGTCCTGCTTCCTGACCACGGTGCGGGCGCCGGGATAGGTCTTCACGCTGCTCTCCAGCCCGGTGCCGAGCCAGTCGCTGCTGACCTGGATCGGCTCCAGCGCGGCCTGCCCGGCGGGCGCGGCGGACTGTTGCGCCACGCTTGGCAAGTGGAAACCGAGCATCACCAGCGAAACCAGGGTGGAGGTGGCGATACTCATATCGCGTGCAGGGTTGAAAGGGGCCTGATTGGTCTTCATTATTTTTCGGTCCAATAAAAATACTGGCGAACCTCCGCCGTTCATTGCTTATAAAAAAAGGCTCTTCCGGACTGATCCAAAAGAGCCGCAATAATAATGATTCGCATTCTATTTTTTACGAATTCCGAGGCGTGCCTGTGTTTTTCTCCATTGACCTCGAATATTTTTGAGTGCCGGTGCGCAGCCCCGGCACGGAAACACGCCAATTGACGCCTTGAAAATTCCCCAACCCGTCCCTATACTTAGCACTCGTCACGGCAGAGTGCTAACAGCGCCGCCGGGCGCAATCCCCTTTTTCATGCGGTGACGTCTGCTGCATTTGGAAGAAAACCGTTGCAGGCATCGCCGCAATCAATGCTAACTTATTGAAAATTAAGGAGTTCTCATGAATCTTCGCCCTTTGCACGATCGCGTTATCGTCAAGCGCCTCGACCAGGAAACCAAGACTGCTTCCGGTATCGTTCTGCCTGACGCAGCGACCGAAAAGCCGGACCAAGGCGAAGTCCTGGCCGTCGGCAACGGCAAGATCCTGGAAGATGGCAAGGTCCGTCAACTGGCCGTGAAGGTCGGCGACCGCGTTCTGTTCGGCAAGTACTCCGGCCAGGCCGTGAAGATCGATGGCCAGGAACTGCTGGTCATGCGCGAAGAAGACCTGTTCGCCGTCGTCGAGAAGTAATTCGGCATCCGGCCTTCCTTTTCCTTCTATATAGATAGAGAAAACGTGAAGGCCATCGGCAACAAGACAGCAGCCGGCGCTCCCTGAAACTTCAGGCCCGAGCCCGGCGACATGAACTGAACCGAATTTCTGGAGAATCCAACATGGCAGCAAAGCAAGTTATTTTCGGCGATGAAGCACGCGCCAAGGTCGTCAACGGCGTCAACATCCTGGCCAACGCAGTCAAGGTCACCCTGGGTCCCAAGGGCCGCAACGTCGTGCTGGAGCGCAGCTTCGGCGCCCCGACCGTGACCAAGGACGGCGTTTCCGTCGCCAAGGAAATCGAACTGAAGGACAAGCTGGAAAACATGGGTGCCCAGCTGGTCAAGGAAGTCGCTTCCAAGACCTCCGACAACGCCGGTGACGGTACCACCACCGCAACCGTGCTGGCCCAGGCCATCGTGCGCGAAGGCTTCAAGTACGTCGCCGCCGGCTTCAACCCGACCGACCTGAAGCGCGGTATCGACAAGGCTGTCACCGCCATCGTCGGTGAAGTGAAGAACCTGGCCAAGCCCACCACCACCTCCAAGGAAATCGCTCAAGTCGGCTCGATCTCGGCCAACTCCGACGCGGACATCGGCGACATCATCGCCAAGGCCATGGAAAAGGTCGGCAAGGAAGGCGTCATCACCGTCGAAGACGGCAAGTCGCTGGAAAACGAACTGGACATCGTCGAAGGTATGCAATTCGACCGCGGCTACCTGTCGCCGTACTTCATCAACAACCAAGAGAAGCAGATCGTCGCCCTGGACAATCCCTTCATCCTGCTGTTCGACAAGAAGATCTCCAACATCCGTGACCTGCTGCCGGTGCTGGAACAAGTCGCCAAGGCTGGCCGTCCGCTGCTGATCGTGGCTGAAGACGTCGAAGGCGAAGCCCTGGCGACCCTGGTGGTCAACAACATCCGTGGCATCCTGAAGACCGCTGCCGTCAAGGCTCCTGGCTTCGGCGACCGCCGCAAGGCCATGCTGGAAGACATCGCCATCCTGACCGGCGGCCAAGTGATCGCTGAAGAAGTCGGCCTGACCCTGGAAAAGGCTACCCTGGCTGAACTGGGCCAAGCCAAGCGCGTTGAAATCGGCAAGGAAAACACCACCATCATCGACGGCAACGGCGAAGCCGCTGGCATCGAAGCACGCGTGGCAATGATCCGCACCCAGATCGGCGAAGCGACCTCCGACTACGACCGTGAAAAGCTGCAAGAGCGCGTGGCCAAGCTGGCTGGCGGTGTTGCACTGATCAAGGTTGGCGCTGCCACCGAAGTCGAAATGAAGGAAAAGAAGGCCCGCGTCGAAGACGCCCTGCACGCTACCCGTGCTGCTGTTGAAGAAGGCGTCGTGCCTGGCGGTGGCGTTGCCCTGCTGCGCGCTCGCGCCAACGTCAAGGACCTGAAGGGCGACAACGCCGACCAGGAAGCCGGTATCAAGATCGTGCTGCGCGCCATCGAAGAGCCGCTGCGCCAGATCGTCTTCAACGCCGGCGATGAGCCGTCGGTGGTGGTGAACAAGGTGCTGGAAGGTTCGGGCAACTTCGGCTACAACGCCTCCAACGGCACCTACGGTGACCTGGTGGAACTGGGCGTGCTGGATCCGGCCAAGGTGACCCGTTCGGCCCTGCAGAACGCTGCCTCCGTGGCCAGCCTGATCCTGACCACCGACGCCCTGGTGGCCGAAGTGGCGGACGACAAGCCGGCCGGCATGCCTGGCGGCATGGGTGGTATGGGCGGCATGGGCGGCATGGACGGCATGATGTAATTTGCCTTCCGGCCCCAGGGCATGCATCGCATGGCCTGGGCTGCAAGAAAAAACCCGCATCAGCGATGATGCGGGTTTTTTGTTGGGCGGCGATCGCAGCGGATCTGGCATGCAAAGCCTCCCTGCCAGCGCGCGCAGCCGAGTCTACCGGGCATCAACCGGACAAAGTTTTCTGTATAAAAAAAGACCCGCATCCTTGCAGATGCGGGCCAAAACATCGGGCCCCCACGAGCCCGATGCAGTGCCAGAACTTAGAAGCTGTGGATCAGGCCGGCGTTGATGCCGGTCTGGCTGCGATCACTACCCGGCACACGGTCGCTGGCCAGGCCAACGCTGTACATGTCGGACGAGCGCAGGTTGCGCACGACGGCGTAGGTGGAAGTGCGCTTGGACAACTCGTACTTGGCGCCCAGGTTGACCTGCAGCAGACGGCCGTCGGCGCTGCGTGCGAACTTGGCGCGGGTGTACTGCAGGCTGCTGATCAGCGACAGGGCCGGCGAGACCTGGTAGTGCACGCCGAAGTCCAGCGTGCTGCTGGACTCGTTGTTGTAGCCACCAATGACGAAGTCGCCGTCGCTTGGCATGCTGTAGAGAGGCGTATCACGACGGTCCTTGGGATGTGCCAGCGCAGCGAAACTGTAGTTGTGCTTCGGATTGTCGGCGATTTCCGAGGGCACCTTGGCCAACGGCAGCTTCACGCGCGAGTAGGAGCCATAGACCCGGGCCGGTCCGAACTGGTAAGCGGCCGCCAGGGTCCAGGTCTTCAGGCAAGTGTCGCCCGCCTTGTCGCCGATCTTGTCCTTGCCCATGGCCATCACTGCGCCGTTGCAAGCTGCCGCGCCGTTGACGTCGCTGGCGGACTTGCCGCCCATCTTGCTCTGGAAGTAGCCCAGGCCGATGTTCAGCGGACCGTTGGCGTAGGTACCGCCCAAGCCGAAGGATTGGCCGGCGCCGGTGCTGCCAGGCTCCTCGCCGAAGCCATAGATGACGCTACCGGTGAAGCCGTTGAAGTTCGGGGTGTTGTAGCGGATGGAGTTGTTGACGCGCTCGCCGTTGGTGCGATCCAGGTTCAGCGAGTGAACCCGGCTGACCACGCCACCGAAGTCGCCCGGGGAGGTGATGCTGCCCACGTCGTCCAGCACGTCTTTCTGGCGGCCCGCCAGGATGGTACCGAAGTTGCCCGACAGGCCAACGGTGGCCTGTCGGCCCCACAGCACACCCTTCTGGCCCGCCTCGCCGGTATCGAGGTTGAAACCGTTCTCGATGGTGAACAGCGCCTTGATGCCGCCGCCCAGGTCTTCCACGCCCTTCACGCCCAGGCGCGAACCCTTCATCAGGCCGGAATCGAGAGCCATCTGGCCGCCCGTATCCTTGCCGCCAGTGGAGATCTTGTTGGTGTAGGACAAGCTGGCATCGACCGCACCGTAGATGGTCACGCTGCTCTGCGCGTGCGCCGCGCCGCCGAAGGCCGCCAGCACGGCCAGTGCCAGGATGGACTTTTTCATAGAGTACTCCGTAGTGGTTTGATTGCTGTTGATTGAAGGGCGGTACCGCTGCACGGCGAGCGGGACGCCCCGACTTCCCAAAGAAAGATCAAGAAGTCACGGCAAATCTAAACCGACTTTATTTCTTCAAAAGCCTCATTCTTTGAAATGCACCGCTTTATGAGATTATTATGTCGCTTTATAGCAACCAATGTCGCGCATATTGGTCAGGCTGCCGGCCCGGTCCTCAGTAGTGAAAACGACACTGGTGAATCACCACCCGGCCCGCCACGCGTTCAATGACGAGCCGGTGCTCGCCCTGCAGGCGCACCGCGTAAAGACCCGGCAAGCGCAGGGGCAAGCCCACCTGGCGGGCGGGGGGAATGCAAGCACCGTCACGCAGGCGGCGTATCAAATGAAGCAATTCGCGCGCAACGCGGCGGTCGTGGCAGCGCCACCAGGCCAGGTCCTCGCGCGCCAGGGGAGACATCCACACCGGTGTCATGGTGTGTCCCTGATCGGCAGCAGGTCGGCACGCAACTGCAGCAGGCTGCATAGCAGGCGTTCGGCATTGAGGTCGTTGCCCAGCAGGTGCAGGGCTTCCTGCACGCCGCGCCAGACCGGTTCGCGTACCAGCACCAGGTTGTCGGCGCCGGCTCGGGTGAGGATGACTTCGTCGATATCGGCCAGCTCCAGCAGCGCGTCGAGGCGCTCTGCCAGGTCAGTGACGGGAAAGGCATACATGGGAAGGATTCCGGGGAGGGGGTCCGGCGCGCTGCAGCAGTTGCAGCAGTTGCAGCACGCCGGACAAAAAACTCAGGAAGATAAGCCCTGGCACTGCCACTGGCCCCGTTCAAAGCAAAAATGAAGTCGACGACAAAACTTATTCGACAACTTTCTCGCGCAACATCGAGACCCACGCGCCGCGCCGCCCCCTCCCCACACCGCCAACCCGGCCGCAAAGCCAATGCACAAGCGGCTTCCCGCCGCCTGCTAAGACGCGCCAGTTATATGCATAGACGAAAATTTATTTTCCCCATATAACCGTGCCGCCTTAAAATAGCGGCTTCTTATAAAAATATTGATGGCAGTGGAGACCTGAGGTCCTGACCCGCCCGCAGCGTCCCACGATGCCGCGCTGGCACTGGCACCCGGGGGCCCGCTGCCATTCTTCTTTTCCATCATGATCGAAATACAAGCTGTCACCCAGCGGTTCGGCAATGTCGAAGCGGTGCGCAATGTCGATTTGTCGATCCGCAAGGGCGAGATCTTCGGCATCATCGGCCGCAGCGGCGCTGGCAAGAGCACGCTGGTGCGTACCCTGAACCTGCTGAACCGCCCCACCTCCGGGCGCATCGTCCTGGATGGCCAGGACCTGACCTCGCTGTCCTCGTCCCAGCTGCGCGAAGCGCGCCGTGGCATCGGCATGATCTTCCAGCACTTCAACCTGCTCTCCTCGCGCAGCGTCTACGACAACATCGCGCTGCCGCTGGAACTGGCCGGCAAGAGCAAGTCGGAGATCGCGGCCAAGGTCGAACCCCTGCTGGAACTGGTCGGCCTGACCGCCCTGCGCGATCGCTATCCGGCGCAGATCTCCGGCGGCCAGAAGCAGCGCGTGGGCATCGCCCGCGCCCTGGCCAACGATCCCAAGGTCCTGCTCTCGGACGAAGCCACCTCGGCGCTGGACCCGGAAACCACCCGCTCCATCCTCGAACTGCTGCGCAAGATCAACAAGGAACTGGGCCTGACCATCGTGCTGATCACGCACCAGATGGAAGTCATCAAGCAGATCTGCGACCGCGTGGCCGTGATGGAAGCCGGCCAGGTGATCGAACAGGGCGAAGTGCTGGACGTGTTCCGCCAGCCGCGCCATGAAGTCACCCGCGCGCTGATCGGCGACGTCATTGCCCACGAGCTGCCCAAGGGCGTGCTGGCCCGCCTGCGCGAGCGCCTGGCGCGTGCCGACGCCGGCCAGGGCACGGACCACCTGTTCCGCTTCGCCTTCACCGGCAACGATGTGGACCAGCCGCACCTGTCGGAAGCGGTGCGCCGCTTCAACCTGAATTTCAACATCCTGCACGGCCAGATCGACGAGATCCAGGGCCAGGCTTTCGGCTCGCTGGCGATCCTCGCCAACGGCACCCAGGACAACATCAACCAAGCCATGCAATACCTGCGCGAGCAGGGCGTGGTCGTCGAGGAGCTCAACCATGTCATCTGAACTGATCGATCTGTTCGTCAGCTCCTTCGGCGAGACGCTGATGATGGTGGTGATTTCGGGCGTAGTCGGCTCGCTCCTGGGCATCCCGCTCGGCATCGCCCTGCACATCACCGAATCCAAGGGCGTGCTGCCCAATGTCGCCTTCAACCGCATTGCCGGCCTGCTGGTCAATGCGGTGCGCTCGACGCCCTTCATCATCCTGCTGGTGGCGGTGATCCCGATGACGCGCTTTTTCGTCGGCACCTCCATCGGCACCGCCGCGGCCATCGTGCCGCTGACCATCGCCGCCGCGCCCTTCATTGCGCGGCTGGTCGAGACCGCCCTGCGCGAAGTCGATCACGGCCTGGTCGAAGCGGCGCAAGCCATGGGCGCCACCACCTGGCAAATCATTTACAAGGTCTTGGTGCCTGAAGCATTTGCTGGTATCGTCGCCGGTCTCACGATCACCTTCGTCAGCCTGGTCGGTTATTCGGCCATGGCCGGTGCGATCGGTGGCGGCGGCCTGGGCGACCTGGGCATCCGCTACGGCTACCAGCGCTTCCTGCCGGAAGTGATGCTGGCCGTGGTGCTGATCCTGATCGTGTTCGTCCAGCTGGTGCAATCCCTGGGAGACCTGCTGGTCCGCAAGCTCAGCCACCGCTGAACACTGCAATTCATAAAAAACGGCAGCGATCCGCTGCCCACCTCAAAGCTCGAAAGGAAAGTCATGAAGCGTCGTCAGTTGATTCAATTCATCGCAGGCCTGGGCCTGGCCGCCGGCCTGGTGTCTGCCCCGGCCATGGCCGAAGACCAGATCAAGATGGGCGTGACCGCCGGTCCCCACGCCGAGATCATGGAACAGGTCAAGAAGCTGCTGGAAAAAGACGGCGTGCAGATGAAGGTCATCGAATTCACCGACTACATCCAGCCCAACGCGGCCCTCTCGGCCGGCGACCTGGACGCCAACTCCTACCAGCACCAGCCCTACCTGGATGCGCAGATCAAGGACCGCGGCTACAAGTTCGTCAGCGTGGGCAGCACCATCACCTTCCCGATGGGCGTGTACTCCAAGAAGATCAAGTCGCTCAACGACCTGAAACAAGGTGCGCGCGTGGGCGTGCCCAACGATCCGACCAACGGTGGCCGCGCCCTGCTGGTGCTGCAAGCCAAGGGCGTGATCAAGCTCAAGGCCGATGCCGGCCTGAAGGCAACCCCGCTGGACATCGTCGAGAACCCCAAGAAGATCAAGATCGTCGAACTGGATGCCGCCCAATTGCCGCGTTCGCTGGATGACTTCGACGCTGCCGTCATCAACGGCAACTACGCTGAATCGGCCGGCCTGTCGCCGACCAAGGATGCGATTGCCGTGGAAGCCTCCACCGGTCCCTACGCCAACGTGATCGCCGTGCGTATCGCCGACAAGGACAAGCCTTGGGTCGCCAAGCTGGTCAAGGCCTACCACAGCCCGGAAGTGAAGAAGTTCGTGCTGGAAAAGTACAAGGGTTCCGTGATCACCTCCTGGTAATCCGCCACCCCGCACTTGCCTGTATCAACGAAAAGGCCAGCTCATCGAGCTGGCCTTTTTTCATTGGACGGGAATCTGCGGCTTGCCGGTGATCCCCAAAAAACTTAGTTTTTGCAATCCGCTTTCTAAGTTTTCCGGAAAGCAAAACTTAGATAACTCAGATTCAACGCCCCCGGTGATCCGGGGCGTCTCGCCAGTCATAGTCCTCGTCGTCTTCCTCTTCATCCTCGGCCTGCAGGGCATCGGGATTGTCGGTGGACCGATAGGTTGCCAGCAGTTCGGCACGCGATTGCGGGGTCTCCAGCGAGATGCGGCCCAGTGCGCCGCTGCGGTAATCCTGCAGGAAGGTGTGCGCAGCCTTCTCGAAATCGTACTCGCCGCCCTTGAGGCGGAAGCCGCGCTTGGCCGCCACCCCCTCCACCACGGCCACGCCATCCATGCCGTCGGTATTGAAGCCATAGCGCGCCTTGAGCAGCTGCGGATAGCGCTGCAGCAGCAGGTCCGCCAGGAAGGTCGCCACTTCCTCTTCGATGAGTGCATTGCTGCCCACCGCATGGCTGGCCGCCAGCATCAGGCCATCGCTGGGATGCTCGATCTTGGGCCAGAGCATGCCGGGGGTGTCGGTGAGCACCATGTTGTTGCCCAGGTAGAGACGCTGCTGGGTCTTGGTCACGGCCGGTTCATCACCGACGGCGGCCACGCGCTTTTTCAGCAGCGCATTCATCAGGGTCGACTTGCCCACGTTGGGGATGCCCATGATCATCATGCGCAGCGGCTTCAAGGCAGTACCGCGATGCGGTGCCACCTGCATGGCCAGCTTGGGCACGCGCGCCACATCGGAGGGCTTCTTGCAGGACAGGGCCACGGCCGTGACGCCCTTCTGGCTGTTGTAGTAGTCGATCCAGGCTTGGGTAGCCACCGGGTCGGCCATGTCGGTCTTGTTGAGGATCTTCAGGCAAGGGCGCTGGCGTGCATTGCGCAGCTGCTCGATCATGGGATTGCAACTGGCCTGCGGCAGGCGGGCATCGACCACTTCGATGACCATATCGACTTTTTCCATGCTCTCCGCGGCCTTGCGGCGGGCGGAGTTCATGTGACCGGGGAACCATTGGATGGACATGCGGGGCTTCTTTCTGATGCGTATTTCGTTGAAGGCGCTATTTTACGGCCCTGCCCCGCCAATCCCTAACAAATCCCCAAGAAAACGGCCTGCCGCGCGCAAGTCGGGGCAGGCCGTTGGACGGGGAACAACACCCGCACTCACGCGCGGCGCGTCACCCATTGCTCCTTGACAACACCCACGAAGCGCCATACCAGCCACAAGGCGATGCCATAAGCCAGGGCCATCCCCCCGAAGGCCAGCGGATTGCGCAGGCTCCAACCCTCCACGCTGTGCAGGATCGCGCCCATCAGGGCCACCCCGACCAGGGCGCCGATCTGGCGATTGGCATTGAGGGCCGCTGCCGCACTGTTGGCGTGGGCCTTGCCGGCCACCTGCATGACCACGGTGGTCATGGAAGGAATGGCGGTACTGATGCCCAGGTTGGCCGCCGCGCACACCAGGGCCAGCAGCCAGTACGGTGTCTCGGGCCGGAAACTCATGGCTACGGCGGTAAAGACGGTCCCCACCGACAGGCCCAGCAGCAGCGGCACGCGCGGCCCCCAGTGCGCGGCCATGCGGCCTGACATCAGGTTGCCGAAGAAGACCACGGCCATCATCGGCACCAGTTGCAGCCCGGTCTGCAGGGCATCCGCGCCGCGCCCCTGCTGCAGGAACAGCGCCAGGTAGAACAGGTTGCCATAGACGCCGAAGTTGATGAGGAAGCCAATGCCATTGGCCGCCGCAAACTGCGGTGTAGCAAACAGCGCCTTGGGCAACAGCGGCGCAATGCCGCGCAGTTCATGGCGCACCAGCGCCACGGCGGCCAGCACCGCCACCGCCAGCGCAATGAGGATGCGCGGCGACGCCCAGCCATATACCGGCCCCTGGATCAGCACGAAGGACAGACCCGCCAGCATCACCACTCCGGCCAGATGGCTGAACAGGTGCAGCGCGCGGGCGTGTCCGGCGACCTGGGGAATGAGCTTGCGCGCCATCAGCAAACCCAGCAGGCCGACCGGCACGTTGATGAGGAACACGCTGCGCCAGCCCAGCCAGTGGATCAGCACGCCGCCCAGCAGCGGTCCGGCAGCCGCGGCCAGGCCGACGGTCGCCGACCAGACGCCCAGCATGCGGGCGCGCACGCGGTCATCCTCATAGACGTGCGTGAGCAGGCTCAGCGAACTGGGCATGAAGAAGGCCGCGCCCAAGCCCTGCAGCAGGCGTGCTGCGATCAGGAAGGGGCCGTTGGGTGCCGCCCCGCACAGCAACGAGGCCAGCACGAACAGGAACAGCCCGGCCAGGTACAGCCGGCGTGCACCGAAGCGGTCGGCCAGCGCGCCACCCACCAGCAGCATGGCAGCAAAGGTCAGCGTGTAGCCGTCGACGATCCACACCAGCATGGACAAGGGCGCATCCAGGCTGGTGGAGATGTTGGACAGCCCGACGTTGACCACCGTCACGTCCAGCATGGCCATGACGAAACCGATGGCCAGCGCCACCAGGGGCAGCATGCCGGCGCGCGGCGCGGCATCGGCAAGGGGAGGCGCCAGCACCGGGGCTGGCGCACGAGGGCATTGTGTGGAAGACATGGCAAGAGGACTTTCTGCACGCAGGGTGCGAGGGAAAACCGCAAACCCGCGACCGGAAAAGGCCGGGGCGGGGTTGAATGGGGCAGATTCTAGGCTTGGGCAGTGATGCAATAAAGAGGTATAAAATCAGCGCGATGATGCAAATTTGCATCACGCCCTTCCCTCACTTCCCTCACCTCCCTTCTTGCAGCAAAGGCACATCATGGATTGGGACAACGCCCGCATCTTCCTGGCCATCTATCGCGTGGGCACCTTGCGCGGGGCCGCCGAACACCTGGAGATCGACCAGGCCACCGCGGGCCGTCGATTGGCCTCACTGGAAAGCTCGCTGGGTGCGCGCCTGTTCCTGCGCACGCCCAGCGGCTACGTCCCGACCCCGGCGGGCGAACTGGCGGCGGCAGCGGCCACCCAGATGGAGCAAGGCGCGGAACAGTTGCAACGGCAGATGCAGGGCATGGATGAACGCCTGTGCGGCGTGGTGCGGCTGGCGGCCACCGATATCACGGCGCGCCATTTCCTCTTGCCGGCCCTGCACCGGCTGCGCCAGGCACATCCGAAAATCCGCGTGGTGCTCTCGACCTCCACCCAGATCACCAACCTCACCAAGCGTGAAGCCGATATCGCCGTGCGCACCGTGCGCCCGGATGCGCCGGACCTGATCGCGCGCCATCTCAAGCGGCTGCATACCGGCATGTATGCCTCCAAAGCCTATGTGAAAAAGCGCGGACTGCCCGATCCCGGTACGGGCCTCAAGGGACATGACGTGGTGATCTATCCGCGCAGCGTCTCGCCCAGCAAGTCCGAGCAGATCTGCGGCGAATCCATTGCGCACGCCAGCGTGGCCATGGAAGTGAGCACCGGGCTGGTCATGTATGACAGCCTGCAGGCGGGTTTCGGCATTGGCGAACTGCCCACGCACGTGGGCGACAAGGCCAGCGGCCTGGTGCGCATCTGGCCGCAGCGGGCCGTGCCTTACGACATGTGGCTGGTGCTGCACAGCGACCTGAACCGCACGGCACGGGTGCGGGCGGTGGCCGATGCGATCATTGGGGCCTATGAAGCCTATGAGCCCCATGAGGCTCATAAGGCAAATGCGCCTGCCGAGGTTTGATGAAGAATGCAGTGGGCGGCGGACGTCCTGCGCCCTGTGCATAAAAACAAGGCGCGATAAAAGCCTTAGTTTTTATCGCGCCATTTCTTAAAATCACCTGTGGAAAATCTAACTTTCATTCCAGGTCGGCCAGCACCTTCAGGTGGGCTACCACGCTGCGCCCCAGCGCGGACAGGTTGTAGCCACCCTCCAGGCAACTGACGATGCGGCCCTTGGCATACTGGTCGGCGATCTTCATGATCTGCCGCGTCATCCAGGCGTAATCCGCTTCCACCAGGCCCATCTGGCCCATGTCATCCTCGCGGTGGGCATCGAAACCGGCCGAGATGAAGATCATCTGCGGCTGGTGCGCATGCAGCGCCGGCAGCCATTTCTCGGTCACCAGCTGGCGCACCGCACTGCCATCGGAATAGGCCGGCACCGGCACGTTGACGATGTGCGATTCGGTCGGCCCGTCGCCGGAGAAGGGATAGAAGGGATGCTGGAAAAAGCTCACCATCAGCACCCGGGGATCATGGGCAAAAATGTCTTCGGTGCCATTGCCGTGATGCACGTCGAAATCGATCACGGCCACCCGTTCCAGCCCGTGCACGTCGATGGCATGGCGCGCCGCCACCGCCACGTTGTTGAACAGGCAGAAGCCCATGGCCTTGCCAGGCGTGGCGTGATGACCCGGCGGGCGCACCGCGCAGAAGGCATTGTCCAGTTCGCCGGCCAGCACCGCATCGGTCGCGGCCACGGCGGCACCGGCCGCGCGCAGGGCGGCTTTCCAGCTGTGCTTGTTGAGCAGGGTGTCGCCATCGACCGAATGGTAAGGCTCGCCGGACAGGCTCAGGGCGTGGCTGTGCTCGCGCACGTAATCGACGGCGGCGGCGGTATGTACCCGCTCCAGGTCGGCCGGATCGGCCAGCGGGGCTTCGCGGCGGTCGAGGAACTGGTCGATGCGGCTTAGGATCAGCTGGTCCTCGATCGCTTCCAGGCGAGCGGGCGTCTCGGGGTGCCAGTCACCCATTTCATGGCGCTGGCAATCGGCGTGCGTATAGATGGCGGTGGTCATTCTTACTCTTGTTGCGATCTTGTTGCGATGATATTGCCACCAGGCAAGCACCAGGCTGCCCGGGTTGTCTCCTTGGACTAGTGTACATTGGCTGCCGCCTATCGTGGTCAAAGGCGCGTCAGCACCATGCACCAGCACGGGGCGGAGCGGCCGATGCGGTATACTTCCCCCCTTGTCTGGCCTCCCCCTGCTGCTCATCCTGCTCATGCCCATCTCCTTGCCCCGCCTCACCGCCCTCGCCTCCACCCTGCTGCTCTCCACACTGTGTGCCTTGCCGATGACCGTGCAGGCGCAGGACGGCAAGCCTGTGGAAAAGAAAACGCAGAAAAAGGCGGTGGACAAGAAAGACAAGAAAGACAAGAAGACAGCAGAGAAGAAAGCCAGGCCGCCCGCCAAAAAGACGGTGGCCGCTGCCGACCAGGGCGAGTTCGTCAACTTCAACGAGTGGAAGGACGTGGCGCGCTTCATGGATGAGATGGCCGAACGCAACCAGTTCCAGCGCAGCGACCTCAACGCCCTCTTCGCCCGGACCCGCTACGTGGACAGTGCCATCCAGCTCATCAAGCCGGCGCCCAGCAACAAGCCCAAGAATTGGGCGGCCTACCGCGCACGCTTCGTGGAACCGGTGCGCATCAATGCCGGCGTCGATTTCTGGAACACCTATGGCGTGGCCCTGGCGCGCGCCGAGGCGCAATACGGCGTGCCCATGGAGATCATCGTCGGCATCATCGGCGTGGAAACCGTCTATGGCCGCAATACCGGCAACTTCCGCGTCATGGATGTGTTGACCACGCTGGCCTTCGACTACCCCAACACCGCCAACCGTGATGCGCGCATGGCCTTCTTCCGCGGCGAGCTGGAAAACACCCTGCTGCTGACGCGCGAGGCCGGCATCGATCCGATGTCCTTGCGCGGCTCTTATGCCGGCGCCATCGGATGGCCGCAGTTCATGCCGGGCAGCATCCGCGAATACGCGGTGGACTTCGACGGCGATGGCAAGATCGACCTGCGCAATTCGCCCGTGGACGCCATCGGCAGCGTAGCCCACTACCTGGCCGTACATGGCTGGCAGCGTGGCGAACCGGTGGCCTTCCCGGTCACGGTCTCCAGCGACAACCGCCAGTGGGAAGCCATGCTCAACCAGGGCCTGGAAGCCAAGTACACCGTCGAGGAACTGCAAGCCGCCGGCATCTCCACCTCCGGCCTGCCGGCCGCCCTGCGCTTTGGCCTGGTCGACCTGCAGAACGGCACCGGCCCAACGGAGTACTGGGTGGCCACCAACAACTTCTACGCCATCACGCAGTACAATCGCAGCTACTTCTACGCGATGTCGGTAGCTGACCTCGGCCGTGCCGTTGCCTCGGCGCGCAATCGCTGAACTTCCACCTGAGCCTCGATGAGGGAGCGTGCCCGGCGCGCTCCTGCTCCTTTATTTCCACGACAGAACCACGATGAAACGCATTGCACCCCTGGCCTCCACGCTCATGCTGACGCTGGCCGGCACCTCGCTGGGCCTTGCGGCGACTGCCCGTGCGGCCGACGCCCGCGACGACAAGGGCGAGTCCCTGCCCACCGTCAACGTCACCGCCAGCGGCACCGGGCGCGATGCCAGCCGCGTGCGCTCCGCGGGCGTGGCCGGTTTCGACGAGGCGCCGCTGATCGATACGCCGGCCTCGGTGGCCGTGGTCACCGCTGCGCAGATGCGCGACCAGCAATCGCGCCTGCTCTCGGATGTGGTCAAGAACGATGCCTCCATCAACGAGAACTATGCCCCGGTCGGCTACTACGAGAACTTCAGCATCCGCGGCATCACGCTGGACCCGGCCAGTGCCTATCGCATCGACGGTCTCACCGTGGCCGGCGAGCAGACCATCGCACTGGAGAACAAGGAACGCGTCGAATTCCTCAAGGGGGTGGCCGGCCTGCAGGCCGGTGTGAGCAGCGCGGGCGGCATCGTCAACTACGTCACCAAGCGTCCGGCAGATGTGCGTTCGATCACGCTGGGGACGGACTCTTACGGATCGCGCTATCTGGCCACCGACCTGGGCACGCTCTTCGGTGAACAGAAACAGTTCGGCTTGCGCATCAATGCCGCGCACGAAGACATCCACTCCTACGTCAACAATGGCGATGGCTGGCGCGACTTCGCTTCGCTCTCGGCGACCTGGGCGTTGTCGTCGAAGACGCTGGTACAGTTCGACGCCGAATACCAGCAGAAGGCCCAGCACTCTGTGGCCGGTTACCAGCTGCTGGGCGGCACCACGCTGCCCTCGGGCGTCTCGCCCAAGACCATGTTGACGCCGCAATCGTGGGCGCAGCCGGTGCGTGACAGCTCGCTCAACTATCGCCTGCGGGTGGATACCGATTTCAATGCCAACTGGCATGGCTATGTGCAGGCGGGCCGCAGCCGGGCGGTCATCGATGATTACCTGGCTTTCCCCTATGGCAGTGGTGGCGGGGCTTCTTCGACCTTTGCAGCCAACGGCGACTTCGATGTGTATGACTATCGCGTGCCCAACGACGAACGCCGCAATGATGAAGCGCAGGCGGTCATGATCGGGAAGTTCGCGACCGGCTGGCTCAAGCATGAGCTGACCATGGGCGTGGCCATGTCGCGCCGGGTGGTGGATAAATCGGATGGCATCAGCGTGCAAGTGGGAAGCGGGAATATCTACACCGGTACCGAGCAGCTCGCTCCTGCAAACGCGATCATTCCACCCGCCTACAGAAATCTGGACAGCCGACAGAAGGCACTTTTCTTCAGTGATCGGTTGCAATTTTCTGAGCGTTGGCAAGCCCTTGCGGGGGGCCGCGAAGTGTGGCTGAACGAGCAGGCCTTCGGCACTAACCCACGCACCACGTCGCGTAACCTGTTCTTGCCACAATTGGCCTTGATTTTTAAACCAATACAGAACGTCTCTCTATACGGCAGCTACGCGGAAACGCTGACGCTCGGCACTACAGCCCCCTTCTGGACTAGCAACAAATACGAGGTATTAGCACCGTCCGTTGCTAAGCAACTGGAAGCTGGGGTGAAGTACGATGCCTCGCCTGAGCTCGCACTGACCGCTGCCGTATTCCGTATTCGCAAGGCTTACGAGTATCAGAAGCCGGATAACTCTCTCGAAGGTTTCACCTATGTCCAGCAGGGCAAGCAAACCAACACCGGCCTCGAACTCGGCGCCAGCGGCAAGCTCACCCCGCGCCTGGCCGTCGGTGCCAGCGTGACCGCCACCCGCGCGCGCGCCAGCGACACCGGCACCGCCGCCTACGATGGCCAGCAAGTGGTCAACGTGCCGCGCCTGCGCAGCAGCGTCTATGCCGACTACGCCCTGCCGGGCGTGCAAGGCGTGAACCTGATGGGCAGCTGGCTCTACAGCGCCAGCAAGCCTGCCACCCGCGATGGCAGCGTGAGCCTGCCGGCGGTGCATGTGTTCAATGCCGGCCTGCGCTACCAGCTGCGTATCAGCGGCCACACCGCCACCCTGCGCGCCAATCTCGACAACGTCTTCGACAAGCGATACTGGAAGGATGCCGGCCAGTACCTGGGCGACGGCTACGTGCACCTGGGCGCGCCGCGCACCGCGCGGCTGTCGCTGCAATATGATTTCTGACCTGCCGACCTGCTGAATTTCCATGGACGCCGCTTCCCATCATCTCACCCGCGTCATCAGCCACGGCATGGGCGTGGAGCCGGTCATCTCCGACTGGCCCGCGCTGACCTCGGCGGAGGTCGCGCGCGTGCTGCGCCACTATCCTGGCGTGGGCCAGCCGCTGCGGCTGGAGTGGCACAGCCCGCGCCCGTTCTCGGCGGCCTGCGTGATGCAGACCGAGAGCGGACCTGTCATCGTCAAGCGCCATCATGCGCGCGTGCGCGATGTGGCGGCGTTGGCCGAAGAACATCGCTTCGCTGCGCACCTGCAGGCGCGCGGGCTGCCGGTCAGCAGCGCCCTGGCTACCAATGAGGGCGCCACCGCGCTGCCCGACGACTATTGGACTTATGAAGTTTTCCCGCTGGCGCCGGGCGTCGACCTGTATCGCGAGGCGATGTCGTGGACGCCCTTTACCAGTTGCACCCATGCGCATTCAGCCGGACAGATGCTGGCGCGCCTGCACCAGGCCTCGGCCGGTTACGATGCGCCGGCGCGCCCGGCGCGTCCGCTGGTGTCGAGCTTCACCATCTTCTCTCAGGAAGATCCGGTACGTCCGCTGCAGCATTACATCGAGCAGCGCCCGGCCATTGCCGACTATCTCGAAAACCGTCCTTGGCGCGGCGAAGTGGCGCAGCACCTGCTGCCCTGGCATGCCGCGCTCAAACCCTACCTCGATGAATTCGTCCCCTTGTGGACGCACAATGACTGGCACGCTTCCAACCTGCTGTGGAGCGATGCCACGCGTGAAGCCCAGGTCCAGACCGTGCTCGATTTCGGTTTGTGCGATCGCACCTGCGCCCTGCATGACCTGGCTACGGCGATCGAGCGCAACATCGTCGAGTGGCTGGCCATTGCGCAGCGCGCGGAGCAACTGGTGCACCTGGACCTGCTGGATGCGATGCTCGATGGCTATACCGCCACGCTCCCCCTGACGGCACGCCAGGTGCGTGCACTGGCCGCCCTGCTGCCGCTGGTGCACGCCGAGTTCGCACTGGCCGAGCTGGATTATTTCCATGGGGTGACACAGTCGCCGCAGAATGCCTCGCTGGCCTATGACACCTACTTCCTCGGCCATGCCGACTGGTTCCACTCCAGCGAAGGGCAGCGGCTGCTGGGGCATCTGGAACAACGTGCGCAGGCGCTGGAAAAAAACTAAGTTTTTACTCGCCGTAGATTAAGAAAACGCGTCCGGAAAACTAAGACTTCACAGAATTGGCATTCGATTGCGCTGGTGGTGCGAGAGATAGAGGGCACCGCATTTCAATGCAGTGCGATTTCTACTTTGCTGCGCCCTCCAGCGCCAGTGATGGGCGCACCTGTCTCATCAGCTGACTGCCTCCAGGATCACTTGTTGATGCGCGTGGACATTCCTGGCGGGCCCGCCAACAACAAAAAAAGGCTCGCCGATGAGAGCCGCTTTCACAAAAACAATCCCTCTCGCCATAAGAGCGCCTTGATGCCTGTAAAATCATTGCGGCTTTCCGTAAAGATCAATCAATAACAAACATCGGCTGCAACGCCAGCTCATCCGCAAAGAGATGTCGGCAACAGGCAGCCTCTTACCCGGGGGGGGAAATCATGCACTCGAAGCGCAGCTTCGCCAATGCAAGACCGTTGCCAGTCAGCGCACTGGCAACACTGCTGCTGATCGGCAGCACCGCGAACGCCCAGGTGGCGTCCTGGACCGGCAACGTCGACAACAACTGGACCAACAACAGCAACTGGCAATGGACGGGGGCAGCCCCCACCTCCACGGATGCTGCGGTCATCAATGCCTATCCCGGCGTCGATCCGGTGCTTTCCAGCAACACCACCATCCAGGCACTGACCGTCGGCGGCAGTACGGTGGGCAACCTGCAGATCAACCAGGCGACGCTGAACACCTCGTCGGTCCTGATCGGCAACAGCAACGGCTCCAACGGCACCATTACCGTCACCGGCAGCGGCACCAATGGCAGCGCCCGGCTCAACAGCAGCGGCGATGCGATCGTCGGCCTCAATGGCGTCGGGTCCTTGACGCTTGGCGCCGGGGCGCTCGCCAACGTCAGCGGCACCACGTATGTCGGTGGTGGCAGCGGTGGCGTAGGCAACCTCACGATCAATACCAACAGCAGCCTGATCGGCAACGGCCTGGTCATCGGCAACACCGGGGCGGTCGGCACGATACGGGTCGATGGCGGTGTCGTCAACATGAGCGGCTCGGTGGTGCTGGGTAGCGGCGGCGGCAGCAATGGCAGCGCCAGCCTGATCAACGGGGCGCAATGGCTGATCGGTGACCGCCTCACGGTCGGCAGTGGCGGCAGTGCCAGCCTTTCCATCACCGGTGGCTCCACGGTGGATTCGGTTACCGGCGTGATCGGTACCGCCGGCAGCACGCTGGCAACCGTCAATATCAGCGGCGTCGGCAGTCGCTGGACCAATACCGGTTCGCTCTTCGTGGGCACGGTCAACGATGGCAACCTCACCATCAGTGGCAGTGCCAATGTCAGCAGCGCCTATACGGTAATCGGGCGCCAGGGCAGCTCCAACAGCAGCGTCAGCGTCAGCGGCACCGGTTCTTCGCTGGCGGCGGGCAACCTCACCGTGGGCGGTGACGCCGGCTCCGGCTCCACGGGCGGCACCGGAGGGCTCACCGTCAGCCATGGCGCCAATGCGACCGCCGCGGTCGTGCATCTGGGTGACGTCACTGGCGCGCGCGGCACGCTCACGGTCAACAATGCCAACTTCACCGCCAGCGATCGCCTGTCGATCGGCTACGGCGACGGCGCCAGCGGCAACCTCAGCATCAGCAATGGCGGCGTGGTCACCGATACGGGCGCTCTGGTCGGCCACCTGGCAGGCAGCAGCGGCAATGTCACCGTGTCCGGCAGCGGCAGCAAGTGGATCAACACCGGCGTGCTCTACGTGGGCAATGTCGGCAGCGGCAACCTGACCATCTCGGGAGGCGGCAACGTCACCAGCACCGATGGCTATGTGGGAACCGAAGCGGGGTCCAACAGCAGCGCCCTGGTCACCGGCAGCGGCTCGGTCTGGAACCACTCGGGAGACTTCCTGGTCGGCCACAACAATGGTGCCACGGGCAGCGTCGTCATCTCGGGCGGCGGCCGCATCAACGATGTGCAGGGCCTGCTGGGCGACCTCAATGGCGCCTCCGGCACCATGACGGTGACCGGGGCCGGCTCCACCTGGAGCAGCAGCTCGGACGTCAACGTTGGTCGCCTGGGCAACGGTGCGCTGACCATCTCCGATGGCGGGCAGGTCACCGGCAACCGCAGCTATATCGCCAACAATGCCAACAGCAACGGCAGCGTGACGCTGACCGGTGCCAACTCGGCCTGGATCACCACCAACTCCTTGCATGTCGGGGCCGGTGGCAATGGCACCCTGACCATCAGCAACGGCGCGCGCGCTACCGCCTCGGTGATCCGCATCGCCACCAGCAGTGGTTCCACAGGCACCCTCAACGTCGGTGCCGCCCCTGGCAGCACGGCAGCCGCGCCCGGCCAGCTCGACACCACATCGCTGGCCTTCGGCGCCGGCAACGGTACGCTGAACCTGAACCACAATGCCAGCGGCAGCAGCAACTACACGCTGGCAGCGGCCATCTCGGGCAACGGCACGATCAACCAGCTGGCCGGCGAAACGGTCTTCAGCGGCAACTCGACCAGCTTCGCCGGCCGCACCAATGTCAATGGCGGCAAGCTCAGTGTCAACGGCGTGCTGGGTGGCACAGTGCGCGTCAACAGTGGCGGCACCCTCTCCGGCACCGGCACGGTGGGCAGCACCACCGTCGCCGCCGGTGGCACGCTGGCCACGGCCGGCACGTCGAGGCTGACGGTCCAGGGCAACCTGAACCTGCAGGACGGCGCCACCACCCAGGTCAGCACCAGCGCCGACGGCAGCGGCGGCCTGATCCAGGTCAACGGCAATGCCACCCTGGCCGGCAGCCTGTCGATCGCCGCCGGCAGCGGCGCCTATGCGCTGAGCACGCCCTATACCATCCTGTCGACCAGTGGCAGCGTGAGCGGCACCTTCAATGCCGTGCGCAGCGACTTTGCCTTTGTCTCGCCCACGGTCAGCTATACCGGCAATGCGGTGCAATTGACGATGGCGCGCAACGGCAACAGCTATGCCTCGGTCACCACTACCGGCAACCAGGCCAGCGTGGCCAATGCCCTGAGCCAGGCCGGCCAGGTGACAGGCCTGTCCAGCGCCATGCGCGCCAAACTGGCGCTGATCGACGGCCTGTCGGCGGTGCAGGCGCGCAGCGCCTTCGAGAGCCTGGGGGGACGCGCCTATCAGGGCCTGTCCACGCTGGGCCTGATGGGCCAATCGCTGCAGACCCTGGGTAACCGCAACATCGGCGGCGGGTCCGCCTTCTCCGGCGGCAGCGGTTTTGCGATGAGCCAGCTGCAACTGGCCTCGGCCGAGACGGATCGCTATGACTACCAGTACAGCGCCGCTACCATGACCGACAGCAGCAACGGCAGCAGTGGCCTGTTGCCCTTGCGTGCGCGCGAAGATGGCGGCGCCTGGGCGCAGGTTGCGGGCGGCCATGGCAATACCCGCTCCGACGGCAACGCCGCCGGCTACACAAGTAACAGCAATGGCCTGCTGGTGGGCGTGGAACGGGTGCTGGATGATCGCTGGAGCGCGGGCCTGGCCTATCACTACGACAATACCCGCCTGGCCTACAACACCGCCGGCGACAGCGCCAAGGTCGAAGGCCATCAGGTTGCCGTGTACGCGCAGTACCAGAGCGGTGACTGGCGCTTCAAGGGCATCGTCGGTTATGGCCGCAACCAGTACGCTACCCAGCGCAGCATCGTGATCGGCAATGATGTCTCGCGCGCGAGCGGTGACTACAACGGCGATGAACTGGGCCTGCATGCCGAGGCCAGCTATCGTATCGATCGTGGCAGCTACGTGTTCGAGCCGCTGGTCTCGCTGCAAGGCACGCTGCTGCGCCAGGATGCCTTCTCCGAAAACGGTGCCGGTGTGCTCGGCCTCAATGCCAGTGCGCAGACTTCACGCTCGGCGGTGTCGATGGTGGGTGCCCGCTGGCACCTGCCCCTGCGCGAAGACGGCAAGCTGCAGAGCGAGCTGCGTGCCTTCTGGAGCCATCAATGGCTGGATGCCGGCGGTAGCCTCAATGCCTCCTTCCAGGGCGCGCCGGGCGTCAACTTCCAGGTCGCCGGCCTGCAACAGAAGCGCGATGGCCTGGTGCTGGGTGCGGGCCTGTCCGGCAAGCTGGGCCAGGCGTCGAGCCTGTTCCTTGACTACAACTTGGGCCTGAACGACCTGCAGACCCAGCACGCCGTGGTGGCGGGCTGGCGTTATCGCTGGTAACTCCCTGGCATGGCAGCAGTGCGGATCCCCCAGAACAGCAAGCCGCCCTGCTGCCCGCCGGCCTGCGCCTTGGGTGCGGGCCATTGGACGTACTGCATCGGCAACAGGCAGGTATGGCCCTGGCTCTTGTCTCCTCTGCGCTTGGTTTGAAGCGGCCTGATGCTGGCAATCAGGCAAAGTCCTTGATGGTCTCCGGCTCGATCAACACCATGTTTTCATTGGCACCCAGCCAGATCTGCCCGTCCTGGATCGTGCATTGCAGCTGCATGGTGCGCTGGGCCAGCGCCGCCAGGGCCTGGCTGGGCTCGGCCGGGATGTTGATGACCTTGAGATTCTTGGCGCGGTCCACGCGGCTGCCGGTCTGATTCCACCAGATGTGGGAGGTGCTGCTGTAGCTGTAGACCAGCACCTTGTCCGCTCGGCCGCAGGCCTTGAGGATGGCGCGGTCATCCGGCTGGCCCACTTCCACCCACACTTCGATGGCGCCGGTCAGGTCCTTCTGCCACAGGTCCGGCTCGTCGGTATCGGACAAACCCTTGCCGAAGGCCAGGGCCTCGCTGGCATTGAGCGCGAAGGCCAGCACGCGGATCATCATGCGCTCGTCGGTCTCGGAAGGATGGCGGGCGATGGTCAGGGCATGCTGCTGGTAATAGTGCCGGTCCATGTCGGAAATCTGCAGGTCGGCCTTGAAGATGGTGGATTTGAGCGCCATGGGAATCTGTTCGTGCGGGAAAAGGCAGCGGCGCAGCCGGGCTGCGCCGCCAAAGGTTGGCAAGCATAGCCGATCTGGCGCGGCCGTGGGCGTTTGTGTTGGAGCAGGTCAAACCGGGGGCGAGTCACCGTGGCTTCCCCCGCTGTGGCCGTGCGACAATGCCCCTATGAGCACTTCTTCACCTTCCCCAGCCCTTTCCCCGACAACTACGAGCGACAAGGACGTCGCAGCCCTTACCCGCGCCTGGTTGGAGCAGGCCGTGATCGGCCTGAATCTCTGTCCATTTGCCAAGTCGGTCCATGTGAAGAATCAGGTCAGATACCACGTCAGCCGGCATCAGGATTGGGATGCACTTTCCGTTGAGCTGGAACAAGAACTGAGCTTTCTGGCAAAAGCCGACCCGGAACAGGTGGATACCACCCTCTTCATCATCCCGCTCGCATTAGCCGATTTTTACGAGTACAACGACTTCCTGGACTGGGCCGACCGCCTGCTGGAAAGACTGGAGCTGGACGGGCAATTGCAGATCGCCAGCTTCCACCCGGATTACCAGTTTGCCGACGCGGGACCCGACGATATCGAGAACTACAGCAATCGCTCGCCTTTTCCCATCCTCCATCTGTTGCGAGAAAGCAGCATCGACCGGGCCGTGGCGGCCTACCCCGATGCGGCCGCCATCTTTGAGAAAAACATGGCTACCTTGCGCAAATTGGGGCTAAGTGGGTGGAATATGCTCCCATTTGTCGTATCAAAAGAACAACGCTAGCAAATGGGCAAAAAATCCTGTTAATATCTGTTACAAATTCGAAAATGAGTTTCTGCAACTATTGTGGAATAGAATTTTCTGACTGCATGAAAAATGTGCAATTATTTCTATATAGACATAGAATTATTGTTGTGCTGCTTCAGGCGCACTTGGTCAGAGAACAGAGAAATAGATACGTGTTGTTTTGAAGCCGTTCTTTGATAGGGCTTTCGATATCTTGCAGAAAAAGGCAACCCCTTCTCGGATAACGTCAGTCGCGTTTTGCAGTTTTACAAACAATTAATGCATAGGCGCAAAGCCTTCCACAAACATCTGCATAATGGAACGTCCCGATCATGAATACCCACGATACTGCTGAATCCAACTCGATCACCGATCACGTCAACTACGATCCCAACCATCTGCTCGATGCGCTGATCGAAAAGCTGCACCTGAAGAACGATGCCGCGCTCTCGCGTGCGCTGGAAGTGGCACCGCCGGTGATCAGCAAGATCCGTCACCGCCGCCTGCCGGTGGGCGCATCGCTGCTCATCCGCATGCACGAGGTGAGCGAACTGTCGATCCGCGAACTGCGCGAACTGATGGGCGACCGCCGCGAGAAATTCCGTATCAGCGACAAGCAGTTCAAGCCGAAGCCAGGTGCAGCACCGGGCGCACCGGCACCGACTGGCGGCACGCCCGAGTAAGCGGGTGCTCTCACGCAGCACCGCTGTCATGGTGGTGTTGCGGATACCGGGGTTTACTTAGTTTCTGCTCAGCAAAAAATAAGTTTTCCTCGCGTCTGACCATACAAAAAACGGAGCCTCTGGCTCCGTTTTTCATTGCGGCTTGCACTCACGTCTGGCGCGACTGCAATCTTGCCCGGCTCACGCCGGAAACACACCGGTGGACAGATAGCGATCCCCGCGATCGCAGACGATGAAGACGATGGTCGCATTCTCCAGCTGATGCGACAGGCGCACCGCCACTTCGCACGCGCCGGCGGCCGAGATGCCGCAGAACAGGCCTTCGGTCACGGCCAGCTTGCGGGCCATGTTTTCGGCATCGGCCTGGCTGACCGACTCCACCTGGTCCACGCGCGAGCGGTCGAAGATCTTCGGCAGGTAGGCTTCGGGCCACTTGCGGATACCGGGGATGGAGGAGCCCTCTTCCGGCTGCGCACCCACGATCTGCACCTGGGCGTTCTGCTCCTTGAGGTACTGCGACACGCCCATGATGGTGCCGGTCGTGCCCATGGCACTGACGAAGTGGGTGATGCTGCCCTTGGTATCGCGCCAGATCTCGGGACCGGTGGTCTCGTAGTGTGCCAGCGGATTGTCGGGATTGGCGAACTGGTCGAGGATCAGGCCTTCACCGTTTTTCTGCATCTGCTCGGCCAGGTCGCGGGCGTATTCCATGCCGCCGCTCTTGGGCGTCAGCACGATCTTCGCCCCATAGGCGGCCATGCTCTGGCGACGTTCTTCGGAAAGATTTTCCGGCATCAGCAAGACCATCTTGTAACCGCGCATGGCCGCCACCATCGCCAGGGCGATGCCGGTGTTGCCGCTGGTGGCTTCGATGAGGGTGTCGCCCGGCTTGATCTGGCCGCGCGCCTCGGCACGGGTGATCATGGAGTAGGCAGCGCGGTCCTTGACGGAGCCTGCGGGATTGTTGCCCTCCAGCTTGCCGAGGATGAGGTTGTTGCGGCGCTTGGCTTCTTCGCCGCCGATGCGCGGCAACTGGATCAGCGGGGTGTTGCCGATGGTGGATTCGATGGTCGGATAAGACATCTGCTTGGATTCCTTGCGCAGCCGTGCAGGGACACGGGGCGATCTTTGGTCGAAAGGGGCATTCTAATATGACTCCAGCGCATGTGCCGGTGGCGCGCCCTAACAAGATGCTTATAAGGATATAGCCAAATCATTTAAAGCATTGTTGCCCTGTCCGCCCACCGGCGATGCCCTACACTGTATCGGGCACGTCCCATCACAACTCCAACAGGGCGTACTCATCGGCAAGCGGCTGCGCAACCATGGAGACGACATGCACACCCACGACATCCTCAACCAGGTCCCCGACCTGTGCGATTACAACCTCTACCACAGCGACCTCGCCCTCACCGAGGCAGTGCACCGCGAAGGCGCGCACTGGCACGATGGCACGCTCGCCTGCCAGGGCGAAGTGCTGGGCCGCGCCGAGATGGGCGAACTGGCCGCACTGGCCAACACCCACACACCGGTGCTGCACACGCATGACCGTACCGGCCATCGCATCGACGTGGTGGAGTTCCATCCGGCCTGGCATACGCTGCTGGAGCAGCTGCGCCGCGCCGGCCTGCATGCGCTGCCGTGGATGCAGCCCGGCGACGGCGCACACGCGGCACGGGCCGCGGGCTACTTCCTGCATGCCCAGGTCGAGGCCGGCTCGCTCTGTCCTACCACCATGACCTTCGCCGCCATCCCGGTGTTGCAGCAGGAGCCGGCATTGTTCGCGCAATTGCAGGGCCGCCTGTTCTCGCGCGAGCACGACGGGCGCGACCTGCCGATGACGCAGAAGCGCTCCATCCTGATCGGCATGGGCATGACCGAAAAACAGGGCGGCTCGGACGTGCGCAGCAATGCCTCCATCGCCATGGCGGTCGATCCGCTCGATAGCGGGCGCGGCAAGGCCTACCTGCTCTCCGGCCACAAGTGGTTCTTCTCGGCGCCGATGTGCGATGCGCACCTGATGCTGGCCCGTACCGAGAATGGCCTGTCCTGTTTCTTCGTGCCGCGCTGGCTGCCCGATGGCACACGCAATCCGGTACTGATCCAGCGCCTCAAGGACAAGCTCGGCAATCGCTCCAACAGCAGCAGCGAGGTGGAGTTCGAAGAAGCCATGGGCATCATGGTCGGCGAAGACGGACGCGGCATTCCCACCATCATCGAGATGGCCAACCACACGCGCCTGGATTGCGTCATCGGCAGCGCCGCGTTGATGCGCCAGGCGCTGGTGCTGGCCATCCACCATGCGCGCCACCGCAGCGCCTTCGGCCGCCGGCTGGCCGAGCAGCCGATCATGCGCGCGGTGGTGGCCGACCTGGCGCTGGAAAGCGAGGCCGCCACCATGCTCATGCTGCGCCTGGCACATGCCTTCGATGCCCCCGATGATCCACTGCAGCGCGCCTGGAAGCGCATCGTCACACCCGCTGCCAAATTCTGGATCTGCAAGCGTGCACTGGCCTTCACCGGCGAATGCATGGAAGTCTGGGGCGGCAACGGCTATGTGGAAAGCGCACCGATGGCGCGCCTGTATCGCGAAGCGCCGGTCAATTCGATCTGGGAAGGATCCGGCAACGTGATGTGCCTCGATGTGCTGCGCGCGATTAGCCGCGAGGCCGAGGGCTTTGCGCGGCTGTTGATGGAACTCGACGATGCCGCCAGCGCCCATCCGGCACTGGCGCGACAGGTGCGCACGCTCAAGCAGTCGCTGGCCGCACCGGAAGAAGAACGTGAAGCCTGCGCACGCCGGCTGGTGCAGCAACTGGTACTGGCCTTGCAAAGCATGCTGATGCTACGTCACGCCCCGAAGGAATCGGCCGAGGCCTTCCTCGCCAGCCGCAGCGACGGCGATGGCGCGCGCGTCTACGGCGCCCTGGATGGCACCACCTTGGGCGTGCAGCAGGCCATCCTGGAGCGCGCCTGGCCGGTGGCGTGAAGTCAGGTCAGCGGGGCAGCGACTCAGCCGGGCAGCGAGGGCATCAGCGGACTGCGCCCGGCCCAGGCCACGAAGAGCTTGCCACGGCGCGTGCGCACGCGCCGCTTCTTCATGGCCGAATACACCAGCTCGGCCAGCGTGCGCTGCTCGGCCGGGCTCATGGTCAGCGACATGCGATACATGCGCAACAGCATCAGGGCATTGTTCATGAAGGCGGTATCGGCCGCATCGCTGCGCGCCAGCGCAGCCATCTGCGCGGCCAGTGTCAGCGTCTGCGTGCCCTCGGCGGCGGCATGCGCCGGCTGGCGCAGCAGGTAAGGGTCCTGCAGCGCGATGCGTTCAAGCACCATGCGATAGGACGCCTCCACCGCGCTGGCATCGCCCACGGACTCGCCGATGTTCACCCCGGCCAGGCCGGCCAGCAATTTCTCCAGCGCGCTGAAACTGACGGCGTGGCCACTGAGTTGACCATCGCGCCAGCCGCCTCCGGCAGGATCCAGCAGCCAGGCCAGGAAACCGTGGTCGAGCCGCGTCAGGCTGGCCGCACGGCTGGCCAGCAGGCGCCGTGCAATCGTGGCTTCTTCGCTGCTCATGCGGGCCGCATGGGATAACACCTCATCGACGGCGTCCACGCTGCCTGCACTGGTGGCAGCAGCGCCCTGGCCTGCCCCCAACAGACCCGCATTCCCGGCACGGGCACGACGATAGGCCGCCAGGTCGCGCGCCAGCGCATCGACTTCTTCCAGCGCCATCTCGTGGGCCTGCGCGTAATCGTAAGCTTCGGCCAGCAGGCGCCGGTCGCCATAGGCAAGGAAGTCGCGCGCGCTGGTGCCGGCTGCCGCACGGCGCACCGGTGCCGGCTCATCTTCCCGCCGTGACACGCCAAAGACCCGCTGCAACAACATCAGGTAGGCGCCGTCCTGGGCCGCCTGCGCGCTGTTGTTGACCTGGAGCAGATCGGCCAGGCGCGGTGCAGCGGCGATCAGTTCGGCCAGCGACGGTCCCAGGCGCGGCAGTGCCAATCCCCGGATCACGCCACCGGCCAGCGCCAGCGGGCCCAGCGGCAGCACCAGGGTTTCCAGCATGCGCGCCAGGTCCATCTGTTGCTGCGGCGGCAGCGCGCTGGGGGAAGACGGCGACTGCAACTGGTAGAGATCCAGGTATTGCTGCAGCAATTGGGCGTAGTTGTCCGGATAGGCGGTCTGCTCCAATGCAGACAAGCTGGCATAGAACACCAGCGCGGCCGTGATGACCGGTTTCCAGTCACCACTCTCGAGGGCGCGCTGGAACACTGGCGCCCAGAACTTCTGGTCCAGTTCGGTGCGCTGGTTGGCCGCAGCGTAGCGCTCGTTGACGGTGTAGGAGCCGCTCTCGTCATACACGATGGCCGAGAGCTCGGCGCGCGACTTGTATGCAAACGGATTGTCCGCACGTCCATACAAGGACTCGGTCGCCTGGCGTGCCTGGCGCAGCCGCTGGGGATCGTTCGAGGGCGGCACTTCAGCGTCGGCTGCGGCGATGGCGTCGCTGCCACGGCGCGCGGCCACCAGGCGGGCTTCGATGGCGAAGAGCGTGGCACGCGTGACCGGACCGGCCGCATCAGCCACCGACCGGGCGAGCGCTTGCACCGTGGCCGCCTGCGCAGCTTCGGTGGAATCCACTGCGGCTGTGGTGACCTTGTCGACGGCCGTGGCCAGCGCGGCCATCAGCTTGCCCTGCGCCGACAGCGACAGCGTCACGCCCTCGTCCGGCACGGCCGGTGCCAAGGGCGCAGGCGTGCTCGCCGCTGCGGGCGCGGCGTCATTGCGCGGCGGGTTTTGCTGCGCCAGTTGCGCGAGGGCGTCGCGCGCGGTGATGACCAGATCGGTTTCCATTGCCATGTTCACTCTCCTGGTTCGGAGCTCTCATGACTTGGTAACGGTGGAAGATCGACAATCTTTACACTTGAAAACCAGCAACAGCCAGGCGGGACGCGGCGTCTCGGTCGATCAGCCGGCGCGGGCGGGCGGCTCCGCGAAGGGCAGGCTGTCCTCCCCCTGCCCTTCGGCACGCATGCCGAAGGTATTGAGGGTCATGGCCACCAGCGCGTAATAGCCCAGCAAGCCGACCAGGTTGACCACGACCTGCAAGCCGAACATCTCGCAGGCCTGCGCATAGGTGGCATCGCTGACCCGCTTGTCGCGGTAAAGCTCGCTGGCGAAGCGCCAGATCACGGCCTCATCGTCGGCCACGAACTGCGGTGACTGGCCCAGCCGGATCTGCTCGGCCAAGGCCGGATCGATGCCGGCCTCGATAGCGATGGGCAGATGGATGAACCATTCCGCCTGCGATTGCCAGCAGGCGGCGGTGGTAAGAATGGCCAGCTCCGAGAGGCGCAGCGGCAGGCCGGTGTCATAGCGGCAGAAGGCCCCCAGGCGCTGGGCCAGTTCGCCCAGCGGCGGGCTGTGGATCCAGGCCACGAAAGGTCCGTTGAGATTCTTGCGCGGGCCGGCCAGGATGGCATCGAGCATCGCGGTCTGGTCAGGGCGCATGGCCTCGCGGCTGATGGCGGGCAGGCGGTGGGGAGAAGACATGCAGGCTCCATGGAAGGCGAACGAAGCCGCCAGTGTGCCCGGAATTGGCCGCCTCTGCCGGCCTGCTCAAGGTGGCGGTTCAGGATTTCTCCGATGCCTGCGCCAGCGGCATTGCTCTACAGTGGAAACCAGACAGGAGAATCCCATGGTCAAGACACATGCCGTCATCGCCCTGCTGGCTTCGCTGCTGGCACTGCAGGCCACGCGCAGCGAGCGGGCCGTGGCCGCCAATGCCGGCGCATTGGACATTTCAGTGGTGGTGGCCGAGAAGTGCCGCGTCGACTTCTCCGAGGGCAGTGCCGACTTCTTCCAGGTCTGCTCGGTCGGCGAAGGAGTGGCCAATGAGCGCGCCCGGCAGTTCCTGGGCGCTGCCACGGCGCTTGCCCCGGAGGAGGATCCCTACTTCCTCGACCGCGATGCGCAGCGTCCCGGGGGCGCGGCCGGCATGGCCGCAGGACAGCCGGTACCGGTGGTCCCGGACAAGCGGCGCGGGCCCAAGGTGGTGACCATCCATTATTGAGCCGCCAACGTGATGCGGCGCTTGTCCTGGCGCGGGTGGTAGTGGTTGGGCGAACTGCGCAAGGCCTTGCGGAACATGTTGGAAAACGCGCTCTGGCTGCGATAGCCCAGCGCCTGCGCCACCACGCCCACGGCGTCGCCGCGCGCCAGCCGCACCAGTGCTTCGCTCAGGTGCACCTGCTGCACCCAGTGGCGAAACTGCAAACCCGTTTCCTTCGGGAAGAGCCGGATCACCGTGCGCACGCTGGCCCCGCCCATGCCCGCCCAGTCGGCGAGGGAAAACTGCCGCCCCGGGTCCTCCAGGATGGCTTCGCAGATGGCCTGCAGGCGGCGGTCGCGCGGCCACGGGATGGCCACCGGAATGGCGGGCGCACGGGCCAGTTCCGACAGGATCAGTTCGGCCACATGGCCGGCGCGGCTGCGGGGCGCGTACTCGCGCGGCTCGGCCAGCAGCGCCAGGATCAGTTCCCGTAACAGCACCGACACTTCCAGCAGGCGGCATTGCGCGCCCAGTTCGCGGCCCTGGGCCTCATCGATGTAGAGCGTGCGCATGCTCACGCGCGTGAGCATGAGGATCTCGTGCTCCACCTGGGGCGGCACCCACAGCGCCCGCAGCGGCGGCACCAGCCACACGCCCTGCGGGGTGCGCACCTGCATCACGCCCTCCACCGCATAGAGCAACTGGCCGCGCCGATGCGAGTGCGCCGTGAGCAGGTCACGCGCCGAGAGCTCGCGGGCAAACGCCACCACGCTGCTGGGCAGGTGCTGGAACGCATCCACTTCAGCGCTGGGACAAACGGAGGTCAGGTGGGCACGCATGGCATTTATTCGACAACAAGTGTCATCATCATGAATAGGTGCCAATGATACGCTTCGAGTCTTCCTCGTGCTTGCCTTCTCCACACCATGACCAGTGCCACCGACTCCAATGCGGCCGTGCCTTCCGGCGCGACTGCCTCCACCGATTCTCCTGCGGCCATCGCCGCCCAGCCGCTGGTGATGAGCATCATCCTGGCCTGCGGCGGTGCGCACCTGATCAATGACATGATCCAGGCGCTGCTGCCCTCGATCTATCCCATGCTCAAGACCGGCTATGGCCTCACCTTTACCCAGGTCGGGCTGATCACGCTGACCTTCCAGGTCACGGCCTCCCTGCTGCAACCCTGGATCGGCATGTATACCGATCGCCATCCCCAGCCCTGGCTGCTGCCCACCGGCGCCGTGGCGACCCTGGTCGGCATCGTGCTGCTGGCGCTGGCGGGCAGCTTCCACGCCTTCCTGCTGGCGGCCGCCCTGATCGGCATCGGTTCCTCCACCTTCCACCCGGAAGCCTCGCGCATCGCCCGTATGGCCTCGGGGGGACGCTTCGGCCTGGCGCAATCGACCTTCCAGGTCGGCGGCAATGCCGGTTCGGCTTTCGGCCCCTTGCTGGCGGCAGCCATCGTGGTGCCCTATGGCCAGGGCAACGTGGCCTGGTTCGTGCTGCTGTCGGTGCTGGCCATCGTGGTGCTGTCGCGGGTGTCGGCCTGGTATCGCGGGCATCTCGCGGCCAACAAGGGCAAAGGCAAGCCGCGCGCGGCCCACGCGCTGCCGGCGGCCACCGTGCGCCGCGCGCTGGTGGTGCTGGCGCTGCTGGTGTTTTCCAAATATTTCTACATGGCCAGCTTCACCAGTTACTTCACCTTCTACCTGATCGAGCGCTTCCAGATGTCGGTGGCTTCCTCCCAGCTGTATCTGTTCCTGTTCCTGGGGGCGGTGGCGGTGGGCACCTTCGTGGGCGGCCCGATTGGCGACCGCATCGGCCGCAAGCTGGTGATCTGGATCTCGATCCTGGGCGCCGCCCCGTTCGCCCTGATGCTGCCGCACGCCAACCTGTTCTGGACGGCCGTGCTGTCGGTGGTGATCGGGCTGGTGATTTCCTCGGCCTTTGCGGCCATCGTGGTCTACGCCCAGGAGCTGGTGCCGGGCAAGGTGGGCATGATTGCGGGGGTGTTCTTCGGCCTCATGTTCGGCTTCGGCGGGATCGGTGCGGCGCTGCTGGGTCACCTGGCCGACCTGTACGGCATCGCCTGGGTCTACAGCCTGTGCGCCTTCCTGCCGCTGGCAGGGGTGCTGACGGTACTGCTGCCGGATGTGCGCGAGCGCTGAGATCGTCGCAGCATTCACGCAAAGACTGTTGGACATGACAAAAAAACGCGCTGGCCCGCAAGCCAGCGCGTTTTTCTTCATACGTGCGCCCAGTGGCGCGGCGCAAACCCGGATCAGGCGGCAGCTGCCGGTACGGATGCAGCAAACTGGCTGCGACGGCGCCAAGCCAGCCATCCCACCATGGCAAGACCGGCCAGCAGCATGGCATAGGTCGACGGTTCCGGCACCGGTGCGACGCTGCGCAGCGAGGCGTTGGAGGTGAACAGGGTGGCGTTGGAAAACGCCGGCACCTGCCCGCCATTGTTGTTCCAGTTGATCGCAAAGCTGCCCGACTTGGTCTGGCCGGCGTTGAGCACCAGGTTGTCGAAGAGGAAGGAACCGGTAGCATTGCCCGCGTGAATGCCCAGCACCAGATCCATCTGCAGGCTCTTGCTGGAGGTGATGCTCCAGGTACCGGATTTGCTGCCATTGGCCACACTGAAGGTCAGGGTCAGGTTGGAACCCAGGACCTGGCTGGCAGAGCCCGACAGGGCGCCGTTGGAGCCGATCTTGCCCAGCAGATTCCAGGTTCCGCCGCCAAACGAACTGCTGAACAGCGAACTGTCGCCATATTGGCCCGACTGCGCGTTGCCGCTGGTCAGCACGAAATTGTTGGCTGTCTTGCCAGCCAGAATCACGTCATTGACGCTGGCGGTACCCAGCCCAGGGCTGCTGGAACCACCGGAACCACCGGAATTACCCGAGTTGCCGGAATTACCGGAGTTGCCGCCACCCTTGTTGTTACCACCAGGCGCTGCGACCGCGATTGAACTGGCTACCAGAAGGATGGCTGCAATCAGGGCTTTCATGACGTTCCTCTTTGTTGTCGAATTGATATCTTTACGGATTTGATTTTAATCAAATGACAACAAAAAGTTTAGTCTTTTTTACAACTAGTTGTTTTTTAAACCACAAATCCTTACCGGTGTGAAATTCATTGCCGCGCCGCATCCCGCAAGCGGAACAAGGCCACCACCTCCGCCAGCCGCGCCGCCTGCTCCTGCAGTTGCTGGGCACCGGCGGCGGCCTCTTCCACAAGTGCCGCGTTCTGCTGCGTTGCCTGGTCCATGTGGGCCACGGCGTCGTTGGTCTGCTGGATGCCCTGGCTCTGCTCGCGGCTGGCCGAGGTGATCTCGGCCACCACGTCGCTGACCTTGCGCACGCTTTCCACAACGCTGCGGATGGTGCTGCCGGCTTCACTGACGGTCTGCTCACCGGCGCGCACCTGCTCCACCGAATCGCTGATCAAGACCTTGATTTCCTTGGCAGCCGTGGCCGAACGCTGGGCCAGCGAGCGCACTTCGGAGGCCACCACCGCAAAGCCGCGTCCCTGCTCACCCGCACGGGCCGCTTCCACTGCCGCATTCAGGGCCAGGATGTTGGTCTGGAAGGCGATGCCGTCGATCACGCTGATGATGTCCACGATCTTCTGCGAAGAGGCATTGATGGCGCTCATGGTCTGGACCACCTGCTCCACCATGGCGCCACCCCGGCCGGCGATCTCGGAGGCCGACTGCGAGAGTTCGTTGGCTTGGTGGGCGTTGTCGGCGTTGTGGCGCACGCTGGAGGTCAGTTCCTCCATGGCCGCGGCCGTCTGCTCCAGCGAGCTGGCCTGCGATTCGGTGCGCTGCGAGAGGTCCATGTTGCCGCTGGCGATGTCGCGGGTGGCGGCGTGGATGGTGTGGCTGGCCTCGCGGATGTCTAGCATGACGTGCTCGACCTTGTCGACGAAGCGATTGAACGCGGCACTGATGCGGCCCAGCTCATCGGTGCTGCCATGGGTATCGAGGCGGCGCGTCAGGTCGCCGTCGCCATCGGCGATTTCTTCCAGCGCACGCTGCACCACCGACAACCGGCGCAGCACCCGCGAGATCAGCGCACCCAGCACCAGGGCAGCGAGGATGGTCACCACCACCGCCATGACGCCCGAGCTGGCCAGCATGGCCGTCAGCGAGGCCAGCGCATCGGCGCGGTCCACCGCCACCACCAGCAGCCAGTCGGTACCGCCCACGCGGGCCGCAAACAGCATCTGCTTGCGGCCGTCCAGCGCCAGTTCCTGATGGCTGTTGGCGGCCATGGCGGCCGACAGCGATTGCGGCGTGATGGCCGCATCCAGGTCCGACAAAGGTTTGAGGCGCAGCTTGTCATTGGGGTGGGCGATGATCTTCCCGCCCAGGTCGACCAGGAAGGCATAGCTGTTGGGAGTGGGCTTGATGGCCACCACATCGGCCACCACGCTGTCGAGCAGTACATCGGCCGCCGCCACGGCAGTGACCTGGCCGTCCTTGGTGATGGCCTCGGCAAAGGTCACCAGCAGCTTGCCGGTACTGGCGCTGGTGTAGGGGGCGGTCAGCACCGGCCCCTTGCTGGAGGAAGCGAGCTGGTACCAGGGACGCTTGGTCGGATCGTAGTCCGGCGCGCGGTTGCGCTGCTGCGAGAACACGGCGTGCTTGTCGGCGTAGCCGATGTAGGCCAGGTCGAAGCCGCCGGCGGTCTCGGCCGCCTTCACGAAGGGCAGCGGTTCGGCGGCGTCAGCGGCCTGCTTGATGGAGGAGACCACCAGTTTCCTGGCATCGGCCCATTCAGCAATGGCCGATGCCTGGCTCTGCGCCAGCTGGGCCATCTGGCCGTCCAGCACGCTCATGGTGCGCGAGCGTGCGGTGATGAAGTTGGTCAGGACGATGGCCAGCATGGCCAGTACGACGATGCCGGCACAGAGGGCAATGAGTCGGGTACGCAGGGAAGAAGATGTCATGGTGTGTTGACCTGGAAAAGCTGTGGATGATCAAGCAAGCGCCCTCGCCGGCACGCAGCCTGGCTGCGGTCGGACCTGAGGGCAGAATGGAATGTTGTTATGACCCCGGTTTGGCCGGAGTGCGGGGAATGGGTCGGTCCTTCATCACGAGCCTGGCCGCAGCCAGGGCTCGTCCCGTTCTGATGCGACCGGACGCCATGCTCGGATCGTTCCCCCGTTGTAGTCACGCAATCCGATTGCTTGCAAGCGTAACAGCGGGCGGCATGGGAACTTCAACAATTCGCGCGGTTCCCGGCAAAGCGGGATGAAGTGATGCGCGCATGCCACGTTGCCATGTGGCAAGTGGCCTCCCGGCGGGTCGCCAGGACTGCGCTGCGATTTTTTGCCGATTTAAGTCTGGCTTAATTTTCGGCGCCTACAGTGGCCACATCGGGATCTCCTCTTTCCCCTTGTCCGCTGCGACGACATCCAGCGGATCTTTCAGCCCGTCCACTCCCCCGGACGGGCTTTTTTTCGTGCGCTGCCGCCGACTGCTCATGCCGGTTCCGGCAGGTCCAGGCGGGCGGCGGCAGCCAATGCCTGCTGCAGTTCCTGCAATTCCGGCGCAGCAACGTCGCCGCTGGCCTCGCGGGCGACCAGTTCGCGTAGGTCCCGGCGCAAGACCTTGCCCGAGCGCGTGCGCGGCAAGGCTTGCGCCAGCACGATGCGGCGCGGCCTGGCCCAGGCGCCGATGGCCGCCACCACGGCGTCTCCCAGCCGATGTTCCAGCAGGCTGCGCTGGTAGCCTGTATCAGGACGCGGCACCACCACGGCCACCGGTACCTGTCCGCGCAGGGGATGCGGTATGCCGAAGACGGCGACCTCGGCCACGGCATCATCGGCCAGCAGGATCTCTTCCACTTCACGCGTTCCCAGCCGCTTGCCCGCCACGTTGATGACATCGTCGGCGCGCCCGAGCACCCGCAGATGGCCCTGTACATCGGCCACGGCGAGATCGAAGGTGGCATAGCGCCACTGCCCGGACGGCGATGACAGCTCGGCCTGTTCCGGCAACTGGCTCCAGTAGGTGCGCACAAACTGTTCATCGCGCTGCCACAGCGTGGTCAAGCAGCCTGGCGGCAAGACACCGGCAGCCATGAGCAAGCCCTTGCTGCCCGGCGCGCAGCTCGCACCGCTGTGCTCATCGCGCAATTCAAGACGATAGCCGGCTGTGGCCAAGCCGGGCGAGCCGCGCTGGCGGCGCAAGGGGGTGTGGCCATCGAGGTCGGTCAAGGGCAGGCCGATGACCGGGGACCCGGTTTCGGTCTGCCAGTAGTGATCGATGACGGGCTTGCCCAGGGCGTCTTCCAGCCAGGCCGCCGTGGGTTCGTCCAGCGGTTCGCCAGCCAGGAACAGGCATCGCAGCGCTGACAGGTCGGCCATGCGGAAGGCCCGGCGCCCGCCGCGCTTGAGCAGGCGCATGGCGGTGGCCGAGGACAGCATCAGGTTCACCCGGTATTTTTCCGCCAGGCGCCACCAGGCGCTGGCATCGGGGCGCATCGGCGAGCCTTCGTAAAGCACCGTGCACATCCCCGTCAGCAGGGGTGCATAGACGCCATAGCTGTGCCCCACCACCCAGCCCAGGTCGGAGGTGGTGAACATGGTCTGCCCCGGCTGGCCCTGGAACAGCAGGGCCATCGACGTCGCCAGGGCGACTGCATGGCCACCGGTATCACGCTGTACGCCCTTGGGCTGGCCGGTGGTGCCGGAGGTGTAGAGCAGGTAGCTGGGCTCGCCGGACTCCAGCCACACGCAGGGCACGTCGGCGTCGAAGTACTGCGTGCGCAAGGCGTGATAATCATGATCACGCTGCGGCACGGCAGTCCAGGGCAGCAGGCCGCGATCGACCACCAGCACCGGGCAGCTGCAGCCGGCGATGTCCATGGCCTGGTCGACCCAGGTCTTGTAGCGGACCGCTACGCCGTTCTGGAAACCGGCATCGGCACACACCACCAGCGCCGGCGCCGCATCGGCAATGCGCGCGGCCAGGCTGGCCGGCGCGAAGCCGCCGAAGACCACCGAATGCACCGCCCCGATGCGGGCACAGGCCAGCATGGCAATGGCTGCCTCGGCCATCATGGGCAAATAGACCAGCACCCGGTCGCCGCGCTGCACCCCGCGAGCAAGCAGGATGGCGGCCATGATGCTGACCTCCCGGTGCAGTTGCCGATAGCTCAGTACGCGCTCCTGCCCCGTCTCCTGCGACACGCACACCAGGGCCGACTGCTCGCCCCGTTCTGGCAGATGGCGGTCGACGGCGTTGTAGCACAGGTTGGTCAGCCCGCCTGCAAACCAGCGGGCAAACGGCGCACGGCCATCATCGAGGACCTGGTCGAAAGCGCGCTGCCAGTGGATGCGGCTGGCCTGCATGCGCCAGAAGGCGTGCGGGTCCTGGCGCGAGAAGTCCATGAGCCGGCCATAGGCGGAGGAGCCGGCCTCCACCGGCAAGGGCTGCGGTGCGGGATGCATGGGCGCCTCCGGCAATCAGGCGGCTTGCGACAGCACCGGCTGCCCGGCCTGCGCGCGCAGCGCCGTGATGTGGTCGAACAGGTAGCGCGCGTCGCGATCGATGCCCGAGAAGCGGCCCGAGCCCCAGGTGTATTGCCACGGCAAGCCGAGGAAATACAGGCCCGGTGCCGCCGTCACGCCACGCTCATGTCCGGGATAGCCACGGCCATCGAAGATGGGCTCGGAGATCCAGCTGAAATCGGTACGGAATCCGATGCACCACACCACCGCCGAGACGCCCCGTGCGCGCAGGTCGAGGGTGCGCACTTCCTCTGCGGGAGGCTGCCAGACCGGCACATAGCGGGCCTCCGTCGGCGCCTCGATCTGTTGCGCGGCGATGAACTTGTCGATGCTGTCCTTGATGCTTTCGGAGACCGCATCGGCTTCATCGAGATAGCCCTTGAGACCGGCCCCGAACCGCACGACCTCGCCGTCGAGGCTGTCGAACTTGCCGTAGAGCTGCATGCCTTCCAGGGCGAATTTGCGCAGGTCGATATCGCGCCCGCCATCACGGCCGGTGACGTAGTGGTTGGTCTTCTCGCGCACGCCCGTGCCCAGCGGATGCTGGTCCACCGGCAGGTCGTAGTACTTCATCTTGTCCAGCCACTCCACCACATCCTTGCCGCGATAGGTGCGCGCCACGCGCGGCGCCTCGCCCACGCCCAAGTGCACGCGGCGTCCGGCCAGGTGCAGGTCTTCGGCGATCTGGCAGCCGGACTGGCCGGTACCGACCACCAGCACCTCGCCCTCAGGCAGCGACTCCGGATTGACATACTGGCTGGAATGGATCTGCACGATATCGGCCGGCAGGCGCTCGGCCGCACGCGGCACCACCGGGATATGGTAGCCACCCACGGCCACCACCACCTGGTCGGCCGTATAGTCGCCATCGCTGGCGGTGATGTGCCAGCCCTCACCTGTGCGCCAGAGTTTCTGGACGCTCACGCCTTCGCGCACCGGGGGCTGGAAGCTGGCCACGAAGCCATCGAGGTAGGCCACGATCTCATCCTTCTTCATGAAACCGTAGGGATCGTCACCGCGATAGGGATAGCCGGGCAGGTTGCATTGCCAGTTGGGTGTGACCAGGCAGAACGTGTCCCAGCGCTCGTTGCGCCAGGCATGGCCGACCTCGTGCTTTTCCAGCACCAGGTGATCGATGGCGGCCTGTTTCAGGTACCAGCTGATGGACAGGCCGGCCTGTCCGCCGCCGATGATGATGACGCTGTGGTGGCGCGCTGCGCCGGAAGATGGGGTAGCCATGATGTTCCTCTTGCGATGTCGTGTTGATGGAGAGTCAGGAAGATGCCGCTCAGGGCGTAAAGGATTCGACCCGCACCACCGGATCGGGACTGGCCTCGAAGCGGGCAGCCAGCTCCTCGATGCGGCGCAGCTGGTCCAGGGCGGATGAACAGGCGAAACCGTATTTCTCGCGCACCCGCTCGCTGCCGATGTTGAGCGCGGTCGCGCTGCGCTGGACGAACTCGGCCAGCGGGTAGCTGCGGCCGGCCTCCAGGTGTTCCTTCACCACCAGCGAGGGCGAATAGCAATCGGTGACGGTGTCGTCCGGCCAGCGGACGCGAAAGTGCATTTCAGGCATGGTGTTCCTCTTGGAAAGACGCTGCCAACGGGGGGCAGCTGATGAAATCTGCATACAGGCCGGCATGCCGCCGTGCCGAGCGCTGCCATGCGAAGCGCGCACATACTTCCCGGCCCGCCGCGATCAAACTTGGCCGCGCAGCCGGGTCCAGCGCATGGGCGATGCCGGCGGCCACCGAGGCCGGGTCGGTCGGATCGACCCAGGCGCAGCAGTCGCCGTCGAGATACTCGGTAAAGGGCGCGATGCGCGAGACCACCACCGGCACGCCGCTGGCCATGGCCTCCAGTACCACCAGGCCGAAACCCTCCCTGAGCGAGGGAAACACCAGCACATCGGCACAGCGGAACAGGGACGGCATGTCGGCGTCGGCCACCTGGCCGAGGATGCGCACGGCGTCGGCCGGCAAGGCGGCGGCCTCAAGCTCGGCCTGGAAGGCTTGCTGGTAGTGCGCGTGATCGAGCACGCTGGCGCCACCGGCAATGACCAGTTGCGCCTGCGGATAGACGCGGCGCAGACGCACGAAAGCCTGCAGGATGCCCAGCGTGTTCTTGCGGGGTTCGACGCCGCCGACGGCCAGCAACAGCGGGGCGCCGGTCAGGCCAAGGGCATGCCGCAAAGCCTGATCGCGGGGTCCTGGCTCGGCGGTATAGCGCAGCGTGTCGACCCCGTTGGACACCAGCGCGGAGCGCACGCCATGTTCGCGCAGCAGGATGTCCTGCCAGGTCCGGCTCACGCACAGCACCAGGTCGGCCTCACGGTAGCCGCGTTCCTGCCAGGCGTGCAGGCGCGCATCGTCGAACTGGTCGAGATGATGCACGGTGCGGACATAGCCGCCGATCACGCCACGCTCGGCCAGGGTGGCCAGTGCGTTGGCGCTGATGGAATCCTGCGCATGGCAGATGTCAAAGCGCCCCATGTCGCGCTGCGCGAAGCAGCGCAGGTAATCGTCGATGCGCTGGCGCACCATGCCAGCCACATCACCGCACTGCGCGGGTCCCGGCACCGGCTGGAAATGGCAGGCCGCAGGCCGGAACAAACCCTTGCCGCGGGCATCGGGGGCAAACAGGGTGACGTCCTGCCCCATGGCCTGCAGGCTCTCGGCCAGTTGCAAGGCGTGTACCACACCGCCGCGCGGATTGACGGAGTGGGTCAGCATGGCGATGCGCAGGGGTGTGCGTAGTGCGTCCATTTACGACTCCCGGCGCGGACCGCAACCGATCAACGCTTCCTCGGCCAGGTTCCAGAACGGCAGCCGCTGCCCCTGCATGCACAGGTCGAGCTGGCGGCTGTCATCGATGCGGCCGATGGCGGCAGCGGCAATGTCGCGCGCGGCGAAGCGGGACAGTACTTCCTGCAGGTCCTCCCCGGCCACGCTGAGCAAAAAACCATAGCTGGGGAAGGCGCCCAGCCAGCGCAGGAAATCGGCCTCCGGCGGACGCGGCACGGCATCCAGGTCGATCACCGCCCCCTTGCCGGAACACTCCAGCAGCATCAGGGCGGTCCCGATCACGCCGGCCATGCTGATGTCCTTGGCCGCCCGCACCAGGCCTGCCTCGGCCAGCCCGGGCAGCACCTCGAGATCAGCGCGCAAGCGTTCGGCGGGCGCACCGGTGCTGGCATTCCAGTAGGCATAGGGTTCCTGGAAGCGTCCGCGCAAATCGATGGCCGCCACCAGGTGCTCGCCACTGCGCGCATCGAAACTGGTGAGCAGCCGCTTGGCCCGGCCCATGATGGCAACCGACAACTGCTCGCGGTCATTGCGGCCATTGCTGTGTCCGCCCACCAGCGGTACGCCGTAGACGCGGGCGCCCTCGGCCAGGCCCTCGAGGATGGGACGTGCAGCCTCGTCGCCACGGCTCCACAGCGCATCGACCACCGCCAGGGGACGGCCGCCCATGGCATAGATGTCGCTGACGTTGACCATCACGCCGCAGTAGCCGGCAAACCAGGGCTGCTGCTCCACGAACTCATTGATGAATCCTTCGATGGCAAACAGCAGGTAGCCGTCGCCATCGGGAATGGCGGCACAATCATCGCCCACGGCCAGGGTATGGCCCTGGTGCCGGATCGCCGCCGCCATCGGCAAGGCCTGCATCACAGCGTCGATATCGCGCTTGTGGGCGATGCCGCGCGAGCTGCGCAAGGCCTCGACGATCTGCGCCAGCGCGGCGCTGCCGTGGCGCGCATTCATGGCTTTTGCTCCTGGCGGCCACCCACGATGAAACCGACGTCGCCATCGCTGATGGGCGGATAGAAGGACAGGTCGGCCTGCATCTGGTGATGCGGCAGCCCATGCACTTCGATCTCGGCCAGGGTATGCCAGTGCAGGCGCCGGAACAGCGGTGCATTCTGGCTCTGCACCTGGGCCAGGAAGGTGTGGCAGCCATGCGCATGGGCGGTGGAGACGGCCAGCTTGATGAGGCCGCTGCCGACCGAGCCGATGCGGCGCGCATGCTGCGCCACGGCCAGCCGGGAACCGTGCCACACGCCTGGCGAAGATTCATGGATACGCACCGTTCCTATGATTTCCCGCCAACCATCGGCGCGCTCAAGAACGGCCACGATGGGCATGGCGATGCTGTCGATGGCATCGGTGTCGTCCTCCCGGAAGACACCCTGCTCGGTGCAGAACACGTCCCGGCGCAGGCGGCGCGCTGCTTCGCGCTCCCCTTTGTCCAGCGCCAGCTTGATGCGCACGCCTTGCGCCAGGATTTCAGGCGCGAGGGAAATTTTTTCGGCCACGTCGCTCATGTCATTTCCTTTCGAACGAAGACAGCGAGGAACACGCACCGCACTTGCCGCAGCCGGCCTTGGCGTCGCCCGAGCGCATGCCCGCGCTCTCCAGCATGTCAGCCAGGGGCGCGAGCAGGCGACGCATCGATGCGGCATCGGGAGAAGGGTGATCTTCCAGCGGCGTGCCCGAGATCGGGACGAAGGGCACCACGAAGGGATACACGCCCAGTGCGATGAGCTGCTCGCTCATCCTGAGGATGGCCTCGTCGCTGTCACCCAGGCCGGCCAGGATGTAGGTGCTGACCTGCCCGCGTCCGAACACCTCGACGGCAGCGGCGAATGCCTCCATGTAACGCTCCACCGGCACCGTGGCCTTGCCGGGCATGATGCGCTTGCGCACTTCCGGCGTGACCGCTTCCAGGTGCATGCCCAGGGTATCGATGCCGGCATCGGCCATGCGGCGGAACCAGGCGTTGTCGTCCGGCGGCTCGCACTGGCCCTGGATCGGCAGGTTCACCGCCGACTTCACGCCGAAGGCACTCTCGCAGAGCAGCTGCGCACCGCGATCGGTGGCATTGGGCGTACCGGTGGTCATGACCATGTGCTTGACGCCATCGAGCAGCACTGCCGCACGCGCCACCTCGCCCAGCTGCTCGGGCGTCTTGCGCAGGATGGTACGGCCGGCCGCCAGCGACTGGCCGATGGCGCAGAACTGGCAGGACTTGCGGCGGCTCTCGTAACGGATGCAGCTCTGCAGGATGGTGGTGGCCAGCACATCGGCGCCATGCAGCGTGGCGATCTTGCCGTAGGGGATGCCATCAAAGGTCTGCATCTTGTAGAAGCGCGGCTGGTGCGGGAAGGACACCACGCCCACTTCCACGCCATCGCGCAGGATGCGCGAAGCGCCATCGGCGCCGGGCTGCGTGGCCACATACGGCGAGGACCAGGCCCCGGCCGTATGCACCGGGATCATCACGGTATGCCCGTCGACGGTCACCGCCTTGTGATCCGACGGCCCTGCCCCGCCCCGGCGGCTCTGTGCGCCGGCTGCGGGATCGTCAAGACGCAGCCCCAAGGACTGCAGTTCCGAGATCAATTCCATGGGGGCCTTGCGGCTCGGACGCTGGGGGTGCAACTGGATGACGGCTGTCTGCATGATGGGACCTCGTGGAGGAGTGGATGACAGGTGCGGGCTGTTCGGCCGGGAACAGCGAAGACATGGGCGAAGTGCGGCGATCATCGATCACCAGGTGCAGCAGTTCCGGGCGCGCATAATGGCCCACCGAATCCATCATGCGCTTGCGCTTGGTGACCAGTTCCATGTCCAGGTCGGCCACCAGGATGCCTTCGCCGCTGCGCAGGGGTTCGGCCAGCAGCTTGCCTTCGGGCGAGACGATGGCGGTACAGCAACCACCGCGCAGGGCCTTCTGCGCCTTGGGGTCGGGCTCGATGGCGGCGATCTGCTCATCGGTGAGCCAGCCGGTCGCATTGATGACGAAGCAGCCCGATTCCAGTGCGTGATGGCGGATGGTCACCTCCATCTGGTCGGCGAAGATCTGGCCCACCATGGAACCGGGAAACTGTGCGCAGTGGATTTCCTCGTGTTGCGCCATGAGGCTGTAGCGCGCCAGCGGGTTGTAGTGTTCCCAGCAGGCCAGCGCCCCCAGGCGGCCCACGGCGGTGGGCACCACCTTCAGGCCGCTGGCATCGCCTTGGCCCCAGATCATGCGTTCGTGATAGGTCGGCGTGATCTTGCGGCGCTTCAATACCAGGGTGCCATCGGCATCAAAGACCAGTTGCGTGTTGTAGAGCGTGCCGTGATCGCGTTCGTTGACGCCCAGCACCACCACCGTGCCATGCGCGCGTGCGGCTTCGGATACCGCCTGGGTCACGGGACCGGGCACCGTCACGGCCCGCTCGTAGAGCAGCAGGTGTTCCGGGCCCGAGGCGAAGGGCGGCCTCACGAACGAGAAGTACGGATAGTAGGGAACGAAGGTTTCCGGAAACACGACCAGTTGCGCGCCTTGCGCAGCGGCCTCGGCAATGGCCTGGCAGACCTTGGCCACGGTGCCGTGTTCGCTGTCGAGGTCGGGCGCGATCTGTACCGCCGCCGCCCGTACCGTTCTCTTGTGATTGCTCATGGGGCCGCCCTTCCGCTTACAGGGTCCAGGTGTCGAGGATGAAGGCGTTGTCGCGACGATGCAGCAGCACCAGGTCCAGCACGTCCAGCGGATTGATGGGGCGGATGCCCGGGATCAGCGAGGGCTCGCCGTGACCGTACAGGGCCTGCAGGGCGAAGCGGCAGGCGTAGACCTTGCCGCCCTCTTCCATGAACTTGACGATCTGCTTGTTGAAGTTCTGGTGACCGGGGAAAGCCTCATCGCCCAGGGTCGGGAAACCGCGCTGCACGCCCAGCGTCACACCGGGACCGTAGAGCAGGATGGAGGTCTCGAAACCCTTGCGCTTCAGGCGCGTGGCCTGCAGCAGGTTGACGAAACCGATCGAGCCTTCGAAGGCCACCGTATGGAACGTCACCAGCGCTTTTTCTCCCGGCTGGGCTTTGACGTCTTCGAATACCTTCTCTTCATAATCCACCAGGAAATCGCCGGGGGTGTGGGCTGCTTTGGTGACTGCGGGCATGGTGATACTCCTCTCGATTGCTGTTGGTCTGCACTTGGGGAAGTGGTCCGGCGACCTCGCCGCGACGCTGGCATTGAATGCATCAGGCGTGCCACCAGCACCCCGTCAATGGGCAAATTGACTGCATAAAAATCCCGTCAATCGCAGCATTCCGATGCCACCCCCAGCTGCTGTGCGGCTTGCCGAATCGTCACCGGCGAACGGTTTTTTGCGGGCCATGAAGCAATCCATTCAATCCCTCCATACAATCCGCAAACACCGCGCAAACCCGCTTGCACCCTGGCGCAGCGCCGTGTCTTGAGTTGGTGCGCCGGCACTGCGCGGGATGACGCAAGACGGTGCAATCGCAGCTCCTTTGCAGCCCGATTGGATGGAATGCAAATTGCATTCAATGAGGCTTTTCGATGCAGTCAATGTTGAACGCCGGAAACGAGGAAGCCGCCATGCCCAAGAACAGCACCCTGTGGGTCCCGAAATTGAAGAAGGGCAGCGGACCGCTCTACCTGGCCATCGCCAATGCGATCGCCGAGGATGTCGCCACCGGCCACCTGCAGCCCGAGCAGCGCCTGCCGCCGCAACGCAAGCTGGCCGAGTTGCTGGACCTGGACTTCACCACGGTGGCCCGCGCGTATACGGAAGCGCATCGGCGCGGCCTGGTGGATTCGGTGGTGGGACGCGGCACCTTCGTCTGCGGCAAACGCCGTCCGCGCATCCCGCGCGTGACCGAAGGCCGGCCCAATGTGGACATGTCGATGAACATGCCGCCCGAGCCGGAGTCGCCGGAGCTGATGGAATTGATGCAGTCGGGATGGAGCAAGGTCAACGGCCGCCTGCGCGACCTGATGCGCTACCAGGATTTCGGCGGATCGCCGGAGGATCGCGAAGCCGGTGCGCTCTGGCTGCGCCGACGCGCGCTGCTGGTGGAACCGGAACGGGTACTGGTGACGCCGGGCGCGCAATGTGCGCTGCTGGCCATCCTCACCATGGTGGTCGGGCCGGGCGGCGTGCTCTGCTGCGAGGACGTCACCTATCCCGGCCTGCGGGCACTGGCCGGGCATCTCAACATCAAGCTGGTCGGCTTGCCGATGGACAATGAAGGCATCGATGCCGTGGCCTTCGCGGGCGCCTGCGCGCAATACGCGCCCAAGGCGCTGTATTGCAATCCCACGCTGCTGAACCCGACCACCTGCACGACCTCGGTGTCACGGCGCCAGGCGCTGGTGGAGATCGCCCGCCACTACGAGGTCGCCATCATCGAGGACGATGCCTACGGTTTCCTGCCGCGCAATGCGCCACCGGCCATCGCCAGCCTGGGCAGCGAACTGACCTACTACGTCACGGGCCTGGCCAAGACCGTGGGCGCGGGCTTGCGCATCGCCTACATGGTGGCGCCGGACGTGGCCTCGGCCGCACGCCTGACGGCCGCCCTGCGCGCGACCACGGTCATGGCCTCGCCGGTCACCTCGACCCTGGCCACGCACTGGATCCGCGACGGCGTGGCCGACCTGGCGCTGGCCAACATCCGCAAGGAGTCGATGGCCCGCCAGAAGATCGCCGCCCGCATCCTGCCCGAGCACAGCTATGCCTCCGAAGCGGAGGCCTTCCACCTGTGGCTCAAGCTGCCCGGCGGCTGGCAGGCCAGCAGCTTTTCCGCCCAGATGCGCAGCAATGGCGTGGCCGTGGTGGGGGTGGATGCTTTCTCGGTGACGGCCGCCCCGGTGCAGGCCGTGCGGGTGTGCATCGGCGGCATCGCCAGCCGCAGTGACATCCAGCATGCCCTGGGCCTCATCCGCAGCACCCTGGCCGACCAGCCGCTGATGAAACCGGCCGTGGTCTGAAACCGGGCCAGGTACGCCGGCAGCCCGCAACGGCGCGGCATTGGCACGATTGCAACAAATCAGAAACGTTCACATATGGTCATGCATATGAGATCATTAACGACAAGCAATCCTGTCCGCGTACCCTCGGCGCTCCATCGCCTGCGGCCAAGAGCGCCACGCCAACCCGTTCCCCGGTGCGCCGGAAAGATGTACGAGAAATGTTGAAAAAAATTAAAACGGAGGATCTGGTCCTCGGGATGTATTTCTGCGGCTTCGAAGCGGCCTGGCTGGACCACCCGTTCTGGAAGAACAAGTTCCTGCTCAAGAATGAAGCCGACCTGAAGCAGGCGCATGCCAGCGGCATCGCCCACTGCTGGATCGATCCGGAACGCGGGCTGGATGTGGCCGAGACGAACGGGCAAGGGGCAGCCCCTGAAGACAGCGCACCCGTGCCCGCCGAGCCTGCCCCCGAACTGCCGCCGGGTCCGGACATCGACACCACCCTGCTGGAAGCCGAAGCCCTGCGCGAGAACGCCAAGAAGGCGACCAAGGCCATGTTCAGCGAAGCCCGGCTGGGCAAGGCGCTGGACATGGAGCGCTGCGTGACGGTGGTGGAGGAAATTGCCGGGGCCGTCCTGCAAAGCCCCAATGGCACGCTCAGCGTGCTGCGCCTGAAACTGGCCGATGAATATACCTACCTGCACTCGGTGGCGGTCTGCGCCCTGATGGTCGCCCTGGGGCGCACCCTGGGCCTGGACGAGAAGGCCTGCCGCGAAGCCGGCCTGGGTGGTTTCCTGCACGATGTGGGCAAGGCCTTCCTGCCGCACGACCTGCTCAACAAGCCCGGCAAGCTCACCGACGATGAATTCACCCTGATCAAGAAGCATCCCGAACTGGGCTACAAATACCTGAGCCTGGACCCCAACGTGCCCGATTACGCGCGCGATGTCTGCCTGCACCATCACGAGAAGATGGACGGCCACGGCTACCCGGAACTGCTGCGCAGCGGCCAGATCAGCCTGTATGCGCGCATGGCGGCGATTTGCGACGTGTATGACGCGCTCACCTCGGACCGTCCCTACAAGCGCGCCTGGGACCCTGCCGAAGCAATTTCCAGCATGGCCTCCTGGACCGGCCACTTCGACCGCGCCATGTTCCTGGCCTTCGTCAAGACCCTGGGCATCTACCCGGTCGGCTCCATCGTCAAGCTGGAATCGGGCCGCTCCGGTTTCGTGATCCGCCAGAATGCGCAGGACCTGACGCGCCCGGTGTTGAAGGTGTTCCGCTACAACGACGACATGGAAATGAGCGACACCGAGATCCTCGACCTGATGGCCACGCCCGAAGCCGATACCATCGTCGCCCGGGGCGGCGAGGAATGGGCGCGCCTGAGCCATCTCGACACCATGCAGATGCTCAGCACCGGCACGCCAAACTGATGCATCCCGGCGGCGCAGCGCTGCGCCGCCGCTTTCTCGATCAAGCCGCGCTGACCTGGCGGATGGCCGCCTCCCAGGCATGAATGCGTTCCTGCGCCTGCTCGCGCGTGAAGTGCGGCTCGAAGGTGCGCTCCATGCGCCACTGTGCAGACAGCTCCGACAAGTCACGATAGACACCCGTGGCCACCCCGGCCAGATAGGCCGCACCCAGCGCCGTGGTTTCGGTCACTTGCGGACGGATCACCGGAATGCCCAGCAGGTCGGCCTGGAACTGCAGCAGCAGGTTGTTGGCCGCGGCCCCGCCATCGACACGCAATTCAGTGATGGGCGAGACCGCATCCTTGACCATTGCATTGAGCAAGGCGGTGCTCTGGAAGGCAATCGATTCCAGCGCCGCGCGGGCGATGTGGGCCACCGTGCTGCCCCGACTCAACCCGACGATGGCGCCCTTGGCACCGGGATTCCAGTACGGCGCACCCAGCCCCGTGAAGGACGGCACGAACACCACCCCGCCCGAATCTTCCACCGTGCAGGCCAGTCCCTCGACGTCGGTGGAGGTCTTGATGGCCTTCAAGCCATCACGCAGCCACTGCACCACGGCACCGCCGATGAAGACGCTGCCTTCGAGCGCATATTGTTTGCGTTCATCGACCTGGCAGGCAGCGGTACTGATGAGGCCGTTGTGCGATGTCGCGCACTGGTCACCGGTATGCAGCAGCATGAAGCAACCGGTACCGTAAGTATTCTTGGCCATGCCAGGACGCACGCAGGCCTGGCCGAACAGGGCCGATTGCTGGTCGCCGGCGATGCCGCCGATCTTGACCGCCGCACCCAGGTGCTGGGCATCGATCTCGCCATAGAGGTAGGCCGAAGCATGCACCTGCGGCAGCATCGCGGCGGGAATATCGAGCCACTGCAGCAGTTCTTCATCCCAGGCACCGGTGTGGATGTTCCACAGCATGGTGCGCGAGGCATTGGAGACATCGCTCACGTGCAGGCGGCCCCCGGTCAGGTTCCAGACCAGCCAGGAATCGACGGTGCCGAACAGCAGTTCGCCCCGTTCGGCACGCGCACGCAGGCCGTCGACGTTGTCCAGGATCCAGCGCAGCTTGGTCCCGGAAAAATAAGGATCGAGCACCAGCCCGGTCTTCTTCTGGATGGCCTCGCCGAGTCCTCGTTCACGCAGCGCCGCGCACACCACTTCGGCGCGGCGATCCTGCCAGACCACGGCGTTGTAGACCGGCTTGCCGGTGGCGCGCTCCCACACCACGGTGGTCTCGCGCTGGTTGGTGATGCCCAGGGCCGTCAGTTCTTCGGCCTTGATGCCGCTTTGTGCCAGTACCTTCTGCGCCGTCTGCAACTGGCTCTGCCACAGGTCCATGGGGTCGTGCTCGACCCAGCCCGGCTGCGGGAATATCTGCGGGAATTCCTGCTGGGCCGTGGCGACGATGGCGCCGCTCTGGTCGAAGATGATGCTGCGCGAGCTGGAGGTACCCTGGTCGAGGGCGAGCAGATAGGCCATGATGATTCCTTGCAGACGACTGAAATACTAAGGTTTGAAAATGGAATAACACATTCCTGCGGGCCGCAACCGCAATCTACATGCGGTCCATCACGGAAGAGACTAAGGTTCAACGTAAAACCAAGTCAACACGCACCCGATCAATGTGAAGACGCCACCCCGACACCGGCCGGGATGGCGTCATCTCACGCGTGATGGCGATCAGGCTGCATCAGCGAACGCGGCCATCCTTCCAGGCTTGCAGCAGCTTGTCGTAGGCGATGGTTTCGCCCTTCGGCTTTTCGTTGGCCAGCTTGGCCCACGGTGCGCCCTTGTCGGACAGCCAGGTGGCCGGATCCTTCTTCGGGTTCAGCTTGGGCGCGCACTGCTTCATGCCGGCGCGCTGCAGGCGGGCCATGATACCGTCCATTTCCTCGGCCAGGTTGTCCATGGCGCCTTGCGGGGTCTTCTCGCCGGAGATCGCCGAGGAGATGTTCTTCCACCAGATCTGCGCCATCTTCGGATAGTCGGGCACGTTGGTACCGGTCGGGGTCCACGCCACCCGGGCCGGGCTGCGATAGAACTCGATCAGGCCACCGTACTTGGCGGCGTTCTTGGTGAAGTAGTCGGAACGGATGTCGGAGTCACGAATGAAGGTCACGCCGACGATGGACTTCTTCAGCGAGACGGTCTTGGAGGTGGTGAACTGCGCGTACAGCCAGGCCGCAGCCATCTGGTCCGGCGGGGTGCTCTTCAGGAAGGTCCACGAACCCACGTCCTGGTAGCCGTTCTGCATGCCGTCCCTCCAGTACGGGCCGTGCGGGCCGGGGGCCATGCGCCACTTGGGCGAACCGTCGGCGTTGACCACCGGCAGGCCCTGCTTGGTCATGCTGGCGGTGAAGGCGCTGTACCAGAAGATCTGCTGCGCGATGTGGCCTTGGGCAGGCACCGGGCCGGCTTCGGAGAAGGTCATGCCCAGCGCTTCGGGCGGGGCGTACTTCTTCATCCAGTCCAGGTACTTGGTCAGGGCGTAGACCGCCGCCGGCGAGTTGGTGGCACCGCCGCGCGAGACCGATGCGCCCACCGGGGTGCACTTGTCGTCGGCCACGCGGATACCCCATTCATCGACCGGCAAGCCATTGGGCAGGCCCTTGTCGGCAGCACCGGCCATGGACAGCCAGGCATCGGTGAAGCGCCAGCCCAGCGACGGGTCCTTCTTGCCGTAGTCCATGTGGCCGAAGACCTTCTTGCCGTCCAGTTCCTTGACGTCATTGGTGAAGAAGGCGGCGATGTCTTCGTAGGCCGACCAGTTCTGCGGCACGCCCAGCTCATAGCCGTACTTGGCCTTGAACTTGTCCTGCAGGTCCTTGCGCGCGAACCAGTCGGCGCGGAACCAGTACAGGTTGGCGAACTGCTGGTCGGGCAGCTGGTAGAGCTTGCCGTCCGGGGCGGTGGTGAAGCTGGTACCGATGAAGTCCTTCAGGTCCAGGCCGGGGTTGGTGTATTCCTTGCCGGGGCCGGCCATGTAGTCGCTCAGCACCACGGTCTGGCCGTTGCGGTAGTGGGTACCGATCAGGTCGGAGTCGTTGACCCAGCCGTCATAGATGGACTTGCCCGATTGCAGGGAGGTCTGCATCTTCTCGACCACGTCGCCTTCCTGGATCACGTCGTGGATGACCTTGATGCCGGTGATTTCCTCGAAGGCCTTGGCCAGGGTCTTGGATTCATAGGCGTGTGTGTCCAGGGTCTCGGAGACCACGTGGATTTCCTTGACGCCCTTGGCCTTGAGCTTGGCGGCCGCGTCGATGAACCATTGCATCTCGGTGACCTGCTGTGGACGCGACAGCGTGCTGGGCTGGAATTCCGCATCCACCCACTTCTCGGCGGCCTTGATGTCGGCCCAGGCATTGCCCGCGATACCGGCCATGGCCATGGCGGCGGCCAGCACGGTCAGTTTGATTTTCCGCATGTTCTGCATCATGTCTCCTCGTCACCTTCCCCTGGGTTGGCGTGCCGGGTAGGGAAGGAGAATCCCCGGACGTCCATTGTGATTACCGTTCTGATTACAGATCTCTTGCCTGCTGCCTGAAAACTCTTCTCACCCCTTGCGCATGATCAGCGCCAGCATCACGAAACCGATTGCGGCGGCATACCACTGGTCCAGGTCGGTGAGTCCGACCCAGGCCAGGTTGATGTAAGCAGCCGTGAGCAGCCCGATGAACAGGCGGTCACCGCGCGTGGTGCGCATGGGCAGGAAGCCCTTGCGCTCGATGGTCGGCGAGCGGATTTCCCACACCGTCATGCCGATCAGCATCAGCACCACGCAGGCGAAAAAGATCGCCACCGGTGGCGTCCACGACATCCACGACAAAGCATTTCCCATGATCACACTCTCCCCATTGCGAAGCCCTTGGCGATGTGGTTGCGCACGAACCAGATCACCAGGGCTCCCGGAACAATCGTCAGCACGCCGGCCGCGGCCAGGATGCCCCAGTCCATGCCCGCTGCCGACGCGGTACGCGTCATGATGGCGCTGATCGGCTTGGCGTTGACCGAGGTCAGCGTGCGGGCCAGCAGCAGCTCCACCCAGCTGAACATGAAGCAGAAGAAGGCCGTCACGCCCACGCCCGACTTGATCAGCGGCAGGAAGATGCGCAGGAAGAAGCGCGGGAAGGAGAAGCCATCGATATAGGCCGTCTCATCGATCTCGCGCGGCACGCCCGACATGAAACCTTCCAGGATCCACACTGCCAGCGGCACGTTGAAGAGCATGTGCGCCAGCGCCACCGCGATGTGCGTGTCCGACAGCCCGATGGTGGAATAGAGCTGGAAGAATGGCAGCAGGAACACCGCCGGCGGCGTCATGCGGTTGGTCAGCAGCCAGAAGAACATGTGCTTGTCGCCCAGGAAGCGATAGCGCGAGAAGGCATAAGCGGCCGGCAGGGCTACCAGCAGCGACATGACCGTGTTCATGGCCACGTAGATGATGGAGTTGATGTAGCCCGAATACCACGAGGGATCGGTGAAGATCGTCTTGTAGTTGTTCAGCGTGGGCGCATTGGGCCAGAGCGTGAAGACCGACAGCGTCTCCTCGTTGGTCTTCAACGACGTGTTCAGCAGCCAGTACAGCGGCACCAGCGTGAAGGCAATGTAGACCAGCATCACCAGGGTACGGGTGAAGGTCTTGTCCTGGGTCTTATTCATGTTGGCCACCCGAAGCATTGGCGTTGTTGCCGGCGCTCTGCATCCAGTTGTAGAGCACGAAGGACAACAGCAGGATGATGAGGAAGTAGATCAGCGAGAAGGCAGCGGCCGGACCGAGGTCGAACTGGCCCACGGCTTTCTGCGTGAGGTACTGGCTCAGGAAGGTGGTCGAATTGCCGGGACCGCCACCGGTGAGCACGAAGGGTTCGGTGTAGATCATGAAGCTGTCCATGAAGCGCAGCAGCACCGCGATCACCAGCACACCGCGCATCTTGGGCAGCTGGATGAAACGGAACACCGCCCAGCGGCTGGCGCCGTCGATCTGCGCCGCCTGGTAATACGCATCCGGAATCGAACGCAGACCGGCGAAGGCCAGCAGCGCCACCAGCGGCGTCCAGTGCCACACGTCCATGAGCAGCACGGTCAGCCAGGCGTCCAGCGGATTGGATGCGTAGTTGTAGTCGACGCCCAGCAGGTTCAGCACGTGGCCGCCCAGCCCGATGTCGCCACGGCCGAAAATCTGCCAGATGGTGCCGACCACGTTCCATGGAATGAGCAGCGGCATGGCCAGGATCACCAGCGTGGCCGAGGATTTCCAGCCCTTGTGCGGCATGGCCAGCGCCAGGCCGATGCCCAGCGGCAGCTGGACCAGCAGCACGCAGAAGGAGAAGATCAGCTGGCGCAGCAGGGCCGCATGCAGCTCGCTGTCGCGCATGACATCGCGGAACCAGTCCAGGCCCACGAAGACTTTCTGTTCGGGGCTGATGATGTCCTGCACCGAATAGTTGACCACCGTCATCAGCGGAATGATGGCCGAGAAGGCCACCGTCAGGAAGACCGGGAGGATGAAGAACCAGGCCTTGTTGTTGTAGGGCTTGTTCATGGCTTAGCGTCCAATTCTCTCGTCGTTGCTGAAGAAGATCGTCTCGGGCTTGGCCAGTCGCAGCCAGTGTGCACCGGTGGCGATCTTCAATTCGGGCGCCACGCGCGCCTTCACGCTCATGCCCTCGAACTGCGCGGTCACCAGCTGGCTGGTGCCCAGGTGCTGGACCTGGGTGATCTCGGCGCTGACGGCACCGGCCGTACCGGGTGCAGCCAGCTCGACGAATTCGGGGCGGATGCCCAGCTTGAGGTCACCGCTGCTGTTCTTCAGGGCCTGCAGCTGCGCGGCCTCGACCTGCACGCGCTGCTGGCCCAGCACGACCGCATCGCCTTCCACGCGCACCGGGCAGAAGTTCATGCCGGGGCTGCCGATGAAGTAACCGACGAAGGTGTGATCGGGCCGCAGGAACAGGGCCTCAGGTTTACCCTGCTGCACCACCTTGCCCTCGGTCATGACCACCACTTCATCGGCGAAGGTCAGTGCCTCGACCTGGTCGTGGGTGACGTAGATCAGGGTCAGCTTCAACTGGTGATGGATTTCCTTGAGCTTCTGGCGCAGCTCCCACTTCATGTGCGGATCGATCACCGTCAGCGGTTCATCGAAGAGGATCGCCGCCACGTCCTTGCGCACCAGGCCACGGCCCAGCGAAATCTTTTGCTTGGCATCGGCCGACAGACCGGCGGCGCGCTGCTTGAGGTCGCGGGTCAGGTCGAGCATCTCGGCGATCTCGCGCACGCGGGCCTGCACTTCGCGCTCGGCGATCTTGCGGTTGCGCAGCGGGAAAGCGAGGTTGTCGAACACGCTCATGGTGTCGTAGAGCACCGGGAACTGGAACACCTGCGCGATATTGCGATCGCGGGTGGCCATGCGGGTCATGTCGCGGCCATCGAAGAGCACCTGCCCTTCGGAGGGCTGCAGCAGGCCGGAAATGATGTTCAACAGCGTGGACTTGCCACAGCCCGAGGGCCCCAGCAGCGCATAGGCGCCACCGTCTTCCCACACCATGTTCATGGGTTGCAGGGCATAGTCCTTGAGGCTGGCCGGGTTGCTACCGTAGGCGTGGCCCAGGTTCTTGAATTCGATGCGGGCCATGTCAGCGAGTCTCCAGCGGGGCGCTCAGCAGGCGACCCTGTGTATCGAAGAGGAAGGCCTTGGCGGCGGCGATGCTCACTTGCACCGTGCTGCCGATGGCCACTTCATGCACGCCCGACAGCTGCGCCACCAGGGGCACATCGCCATGGCGCAGGTGCAGGTAGGTTTCGGAACCGGACAGTTCGGCCAGGGTCACGCTGCAGCCCAGGCTCACGCCGGGTGCTGTCAGCGCTTCCAGGCGCACGTCGTTGCAGCGGATGCCCAGCTTGCAGGGTTGGCCTTCGGCCAGGGACAAGCTGCGTCCGGCGATCTCCAGCACGCTGCCATCGTTCATGCGGATGGCGGCCACGCCCTGGCCGGTGGAGATGGCCGTGGCGTCCAGCAGGTTCATCGGCGGATCATTGAAGATCGCCGCCACGCGGGTGGAGGCCGGACTGTTGAACAGCTCCAGGGTCGGTGCGAACTGCAGCAGGCGGCCTTCGTGCATCACGGCGGTGTGGCCGCCCAGCAGCAGCGCTTCCTGCGGCTCGGTGGTGGCGTAGACCACGGTGGTGTCGCCGGTAGCGAAGAGCGAAATCAGTTCGCTGCGCAATTCCTCGCGCAGCTTGTAGTCGAGGTTGACCAGCGGTTCATCGAGCAGCACCAGCGGGGCGCGCTTGATGAGCGCCCGTGCCAGCGCGCAGCGCTGCTGCTGGCCACCGGAGAGCTCCAGCGGCAGACGCTGCAGCAGGTGGGTGATGTGCAGCTTGTCGGCGATTTCCTTGACGCGCTTGCTGATCTCCTGCTCGGGCTGCTTCTGCAGGCGCAGCGGCGCGGCGATGTTCTCGAACACCGTCAGGCCAGGATAGTTGATGAATTGCTGGTACACCATCGCCAGGTTGCGCTCGCGCACACCCACGCCGGTGACGTCCTGGCCATCGACCAGCACGCGCCCTGCGGTGGGCTTGTCGAGCCCTGCGATGATGCGCATCAGGGACGTCTTGCCGGCCTGGGTCGGGCCCAGCAGGACGTTGATGCCGCCTTTGGCGAGATGGAGGTCAAGCGGGTACAGGTGCGTTTCGGCACCGACCGTCTTGGCCACTTGTTTCAATTCCAGGGTCACGCTGTCTCCTCGCTACATTTTTTGATTGATCTGGTGTGCGGTGACCTGGCTCAGTGGGGCGTGGCACCCGGCAAATCCGCCAGCCACGCCTCCAGCCGCCCTCTGTGCTGCGGCCCACAATGCAGGCCCAGCTTGCTGCGCCGCCACAGGATGTCATCCGCACCGCGCGCCCACTCGTGTTGCACCAGGTAGCGCGCCTCGGCCTCGTAGAGGCCCGGTGTCAGTTCTTCGCCCAGCGCTGCCAGGCTGTCGGCCTGGCCGATGATCTGGTCCACGCGCGAACCATAGCTGCGCGCATAGCGATGGGCAAGCGCGGCCGGCAACCAGGGATAGCGTGCCTGCAATTTGCGCAGGTAGGCCTCAAAGTCGTAGCGCGCCACCATCTTGCCGGGCTGTTCCAGGTCGCCGCCAGGCAGCGGCGCACCGGCCGTCCACGGCTGGCTCGATGCACCCAGGTGCGGGGCCAGCATGGACAGCGCTTCTTCGGCCAGCTTGCGATAGGTCGTGATCTTGCCGCCCCAGACGTTGAGCATCGGCGCACCCGCATCGTCGCATTCGAGCAGGTAGTCGCGCGTGATGGCCGAGGCGTTTTCGGCGCTGTCGTCCAGCAGCGGACGCACGCCGGAATAGGTCCAGACCACGTCTTCCTTGCCGATCTGGCGCTTGAAGTAACGGTTGGCCATCTCGCAGAGATACTCGATCTCTTCGGCATCGATCTCGACCTTGCCGGCATCGCCGTGGTATTCGAGGTCGGTGGTACCGATGAGGGTGAACTCTTCCTGATAGGGGATGGCGAAGATGATGCGCTTGTCCGGGTTCTGGAAGATGTAGGCGTAGGGGTGGTCGAACAGGCGCTTGACCACGATGTGGCTGCCCTTGATCAGGCGCAGGCTGCGCCCGGTCTTGGCTTGCGGCACCGACTGCGCAAAGCGCGCGGCCCAGGGACCGGCGGCGTTGACGATGGCACGGGCGCGCACTTCTTCCTGTTGCACGCCGCTGGCGTACTGGTGCTCCAGCACCGCATGCCAGGTGTCGCCTTCGCGGCGGGCACTGATGCACTTGGTGCGGGTGAGGATGCGGGCGCCGCGTTCCTGGGCGTCCATGGCGTTCAAGACCACCAGGCGCGCATCGTCGACCCAGCCATCGGAGTAGACGAAACCCTTGCGATAGTTGCCCTTCAACGGCTGCCCGCCCGGGTGGCGAGCGAGGTTGGCGCCTTCGGAGGCGGGCAGGATCTCGCGCTTGGCGAGGTAGTCGTACATGAACAGGCCGGCGCGGATCATCCAGGCCGGGCGCTGGTTGGCGTCGTGCGGCATGACGAAGCGCAGCGGCCAGATGATGTGCGGTGCCGAGCGCAGGAGGACTTCGCGTTCCTGCAGGGCCTTGCGCACCAGCTTGAATTCGTAATATTCGAGGTAGCGCAAGCCGCCGTGGATGAGCTTGGTGCTGGCCGAGGAGGTATGTTGGGCCAGGTCATGCTGCTCGCACAGCAGCACCCGCAGGCCGCGCCCGGCCGCATCGCGCGCGATGCCCGCGCCGTTGATGCCGCCGCCTACCACCAAGAGATCATATTCGAGCGTCATTCGCCGCTTCTCCGTATTGGATCCGTATGGGTTCCGGGTTCAAACTGTATTGATGCCGTAGTGAAACTGTATTGGCTGCGGCAGCGACACCGTATTGCTGCCGGGCTGCCACTGTATTGCTGCCGTGTTTCCGCTGTATTACTGCCGTGTTGGTGCCGTGTTGGTGCCGTGTTGCTTGTGTGCGGTAACCGTATTGCCGTCTCAGCGGTTCCGCTGTGTTTGCGTGCAACAGCTGCCGTGCAACCCCGCACTTTCCCGGGAGTTGCCAATGCACCGTAAGATAAGCGACATCCCGAAAGTAAATCAACAATTATTTGTTGTTTTATGTTCGTTTATGTTTTTTAATGTTCATATTCAATCAAAATTGTTTCCCAAAAATCAACGGATTTCGATCACCTCCATGCTCAATCCCAGGCAACAGACGCTGCTGGAATGCGTTCGCAAGCACGGCACCATTTCGGTGGAAGAGCTGGCGCAGCAACTGAACGTGACCACCCAGACCGTGCGCCGCGACGTCAAGGCGATGGTCGATGCCAGTTTGCTGGCGCGTTATCACGGCGGGGTCGGGCTGCTGTCCTCGACCGAGAACATTGCCTATCCCGAGCGCCAGGTCATGCATGCCGACGCCAAGCGCCGCATCGGCCGCACGGTGGCCGCGCGGGTGCCGGATGGCTGTTCGCTGATCCTGAACCTGGGCACCACCACTGAAGAGGTGGCGCGCGCCCTGCAGCAGCACAAGAACCTGCACGTGGTGACCAACAACCTGAACGTGGCCAATTCGCTGGCCAGCAATCCGGCGCTGGAGGTCATCATTGCCGGCGGCGTGGTGCGCGCGCGGGATCGCGGCATCGTGGGCGAGGCCACCATCGATTTCATCCGGCAGTTCAAGGTGGACATCGGCATCATCGGCATTTCCAGCATCGAGATGGATGGGGTCTTGCGGGACTTTGATGCCCGTGAAGTCAAGGTCGCCCAGACCATCATCGAGCAGTCGCGCCAGGTCTGGCTGGTGGCCGATGCCAGCAAGTTCGGACGGCAGGCGCTGGTGAAGATGGCGCACCTGTCGCAGATCGACGTGCTCTTCACCGATGCCCCGCCCCCGCCGGAACTGGCGACCCTGCTGGCGGAAACCGATGTGGAAGTGGTGATCGCAAAGTAAGCCTGTCAGGCAGGCATGCTGCACAGGCATGCGCAACTGCACTCACCTTGTTTTTCAACGATGGGCGACATGGATCAATCCATGCGCAATCATCGATTGTCGTCATGCGGCACGCGGAGGATATTGACGCTTGCAGGCAGGAACAACAGACGGCCATTGCAGCACAAGGCCGCCGCCCTGCCCTGGCATCCCGTTGATCCCCCCTGAGGAGTGCATATGACGCAAATGATGAAAGCGGCCGTCGTCCGCGAATTCGGCAAGCCCCTGTCGATTGAACAAGTGCCCGTCCCCACGCCGGGTCCGGGCCAGATCCTGGTCAAGTTCGAAGCCAGCGGCGTCTGCCATACCGACCTGCACGCGGCCCATGGCGACTGGCCCGTCAAACCCACACCGCCTTTCATTCCCGGCCACGAAGGCACTGGCTACGTTGCCGCGCTGGGCGCGGGTGTCAAGCACGTCAAGGAAGGCGACCGCGTTGGCGTGCCCTGGCTGCATACGGCCTGTGGCTGCTGCTCGCCCTGCCGCACCGGCTGGGAAACCCTGTGCGCCGAGCAGCAGAACACCGGCTATTCCGTCAACGGCAGCTTTGCCGAATATGGCCTGGCCGATCCCAATTTCGTCGGCCACCTGCCTGCCGGACTGGACTTCGGCCCGGCCGCCCCCGTGCTGTGCGCGGGCGTGACCGTCTACAAGGGCTTGAAGGAAACCGAGGTGCGCCCCGGTGAGTGGGTGGTGATCTCCGGCATCGGCGGCCTGGGCCACATGGCCGTGCAATACGCCAAGGCCATGGGCATGCACGTAGTCGCTGCAGACATCCACGAAGACAAGCTGGCGCTGGCCAAAAAACTGGGCGCGGACCTGACCGTCGATGGCCGCGACCACAATGCAGTAGCCGAAGTCCAGCGCCTCATCGGTGGTGCGCATGGTGCGCTGGTGACGGCGGTCTCGCCCAAGGCGATGGAACAGGCGTTCGGTTTCCTGCGTGCCCGCGGCACCATGGCGCTGGTTGGATTGCCCCCGGGCGACATCAGCCTGCCGGTGTTCAATACGGTGTTGAAGCGCATCACCGTGCGCGGCTCCATCGTCGGTACGCGCCAGGACCTGGAAGAGTCGCTGGTCTTTGCGGCAGAGGGCAAGGTGGCGGCGCACTTTACCTGGGACAAGCTGGACAATATCAATGCCATCTTTGCGCGCATGGAAGAGGGCAAGATTGATGGGCGGATTGTGCTGGACTTGAAGTAAGCAGTCCCGGCGTACGCAGAACTTTGACGCAATAAAAAAATGACGGCTTCTCCGGAAGCCGTCATTGTCGTTGAAGCCGCTGCCTCCTCAAACCGGGCTCGGCTCCTTGGGTTGCCATTGCTTGATACCAGCCAGCACATCACGCATCTTTTCACGCGCGATTTCGGTGTCATATGCGACTTGCGCGCGCAGCCAGTATCCGTCGGAGAGTCCGAAGAAGCGTGCGAGCCGCAAATCGGTATCGGCTGTTACGGCACGCTTGCCATTGACGATCTCGCTGATGCGCAATTGCGATACGCCGATTTCCTTGGCCAAACGGTATTGGGTGATGCCCATCGGCTTCAGGAATTCTTCATTGAGCAGTTCGCCCGGCGTTACCGGAGCAAGACGTCGAGCCATCGCAACCTCCTAGCTGTGATAATCAACGATCTCGATGTCGAATGCGGCACCGTCCCTCCAGACGAAACAAAGACGCCACTGATCGTTGATTCTGATGCTGTATTGGCCGCGCCGCCTACCTTTGAGCAATTCAAGGCGATTTTGCGGCGGGATTCTCAAATCCTCCAGCCGAACGGCAATTTCCAACTGCCGCAACTTGCGCAAAGCTACACGCTCAATGTTGACAAACCGCGCTATGCGCTTGCCTTCGTGCAACGCCTCAGTGTCGGCGCATTTGAATGATTCGATCATGGGAATAGTAACGACATACGTTAGTAACGTCAAACGTTATTATCGGTATTATTTGAACTACTCCCTTTGCCCTCGGTCCGGCCAGCCAGCATCCTACCAGTATCCCAACACCTTCCACCACACCATCCCCACCGTCGCAAACACCAGCAATTCCACCACCGCCATCACGAAGCCCACGCCCCACCATTTGCCCATGGAGACGTAGCCGCTGCCGAAGATGATGGGCGAAGTGCCGGTAGCGTAATGGGTCAGCGTCATCATCACGCCCGAGCCTGCGGTCATCATCAGCATGAAGGGGACCACATACTGCGGCGGCAGCAATTGCGCGCCCACCGTGAGGAAGGCCAGCATCATCGCGCTGATGTGCGCGGTGGTACTGGCAAAGAAGTAATGCGACAGCACGAACACCAGCAACAGCACGCCGGCCACGGCCATCCAGCCCATGCCGCTGGCGACGATGGCAGCCTTCATGCCTTCCGAGAACCAGGCCACCACACCGGTCTTGTTCAACTGCTCGGCCAGCATCACCAGCGCCCCGAACCAGACCAGCGTATCCCACGCACTTTTTTCGGAGAGCACATCATCCCAGTCAATCGTGCCGGTGATGATGAGCACGAACAACCCAACGAACGCCACCACCGTGGGATCGAGCGTGAAGGCCGCGCCCAGCAGCATGGCCGGGACGTTGGCCCACAACAGCAGCAACAGCGCGAAGGTCCCCAGCATCACCTTCTCGCTGGCCCCGAGCTTGCCCATCTTGTCCAGTTCGCTGCGGGCGTAGTCCACCGCATTGGGCGTGGACTTCAGCTCCGGCGGCGAGAGCAGGTAGATCACCATCGGCATGATCAGCAGGCACACCAGGCCGGGCAGCAGCATGCACAGCGCCCAGGTGGTCCATGAGAGCTGCAGCGCATGGCCGGTGGCCTTGGCCACATAGTTGACCACCAGCGGATTGGGCGCGGTGGCGGTGAGGAACATGGCCGAGGTGATCGGATTGGCGTGATAGTTGACCAGCGCCAGGTAGGTGCCGACCTTGTTCTGCGTGCCCTTGGCCGGATCGGAATCGAAGGCGTTGGCAATGGACTTCATGATGGGATGCACGATGCCGCCGCCACGCGCCGTATTGCTGGGCGTGAACGGGGCCAGCACCAGTTCGCAGATGGCCAGCCCATAGCCGATGCCCACCGTGCGCTTGCCCAGCAGCGCGATGAACATCAGCCCGACACGGCGGCCGAGTCCGGTCTTTTTCAAGCCGCGCGAGATCAGGATGGCCACCACGATGAGCCAGATCAGCGGATTGGAAAAACTGGCCAGCGCATCGGCAATGGCGCCCTTGGAGGAAGTCGAGGTGACCTGCGACAGCGAGACGATGACGATGGCCATCATCGCCATCACGCCAATGGGCATGACCTTGAGGATGATGGCCACGATGGTGGTAAGGAAGATCGCCACCAGCGCCCAGGCCTTGGGCTCCAGCCCCGCCGGGCAGGGTGTGAGCAGCAGCAGGACCAGGACCGCCGTGGCGATCAGGGCCGGACCCAGCTTGAACGGGACGGCATCGTTGAAATACTTGAAGGTGGCTTTGAGTTGATCGAACATCGCATCATCCTGGGACAGAAACTGGAAGCATGAAAGCAAGATGGCCGCACAGCCTGTTGCCGTGCGGCCATCCTTGCGCCAAGTATAGTCAGCCGGATGAGGGCGCTGTTGCGCTCATTGCCGATGTTTTGATCTGGGCCAGCATTGGCCGAACTTTAAGCTCCCTGGCCTCAAGCCGACGACGCCTCGCCTCGGTACGGCAAGCATTTACCCCTAATGATGAACTTGCAAAACAACGACGCGGGAAGACACTTCTTCACAACAAACTTACAATTTTCCAACAATTGTTAACGATTATCATTTATATTCACCAGCCCGACTTATTTGCCAGGCTGTTTGAATACCAATGATGATGCACCGAGGATTTGCGACTCCCCTTCCCTCCCGCCACACCACCAGCGCCGCGTGGCTGCTGACCAGCCTGCTGGCGATGGCGCCGCTGGCATGGGCCGACGATACGGCCACGGCCGCAGGCAGCAATGCAGCGGCCTTGCCCGAGATCAGCGTCTCCGCTGGCCGCGACAAGGCCGGCACCAGCTACAACGCCACCAGCACCAGCGGCGCCACGCGCACCGATACGCCGTTGATGGAACTGCCGCAGTCGGTCCGCGTGATGACGCCCCAGCAGATCGAGGACCTGGGTGCGGTGCGGCTGGCCGATACGGTCGATTACGTCAGTGGCATCAGCCGCCTCAATGACTTCGGCGGTACCTGGGACAACTTCGCCATTCGCGGTTTCAGCAGTACCGACATGGGTTTCCTGGTCAATGGTTTCCCCGGTTCGCGCGGCTACAATCCACGCCGCGATACGGCCACCATCGAACGCATCGAATTCCTCAAGGGCCCGGCCGCCGCGCTCTACGGCAGCAGCGAGCCGGGTGGCACCATCAACATCGTCACCAAGAAACCGCAATTCACGCGCAAGAACAGCGCCGAACTCAGTGCCGGCACCGGCGGGCTGCGCCGTGCCACGGTCGACAGCACCGGCCCCCTGGGCCAGAACCTGGCCTATCGCCTGATCGCCATGACCGAGGAAGGCGACAGCCGTTCCAGCTTGCTCCACAACCGCCGCTCGCTGGTAGCCCCCTCGCTGGCCTGGGTAATCGACAAGGACACTCTGCTGAACTACGAGGCCGAATTCCTGCAGGCCAGCACACCGCTGGACCGCGGCCTCATCAACGTGCGCGGCGTGCTGGGTACGCTGCCGCGTGACCGCGTCCTGAACGAACCCTCCGACGGCAACATGGCCATGCGCAGCAACACGCACCAGCTGACGCTGGAGCGCACGCTGTCGGAACAGTGGCGCGCCAAGCTCGGTGCCAGCTACAAGGAAAGCAGCTTCGACGGCTACTACACCGAGGCGGCACTCTCCAATCCGCTGGCCGCCGACAATCGCACGCTCAACCGCACCCGTACCTGGCGCCAGCTGCCTTCGCGCGACACCTCCTTCCAGGCGGAGCTGCAGGGCAACTTCAACACCGGTGCCATCGGTCACACCCTGTTGATCGGTGCCGAAGCGTCGACACTGTGGATGAATACGGAAATCCTGCGCTCGGCCAATACGCCCATCGACATCTACAACCCGGTCTACGGCAGCCCGCTGCTGCCGCTGACCAATCGCACCAGCAGTTCGGATGAACATCAGCGGGTCAAGGCAGTGTTCGTGCAGGATCAACTGAGCCTGTCGCCGCAATGGAAAGTGCTGGCCGGCCTGCGCTGGGACCAATACAACCAGAGCATCCAGAATCGTGTAGGTGGCGTCACCAACACCTCGCAGCAACAGAGCGCGGTCTCGCCGCGCGCCGGCATCACCTACCTGCCCACAGCCTGGAGTTCCGTGTATGTAACGGCAGGCAAATCCTTCCGCGCCAACAGTGGCGTGGACGCCAGCGGCCGCGCCTTCGATCCGCAGCACTCCACGGCCTATGAAGCCGGCCTCAAGCTGCAGACCCAGGATGAACGCCTGGGCGCCAACTTCGCCGTCTACGACATCACCAAGACCAATGTCCTCACCGCCAGCGACGTCCCGGGCTTCCAGGTGGCGGCAGGCGAAGCCAAGAGCACCGGCTTCGAGGCCGATGCCTATGGCCAGATCGATGCGCACTGGCGCGTCTCGGCCAACTTCGCCTGGGACAACGCGCGCGTGACCAAGGACAAGACCCTGGCCGCAGGCACGCGCCTGGCCAACATTCCGGCCTACAGCGCAGGCCTTTTGGTCATGCGTGAAGATGCGACGGCCAATGGCGCGCGCTATGGACTGGGTGGCGGCGTGAACTACGTCGGCAACCGCTCGGGCAATACCGCCGACACCTATTCGCTGCCGGCGTATGCAACGGTCAAGCTCCTGAGCTACTGGCAGGTGAGCAAGAATGTGCGGCTGTCGCTGGACGTCCACAACCTCTTCAACCGCAACTACTATCCGGGTTCGTGGAACAACCTCTACGTGATGCCGGGCGCGGAACGTACTGTCGTGGCGCGCATGAAGATCGACCTGTAATCCGCAAACCGTATCCCCGGCAAGCGACGCTTTCAGGAGGAGAGCCCATGAAAAAGCTCTTCCTCCTGGGCGATATGCAAGCGCAAGATGGCCTCCAAGGCGTACAGCGCATGCCGCAGCTCCTGTGCAGTGGCCGCTGCCAGCGGCGGATCAGCGGGACTTGCGCCCAGTTGTGCGGCAATGCGTTCGAGGGTGCGGCTCAGGCGATGGATTTCGCGATGGGTGCTGCTCATCGCGGCCATCGGATCACGGCCGCCTATCAACGTCGCCAGGCGCGGATAGAGGCGCGCATCGTCTTCGGTTTCATGGGGCAGCAGGCGCGTCTTGAGCAATCCGTTCAAGGACTGCAATGCCTCGCGCAAGGCGCTGACGGTGAGTACCTCGCTGTGCTCGGCCAGCCACAGCAGGCGATCCAATATCGGCAACAGCGCGGCATGCTCTTGCTGCAAGCGCTCCCGATCGGCCGCTGGCAAGCGGCTGCGCAGGACTTCCTTCTGCAAGGTCAGCACACGCAGTGCGTTGAGGATGACGGCCACGTCGATGCACTCCTGCAAGACCGCACCCGCCACCGGGGGCAGATAGCCGCATGCGGCCACCAGCATCGCCACGACCGATAATCCCATCCCAGCGATCACGCTCTGCAAGGCAATGCGGCGGGTCTGCTGCGCCAGCTGCACGGCCAACACCAGGCGATCCAGACGATCCACCAGCAACACCACCTGCGCCGACTCGGCCGCCGCAGCAGCCCCGCGCGCACCCATGGCCACGCCGATATCGGCGGCAGCCAGGGCCGGAGCATCATTGACACCATCACCGACCATCATCGTGACACCCTGCCGGCGTGCCGCTGTAATGGCGGCCAGCTTGGAAGCCGGGCTCTGCTCGGCCAGGATCTCGTCCACGCCCAGCGCACGACCGATGGTGGTGGCCACATCATGACGATCACCGGTCAACATGACGATGCGTTGCGCACCGAGCGTGCGCAGCAAGCGCAGCGCACGCGGCGCTTCCAGCCGCACTTCATCGGCCAGCAACAACACCCCGGCAAGGCGGCCCTCGATGGCGACATATACCCCCGCCACCGCGTCATAGCCGATCCGCTCGCTGAACGGTACGGCCCAGGCCGGCAGCGCCGCACCCTGCAGCACATGGTCACGACTGCCCACACGCAGCGCGCGCCCTTGCACGCGTCCGCTCAGTCCGGCACCCGGCGACTCGCTCACCTGCTCGGGCAGCGCCAGGTCGATTCCGCGTTCGAGCGCCGCACTCACCACGGCCTGTGCGATGGCATGGACCGACATCTGTTCCAGCAACGCCGCCAGTCTCAACAACTCATCCGCGCCGATGCCGGGCGCAGGATGCAGGGCGACCAGATGCGCCTTGCCGCTGGTCAAGGTACCGGTCTTGTCGACGAAGAGGGTATGCAGCTGCGCCAGCTTTTCCAGCGCACCGCCGTGCTTGATGAGGACGCCCTGCTGGGCGCAACGCGACATGGCGCACACCAGCGCCACCGGCACCGCCAGGATCAGGGGACAAGGCGTGGCCACCACGGCGACCGCCAGCGCCCGCTGCGGGTCGCCGCTGATGAGCCAGGCCAGCCCGGCCAAGGCGAGCGCCAGCGGCACGAACAGCAAGGCATAGCGATCTGCCAGCCGCACTGCCGGCGCACGGGACTGGCGGGCGGCACTGACCAGCCGCACGATATTGCCCAAGGTCCCCTGCTCTGCCGTACTGGTGGCCAGCAGGTCGAAGGCCTCGCCGGCATTGATGCTGCCGCTGCAGAGCGCAGCCCCCGAGGCCAGGTTCACCGGTAGTGACTCGCCCGTCAGGGTGGCCTGGTCGAGCAGCGCTGCCGACAGTGCGATGCCATCGACCGGCACCGTCTGGCCAGGACGCACCAGCAGGCGGTCGCCGGGCCGGATCGCCGCCACCGCGACCTCCACGATACGGCCGTCTTCATGGCGATGCGCGTGTTGCGGCACCTTCTCCAGCAGCGCCGACATCTCCTGCTGGGCACGGCGCTCGGCGTGGCTTTCCAGGGCACGGCCGGTGACGAACATGAGGGCGATCACGGCTGCGGTCAGTTCCTCCTGCAAGACCAGCGCCCCGGCCAGGGTGAGCAAGGCCATCAGGTCCAGCCCCCACTGGCGTTGCCACAGGGACAGCGCCGTTTCACTGAAGACGAAGAGCAGTACCAGCGCTGCGCTGGCTTGCCAGACGCGCATGGCGATCAAGGGCAGGTGCCAGGCATGCAGCAGCGCGCCGGTGGCCAATGCCAGGGCGCAGAAGACGACCAGGGGAAGATGGAAACGATGGCGCCAGTTCATGGATCTGGGCCGCAGCATCACGGCAGTGGGCGTGCAGGATCGCAAGCGCGATGATGAGGCCGGAAGGCGCCTCGCAGTGGCCTATCTCTCACAAGGATGACTTGCATCAAGTCCAGGCCTGTCAAGCTGTCCGGCGTGGCAACATGGCGCGAGCCGGGGCTACTGATCTGCCAAGAAGGCAACCTGCGCGCCGATCACTTCCATCTATTCCACGTGGAGTGACGCTCGGGATACGCCGCGAATGGCGGCATCGATGGCAGGGGCAATCCCCTGCAGGCGCTGGACAATTTCGGTCCATGGCCACCTGGCGGAAGAATTCCACAAGTCCGGCGACAGCAAGGGTTGCTTCAACCGGCAGCGATAGGGTCGGCATGGAGGCAGCGCCGGCAAAAAAGACAACGCCCCGATGCACAACGGTTCAACGGGGCGTTATCCTCAAGAATCAAGAATCAGTCTGAGAGTGTGAGCTCCTTCAACAGCGGCAAAGCAACGTCCTCTTTGACGGGGACGAAGGAAACACCCACCACCAGTCCCGTTCCTGAAAAGCCGTTGAAGCCGGTATTGAGCTGCACGAAGTAGCGTTTTCCTGCTTCGGCATTGAGCTTGATCCGGTGGGGAGGCAGAGGCCAGTTGAAGCTGGTTTCGGTTTCCACCAGCACCGGTCCCGGCTTGACGGTGCGGACCAGGTAACCGCCACGTTTGAGCTGTCCGATGTCGGTTCCGTTGACCAGCATGGTCGGATAGTGACCAGTCCGGCCTGCCGACCACTGATCGAACGGCTTGCCGTTCTCGGTGCGGAGAATGTACAACTGTGCTGTCTCCCCTTCAATTTCCTTGTAACCGGAAAACTTCGGCCCCATTGCAATGGCACAGCCCTGCAAGAACAACGCGATCGTGATGATCCAGATTTTTTTCATGCCTCATCCTTTTGATTGTTGTGGTTTGTCGATGGCATCTCATGCTGGCAGACCCCTTGCCATTCAATCTCGCAATACGAGAATGTTGAGATAGGGCAATTTTACAATGCGCCGACAAGCCGGCACCAGATCAATCGTCGTACTGATAAGGTCCCCGCGCTCGTTCGCGTCACCTTCATCGCCCGCACCAAAGAAAACGCCCCGATCCGCACAGCGCATCGGGGCGTTTCCATTGCATGGAGAAAAGTCATGCAAGCATGTGCATCCATTCCTGGTGTGCATGCTTCAGGCGAGCCACGCCATCGATGATCTCCTCCGGCTGGGCATTGGCGAAAGACAGTCGCCAATGGCCCGGATCGGATTGCGTCGCATAGAAGGCGCTGCCCGGCACGTACATGACGTTATGGCGCACCGCGCTCTGCAACAGCGCCGTGGCGTCGGTGCCATCCTTCCAGCTGGCCCAGATGAACATGCCGCCTTCCGGCGCGATCAGCGCGAGACGATCGCCGAAGGCCTCGCGCAAGGACGACAGCATGATCGCGCAGCGCTCGCGGTAGGTGGCGATGATGTGCGGCAGATGCGCCTCCAGATGCCCGGCCTGCAGATACTGCGCCGCCACCATCTGCATCCACGGCGCGGTGCACAGGTCGCCGGTCTGCTTGGCGATGACGGCACGGCGCAGGATTTCCGACGGGCCGCACATCCAGCCGATGCGCAAACCCGGCGCCACGATCTTGGAGAGACTGGACAGGTAGACCAGCCAGTCGCGCGCCCCCTCGATCTCCTGCGCCACCTGCAGCAGCGGCGGTTCGGCCTGCCCCGAAAAACGCAGCTGGCCGTAGGGATCATCTTCGATCACGATGAACTGGTAACGCACCGCCAGCCTGAGCAAATGACGGCGGCGCGCCAGCGGCAAGGTGGCACCGGTCGGATTGGCAAAGCTGGGCACCAGGTACAGCAGCTTGGGCCGGGCGCCCGCCAGCAGCATGGCTTCCAGGGCATCGGTATCCATGCCCCGGGCGTCCCCGGGAATTTCCAGCAGTTCGGCATGCGCCAGGCGCAGGGCCTGGATCGCCGCCGGATAGCAGGGCCGCTCGATGACCACGCCATCGCCCGGTTCCAGCAGGATGCGCAACAGCAGTTCGAAGCCCTGCTGTGAACCCGTGGTGACGATCAGGTCGCCCGGATCACCGCCACCGATGCGCACACGCGTGACTTCCCTGAGCACTTGCGCCAGCTGCGCGGCGCCTTCGGTCGCCCCGTATTGCAGGCAGGCCGCCGCTGCGCCGTCGAGCAGGGTGGCGGCGCTCTTGGCCAGCCCTTGCGTATCGAACAACGCAGGGGCCGGATAGCCGCCGGCAAAGGAGATCATGCCGGGTTGCTGCGTGTACTTGAACAGCTCGCGGATGGGCGACCCCTGGGGCGACTGGAAGGCCGGATTGAAACGATAGGCTGCGGTCATGATCGATACAGGCTTATTGCTCGATCATGCGGTTCCAGCGGTTGTTCCACTCGGAGCGCTTTTCGTTGACGGTGTCCCAGTCGACGGTGTTGAGGTTCTTGGTCAGCACTTCGCTCTTGCCCAGCTTGGCTTGCGCGGCGTCCGACAGCGGTACGTTGCGGTTGACCGGAATCGAATTGGCCAGCGCCATGCTCTTGGCCTGCACCGCCGGGGTCAGCAGGTATTCCAGCAGCTTCTGCGCCAGTTCCGGTTCGCTGTTGCCCTTGATCGGGCAAGCGCCGGTCATGAGCAGCACGCCGCCTTCCTTGGGGGTGGCGAATTCAGCGGGGATGCCCTTGTCCTTCAGGTTGGCGATGCCGGTCACGGTCAGCGGGAAGATGGCCGCTTCATTGGTCTGCACCATCTCCGAAATCTTGGCCGAGCTGGAGAGATATTCGACCACGTTGGGGCCGACGGTGCTGCCCCACTTCTTGAAGCCGGGGTCGACGTTCTTGTCGGTACCGCCCACCAGGCGGTTGAACATCATGAAGCCATAGAGGCCAAAGGTACTGGCCGAGATCGACTGGAACACCACCTTCTGCTTGTACTTGGGATCAGCGAAATCCATCCACGAGGTCGGTGCCGGCCAGCCCTTCTCGGCGAACAGCTTCTTGTTGTAGCCGATGCCAAGCACGCCCATCTCGATGGCCACGGCCTGGTCGTTGGCCAGGCGCGCGAAGGGATAGACATCCTTGAGCACGGCAGCGTCCTTGACCTTTTCGCACAGGCTCATGTTGATGGCGCGATACATGATGCCGTCATCGAGGAAGGCCACGTGCATTTGCGGCTTGTCGCGCTGGGCCTGCATCTTGGCGATGATGTCGGAGGAGGTGCCGGGCACCACCACCACCTTGACGTTGTTGGCCTTCTCGAAGTCGGGGAAGATCGAGGCGGTGTAGTTCTTCTCCATCGTGCCGCCGTTCATGCCGACGTAAATGGTCTTGGTCTGCGCCTGCGCGCCAGTAGCGATCAGGGTCGCAGCGATTGCACAGGTCACTGCCAGGGTCTTCATCTTCATTACTGCACTCCTTGCCGGTTTGCCGTTGTGGATCCCGCTTGCGCGGGCGTGGGTCGTGGGATGCCATGCCGGATCCCTATGGTGGAGCGGGATCCGGCAACGGTGCTGCTTTTTACTTGGGGTATTGCGGTTGGACGTGGCCGTCGCTCAGTCGATATCGAACTTCACGCCCTGCGCCAGCGGCAGGGTCTTGCTGTAGTTGATGGTGTTGGTCGCGCGGCGCATGTAGTTCTTCCAGGCGTCCGAACCGGATTCGCGGCCCCCGCCGGTTTCCTTTTCGCCGCCGAAGGCACCGCCGATCTCGGCGCCGCTGGTGCCGATGTTGACGTTGGCCAGGCCACAGTCGCTGCCCACTGCCGAGACGAACAGTTCGGCCTCGCGCATGTCATTGGTGAAGATGGCCGAAGACAAGCCTTGCGGCACGGCGTTGTTCATGGCGATGGCCTCGCCCAGTTCGTCGTACTTGACGATGTAGAGGATGGGCGCGAAGGTCTCGTGGTGCATGATCGCGGTCTGGCCGGGCATGGTCACGACCGCCGGACGCACATACCAGGATTGCTGGCCCATCACGTCCACGCGTTCGCCACCGGTGACTTCGCCGCCCTGCGCACGGGCTTGCGACAGCGCAGCCTGCATGGCATCGAAAGCGGCCTGGTCGATCAGCGGGCCAACCAGGGTATCGCCCTGCAGCGGATCACCGACCTTCACGCTGGCATAGATGCGCTTGATCTGCGCCACCACCTGGTCGTGGATGCTGCTATGGACGAACAGGCGGCGCAGGCTGGTGCAGCGCTGGCCGGCGGTACCCACGGCCGAGAAGGTGATGGCGCGCAGCGCCAGGTTCAGGTCGGCCGAGGGGGCCACGATCATGGCATTGTTGCCGCCCAGTTCCAGGAGGCTGCGGCCCAGGCGTTCTGCCACCACGGTGGCGACCTTGCGGCCCATGCGCACGCTGCCGGTGGCGCTCACCAGCGGCACGGCGGCCGAACGCGAGAGGGTCTCGCCCAGGTCGGCACCGCCAATCAACAGGCCGCACAGTTGTGACGGCACCAGGTTCGGACGCTGTGCCGAGAAACGTGCCACGGCCTTGGCGAACAGGGCTTGCACGGCCAGTGCGGTGACCGGCGTCTTTTCGGAAGGCTTCCACACCACGGCATTGCCGCATACCAGCGCCAGCGCGGCGTTCCAGGCCCACACGGCGACCGGGAAGTTGAAGGCGGTGATCACGCCGACCACGCCCAGCGGATGCCAGGTTTCCATCATGCGGTGGCCGGGACGTTCGGAGGCGATGGTCAGGCCATGCAGCTGGCGCGACAGGCCCACGGCGAAGTCGCAGATATCGATCATTTCCTGCACCTCGCCCAAACCTTCGGAGAGGATCTTGCCGGCTTCCTGGGTGACCAGGGCACCGAGTTCGTCGCGATGCTCGCGCAGCACTTCGCCCAGCACGCGCACCAGTTCGCCGCGTACCGGCGCCGGCACTTCGCGCCAGGCCAGGAAGGCCTGTTGCGCGCCGGCGATGGCCGCTTCAGCGTCAGCCGGCGTCTGCGCCTTGAGTTGCGCGATGACCTCGCCATCGCGCGGCGAACGGATCACCAGATCGTTGCCGGCGTAGGCCGAGAAGTCGGCACCCAGGGTGGAGAAGATGCGTGGAGAAGACATGGGGTTCCCTTGAAAAGTGGAGTGGGATGGGTCTGGAACGATGGAGTATAAGGACAGCCGCCCTACTTGTTAAAACCAAAAAATTTCACCACATCATGAGTTTTTGGAATGCACTGCCCTGGCGCGCGAGAATGCGCGAGGATGCGCGAGGATGGTGCAGCGCATCACTTCATATCGGCCGCAAGCCCCCGCGCCACGGCGCTTCCCGCCGCAGTGCCGGGGCCGCCCCGGCGGCTGCCTGCAAGGCAGGCATGGCACGCAGCGGGCTGCATGCGCGCACGACGCAAAACCGCGTGGCCATGAGTTTTTGTCAGCATGGGAAATCGCCGCACCGAATCGATGCAGCGCGATGGAAGACCTCAGCCGCCCTGCGCTTCGCCCAGGATCCACTCGCGGAACTTGAGGATGGCGGCCTTGCCGGCGTTCTTTTCGGGATAGACCAGGTAATAGGATTGCGGGCTCTTGACCGCCAGCGGGAACGGCACGTGCAACTGCCCCAGGCTGATCTCGGTCTCGACCATGAACTTGGGCATGAGCGCCACGCCCATGCCGGCAACAGCGGCCTGGATGACCATGGCCAGCTGCTCGAAACGCGGGCCCGACAAGGCATTGGGGCAATCCACGCCGACATGGCGGAACCAGTCCTGCCAGGCCTGCGGACGCGTGGTGTGCTGGAGCAGCGTGACGTTGGCCAAATCCCCTACCGAGCCCAGGCCCTCGGCCAGTGCCTTGCTGCACACCGGCACCACTTCCTCGCCCATCAAGCGCACCATCACGGTATCGGGCCAGTCGGGTTCGCCGAAGTGGATGGCGGCATCGACCTGGCGCGTATTGAAATCGAAGGGCAGCACTTCGGTGCTCAGGTTCAGCAGCACATCGGGATAGGCGGCAGCGAACTTGGCCAGGCGCGGGATCAGCCACTTCACGCCGAAGGTCGGCAGGATCGCCAGGTTGAGCACACTGGCCAGGCTGTTGTAGGTCATGACCTGGAAGGTCGCCATCTCGATCTGCTTCAAGATGGTGGAGACCTGGGCGGCATAGTCGCGGCCGGCTTCGGTGAGGATCAGGCGGCGGTTGATGCGCTCGAACAGCTTGACGTTGAGGTACTCCTCCAGGATCGCCACCTGGCGGCTCACCGCGCCCTGCGTCATGTGCAATTCATTGGCCGCCTTGGTGAACGACATGTGCCGCGCCGACGTATCGAAGGCAATCAGGCAGGACGTTGACGGGATGAAACGGCGCATGGGACGAAGACCGCTGGCTGAGGGCGGGGCAGGAGGTGAAGGAGCCCGCACTATAGCAAATGGCGTGCCCTCCCCTCCAGAGCGTCCCGGCACGTTGCCCGTCATGTGAAGCGCGTATTGCCCAGCAGGCAGTGCGGATCGAACACGGCTTGCACGCGGCCGGCCAGCGCGCGTTGCTCGGGTTGCGTGTAGCGCTGGTAGTAATGCTGGTTGAAGGGACCGATGCCGTGCTCGGCACTGAAACTGCCTTGGTAAGGTTTTGCAACCAAGTCATAGAGCGCCGTGCGCAGGGCCTCGATGCGCTCCGGCGGGAACTGCGGCTGCTGCGCTGGCGGGATGGCCAGGTTGAAGTGCACGCCCCCATCGCCCCAGTGGCCGAAGTCGAACACTTCGGCACCGGCGAAGTCCCGTTCCACCAGGGCCAGTGCCTCGGCGCGGAAGGCCGGCATGCGCGAGCGCGAGACGGAGATGTCGAAGGCGACGATCTTGCCTTCCTGCTTGACGCTGTCGCTGATGGCATGGCGCAGGCGCCACAGCGTCTCGGGCTTGTCGACCACGGCATCGACGATGGCGTCGTCGAAGTGGCGTTCCAGCCAGGCCATGAAGAGCTTGTCGAGATCGAAGTGCTCGCTGGCTGCCGACGACGAACTCAGCTCCACCAGCAAGGCATAGTCCGGTAATGGATCAAAGGGTGCGCTCACCTGCGGCAGGTGGCGCAAGACGGACGCCAGCGCATTGCGCGAGATGCCTTCGAAGGCCGTGAGGAAGTCGGCGAACTGCGCCTGGGCATCCTGCAGCAAGCGCAAACCCGCTTCCAGCGAGGACGGCACGATCAAGGCGGTGGCGCGCTGGCGCGGCAATGGATGCGCGCGCAGCACTGCTTGCGTGACGATGCCGTAGCTGCCGGCCGTGCCGATGAAGAGCTGTTTCCAGTCCGGGCCGGTATTGTTCTTGTGCAGGCGGTTGCCCATCTTCAGCAATTCACCGGGCGGCTGCATGAGCAGTGCTTGCAGGCCCAGCGTGTTGTGGCGCACATCGCCATAGCGGATCAGGCGCGCGCCACCGGTGTTGGCGGCCAGCATGCCGCCCACCGAGGGATCGGCCCCCAGGTCGATGGGGAAGCACAGCCCGTGCGGGGCCAGCGCCTGGTTCAGGTCCGACAGGCGGGTGCCGGCCCAGGCCTGGATCACGCCATCGACCGGATCGATATCGATCACGCCCTTGATGCGCTCCATGCTGAGGATAAGTTGCAAACCCGAACTATCTGGCGAAGCCGCACCGACCAGGCCGGTGTTGGCGCCCTGCGGGATCAGCCGGAGTTTTTCGGCGGCGCACAGGCGCATGAGCTCGGCGGCTTCGGCCACATTGGCCGGACGCGCCACGCACAGCGCCTGTCCGGCCCCATAGCGCGGGCCGTGCTCATAGGGCTGACGCTCGGGCGCAGAGGTGATCAGGCCGGCGTTGCCCAGCAGGTCCTGCAGGCGCGCCAGCGCGGCGTCAACAGACACTGGCCGCCTCGTCGCTGGCCGCACCGGGGGCCACCGCCTCGGTCATCTTGAAGATGCCTTGCGCATTGCCGCTGTCGAACGTCAGGTCCAGCTTGCGCTGGCCGGCCTCGTCGGCGAAATAGTCACGCGAGATGAATTCGTAGAAGGAACCCGGCAGGGTGACGGCAACGGGCTGGCCATCCTCACCCTGCAGCTGGTAATCGACCTTGACCGCACGGAAGGCGGTCTGGCGCACGCGGCCATTGCGCGAGACTTCCACCTGGTCCTTGATGGGACGGCCCAGCTGGCGCTGGCGTTCGGCGGTGGCGACCACGTCGGAGACACGGTCGGTCGCGTGATTGAAGGCATTGCCTTCGGTGGAGATCCAGGCCATCTCGGCGGATTCGGCCTTGAGCGTTTCGTATTGCGCCAGGGTCGGCAGGTCGTGATGGCGGGCGAAGCACTTGAGCATCGCGGGCAGCAGGCGCTTGGCCTCGTCCATGCCCAGCTTGCCTTGTGCGGAGAGCTTGGCCAGCAGGGCCAGCACCTCATCGGAGAGCGGATTGCGCGAGGTGGCCAGCACGGCGTCCACGGTCTGCTGGAACTGGGGCGAGAACTGTTCCGGATGCAGTTCGCTCACGAAGAACTGGGCGATCTGTTCGGCGTCGTCGATGTGGGTATAGACGCGGCCGGTCATCTTGATGCGCGCCAGCGGGTAGGTACCGGTCTGCTGGTAGCCCAGCGGCAGCAGCACGCTGGTGAAGAGCGTCTCGCCATCGGGGAAGCTGCGCTCGCGGCCCAGGCGCACGGTACGCACGGCGCCGTGGTCGAAGCAGATCTTCACGCCCTCGCGCTCGGCATCGGCCACGTAGTCACGGCCGGTGGCGACCTGTTGCAGCAGGCCTTCGAAGAGCAGCATGTTCAGGGCCTGCGCCAGTTCCAGGCGCGACACCTCGGCGGCGGCCGGACGCAGGGTCGAGGCAGGGACTTCCAGGCGCGCGAACTGGCGCTGCACCAGGGCCTCGTCGCCGTAGTGGGAAAGCAGGAGTTGATGGAGATTGCTGTGCTGCGCGGAGATCGTCATTTGCGTGCCTTTGACCGGGTGACTATGAGATAGCCTCATGGTAAGGGCAGCGCGGGGTCCGGATAAAACGATAAATTCTGGGGCTTCAATGCCTTTTTCTCATGCAAGGCCGGAGCCAGCCCGCCAAGAAGCGCAGATGCCAATGTCGATCACGATGCCGAGCAGATGCCTGACCTGTCCATTGACGGCCGTCCCTGAAAGGGGAGTCGGGTGCATCCTGCGATTGTCGGCATCGCCCCCTCCCCTTTGCAGTGCTGCGTCACCGAACACCCCCTCCGCAGTGACACAACGCCGGCGCGAGCTGGTTGCCCGCAGTGCCCCCCGACACATTACCGGCAGGGAACGGCAGGAATCACTGTATTACAAGCAAGGCCATTTGATTAGCCGTCGTTTGGCGAACGATCTCGTTAATCAAATTGAACAATGCACAAGCCGCAAAATCCTTACTGAGCAGAAACATCCTCATGCTGCTGCGGATGCCGGCGCGCGAAATAGTCCCGGATCTGGGCGATGCAGGCCAGGATCTTGGCGGGCACGGGGTCGCGGTGGCGGGTGGTGATGAAGGCGCAATAGCCCTCCAGCGACCAGTCCGGCAAGACTTCCACCAGGCGTCCGGACTTAAGATCATCTTGCACCTTACTGCGCAGGAAGCGGCCCAGGCCATGTCCCTGCACGGCCAGCTGCCGCAATGAGCGCGCATGGTTGGCCGTGATGCGCGGCGTCAGCCGCAGCTGCGCGCACTGCCCGGCGCGGTTGCGCAGGGTCAGCTCTACAGATGCACCCGGCCCGTGCGGGCTGAAGAAGAGCAACTGGTGATGGAGCATGTCCTCGGGTCGGCGGATCGGCGGGTGGGCCTGGAGATAAGACGGCGCCGCGCACAGTACAGCCTCCATCCGGGCCAGCGGGATATCTCCCGGACCGGGTGCGCGGCCTACGCGCAGGGCCAGGTCGACGCTCTTGTCCATGAGGTCGACGTTGTGATCGCAGACATCGATGCTGATGCGCAACTGTGGATGATTGCGAATGAAATCATCCAGGGCTGGCACCAGGTATTCGGGTGCCATGAAGCTGGAAGCGGCAATGCGCAGCTCTCCCACCAGTTCGGTATGCAGGCTCTCGGTGACATCGCGGGCCTCGTTGGCCAGCGCGACGATGCGCGCGCAATGGGCATAGAAGCCCTGCCCGGCTTCGGTCAGGCTGAGCTTGCGGGTGGTCCGGTGCAGCAGGGTGGTGCCGAGGATGCTTTCGAGCGCGCTGATGTGCTGGCTCACCGACGAGGAGGTCAGCCCGAGTTCGCGAGCCGCCTTGGAGAAGGCGCCCAGCTCGACGACGCGGGAGAAGATCACCATGCGGGGCAGGTAATCCATGGCATTGTTTTTCATCTTTGCGCTGGAGTGGTCGAAGGGGCAGGCTCGACTATAGCGCGGGATGTTGTCTGGTGAGCAGATGAGATGAAGCGGAGATTGGGGCTTGTTTCCTGTTTGGCAGGAAGCGATGGGGAGCGGGTGAGATAGTCACTTGCGTTACCAGAAACCATTGCATCAACGGGCGTGAGATGCGTTGTGTCCGGTAAAGTCGCTGCCTCCGCGTCGAATGATTCCAAGTAGGGCCACCTCCATCACTCCGCTTTCCCACCCGCTGTGGTAACCAGGATTGTGGTCGGAACATGGGGCAACTCCGGACGCAAATTCACCGGCGAAGCGGGTCTGCCCTTGGCGGCATTCCAACCGAAATATGCGGGGATCAAGGTACGGCTCAAGGAAATTTCCATCGACACGATTGCAGGCTAGCTGATTCCTGACTACAGCCAAGGAGTAACGCAATCCATCGCCGGCATCCAAGGGAGCTTCATTTCCGTTGCATTCGATAAAGCCCGCATTCCCGGAACGGCCCACCCACCGCTTCAAGAGCCGTTATAACTCCGTCACCAGCCGATGCAGCGTCTCCGCCGTCTCAGTCGGCCGGGAGAGAAATGGCGAATGCCCGCTATCGATTTCCTTTACCCGGCTGCAGCCGGCACGGGCGGCCATGACCCGCTGCAGCACCGGATCCAGTACGCGATCCTTGGTGCAGACGACGTAACTCTTGGGCAGCTTTCCATAGCGTTCTTCGGTCAGTTGCACCGGACTGATGATGGGTGCAACAGCCTGGGTGCGGAACTGGGGCGCGGCCCACGCGGCAATGGCATGGGGCGCATCGTGCATGAACCTGGTCACCCGCTTGTCGGCTTGCGTATCGACGACCTGATGATGGTCCTGCATGCCCAGGATGACCGCCTCCTTGTCGAGCACGACGTCCGACAATGAATCGATCGATTCACCGTCGCTCGGAACATAGCCACCCAAGTAGATGATGCGCGCCACGTCCTGCGCATTTTTCTCCGCTGCAGCGGCCACGGCAATGCCGCCCAGGCTATGGCCGACCAGCGTCACGCGTTTGCCTATGGACACGATGGCCTTGCGGATGGCGTCGGCGTATCTTTCCAGGGTCACCTCGCCAAAGGGCGTAGTGTCTTCGCCACTTCCCGGCATGTCTATCGCATGCACCTCATGCCCGCGCATGGTCAATCCGGCACTGACGGCGGACCAGATCCACTTGCCTTGCCAAGCGCCATGAACCAGTAAAAAGTTGGCCAATCGATTCTCCTTGTCGTGCGCTGGCGGAGGCAATCGCCTGCTCAGTCAGATGGATGGGTGTACCCCACGGTGCGTTCCATGCTAGTCCCTGATCTGCGCAAAGACAATCCAGACAACAACCATACATCGGTGATGCGACGGCGGTGAGTGGTCGACTACCGGGTTAGTGCTTAACGGGCTACAAATTACCGACACAGTTGAGCCCCCTCGGTCAAGGGACGGGTCACATACACGCCTCGCCCGGAGCAACTATCGATTCAGCGAATCCGAAGAATTTCGTCGATTGCGGTGACTAGTGTGTCGCAGTTCTCGGAGGAGAATTGAAGTGGCGGTCGGATCTTCAAAATATTACCTTGGGGGCCGCAGGTGCTTATCAAGACACGTCTCCTTCTCAGCTCATTGACGACATCGAGCGCCATTTCGGTATCGCCATTTTTGGTACCAGGCTGCACAAACTCAACGGCGGCGTAGAGGCCAATTGCGCGGATGTCACCAATGGATTGATGCTGTGCTTTCAACTGCTCCAGCCCACGCTTAAGATGCGCCCCCGTTTCCTTGGCGTTGCTAATCAGGCCCTCCGATTCAATTACGTCCAGAACAGCTGATGCAGCTGCGCAGCAAACGGTGTTTCCACCGAAGGTATTGAAATATCCCGAACGGTCGGTGAAAGCCTGCATGATGTCTGCAGTTGTCACGGTGGCAGCGATTGGCATGCCATTGCCCATGGGCTTTCCCATCACGACGATGTCGGGGAGAATTCTGTGGCGTTCAAAGCCCCACATGCCTTCCCCAGTTCTACCGAACCCTGGCTGCACTTCGTCGGCAACGAAGACACCCCCGGCCCTTTTTACAGTTGCAACGACGTCCTGGAGGAAGCCTGGCGGGTCGACAAACAGGCCATCACTGGAGCATACGGTATCGAGAATGAGCCCTGCGAACTTGATGCCGTGGCGCTCCATGTCAGCTATGGCCGCAGCCACGTCCTGTGCGAATTTGATGCCAACAGGCGCATCCTGCCGATATCCGTCTGGTGCATCGACCAGACGCACATTGATGCCAATAGGAACACCCGGGCCGAATGCCGGCGTGATCTCGGCCACGGCAGTCGAGTGGCCGTGATAGGCGAAGCGCGTCACGATGAAGCCGCTGCCGCCCGTGTAGAGGCGAGCTAGGCGCATGGCGAGGTCGACGCTTTCTGTACCGCTGCTCGTGAAGAGTACCTTTGAGAGTCCGCGCGGGAAGGTGCCGAGCAGTCGTTCCGCATAGGACGTGACCACATCGGAGAGATATCGCGTGTGTGTGTTGAGGGTGGCCGCCTGCTTGGACACTGCTTCGACCACATGGGGATGGCAATGGCCTACCGAGGGGACGTTATTGTAAGCGTCGAGGTATTCGAGACCATCCCGATCACGCAACCACACGCCGGAGGCGCTGACGAAATGCACGGGGTCGCGATAGAACAAAGGGACGCCATCACCAAAGGTATTGCGCCTGCGCTCGATCAGGGCGCGCGTCGCGGGGGCGGTGGTGTTGACAGATTGCGGGCTGAAAGAGTTCAAGGCCAGCATGCCATCGGAGTCAGTCATGGTCTCTCCAGTACAAGTAATTCGACACGGGAATGGTGCTCGCGAAGATGCCAGTCTGTCTTGACCACCGACGACATTTCCTTGATAGAAGAAGACGCTCTGCCGGGGCGCCGTATGGGCTGCGTACAGCTTGATATCCACGGTCAACGATTTGTGTTGCGATGTCAAACGAACTCATGGCTGCTGGCGTGAAGATGTGGGCAACGCTATTCGGAGCCTCTTTCATGACCCTTGCAACTACTGAATCCCATCTTTCCTACATCGCGGCTCTTCAAGAAATGGCTCGCTCTGCGCTTCCGAGATATGGATTCTCATCCAATGTGCAGGTCGCACTGCTGAGCCATTCGGAGAATACGGTGTTCCGGCTCGACAATCCGAAGACCGGGTGGCGCGCGGTGATGCGCGTGCATCGCGCCAACTATCAGACCGCCAATGCGATCCAGTCGGAACTGGATTGGATGACGGCATTGAACGAAGCCGGCATCGCTACACCACAGCCACTGCGCACGCTGGATAGTGAGTCGTTGATCGAGGTGGAAACAGCCGCTGCCGGCAAGAGGATGATCGCCACATTCGCATGGGTGGACGGCGACTTTCCAGACGAGGGGAACCTGCCTCCGTCCCTGCAAAAATTGGGCGAATTGAGCGCGAGAATGCATCGGCAGTCACGCCAGTGGCAACGCCCCGGCTACTTCGAACGCCATACCTGGAGTCTCGACGATACCGTGGGCGAGAGCGGCCGCTGGGGCCGCTGGCGAGACGCTCCCTGGCTCGGCAGAGAACAGGTGAACGTGCTCGAGCGAGCGCGAGATTTGATGAGCTTGCGCCTGGAGTCGTTCGGGATGTCGCCGGATAAGTACGGGCTGATTCACGCTGACCTGCGTCTCGCGAATCTCCTGATCAAGGGGGATCGCACCACTATCATCGACTTCGATGACTGCGGCATCGGCTGGTTCTTGCATGATATGGCGACGGCGCTGAGCTTCATAGAACATCGCCCCGACCGCCGCGAGCTCATGCTGCACTGGGCTGATGGTTATGCGCGCCATGGTGCACTGACACAAGCCGACATTGAGGAATTCCCGACCTTCCTTATGCAGCGCCGCTTGCAACTGCTGGCCTGGATGGCATCGCACAGTGAAACCGAATTGGCACAAAGCCTCGGTGAGCGCTGGGTGGCAGACACTGCCGAGTTGGCAACGGACTATCTGCACCAAATGGGCTAATGGTCTGAAAATTGCTAGCACGGTCGAGAAATTATTTACCATGAAAATGGAGTCCGACCATGCCCAGTGCGCCGCGCGTATCTCCCGCTACCGACCGCCAGTCGTGCATCCTTTCTGCGGCGGCAACGGGCCTGCTTGAATTCATCCAGAGCGAAGGCGGCGACCCTGAACGCATCCTCGGAGCCGCGGGCGCCGACTGCAATGCCATCGAGCAGCCGACCGCGACCTTGAGCCTCGACATCTATTGCAACGCGATGGAGCAAGCCGCACGCCAGACGCAAAATGAGCACTTCGGCTTGCGCTTTGGTCAACAGTTCATGCCTGCAGGGCTCGGTATGCTGGGCTATCTCGGGTTGACCTCTCCCACGGTAGGCGAGGCTCTGCGCAACATGGGTGCGATGTTCCATCATCATCAGCAGCGTTCTCATCTGGGTGTTACCCAGGTCGATGGTCTTGCCTACGTTGAATACCGCATCACTGACCCCCTCATTACGCAGCGCCGCCAGGACGCCGAATTGTCCATTGGGATGTTCTTCAATGTCCTGAGACAGGCCTTGGGCCAGCAATGGTCGCCATTGGAAATTCATTTTGAACATGGTGCATTGCACGGTGACGAGGAGCACGAGCACATTTTTGGTGCTCCGATCCAGTTCTCTCAGGCAACCAATGCCATCGTGCTTCGCGGAAATGACCTCAATGCGCCGATGCCCGGGGCGGATGCGCATCTCCACAGCCTGATGCGCAACAACCTCCGTCAGCTCGGGCTGGCCGCTTCGATCGCTGACACATTGGTGGATAAGGTGCGCGCTGCAATCCAGCAGCGGCTCGATGACAGCGAGCCGACCCTCGATGAAATCGCAAACGCACTGGGCATGGCGAACTGGACACTGCAACGCAGATTGCGCACCGCCGGGCTGACCTATCAGGAAGTTCTGCTGGATGTCCGCAAGAATATGGCGCTAGCGTATCTGAAGGACCCTGCCCTGCAGATTTCCGAACTCTCCTTCCTATTGGGCTACTCGGAGATCAGCGCATTCTCACGGGCCTTTCAGCGTTGGCACGGCATTTCTCCAACGGAATGGCGGCGCCAGCATCTCGCCGCGCGCCCGCGCGTTCAGTGAGATGGCCAGCCGGCAGCGGGCTGGGCGACGGCCTCCTTGGAGGCCGCTTTTTTATTGTCGTTGACTATCAAGAAGCTGTGTTTCCGGGTCAAACGGAAAACCGGGTTGAGGCGGCAAGATACCAAGGCGATAAGGCGGAAGCTTGACTTGTTCCGTCGCCAGTTCGCGAGTCAGCAGCTCTCGCCAACCCATTGATAGGGACCTACCGTGCAACCACAACTCAGTAAACAACGCCAGGTCATTGCCGCGATCGTCGGCAATGCCCTCGAATGGTACGACTTCATCGTCTATGGTTTTTTCTCGGCCATTATCGCCAGACTGTTCTTCCCGGCCGACAACGAATACACCTCCTTGCTGGTCGCCCTGGCGACCTTCGGTATCGGATTCTTCATGCGCCCGGTGGGTGGCATCCTGCTCGGCCTCTACGCCGACCGCAAAGGTCGAAAGGCTGCGATGCAGGTAATCATCGTGCTGATGACGCTGGCCATCGCCCTCATTGCCTTCGCACCCACCTACGCGACCATCGGCATCGCCGCGCCCATCATGATCGTGGTCGCGCGCATGCTGCAGGGTTTCGCCACCGGCGGTGAATATTCCAGTTCGACCGCATTTCTGGTCGAGAGTGCACCCGCCGACAAGCGTGGCCTGTACGGCTCGTGGCAGTTGGTCGGCCAGTGCCTGGCGGTGTTCTGCGGTGCCGGCATGGGCGCCCTGGTGACACGCAATCTGTCGCCACAGGCACTGGACAGCTGGGGATGGCGTCTGCCATTCGTGATCGGCCTGCTCATCGGCCCGGTCGGTCTCTGGATCCGTCGCCACATGCATGAGACAGAGGACTTCATGGCCAGCGCCAACAAGCCCGATGCGGTGCCCATCAAGCTGCTCGATGTGGTGAAGACAAATATGCGCGGCGTGCTGGTGTCGATGGGACAAGTCATCAACGGCACGGTGGCCTTCTACGTCGTTCTCGTGAACATGCCTACGTTCGCCAACAAGCAACTAGGACTGCCTCTGGACCAGGCGTTCATGGTCCAGATGATTGCGGTGGCGCTGCTCACAGTCGTCATTCCGCTTGCCGGCGCACTCTCGGATCGCATTGGCCGCCGAGCCGTTCTGCTCTATAGCGCGCTGACATTCCTAGTGATGGTGTACCCATTGTTCGTCTGGGTCTCCGCAGCGCCCAGTCTGCCGCGTCTACTGGTGATGCAAGTGCTCCTGTGCATCATAATCGGCGCAAATTACGGCCCGATGCCCACCGCTTTGTCTGAGCAATTCCCCACGCGTGTACGCTCCACGGGTCTTGCAGTCGCCTACAATCTAGCGGTGATGCTCTTCGGTGGCTTTGCTCCGTTCATCGTGACATGGCTCACCAAGACCTCGGGTTCGCCGGTAGCGCCGGCCTGGTACGTGCTCTTCGCAGCCTGTATCGGTGTTGCGGCAGCCTGGGCGATGCGTGACCCGAGCCCGGCAGCGAAGAGCCGGACGACGGAAGTCTTCGCTGGCATTGGAGAGGCCAAGTGACAGAAGCTGTGCGTGCGCAAGCAATTAAAGGAGCAGAAAAGATGGATCAACTTGTCACGCTGGATGCACTAGCGTTGTCCGCTTCCATTCGTAGCAAGGAAATTTCTTGCCGTGAAGTGATGCAGGCGTATCTGGACCATATCGAGAAGATCAATCCGCTTGTCAACGCTATCGTTTCGCTTCGTCCGGCAGAGGAGCTGCTCGGCGAAGCGAAGCGCGCTGACCAGTTGCTTGCGCAAGGCATGTATCTGGGTTGGATGCACGGGATGCCCCAGGCGCCCAAGGACCTTGCTTCATGCAGAGGGATACCTACCAGCAAAGGCTCTCCGCTGTCCTCGTTGAAGCCGGACCTGAACGATGCAATTTGTGTAGCGCGGGTTCGTGAAGCGGGTGCAATTTTCATTGGCAAGACCAACGTCTCCGAATTCGGACTGGGCTCGAACAGCTACAACCCGGTGTTTGGAGTGACCAGGAATGCTTATGACACCTCGCGCATTGCTGGCGGGAGCAGCGGTGGTGCCGGCGCGGCGCTAGCGATGCGGATGTTGCCAGTGGCGGACGGCAGCGACATGATGGGCTCCTTGAGAAATCCTGCGGCTTTCAACAACGTCTATGGCTTCAGGCCGACGCAGGGCCGTGTCCCTTACGGCGCAGGAGGAGAACTTTTCCTGCAGCAATTGAGTACAGAAGGTCCGATGGGACGAACCGTGGCCGACGTCGCACGGCTTTTCGCTACGCAAGCAGGCTATGACCACCACTGTCCCATGTCCGGCGACACGGATGTGACGGGAGATGCCGGGCAACTCGAACGCGATTTTAAGGGTGCAAGAATTGGCTGGCTCGGGAACTACGATGGTTACTTGCCGATAGAAGAGGACGTGATGGCGCTGTGCGAGGCAGCGCTATCGGACTTTACGGACCTTGGCTGTAAGGTAGAGCAATGCCAACCTGACTATCCGATGGAAAAGCTCTGGGAGACTTGGCTCGTTCACCGGCACTGGCTGGTGGGCGGAAACCTGGGCGCCTGCTTTGCCGACCCGGCGCAGCGCGGCTTGCTCAAGCCAGAGGCGCAATGGGAAGTGGAGTCCGGGCTACATTTGACGGCCGCCGATATTTTCCGCGCGTCAGCGGCGCGCAGCGATTGGTACCGTGCGATTCACAAGCTCTTCGAGCAATATGATTACCTGCTCCTGCCCAGTGCACAGATGTTTCCGTTCGACACGGCGACGAAGTGGCCACGAAAGGTAGCTGGCCGGGAAATGGATACCTACCATCGCTGGATGGAGGTGGTCATTGGCCCGACGCTGGCTGGATTACCTGCTATGAGTGTACCCGTCGGTTTTGGGACTAATGGTCTTCCTATGGGGATGCAAATCATTGGTCCAGCCCGAGATGACCTCGGTGTTTTGCAATTGGCGCATGCACTAGAAGGCTTGCGACCTTGGGCTTCCCAAGCACCGTTGGCAGTCGCAAGGGGCATTTAACCAATAAATGTCGGATTTCTGGTTGAGTCGTTTGAATTCATTCTCAGCCTTCTTGGCGGCTCTAACAGCCGCTTTTTTAAACCAACAAGCACTGTAGTGCTCAAGTCATCCCCGACAGCCACATCAGTTCGACATTGCGCTGCACCTCGCGCTCTAGGCACCGGCTTGTAGATATACATCTTGCGAAGTACTTAGGGATGATTCCCAGACTGGCCAGTTGCTACAGGCGTAATGACCAGCCGTCGAACAAACCCTCCATTTACCCAAAGCCGTTTTGTCAGAATGGGCAAAAAATCCCCCAGCATATGAAAAAGCGGCTTAGCGCAATTTGGCGCTAAGCCGCTCTGATACTGGTGGCCCCCCCGTGAGTCGAACACGGCACCAACGGATTATGAGACTTTCAGACTGCAAATAGACGAACAAGGAAAGTGCAGTCAAATCAACGGCCTGCAGCGGAAGCCATCCCATAGACCGGCTGCACTTTCCCGCCTATTTTGCCCGATTCGCCCCTACTTTGGGCAGGTTTTGGTCACAGCGCGCAACGCTTGTGCATCCGGAATAATGCCTTTCCTTTACTCGCTCAGCTTCTGCTGTCAGGCTGGCGTAAATTTCATAAAAGTTCTCGGGGAGCCAGATGAAAAAGACAATTTCAGTAATCGCCATGCTCGGTCTGACGGGCTGCGCCACCTGGGGGCAGCTTGATGAAGGGCTGACCGCTCTGGTTGGCAAACCCATTACTGCGGCCATTGAAAAGATCGGATACCCGAATACCGAGCAGACCATCGCAGGCCGAAAACTTTATCGCTGGGGCAGCAGCAGTCAGGGAGTTATATCCATGCCGACACAGACCACCACCACGGGGTCTGTGGGCACCGGTCTTGGGTATCGTCCCTACACCGCAACGACCTATGGTAGTGCCATGGTCCCGGTTAGTTACCAATGCACGCTCACCTTGGTGGTCAGTCCCAAAGATGTCATTATCGACTATGGCTACGACGGAAATCTGGGTGGCTGCGAGCGCTACATCAATGCTTTGAAGAAATAGTGCTGCCAAATTAATTTTGAGGGAACGGCAATGGCAAAGTTAATGGTCTATCAATTCGAGTGCTATGACATCACGTCAGATCAGTTTATTCGATCCAGACGATGGGCAACGACGGCTGCTATCGCAATGATTCCTGGCGCTCGCCCACTCCCGGGCTTTGGGGTCGAAGTGGAGGAAGACCTTGTGGAAAGCGATATCGAAGGAATGACAGAAATTGGCTTCAACCCAACAGCAGAACAGGGCTTTCAGCGTGCCATGAAGGACTGACCCTAGTATAACTCTGGAGTATGAATGTTTCTGAATGATGAAGAGCTTTTTGAGCTGACGGGCAAGCAGCGCGCCAGCTCTCAACAAAAAGCACTAAATCAAATGGGGATCACGTTTCGCGTGCGGGCAGATGGCAAGACGCTCGTACTGAAGGAGACGATCCACCAGCTTTTTTCGGAAAAACCTCCAAGCACTCCCAAGAGAGAATTCAAAATGAATTTGGAGAAAGCGAAGTAATCCGACGGAAAGATCGTACATCAGGATCATCGTAGTGCCGCAAAATCAGGCTCTATCCTGAGCGGCTTTTCCACAAGCTGGTTTTCTCCCGACATCCGCGCATCGTGGTATCGCCGCCATACCTGAGGGAAGCCACGGATGTTCTCCACATATGGCCACTCGTTTTTCGTGAGCCAGCGCTTCATGCACGAGAAGCTGTTCGGCCGGCAACCGATGAGTGAGGACAGCTCCGCCGCAGTCAGATACTCACTGATCATTTTCGTCAGCCCGGTCCTTTGTGATTGGATCGATCGCGGCCGCTATTGACATCGCCCAGCTTGCCCATCGCTCTGCCAGATCCCTATCTTCCGGGGTGCCATCCTTGGCGGCCAGCAGCCTGGCGTCAATAAACGCCCTGATCTCCTGTGCTTTTTTCCACTCTTCAACCTCCATCAGGAGATCGCCTCTCCGCTCCTCCTCGGCATTCTTCCAGCCATCGAGCTGCTCCTGTAGGCGCTCCTGTTTATGGCGCTGAATCTCAGCCTCCAATTCAGCCTTCTCTTGCCGAAGCCGCTCAACCCGATCAATTTCGTCACTCCTATAGGAAAATTCAGCGATGATTAGGAATCCCGCCACGATTTCCCTCATCTGTGCCTCGATCGGTCTGGATGCCGAATCGCACCATTCTGTCTTGATTCCAACCGTCGGCTCGCAACTTATCACCAGTTCCAGATCACTTGGCTCATCGCGCTCCTTTCGCCGTCGCGTCAGCTCGTTCATCGGTGCATTTACGTCTTTTAGTTCGAACGCCACCGACACGTCCCCAATTCGAACACTCCATTCATAAGCAAGTCCTTTGGTCTTCGCAGTTCCGGCTCCGCAGTATGCTAGGGCCTGAAGCAGTTGATTCAAGATCAGCAGCCTGCGACGTCCACGCTTTGTAAAGGAAATGACAGGGAAGAGATCGGCATCTAAAACGCGCCCCCTCCATCTCTTCTTATTTTCCTCATCTTTTATGAGCAGTTTAGAAATCGCGTGGTGCTTGTTGGATAGCGTCTTCAGCAATGGGGCGGCCGCTGCTAGCGCACGCGCTCTCAATTCAACTACGTCCATGCCTTCTTGAAATTTTGGAGTAGCCGGTGGCGGCTCCTCCAGAAGCATCCGCCGCCGCACACCGGACCCCATTCGCGATTCGTCAACGAGGGTGACATGTTCTGCCTGACCAAGCAGCCGATCCGGCAACTGCACCCTCTTGGGTTTCCCGCCGCCATTAACACTGTTCCAATACCCCCGACCTGGACGTGGAATCCTGGCCGTTTCACAGGCGGCCTTGAGCTGCTCGGGAGACATGCCAAGACGCTGCGCGACATCCTTCGCTGGCTCAGACCAAATCAGGTCGTGCAGTTCTGATCGAGATATACGAGTGCTGGGCATACATTCCCTTTCTGATAAAGGAAACGACCACCCATAAGCTGAAAGAAAAATACCCGCATCGCTTCGGGGGGATGCAATGCGGGCTAGAAGTCCAGTGCTTACTGGATGGGGAAGCCGACGGAGAATGAAACCGCCAGCCGGCGGACTATACCAAAGATCAGTTTTTCTTGCTTGGCTGCCAGCCGCACAGCCGCTGGCCTGTCATATTGTGCGCCAGTATCTGATCGACCGTGCCCTGGCTCAGCTTGTCGGTCTTGTCAATGAAGATGGGGCGGGTCCAGTTGCAGCCGTTGTCGACGATGGCCGAGCCACCGGCAACCGGATTACTCATGCGTCCAGTCATCTCGCAGCCGCTGCTCACGATCAGCAGCAGGCATAGCAGCAATCTCGTTTTCCACATTTCCGCGTTCTCCTGTGGCCTTGGCCGCAGTCTGGGCGGCCGCAGCGGTTCGATCGGCAACTTCTTGCTTGGTCTCGGCAACTTCTTGCGCTGCCTGGGCTTTGGTAGCCTTGGCCTGCTGACGCATGAACAGGCTGGCGATGATGCCGGCCAGGGCGGCAAGCCATGGGCCGATCTTGAATAAAAGCGCGATCATAGGCCGCTCCCATAAGTAGTGCCGACCGAGGAAAACTTGGCTGTCAGCACCTGGCGACGGGGCTTGATGCCCTCGGCGGCCAGGCCGATGTGCACCCAAGCGCCCTCCTGGATTAGTTGATCAAACTCCACACCCAGCGAATCCAGGCGCTGGCAGATCGCCAATGGGGTGCCGAATCCCGGACAGATGAAGTCGGCAGCCAGGCCCTGCATGTGCGCGCTGGTCTTGGATCCGCCGACAGCAGCATTCAGGGCTGGCGAGCGATACCCGGATGAAACCAGAATCGGCTTGCTGCCCAGAAGAACGCGGACACGTTCCAGAAGCTGCGCAGTGCGGGTCAGGTTCTTGATGATGGCCGGCGACGGGGTATTGTCGATGCCCTTGCGCGCGGCGGTCTCGCTGACGGTCATCTCAGACAAGGAAAAGTGATCAGTGAGCTTGTCCATCGTCGCCCTCCTTCTCGCTCTGCTCTGGCTGCTTGAGATACGCGGAACCGCAGATGCACACCAGGATAACGCCAGCCACCGTCTGGGCAACCCAGATGGGCAATGTACTGCCCAGACCTGCTGTGGTCAGCGCGCCCCAGCCAATCATGCCGGCGGCACCAATTTTCGCCAACTGCACGCTCCAGCGGCGATGGATGACGCTCTTGTCATCTACCAGTTGAATTTTCATTTCGTCCACTTCCCCAGGCTCTGCGGCGGCTTGGTGCCCACAGTCCTTTCCAGGTTCTCGATGCGGATGTCCTGCCGCGCGTCGTTCAGTTTGACTTCTGCCACAGCGGTGAGCTGGGCGGCCTTAAAGGCCTCGTCACGCTGGTCCCGCGCAGCCATTTGCGTTTTCATCTCGCGCTGCGTTTCGAGCAAGGTGTTGATGGTGCTGGTCTGCTGGGATGCCATCCAGACCAGAGTGATAAGCCCTGCCACCACGGTGGCACCGAACGGGGCCAGCCAGGCCAGCGCGATCTTGGTATCAATGACTTTGGTGTCGTTCACGGGTAAGGCTCCCAGGTCGGGGGATTGGCCGTGCCATCGACCAGGCGCCATTGTCCTGGGATCAGGTCGAAGTCCCAAGGCACTTCCACCCACGGATCGCACGGCAGCACATTAGTCGGATCGTTGATGTCCTGCCTACAGTTGGATTCCGTGTAGCCCCACGCCGTCAGCATTTTGGTAGTTGCATCGTAAAAAGCGCGTTTTTCCATTTAGAACCCCGTTTCCCACCCAAGAATTGAGACGGTTTGTTGGTAGGCCTGCGGGCCTGATGGATTGCTATACCCGTAGTAAATAGCAAGTGCTGTAGTCACAGGGAGTGCTTGTGTGAAGATGAGTGCATACTTGGTCCCCGTCGAGGCATATACAGGAATGCTAATGAGCGCCGATGCGGAAAGGTGCGAGAGGTTGAGAAAGGCTGATGCAGCGGTACCCCCACCCTCAAAAGCAAGACTCGTCAGGCTAATCACGGTTGCAGCCTTCGATGGCACAAAGTTGGCATAGCTGGCTGTCGTCGGGAAAGCGCCTGTAACCAGATTCGCAATAATCTGCTGCGCGTTAAATGTGAACTTATTCGCCACAAGCATTCCCTGGTAGAACTGCGCAGAGCCATTCAGCTTATGGTTCATGATTGGCGCAAATTCGGTGTAGCCGGTCGGGCCAGTCGCAAAATTATTCATGGAAGCCACCACACTCAAGCCCCCGCTTCCATTTGGCACATAGAACAGGTTCGGCTCTGCGTAGGCAGCGAATGCGCCGGCCTGGTCACGGCCGCCCAGGCCCTGAATGGTGATGTCCACCGTCTTGGTGCCGACGCCGGTATAGGTCTTGGTCTTGCCGGTGGTGCTGATCGTAGTAACCCGGGATGCCGTCACGTCAAACTTGGTAGTCGGCGTGCCGGCATTGAAGGTACCGCTCAGGCCGGTGATTAAAGGCACGGCGTTGAGCGCAGTGTCCGGAGCGGCGATATTGTCAGCGCGCAGGATGCTGAGATATGCGCGGGACAGGCCCGAGTCGAGCGCCGAGCTGCCATCCATGCGCATGACGATGGTAGTCAGCGTGCTATACGCGCTGCTCACGATAGTGCCGTAGGCGGTGCCGGCCGTGACATTGAACTGCACGCGGCGGCCTACATGGAACTCAGCGGTGCGATTTCCAGCCAAGTTGAATGTGGTTGCGTTGACGTACAGCGGCGACAGCGAATTGGTCACCCACTGGAGCGTTGCCGAGCCCACCGGATTGCCGCCGGGCGTCACGCCGTCATGCACGCGCAGCGAGTTGTCGTCAGTGTTGACGGTGACCTCCCTGGCCGAGCCGGTGAAAACGTTGTGCTCGTCGGTAGTGCCTCCGCGCAGCTTTAATACGGTAGCCATTATGGGACGCCCCCTAAATCAGTGTTGAAAATGGTGAGTGAGTCGGCCACCGAACCCAGATCATAAAAAGTAGATTCGGCAAAGCCAGTGCCGTGTTGGGCGTAATAAAGTGCCTGGGATGCTGAAAGCGTTGCGGAGCTTGCTGCGGCCGTGGCGATGAACTGGTTTGATTGCGCGCTGCTCGCGCTGTCAGCGGCAGCGGCAGCAGAGAATGCTGCATCAGTGGCCTGGTCAGCGTAGTTGTCCTGCGAGACAGTGATATTCCCGTCGCTGTCAAAGATCAACGCCTTGTTGGCGCGCTCTTCTGCGTTCTGGGAAAGAACCTGGTCCGTGGTATCCGTCGCCGGCATCTTGATAGACCGCTGCGCCCACAGATCCTGCTGCTGAACCATCATGACCACGCGGTCCAGGTCATTATTCAAGACATCGGATGGCAGCTCACCCTGATATTGGTAATCGGTGCTCCGGTCAAGGGTCACATCGCGGCGGAGTTCAAGCAGGCCAGCCGGCGGCGCGGTTGCAAAATTGACCTGGCCGCCTTCATCGTCGGAGTTGAAAACTACGGTGTAGCCAGGGAGGCCCGAGACGGACAGGGACACCTTGAGGTCTGCCGCCTCCAGGATCTTAAAGGGGAACGAAAAGGATGTCGTAACACCGTTCGTGTTGTAACCGATGACCGGAGACGTGTTGTTGACCGACATGAAATTTCCTTAATTTTCGACCGTGACTTCGTAGACCGCAGAATTGGGCCTCCAATTATTGACTGGGTGATCTGTCGGAATCCCGACGATTTTCCCGATCCGGACCGGCGTCTGCTTAATGGCGCGGGCGGTCACGTCGGGGAAGTCATCTGGCTGATTCTTCAGCGTGGGATTGAAATCCCGCATCTGGGTATAGGCCGGGCCGTCGAAGACGCTGACGTGCGCCCACAGGAAGCGGTTGGACAGCGGGGCATCGAAGGCGTCCAGAATGTCCAAGTTCTTATTGGTGGTGGCGAAGTCCTCCACCACGGCGCAGCCGGTGCCGGCCAGGTGCTTGCGCAGGATCGGCGGAACGAAGCCCCCCGGACCGTTCGTTTCCACCGTGATGCTGGGGATGTTGAAATGCTCAACCAGCGCACGGACCCGCTTGCACTGCTCATCCAAGTCGCCCACCAGGCCCTCGGCGTGCTGCCAGTACAGGCGGCCGGCAGCGTCCGTCAGGATCAGCGTGAACGCCGACACGTCCGAATTGATCTTGCCCAGCGAGCAGTCCCAGCGGCAGACGGCCCCCATCACCTGGACATTGCCCAGCATCATGACTGGCTGGCGGTTGGCGATCCTGATTGTCGGCACCACGTCGTAAGCAATCATGCGCTCTGGATCAAGGCGCACATCGGTGATGGGCTTGGCCTCCAGCTGGTACTGGCTATCCCAGGCATTGAGCGTGCGGGTTTCCTTACGGCGCTGGGCGATATCGTCACGGGTGAAGCGCTCCGGCCAAGCGCAGCCAGCGCAGATATCCAGAACCAGCCCGGGCGGCTTTTCGAACACAACTTCGTTGCCCTCTACTCGGTAGTCCGCGCCTTCCGCCAGCATGCGCGCCTGGCTGTGGATGCCCAGCATCACATACAGTCCATCTTCGTCCGGCTTGAAATCGAACCGATAACGCGTATTTTTCGTGGTTTCCTGATAACGAACCACCTGCCCGAATAGCGGGATCTTCAGCACGGCCGCTCCGGCGCTAATCCGTTCTGGATAGATAGATTCGTGATGGTGAGGCGTACCGATGTATGTCTTTTGCGCGCCGGGCACGCCGATGTGCGTAGATTCCGAGATGCGGTCTCGCAACTTTTTGCGCGCCTCAGGGGTTTCGATGTTCCCGGGCACTTCCACATCGTCAAAGTCAATGTCGTCAGCCCGTGCAGCTGTCGCATTGGAATCTGCACCTACCGCACGCATGCTGGCATTTCGCTGATCAGCAGCTTCAGCCACCCAGAATCGCTTACGCCCAGGTTTCGTTTTGGTCGGAAGCATATCGCCGCACAGCGGATGATTACGGATCACGTGAATAACATCACGTGTCAGCATTTCCGCCGTCGGCCCATCGGCTGACCATACCAGCGAGCGAAGCCGAGTGTTGTAGCGTAGGCGATACGCCTTGTAGACGGCATAGATGGTCGACTTGGCCGCGCCACGGAAGACCATCAGGACGCGCTCCGGGGCCTTGCACTCATCCAGCCATGTACAGATGCGCACATGCAGCAAGGGCACTTCCCACCCTTGATACTTGGCCCACATCAGGAAAAAGACCAGAAAGCTGACTTTGCGTGGAATCATGCTTGCGGATGCATCCCTTTTTTCTGCAGCTTGGCCATCAGACGAGCTGCCTCTTTTTCGACTGCGTCGATTTCCTTATCCACTGAGTCACTGGTTTCGCCGGCATCAAGAGCCTCGCCATTTTGAGAAGCCGCTCCATCTGGCAAGCGGCGGCGGCTCGCATCAATCACCGTGATGGTTCTCAAGCACAAGCTGAGAGTAGCGGCAGCGTTCTTCTTGCACCAGTACCGGTCTCCTCTCGTCTGAGAATCCATATCTTTAGGCAAGACTTCGCCGCCCGGCCAGTTATCTGGCTCAGCCTCTGCAAAGAAGACATCCATCAACTTTTCATTGAGTGCCTCCAGGCGCTGACGTTGATCGTCTCGCATTACTTTCCTCCAATCGCTGTAAAGTCGGGTGCCCGATCCGGGCCACCGGTGCCAGGTTTCCACCAGAAATCTTGTCCCCATTGCTTATGGGCCCGCTGCTGCATGCGCGATAGGTAGCCTGGCGAAAGGTTCTCTTGCAGCGCATGCATGCCGGCATGGTCCAGCGCGGCCTTGGCGTACCACAGGTTGACATAGGGCAGATGCGAGCGAAGCAACGTGATTGATTCCGCAGCTGCGTGCGATTCCTTGCCGGCGGCGGCCTTGTCGATATTCCCCTTGATGACCTTCAGTGCCAATTCAGACGCGGCCCCGATGGTCGGCCCGGCCAACCCGCTAACTGTCTTGGACGCATATTGCCCCGCCTCCTCGGTGGAATCCGCCAGCAGGATGTCACCCATGATCGAGAGCACGCCACCTTGTGCGATCGCCTTGACCCAAAATTTCCCGGTGGTCATGTCGGCGGGGTCCTTGCCCGAGACGATCTGCTTGGTCTGGTAAGCAATGGCGCCCAGCGCACCCAGCGAAGCGAACAGCGCACCGGCATAGGCCATGCGATTGGCAGCAATGGGCGCTCCCTCCAAGCCCTGCGGGGTGTCCAGCATGCGCCGCCAGTGGCGCGAGACCATGGCGATGGGGAAAGACTTGAACTGCATTACCGATCTGGCCAGCTCACCGCGCATCGTGCCGCGCTGCTCGCCGCCACCACTGGACATGACGCGCGTTGCCAGGTCGGGATTGAGCACCGCATATTCGGATTCGTCGGTGATCAGGCCCAGAACCTTGGCGACCACACGGTCTGCCTCGGGCGAGCCGCTGGCCCGCATGGCCTCGGGGGTCAGGAACTCGCTGCCCCTGTGGGTGGTGAGCTGCGCCTGCCGGATGACTGCCCAGTCGTCCTCGGTGATGCCTTTGCTGGTCATGCGCCAGCGGTCGTATTCGCTGAGCTTGCCCCAGTCCGTTTTGCTCATCTTGGCCAGGCCGCCCATCATGGTCATGGAGAAACTGCGGCGCAGCGTATCGGTCCAGGCATTCATGAGCGACAGCTTCATGGTGCTGTTGGCGATGCGGCCGGACCAGTTGTTCTTGATGTTGTCGCCGCTCCAGCGGTTCATGTCGGAAACCATGGTCTCCGCGATGATGCCGTGCATGGTCAGAAAGTCCCGGGTCTCGCTGCTGGCCTGGGCCGCGATGTTCTTCAGCGCATCCCAGTACGAAAGCTTGTTGAAACCGGTGGTCACGAAGTGCGTGCCCAGGTCGGTAATGCTGGTGAGCACCGCGCCCTGCAGCTTGCCGAAGGTCTGGATGTTGCGCAGGTCCTGGCCGATCTGCGCCAGGTTGCCGTTGTCGGCCATGCCTGTCTTGCCACTGACCACATCCCAATAGCTTTGCGGCTTCAGGCCGAAGGAGCGCTGCACGCCATTGTCAGCCTTCTCGGCCAGGTCGAATTGCAGGCGCATCTGCTGCTCAGGGTTCGGGCCGTAGCGCTCCACCAGCCCAATATCGCGAGACATGCCACCCACGTGCCCCAGCATTGCGTCGTACATGCTGCCGCCGCCGTACTGGCTCAGGTAGGTGAGATAGGCATCGGCATCACGGAAGTGAATCTGGCGGCTCTCTGCACCCGAGTTCGCGCGCGCGCCACGGCCGCCGCCCTTCCCCGGTTCAATCTTGTTGATACCGCCGCTGGCCAGGGTTTCCCATGCGCGGGACAGCAGCGCGGTAACCTGCGCATCGTTCATCAGGCTGCCGTCTTCCAGCAGGTACTGCCGGCGATCGAGCAGCGGCAGCGTCTTCTGCACCCAATCAGCCTGCGCGGCCTGGTCGCCCTTGCCGCGCACGCGCCCTTGGTCATGCGGCTGCGGCAGGTAGCCATAATCCAGCTTTCCGACGTCGCCGCCCGAGGCGTTGAAGCGCTTGCGCATGCCCTCGATGGTATCCAGCCAGGCCCGCGCGCCCTGCTGCGCCAGCTTATTGCCAGTGGTACCGGAAGCATTGCTGAAGATTTCCCGCGCCAAGTCCCGGCTCATGGTGGGGTTCTCAGCGTCGAACAGCAGCATGAGGCCCTGCCGACCGATGCCTGCACCCTGCTTGCTGGTGGCTGCCTCCATCAGGTCAACCAGCCGCGCCATGTTCTCGCGCTTGATGCCTTCGATATACAGCGAGGTCTGATCCAGCTCATGCACCAGCGCACGGTTGCGGCCGGTGGCGTAGCTGGCCATCAGGTCGCCCACGCGGGTTTCCATCGAAGCCGTGCGCAGGATCTGCAGCTGGGCGCGCTGTACCTTGAGGGCAGCGCCAGCCTGGATATCCTGCATGCCGGCCGCAGCGGCTTCTAGCACGCGCTGGTCGGCGGACTTGGCCGCCCAGCCGTTGGGGTCTTGCCGCGCCAGGCGGCGCATGTTGGCGCTCATGGCGTCGTCAATCTTCTGGATCTCGCTGTCGGTCAGCGCGCGGCCGGCGGCCTGCTGCACGGCCTGTCTGCATTTCGGGTGCATGGTTTCCTCTCGTTAAGAATTGCGCAGGAAGCATTCGGCGGCGACCTGCAGCAGCCCGGCGTCCTTGGTCTCGGCTGCGGCCTGCTCTTTCACCTTGGCCAGCGCGTCGGCCAGCGGCAGCGGTGTGTCCATGCCTTCCAGCTGCACCATCATGTCGGGGGACAGGCGGGCGATTTCAGCGGTCTGCCCGTCGAGTACGGCCGCGACTGCACCGGCTTGGCCACCTGATGTTCCAGTTTCTGCGGCAGATGTTCCACCTGGAGCCGCTTCTGTTGCGGCTTTCGGGGCTGGTGGTGCAGCTTCGGGGGCTTTTGTTGCAGCAGATGTTCCACTCTCGGCAGTGCCAGATTTGGCACTTTTCGCGGGCGGTTCGGCCAGCGCTTGCTGCACGGCCAGAGCGCTGCGCTTGGGGGTGGGGGCATCGATGGCGGCGCGCTGCTGCCGCACCTGGGCAATCTGCTGATCGAGCTGCGCGATCTGCTCATTGGCGCGCGTGGCCTCGGCGTTGCGGTCGATCTGCTGCAGCAGCAGGTCAATTCGCTGATTTACATCCTGGCTGCGGCCGTCCAGTTCCTTCTTCGCTGCCGCAAGCGCCTGCTTGTAGCTGCCGCCCTCGGCCTGGATTTCCTTGGCGCGGGCGCGCACGGCAGTGTCCGAGGTGTCGGGGAGCTGCTGGCGCAGGGTGGCCAGCTCGTCGCGCATGGACCGGATGGCCCCAGGCTCGGCCACATTGCCGGCGTCCTGCAGCAGTGCCGCGCGCACTTCTTCCATTCGGCTGCCGAAGTCATTCAGCATGCGCGCCTGCGCCAGGTTGTCCAGGTTCAAGGTGTCGCTGACGGAAACTCGCTCACCGGCCCCGATCTGGTCCGCCGCCCGGGCGAAGGCGGCCAAGTGCTCCTGTGCGCCGGCGATATCGGCGGGGTCTTTCAGGTTCCAGGAATTGACGGTATCGCGGATCAGGTTGACGCGCGCGGCGGCCACGGCCTCCGGGTCGGAAGCGGCCGCCCGGCCTGCCTCGGTGCCCTGCCGCTCTGCAATGAACTTGTCCGTGCGTTCCAGGTAGGCGCGGGTCTCAGCGGCCGGCGGGGCCTTCCCTGCCTGCACCGCCTTGCCCGCCAGTGTGCCGCCGTTGTAGTGCGCCAGGGCAGCACGCCAGTCGCCACCGTACTGCTTGCCCAGATCAGCCAGGTAGGCCGCGCCGGCATCGATCGAGGCCACGGGGTCACGCACGTTGCCCTTCCCATACTGCGCCCAGGTGGCATCCATGAATTGCATGATGCCCTTGGCACCCACCGGGGAGGTGGCGGCGCTGCTGCTCGATCGCTCGCCGGCATTCTTCGCGGCGAGCAGAACCTCGGGCGGCACCCCAGCGCGCTGGGCGGCGGTGACCGCATAGGCATCCAGTCGCGCATCGTCATAGCGCAGTGCCTGGCGCTCGTTCATGCCCATGGCCACCAGCTCGCGGGAAGCGGCTGCATCGACCGGTGCGGCAACCGGGCGCGCACCGCGCAGGCCGCGCGAGGCATAGGCACCGAAGCCGGCAGGGATCAGGGTTGCGACGGCCAGGCCGACCGGGTCAAAGGGATCGTACTGCTCTGCGATCTTGTCATAGCCCGCGTTCTGCAGGATGGAGCGCGTAGCCGCCTGCTGGGCAATGAAGCCGCCAGGGCCACCGGCCGCGACTAGGCCGACAGTCTGCGCCACGGTGCGGCCAGCGACCGGTAGGGCCGTTGCAGCTGCTGCCGCGCCGCCGGCCACCGCTGCGGCCTTCGTCCGGGTCTGGAAATCAACGCCCTCGGCCTTGAGCTTCTCAGCCTCCACGAAGGCTTCATCAGTGCCGGTAAGCACCGCGCCGGGGATCGGCGTGGCCGCGATGGAATAGCCCACGGCCTTGGCCGCGAACCTGCCCAGGCCGAAGAGAATGCTTTCGGCAACGTTCGCCGTGGCCGGGTCGGGCATCATGGTACGGGCCGTGGCGCGCAGGCCGGTGCCGGTGTCGCTGGTGAAGGCCGCGCCGGACTGCACATCCGCCCGCGCCTTTTCGCCTTCAGCCCCCTGGACGCGCTCGCGCATGTCCTCATCGAACAGCATAGCCGGGTCGGCTTGGATACCGTAGCCCGCCTGGACAGATCCGAAGGCCCCCAGGATATCCGAGCCGAATGCCGCGGACTCGGTGGCACCGGTGGCCACGCCCTTGGGGAGTGCCTTCGTAGTGTTCCACAGGCTCATGCCAAAGGATGGCTTGGCGGGAGGGGTTGCCACTGGACGCGCCACCCGGTCATCCAGCACCTTGTCGGTGCTGTCTTGGAACATGGACTCAATCATGGGGCGATCCTGAGAGTGATGCGCTGGCCTTGGCTATTCGTGACCAGCGTACCGCCGGCCTTCACGTTGTAGCGGCCAGGGCCTGCGTTGATGAGTTGGGCGCTGGGGAGCTGCTTGACGAAGTCGGCAGCAGGGATCGAGGCTCCTCCGACGTAGACCCGCTGGTCGGTGGACTGGGAAGCGATATCGGCGGTCGTGATCGAATTGAGGCGCTTCTCGAAGTCCTTCTCTTCCATGCCGCGCGGCAGCGGGATCTTCACACCATTGCGATCCACGATGCTGCCCACGGTCAGGCGCAGCGCCCGCGCCGGATCCGAGCTGCCACCATCGGCCACCAGGCCAGCGTTGATCAGGTATGCCGAGTTGATGACCTGCTGCCGCACTTCCTGATTGGGGAAGGCATCACCGACGATGTTGGCGATCGCGCCGCGCCATCCGGTTTCCTTGGCAGCGTCGATCATGATGGCCTTATCCTTGATAGCACGGTCACCGCGCAACAGGAGTTCGCTGCTGTACCGGCCTTGCGTGGTGCGGTCGCCGGCCAGCATCATGGCCAAGCCCAGCGTCTGGTCCTTGTCGTGCATCTGCTTAGCCAGGGCGGCTACGCGGTCGGAGTCACCGATGATCGTTCCCAAGCTGGCCAGTGCGCCAGACTGCTGGTCCGGTGGCAGCGCCTTGACGAGGCGTGCAATCTGGTCAGCCTCCTGCGGCTGCAGAGGCGATACCTTGCGGCCGGCGGCAATCTCCACCTGGCCGATCAACTTCATGCGCTGGGCCAGCACCTGCTGCGCGGTCTGCACGTCGTTGAGCTGGATTGTCGGCGCATCCTTGATGACGCCGCGTTCCTGGGCGGCCTGCCAGGGGTTCTCGGCATATGCCTTCGTGCCGCCGTCGTAGATGCGCTGGAACTGCTCTTGCACCTTCTGCTCTTCAGGGCTGACGCCGACCGATGGATCGGATCCAGCGGCGCGCATGCGCTCCAGCGTGGCAGCCTGTTGCTGCAGCGGCAGCGACGCAAAGCCGGCCACCTTGGCCTGAGACTTCACCAGCTCCTGCACGGGCCCGGCCATACGGGTGCCGGTGGTGCTGGTCACCAGATCATTGACGGCATCGGTCGAGAGGAAGCGGCCCTGGCTCACCAGGTCGAAATACTTGTTGTAGGTATCGACGGCCTTGTTCTCCAGGGCATCCTGCTCACGCTGGGCTCGATCGCGGTCCCGCTGCGCCTGCGCCTCGATGCCATTCTCGTAGGCATAGGCTTTGGTGATAAGGGCGGTGCGCTTGGCCGGATCGATAGCCTCCCCTTCCGGACCCTGCAGGCGTTCGCGCACGGCCCGCACCTGGCCAATGTCACCGGTCTGCGCCGCGCCCTCGATGGCAGCATTGCCGACGTTGAAGCTCGTACCTTCCTTGAAACTCTGCTTGTACTTGGCGATCTGCTCAGGTTGCCAGCCAGCCTGCGGCCCCATGGTGTCGAGGATCTGCTCGTACTTGGTGATCGCGCCCGGCAGGTCGCGCATTGCATCACGCTGCAGCGCTTCCCCGGTATTCAGAATGTCGGCACCGATGTTCTGCTGGGTGCGCTTGATCGCCGCGCCCTGCACCGTTCGGCCAAGCGCCCCGGTGGTAGCAACGAATTGCGGTTCGATGACATCGATCTGGTATTGCGAAAGTCCATCCAGCCGCGTCTTCTTGGCTTCGGCCGCCCTCTTCTGCCATTCGGACATGGCGTCTTCAGGCTTGATCGTGCCCGCCTGCAAATCGCGGTCAAGACTGTCGCGCGCATCATGCAGATCGTTGTTCAGCCCGGCCATGGAGGACACGGCCGCCATGCGCTGCTGCTGCTCGTCCACGCGCTGGTACTGCTGCGCCAGGTCCATGCCGGTCTGCGCCAAGACCTGCAGCGCTTGATTCACGCCGCCATCCGTGTTCACCGTGGGCGTGCGCGTGGCCTGGGGCAGCACAGTACCGAAATTGCCAGTTGGAATTTTTGCCATAGCGATACCTTAGAAGGAGCCGTCAGCGCTGGAAAATACGCCAGAGGCCGTTGGATTCTTTCCCTTCCATCCACTCGCCCTGCCGAATGCCGATAACGCGGTGCTCGCGCCGCGCAGGTAGCCAGCCGTCTGCGCATTGTTGCCGGCGATGGTGAACGCGTCGGCCTGGGAATTGAGCTTGGCCGCCGAGTTCCTGCCGTTGAGGATGGTGGTGAGCGCATCCTGCTCGCCCTGCTGCTGGATGTCGGACTGCACGAGTTCGGCGCTGCCCACGTCTACATTCACCCCCGAGTCAGCAAGGGCCGCCCTCGCCGCCGCTCGCTGCTTCAAGGTGGCTTTGCGGATCTGCGCTGCTTCGACCTCGGCCTGGCCGGCAGCCGCATTAGCGTCGGCCTGCGCCTGGGCAGCCTGATAATCGGCCTGATCCTTGGCCTGCTTGCCCTGCTGGATGGCGCTGTAGGTTCCTACTGCCGCCGAAGCCAGGGCCGCATACGCGACGAGTTCTACTCCTGTTCCCATCACAACTCCTTTTTGAACATGGGGCCGACATTGGTAAAACCGGCCAATTCGTAAAATTTCGACAGGCCATCGACATTCAGCCCGGTCGAGATACCCAGCTGCAGCGCGATCGCACCGCGCGCCTTGCACCAGATTTCCAGTGCGCGAATCAGCTTCAGTGCCGTGATGCCATGGCGCTGGCTGGGCTCAATGAAGAAGGAATAGTCGAAGCCGAGCTTTTCATGCGAGAAGAAATATTCGGTGATGCCGCCGGCCAGGCCGCCGATCACAACACCATCGCGCTCTGCAACGAAGACCACGCCAGCACCTTCCATGAGGGCGTGCATGGTGGCCGCCACCTTCTCTTGGTCGAATGGAATGTTGCGGAAGGACGAGGCGGCGTGCAGCATTGCGCCCAGTTCAAGGATTCGCGGGATATCTGCGGGAGTGCCTGCACGGATCATGGTTATCAGTCGTTGATGGTGATCTTGCGGATAACGTCCAGCAGATGGAACGGTGCCGGATATGGCTGCTCGATGATCTGCTGCGTGGTGTACACCTGGTCGGAGAGAGCCAGCACCCGGTAGTCCCCGGTAACCTTCGGCGATGGCATGTCCAGCACCTGAGTGTCGAACTGGCGGAACTGAACCGGCTTTCCGTTGACGACGGCGGCCTGGGTGTCCAAGACTCGGATGACCACTTCGCGCACCGAGACAGGGTTGCCTTGCGAGGTGGTCCCGTTGGCACCCAGCTCAGGTTGCATCAGCTCAATGCGGGCGGTGTAGGCCAGGCCGATCTGCACGGACTTGGCGGCGCGCGGCAGCGTGATCTGGCCGCCCTGCACAGTGAATTCGCCGCGATAGGACTGATCTGCATAGACCTGGACCTTCAGCCCTTCCAGATGCCCGAGGCCTGTCCAGGTGATCTTCCCTGCCGTGTCGCTGGCGACCACTGCGCAATCCAGCATCACGTCTCGGTCAAACACCTCGATGTAGCGCTTGAGAACGCCGCCGACCGTGCGCGCGACGATGACATAGGTATCCTCTGCCGTGGCCGTGGGGATGGTGGTGATGGATTCGAAGCCACCCTGAGTGATCCAGCGCCCCCAGCCGACTACCTCCTGGTCAACGTCATAGGCGCACACCGCCATCACCCCATCATTGCGGATCGCGTACAGGGTCGAATCCTTCTTCTCGAAGGACATTTCACGGATGCCGCTTCTGGTGATGTGCTCAGCGAAGATCGTGCGGTCAGGTGCCGGGAAGCCGTCGATGTCGTACCGGTATCCCATGGCATGCACCTTCAGGCCTTCGGCGCTCACGAACAGCAGCTCGTTGCCGACCTTCAGCGGCCGAACCGTGCCACTGCAGCCCGCGCTGGATTCGTCGTTCTTGTCAATATTGGTCGGCGCGATGGACTTGTCCGTACCGCCGGACAGGCTCATTTCGTCCGACTCGGTGAGCACCAGCATCTTGCGCGATGGCGCAAGGTGGTTGATCGGGCTGTTATTGGCGCCGTCCAGCTCAAAGGCAAAGGCGTCGTCGTCATTGGTACCGATCTGGAAGCTCAAGTATGCACGGATCGCGCTACCCCATACCGTCTGCGGAAAGGCGAAGGTATTGGCGTAGTACAGGCGTTGCTTATTGATCGTGACGGCACGCGGATAGCCCCGCGAAGGGTTCCACGCAACCTCCATCAGAATCCAGGAATCTGCCGGAGCCTTCACGACAGAGCTTATCGGCGCGAGGGTGCGCGCCTCGACGCGGGCGGAATCAAGAATGTTCGTGATGACAGCCAGACCGCTATTGATCGATACATACTTGCCATAGTCCGCGATAGTCCATATGGCGGGATCGATGGTCAACACGACAGCCTGATTAATCTCTGCTGCCACGCTGGGAGTGAGGGTGGCATTCGGTGTATTGCCCAGATCAGCAAATGGCTCGGTCACGAACGGCGCATTTGCCATCACCCAAGACGCATCCCCCAGCCGCTGCAGGCGCTGCGGATAAACCGACTGATGCGCAAAGAAGGCGGTGTCCGACTTCTGCACATAGCTGACGGCCGGCATTTGGGCGATGGTGTACGGGGTGGCAATCTCATAGGTGCCGATGCGTGCACGGTTCTTGTAGAACCACATGTAGCCGCCGCCCATCAAGAGGACATACGCTTGATCGCGGCTGTAGACGAAGCTGATAAGCCGGCCTGGTTGAGAGTTCTTGATTTCCCCGATGAAGCGCGTGCCCGGCCGGCGGATCGCGCCACCTTGGATCGTCACAATGCAGTTTTCGAGCGTCTTGCAGCCGTTAGCATACTTCGCCACGTCCATGCGGCCCAGCGCCACTCGGGGCGACAGCTCACCGGACGTGAAATTGGTCTGGATGATCGATGCGCGGGCCATATCAGTAGCGCCCCATAATCAGCGGCGAATCATCGCCCAGCATCGGTGATGGGTTCTCCTGAGAGTCCACGTTGCGCGCTACGCGTGCCAGGTCCGCATACTCGCCCTTCAGCTCATCGCGCAGGCTGGTCGACTGAGTGATCGGATACGCAAGCTTCCACAGCAGGCGGGCTGTCATCAGCTCCACCAGTTTCGAATCCCAGACGCTCTCTGGCGCGCGGTAGACATATTCGATCTTCAGCGCAGTGCCTGAAGCCAGAATGTTCTTGCCCTCGATCTTGAAGTTTTGCGCATTGTCGCTGTCGATGGGACGATCACCGATTGCTACCAGGCGCAGAAAATCAGCCGGCAGGGGGAACTGCGCAGTGAAACCGAAGGCCGGGACGGTGGAAGACGGGGAAAGGATGGCGCGAGCGCGGGCGCAGTTCCAAGGGAACTCGCGGAGGATGGCATCACGCTCTTGCGGGTAGAGGTTGCTGCAGAGGCGCGAAGCATCGGTTGCCTCGGTAAAGGACGCGATGGGTGCCTTTCCAAGTTGCAGCAGCGCGGCGCTGCAGATCGAGATATTGGTTGCGATGATGGACTCCTTACGGAAAAAAGGGGCGACCGAAGCCGCCCCGAAGGATCAACAGCAGGAGCGCAGCGAATTAGGGCGCCACGTACTGGACTTCAACGCGAATAGCAGCGTTAGCCAGCGGGGTTGCACCACCGAAGGTGCCGTACAGTTCAACGTCCTGCGGCATGACGTAATACTGGCCGTTGACGATCTTGGTGCCGGTACTGATCTGGCCGGCGCTGGCAGCTGCCAGAGAGGCTGCATTGATCAGTGCGGTGGCGTCGATGGCCACGCCGGTGACCGCATCGCGGATACCGATGCTCAGGGTCGAGGACGCGTTGCCGGCGGCATTCGACAGGTACGGGGCGAGCAAGCGCGCGCCTTTCGGGATGATGATGCCGGTGCCGAAGGTATCGCCATTGGCAGCGCTGTAGGCAGCGGCGGTATCGATGATCGCCACGCGCTCGCGGTTGTTGGCGGTCGCGGTCATCTTGCTGCCGGCGACCTGCGCGACTTTAGTACGGGTGACAGTGCTCAGTTCAGCCATGATTTACTCCAAGAAATTTTTCCTGTGATTGACGACAGCGCCACGCGGGCGCTGCCTGTTACGGATTACTGGTACGAGATCTGAACAACCTTGGCCTCGTCCTGGCGGCCTGCACCGTAGGAACCCTCGATGCTGGTCTGCCACAGGTTCTTCTTGTCCGGACGCTTGTCCACGTCGCCCTGCTCGTAGCCATAGCCGAAGTGCACGGCCGACTTGGAGTAGGCGGCGCTGGTACGCACGCCAGCGACGTTGCGCACGCGCTCGAACGGGATCCAGGTGAAACCCATCCACTTGCCGCCCACGCCACCTTCCTGCAGCATCTTGCCGGTCATGAAGTCGGCGCTGGTCAGCGTGGTATCCGACAGGATCTGAGTCAGCGCCAGCGAGTCGTACAGGAAGAACAGTTCGTCGCCATCACCGTCCACGCCGTCGGTTTCGTTGGCACGGAAGATGGAGCGGGCCTGGATGATCTTGGCCTTGGTCAGGCCGGTACCGCCAGCAGCGATGATCTGCGAGGCAGGCAGCTGGTACGTGGTCTGGCCGTCGAAGCTCACGATGTTGTTCAGCACCGCGTTGAAGATCACATCGTCGATCTGGCGATTGCGCGCGGCGATCAGGGTCTGCATGTACTGGCCACCGGTGACCGGGTTCACCAGCATCTTGGGCAGGTCGGCGCGGTCCATCGGCAGCGCCTTGAAGTAGTCGCGCAGCGGCACGTTGCGGGCGGTGTGATCGATTTCACCGAAGATGGTGTCACCGTGGCGGACGGTGTTTTCGTCCATGTTCACAGCGCCCAGGTTGTTGATGGTGAAGCTGGCACCCACGATCTGGCCACGGTCGGTGACGGTCTTGCGCAGACGGGAAACCTTCTGCTGAGCCAGCAGGCGCAGTTCATTGTCGAATCGGGTGACAAACTGCCGGGTTACGGTATCGGTCATTTTCTAGCTCCGAAAATTGAGAAAAGGTGGTGTTTGCCTTTGCCTGTTTCGGGTTGTCCGTTTCCGGGCCTTACTCGGCTCAGTAGCCAGGTTGTCCAATGCTGGGCCTGATGCGTTGCATGGTATGGAGTTGCCTTGTCGGAATCCCGACAAAATGCAAACGGGCCGCACGATGGCGGCCCGCTGTGTGGAGTAGATCGGAGTGTTACTTGATGCCGTTCGGGTTCTTCGCATACCAGGCGTTCACCTGGTCAGTGACCTTCTTGTGCTCGGGGTGCGCAGAGTTGGTGTAAGCCTCGCTGGTAATGGCGGCCTCGATGCTGAAGCCAGCCGGCAGCGCGTTGTTTGCGGCCGCCGGGGTCTTGTCCTCGGAAACTTCGTCAGCGAAGGATGCGAGGATGCGCAGCGCCATGGGATTGTTGCCCACCGCTGCCTCCACCTCGGAGAACGGGACGCCCATCTTCTCGGCCACGCGATTGGCCACGGTGAATGCACCCGCGAAATTCGCCTTGGCACTCTCGCCCCACAGTTCATTGAGCTGGGCGACGACTTCTTGGCTCTGTGCCTGGGCCTGGCCCTGCACCAGATTCGGCAGCAGGTTGAGGTATTCCGCCATCACGCCGGCATATTGCTCCTGCGAGAGGCCGAGATCGTGGGCCTTCTTGGCGAAGTCAGCGGTCTCCAGCTTCACATCCTTGAGCGCCTCTGGCATGTCGGGCAGCTTGTACTCGGCCGGATCCTTCGGGCGGATGCCACCCGCACCCATGCGCTTTTCCAGCTCGGCGCGCGATTCCTCGGTCTTGCGCAGCATCGCTTCGACGTCGAAGGTACCGTCGTCCTTCTTCACATGGAATTTTTCGGGCACGCTCTCCAGCTTCCATTCCGGCGCGCCGCCAGCGGACAGGGCGGATTGGCCGCCAGCACCTTCCTGTCCGCCAGCAGCGGCACCGCCCTCGCCTCCTGCTGCTCCAGCCGCGGCAGCGGCTGCTGCGCCACCATCACCAGCGCCACCACCAGCCGCACCGCCGCCGTCGCCGGTGGCCGCATCCATCAGCACGAATTTCATCCAGTTGCGATTACGCATCTTCTTCTCCTACGTTGTTGGCCAGGTTGATCTGCCGCACGATGAACTGCACGACGTTGTTTTCCCCACAGTGGGTATAGGTCTTGAGCACCGCATCGATGCCACCGGCTGTCACCGCCGGCTTGGAAAAGCGGCGCACCAGGTCTTCCAGCACCTGGACGCCGCGCGGGTTGTCCTCGAACAGCGCCTTGTAGTCGTCGGCTGTGGTCATTTGGGCTTCAGATAGGGCCATTTACTCCTCCAAATTTGGCTCAAGCATCGTCACATCGCTGCGAACGCTGGCAACTGGGCTGCGAGCCAAGGCGCCATGTATCCGGAAACGGTGTATTGATAGTGCGTGCCTTCCAGCGTGCCCCCTCGATAGCTATTGCTGACCCAATCGGCGGAATATGGCCACTTGCCGGAGCCTGCGCCAGCGTTGACGATGGATAAACCAGCGGCCGTCGCGCCGTCGTAGAGTTGCTGCCATGCATCGGCTGCAACATCAGGATCGCCGTTTGCAGGAACGAACCCGCCAGCAAGCAATTTCGTGCGGTACTGTACTTGCGCACCATTGGCGTCAATGCTGGTCGCGGTAGGCGTCTGGCCTGTGTCAGTAGCGAAAGTGCCTGTTGCTTGCGGCATCAGCGTCATTGCAAACACTTTGGTTTGCGCTCCGCGCTTCGCCGCGTTCCGGTAGATGTTGTTCCATGCCTGCATCGTTGCATTGAAGCCCACACCAGCAGCACCAGCCCACGGCAAAGCACGGTCATTGTGCCCATTGATATGAATTATGTGCGTGCAGTTGCGGACCATGAATTTCCGCAGCCAATTGCCGCCATAAAGCACTTCGTTGGAAGGCTTCGATCCGGAAACCGCTAACCGGACAAAAGGAATTCCAGCCTGGTTGCAGGCTCTGCCGATGATGCCTTGCGCACCATCAGCATCCCCCCAGCTGTTATCGGGATTTTGGTCATGGTTGTCGTTACAGATCGAGTCGCCAGGGCCGGCAAAGCAAGGAGCATTCGCGCTGTTCGTGCCAGAAACCTCCAGCAGAGTTGTGTAGCTTGTGCCCGAGGCCTGCGTCACGCCGGTAACTCCGCCGCCAGCAGTCCAGTTCTTCAGGAACACGCACTTACGGCCAGTAGCAGACGAAGTGGTGGCATCACCAAGCGTTGCATTCGAGATGGCGTTGCATGCCGGATAGCGCGAGTTCAGCTGAATTGTCTGGCCAGCCGTCGAAGTGAAGGACTTGGAAAGCGTCAGGTTTGTACCGTCGAAAGTGGCAACGGTCCCAGTGGCATCGTTCAGGCCAGCGGTCACAGCAGTGATGCCGGTGCCGGTGGCCAGATAGCCCCAGTTCGTCGCAGGCGTCGTGCCGGTGAACGGAATGGGCGTGCCAGCAGGATAGGTTGCCGCGTTCGGAATGGTCAGCGTCAATTGAGGCGCGCCGCCGATTTCGAACTGAATTGCATACCGCCCGGCCGCCAACGTGAGCGGCGCCGTATCGAACAGCGGGAGAAACCCGGGCGGCACCAGCAGCGTCTGTTTGTCACCGGACAACGTTGCGCCGGCCGCGATGAATTCAGCGCTGGTCGCAGCACGGCCAAGGATCGCGTTGTAGAGGTAGCCGGGCACGCCGTTATAGGCGTTCTGCCAGGTCAGCGGCGTGAGCGTTGCGGCCGACTGGTCAAGCGCCGATCCGCTGACGCCCTGCACCAGCGCCGCAGTCACATAAACCGGGCTGATGTTGGCGATTTCCTGAACGGCATTGGCAAGCCCGGACCACACAGATACATTGGCGAATCCGCCGTTGATGTTCTGGCCTTGGACGATGGCCTTCTCCATCATCCGATAGGTGATGTATGGATTCGTCCCGAAGTTGTTGGCAGCGTATGGGATCTTGGTGCGGATTGCCATCGATGTGATGACTCCGCCGCTGCGATGCCGCGCAGAGCGCAGATATTCGCGGAGCTTCATACCAGCGCCCATTCATTGGGGCCGACGCGCTGCACGGCGATGGTGCCGTACTGGACAGCAGCGGCTACGCCAGAAGGCGAGCGCAGGGTCACTCCCGAGCCAGCCACGAACGAAACGGCGCCAGCGCCTGCCTGATACGCTGCAACCATTTCGCTGCCTTGCCACGGCCCGGTGGAGTCATCGGGAATGGTGATCTGCACTGGGCTTGCCGAATTCACATCGATGCGGCCGTTCACATCTGCGGCAGTCGCAACGGTGTTACCGGTGACCGCGCGACGCGGCCCATTGGTATCGATCGAGACGATCCAACCGCTGCCGGTGAGAGTGGCATTGAGAGGCATATCAGTTCCTATTGCGAAAGAGTGTTTTCAACGACCTTCTGCCCGGCCGCCTGCATCAGCTCTTGCTGCTGAGCCTGGGCTTGGGCCTGCTGGCGTGCTTGGTTGTCGGCCTGGCGCTTCTCGACCAGCTGATCCGGGCCGCGCAGCAGCTTGGCCGGCACGCCGAGCGCAAGGCCCTTCTCGTAGTTCGCGGCATCCATGTCCAGGATGTCGAGCGTGCTGGTGTTACCGGTGGCAGCCGCCTGCTGGATCAGGCCATCGATGAACATGTCGAGCGCGGTGACCTCTTCCATCTTCTGGGCGCGGGCCAGCGGGCTGATGTACTTGACGATGAAGTCACGGCCCAGCAGGGATTCGGGTATCGGGCCGAGTTCGGCGGTCAGCGCGCCGGCCCGGTAGGCGATGGCGAAACAGCGTTCGATCATGACCTGCAGGTACTCGCCTTGGAAGCGGGCGAACATCGGCCCGAGCTGCTGGCGGATCTGGTTGGCGCGCAGCTGGATCTCGGTGGCCGAGCGCACAGGACCATCCAGCGGGGTGAGCTGGTCGGCCAGCAGGGACCGGCTGATGCTCTTGCGCAGCTGCTCGGCCTTGGAGAAGGTGACCTGAAAGTCTGCGCCAGTGGTCAACGGCTGCAGGTTGTCCATATCGGCCATCATCACAACACGGCGCGGGCCAATCTTCAGGGTGCGGGCGTTCAACACGCCATCGTCCTTTGCCTTCCACATGCCAGATGCTGCGATATCCAGGCTCTGCAGCTCCATGCGCAGGATGTCGTTCAGGGTCTTGACCGTGGGCAGGACGTTGGAGCCGATGCCGGTGGCGTAAGGCGTGGAGGGAATCAAGCGCCAGCGTGGCACCGCGCAGGGGAATTCGTGGAAGCCGCTTTCACGCACCAGGTGCTTGCCGTCCTCGATGTGCACCGACTTGAACGGCAGATTCCGGTTCAGGATGCCTTTCTTGCCATCGCGGTTCGGGTAGATGGCCCAGGTCATGTTCACGGTCTCGGACAGCTTGTTGTCCATGAACTTGCGCTGCGTGGCCTCGGACATGGCATCAAGGCCATACTCGGCCACGGCCTGTTCCACGGTCGGGCACCACTGGCGATGGATCGTGTCCACGCGGCCCTTGGAGGTGGAGGCAGCGACGTAGCACTGCCACAGCGGCCAGGGCTCAAAGTTGAAGCCGCCGATGGGCCTGCCCTGCTCGTCCTTGGCCTGGTCGATGAACATGACAAACCAGCCGGCCGGGATCAGGTCGCTCAGGTTCTCGTAAGCGGTGGAGTCGAAGCCGGACGAATGGATGTTCTCGAAGAGGAACTGCGTTGCACCGTCCATCCAGCGGGTCTCGTCCTCGGCCTTCTGGCCGGCATCCAGGTCAAACCAGCGGGAGTTCGGCGGGTGCATGCCGGACGCGATTGCCGATTTCAGCGTTTCGGCATCGTCCATGGCGGTGTTGTCGTAGAGGCGCGCGCGCTGGGCGGCGGCGTTGTTGCTGGCCCCATCGGGGGCGCCGTACCAGCCGATAGCGCGCTCGGGAGCCAGGTAGTCGAACACCTCGCGCCAGTTGGAATCGTGAGTCTGCCGCTGGCCCACCATGAGGCTATGCCGGCGCATCACCTTTTCGACGAGTTCATTCATTGCCCGAGCGTGGCCTTACCGAGAGAGAGCGCAGTGCCTGCGCCGGTGGAGAGAGCGGACGCCTGTTGCTGGCGACGGCGGGCGGCATTCGAAGAATTCGTCTTCTGCGCCGCCTCTGCCGCTGCAGCAGCTGCTTCCGCCTTGGGATCGGTCTGTACGACCGCTGGGGTGCTACCGCCGCCGCCGCACATGTCAGGCAGCCTTTGCGCCAGCGGTGACCTGCCAGACCTTCGATTCGGGGACGAACCAGCCATCCTTCGTCAGCACCGGCACGGTGGAAGCGCGCACGGTCTTGTCATCGATGCTGGGCAGCGGGACCGGTGCGGGGCTGTGAGCTTGGGCGGTGCGCAAGCCAGCGGCCAGCAGCGCCTTCACCTGCTCGACCAAGGCAGCATTCTGCTCGGCCATGGACTCGGTGACGGCCTTCATCTCGTCCAGCTGGGCCTGCAGCGAGGCGTCAGCGCCGGTACCGGATTCGCTGCCGGTGCCGGCGGCGCTGGCCGTGGTGCCGGTGACCTGAGCGTCAGCCTGGGTATCGGTGGTGCCGGTGATGGTGGGATCCTGGCCGGGGGTGGCCACGGTGCGAGGGGAAGTCGCCATTGCTGCTCTCCTGGTTGTGTTGCCGGCGCTGGCCGGAATGGGTCAGCGGCAACTGTACCGAGAAGGCCTGTCGGAATCCCGACAATCAGAATCGGGCTATGCGGGGGATCTGGTCGCGGTTCTGGCCCGTGACCTGGCACCAGAGGGCGATGACGCGCTCACCGTCAGGATGGCGCGGGGTGGCGTCGAGGTCGCGCCAGCCGATGAGGGTTGTGCGGGGGATATCCACGGCAGCGGCCAGCGTCTGCAGCGTATAGCCGCGACGCTGGATGTCCAGCAGGAGCTGGAACCAATCAATCGGCGCTAGGACAGGAACCTTGACCTTTATCACAGGCGATATTCCTCCAAAATTCCATCTGCACGGGAAAGAAAAGTACTGCGCGTGGTATCGAGGATGCCGAAGTAAATCGCCTTGCAGGCGGCGACATCGACCGCTGCATCGTGCGCATTCTTGAGGGGCTCGCCGGTGAAGAACTGGTAGGCCTCGCCCAGGTCAGGAGCCTTCGCCCCCTTCAAGCCGCGTGCAAGCATCCTCTCCGTCGCTGGAAGGTTCACGATCGGCTTCGATTTCTGGCAAGTGCAGAACGCCGGGCCCGCTTTCCATTGATCCGCGAAGGCCTCGCTGAAAGTGCTGTCGCGCTTGATCGCAATCCGGATGAGGCGTGCGTCAAATCCCTCGTTATGACCAACGCGGTGCTCGGTGGCCATGCCCCACAGCGACAAGAAAATGGGCAGCACGACCCGGAGGTCCAGCCCGAACATGGCCGCGCGTTCTGTGCTGATGCCGGTCAAAGCTTCAACGTCCGCCGGAATGCTCCAGTCGGCTGGCTTGATCAGGTGATTGAAGCTGGCGATGGTCCGGCGCGTGTCGACGTCCACCAACTCGGCCGCCAGCTGGACGATATCCGGCTGTGTCGGATCTTCAGACGACTTGCCGTATTCGATCAGGCCAGTGCTTTCCGCATCGTAGAAGAACGCTGTTCTCACAATCGATTTCCTTTTGATTCAAACCGCCCGGCTGCGGCCGGGCATGGTGGTAACGCTCAGGCCGTGCGCCTGCCGACGACTCCCGGCCGCAGTATCTCGGCCTTGGTGTTCTTGTAGACCGTGGCCACTGCCTTGGCGTAGATCTCTGGATCACCGCTGTATGGGACTTGATTGGCGGCGCTCGAAGCCACGAAGTGCGCATCTTGCTCGCGGCAGATGTCAGCAGTCAGCACCGAGGCCACGGAGGCCGTCTGCTTTTCCAGCGCCTCGGTCTTGGCCGCCTGGCCCTTCTGGTAAGGCATCCACTCGGCGTAGAACTGCGGCAGCTCCTGGCCTTCCGGCTCATCGCCCTGGATCAGCGGCACGCTGGTGGCGCTGAATGGCTTGCCGTCCGCATCAAAGCCGCCGATGTTGATCAGGCGATCATTCCAGACACGCGAGATCAGCGCGGGCAACGGATCACCGTCAGGCGTCTGGACTCCTGCGAAGCCGATACCAGGACGGAACAGAACTACGCGGCCAACGGTTGGGGTGATGATGGGCATTGCGATTTCTCCTATGGTTGGTGCTGCAAACGCGCGCACGCGCGAGGAAATAGGGCCTTGCGCATGTCTTTTCGCGCTTCCAAAGCCAAATTGTTTCAAATTAGAAATTGTTTCGATGGTTCCGCCTGGCACCATGATTCACCTCAATAGATTCAGGAAAATGGCGTCAGCCTCGGTCCTGTCGCGGTGGTCGGAGCCATCTTCGTCACTGAGCATGAAGCGCATCACGGATAGGGCCTCTTCCTTGTCTCTTGGGCGGATCGTAGTCATCAGATGGAAGATGAAGTCGCGGCGCACCCATTCCTCATAGAGCGAGTCGCCGCAGTCCGAATCAATCGCGTGACGCAGCCGGTACAGGTCACTCCAGTAACGCAATTCATGCAGGCAGTCCGACAGAGTGTGAGGGAGGAAATCTGAAGCCTGCTGGAACCCGGTTTTCACATCGGGCGTCAATTGCGGGAAGCCCGAGTCTCCGCAAAAAACGATGTCCTTGAGGGTAGCGATGATGAATCCCTCAGCCGGCGTATCGGTGAAACATGCTTCTTCACTTCCGAATCTCGCTATCGCCTCCTGGGCCGACGCCTTGCGATTGACGGCGCGCTCAGCTTGGCCACGAAGGTCCCCGAAACCAAACGTCGACAGTGCGGCAAATAGGCTCCCCGGGTTCTTCGCCATCACGAAATCGCGGTAGCGCTTTTCCAGAGTGGCCATCGGGGTCTTGATCTTCTTCAGTGCTTCCATGGCCTTGGCAATCAAATCCGCCTGGCCTGTTGCAACCACCTGTTGCAGCCACAAAACCGCATCGATCTCCTTATCACCGGTCACCTCCTCTTGCGGCGGTATGGTCGGTACCGCGAGTTGGCGCGACTCGCTCTCAACGATGGGGGGCAAAGTGAACAGCGCACGGTGCTTCTGGTTATCCCGGAAAATGCCAGAGCGTGAGCAGATCGTCTTCACGGTACCCACGGGGATGCCGGTCTCACGCGCCACCTGATGCAGAGAATGAGAGCGGCGCAGATCAAGAACGCGTTGACGCGCTTCCGGTGAAACAGGTTGTTTCGCCTGCTCGATCATGCGTGCGCCCTCCTCGGCTCCACCGCCATGGCGTCAAGGACGGCGAGGTCAAATCCAGGCGCGAACGGATCTCCAAGATGCTGTTCCATGCACCAGGCCTGCAGGCGAATGAATCCATTGGCGGCACATTGCTCATAGCCGGCCCGATGAGCAGCAGCCAGGACGGTGAAGAAATGGACCATCTCTGGGCAGTCGGTGAAAGCTGCGCGCACCTCGGCCTTGTCCTCTGCGCTCCACTCGTAGCGCTTGGCCAGGTACTGTAGGTCGGCGGATAGGCTGGCGGGATAGAGCATGGTCAGAACTCCACCTCTGCACCGGTGATGCCGGGCTCGATGCGATAGACCCTGGGGCGGTCATGGCGCGATTCCAGGTATTGCATGGAGCCAGGGTGGAACCATAGGCGATAGGAACCCTCGGTTTCACCGTGCCGTTGTTTCTCCAGTTTCAACAGGCAATCAGGGTCATCAGCGTGCTCGTGATTTCCTTCCCGGAATTCTTCCTCCTTGGCCTTGTTGCGCCAGACGATCCAGACATTGTCGACCAGGTCCGCAATGGCACCCGAGCCCTTGATGTCGAACTTGCCGGGCACCGCGTGTTCGGATTGGCCTTTTTTCACGTGTAGCACCAGGTGGACATGCACGCCGGTATCCTTGGCCACAGTGCAGAGGCTGTTGACGAAGCTTTTTTGAGCGTTGTAATCGTCTTCCCTCTCGACCACCTTCGCCAGGTTGTCGACCACGAAGTGCTGCACACCGAACTTCTCGACCGAGTAGCGGATCACCGCGAGGATCGTGCGCGGATCAGTGGTGCCCACATGGTCGTAGATCCACAGCCGGTTGTCGGTCCAGCGGTGGAAGGTCTTCAGGAAAGGGATGGTCACGTCAAGGCGGCCGCCGGCCTGCCGCGCCATGCGCGCCATCACCTTCGTGGGAGCCATTTCCAGCGAAGCAACGCAGACGCGCTGGTCCTGGTCCATCAGGTCCAGGCTGACCTGGCCCACCACCTGACTCTTTCCGTGGCCATTGATGCCAGCCCACAGGCTCACCTCGGCCGGCCGGAATTCGAAATCGCCATGGGTTTTGTGCCAGCCCATCTGGACCTTCGGCGCATCGACTGGTTTGAAAAAGTGATCGATGACGGCATCCAGCATCGAGCTGGCCGGTACCACGCGGTGCTCCGCCGGCGGCTCGTCCATGAAGGCCGAAAAATCAATGCTGTCGGGGATCAGGTGCATCAGGGGCTCCATGCAAAATTTTCGTTATCGAAGTCCGACCATGGCTCAAACTCCATGGCCCAGCGCCAGCTAGCGCGAGGCTTTTCGATGTCGGCAGGGTTCGGCAGCACGACGACGCGCGCGCCCTTGAACTGGTCCACGTTCCAGGCATGGAGCTGGGCCGGCGAGTCCTTGCCGATGGCCAGGAGCAGGTCCAGCGCTGCCTGGCGAGTCTGTGCGTTGACCATGAGGCAGAGCTGCAGGTCGATCACCCAGCGCCAGTCGTAGGCACCGTTCGGGTTCACGAACACGGTGTGGTTGGTCTCGGCCACGGGCCCGATAAGCGAAACCAGAATCAGCTCGTCCGGCTTCATGCCGCGCTTCCGGGCGTCGATGACGGGCTGGGCACCCTTGGGGATCGGAGTCATTTCGCCCCCTTGAACCGCGGGTCATCGTGACCACGCTCCGCCCCGCCGTCAGGCCCACTGCCCTTGGCATTCGTGTCGGCCACATCGTCCAACCAGCGCCGCTGGTTCAGGAACGTGAGGGGAGCAGGATCGTAGCCGTCCTGCCATTTTTTCGTCAGTTTTTGGGCATTCAAGGCGCTCACGATCGCTGCCGCATCCGCCTCCAGGCCCCTAGCCTTCCATCGCTTGAGACATTCCGCCTTTGCTGCCTTGCGCTCACCTCGCGGCCAAGCCGCCCAGAACTCGGCGAAGCCGGGAGGCATTTCGTCCGGGCCACCGGACAAGGGTTTTAGGTTCTTTGTTTTTAATGAAGATGAAGATGAAGATGAAGGCAAATCACTTTTGGGGGGCATTGGTGCTGCACCCGACAATTCACCCAAGGGGGGCATTGGTGAAGTGTTTTCCTCATCACCAATGGGGGGCATTGGTGAGTAGTTAGGTGAATCCTTGTACAACTCCGGATTGGCTTTTTTCTGGCGGACATACTCATCACGAACCATGCGCGACGAGAACCAAATCGGCCCTTGGGTGATGGGAATCAGTGTTACTGTGGGACCAGCTTGCCGGCCAGAGCGCGGGGTATATTCGAGCGCATCGCACTCGCCCTTGTCCGTGCCTTTCAGCACCTTCTTCTCAACGAGCTCTTTCAGCAGTGCCACCGGGCAGCCAATTGCCTGGGCAATTTCCTTCAGCGGCCACCGAAGTATTCCGTACTCGTCCGAGTCATGCAGTAAGCACATGACGTCGGCCCATGCACCGCGCGCGGCCCAAGAGCAGCGACGCAGCTTGGCGTTATTCCGCCAGTCGGCAGGATAGAACTGGAAGGACGGGCGCGTCATACACTCCCCCCAAAATAGGAGGGAGTTGCTTCAGGCGCATTTAACCTTGGGTCGCTTCTTGTATGGCCTCGTACTCCACCACGATGGCATTCAGAACATCCTTCACACGATCCGGAGGGATGACGATGTAGTGATCGTCTTCGCCCATCGAGTCTTGCTGTCGTATAACAATATCCCCCTTCTCGTTCTGATAAACGGCGATCGCATCGACGCGCTGTACGACCACCGCGTCCTTGTCGTTCCAGTCGAATTTGTCCGACATACTTTGCCTCTCCTTCCACCAAGAAATAGGAGCGGGAATACCAAGCGCGGCGGAATAGCACTTGGCCCTGGTCAATACCGGGTTCCCCACTGAACTTGGTCTTCATTATATTTGGCATTCCTAGCTTCCAGTCCTAGCAGAATTCTTGAACATCACGAACATCTCATCGATTCGCATTACAGGGTCGAGGCGTGATGCAGTGGGCTCGTATCACCACATCGCGGCTGCGCAGCCGCTGCCTCGTTTGAAGGGCGGAGCCCCACGCCATGGCAGAATTGAGCTCCCACGCGTCAATTTCTTTCATAGGGGGACTCCAATGGACTTAAATGCGCTGTTCGGCGCCGTAGGCGCTGCGAAATCGGCCGTAGATCTGCTCAAGACGTCGGTTGCTGCACGCGACCAGGCCAAAGCAGATGAAGCAATCGCGGATGCGAAAAAGAACCTCGCCATCGCCTATGACAGCCTCCTTTCGGTTTCTCAGCAATCTTTGGAGCTCTATAAGCAGGTGGCTTCTGCGGAACAACGCATCAACGAGTTGCGCCAAGAGAACCAGCGCCTTGCAGCGGAGATCGAGGACCGCAAGAGATACGTACTGACGGACATCGGCGGGGGCATAAAGGCTTACGCGTTCCAGCCCGTTGATGGCGAATCCGACGCCGCGCATTACCTCTGTCAGCCTTGCATGGCGAAAGGCCATAAATCGGTGCTCCAGCCGCACGGACCTCGCCGCAACTTCAAGTGCTTTGCTTGCGATTCGGTCTACATCTCCGAACCGCTTAGCGCCCCTTCCTCCCCGCTGCCGAGAACAACCAATTTTTGGGAGTCTTGATCTCACGGCGCCTCCCCGGCCCCGCCGGCCAGCTCAATCTCGGAAAGGTAGTCAGTGACCGGCCGCAATGTTTCAGGCCGCATCCGCAACAGGCGGTCGCGTTCAATCGCGGCCGCCCTCTTCTCCTGTTCTTCGTTCAAGCGCGCGGCCTCTTCCTGGGCGCGCTCCTTCGTCATGCCCGTCGATACGACAGTCATCACTGAGCAACCAGGTGTGGGGTAGCCGACGGCGTAGGTGTCGTCTGGCAGTGGGCCAATAAGGGTATGGGTCAGCATGCTTCGTCACCGGCTGCGATAACCGAGCCAGCTTCGTCAAACAAGTCAGGCCGCGCCAACTTTATGTACATGAGGCGCGATCTGGGGATGCCGTTTTTGCGCCAGCCTGACACCGATGCAGGATCAATATCGAACATCAGCGCAGTCTTAGAGGTTCCGCCGAGGGCATCGATGATCTGGGAGTGGAGTGTTTTTTCCATCCCCCTATTTTAGGTTCGCCTAATTTTTGGCGCAACAATTATTTTAGGCATACCTAACACTCCAAATGTTAGGATTGCCTAACTTTTATTAGGAGCGCCTTATGAACTGGAATGATCGCCTCAAAGAAGCACGCGCCAAACGCGGGATTACCAAGTCGGATTTAGCCAAGACAGTGGGGGTCAGCGCCCCAACCATGACCGACTGGGAAAGCGGCGAAATTAAGCGTATTGATGGTGAAAACTTACTGAGATTATCTGATGCTCTTGGCGTTTCACCGCACTGGCTGATATGGGGAAAACAGTCAGCCACATCGGCCGATCCCCAATCTAATGAAATAGCACTAGCTATCTCACGATTAACGGACACAGCTCAACGAGATGCAATTGTCACTCAATTGAAGGCATTTGGAGTTCTCCAATAAAGCCTACTACTACTGCCAAGGGGAAATAATCATGCTTGTTCAAAAACGAGGCTCCCGGCTCCCAAGGTTAGGGCGAAGAAAAAGGAACCATTCTTCCGATGGTCAATACGCTGAACAAATTGAGTTGTTACAGGGAATAATTTTTGCCGGGATGGAGAGGCTCGGTATAAACACTAATGACTCAGATCTGATTGCCCAGCTTATGGCAGAAAATAGCTTATCAGATTACCAACCCCAGCAAGGCGATGGATTAAGACGACATTGCGAATGGCTCGTTGCTCAGGCGATGATCAACCTTACAGAGATTGTCACGGGTGAATTGGACGATTCGTCGACTGTTGCCAAGCTTTGCAGATCGTTTTTATACGTTGGAATGGCCGCGAGCGTGCGTGACCTGGACCAAAACCCAATGTGTCCAACTTGCATCGTCAAGCAATATTCTTCGCAAAATGGAGCATCAGGAGCAAATGTTAGGCATGCAGGAATGCGAGATTTAAAAGCATGGGCCATCAGAAAATACAAAGCAAAAGAATGGAGGTCGGCGAACCACGCAGCCCAGCAACTAATGCCAGAAATCATCGAGCACGGCAAAGCTATCGGAGCTGTATTGATGGAATCAAACGCCCAAAGAACTATTGCAGAGTGGTTTCGGAAGTCGGTCTAGCCGCTACGCCGACACGTCTAGTCGCCAAGATGATACGTCTAGCGGCTAGACGATACAGACTCTCACTCTCCTATTTGCGAATCTTGCACCACCCCGCCAAATTGTGGCGACAACGTGCAAGGATTGGTGAACATGGAAAACGCAGCATCCCCAAGCAAGACCCTTCCAGCTGACGGTATGAGTCGCTGGAAGCAGATCGAACCCTTCTCCCCTTTCTCACGCGAAAAATTCCGGCAACTGGTCATTGCCGGCAAAGCGCCCCAGCCGGTGAAGTTCTCCGAACGATGCACGGCGTATCCTAACCGCGAGCTGCACAAGTTCTTTGCTGACCCGTTGAATTATCGCGCAACGGGCGGCGGTCAATCGGTCCATACAGACGATCAAAAATAAGGCTCACCTAAATATTTATTGACGCAAAAATTAGGCGTGCCTAAAATAGAAACACCGTAAAAGTGGATCAGGAGTTGATCATGGAAGAAAAACTAGAAATCGTGTCTGTGACCGTCGCGAAAGACGAAGTGGAAGAAAATTTGTCCAGCGCAGCGGCAATTATCGATTGCGTCAGAGCGCTGACAGAAAGCGGAGCGAATTTTTCCTGCAAAGACAGCAGCATCTCGGTGGCATTGCATCAAGCTCTTCGGAATATTGAGAAATCCCGGTCGCAGATATCCACTCTCTGAAAAATTATGGCCACCAAGTGCTGCAAACACTTGATGGCCTGATGAAACCTACCCTGTCAGGAGTTAATTTCATGAGCAGAAATAGTAGCACAGACGCGTCCCGCGTCAAGGGCGTGGAGTCCGCCTCCACGCGCCCCGTCCCCAAAGATGCCGGCTATCTGGCCCACCAGGCAGAGCAGCTCCTCGCGCAGCTGGAAATCCTGCATGTCTTCGCAACGCAGAATCCCGAAGCATGCAAGCCTGCAGTCGCCGGTGCCATTGGTGCCGCATTCGACACTGCCGCCAATCTGAGCCGCGAGCTCGATTTACTGGAGGCCGCAGAATGAAGCCTTCCGCCATCCTCCTGTCACATCCGGCGTTCGATCGCCCCAAGGTCATCAACCCGGTTTTCCCTGGGCGAAAGAAGGGATGCGCTACCCTCGCGACAGCGCGTCGCATGCGCGCTCACGCGCAAATAGACGCCTTGCTTGGACGCGCCGCCCCTGCTCAGGTGGCCGAGCAGCCTCGCCCCTCAGCCTGCGTCGTGCTGGAGAAAATCAACAATCTCTATCTGTCTGCGGATCCAAATCGCGCAGCCCACATGCTGCGGTTCCTGTGCGTGATCGTTGAAATGGAAATCGAACATCGGCTGAAGCCCGCATCGCTGGGAGTCCAGAAATGAACAACGTGGACGAGAACCTCAAACAGGCCGTTCGGACCTGCATTGATGCCAGCGATTGCGCAGTCGGGATGCTCAATTCTCTGGACAGTCTCTTCGCCGGTATCCAAGCGCTGGCGGACAACCACCGAAACATCCAGCAACTGGCCATGCTGGGGCAGGAAGTGATCGACGGCTACATGGAGACCATGCGCTCCTACAAGGAAAATCTGCCAGCGCTTACTGATGGAGGGGCAAAGTGAAAAATGAAAATCGCTCAGCTATAAAGCTGGCGGCCAGCCAACAGCCGACTGCTACCCTCACCGCTACCGAGGCGGCGCTTATCAGGGACTTTCGCTTGTTACCTGCGTCCGATCAACACTCGATCATTGGTTTTTTCGGCTTGAGGGTGGCACGCGCTTTGAAGGAATCAGCGCGCGAATCTGGCAATCATCTGAGGCTCGTAAAATGAAAAAGACACCTCAAAAATTCGGCGCTGCCAAGCGCCTGCGCGTGGATACATACCAGGTGCAGAAGGCGATGTATGTCTTCGTCGACGGTGAGCTAAAGAAGACCATGACGCTGGGTCTCTCGCCGCTCTTCGGCAGCCGCTTCGCCGCAGTGAAGGCACTACGAAAACTTCGTCGTAAGCATCCCACAGCAACACTGGTGCATGTGCGTTCTGAGTTCACCGAACAGGAGAAGTGGGCGCGGTTTTGCCTGCTGTCGATGGTGGTCCGCGCTGGCCAGAAATGGGGGCGACCATGAGTAACCCCCACGAGAATAATGGCTGCGTTCACGATTGGGTCTGTGTTTGCATGGATTTCAACGATGCCCTCTATCGATGCCAACGTTGCCCCGCCTATGGTGATGGTCACGGTCACACTTGGCTTGTCGATCCAGTGACCACAAAACACTCGCCCATGCCGGCCGAAGGGAGTGCAGCATGAGCGACACCAATCAACTTCGCCAGGCCGTTGCGCTGATGCTTGACGTCATGCCGAACTCGCCCATTTTCAGCGCCGCCCAGGTCAATGATTTGATCGTTGATTTGGAGGGTGCTGCCGCCAAACCTCTCGACTTGGAACCGCCCCTCACCGGGCTCGTGGCCGGCGTGGTAGTGACCCAGGAGCAGGTCAACTCAATCCGCCACCTGGTTGACTCTGCCGCCAATGATGGCCGCCATAGGGAAAGCAGCCTGGCGACGGGAGTTCTTCACTGCGCCAAGTGCGGCTTGCACGCGACTCTCATCGGGAAGGCTTACCAGCAGTCCAAGGAAGAGGGTTGCCCGAACGGCTGCGGCCCGCTCTGGCCGCTCACCTGGGAGCAGCACGTCCAGAAGCTGGAGGCGCGCGTCGCGGAACTGGAATCTTCACTTAACGCAAACCCCATTGCGCTAAGCAGGCCTGACACAAATCGCCCACCGCGCGGATGAAGCGCAATGAACGACGAAACCGCTCTCACGCTGCGCGAGGCAGCGAATCGCCTGAAGCTGTCCTACAGCACGGTCTTCGCCATGCGCGAACACATCGGATTCCGCCTGCCGGGGTCGCGCGTGTGGCGCGTCTGGCCCTCCCGCCTTGCAGAACTCAGCGAGAAACGCAACAATGTGACCCGGCTACCGCTGCGGGTTGCAGGAGAAAACAATTGCCAATCCGCAAAAATCCCTCTTCCGGCATCTGGTGGATTGATATCCGCGCGCCAGGCGTCCCGCGAATTAGACGCTCTTCTGGCACGACGGACAAACAAGCCGCGCAAGAACTCCACGACCGAGTAAAGGCCGACCTGTGGCGTTCCACCAAGCTGGGCGAGGAACCTGATCACACCTTTGACGAAGCCGCACTGGGCATGCTGAAACTAGCGGAAGGCCAGAGCGACTACGAATCAAAGGTGAGGCACGTGCAGTATTGGCGCGCCGCTCTAGGGGCATCGACCCCAATCCGCTCTTTAACCGCCGGCAACATCCTCCAGAAGCTGCCAACGCACACCACGCACAAGCATCGCAAGGCCAAACCCGTATCTGCAGCCACGAAGAATCGATACCTGGCCACCATCAAGCGCATCCTGACGCTGGCCACAGAGTGGGGCTGGATCAGCCGCCCACCGAAACTGAGCAAGTTCCAGGAGCCAGACAAGCGAGTACGCTTCGAATCCAAGCCAGTCATCAAGGCTCTGATCGATGCGATTTCCATTGAGTGGATGCGCGACATTGCGCTTGTGGCGGTGACCACTGGCATGCGCGCGGACGAACTACTTTCTTTGGAGCCGAAGAACGTAGATCTGCCGAACCGCAATGCCTGGGTGATTGCTGAAGAGGCCAAGTCCGGATATGCCCGGGCCGTGCCGCTCAATGCCGACGCGCTTGCAGTGATTGCGCGCCGGCTGAAGACGGCACAACAGTATGTTTTTGAGCGGGCGACGAAGGACGGCAAACCCAGCAGGATCAGCCAGATCGATGACCGCTGTTTCAAGCGAGCATGCGCCACAGCGCAGATCACAGATTTCCGATTTCATGATCTGCGCCACACCTGGGCATCCTGGCACGTGCAGGCCGGCACGCCGCTGCTGGTGCTCAAGGACCTGGGCGGATGGGAGACGTTGGACATGGTGCAGCGCTATGCCCACCTGGCTCCCTCCCACCTGGCGCACCACGCAGAAACGGTCACGTTTTGGTCACAGCAGGAGGCAGAAACAAAAACACCACTCCGAAGAGTGGTGTAAATGCCTGATTTCTCAGTGTTTTTTGGTGGCCCCCCCGTGAGTCGAACACGGCACCAACGGATTATGAGTCCGCTGCTCTAACCAAGCATGAGCTAGGGGGCCAAAAAATCAGCCGGCGATTTTAACATCTCGCCGGCCAATCCTGACTCACCCTTGAGATCAGTTCCCTTCCAGGAAGCTCTTGAGCTTGTCCGAACGCGAAGGATGACGCAGCTTGCGCAATGCCTTGGCTTCGATCTGACGAATACGCTCGCGGGTCACGTCGAACTGCTTGCCCACTTCTTCCAGCGTATGGTCGGTCGACATCTCGATACCGAAACGCATGCGCAGCACCTTCGCTTCGCGCGGGGTCAGGGAATCCAGGATGTCCTTGACCACGTTGCGCATCGAAGCATGCAAGGCCGCATCAGCCGGCGCCAGCGTGTTGTTGTCTTCGATGAAGTCGCCCAGATGGGAATCGTCGTCGTCACCGATCGGCGTTTCCATGGAGATCGGTTCCTTGGCGATCTTCATGATCTTGCGGATCTTGTCTTCCGGCATTTCCATCTTGATCGCCAGGGTCGCGGGATCCGGCTCGGCACCGGTTTCCTGCAGGATCTGACGCGAGATGCGGTTCATCTTGTTGATCGTTTCGATCATGTGCACCGGAATACGGATGGTGCGCGCCTGGTCAGCGATCGAACGGGTGATGGCCTGGCGAATCCACCAGGTCGCATAGGTCGAGAACTTGTAGCCGCGACGATATTCGAACTTGTCCACCGCCTTCATCAGACCGATGTTGCCTTCCTGGATCAGGTCCAGGAACTGCAGGCCACGGTTGGTGTACTTCTTGGCGATCGAGATCACCAGACGCAGGTTGGCCTCGGTCATTTCACGCTTGGCCATGCGCGCCTTCTTCTCGCCGGCGCCCATCTTCTTGTTGATCGCACGCAGGTCAGGCAGCGGCAGTACCACGCGCGCCTGCAGGTCGATCAGCTTCTGCTGCAGTTCCTTGATGGCCGGCACGTTGCGGCTCAGCACGGTGCTGTAGTCATGGTTGGCGGCGACTTCGCCGTCCACCCAGTCCAGGTTCACTTCATTGCCCGGGAACACCTTGATGAAGTGCGCGCGCGGCATGTTGCACTTGTTGACAGCCACGTCCAGGATCTGGCGTTCCACGGTACGCACTTCGTCCACCTGCGCACGCAGGGTGTCGCACAGCTTCTCGACGATCTTGGCGGTGAAGCGGATACCCAGCAGCTCGTTGGAAATGATTTCCTGGGCCTTGACGTAAGGCTTGGAGTTGTAGCCTTCCTTCTCGAAGGCCTTGCGCATGTTCTCGAACTGGGTGCCGATGACGGCGAACTTGCCCAGCGCGTCGCGCTTCAACTGTTCCAGCTGTTCGGCGGAGAAGCCTGCGGCACCAGAGCCACTGCTCTCGTTTTCCTCTTCTTCTTCGTCTTCTTCCTCTTCTTCCTCTTCTTCGTCGTCCTCATCGGAGTCGGAAGAGGCGGCCTCGACCTGCTGTTCGCTCTCGTTGGGGTCGACCAGGCCGTCGACGATTTCGTCGACCTTGATCTCGTCCTTGGAGATGCGGTCAGCCGCGGCCAGGATCTCGGCGATCGTGGTCGGGCAGGCGGAGATGGCCTGGATCATGTCCTTGAGACCGTCTTCGATGCGCTTGGCGATTTCGATTTCGCCTTCGCGGGTCAGCAGTTCGACTGAACCCATTTCACGCATGTACATGCGCACCGGGTCGGTGGTACGGCCGAAATCGGAATCGACGGTCGACAGCGCGGCTTCTGCAGCGGCTTCGGCGTCGTCATCGCTGGCCACGTTGGCCACGTTGTCCGACAGCAGCAGGGTTTCCGCATCAGGAGCGTGCTCGTAGACCGAGATGCCCATGTCGCTGAAGGTACCGATGATGCCTTCGATGGCTTCCGGATCGACGATGTTTTCCGGGAGGTGGTCGTTGATTTCCGAGAAGGTCAGGAAACCACGCTCCTTGCCCAGCTTGATCAGGGTCTTCAGCTTCTGGCGACGGCGCTCCAGCTCTTCTTCGCTGGCTTCGGTGTCGGAAGAGAAGGCGTCCTTCAGCAGGGCCTTTTCCTTGGCCTTGCGATCCTTGGCCTTGGCCTTGTCGGCGGCCTTCAGTTCGGTACGCTCGATGGTGTTCAGTGCTGCAACTTCATCGCTCTCGGGCTGGAATTCCTTGGGCTTGCGGCCACGGCGGCCCGGCACCTTGACGCTCGGCAGCACATAGCCGGACGTGTCGATGGCTGCCAGGGCAGCGGCATCAGTGGTTTGGCTTACGCTCGACGCAGCAGTCGCGCTGACGTCTTTGCCTTCCACCTGTGCGGCTTTGGTGGTCTTGGCGGTCTTGGTTTCGGGTTTCTTGGTGGTCACGGAAGTCTTCGTCGCTTTCACAGAAACCGCTTGTTCGGCGGCTTGAGGTAACTTGTTGGCTGGCGTTGCAGTCGCTTTGGGCGATGCGGCGCGGGCCGGCTTGGCGGCAGTTGTCTGGGCTGCCGTCTTCTTCGGCGTCGCTGCTGCTGCAGTCTTGGCCGTGGGTTTTACGGTGACAGCAGCCTTCGCCGTCCCCTTGACTGGCGATTTGGCGGCTACCGCCTGGGTGGTCTTGGCCGCGGCGGTCGATTTTACCGCCGCTGCCGTCCTGCTGCTCTTTGCCGACGCTGCTGGAGTTTTCGCGGGTTTCTTCATTGCATTTGCCATAGAATCAACTGCCAATTGAGAATTCACTCATTGCGCCAATCAAGTCATGCTAATAATGCAACTCCGGTACCGGTTGCCCGGTAGACTCCGGCTGCACGCGCAACGTTCCTTTTTCCGGCGGGCCATCGATCGCGTGCAGCAGGCAGTCATGCCGCTTGCAATCCGGCAGGCGATACCGCTGTCTGCCGTCCTCCCTCCCGATGCGCCGGGGTGAAGGCATGTCGCCGCAGGGTGGGGGATGCAAGAGCCATCCGGCGGAACTAAAGCCCTATAGTATAGCACAGATGGGGCTCTTTTCCCGGGGATCAAGCCGCGATATTCGGCCATCCGCCAGCGATCCGGTGCGTAAAACACGACAATTTGCAGTGCTTTACCGCGTTTTCCACACCAGGCCGATTCCTGCCTTCCTGCTCCTGCCCACTCTCCAGATCAGGTCACGCAGCACCTCACGCAAGACCCTTTCTGCCGATTCCTTTCCAGGCCTCCGGTTTTCCCCGGAAAAGCCGTCACTCAACCTGCTGCGACTGCACCGCCGGTCTGGCGCTTGAGCCATTCCTTGCGCTGCATCAGCTCGCGGTAGCGATTGCGCTCTTCCTCGGTGCGCAGGTTGGATGCCACCAGCATCTGCATCTCGTCATCGAGTGCACGGATCCTGGCCTGGCGGATGGCACCGGCCATCTCGGCCCGCACCACATCGAATTCGGATTCCGACTCGGCCGCGATTTCCGCGATCATCGAGTCAAACTCGGGCCCGCCCTCGCGCAGGTGCTCGACCAGCGCGGCGAAATTGGCCTGTTCGCCCATGCCCTGGGCCACACCGACCAGGTGCGAGAGCATCTCGGCCTGGTCCGGCGCGATGCGGGCGATGGCTTCCAGCGCGGCGGCATCGAGGTCGGCCGAGAGTTGCGGATGTGCCACCAAGAGCCGCATGATCTGGCGCTCCAGCCCGACCGGGGCGGTGCGCTTGGTGCGGGGCGGGGCGCTGCGTACGCGCGCCACCGGCTTTTCCAGCTCAAACAGCACTTCCAGCTCGGCCGGCGTGGTCTGCGTGGCCTGGGCCACGCTGCGCACGATCTGCAAACGCAAACCGGAGGCCGGCAAGGCCTGCAGCAGCGGCTTGGCGGCAAACTGCGCATGGGCGCGGCCTTCGAGCGTGCGCAAGTCGTTCTCGCCAATGATTTCCTGGAGAAGGAACTGCGACAGCGGCATGGCTTCGCGGATCTGCGCCTCAAAGGCCGGGGCACCCATCTCGCGCACGTAACTGTCAGGGTCATGTTCCTTGGGCAGGAACAGGAACTTGATCGTCTTGTTGTCCGAAGCATGCGGCAGGCAGGCCTCCAGCGCGCGGCGGGCGGCGCGGCGGCCGGCGTTGTCGCCGTCGAAGCTGAAGATGACTTCATCGGTCTGGCGAACCAGCTTCTGCACATGGATGGGGGTGCAGGCCGTTCCCAGCGTGGCCACGGCCTGCGGGAAACCCAGTTGGGCCAGCGCCACCACATCCATGTAGCCCTCGGTCACCAGCACATAACCTGCTTCACGGATCGCCTGGCGCGCTTCGAACAGGCCATACAACTCGCTGCCCTTCTGGAACAGCGGCGTTTCGGGCGAGTTCAGGTACTTCGGTTCGCCGCCATCCATCACCCGGCCGCCAAAGCCGATCACCTGGCCTTTGGTATTGCGGATGGGGAACATGATGCGGCCACGGAAGCGGTCATAACGCTTGCGATGGCCACCGCCCTCTTCGCTCTTGTCGATCACCAGGCCGGACTCGACCAGCACGTCGTTCTCGTAGTCGGGGAAGACCTGGCGCAGGCTGTCCCATTCGTCCGGCGAATAGCCCAGGCCAAAGCGGGCGGCGACTTCGCCGGTCAATCCACGTCCCTTGAGATAGGCAATGGCGGGCTGGGCACTGCGCAACTGGTGACGATAGAAATCGTTGGCACGCGTCATCACGTCCGACAGGGCCATGCTCTTGGCCTGCTTTTCCTGGCGCTGGGCCAGGGGGATGTTGTCTTCGCGCTCCGGCACCACCATGCCCACGTTCTGGGCCAGGTCCTTCACCGCTTCCACGAATCCCATGCCCGAATACTCGATCAGGAAACTGATCGCCGTGCCATGCGCCCCGCAGCCGAAGCAGTGATAGAACTGCTTGGTCGGGCTGACGGTGAAACTGGGGGATTTCTCGTTGTGGAAGGGGCACAGGCCCATGAAATTGGCGCCACCCTTCTTCAGTTGCACATAGCGGCCCACCACGTCAACGATGTCGACGCGGTTGAGCAGGTCCTGGATGAACGACTGGGGAATCACCTGGGCAGCGTGGCAGTAGGCAACGAGGCTAAGGACTGCTTAAGCAGCCAGCGCGGCCTTGACCAGGGCGGACACTGCCGTCATGTCGGCACGTCCGGCCAGCTTGGGCTTCAACACGCCCATGACCTTGCCCATGTCCTGGGGACCGGCGGCGCCCGTGGCGGCAACCGCAGCCTGGACTTCAGCCTTGATCTCGTCATCCGACAGGCTGGCCGGCATGTAGGCGGCCAGCACGGCCAGTTCGGCCTTTTCGACGTCAGCCAGGTCCTGGCGGCCGCCGGCTTCGAACTGCGAGATGGAATCCTTGCGCTGCTTGACCATCTTGTCGATGATGGCCAGCACGTGGGTGTCGGTCAGCTCGACGCGCTCATCGACTTCCTTTTGCTTCATCGCGGCGGTCAAGAGGCGGATGGTGCCCAGCTTGCCCATGTCCTTGGCACGCATGGCGGCCTTCATGTCTTCCGTGATCTGCTCTTTCAAACCCATGGGGTACTCCGAAGATGAGGTGGATGAGTATTCTGCGATCTGGCGCCATCCCGCATCCAGTATTCCGGGCAGCAACAAAGCAGGGCCCGGTCTTGGCATCGTAGAACATGGATGGGCTTATCGCCAGCCCGAATTGGTGCTTTCCTTCCTATCTGGGGCTGCCAACAGGAAAAACCAGGCCAATACCCGCCCGGAGAAAACACCACGACAAATCGGGAATAAATGCGAAAACCCGCTGCGGACCAACACCGGAGCGGGTTTACACATCGGCCGCACGAATGCGCGGCGAGAAATTCTTAGTACAGCTTCTTCGGCAGCTGTTGGCTGCGGATACGCTTGTAGTGACGCTTCACGGCAGCAGCCAGCTTGCGCTTGCGCTCAGCGGTCGGCTTTTCGTAGAACTCGCGTGCGCGCAGTTCGGTCAGCAGACCGGTCTTTTCGATGGTGCGCTTGAAGCGACGCATTGCAACTTCGAACGGCTCGTTCTCTTTAACGCGAATAGTGGTCATGTAAATTCAAACCAGAAAGGTTAGGTTGGATTAGCAAAGAAGGCGATTGTAGCAGTACTGGCACCCGATTGGAAGGCCAAACGTGGCATTTTTTCCACCACCGTGGTAAAAAACGGATAAGAATCAGGCACTTATCACAGTCAAGATGATCCTTCACCTGAAGTCAAGGGCAAATGAAGGAAAAAGTCCAACGCCTGCCCTGCCGGCCGGCCTCACACCGCTGAACCCGCCGCCACGCCTGAGGCCCACGCCCACTGGAAATTGTAGCCCCCAAGCCAGCCGGTCACATCCATGGCCTCGCCGATGAAATGCAGTCCCGGCACCTTGCTGGCCATCATGGTCTGCTGCGACAGCTCGCGCGTATCCACGCCGCCCAGGGTGACCTCGGCCTTGCGATAGCCTTCCGAGCCGCTGGGCAGGATCACCCAGCGATTGAGTGAATCGCCCAGCTTCTTGAGGGACTTGTCGGGCATGTCGGCAATGCGCGCACCGGCATCGAAACCATTGATCTTGAGCCAGCCTTCGGCCAGGCGATTGGGCAGCCATTGCGCCAGCAGATTGCCGAGATTCTTCTTCAGCGCACCCTTGCCCTCGATGAGCGTGTCGGCCACATCCAGTTGCGGCAACAGGTTCAGCGTCAGCGGTGTGCCGGGTTTCCAGAAACTGGAAATCTGCAGGATGGCCGGCCCCGAGAGCCCGCGATGGGTGAACAGCAGGTCTTCCAGGAAGTGCCCGCGCTCCTTCTTCACGCCGGTCTCCACCTCCACTTCCAGCGCAATCCCGGCCAGCTCGGTGAGCGACTGCCAAGCCTTGCCGTCGAAGGTCAACGGCACCAGGCCGGGACGCGTCTCCACCAGCTTCAGGTCGAACTGGCGGGCGATGCGATAGGCAAAGTCGGTGGCGCCGATCTTGGGAATGGAGAGCCCGCCGGTCGCAATCACCAGACTGCTGGCCTGGATCTCGCCAGCACTGGTGGCAATGCGGAACTGCTCTGCGCTCTTGCCAACCTCCTGCACCGTGCAGGGCATGCGCCAGCTGACGTTACCCGCATCGCACTCAGCCTTGAGCATGGCGATGATGTCTTCAGCGGAGTCGTCGCAGAAGAGCTGCCCCTTGTGCTTCTCATGGAAACCGATGCGATGGCGCTTGACCAGCCCGATGAAATCCTGCGGCGTATAGCGCGACAAGGCGCTGCGGCAGAAATGCGGATTCTGCGAGAGATAGTGCTGCGGCCCCGCGCCCACATTGGTGAAATTGCAGCGGCCACCGCCGGAGATGCGGATCTTCTCGGCCAGTTTGCTGGCATGGTCGATGAGCACCACGCGCCGGCCGCGCTGGCCGGCCACGGCCGCGCACATCATGCCGGCCGCACCGGCGCCGATGATGGCCACGTCAAATTGATTGGGGTTGTTCTTGCTCATGCTTCCTCCGGCACGCATCTCGGTGCAGCCCGAGGCCGCTTCAAAGCCGTGATTGTCCGCGATCCCGCCCCGAAAGCACAAGGGCCAGGAAACAACGCCGATGCCATCAGCCGGTCAGCCATAAAGACAAAGGGCCGGCATCTTGCGATACCGGCCCTTCGCCTTCTTCCTCCCATCATTCCGCGCGCTCTGCAAACACGCGGAATGCCAGGTGCCTCAACTTTGGTGCAACTTTATCCTAACCAGCAATTTATATCATTTATATCGTTTACTGGAAGTATGGCGGCGGCTCCACGCCCATCCACAATTCCGAAGACAAGCGCATCATGTCATTGAGCGAACCCCGCTGCGCAAACATCTGGCGCAGCCAGCCGGCGTCGGACAGGCGATCATGCGCGATGCGGCGCAGGCGCGTGAGGGTCTGCTGCTCGGCCTCGTTGGCCACATAGGGCTCCAGCAGCTGCAATTGCTGCAGCAGGTGTTCATAGATGGGCAGCTTGCGCGATTGCGCGGGAGTCGCGCCATGCAGGGCCAACTGGCCATTGAGCCCGAAGCGGCTGGCCTCGAAACGGTTGAACTGGTACAGCAGGTAGAAATCATCGCCCACCACGAAAGGCCGCTCGGTCAGGATCCAGCGCGCCAGCAATTGCGCATAGGCACCCAGGTGCGCGGCATGCTCGATGGTCAGCGGCGTATCGCAGACGCGGATCTCCACGGTGCCGTATTCGGGCTTGGGACGGATATCCCAGTAGAAATCCTTCATGCTGGCGATGATGCCCATCTGGTGCAGCTCATCGTAATAGGTTTCGAACTCGGCCCACTTGGTATGCACCGGTGCCGTGCCCGACAGCGGGAACGCCCGCACCACGTTGCTGCGCGAGGAATCGAACTTGGTGTCCGCGCCCTGGTAAAAGGGCGACGCCGCCGACAGCGCGATGAAATGCGGCACGTAACGCGAGAAGCCATGGGTGAGATACAGCGCATCATCGCCGTTCTCCACACCGATGTGGATGTGCTGCCCGAAGACCGTAAAGGTCTTGGCCAGGTAGCCGTACTTCTCGTGCAAATAATGGAAGCGTTCGCTGGGCGTAATGCGCTGCTCGTTCCAGTGCTGGAAGGGGTGCGCGCCACCGCCGGAGACATCGATGTTGAGGTACTGCGCGCCGCGGTTCAAGGCGCCGCGCAAGCCCTTCAATTCCTCGATCAGTTCATCCACGCGGGTGTGGATGCCGGAGTTCAGCTCGATCATCCCCTGCGTCATTTCCAGCTTGATCTGCTTTTGCAAATCACGCGGCTCGATCCAGTTCAGCAGGTCCACTGCATCGCTGGCCAGGTTGTAGTTGCGGCGGTTCACCAGTTGCAGTTCCAGCTCGATGCCCATGGTAAAGGGCGTGGAGGAACCGAACGGCAGGATGCCGGCGCTCCCCTGCGGACCGGCCACGTGGGCCTGGGTGCCGGGGATATCGTGTTCATTGCGGATCAGTGTCTCGGTATTCATTCGCGTCCACTCTCTCCAGATTTGATCAGGGCAAACTGGGTTGCCACCGGCCCCAGGAATTCCAGGACCACCATGCTGCCCGCCAGCAGCGGCAAGACATTGGCCGTGGTGTGCGGATACAGCGACGACACCGTCTGCATCAGGCCCACGCCGACCTCGGTCATGGGCAGGGTGCCCAGCGTGAGCAGGCCGGCCTGGCGCCAGTTCATGCGGGCAAAGCGGGCAAACAGGAAGACGCCCAGGCCCATGGCCAAAAAGCGCGCGGCGATCAGGATCAAGACCGAGAAGCCCAGAAGACTCAGGTCCGACAGCTTCATCGACGCGCCCACGGTGACGAACAGCATCACCACGAACAACTCATTGGCGACACCAAACTCCAGCTCCATCAGGTCGAACTGGCGATCCAGGTTCTTGGAGAGGATGGCGAAGATCAGCATCGTCAACATCACCGGCAGATGCAGCGCATGCGCCACACCGATGGCCAAAGCGATCACCGAGATCACCAGCACGAACTGCGAGCTGTTCTCGCGGCCCAGCAGGCGCGCCAGCGGCATCATCAGCCAGTAGGTCAGGTAGGCCAGGATGGCCGAGCCCACCAGCGAATACAGGGTGTGCTGGATCAGGGTCCAGACGGGCGTGCCGGCCTCATGCGCGATCACCGGCAAGAGTGCATAGGCTGCCAGTACGGCCACGAAGTTGTTGAGCGCGGTCATGGCCGCCAGGCGGCGCGTGACCTGGCCTTCCGCCTTGAGGTCGCGCAGCACCACCAGCACCACGGCCGGTGCGGTGGCAATGGCCATCACGCCGCCCAGGAGCGCCATCACCGAATCGGTACCGAACCAGGTAAGCGCGATGCTGACGAAACCGAAACACAGCACGGCCGACACGGCCACCGTGATCATCAGCCATTTTTCGCGGCGCAGCCAGCCGATGTCGACGTAGCGTCCCAGCTGATACACCACCAGCGCGACAGCGATATCGGCAAAGATGTTGGTGACCTTGAGGACTTCACCGGAAAGCAGATTGAACCCGCCGGCCCCCAAGAGGAAGCCGACCAGCAGATAACCCGTGATGCGTGGCACCCATGGGGACTTGGAAACTACGTAGCCCGCGATCAGCCCGAAGAGCAGCAGGCCGCCGAATACCAGCAGGGCATTCCATTGCAGCGTCTGTGCGAGGGTGAACGACGGAAGAGCCCACTCCATATCTCCTCCTGTAACGATGTGGTGTTGAACCGCAGTGGCACGCCAACCATTGACGGTGACGTGCAGTTTGCGGATCGCGTGAGCAACATGCCTGGCATGTGCAGCTAGCGCTGCCCGACGAGACCGGGCCCGATTTGGCAAGAAGATTTTTGAAGAAAAAATCCCTCATCAAAAAACCGGAGCACAGAAGATATCACTCTTGCTCTACGCGATGATCTTTTTTTTAACCTACAACGGAAATCTGAATTTCCTGATTTGATATTTATTGAATTTCTGGAAGTTATCCGAAGCGCATTGAGAAGATGAATGTGGTTAGGGGAGCCTCAATGTTCGGTCAGTGTGCCGTCAGCGGTAATCAGAGCAGACCTGATTCGCTTGTCAGAAAAGACTGACACGAGCGCACTGCGATAGCGCGCCAGCTGCGCGGCGTAATCGGCGCGCTCGCTCTCCAGCAGACGGCGCTTGTAATCGATTACCCAGACTTCGTCATCGAACATGACCACGCGATCCAGCCGCATGACACCAGATGGGGCGACGATCTCCATTTCATTGCGCGCCCAGCGATGCAGCGCCGGGTTGAAGAAGCGCTCCAGTTCCGGCTGTGCCAGCACCACGCGTGCCTGCGCATGCACTACCTGCGCCATCTCCGCAGAGATGCCCAGCCAGCGCACCAGGGCCGGTGGCGAGGGCAACTGCAGCGGCCATGCGTTGCCGTGCGTGAGCCGCTCCAGCAGCGCATGCAGGGCCACACCTTCATCGATGGCTTCGGTGCTGACCAGGGTGCCATCGGCATCGACCTCAGGCAGCACGTCCTCCTCCTGCGCCGCGCCGAAGAGCGACATCGGCACCGGCTTGGGATCAAACAGCGCCAGCGAGAATTGCTCCTCGATGGCGGCGGCATCGGCACCGTGAACGGCGTCCTCGCCGATCTCGCGCACCGGCGCATCGCTGGCGAAGAGGCGCTGATACCAGCTGCCTTCCACCACCCCGCCCTCGTCCGCACCGCGCGTGCCGGCCACGCCCGACACCAGCAGCAATTGCTTGGCGCGCGTGACGGCGACGTAGAGCAGGTTCCAGTCTTCCTGCGTCTTCAGGCTTTCCTCTTCCGCGAACAGCGTGTCACGCGCGCAGCCGCGTTCGCTGCGCCGGCCAAAGGCCGAGAAGTGCGTGGGCGCATCCTGGTCCTGCGGCCAGGCGCAGAGGATGCCGAGATTGTCTTCCACCGACTCGCTGTGATTGGCATCGAGGATGGCCACCACCGGCGCTTCCAGGCCCTTGGCGCTGTGCACGGTGAGGATGCGCACCGCGTCGGCACTGGCGTCCACGCTCGCCTCATCGGGGGCATCGCCGCCGGAGGTACGCTGCAGGACGCGCAAGGCATCGATGAATTTGGGCAAGCTCGGATAGCGCCCTGCATCCATGTTCAACGACAGTTCCACGAAGGCCGCAATGTTGCCCAGGGTCTGGCTGCGCGTGAGCGGCGAGGCATGCTGCGCATAGCGCGCCACCAGCTCGCCCTGGTGCAGGATCATGTCCAGCAAGTCATGCACCGGCAGATGCGGTGCCGCCTGCAGCCAGCGTTGCAGCAGGGTCACGGCACGCACCAGGGCGGCAGATGCCGTTCCTTCTTCCTGCATGCCCTGCAGATGCTGCCACCAGTGCCCGCCTTCGGCTTGCGCGACACGGCGTGCGATCTGCACCAGGTCGTCATCGGCCGCGCCGATGATCGGGCTCTTGAGCACATGGGCCAGCGCGCGCGTGTCGTTGGGCGTGATGAGGAACGTCAGCAACGCGATCAGGTCGGCGATTTCCAGCGATTCGAGCAGGCCGCCGCGCTTGTCGGAAATGAAGGGAATCCCTGCGGCGCGCAAGGCGCTCTCGTAAGCGGCCAGGTGCGTGCGCTTGCGGACCAGCAGCATGATGTCGCCCCAGCGCATGGGCCGCGTGCCCCGGGCGTCGGCCACCGGCACTTCGCGACGGGCTTTGAGCAAGGCCTGCGCCAGCGCCTGCCCTTCCAGCAGGCGGCGGGCGTCGTCTTCCTCGCCGCGCGGCGTGGTCAGCGGGTTGCGCCAGGGCATGACGTCCTCGGGCTTTTCGGTAGATTCGGGCGAGGCCGATCCTTCGGCGGTTTCAGGCGCAATGACGTTTTCTGCATCATCGTCCTGCCGCGCCAGCGGAAGCCGCCACACCTCGCCCCCCGCAAGGCCCAGCGTGGTCTGCTGCGCGAACAGCGGATTGCCGCCCATGACGAATGAACGATTCAGTACATCGACCACGGCCGAGGCATTGCGGCGCGTCTGGTTGGCGCGCAGGATGGCGGCACCCTGCACGCGCAGCATCTCGCGCGCGGCCACGAACACGCGCGGCTCGGCGCGGCGGAAGCGATAGATGGATTGCTTGGGGTCGCCCACCACGAAGACGCTGGGCTGGGCCGCATCGCCGCCATAGGCATCGAGCCAGCAGCGCACGATGCACCATTGCAGCGGGTTGGTGTCCTGGAACTCGTCGAGCAGGATGTGCTTGTAGCGCGCATCCAATCGGGTCTGCAGGTAGGCGGCGCTGGCCTCGTTGCGCAGCAGGCGGTAGGCCTGCCATTCGAGGTCGGCGAAGTCCAGCACGCGCTGTTCGGATTTCACCTCCTGATAGCAGGCCAGGTAGGCGCGGCCAGCGGTGAAGAGGGCCCGGTTGAGTTGCAGGACCGCCTTTTCCTTGCTGCGCCCCTGCAGCTTGCGCAGTGCGTTGCCGATGGCATTGAACTCTTCTTCAAACGCCGCCAGGGCAGCTTCCTCGCTGCTGCCGAAGTGCTGCACCAGAGCGGCCAGCAGCGACTTGACCTTGCCGTTCTTGCGCGGCTTGTCCTTGTCATCGAAGAACTGGCTGTAGAGGGCGTCGAAATTCTCCAGCGCAGACCCGGCCGTCAATGCCGATTCGATGGCTACCGCGCGGGTCTTGTTGGCGCTGCCCCCCTGGCCCAGCAGGATCGCCACCTGGCTGGCCCGCGCGACCAGTGCGGGATCGTCCCACAGCGACAGGCGCGCATCGCGCTGCGCATCGGGGCCGCACAGGTCTTCCAGCCAGCGCAGGGGCGAGGACATGTCGGCTGCCTCTTCACCTTGCTCGCCATCGTCTTGCGTGGCAGCCCACCATTCGGCGCGCTTGTCGATGAAGGCATCGAGCAACTGGCGCGCGTTGAAGTCGCCTGCCAGTTCGTACAGTTCCAGCAGAGCCGCCTTGACGGGCGCGCCCTCCGGCTCGCGCAGTGTCTGCATGAAGCGGCGGTAGGCTTCATCGATCAGCTCGCCGTTCTTTTCGGTCAGGGAATAGCCGTGTGGCACCCCGGAGGCCAAAGGTGCAATCTGCAACAAACGTGCGAACCAGCTGTGGAAGGTGTCGATGGACAGGCTCTGTTCAGACGAGAGGATGCGCTCGTAGAGTCCGCGCGCCACCGGCAGCAAGCGGGGCAGGTCGGGCTCGGCCACACCGCGTTCGCGCAGCAGCATCGCCGCCTCGGTATCGTCTGCCAGGGCCAGTTCGTGCAGCAGTTCGAGCAGGCGTTCGCGCATCTCCTGCGCGGCCTTGCGGGTAAAGGTGATGGCCAGCAGCTCCGGTGCCTGCGCTCCGGCCAGCAGCAGGCGCAGCATGCGCGCTACCAGCAGCCAGGTCTTGCCGCTGCCGGCGCAGGCCTCGACCACGACCGAATGACGCGGATCGCAGGCGGCGCGCGTGAAGACAGCGGCCTCGACGGCTTCCCCATTGACCTCGTAGGCCGCGGGTTGCTTGTCGGCCGCGCTCACAGCCAGGCTCCCTTGCGGCACAGGCCGCGCATCTCGCAATACTGGCAGACCGATTCAATGCCGTTGGCCGGCAGGGCCGCGCCGTGGGCGACGGCTTGCATGGTGGTGGTGATCTGTTGCTGGAGCATCTTCTGTTGGCGTGCAAAATCGGGAGCGGCGGCGTCGCCGGTTTTCTTGTCAGGGCCCAGTTCGAGGGCGACGTAGTGCGCGTGTTCCACTGCACCACCGGCCAGCAGGCCATAGAAGGCCAGCTGGTGGTCATCCTCTTCCTTGACCTTCTGCCGGAGGCTGGCGGCGGTACGGGTCTTGTAGTCGAGCACGGCGCGCTCGCCGTCGGCATTGCGGTCGACCCGGTCAAGGCGTCCGAACAACTCGATGCCGCCATCCTGCCATTGCAGGGCGTGTGATTGCGACTCTTCACCGAAGGCGAATTGCCAGCCTTCCGCTTCGCGCTCGTTGGCCCACAGCAGATAGGCCGGCATCACCTTCTGCCAGCGCGCATGGAAAGCCAGCGCGGCCGGATGGCGTTGCATCTCGCGCTGGAACACTTCCTCGGAAAGCTGCGCCAGCAAAGGCGCACGGGCCGGCAGCGGGGTGTCGTTGTCGCGCAGGTGCGCGTGATAGCGATAGAGAATTTCGTGCAGCCAGCTGCCGTAGTCGCGCTTCTCGGGCATGTCCGAGAGCTCATCCATCACCGCCACGCGCAGCATGCGTTGCGCAAAGAACTGATACGGGCAGGCCAGGAAACTGCCGAAGCCGCTGGCCGACAGCGACGCCGGCAAGAGATCCGGCGCGCTCGGCATCGGCATGGAGGAGAGCACCGCACCCAATGATTTCAATGGCGGCGGCAAGCTCACACGTTCCAGGGGCGTGGCGCCCTGCTGCGCCAGCTTCAGTTCAAGGCGCTGGATCCACGGGCTCACGGGATTGGGCTCGCCATCCTGGTGGGTCTGCCAGCACAGCACCACCTCCGGATTCACGCACAGCAATTCGGTGAGGTCGCGCAATTGCTGGCGCTGGCGCGTGGCACGCGTGGCCAGGTTCAGTTCGCGCCGCACGGCATTGGAGAAGAACAGGGTTTCCTGCGGAGGTGAAGGCAAGTGCGCCGCATCCGCACCGATCACCAGCACCGCCTCGAAACGCCGCAGCCGCGCGCCGTTCAGGGGCAGCATCACGACGCGCCGGTCCTTGATGGGCGGCATGAAGGAAGTCGCATCCAGGCGCAAGTTGAGCAGCGCGCGCCATTCCGCAAAACTGAAGGTATCGCCCAGTCCACCCTGCTCGGCGGCGATCTCGTCGAGCATCAGCAGGCATTGCTCGCCCGCGCCATCGGCGCGCAGCGCGCTTTCCATGCCCAGCGCCTGGCACAGGCCGCGCTGCGTCTCGCACCATTGCGCCAGCGTCTTGCGGCCACCGAAGCGCGCGGCCTGTTTGGCCAGCGTGATGATGCAGGCCAGGTCATCAGCCTGCCCCGCTTCGGCAAAGGCCGACTGCAGTGCCTGCCAGTCGCCGGCAATGTTGGTACGGCGCAGCCGGGCTTCGATGCGCATGACGCGGTCGCTGCGGTCGGCATCATCGGGAAAGACGAAGGGCGACTTCAACAGGTCCAGCAGCGCATTGGTTTCACCGCGCGCCGAGACCAGGTCATTCCATGCGGCCAGCGCAGCAGCAGCACGGGTGGTGGAGAGCTTCCAGCCGGTCTCGTCGGCCACGGCCACTTCGGCACGCTCCAGCAAGGCGCGCAGGCGGCGTGCGGTGACGCGATCCTGGGCCACGATGGCGATGTCGGTCTTGCCCTGCTGCAGCCAGCGCAGCACGATCTGTGCGCTTTGTATCGCGGCGTTTTCCAGGTCGCCGGCCGGGCACAGCCGGGGCAGCGCGACGGGGTGTACGGGGGATGCGGCAGCTTGGTCCGCTTCCATCGGCAGGCCTTCATCGTCGCGCACCAGCTCTTCCCAGGCCGACAAATAGAGCGGATGCAGCGGCGCAATCGCCGCACGGCTCCAGTCCAGCGTGACGATGCGCACCGGCTGGCGCTGTGCATAGGCCGACAGGAAGGCCGCATCCAGCGCTTCCGGTTCGGTCGGGCTGACCCACACCAGCGGCAGGCTGGCCTGGTCAGCCAGGGTCAGCATGGCATCAAAGCGTTGCACGATGCGGTCATGGGCATCGAGCTGAGTCTTCCAGACCTGCCATACCAGCGCCGCTTCATCGGAGAGCATGCCGTGCGCCGAAGGTGCGAGCGGCTCCAGCAATTGCGCCAGGGCCTGGGTCCAGCGGCCCACCGCAGCCTCTTCGCCCTCTGCATTGGCGCGGATCTCCGGCAACAGCGCCAGGGTCAGCTCATCGGACAAGGACAAGAGCGTCTGCGCCAGCGGCAGCAGGTCGGCATTGCGGCGGGCGGAAAACATTTTCTTGAGCCAGCCGTGTTCGCGCAGTTGCGCATAGAGCTGCATGAGCCGCTCGCTCTCGGAGGGCGGCACGCTCTCACCCGGCGGCTGCATCGCCAGCAGGCCGGAGAGCGTATTGATGCGCGGGGCGATGTAGGGCCGGCGCAGTTCGCGCGCCAGGGCCGCCTTGAAATTCTGGGCGTGGGAAAACGCCGGCACCATCAATTGCACGCCCGAGAAATCCAGCACGCCGTCCTGTTGCGCCTGCAGCGCCTGACCCAGCGGCTGGTCCTCGCGCAGCAGCGCGCGCACGGCCTGTTGCCAGAAATCGGGAGTGGGCGGGATCGGTACGGTGGCAAGCAGCATGCGTTCTCTGGATTCGGTGAGGGCTGGTGAGGATAGCGCGTATCTGCACGGCCGAGGTGACGGCCGAGGCGGCACAAGAGCGTCAACGGACCGCGCGGTCATTGTATTTTTCTCTTGCTCCGACAGATTTTTTCAATCGCGCCGGGGCAGTCCATGCTGCGCATTGTATGCCAGACAGCGCCCTGCCGGCCCTGCGGGTGCAGCGGGCAAAGCCGCGCCGGTGCTAGCGCAGCGCCGCAATGGCAGGGATGAGGACGGGTGACAACAGGCCACGGACCGCGCGTCCACACTTTCCCTCAAAATGGGTTATGATTGCCCCTGTATCCCGCCGCTTACCTCTGCCGCGCTTCAATTACAACTTGAATCGGCGCGCAACGACTCCACGTAGACCTAGCAACTCCGGAAGCGTTGATGGCTCACGCCAGGCCTGATGGTATGTGTCCACCGGCGCTGATTGACTAATTACACCACTGCCTCACACCGAGGAAATGCCATGAGCGAACATATCAAACATATTACTGACGCCTCCTTCGAAGCCGATGTGCTGAAGTCCGACAAGCCCGTGCTGGTTGATTTCTGGGCGGAATGGTGCGGCCCCTGCAAGGCCATCGCCCCGATCCTGGAAGAAGTCGCCAAGGAATACGACGGCAAGCTGCAGATCGCCAAGCTGGACGTGGACTCCAACCAGGCCATCCCGGCCAAGTTCGGCATCCGCGGCATCCCGACCCTGATCCTGTTCAAGAACGGTGCCGCCGCTGCCCAGAAGGTCGGCGCACTGGCCAAGGGCCAGCTGGTCTCGTTCATCGACAGCAACATCTGATTCTGATGTAACATCCGACGGCGGCGCGCTCGCGCTGCCGTCCGCCCGCCACACGGTGGCCGGCTTTATCCTAGATCCACACCACGCAATTCCCTCCCCCACCTTTACTTATCCCGTCCCGGGACACTCATATGCACTTATCAGAACTAAAAGCGATGCACGTCTCTGCCTTGCTGGAAATGGCCATCAGCCTGGACATCGAGAATGCTGCGCGCCTGCGCAAACAGGAGCTGATGTTTGCCATCCTGAAGAAGCGCGCAAAATCAGGAGAACAGATTTTTGGCGATGGCGCCCTCGAAGTGTTGCCTGACGGCTTCGGCTTCCTGCGCTCGCCCGACGCCAGCTACATGGCGTCCACCGACGACATCTACATCTCGCCTTCGCAGATCCGTCGTTTCAACCTGCACACCGGCGACTCCATCGAAGGTGAAGTGCGCACGCCCAAGGACGGCGAGCGCTATTTCGCCCTGGTCAAGGTCGACAAGGTCAACGGCGAACCGCCGGAAGCCTCCAAGCACCGCATCCTGTTTGAAAACCTGACGCCCCTGCATCCCAACAAGCTCCTGCAGCTTGAGCGCGACATGCGCGGCGAGGAAAACATCACCGGCCGCATCATCGACCTGATCGCCCCGGTCGGCCGCGGCCAGCGCGGCCTGCTGGTGGCCTCGCCCAAGTCGGGCAAGTCGGTGATGCTGCAACACATCGCCCACGCCATCACCACCAATCATCCGGATACCGTGATGATCGTGCTGCTCATCGACGAACGTCCTGAAGAAGTGACCGAAATGCAGCGCTCGGTGCGCGGCGAAGTGGTCGCCTCCACCTTCGACGAACCGGCCACGCGTCACGTGCAGGTCGCCGAAATGGTGCTGGAAAAGGCCAAGCGCCTGGTGGAAATGAAGAAGGACGTGGTCATCCTGCTGGACTCGATCACCCGCCTGGCACGCGCCTACAACACCGTGATCCCGGCCTCCGGCAAGGTGCTCACCGGTGGTGTGGACGCCAACGCGCTGCAACGCCCGAAGCGTTTCTTCGGCGCTGCCCGCAACGTCGAAGAAGGCGGCTCGCTGACCATCATCGCCACCGCCCTGATCGAAACCGGTTCGCGCATGGATGACGTGATCTACGAAGAATTCAAGGGCACCGGCAACATGGAAGTGCACCTGGAACGCCGCCTGGCCGAAAAGCGTGTCTACCCCGCCATCAACCTCTCCAAGTCCGGCACCCGCCGCGAAGAGCTGTTGATCAAGCCGGACCAGCTGCAAAAGATCTGGGTGCTGCGCAAGCTCATGTACGACATGGATGAAATCGAGGCGATGGAATTCATCCTCGACAAGATGAAGTCCACCAAGAACAACGCCGAGTTCTTCGACATGATGCGCCGGGGCAACTAAGTTCATCAAAGCAACTAAGTCCTTGGCAGGTTCGGAAAACGGCATGTCCCTCACCGGACATGCCGTTTTTCATTGCCCCATGGGAAACAAGGCGGGCGCATTTTCATCTGAAATACCACGCCGCACCGGTCGGCTCGGTCGCCCGCCTTGACCCAAGCCCCTGATTCCACTGTATAATTTCGGACTTTTCCAAACCGGCAAGTGATCATCAATCGGGTCAAGAAGCAGGGCGACCGACGAAGTGGCGATTGGCTACCAAACTACTCTTGAGGCAATCATGAAAGAAGGCATCCACCCGGATTACCGCGAAGTCCTGTTCCACGACATGTCGAACGACTTCAAGTTCATCACCCGCTCCACCATCGGCACCCGCGAAACCGGCGAGTTCGAAGGCAAGGAATATCCCCTGGTAAAGATCGAAGTGTCTTCCGAATCGCACCCGTTCTACACCGGCAAGCACAAGATCGTCGACACCGCTGGCCGCGTCGAGAAGTTCCGCCAGAAGTTCGGTTCCGTCGGTTCGAAGACTGCTGTCTCGAAGGCGTAATCAGTACTTCCTCCAAAAAAGGCAGCTCCGGCTGCCTTTTTTGTTTGGTCCACCCGTGGTACGTAGCCCGTGGCCTGCACCAGCATGTAGCAGACAGAAACAACTATTTACCGGGTTTTCCTGCACAATAGGGCCTGCTAAAAAAACAGCCAACAATATCAGCCGCCGACAACGGCAAGCGCGGCCAAGGCCACCCCAGCCCGCGCATCACCCAACACGCAGCACAGAACAAGAGCAACAAGATCTTGATGAAGCCAGTCCGTCTTCCCGCCGCCGCGACCAATGCGCTTCCGCGCATGGCCCTGCTTGCGCTCGCCCTCCTCTACATCCTGCCCGGCCTGATCGGCCGTGACCCCTGGAAGAACGAGGACGCCACCACCTTCGGCGTGATGTGGACCATGGCCCACGGTACGCTCACCGACTGGCTCACCCCCAACGTGGCCGGCCTGCCGCTGCCGGCTGAAAGCCCTCTGGCCTACTGGTTCGGTGCAATTTGCATCAAACTGTTCGGCTGGCTGCTGGGCGACCCGCTGGCCGCGCGCCTCTCGGTCATCGGCTGCTTCCTGGTCGGTTCGCTCTCGATCTGGTACACCACCTACCTGCTGGGCCGTCGTGCCGAAGCCCAGCCCTTGAAGCTGGCCTTCGGTGGCCAGCCCGAACCCAAGGACTTCGGCCGTACCCTGGCCGATGGTGCCTTCCTGATCTATCTCGGTTTCCTCGGCCTGCTGCTGCACAGCCATGAGACCAGTCCCAAGACCCTGCAGATCGCCCTGGTGGCCTATGCCATGTTCGGCGCGGCCCGCGTGTTCGATGCCGGCAAGCTGCGCCATGGCATCTGGCTGGGCGCGGCGCTGGGCATGCTGGTGCTGACCTATGGCTGGCTCCTGCCGGCCGGCGTATTGATCGCCCTGGTGTTGCTGGCCGCGCTGCGCAAGGATGGCCGGGCCCTGGGCCTGCTGCTGTTGTTGTCGCTGCCGCTGGCCCTGCTCATGAGCGCCGCGTGGGTGGTCACCCTGCACAAGCTGATCCCGGCTGAAGCCGCCAGCCAGTTCGAGCTGTGGATGAGCTGGAACATCTACCAGTTGAACCGTCCCACCCTGGCCACCGTGGCCTTCCTCGGCAAGTACGGCGTCTGGTTTGCCTGGCCCGCCTGGCCCTTCGCCGGCTGGGCGCTCTACGCCTGGCGGCGCCAGCTGGGTTCGCTGCATATCGCGCTGCCGCTGGCCTTCCTGATCCCCATCACGCTGCTGATCCTGATCAACGTGCATCGCGAAGAAGGCATGCTGCTGCCGCTGCTGCCGCCGCTGGCGATCCTGGCCGCCTTCGGCCTGCCCACCATGAAGCGCGGCGCCATCAATGCGGTGGACTGGTTCTCGGTGATGACGCTGACCACCTCGGCCGCCTTCATCTGGATCGGCTGGATCGCCAAGGAAACCGGCTGGCCGGCCAAGATCGCGCGCAATGCCTACAAGCTTGCGCCCGGCTTCAAGCCCGGCTTCGAATGGATCTCGCTGGCCATTGCGGTGGCCGCCACCATCGCCTGGATCGTGGTGGTGCACTGGCGCATCTCGCGCCGTCCTTCGGTCTTGTGGCGGGCGGTGGTGCTGTCTTCGGGCGGCGTGATCCTGTGCTGGGTGCTGCTCATGACGCTGTGGCTGCCCTGGGTCAACTATGGCAAGAGCTATGCCGGCGTGGCCGAGCAGATCGAAGCCAAGCTGACCTCGGTCAAGCAGTGCGTGCAGACCAATGTCGGCCCGGCGCAACGGGCTTCCTTCGCTTATTTCGGCAACGTGCGTTTTGCCGATGAGCGCGACCAGAGTTGCGATTACCTGCTGCTGCAGGATGACATCAGCAACCAGGACGCCACGCTCCTGTTGCGCCAATATCCCGGCAACTGGCGCATGGTCTGGGAAGGCCGCCGCCCCTCCGACCGTGACGAGCGCTTCCGCCTCTATCGCCGTGCCGGCCGCTGACCAGGGCTTGCTTCTCGCGTGACCACTGAACTGCCCGCCCTCTCCTCCCGCCATCACGCCGGCCGCATCGCGCGGCTGGCCTGGCCGCTGCTGATCGGCCAGCTGGCCATCATCGCCAATGGCGTCATCGATACCGCGATGGTCTCGCGCTTTTCCGCGCTGGACCTGGGCGCGCTGGCGCTGGGGGTGTCGATCTACGTGAGCGTCTTCGTCGGCTTGTCCGGCGTGCTGCAGGCGCTGCAGCCGACCATCGGCCAGCTCTACGGCGCAGGCCGCGTGGGCGAGATCGGCCATGAGGTCAAGCAGGGCATGTGGCTGGCGGTGCTGCTTTCCATCGTCGGCTCGCTGATCCTGATGTTCTCGCCGCTCTTTTTGGCCGTCGCCAAGGCTTCGCCGGAACTGGTCGAGAAGGCCACGCTGTACTTGCGCATCGAGGCACTGGCCCTGCCTGCCACGCTGTTCTTCCGCGTCTACTCCTCGCTCAACACGGCGCTGGCCAAGCCCAAGATGGTGATGGCCTTGCAGCTGGGCGGCCTGCTGCTCAAGCTCCCCTTGAATGCACTGCTCATCTTCGGCGGCCTGGGGCTGCCTGCCTTTGGCGGCCCCGGTTGCGCCATCGCCACGACGGTGATCGCCTGGCTGATGATGATCGCGGCATGGCTCCTGGTGGCGCGCCTGCCGCTGTATCGTCCGCTCAAGCTGTTCGGCAGCGGCTTCGTGGCGCCCTCCTGGAAAAGCCAGCGCACGCTGCTGCGGCTGGGCATTCCGATCGGCATGTCCTATTTCATCGAGGTCACCGCCTTCACCTTGATGGCCGTCTTCATCGCCCGCCTGGGTGCGGTCCCGGTGGCCGGTCACCAGATCACGGCCAACGTCGGCACGGTGCTCTACATGCTGCCGCTATCCATCGCCAGCGCCACCAGCACGCTGGTGGCACAAGCCATCGGCGGCGGCAACATGCTGGAGGCCAAGAAGATCGGCCGCGCCGGCATCCGCCTGGCCGTTTCATTGTCGGTGGTGATCGGGGTGATAGTCTGGTTCCTGCGCGAGCACATCATTCGCGCCTATACGCCCGATCCGGTGATCGTGGGCGCGGCGCTGCCGCTGTTCCTCTACATCGCCTTCTACCAGCTCTTCGATTCCATGCAGGTGACCACCGCCTTCGTACTGCGGGCTTACAAGGTGGCGGTGGTGCCCACCGTCATCTATGCGGTCACACTGTGGGGAGTGGGATTGGGCGGCGGCTATCTGCTGGGACTCGATCCCCTGGGCATGGCCCCGCCCGCCTTGCGCGGCCCGTCCGGCTTCTGGTTGGCCAACAGCCTCAGCCTGGGCATGGTGGCGGTGGGCCTGCTGGCCTACCTGCGCGTGATCCAGGCCCGCGCGCAGCGCGGCGAACTCAGCGTTTGAGCAGGCCGCCGGCGGCGAACAGATCGTCATTGCTGGCATTGACCAGGCCGGGCACGCTGGGCGCTTCGTCGGGCCGGCCCAGCAGGAAACCCTGTACCTGGTCGCAATGCAGCAGCTGCAGTTCGCGCAGCTGCCCTTCCGTCTCCACGCCCTCGGCCACCACTTCCATCTGCAGTGCATGCGCCAGCGCAATGATGGCGGCCACGATGGCGCGGCCGGAGTGATCGTCCAGGTCCAGGCGCGAGGTGAAGAAGCGATCGATCTTGACCTGCCGGCAGTGGAACTGCGCCAGGTAGGCCAGGCTGGAATAGCCGGTGCCGAAATCATCGATGGCGATATCGAATCCCAGCGACTGCAGCTCCCGCACCACCCGCGTCGTGCGCTCCACATCCTTCATCGCGGCCGTCTCGGTGATCTCGAACATGAGCCGCTGTGGCGCGATCCCGGCTGCGCTGACCACCTTGATGATGCTGTCCACCAGATCGCTGCGCATCTGCAGCGGTGAAAGATTCATTGCCACCTTGACCGGTTTCATGCCGGCCGCATCCCAGCACGCGATCTGGTCGCAGACGGCCTGCAGCACCCAGTCACCGATGCAAAGAATCTGCCCCGAGCGTTCGGCGATGGGGATGAATTCGGACGGCGCCATCTCGCCCAGCTCCGGATGATGCCAGCGCAGCAGCGCTTCCAGTCCGGTCAGTTCCTTGGCGGCACCGCGATACTTGGGCTGGAAGTGCAGGCGGAACTGGCGGCCGTCGATGGCCTGCTGCAGCGCCTGGCGCACCTGCAGGTGGCGCATGGCGCTGGCATGCATGGCCGGCTCGAAGAAACGATAGGTATTGCGCCCGCTCTGCTTGGCCTCGTACATGGCGGCATCGGCATTCTTCATCAGGGCATCGACCGAGTCGCCACTGTTGGGATAGACGGCAATGCCGATGCTGGAGGTCACGCGCAGCGTGGCATCCTCGAGCTGGAAATCCTGGCGCAATGCCGACAGGATATTCTCCGACAACTGCTCCACCACCTCCGGCGAAGACAGGTTGCTCATCACCACCACGAATTCATCGCCACCGATGCGCGCAACCATGTCCTCGCCGCGGATGCAGGCACGGATGCGCTGCGCCACCGCCACCAGCAGGCCATCGCCCACGGCATGGCCGAGCGAATCATTGATGGCCTTGAAACCATCGAGGTCCATGAACAGCACCGCGAACGGTTTGCCATTGCGGCGTGCCACTTCCACCGCATGCTGGATGCGGTCGGACAGGAGCGCGCGGTTGGGCAAGCCGGTCAGCACGTCATGGGTGGCGAAATGCAGCAGCTTGTCGTTGGTGCGCCCGACGATCTTCTTGAGGACTTCATTGCGCTGCACGCCGCTGACCACCAGCGCCAGCGCCATGGCCATGAAGGCGAGGAACACCAGGCCATTGACCAGGTGCTCGCGGCTGATGCCGTTGGCCACCACGCTCTGCGCCTGCGGCTCGATGAGCACGGCACGCAGCCCCGCTGCAGCCGAGGAGACCAGCCCGGCGCCCACCAGCAGTGCGGCCAGCACGCGCCGGGCCTGCTGCGAATTGAGTGACCCCGTCATGGGCTTGCGCCCGTTGCTGGCCGAGAACAGGGTGACGATGAATACCGCCACCACCTCCGACACCACCAGCGCCACGATCAGCAAGGGGGTGTGATACAGCAGTGGCGGCACCAGCGTCATGGATTTGAGCGCGATGTGGAAGGCGGCATTGAAGAGCGCGCCGATGGCCATCCCGCCGATCACCAGCCGGGTCGGATGAGGCCGCCGCATGCCCGTCAGGTGCATCAGGTAGAAGGCACTGCCCAGGCACAGCAGCAGGGCCAGCACCACCATGCGCGCATCGAAGGCGATGGTGAAGGGCGCATCCAGCGAGGCCACGCTGAGCAGCATGGCGCCCCACACGCCCAGGCCGAACACCACCGCGCCCACCGAGAGCCAGACGCGGCGATGCTGGGCTTCCTGCAGCACGATGCGCTCGGAGACCTCCAGCGCGGCGTAGGCCGACAGGCTGGCCACCAGCAGGGCGAAGGCCAACAGCAGGAAATGAAAGGAAGCTGACATTGTCGAACCTGGGCTCGGGTGCGCACCTTCCTCGCGGGCGATCGCTGGGAGCCCGCAGGAATGGACGCCTGCTCGGTATCGCGGCCGTTCCGTCCTGGCAGCTTGCGCGCTGGCAACGTGGCGCAGCGGGCCGCAGGACGTCAGTCGATCGCCGTTGCATGGCAACGGGTCGCCGCGTTCCATCCTGGAACGGAGGCCGGCACATCGCACCCGGCAAAAATCCATGCCGCAGTCACGACGCACACCGGCGCCATTCCAGGAACCTCAAAAAGTTACGTAACCAAAACGTACCACAGGGATGCTGCTGACTTCTTTGATTTGTTCGATTTGATTCAACCAGCGTGCTGCTTGTGTGACTGCCCGGCAAGATCCGGGTCGGTGATGCCCCTGAAAAGGCAGGTGCCAATTCTCTAACTAATTTCCATCCTCATGGGACGGGAAACATATCGGCTATTCATCCACCGGAAGACCGGTGCCCCTTTCGATGTCCCGCTATTCTAGCGCGCTTCGGGCCGGAAATACTGCGGCGCGCCAATGCTGGAACGCCGTGTCTCGTTGTCTCGCTGCGGACACAAGCCTTAAATAATTGTCGGCCGGGCACGCACACGAAAGGCATCTGGACCGACAATGCAGGCATCACAAGACCGGACTCTCCTTGCTCTTTGCCAGCGATGGAGCCACCGGTTTCCAGATATCCCCCCCCTCCCGGACGACGTACTCGAACTGGCCTGATGACCTGACATCTGCGCACCCATCCATGGGCCGGATGCAGCCAAACCCGGGGCCAGGGAACGCACTGGAGACCTGCACGTGAACGCTTTCCCACCCGATGGAACTGCCCGCCGACATGGGTTCGGCGAGCTGGTGCATGGTGCGCCCAAAGCGCGATGGCGGGCCATTTCCGACCAGTGAGCATAAATCACGTTTGCTGCGTAACTCACCTCAGAGACAAACGTACCCCGGAAAGCGCTACCTCAAAGTACCTTCGAAATCATGGAAACCGCCAATCAAAAATTCGCAAAGCGCCTGCGCGCAGCGATGGAAAAAGCTGGATACGAACCCAAGCCCGCCGTTCTGGAACGGGAATTCAATCTGCGTTACTGGGGCAAGCCGATGACCTTGCATGGCGTTCGCCGCTGGCTGCTGGGCGAATCCATGCCCAAGCAGGACAAGCTGGAAACGCTGGCCGAATGGCTCATCGTCACTCCGCAGCACCTGCGCTTCGGCGAAGAGATCGGCAAGCGCATCGACAAGCGCCGCGCCCGCTGGGAAGAAGCCATCGGCTACCGCGAGCGCGAAGCCTTCGAAGCTTTCATCAACCTGCCCGCCCCCCAGCGCAAGATCGTCAAGGAAGTGATCTTCGCCTTCTCCCAGGTCGCTGCCCAAGCCGCCGAGAAAGCTCCCGCTGCGGCCAAGACCGCTACCACCACCCGTCGCCGTACGCGCACCTGAGACACGCTCCCGCCATGCTGGCTGCGTGATCCGCTGCAGCGAATTCCCCGGGATTTTCTCCCTCCAGAATCACGATCCCGCTCCCCCCTGGGATCTTGCTTCCTTCGATTTCTGCTCACATCACCAAGTGCGTGCGAACCGGCACGAGGGCTGGCTGCCGCGCGCACGCAGCCTGTGAGCCTGTCAGCTTCCCGCTTGGCGGGAACAACTGTAGCAAATCATCCACGCAGCAGGCCATCAGCGGCCCACGCGTGCAGCGACGGCCACGCAGTGGTCGACCTGCTCCGCGATGGCTTGCGGCACCGGACGGCGACCGTCCAGCACCTCATTGATCCAGGCCGCGGTAGCGCGGGCATCGTGGCCCTCGGGCAGGTCGGGCAAGTCTTCGGCCACGCTTTGCTTTTCGACCAGCACGGTGCGCGTGCCGCGGCTGAACCAGTCGATGCGCTGGGCGCGCCGCGCGTTGGCCACGGTCTCCCCTTCGGTGCCGCGCATGAGGAAGGCGTCACCGCGATCATGGGGGGCGGCGTGACTGAAGTAGTCGGTCAGCATCTCCAGGTATTCGGGATGGGTGTACGACGTCAGACGCAGTGCCGGCTGCGCAAACGGCTGCATGATCTTGACCAGGGTGTGGGTGGAACTGCGTACCCCCAGGATCGCCCGCATGCCCAGCAGGCGGGCGATGGCGGGTGCCAGTGCGGCGATGGGAATGAAGGCCGGCTGGCCGGCCGCCATCAGTGCCTCGGCCTGCGCTGCCGACCCGGCATGGGCCACGCCCAGTGCACTGAATATCTCGGCGCTGGTGACGCGCTGGGGATCGTGGGTGACACCGTGCATGAGCACCGGCACGCCGCGGCGGACCAGCAGCATGCACAGCAGCGGCGTCAGGTTGGCCATCTTGCGCGAGCCGTTGTAGCTGGGCAGCACCACCGGCGCATAGGGACCGGCCGGCGCATGCAGGGGCGTGAAGGAGGCCTCGGCCGCTGCCAGGAAGCCGGCGATCTCCTCGACCGACTCGCCCTTGATGCGCATGGCCAGCAGGATGCCGCCGAGTTCCAGATCACTCACGCGGCCATCGAGCATGGCCGCATACATCAGTTGCGCATCTTCGCGCGACAGGCTGCGGGCACCGTCCTTGCCGCGTCCGATTTCCTTGATGAAACGGGCGGCAGCGAAGGGAGCCGCTGTGACGACGGCAGCGCTGGAGGCAGGCTCGACGGCCGCAGCCGGAGCAGGAATGTGGGCATCGTTTTGCATGGCCGAAGGGTACACCAAAACCGCCGCATGCCGCAGCCGGGGCGCTTGCCGGATGGCTTTCCGTTACAATGGCGCCTTTGCCGCGCGGCCTGTTTGGGCTATTTGGCGGCAGCTTCATTGAGTCCATCCCCATGTTAGTTCTCGGCGTCGAATCTTCCTGTGACGAAACCGGCCTTGCTCTGTATGACACCGAGCGCGGCCTGCTGGCGCATGCCCTGCATTCGCAGATTGCCATGCACCAGGAATATGGCGGCGTAGTCCCCGAGCTGGCCTCGCGCGACCACATTCGCCGCGCCATTCCGCTGCTGCAACAAACCCTGGCCGATGCGCAGGTGCAAGCCGCCGACATCGACGCCATCGCCTACACGCAAGGACCGGGTCTGGCCGGGGCGCTGCTGGTCGGCGCGTCAGTGGCCTGCGGACTGGGCCTGGCGCTGGACAAGCCGGTGCTGGGCATCCACCACCTGGAGGGCCACCTGCTCTCGCCGCTGCTGGCGAGCAAGCCGCCGCGCTTTCCCTTCATCGCCCTCCTGGTCTCGGGCGGGCATACGCAACTGATGCGGGTCGATGGCGTGGGCCGCTATGAACTGCTGGGCGAGACGCTGGACGATGCCGCCGGGGAAGCCTTCGACAAGTCGGCCAAGCTGCTGGGACTGGGCTATCCGGGTGGACCTGCGATCTCGCGCCTGGCCGAGTTCGGCGATCCGGCCGCCTATCAGTTGCCGCGTCCGATGCTGCACTCAAAGAACCTGGATTTCAGTTTCTCGGGATTGAAGACGGCGGTGCTGACCGTGGTCAAGCAGCACAGCGCCAATATCTGCGAACAGGACAAGGCCAACATCGCGCGCGGTTTCGTCGATGCCATCGTGGATGTATTGGTGGCCAAGTGCATGACGGCCCTGAAACAGACCAACCTGAAGCGCCTGGTCATCGCCGGCGGCGTCGGTGCCAATGCGCAGCTGCGCGCAGCCCTCAATGCTGCAGCGGCCAAGCGGCGTTATGAAGTGTTCTACCCGGAACTGCAATTCTGCACCGACAACGGTGCCATGATCGCTTTTGCCGGTGCCATGCGCCTGCGTGAGGAACCCGGTGCGGCACGCAAGGAATATGGTTTTGGCGTGCGTCCGCGCTGGCCGCTGGATGAGTTGCGGCCGCCGCAGGCAGCCCTGCCCGCCTGATCGGTGCAACTTGAGGAGCGCTCGCACGAGCGAGGCTCCCGACTGACTTCTCCAACCTCAAGCGAAAGCGGCCAGCGGCGTAATCGCCCGGGCGATGGCCTTCCCCTCTGAAATTTGCGCCATGCGCAGGTCGTAGGCCGTCTGCAGATTCAGCCAGCCTTGCGCTTCGCTGCCAAAGTAGCGCTCCAGACGCAAAGCGGTATCGGCGCTCACGCCGCGCTGGCCTTTGATGATCTCGCTAAGGCGCGAATACGGCACATGCAATGCCAGTGCCACGGCACGCACGCTGACGCCCATGGGCTTGATGTAATCGTCAAGCAATACTTCGCCGGGATGAACCGGGCGCATTCCATTTTTGTACATGATCGGCTCCTATATCCTCTAATTTTGGAATAGTTCAAACTCACATCAATCGTCCCAATCTGGAAAATATTTATACAATTTAAAAAGGGCCGCAATGCAATTGCGGCCCTTCTTTTCGTCCCAGTCGGCTGACTTACTTGGCCGCCTTCTTCTTGTCGCCAATCCGGCTTTCCTTGCCCGCCAGCAGGTTGCCGATGTTCTTGCGATGGCGATAGATCAGCAGGGCTGCCATGGCGACCACGGCCAGCAGGATGCCATCGGTGGTCCCGAACAGCAGGCCGTAATAGAACGGCGCAAACAGTGCTGCCACCAGCGCTGCCAGCGAGGAGTAGCGGAAAGCGAAAGCCACCGCCAGCCAGGTCGCCAGCGTCGCCAGGCCCAGCCACGGATCCAGCGCCAGCAGGATGCCCAGCGCAGTAGCCACACCTTTACCGCCGACAAAGCGGAAGAACACCGGCCACAGGTGGCCCAGGAAGACGGCCAGCGTCACCAGCGCGATGCCGGTATCGTCCACGCCATAGTGCGGACCGAACTTCTGCGCCAGCCACACCGCCAGCCAGCCCTTGAAGCCATCACCCACCAAGGTGAGGGCCGCAGCCTTCTTGTTGCCGCTGCGCAGGACATTGGTCGCGCCCGGATTCTTGGAACCATAGGTGCGCGGATCGGACAGGCCGAACAGCTTGGACACCAGCACCGCAAAGGACAGTGAACCGATCAGGTAGGCCGCGATGGCAAAGAGGATGTTGTACATGAAGTGGGGCTTTCTGCTTGTTGCTTTCTGTTGTCTCTGTTATCGGGGAGCAGCGTTGGCGCGCGTCAAGTTGGGTCAAGTTTGAGCGCAACCGCTCATGCTGCATCGGCCAGCGCACACTGCACCGCCTTGGCCGGCAACACTTTCAGGATCACGGCCGGATCGATGCCGATCAGGAAACCGCGCCGTCCGCCGTTGATGTAAATCTTGTCCAGTTCGAGAATGGTCGACTCCACATAGACCGGCATGGTCTTGCGCGTGCCGAAGGGCGAGGTACCGCCGATCAGGAAGCCCGAGTGGCGGTTGGCCACTTCCGGCTTGCACGGCTCGACCGACTTGCAGCCGATCTGGCGCGCCAGATTCTTGGTGGAGACCTTGCAGTCGCCATGCATGAGTACCAGCAGCGGCTTGGCGGCCTCATCCTGCATCACCAGGGTCTTGATGACCACATGCTCCTCCACGCCCAGTTCGCGCGAGGACACCGAGGTGCCGCCGTGCTCCTCGTAGGCGTAGGGATGCTCGGTGAAAGCCACGCCCTGCTTGCGCAGGAATTGTGTGGCCGGGGTTTCGGAGATGTGTTCTTTCTTGGCGCTCATCGGACTCTTCCTGGAAGCACACCGAACGGCCACACAGGCCGGCCGGGCCGTCATGGGCGCACATTATGCCGCAAGATCAGCCGCGGGGGTGATGTGCGGCATGCAGTTGCTTCAAGCGTTCGCGCGCCACATGGGTATAGATCTGGGTCGTGGAAATGTCGGCATGGCCCAGCAGCAGCTGCACCACCCGCAGGTCGGCTCCATGGTTGAGCAGGTGCGTGGCAAAGGCATGGCGCAGCGTGTGCGGCGACAGGCGCACGGTAATACCGGCCTGCAGCGCGTATTTCTTGATGAGGGTCCAGAACATCTGGCGCGTCATCGGCCCGCCGCGCGCGGTGACGAAGAGCGCATCATCGATCTGCCCCTGCAGGATCTGGCTGCGCGCATCGGCGAGGTAACGCGCCATCCACGCACCGGCTTCCTCGCCGAACGGCACCAGGCGCGTCTTGCTGCCCTTGCCGGTCACACGCAGCACGCCTTCGTTCATGCCGACCTCGATGCTCTTCAGGGTCACCAGTTCCGAGACCCGCAAGCCGCTGGCATACATCAGCTCGATCATGGCGCGGTCGCGCAGGCCCAGCGGCGTGGAGACATCGGGCGCAGCCAGCAGCGCTTCCACCTGGCCCTCCGACATGGTCTTGGGCAGGCGCTGCGGCTGCCGTGCCGAGCGCAGCTTCAGGCAGGGATCGGCGGCCACATGATGTTGGCGCAGCGCCAGCTGGAAGAAGCGTTTCAACACCGCCAGGCGGCGATTGGAGGAACTGGGCTTGGTCTCATCGTGGCGCGCCGCGAAGTAGGCGTTGAGGTCTTCGGCTTGCGTCTCGTAGAGCGCCTTGGCGCGCTCCTGGTAGAGCCAGTGGGCGTACAGGGTCATGTCGCGCCGGTAGGCTTCCAGCGTATTTTTGGACAGGCCATCTTCCAGCCACAGGCTGTCGCAGAATTCGTCGATGGCCTCACGGCTCACAGAGGGGGCTTCGATCTTTGGTGTGGTGCGTCCCATGCGTCTTCTTCAGTATCCGGCCACGCCCTCGTGGCGCAGCAGCCAGCGCTTGACCTCCAGGTGGAAGCCGTCCTCGTCGTCATGATGCGAGAAGCCGCCCAGCCCGCCCGCTGCCGTCACCCGATGACAGGGGATCACCAGCGGATACCAGTTGGCCCCGCAAGCCTGCCCGACCGCGCGCGGTGCGGACTGGATGCGCTTGGCGACCTGCCCATAGGTCAGCACCTGACCGCAGGGGATCCCGGCAATGGCTTGCCAGACACGCTGCTGGAAGACACTGCCCACGCTCAACAATGGCAATGCGAAACGAAAAGCCGGATCGGCCAGGTAACGCGTGATCTGCTGGACCGCCTGCGCGGCCACGGCATCGGCAGCGTCCTTCTCGGCGTAGTGCGGTGGCAGGTAGACCATCTCGACCAGGGCTCCGGCCCGGGTACGCACGCCCATGCCGCCGAAGGGCGTATGCACTACGGCGGAGAACAGGGCGGTCAATGGAGAATCTGCTGGGGTCATCGGGAGCCGTGGCATGGACCTGGGGCAGCTATTGTAAGCAATTCGCGCGCGGGCTTGATACCATCAGGCAAAACTTGATGGAGACCCCATGAGCACCGCCCCCTTGCACACCGAACCCGACCACCTCGTCATCACCGCCCCCACGCTCAAATCCGGCATGGTCTGGGTAGAGCAGTGCCTGGGCGTTTCCATGGCGCCCCGCATCGGCGGCCAGCATGTGCGGCTGGGAACACACAATGCGCTGCTCTCGCTGGGCGAAGCTTTCTACCTGGAAGTCATCACCATCGACCCCAACGCCGATGCGCCCGAGCGGCCGCGCTGGTTCGGCATGGATCAACTGGGCAAGGATGCCGCCCCGCGCCTGGCGCACTGGGTGGCGCGCACCAGCGATATCGCCGCCGCGGTGGCGGCCAGCCCCGTTTCACCGGGCGTGATCGAACCCATGAGCCGGGGTGCGCTGGACTGGCTCATCACCATCGCCACCGATGGGGCGCTGGCCTGCGAAGGCGTGATGCCGTCCCTGATCCAGTGGCTCAGCCAGCCGCACCCGGCCAGTGCCCTGCCCGACCGGGGATGCCGTTTGCAGCAATTGATCCTGGAACATCCCGCCGCACAGGAACTGCAGGTCGCATGGAAGGCCATCGGGCTGGCCGATGCGCGGATTGTCTTGAAGGAAGGAAAGCAGGCAAGCCTGCACGCTGTGGTGTCCACGCCACACGGGGAGCGTGTGCTGGGCTGACAGCTTCATGCCGGAGCTAAAAAATATAAACCGTATAAACGATTTATACGTGCCATCACCACCGCGCAGCACAAAGAAAAAAGGCGCATCCGCGGATGCGCCTTCAAAATACTCCAGATGCATTCCCGACCGTTTGAACGGTTTCAATCGAATGCACGTCTCCTCAGTTTCCCGGTATCGATACCGTTTGTTATGCACCACCCGCTTTGTATTCGGTGCTGCCTCGCCACGCCCGGACCGATGTGTCGGAAGGGTCGCCGCCAAGGCAAGTACATCAACAACTCACTAGAAAAACTTCTCTGCGAAACTCGATTGCCGGGACGGCAAATGCACGGTGCCGATTCAGCAAAGCCCGCACTTTAGCAGCACTTCGTGCCATTTCAAAGCACTTTTTCAGGGCAAAACCAACATACTTTTTGGCAACTTGACTGACATCTGACGAAATCGGCACCGGCCTGGTGCAAGCCAGGTGGCGGTGCCGATTTCATCGTCTCACGTGCTGGTTGCCGATCAGTTGTAGATCAGGTTCGGCAGCCACAGCGACAGCGCCGGCCAGTAGGTCACCAGCGCCAGGAAACCGAGCATGGTCAGCAGCCACGGCATGACCGCAATGGTCAGCTCGGTGATGCCCATCTTGGTGATGCCCGAGGCCACGTACAGGTTCAGGCCCACTGGCGGATGGCACATGCCCACTTCCATGTTGACCACGATGAGGATGCCGAAGTGCACCGGGTCGATGCCCAGCTTCATCGCCACCGGGAACAGGATCGGCGCCAGGATCAGCACGATCGACGACGGCTCCATCACGTTACCGGCCAGCAGCAGCAGGATGTTGACTACCAGCAGGAAGGTGATCGGTCCCAGTCCCGAATCGGTGATCCACGCCGCCATCGTCTGCGGGATGTTTTCGCTGGTCACCAGGAAGGAGAACAGCACCGCATTGGTGATGATGTAGAGCAGCATGGCCGACATCGACGCCGAATCCAGCAGCACCTTGGGCACTTGCTTCAGGCTCAGGTCCTTGTAGACGAAGACGGCGATTAAGAAGGCATACACCGCCGCCATGGCCGCGGCTTCCGTGGGCGTGAAGACACCGGAGTAGATCCCGCCCATGACGATGACGATCAGGAACAGGCCCCAGCCGCTCTTGCGGAAGGCCGCCAGACGCTCAGCCCAGGTTGCCTTCTTCAAACGCGGGTAGTTGTTCTTGCGCGCCAGGAACCAGGTGGTCAGGCCCAGCAGGAAGGCCAGCAGCAACCCCGGCACCACGCCCGCCATGAACAGCTTGCCCACCGACGTATTGGTGGAGACCGAATACATCACCATCACGATGGAAGGCGGGATCAGGATGCCCAGTGCCCCGGAGGTCGTGATCACCCCCGCGCCGAAGCGGTTCGGGAATCCCTGCTTGACCATCGCCGGCAGGATGATGGAACCGATGGCCACCACGGTGGCCGGCGAGGACCCCGAGACCGCCGCAAACAGCGCGCAGGCCAGCACCCCGGCCAGCGCCAGGCCGCCATGCCAGTGGCCGACCATGGAGGTGGCGAAGTTGATCATGCGCCGCGCCACACCGCCATGGGTCAAGAAGTTGCCGGCCAGGATGAAGAACGGGATCGCCATGATCTCGAACTTCTCGATGCCCGTGAAAAGCTTCAGCGCCACCGACTGGATCGGCACTTCGGTCATCGTGAACAGGAAAGTCAGGACAGTCAGGCCCAGCGAGATCGAGATGGGCATCCCGGTCAGCATCAGCCCGAACAGCAAGACGAAAATGATCAGTGCATTCATGCTTTACCTCCGCTGGTTTCTTCGTCCAGACCTTCCACGTGGGCATGGTCATGCTTGGGCAATTCGCCGGTCCGGTGGAAATTCCACGCGACCTGGAGGAAGCGGAAGCACATCAGGTAAGACCCCAGCGGCACGGCCAGGTAGACGATCCACATCGGCAGTTCCAGCACTTCGGAGGTGCTGTCGTGCTGCGCGATGTCGTAGACGAACTCGGCACCGAAAGTCCCGACGATGCCGGTAAAGAGCGCGCCGGCAAACAGGCCGAAGAGCACGAACTTGTTGCGCCACGGCGTGTTCATGCGGTTGATGAGCACATCGACGCCGACGTGGATGCCGGTGCGCACGCCGTAAGCGGCGCCGAACTTGGCCATCCACACGAACATGAAGATGCACAGCTCCTGGGCCCAGCTCATGTTGATCTGGATGAGCTGGTCCTGCAGCCAGGGAATATCCAGTCCCGAGGCGTAGCGGTGTACCACCGCCACGAAAATGATGAAGGTGGCCGCGGCCATGAGGAACGCGATCAGCCACTCTTCCAGGTGGTCGAGTAACTTCATGAAGTCTCCTTGCGCCAGCAGGCCGATACCATCGTGGTATCAGCCCATGACATTGCTTGTTAGGATTGTTCTTCTCTGCAATGCGCCCGCTTCATTGCGAAGGCGGGCGCCCGTTGAAGCAACGGGTTTACTTCTGGCCCAGTGCCGCCGATTCCTTGTTGACGGCGTCGATGAGCTCCTTGCCGATGCGGCTGGCCATCTGCTGCTGTACCGGCAGCAGAGCCTTGCGCCACTCTGCCTTCTGGGCATCCGTCAGGCGGTAGACAGTGGTCTTGCCGGTCTTTTCGACGGCGGCCAGGGCCGCATCGTTTTCCTGTTGGGCGATGGCATTGGCGTACTTGGTGGCGTCCTTCATGGCGCCCTCGAGCTGGGTGCGCACGTCGGAGGGCAGGCCGTCCCAGAACTTCTTGTTGACGATCACCGCATAGCCCAGGTAGCCGTGGTTGGAGACGGTGACGTGCTTCTGTACTTCATGCATCTTCTGGGTGTACAGGTTCGAAGGCGGATTCTCGGTGCCATCGACCACGCCGGTCTGCAGCGCCTGGTACACCTCGGAGAAGGCCAGCACCTGCGGGTTGGCACCCAGTGCGCGCATCTGGGCATCGAGCACCTTGGAGGACTGGATGCGCATCTTCAGGCCACGGAAGTCCGACGGCTGATGCAGCGGCTTGTTGGCCGACATCACCTTGAAACCGTTGTCCCAGTAGGCCAGGCCGGTAATGCCCTTGGGCTCCAGCTTCTTGAACAAATCCTTGCCGATCGGGCCTTCGGTCACCCGGTACAGCACGTCCTTGCTGGGGAAGATGTAAGGCAGGTCGAACACCTCGAACTCCTTCACGCCCAGCGGACCGAACTTGGCCAGCGACGGGGCCAGCATCTGCACGGCACCCAGTTGCAGGGCTTCCAGCTCTTCCTTGTCCTTGTACAGGGTGCTGTTGGGATAGACCTCGACCTTCACGCGCCCCTTGGTGGCCTTCTCGGCCAGTTCCTTGAAACGCTCGGCGGCCTTGCCCTTGGGCGTGTCGTTGGCCACCACGTGGCTGAACTTGATGATGATGGGCTGTTGCGCGAAGGCGCTGGCAACCAGGCCGGCATTGACGACAGTCGCCGCAGCCAGCGCAAAGACGATGGACTTCAGTTTCATGCTTGTCTCCCCAATGAGATGGAAATGATTTAGTTAGTATTATTTTTGAACTAAGGCCGGTCTTGGCGGGGACCGGATTGTGCTGGCGAATTTTGCGCGGCCTCACCAAACGGGGGCAAGTGTGGAAAACCACAATGCCCCCGCAGCCCCCTTCCCGCCGTGCGGGAAGCTGGCGCAAGCCTTTGGGCGCAGCTACACTGGCGGCGTCATGAAAACCGTCCCGCCGCCCCCGATCGCTCCCCAGCCCGATGCCGCCTCGCAGCTGCAGGCCTCGGGCCGCAAGACCACCATGCGCTGGCTGATTCCCTTCCTGCTGGTGTGCCTGTTCCTGGCCACGCTGATCTGGCTGCCGCGCCAGGCGCAGCAGATGGAAGCCAGCGAACGGCTGGAGCAACTGATCGCCGATTCGCTCTGGGTGGAACAGGCGATCCGCTTCCAGTTGAGCCGCGATGACGAAAGCATGCGCATCATCGGCCGCGAGATCATCAGCGGCCGCCTGCACCAGGACCATTTCCGCAGCCGCTTGAATGCCCTGCTGCGCAACAACCGCGAGTTCTATCGCGTGACCTGGTTCAATGCGGAGGGCCATCCGGTGGCCTCCACCGACGACCTTCCGATCAGCCGCAAGGACCTCTCGCAACCCTCGCTGATGACGGCAGAACGCGCGCGCCAACTGCGCCGTCCGCTCTACAGCCCGCCGGCCATCCCGCCCGGCATCGCCGAGCCGATGCTGATGGATTATCACGTGCCCCTGTTCCATGACAATCACTACATCGGCAGCCTGGTGGCCAGCTACGCGGTGGCGCGCATCCTCAACGAGATGGTGCCGTGGTGGTTTGCCCAGGACAATGAGATCTCGCTCACCGATACCGATGACAACGTGGTGGCGCGCCGCACCTCGGGCGGGCCGGGCCTGAATGTCTACACCCATCGCCGCGAACTGGAGCTGCCGGGCTTGACGCTGGTGCTGCATACCAACAGCACCAAGAGCGCGCCCAAGCTGCTGCCCAACCTGCTGGTGGGCTCGGTGATCGTGCTCTCGCTGGGCCTGCTGTGGAGCCTGTGGGCGCTGTGGCGCGACATCAACCGGCGCACCAAGGCCGAGAAGGCCCTGCTCAATGAAGCCGTGTTCCGCGCCGCGATGGAAAACTCGCTGGTCACCGGCATGCGTGCACGTGACCTGCAGGGCCGCATCACCTACGTCAATCCGGCCTTCTGCAAGATGGTCGGGTACGCCGCGCAGGAACTGGTGGGCCGGATCCCGCCCATGCCCTACTGGGCGCCGGAAGCCATGGATGAATACCAGGAGCGCTTCTCCAACGTGCTGGCCGGACGCGTCACCCCGCAGTTCGAGACCATCTTCCAGCGCCGCGACGGCGAACGCTTCCCGGTGCTGATCTTCGAATCGCCGCTGGTGGACCAGGATGGCAAGCAGACCGGGTGGATGGGTTCCATCCTCGACATTTCCGAACGCAAGCGCGCCGAAGACCTCAACCGCACCCAGGAAGAAAAGCTGCAGGCCAGCGCCCGCCTGGCCAGCATGGGCGAGATCGCCTCGACCCTGGCGCACGAGCTGAACCAGCCGCTGGCGGCCATCTCCAGCTATACCACCGGGGCGCTGAACATGATGCAGCAGGGCCAGGCCGATCCCAAGGCGCTGCAGCCGGCGCTGGAAAAGATCCACACCCAGGCCCAGCGCGCCGGCCACGTGATCCGCAGCGTGCACCAGTTCGTCAAGAAGCGCGAACCGGCGCGCCAGCGGCTGCAGATCCGGCAGCTGGTGGACAACGTGGCCCCGCTCATCGAACTGCAGGCGCAGCAGTTCTTCGTGGTGCTGCAATGGCAGGTGCCCAAGTCGCTGCCACCGGTGCTGGGCGACCAGGTGCTGCTGGAGCAGGTGATCCTGAACCTGACCCGCAACGGCATCCAGGCCATGGCCGCCGTGCCCTCCGCGCGACGCATCCTGCGGGTGACCGCCGAGCTGGTCCGCAACGACGATGGTGCAGAATCGGTCACGGTCTCGGTGATCGACCAGGGGCACGGGATTGCCGAGGAAGTGGCGGCGCGCCTGTTCTCGCCCTTCTTCTCGACCAAGGCCGAGGGCATGGGCATGGGCTTGAACATCTGCCGCACCACCATCGAATTCCACGGCGGCACGCTCACTTACACCGATAACCCGGCAGGCGGTACAATCTTTCGGTTTTCGCTGCCCGCCCAAAGCGGGCAGCCACAATAACGAGACGCCCCTCCCACACTGGATTCCCGCCCCGCATACCGATGCTGCACATAGTCGACGACGAAGAAATCATCCGCGATTCGCTGACCTGGCTGGCGCGCTCGCGCAACATCGCCGCCATCGGCTATGAAAGTGGCGCCGCCGTGCTGGCCGCGCTGGCCCATGCTACGGGCATCGATGCCGAAGGCGAATGCCTGCTGCTGGATGTGCGCATGCCCGGCACCAGCGGCGTGGCGCTGTTCAATGAACTCAAGACCAAGGGCCTGCTGCACCGGCGTCCGGTGATCTTCCTCACCGGTCATGGCGATGTGCCGATGGCGGTGGACATGTTGAAGAACGGTGCCTTCGATTTCTTCGAGAAGCCCTTCAACGACAACCAGTTGATGGACCGCGTGCTGGAAGCACTGGAGGTCTCGCGTGCGGGCGGTGCCGAGGATGCCGTGCAGAGCCGCCTGGCGGCGCTCTCCGCGCGCGAGCGCGAAGTGCTGGACCTGATCCTGGCCGGCAAGATGAACAAGGTCATCGCCGATGAACTGGGCATCAGCATGCGCACCGTGGAAGTCCATCGCGCCCACATCTTCGACAAGATGAACGTCAAGACTGCCGTCGAACTGGCGCGCCTGCTGAAGTAAGCACGTGGAGATCCTCAACCTCCTGCTGCCGGACTTCAGCCTCATTGCGCTGGGCTTGCTGATCCATCGCATTTCCAACTGGGGCGAAGAATTCTGGGCCGGCATGGAAAAGCTGGTCTATTTCATCCTCTTCCCTGCGTTGCTGTTCTATTCGACGGCGCGCCTGAAGGTCGATCTCTCGGTCACCGGCGGCATGGTGCAGACGGGCGTTGCGGCACTGCTGGTGGGCATCGCGCTGACCTGGCTGGGCAAACCCTTGCTGCGCGCCACGCCCATGACCTACGAGTCGGGCATGCAATGCGCCTTTCGCTTCAATTCCTATATCGCCCTGGCACTGGCTACCCGAATGGCGGGCGAAGAAGGCGCCGGCCTGATGGCCATCCTGCTGGGCTTTGGCGTCCCCCTGTGCAATATCGCGGCCGTCCATGCGCTGGCGGCAAAAAATAGCAACCTGCTGCGCGAGCTGGCCCGCAATCCCTTGCTGGTGGCCACTGCTGGCGGGTTGACGTTTTCTGCACTGGGGCTGCAGTTGCCGGAAGTGGCCAGCGTGGTGCTCTCGCGACTGGGCGCGGCCTCCATTGCGCTGGGCCTGCTGATGGTCGGGGCCGGACTGCGCTTGTCGGGCTTGAAAGAGAGCAAGCCGGTGGTGGCCTGGTTCATCGTCATCAAGCTCGTTGCGGTGCCGCTGGCCGCTTACCTGATCGGCATGCTGCTGCAACTGCCACCGCTGCAGTGGCGCATCGTGGTGCTGTTCTGCAGCTTGCCCACGGCTTCCAGCGCCTACATCCTGGCTGCGCGCATGGGTGGCAACGGGCCCTTCACGGCCTTCCTCATTTCATTCGGGACCCTGCTCTCGGCATTGACCATCCCGCTCTGGCTGGCGCTGGTGCATTGATCACGACGCACCAGGCCAGCCCTGCAGCTCAGCGGCTCAGCGCACCGGCTGCGCGACGATGCGGTGCTCGGTGACTTTCTCGATGGCCCCGCGTGAATACAGCAGCGGGAAATACTCACCCTTCAACCACTTGTCGGCCAGGTCGCGATAGTGCGGACTGTCGGGGTCACCCGACTGGCCCGGGGCATTGACGGCCCAGGAATTGTCCCAGCGGCCCACATCCACCACCACGCGGAAGGAGGGTCCGTTGGTCTGGCGAAAATCATTGACGCGATAGGTCGACTGGTTGGGCGTATAAGCACCGCCGTGCTTGGGCATGGGGCCGACGTTGAGCTTCTTGCGGGTCGCCTCATCCACCACGTCGGCCAAGGGATGCGCCATCAGGTTGTGGTGCAGCTTGCCCCATTGCCACTGCGACGGATCAGCGCCTTGCAGTTTGACCAGTTCGGCCCAGGCAGCACCGAGGCTGGAGAGCAGCACCTGATCGCGCCGGGCACGGGCCTGTCGAGCGTCGGTGCCAAAGGCGGGTACCGGGTTTTCCAGCGTATCGAGCAGCACTGCCGTATCGGGAGCCCCCATGGCATCGGCAGCGGTCTTGGGCAGCACGGCTTCCTTGAAGGCCTTGCCGAGATGGCGCGAGAGCCAGACTTCGTACAGCGCCGGCTGGGCCGACTCGCTGCGTTCGACATAATCCCACTGGCCCAGCATGGTCAGCGCAGCACCGGCGTTGGCGTCATCCGAGGACAAGGGCTTGAGCAAGGCGGCCAGGCGGCGTGCGGGGATGGCCAGGTCATCGTTCTGCAGCCGCATGGAATCCTGCAGCGAGACTTTGGGCAAGCTGCCCAGCACTTCGCTGATGCGGGTGAAGCGCGAGTTGTTGGTCCACTCGAAACCGAGCTTGCGCTCCCGGTAAGGGTAATCGGCAGGAAGATTCATCTGGTTCGCGGAGGCAAACCAGCCCTGCGCCGGATTGTAGGACGAGGGCAACTGGTCACCGCGCCAGAAGCCGGACCATTCATATCGCCCGTCACCGGGCACCGGCAACAGCCCGTCCCAGTTGGGCCGCTTCGGTGCCAGCCCGCCCGGCACCCAGCCGATGTTGCCCTTGGTGTCGGCATAGACCTGGTTCTCGGTCGGCGCGCCCCAGTTCAGCATGGATTGCTTGAAGTCCCTGAAATTGCGCGTGCGCATGTAGGCGATGCTGCCGAAGTAAGGCGACATGCCTGGCTCCAGCCAGCCCGACCGTACCGCGTAGGCCAGGTGTTTAGCCTGATCGACGTAGATCACCGGACCATGGCGCGTGAAACTCAGATCGGCCACGGCGGGCGCGCCGTTCTTGATGCGCACCGGTTCATGCAGCACGCGCATCGATTCCCACTGGCCCTGATAGCGGTATTGCTGCGGATTGTCGGGATTGAGCTGGTAGACGTAGAGGTCTTCCTGGTCGATGTTGAAGATGGTCAAGCCGAAGGCGATGCTGCCGTTGTGGCCGATGGAAATGCCCGGCAGCGCCGGTTCGCCGGCACCGATGACGTTCATCCCTGGTGCGCTCAGGTGCGCAATGTAGCGCAGCGACGGGGCCGAATAGGCGCGATGCGGATCGTTGGCCATGATGGCGCGGCCGGTGGCCGATTTCGACGGGGCAATGACCCAGTTGTTGCTGCCCTCCATGGTCTCTTCCGGATTGGCGGCCGGCTCGATGCGCACCAGCTGGGGGTCGCCTGCCGTGATGGCGGCGTTCAGGCTCTCCTTGGTAATCCGCACGCCCTGCGTGGCCAGCGTGAAGACCTGCAGCAGGTCCTTCGGCAGGCAGGGGTCCAGGCCCTCGGGCATCCCGGCGGTCCAGGGCGGCGTCAGGCCGGAGCGGATTTCATCGGATTTCAGGTCGGCCGCGCACGCCACCTTGGCGCGCGCCACTTCGCTTTGCAGGTTGCGTGTGAGACCGTGACTGCGGATGCGCACCACATCCTCAGCCTGCCATTTGGCGGGGAGATAGCCCAGCTGGCGGAATTCATAAGGCAGTTTTTCCTGATGCAGGGAGACGTAATCGATATAGGCATTGATGCCTTCCACGAACGCCTGCGCCACGCTTTCCGCACCGGGACCATAGGCGGCCCATTCGCGCCGCATGTCGCCACGGTAGAGGAACAGCCGGGTCGCACGATCCTGGGCCAGGTAAGCGGGACCGAACACTTCGGAGAGCTGGCCCAGTCCGCGCCGGCGCCACAGGTCGATCTGGAACAGGCGGTCACGCGCGGCATTGAAGCCCTGCATGAAGAAGGCATCGCGCTCGCTGGCGGCATAGATGTGGGGCACGCCCCAGCGGTCGATGAGGATCTCGGCGCGCTGCTGCAGGCCGGGGATGGCGATCTTTTCGCTCGATGCGGGCTGGGCACTGGCCGCCAGCGGCAGGCTCGCGGCCAGTGCGCCGGCCAGCAGGGCGCGGGTCAGTCTGGGCATGGGTGTCTCCTCCTTGTTGGGAGGGGTCACTCTACTCCATCTGCTCCCGCGACTCCATGGACTCCATGACGGGCCAGCGCCCAGGCCACATGCTCGGCCACCAGCGCTGACGGATGATCCAGACGCCCCCGCAAGGCCGCCACGATGGCGGCATCGCCCCGGTGTGAAGGGGTATCGGCGGCATTGCCCAGCCCGACGGCCAGGTTGCGCAGCCAGCGTTCATGGCCGATGCGGCGGATGGCGCTGCCTTCGGTGTTCTTCAGGAAGACCTCTTCACTCCAGCCGAACAGCTCGACCAGGCTCGCGCTGTCGAGGCCATGGCGCGGATCGAAGTCCGGCAGGCTGGCACGCTGGGCGAACTTGTTCCACGGGCAGTAAAGCTGGCAGTCGTCGCAGCCATAGATGCGGTTGCCGATCAGCGGGCGCAGGTCTTCCGGGATGCTGCCCTTGAGCTCGATGGTGAGATAGGAAATGCAGCGTCGCGCATCCAGTTCATAAGGGGCAACGATGGCCCCGGTCGGGCAGGCCGTGATGCAGGCGCTGCACTGGCCACAGTGCGAGCTGACCGGTTCGTCCACCGGCAGCGGCAGGTCGGTCAGCATCTCGCCCAGGAAGAACATCGAGCCAGCCTCACGATGCAGCAGCAGCGTATGCTTGCCGCGCCAGCCCAGTCCGGCCTTTTCAGCCAGGGCCACTTCCATGACCGGGGCCGAATCAGTGAAGACGCGGTAGCCGAAGGCGCCGATGCGGCCTTCGATGCGGGTGGCCAGCTGCTGCAGGCGGGCGCGCAGGACCTTGTGGTAATCGCGTCCGCGCGCATAGATCGAGACCTGGGCGGCGGCCGGATCGGCGCTGCGCGCCTCTTCGCGGGCGCGCCAGTCGGGCTGGTCGGGCTGATCCGGGTCAGCGGCGGCCGGCAGGTAGGGCATGCGCACGCTCACCACGCGCACCGTGCCGGGCACCAGTTCGGCCGGCCGTGCCCGTTTCAGGCCGTGGCTTGCCATATAATCCATCTCGCCGTGGTAACCCTTGTCCAGCCAGGCTTGGAAGCCCGCCTCGCGGTGCGACAGGTCGACATCGGCGATGCGCACCTCGGCGAACCCCAGTTCCCGGCCCCAGGCCTTGATGGCGGCCGCCAGCGCCGCCAGACCGGCGGGATCGGCGATGGCAGTGCTCCCGGCCGGATCGGCTGGCGTGGGGTGAATGGACATGAGCGCTTGAACCTTCAGACTAGAACCTTGTAACGAACCATCCCGGATGACCCAGAACAGCATGAGCATGCAGCGACTCCACCTCCACCTGCCCGACGAAGCCGCCACCGCCCGCCTGGGCGCCGACCTGGCGCAGGTGCTGGCTCCCGGCCTGGCGATCTACCTGCACGGCGACCTCGGGGCCGGCAAAACCGCGCTCACCCGCGCCCTGCTGCATGCGGCGGGCTACCAGGGGCGGGTCAAGAGCCCGACTTACACGCTGGCGGAGCCTTATGAAGTTTCCTTCGCAGGCCGCATGGTAACAGTCATCCACTTCGATCTGTACCGCATGGCCAGCCCGGAAGAATTCCTCGATGCCGGTTTTCGTGAACATTTCAACGAAAACTCCGTCTGTATCGTCGAATGGCCTGAAAAGGGCGATCCGGTGTTGCCGCCACCGGACATACACGTCAACCTGTCGCTTGCAGGGGACGGTCGTGATGTAGAATTGCGTGCGTTGTCCGACAAGGGTCATCAATGCCTCGCTCGACTGAAATTCGCTCCCAACCTGTGAAGTCCAAAACCCGCCGCACCATCATCAAAGCCGGCGGCGCGCTGTTCGTCTCCGTCGTCACTCCCCTGCCCGCCCTGGCTTCGCAAATCCTGGCCGTGCGTGTCTGGCCGTCCGAGGACTACACCCGCGTCACGCTGGAAAACGACAGCGACCTCAAGGTCACCCACTTCGTGGTCAAGAACCCGGAGCGCCTGGTGGTGGACATCGAGGGCATCGACCTCAATAGCACCCTGAAGGACCTGGTCGCCAAGATCCAGCCCAACGATCCCTACATCAAGCAGGTGCGCGTGGGCCAGAACCGGCCCAGCGTCGTGCGCCTGGTGTTTGATCTCAAGGATGAGATCAAGCCGCAGGTCTTCACCCTGGCCCCAGTGGGCGAATACAAATACCGCTTCGTCATCGACCTGTACCCGGCCGCGCCGCAGGATCCGATCGCCGCCCTCATCCAGAAGGGCGAGTGGAACAAGGAAAACCCGGCCACCCCGCCGCTGGCGCAGGCCCCGGTCGCTCCGCCCAAACCCGATCCGGCCCCGCTGGCCGAGATCAAGCCTCAGCCGGAAGACAAGACCGAGCGCAACCCCAAGGTGGTGCCGGACGAACCGCGCATGCAGCTGACCCGCATGATCACCATCGCGCTGGACCCCGGTCACGGCGGCGAAGACCCGGGCGCCACCGGCGCGCGCGGCAACCGCGAGAAAGATGTGGTGCTGTCCATCGCCAAGCGCCTCAAACGCAAGATCGAGCAATACCCCAACATGCGCGTCATGCTCACCCGTGACGCCGACTTCTTCGTCCCCCTGGGCCAGCGCGTGGTCAAGGCGCGCAAGGTGCAGGCCGACCTGTTCGTGTCGATCCATGCGGATGCCTTCGTGCAGCCGACCGCACGCGGCTCCTCGGTGTTCGCCCTGTCGGAAAAGGGCGCCAGCTCCACCGCCGCACGCTGGCTGGCCAACAAGGAAAACTCGGCCGACCTGATCGGCGGGGTCAACATCAAGACCCATGACCGGCAGCTGGCCAGCGTCCTGCTGGACCTGTCGACCACGGCGCAGATCAACGACAGCCTGCGCGTGGGCAATGCGGTGCTGAAGGAAATCGGTGGCATCAACAAGCTGCACAAGGGCGCGGTGGAGCAGGCCGGCTTTGCCGTGTTGAAGGCGCCGGACATCCCCAGCATCCTGATCGAGACCGCCTTCATCTCCAATCCGGAAGAAGAAGCCAAGCTCACCGACGAGCGCTACCAGGAGCAGATGGCCGATGCCATCCTGACCGGCATCCGCAATTACTTCGCCAAGAACCCGCCGCTGGCCAAGAATCGCCTGACCTGAAACGCGGCCCTGCCCTGGCCGACGGACAACAAAAAACCCGGTACTGCTGTCGCAGGCCGGGTTTTTTGTCGGGTGCGTCCCGCGCGGGACGCGCAGGTCAGGCGTTGCTGACCTTGCGCTTGCTGCGCAGCTTGCGCCACACCTGCCACAGCGCGCCCAGCACGATGGGGATCACGGCACCGACCAGGCCGATCAGGACCAGGGTATTGAGGTTCTCCCGCACCAGCGGGATATTGCCGAACAGGTAGCCCAGCACCACCAGGCCGACTACCCAGAGGAAGGCGCCCAGCACGTTGAACAGCTGGAAGCGGGCGAAACTCATGGCCGACACGCCGGCGATGAAGGGCGCAAAGGTGCGCACGATGGGGGTGAAGCGGGCGATCACGATGGTCTTGCCACCGTGTTTCTCGTAGAAGCTGTGGGTCTTGCGCAAGGCTTCGGGATTGAGCCAGCGGTAGTTGTGGGTGTAGACACGCTGTCCGACCCAGCCGCCGATCCAGTAATTGAGGGTGTTGCCGGCCACCGCCGCCACCACCAGCAGGCCCATCAGCAACCAGATGTCCATGGCGCCCATGGCACAGAAGGCGCCGGCGATGAACAGCAGCGAATCCCCCGGCAGGAAAGGCAGGACCACCAGCCCCGTTTCACAGAAAACGATCAGGAACAACACCGCATAGATGAGCGTGCCGTACTGCTCGATCAGGACACCCAGGTATTTGTCCACGTGCACCAGCACGTCCAGCAACTGCAGATAATCCATAAAGCCCAATCGTTGGTGATTCATCAAGGCCGGGGCTTCCCATCGCCGCACGGCCGGATATTTCCCATGTGCAATGCCGGTCAGGAAACATCGTGCAGGCAACGCTCGCTTGCGCACCTGCGCAGGCATCATACAACACTCACCCCCGCCGGACTCAAGAAGCCTTGCGGACGGTCGATAAAATCCTCGGGAGAAACATGCTGCGCCGGGATCCTCACACAAGCTCGCAAGCCTGTTGCTGCGGGCCCGTAGGGGATGCACCAGAACGCACAACCGAAAGGATTTGGCATATGATCAAAGTCAGGTTCATTCAGTCTTCCCGTGCCAGATATGCATGATGAGGCAGGTCATGCGCCTTCCCGGGCCGGGGCTGCACGCCGCAAGGCAGGCAATCTGGCGGTTTTGAGGCTGGGCCTGGCAACAGGGAAGCAACCGGGGACAAACGGGGAACCCGGGCAATCGCAACTCCGCACTGCATGAGGCAAGACGCGCCAGGCGTCATTACCGGCCAGAGGGGGCGCTGTATGGGGAGCCAGGAGTCATTCGTGGGCCAGTTCGATCACTCGTCGCAGCCGCACGGGGTGCAGGGCGATTTCCAGCGCCTGCGCGAGGACGAACGCGAGGCGCTGCTGGGCGCCTTGTGGCGTTCCATGGCCATCCTCGAATTCGCCGCCGACGGCACCATCCTCGATGCCAACGACAATTTCCTTGCCATGCTGGGCTACCAGCGCCCGGAGGTCGTGGGCCAGCATCACCGCATGCTGTGTGACCCGATGTATATCGAGACCGAGGACTACCAGCGCTTCTGGCAGCACCTGCGCCAGGGCGAGGTGATCTCCGGCACCCTGCAGCGGCGCCGCATGGACGGCACCATCGTCTGGCTGGAAGCGCTCTGCAGCCCCATCCTCGATGCCGCTGGCCAGTTGCGGAAGGTGATTTCGGTAGCCGCCGACATCAGCTCCCATATCGACGATTCGCGCCACAGCAACAATGTGCTGAGCGCCCTGAACCGCTCGCTCGGGGTGGTCGAACTCTCGCCCGACGGCAAGATCCTGGCGGCCAACCGCAATTACCTCAAGACCATGGAATACATCGCCGAGGACCTGGTCGGCCAGCCGCACAGCACCCTGTGCTCGGACGATTACGCCGATAGCGAGGAATACGCGGCCTTCTGGCGCGATGTCTGCAATGGCCGCTTCTTCTCGGGACGCTTCCCGCGCCGTACCCGCAGCGGCCGCACCATCTGGTGGGAAGCCACCTACTCGCCCCTGCTCAACCAGCAAGGAAAAGCCGAGCGGGTAATCTGCATCGGCAATGACGTCACTTACCGCGTCACCCGCGAGAAGAGCGACCGCGAACACCTGCACCTGCTCTCGCTGGGCATCAACGAGACCGACAACGCGGTGCTCATCACCGATGAGCAGAACCGCATCGTCTTCCACAACACCGGTTTCACCCGCATGCTGGGCTTCCAGAGCCAGCAGACCATCGGCAAGCTGCCGCGCGAACTGTTTGCCAGCCACCCTACCTTCGTCAAGTCGATCGAGCGCTGCCATGGCGAACTGCTGCAGGGACACAGCTTCCACACCGAGGAACTGATCTACGACCTGCACGAGCAGCCGGTGTGGATTTCGGCGGTGGTCAATCCCATCCTTGACCCTGTGGGTAAGCTCATCAATGCGGTCTGCGTGATGACCGACATCACCAACACCAAGGTCCACGAGGTATTGCAGTACCGGGTGCTCAATGCCATGGCGCGCGACTCGTCGCTGGGCGAGCAGATGAACCTGCTGTGCGAAGAAGTGGAGCGGGTTGCGCCCGAGGTGATTGCCTCGGTGCTGCGCGTGGACGAACAGGGCCGCCTGCACACCCTGGCCGCGCCCAGCCTGCCGGAAGCCTACACGCGCGCCATCGAGGGCATACAGATCGGCCCGCTGGTAGGCTCCTGCGGCAGCGCCGCCTATACCGGCCAGAGCGTGGTCTCGGAGGACATCGCCACCGATCCGCATTGGGCCGACTACAAGGAACTGGCCTTGAGCCACGGCCTGCATGCCTGCTGGTCGACCCCGATCAAGTCGGCCGACGGCAAGGTCATCGGCACCTTCGGTTTCTACTATCGCCAGCCGCGCCCGCCCAGCGCCTTCCACCACCTGCTGGTCGATGCCGGCCTGCACCTGTGCGCGCTGGCCATCGAGCGTGAAGCCTCGCGCGCGCGCATTCATCAACTGGCCTTCTATGATTCGCTGACCGGCCTGCCCAATCGCAGCCTGCTGCTGGTGCAGGCCGGGCAGGCCATTGCGGCGGCCGAGCGCAATCGCAACACGGTGGCGGTGATGTTCATCGACCTGGATCGCTTCAAGCAGGTCAACGATTCGCTGGGCCACCAGGCCGGTGACGAACTGCTGCGCACGGTGGCCACCCGGCTGCAGTCACAGGCCCGCCGTTCGGACATCGTGGGCCGGCTCTCGGGCGACGAATTCGTGGTGGTGCTGACCCAATACGACACCGGACACCTGGGCGAAGTGGTCAAGCGCATCCAGGAACGCCTGGCCATGCCCTGCCACATCAATGGCACGCCCCTGAATCCGTCGGCCAGCATCGGTGTGGCCATCTTCCCGGACAACGGCCACGACATCGAGACCCTGCTGCATCGTGCCGACATCGCCATGTACCAGGCCAAGGCAGTCAACCGGGGGCGTTTCAGCTTCTTCAGCGAGGAGATGAACAGCCTCGCCCAGGAACGCCTGGCCCTGGAAAGCGCGCTGCGCGACGCCTTGCGGGGCGGCAGTTTCGAGCTGCATTTCCAGCCGCAGATCAACCTGCACGACCACAGCCTGCATGGCGTGGAAGCGCTGGCTCGCTGGCACGATCCGCAGATGGGGCAGGTCTCGCCGGGCCGCTTCATCCCGATTGCCGAGGAATGCGGCCTGATTGGCGAACTGGGCAAATGGGCGCTGGAAGAGGCCTGCTTCCAGCTGGCCGACTGGCGCCGGCGCGGGATCCAGGTGCCGTCGGTCTCGGTGAACCTGTCGGCCACCAATTTCCATGACCTGGAACTGCCGCAATTCGTCACCGGACTGCTGCGCCGATACAGCCTGGCACCCACCGACCTCACCCTGGAAATCACCGAGACCGTGCTCATGGATACCAATCCCAGCACCAACCAGACCATCGCCGCCGTGCATGCCCTGGGCATTCCGCTGGCCATGGATGACTTCGGCACCGGCTATTCCAGCCTGGGCTACCTGCGCAAGCTGCCGGTCTCCGAACTCAAGCTGGACCAGAGCTTCGTGCGCGACATGGCCAAGGACGAGGCCGTGAGTGCATTGACCAATGCCGTCATCCGCATCGGCGAGAGCTTGAAGCTGACCGTGGTGGCAGAAGGCGTGGAAGATGCCGACCAATACCGCCTGCTGATCAGCCAGGGCTGCGACGTCGCGCAGGGCTATTATTTTTCGCGGCCGATGTCGGCCGATCAACTGGAACACTGGGTGCGGGAGTATCGCAGCGCCGCGCCCGTGGAGTAAGGAGCATTGACGAGCATTGATGAGTATCAGTGAGCATCAATACTCATCAATGAGTATCGAGGAGTATGGAGGAGTATTGAGGGCGTAGGAGACTTGCGCGCCGGGAAAGCGCAGAGGCCGTGGAGACCGGGAATCCCATGCCAAAAAAGCACTTTCCCGCTGGAAAAACAACAGCACAGTTAGATGTGAGCGCAAACATTCGAAGTATTTTGATTCAGCGCAATACGCTGACGATATACTGACGACCTCCCCCGCAAGTACCGTGATTGCAGCGCTCAAGTTGGACCTCCTTCCAAGGCGGCCCTTGACGTTTGCGACCATATTGCGTTGCCGTATCGGCAATTCGCTGTAGAGCACCGCCCCCCCTGGCCTGCAGGCCGGCGGTAGGCAAGCTCAGTGCTTCAGGACTTTCCGGACGCTGGAAACAAGGAGGGCAAGCGATGGCGATTTGAATGCGCAAGCAGCAACCGCCGTCGGTCCCTGGATGGTTTTTTCCGGTATTGGCATTTCCACACCCTTATTCTTCAAGAACAACAACAGCCATGGCTAATGACTTGTCTGGTGCGCGCGGCGCATCGCTTTTCCACCGTTCGGTGGGTGCAAAACTGACTGCCATGACGGTGGCCCTGGTGGGCATCGTCTTCGTGATCGCATTGCTGCTGATCACTTACTCCGCCTCGCGCATGGTGGAATCGCGCTCGATCGAACAGATGGGCAACGATGCGCGCGGCGTGGCCAACATGGTCGGGATCTTCGACCGTTCCGTGAACAGCCAGGTGGACCGCTTCTCCACCATGTTCGACAAGGAATTCGGCAAGCTCACGCTGGATGACAGCCGCACCGTGCAGATCGGCGACCGCGCCACGCCGGTACTGTCCAACGACGGCCGCGAACTGAACCTGGATTTCTCCATCCCCGACCGCTTCACTGCACGCACGGGCGTGACCGCGACCATCTTCGCCAAGACCGGCGACGACTTCGTGCGCGTGTCAACTTCCGTCAAGAAAGAAAACGGCGAACGCGCCGTCGGTACCCTGCTGGACCGCGCCCACCCCGGCTATGCGGCCCTGAAGTCCGACAAGTCCTACAGCGGCCTGGCCACGCTGTTCGGCAAGCAATACATCACCAAGTACGTGCCCATCAAGAATGACGCCGGCCAGATCATCGCCGCGCTCTACGTGGGCATCGACATCTCGGCAGACGTGAAAGCCCTGAAGGACCAGATCAAGTCGCTCAAGATCGCCGAGACCGGCAACTTCTACGCGCTCAACGGCCGTGAAGGCAAGGACCAGGGCGTGATGATTGCCGGCGCCCCGCGCGAAGGCAAGGAAGAAGGCGGCAACCTGATCGAGGCCAAGGATGCCAGCGGCGACACCTACATCAAGACCCTGGTGCAGCAGAAGGAAGGCCAGCTGCGCTACGCCGGCAGCGATGGCCGCCAGAAGATCGCGGTCTTCACCCACTACGCACCGTGGAACTGGGTCATCGTGGGCGAAGCGGCGGTCGATGAGATCACCCGCGAAGTCAACTCGATGCGCAACCTCTACATCGGCCTGGGCCTGCTGTTCCTGGCGGTGCTGGGCGCGATCCTGACGGTGATGATCAACCGCATGATTACCCGTCCGCTGGATGCGGTGTGCGATGCCGCCGACCGCATCGCCGGCGGCGACCTCACCACCCGCCTGCACGTGCACAGCAGCGACGAAATCGGTCGCCTGATGACGGCCTTCAACGGCATCAGCATGGGCCTGTCGGAAGTGGTTTCCAGCGTGCGCGCCGGTACTGAAGAAATTAACACCGCCGCCAGCGAGATCGCAGCCGGCAACCTGAATCTTTCTTCCCGCACCGAGCAACAGGCCGGCGCCCTGGAAGAAACCGCCTCGGCCATGGAAGAGCTGACCTCGACCGTGAAGCAAAACGCCGCCAACGCGGTGCAAGCCGATGAACTGGCCGGTTCCGCCTCCGAAGTCGCCAGCCACGGCGGTGACGTGGTCGGCCAGGTGGTGCAGACCATGGATGCCATCAACAGCTCCTCGCAGCGCATCGTCGACATCATCAGCGTGATCGACGGCATCGCCTTCCAGACCAATATCCTGGCCTTGAACGCGGCAGTGGAAGCGGCCCGCGCCGGTGAGCAGGGACGCGGCTTTGCAGTGGTGGCCACCGAAGTGCGCACGCTGGCCCAGCGCAGCGCCTCGGCCGCCAAGGAGATCAAGGAACTGATCGACGCCTCGGTGCAAACCGTGGCCGGCGGCGGCCAACTGGTTTCCCAGGCCGGCAACACCATGAATGACGTGGTGGCCAGCGTGCAGCGCGTCTCCACCGTCATCAGCGAAATCACCACCGCCAGCCGTGAGCAGAGCGAGGGGATCGACCAGATCAATCGGGCCATCGCCCAGATGGATGAGAGTACCCAGCAGAACGCGGCCCTGGTGGAGCAGGCCGCCGCTGCAGCACAGTCATTGCAGCAGCAGGCCGAACGCCTGGCGGCAGCGGTGAGCACCTTCCGCGTGTAAATCTGTTAAATCATTTATATCGTTTTCGGAATTTCCTGCGTGGCGCCCCCCGGATTGCCCGGCAGTAAAACCTGATACTGCAAGCACGCACGAAGCCGCCTCCGGCCTGCGGCGCCGGCAGGTATAATCCCGCCATGAACGTACCGCACTCTTCCCCCGCTTCCGAACCGGCTGCCGCCCCCTCCCCTCGCCCCATCCAGGCCCTGCCCGATCAACTGATCTCGCAGATTGCCGCTGGCGAGGTGATCGAACGTCCGTCGGCCGTGGTCAAGGAATTGCTGGAGAACGCGCTCGATGCCGGCTCCACCCAAATCACCGTGCGCCTGGAGCAAGGCGGCGTCAAGCGCATCGCCATCACGGACAACGGACGCGGCATTCCACCGGAGCAATTGCCGCTGGCGCTGGCCCGTCATGCGACTTCCAAGATCGCCTCGCTGACCGACCTGGAGAATGTCTCCACCCTCGGTTTCCGTGGTGAAGCGCTGGCCTCGATTGCCTCGGTGGCCCAGCTGACGGTCACAAGCCGCACCGCCGATGCCCCGCACGCCTGGGAAATCACCGGCTCCCAATTCGGTACCGTGGCCCCGGCCTCAGGCGCACAGGGCACCACCATCGATGTACAGGACCTGTATTTCAACACGCCGGCGCGGCGCAAATTCCTCAAGTCCGAACAGACCGAATACGGCCATTGCGCCGAAGTCGTGCGACGCATTGCGCTGGCGCGTCCGGATGTCAGTTTTTCGCTCTCGCACAACGGCAAGACGGTCGATCACTGGAACGTGGGCGAGTTCGCCAAGCGCAGCGCCCATATCCTCGGCGACGACTTCGCCAATGCCCGCCTGCCGCTCGACGAGAGTGCCGGTCCGCTGCGCCTGCACGGTTTCGTGGGCCTGCCCACGGCCTCCAAGGCGCGCGCCGATGGCCAGTACTTCTACGTCAACGGCCGCTTCGTCCGTGACAAGCTGCTCACCCACGCCGTACGTGCCGCCTACCAGGATGTGCTGCATGGCGACCGTTATCCAGCCTATGCGCTCTCGCTCACGCTGGACCCGGCGCTGGTGGATGTGAACGTGCATCCCTCCAAGATCGAAGTGCGCTTCCGCGACAGCCGCGCGGTGCACCAGTTCGTCTTCCATGCGGTATCGCGCGCGCTGGCGCAGACCTCAGCCGTGTCCTTCGGCAATCTGCCGCAGCAACAGAGCGAGAGTGCCGAGGGTGCGCCCGCTCCCGCCAGTAGCCCGAATGCCCCGCTGCCCTGGATGCGCGAACAGACACAGCAGAGTTTCTCGGCCCAGTTTGCCGAACAGCCGCGCCCCTTCTCCTTTGCCGGCAACGGCGGCTTCGGCGTACGCCAGGATCGTGCGGCCTACGGCAACATGTTCCGCAGCGAACCGGCTGCGCAGGGTGGTGCATCCACAGCCGGCGTCAACAGCGCTGCCTTCCCGTCCTCCGCGCAGCCCGCTGCAGCGCTGCCCGAGGGCGACTTCCCGCTGGGCTTTGCACTGGCGCAATTGCACGGCATCTACGTGCTGGCCCAGAACAAAGCGGGCCTGGTGGTGGTGGACATGCACGCGGCACATGAACGCATCCTCTACGAACAACTGAAGACGGCGCTCGATGGCAACGAGATGTTCGTGCAGCCGCTGCTGATCCCGGTCACCTTCTATGCCGATCCGGTGGAAGTGGGCACGGTGGAAGAACATCAGGAAACGCTGTCGGCACTGGGCTTCGATATCGCCGTGATGTCCCCCACCACGCTGGCCGTGCGGGCCGTCCCGGCGCTGCTGAAGAACGCCGACGCCCAGACCCTGGCACGCGACGTCCTGCGCGACGTGCGCGAGTATGGCGGCTCCCGTGTCTTGCTGGAGCGCCGCAACGAACTGCTCGGCACCCTGGCCTGCCACACGGCCGTGCGCGCCAATCGCAGCCTGACGCTGCCGGAAATGAACGCGCTGCTGCGCCAGATGGAAGCCACCGAACGTTCCGACCAGTGCAACCATGGCCGTCCCACCTGGACGCAGATGGGCTTGTCGGATCTGGACAAGCTTTTCCTGCGTGGCCAGTAAGGAGCCCCTGATGACCCAGCGCCTGCCTTTGGCCGTGGCCATCATGGGCCCCACCGCGTCTGGCAAGACCGCTGCCGCGCTGGAGATCGCCCGCCACCTGCCCTGCGAAATCATTTCCGTCGATTCGGCCCTGGTCTATCGCGAGATGGACATCGGCACCGCCAAGCCCAGCCCGGAAGAGCTGGCGGCCGTACCGCACCACCTTATCGACATCATCGACCCGACCGAAGCCTACTCGGCCATGCAATTCCGGCAGGATGCGCTGCGGCTCACGCTGGAGATTGCAGCGCGCGGCAAGCTGCCGTTGCTGGTGGGCGGCACGATGCTGTATTTCAAGGTACTGCGCGATGGGCTCGATGAGCTGCCGCAGGCCGATCCGGCCTTGCGTGCGCAACTGGATGAGGAGGCGGCACGGATCGGCATGCCGGCCATGCATGCGCGCCTGGCGACGCTGGACCCGGTCACGGCTGCGCGCCTGAAACCGACCGACAGCCAGCGCATCCAGCGTGCGCTGGAGATCAGCTTGCTGACGGGGCAGCCGATGTCGTCCCTGTTGGCGCAGAAGCCGCCTGAGCCGTTGCCTTTTGAGATGCTGCCGCTGGCGCTGGAACCGGCTGATCGCGCGGTGCTGCATGAGCGCATTGCGCTGCGCTTTGACCTGATGCTGCGCGGTGGCGCGCTGGAGCGAGAAGTCGCCGCCTTGCGCGCGCGTGGCGACCTGCACCTGGGCCTGCCGTCGATGCGTTGTGTGGGCTATCGCCAGATGTGGGAATACCTGGACGGCAGCATCGATGCCACCGCCCTGCGCGAAAAGGGCATTGCAGCCACGCGCCAGCTGGCCAAGCGCCAGCTGACCTGGCTGCGGTCCATGCCGGAGCGCATCAGCATCGACTGCAACCGCCTGGAGGCGACGGCCGAGGTGCTGGCGCGGGTGCAGCAGGCCTTGGCGGAACGGCGCGCCGGATGAGCTGCCGGGGGCTGTGGATAAAATAAAGAAAGAAATGCGGAAAAAGTATTGACAGAAGGCGATCAGACCTCTATAGTCTCGTGCTTGCCTCCTGGTGATATAGCTCAGCTGGTTAGAGCACAGCACTCATAATGCTGGGGTCGGTGGTTCAAGTCCACCTATCACCACCAGATACCCGTCGCTGCATGTGCAATCATGCGTATGCGGCGCCGTCCGAAAAACCCGCCTCTTCGAAAGAAGGGCGGGTTTTTTGTTTTGGGCGCGTTTCTTCACTTAGTCAGCCTATTAAACGCAGGAATTCCTTCCCCAAATCCCTAGACCTCGAATATTCTCGATAAAAATGGGAAAAACACGGGGGAAGGCTTGAATTTTTTCTGGGTCAATATTGGGCTATCGCATAAAGAAGTCGTCGATGGGAATTTCCTTTGGGCACCGCTACACAGCCAAAAAGAAGAGGCAGATGGCGTAATTCGCACGACGCGTTTTGGTCATTGGGATGTAGTCGCCACGGTGCGAGCAGGGGATGTGATCTTCTGCAACGTAGACAGAAGGATCACTTACATCGCTGTGGCTAAATCGGATGCCTACGAGGCAGATCAACCCGCCACTCGCGTCTTTAAGGGATGGGACGCGAAGGGGCGACGAGTCGATGTGCAGCTTTTCAAACTAGAGCCCGCCATCAGCATCGAGGGCTACCTGCTTGAAACCTTCGCTGAACGGTATAACGACCGCTGTATTCCACGCATCGTCACAAAGATCGGCAGTATCTTCCAGGGCTACATGGCATCGTTGCCTACAGATGCTGGCATCGATTTATTGCATTTGGCTGGTGACCAAGAAGAATCTGTCGCTAGTGCTTCGACCGACTTTCATTCACCAACTTTCTCTAAGACTCGACCGCCTTCTCCGACGACCAAACAAGCGCTGAGAGAAGCACGCATCGGACAAGGTCGCTTTAGAAAAGATTTACTTAACTTATGGCGTAGTTGCCCAATCACTGGCGTGACTCATCAGGATCTACTCATTGCCAGCCACGTCAAACCCTGGGCGATCTCTTCGGATGAGGAAAAGTTAGACCCCTTGAATGGCTTCCTATTTGCAGCCCATATTGATCGTCTGTTCGACAAGGGACTGATCAGCTTTAGTCCGAGCGGAAACATCCTCATTAGCTCGCACCTTTCCACACAAGATGCTCGCGCATTATATATTCATCATGAAATCACGCTTCCGCTAAAGCCTGGGAATCACAAATATCTCGAGGCTCATCGACGCATCTTTGGATGGGATAAGTAACCCATTTAGACAGCCGTGCGGACCGCGTGGGAAGTTTCACGAGCAGCTGCAACCAAAGTAAGGGAACCAACGAAGCCACATGAACAGCCGCCTCCAAAGGAACGGCTGTTCGCTTCAGCAATTCATTTCAGCACTTCATTTCAACAATCCCGCCATCCTGCTCCCCTCCGCCTCAAATCTCTCAACAAGAAAATCCAGCACCGCCCTCACCCGCGGCGCCATATACCGCGTGCGCTGATACAAGGCATGCACCGGCGCATCCGCCATGCGCCATTTCGGCATCAGCAATTTGAGCCGTCCCGCACGCAGGTCTTCGGCAACATCCCACACCGACTTCATCACGATCCCTTGCCCTTCCAGCGCCCACTGGCGGGCCAGTTCCCCGTCATTGGTTTCACGCGAAGTCGCCGCCGGCACGGTATAGGTCTGCACCTCCCCCTCGCGTTCAAAGCGCCACTCATTGGCCAGCCCGCTCGCGCCGAGCAGCACGATGCACTCGAAACGATGCAGATCGGCCGGGCGCCTCGGCATGCCTCGCTTGGCAAGATACGAAGGCGCCGCGCACAACACGCGCCGGTTCGGCGCCAGCGGCCGGGCCACCATCGAGCTGCTGGGTGGCACCCCGAAGCGGATCGCCAGATCCAGGTCATCCTGCAGCAGGTTGGCCATCGAGTCCCCCAGCACCAGCGCCAGCGTGATCTGCGGATAGCGCTCGTTGAATTCCTCCAGCCAGCCCCGCAGTACATGCCGACCAAAATCGGAAGTGGCCGCAATGCGCAACTTGCCACTGACCACGCTGCGTCCGGCCTGCAACGCAGCCTGGGCATCGTCCAGGGCGGCCAGTGCCTGCTGGCAATGCGACAGGTAAAGCGCCCCCTCGGCCGTGAGCCGCAAGTGGCGCGTGGTGCGTTCGAACAGGCGCGTGTTCAGCTCGCCCTCCAGCTTCACCAGGCGCGCACTGGCCGCAGCCGGAGACAGGCCGATCTTGCGGCCCGCAGCTGAGAGGCTGCCCAAGGCAGCGGCTTCCACGAAGAGGCGAATGTCGCCCAGGTTGTCTGCGGCCATTATTCTGCTCCATTTGATAATCCTTCAAATACTAGCCCAATTATCAAATGAGGTCGGCATTTGCATAATGGCCTCCATCAACGCATTCATGGAGCCTGTCATGTCAACCCCGACCACCCTGCTGACCCCGCTCACGGTAGGCCAGCTCACCCTTCCCCATCGCATCGTGATGGCACCGATGACCCGAGCGCGCAGTTCGCAGCCGGGCGATGTTCCCAATGCAATGAACGCCCTGCATTACGCCCAGCGTGCCTCAGCGGCCCTCATCATCACCGAAGCCTCGCAGATCTCGCCGCAGGGCAAGGGCTACTCCTTTACTCCCGGCATCTACAGCGCCGAGCAAGTGGAAGGCTGGCGCCTGGTCAGCCGTGCCGTGCACGATGCAGGGGGACGCATCTTCCTGCAGCTGTGGCACGTGGGCCGGATGTCGCATCCGGATTTCCACGGCGGGGCCTTGCCGGTCGCGCCGTCGGCCTTGCCCTTCGAAGGACAGATCTGGAAAGTCGATCCGGCCACCGGCGTGGGCGGCATGGTCGCCAGCCCCACCCCGCGTGCCCTGGCGCATGCCGAGATCAAGGCCATCGTCGAAGACTTCCGCCGCGCCGCGCGCAATGCCATCGCCGCAGGATTCGATGGCGTGGAAATCCACGGCGCCAACGGCTACCTGATCGACCAGTTCCTGCGCACCACCTCCAATGTGCGTACCGACGAATACGGCGGCTCGCGTGAAAACCGCCTGCGCTTCCTCAAGGAAGTCATCGATGCCGTCGCCGATGAAGTCGGCGCGCATCGCACCGCAATCCGCCTGGCACCCTTCCTGACCGCACGCGGCATGGATTGCCCGGACATCCTGCCGACCATCCTGGATGCGGCCAGCTTCCTGCAACAGCGCGGCATCGCCTACCTGCATCTGGTGGAAGCCGACTGGGACGACGCCCCCGTGGTCACCGAGAGCTTCCGCCAACAACTGCGCGAGCGCTTCACCCATCCCATCATCGTGGCGGGCAATTACAACAAGGCGCGTGCGCAATGGGTGCTGGAGCAAGGCTATGCCGACCTGGTGGCCTTCGGCCGTCCCTTCGTCGCCAATCCGGATTTCCCGCGCCGCCTGGTCGAAGACCTGCCCCTGGCCGACTTCGATGGCGCCACCCTCTTCGGTGGGGGTGCGGCCGGCTATACCGATTATCCGGCGCTGCCGCTCACCACACCGGCCGCCTCGAACGCGGCCTGAACAGCGATCGTTTCTTCAAGGAGCCTCATCATGCAAGACCAGAAAATCATCGTCATCGGCGGCCTCAGCGGTATCGGCCGCGCCGTCGCTGAACAGGCCGCCGCCAAGGGCGCGCAAGTCGTCGCGGCCGGGCGCCGCAAGGCCCCCGCAGACTTCCCGGCCCACATCGCTACCGCACAGGTCGACATCAGCGACGATGCCTCCGTGGCCCGGTTCTTCGAGGGCATCGGTGCCTTCGACCATCTGGTCGTCACGGCCGGGCCGGTGATCGGTTCAGCAAAGCTGGCGGACCTGCCGATCGCCGATGCCATCGCGGCCTTCAACATCAAGTTCTTCGGTCAGCTGCGCGCGGCCCAGCAGGCCTTGCGCCATCTGCGTCCAAATGGCTCCATCACCTTCACCTCCGGCCTGCTGGCACGCAAGGCGGCGCCGGGTTCGCTGGTGAAGGCCACCATGAATGCCGCCACCGAAATCATGGCCAAGACCCTGGCCAAGGAACTGGCACCGCTGCGCGTGAACGTGGTCAGTCCCGGTATGGTGGAGTCAGGCATGTGGGGCGACATGAGCGAGGCCGACCGCAAGGCCATGGCCGAGCGCGCCGGCGCCAAATTGCCAGTGGGCCGCGTGGGCCAAAGCGAGGATCTGGCGCAGGCCTATCTGCTGCTGATGCAGAATGGTTTCATGACCGGCAGCATCGTGGATGTGGACGGCGGAGGTTTGCTCTAAACGCACCATGCAACTCGATCACATCACCATCGTCGCAAACGATTGCCGCCGCCTGCGGGATTTCTTCGTGGAAGTGGCCGGCATGCAGGACGGCCCCCGGCCGCCCTTCGCGGTAGCTGGCCATTGGCTCTACCTCGGTCACAAGGCTGTGCTGCATCTGATCGAACGTCCGTCACCGTCGGGCGCACCGGTCGTGCAGTCGCGCGAATCTGCGGCACGCATCGATCACCTGGCGTTGCGGGTGGACAGTGCCGCGCAATGGGAGCAGTTGCTGCTGCGCCTGGCCGAGCGCGCCATCGCGTTCCAGGTGGCACCGCCCAATGCCGGGGAGGAAAGGCAATTGTTCGTCATGCCCGCGCCGGGTGTCAGGGTGGAATTCGTGATTGCCCGGCAGCATCTCGCAGGCTACGGCTGAGCGCGGCCTTCCTCATCCTGTCGCTTTACTTTGACTGACGTCGAGCCCCTTGATGCCTGCCGGCAACGACAAATCTACCAATCCTCATCAACTCTCCTCGCACGAGAAACAAAGTGTGCATGGAACGCACACTTAATTACGTTCAAGCAGCATTGGCCAACAATTCGGTAAAACCTAACTGTTAGAATTTACCCCGCACGTGACCAGCAATTAAGTGGCCAGCCCATGGCCCACATCACATCCGCGGGAGGAAATTCAATGCGGCCGTTTCACGCCATGCCAATGCAGCGCATCCGCGACTACGCGGGGCTGTCCGTCGTGGCCTTCGCTGTTGCCGCACTGCCCGCAAAGGGCCGGCTGACGCCACGCAGCGTCTCGCCATCGGCTGCCCGCACCCTGCGCGCTGGCACGATGTCTGCATGCCTCATCGGCACTGCTTTGCGCCATCGCGCGCACTCCTGAGCAAGGCATCCCCGGCACGCAAGAACATGAATTTGCTCTCCAAGCATTCCCTGGCAGTCCACCTGCTGCGCATCATCTTCGGAAGTTACTTTCTCGTTACGTTGATCGTGACCTGCCTGCAACTCGCGGCTGAATATGAGCACACGCAATCCGGGGTGGACAATGAATTGCGCGCCATGGACCAGACCTTCGGCGCCAGCCTGGCCAGCTCCACCTGGCGCTTCCAGGGCGACGTGCAAAAGGCCACCCTGCGCGGTATCAGCAACCTGCCGGTGGTCACGGGCGTCAAGATCGAGGACCCGCAAGGCAAGCTGGTCATGGCGCTGGGCAATATCATCGATCACGATGGCCGGCAGATCCACGTCGAGCCGGAGGGCGCGCGCAGCGCGGTCAAGCCGGGCTTCTTCAATGCCACCACCAGCCACCGCTTCCCGATTCTCTATCGTGATGAACACGGCGTGACGCACGACATCGGTTCCTGGACGGTGTATTCCAGCCGCCACGTGGTCATTGGCAAGGTGGCGTATGGCTTCACGCTCATCCTCATCAACTCGGTCATCAAGACGCTGGTGCTGTGGTTCATCTTCCTGTACGTCTTCAATCGCTGGCTGGGGCAACCGATGACGCGCCTGGCCGGCTTTGTGCGCGGGCAGGACCTGAACCAGCCCGACCAGCCCAACATGCCGCAACGCATCCACCTGGCCGGCCGCACCCGCCATGAACTGCACTTCCTGGCCGATGCCATCAATGCGATGCTGTCCAACCTGCGCAAGCAGTCGCGCCAGAACCGCGCGCTCTACGAGCAGCTGGAACAGGAAAAGGAATCCCTGCGCGCCCTCAACAAATCGCTGGAGCTGCGCATCGCCGAACGCACGCGCGACCTGGCACAGGCCAATGAACGCCTGCGCTCGCTGAGCCTCACCGATGGCCTCACCGGCATCGCCAACCGCCGCAGCTTCGATGAAACGCTGGACCTCGAATGGCGGCGCAGCCTGCGGCATGCCAAGCCGCTGACGGTGGCCTTCATCGACGTCGACTGGTTCAAACCCTACAACGATCATTACGGCCACGTGGCCGGGGATGCGGTCCTGCGCCAGGTAGCACAGACACTGCAGGACACCATCGGCCGCGCCGGTGAAACGGTGGCGCGCTATGGCGGCGAAGAATTCGCGGTGATCCTTGCCGAGACCGACAGCCTCCACGGCCAGCAGATCCTGCAACGCATGTGCGATGCCATCCATGCGCTGAACCTGCCGCATGCAGGATCAGCCCTGGGCCGTATTACCATCAGCGCTGGTGTGGCCTCGTGCGTTCCCGCCCATCCCGAAGCCCGGCTGGAATCCTTGCTGCAAGCGGCAGACCGGGCGCTCTATCAAGCCAAGACCGAGGGCCGCAATCGGGTGTTGCTGGCAGCGGCGTTGCCGTCGTCGCCATCCGCTGCCCACACCTGAAAAAGAAAGTCGTGCATGCTCCATCGTCATTTGCTCAAACCCCTCGCCCATCTGATGTGCTGCGCGAGCATGGCGGCCATGGTGCCCATCGCGATGGCCGCCGACCAGATCACCTGGGGCAAATACAATGTGCCGCCCTACATGATTCGCAGCGGCGAATTCGCGCATCAGGGCATCTTCGATCTCACCCTCAACGTGCTGAAAAAGGAAATGCCGGACTACGAGCACGTCGAGTTGGAGGCCCCCTTCCCGCGCATCAACAGCGAGATCCGCAAGGGTAGCCACTGGTGCTTCAATGGCATGCTCAAGACGCCGGAGCGTGAGCATTACGGCTACCTGTCGCTGCCGATGTCGATCTTCCTGCCCTTGCGCATCATCGTGCGGCGCGATCGCGTGGCCGAATTCAAGCACCGGACCTCGCTGATGGCCCTGCTGCAAGACCCGCGGCTGACCACATCGGTCATGCGTGACCGCTCCTACAGCCCGACGGTGGACAAACTGCTGACGGCCTATCCGCCACGTGAAAATTATTCCGAACAAATGGAGGCCATCGGCATGCTGCTGGCCGGTCGTCTCGACTACATGGTGGAACTGCCGCTGCTGGCCTTCGACCAGGCGCGCGCCATGGGCCATGCCGGCGAACTGGTGGCACTGCCGATGCAGGAGGCCAATGAAGTCGTCTTCAACCGCGTGATGTGCCCGCACAATGAATGGGGCCGCCAGGTGGTGGAACAGGTCAACAAGGTCCTGCTGGCCGAGCGCGCCAAGCCTTCGTATCGCGCCATCGTGGAGAAATGGCACGACCCGGAGTCGGTGGCGGAGATCCGCAAGATCTACGACAAGGTATTCCTCAAGATCCCCTGATCGCCTCCTCAACCGCTCAGGCCACCCGCCTCCAGCACATCCCAGCACGCACCCATGGTGTGATAGTCGACCTTGCCGGCGGGGGACTTGGTGTCTTCCAGCTTGCTGCCATCGGCCGCCAGGATGCGGAACCAGGCACCATGATGGTGATCGACCAGGTGCGCCCAGCTCCACGCCCAGATGGCGTGATACTGCTGGCGGAAACGTGCTTCACCTGTCACGCGCCACAGCCGCCACGCGCTGGCGAAGGACTCGGCCTGGACCCAGAAATATTTATCCGTGTCATAGGGACGCAGGTCCGGATCGAAGCCGTAGATCAAGCCACCGTGGAGCGCATCCCAGCCGTGCTGCCACGCTGCATCCTGCAATTGCGCGGCACGCGTCACATAGGCCGGACGCGGCTGCTGTGGATGGGCGATCAGCAGCAGCTTGGCCCACTCGGTCTGGTGCCCGGTCTGGAAACCCCAGGGCTTGAAGATGTTGTCGCGGTTGCCGCGGTTGTAGTCATGATCCAGGGACCAGTCCTGGCGATAATGCTCCCACACCAGATCCTGCGATTGCCGCGCAAGGCCGAAGACGAAACGTTCGATCAGCAGTTGCGCCCGCTCCAGGTAGACCGCGCGCCCCGTCGCAGCGTGCGCCGCCAGGCAGGCTTCGCACATGTGCATGTTGGCGTTCTGGCCGCGATAGGCGATCAGCTCGCCGGCCGGCGTGATCTCGTCCGCATACGCTTGATGCGCTGACTCGAAGAAGGCGCTCTCCATGCGCTCATAGGCCTGCGCCACCTGCTGCGCATCGCACAGCCCGACACGGTGCGCATGCGCATAGGCCAGCAGCACGAAGGCCTGGCCATAGGCCATCACGGTGCCATCCTCGATCTGGCCATCACGCAAGGTCCACGCATACAGGCCTGCCAGCGGCCCCTCGGGATGGCGGAAGCGCTCCAGGTGCGCCAGTGCATGGCGCGCCTGCTCCAGGTAGCGCGGCTGCGCCGTATGCAGGTAGGCCATCGATTGCGTGAAGACCAGGCGCGTGGCGCTGACCAGATGCCGATGGCTGCGCTCATAGACGCTGCCGTCGTCCTTGAGGTAATGGAAGAATCCGCCCTCTGGATCGATGGCATGGCGGTCGTAAAAGGCCAGCGTATCGGCCACATGCGCTTGCAGGAAGGCGCGGCTTTCAAGATCGGGAAGGGACATGCGGGCTCCGGATGGGGAAGAGAGTGTCATTGCGCGGCATCCTTCTGACGCCATTTGTCGAGGATCACGGCCAGCACGATCACCGCGCCCTTGGCCACGTATTGCCAGAACGAGGACAGGCCGAGGATGGTGAGTCCGTTGTTCATCACCCCGATGATGAGCGCCCCCACCACCGTCCCCCAGATCGTGCCCACACCACCCATGAGGCTGGTGCCGCCCAGTACCACGGCAGCGATCGCATCGAGTTCATAGCCGCTGCCCCAGTTGCCGTTGGCCCCGTACAAGCGGCTGGCCGACATGGCCCCGGCCAGGCCGGCGAACAGGCCGCTGATCGAATACACGAACAGCAGCACCAGCCCCACGCGGATGCCGGTCAGCCGTGCGGCCTGCAGATTGCCGCCGATGGCGTAGATGTGCATGCCCAGCACCGTCTTGCGCAGGATCACCCAGGACAGCAGCACCACTGCCACCGCCACCCAGATCAGCCAGGGCACATGCAGGAAGTCGCCATTGCCGATCCATTCAAAACTGGGAATCTCATTGTTGAGCACCGTGGTCCCATCGGCCAGCAGATAGGCCGCGCCGCGAAATGCTGTCATCGTGCCCAGCGTCACCACGAAGGCATTGATGTTGAGGAAGGCGACCATGGCGCCGTTGACCATGCCCATCAACAGCCCCGAGAGAACGAACATCGGGATCGCCCATCCCGGCGCGGCGCTGAGCGAGATCTGCATGCCCAGCACGGCAGAGACGGCCAGCACCGAACCGACCGACAGGTCGATGCCGGCCGTGAGGATGACGAAGGTCATGCCCGCCGCCAGCACCAGGTTGATGGCGACCTGGCGCAGGATGTTCATGGTGTTTTCGGCGGTGGCGAAATTGGAGCTGCCGTCGCCGCTGAGATAGATTGTCAGCGCATAGAACAGCAGGTACAGCACCACCAGGACCGGCAACATGCCCAGCCGGTGCAGCAGCCATTGCGACGCCGTGGAAGAGGAACGTGCCGGGGCATCGTGCTTGGAAAGCGAAGTGGAATCAGCCATGACTAGAAGGAATGGGAAGAAGGAGAAGAATGGACCGCCGCAGTGCCGACGGCAGGCGGCGCTGCGCCCCCCGCATGCGTGCCATGCATGCCGGCGGTATCGGTGGCCAGGTGCATGATGGCTTCCTGGGTGATGGCCGCACCGGCGAGTTCACCCGTGATGGCACCCTCGCGCATGACCAGCACGCGGTCGCAGATGCCGATGACCTCCGGCAGCTCGCTGGAGATGACCACGACGGCCACGCCCTGCTCGGCCAGCTTGTGGACAAGTTGATAGATCTCGCTCTTGGCATAGATATCCACACCCCGCGTGGGCTCGTCCAGGATCAGGACCTTGGGTGCGATCTCCAGCCAGCGTGCCAGCAGAACCTTCTGCTGGTTGCCGCCGGAGAGCTTGCCGACTGCCACCTGCGGATGGGCGACCTTGACGTTGAGACGCTGGATGGCACCGCGCGCCACATCATCCAGGGCAGCGCTGCGCACCAGTCCCATGCGGCTGTGGCGGCCGGCCACGTTCATGGTGGCGTTGGCGCCCACGGCCATCTGCAGGAACAGCCCCTGGCCCTTGCGGTCTTCCGGCACGTAGGCGATACCGGCGCGCATGGCCGCGCGCGGCTCATCGATCTGCACAGCCTGGCCTTCCAGCAGCACATGACCGCCGCTGCGCGGGTCCGCCCCGAAGAGCAGGCGCGCCAGTTCGGTACGCCCGGCGCCGACCAGCCCGGCAAAACCGAGCACCTCGCCCGCACGCACCGCGAAGCTGGAAGGCTTGACCTTGCCGCCGGCCAGGTCCTGCACTTGCAGTACCACCGGCAAGGCTGCCGCGCGTTCAGGCGCCATGCGGGTGTGCTGGTAGAACTCGCCCAGTGAGCGCCCCACCATCATCTGCACGATGCGTTCGGAATCGATTTCCTCACGGGCCAGTTCGCCCACGAAGCTGCCATCGCGCAGTACCGTCACGCGATCGGCCAAGGCGTACACCTCGGCCATGCGATGGCTGATGTAAATGATCGCCAGGCCCTCGTCGCGCAGGCGTTTCACGACACCGAAGAGATGCTCGGTCTCGCGCTCGGAGAGTGCAGCCGTCGGTTCATCCATGATGACGATGCGGCTGCGATGCACCAGCGCGCGGGCAATCTCGACCTGCTGCTGTTCGGCAATCGAGAGCCGGCCTGCACGGTCCGATGCGCGGAAGGCGGCGCCCAGCTGCCTGAGCACGGCATCGGTGCGACGGCGCATGGCGGCGTGGTCGATCAGCCCCCAACGCGTGCGCAGTTCGCTGCCCATGAAGACATTGGCGGCCACGCTGATGTTGGGCGCGACCGCCAGTTCCTGGTAGATCAGGTTGATGCCGGCGGCGCGGCTGGCACCGGGGTCGCGCAGCGAGACCGGATGGCCGTCCAGCAGGATCTGTCCGCCATCGGGGGCGTGTACGCCCGAGAGCACTTTCATGAGCGTGCTCTTGCCGGCGCCGTTCTCGCCCATGAGCGCGTGGATCTCGCCGGGACGGATGGTCAGGTGCATGTCCGACAGCGCGCGCGTGGCCCCGAAGGACTTGCTGATGCCGGTCATCTGCAGAATGGGAGTGGAAGTCATGGCAATCGAAGAATGCAGCCGCAGGGCGGCAAGCGCATCCCGCAGCAGGAAGCTCTCCTGGCTGCGGGCGCTGCGGAGGCGGCGCTCACCAAAGTGATATGCCGCCGGACGCGGGGCCTCAGTTGGCCGGGACCCAGCCCTTGTAGTCAGCCACGTTGTCGCGTGTGATCAGCTTGACCGGCAGCAGCTTGACGGGCTTCTCGGGCGTACGGCCATTCATGACCTGATAGCCGATGGCCACGCTCTCGGCGGCCATGCCATACGGGTCCTGCGCGGGCGAGGCAGCGAAGAGCGACTTGCCGTCCTTGAGCGCGCGTTCGGCATCGGGTGCGCCGTCCACACCGGTGATGACCTTGATGTCGCTGCGCTTGGCCTGGCGGATCGCCAGCTCGGCGCCGATGGCAGTGGGGTCGTTGATGGCGAAGACGCCATCGATCTTGCCTTGCGCGGCCAGCAGGTTGGACATGGTGGTCATGCCGCCATCGCGGCTGCCGCCGGCGTTCTGGTTGTCGGAGAGAATCTTGATGCCGGGCGACTTCTTGAACTCGGCCTTGCAGCCGGTGACGCGGTCCATCACCGCCGACACCGGCGGCCCGTTGACGATGACCACGTTGCCCTTGCCCTGCAGCTTGTCGGCGATGAACTTGCAGGACTCGGCGCCGGCCATGGTGTTGTCCGACATGACGGTCACATCCGCACCTTCGGCGGCCACATCCACGGCCACCACCACGATGCCGGCCTTTTTGGCCTTCTTCACGGCGGGGCCCACGCCCTTGGAATCGGCCGCATTGAGCACGATCATGTCGACCTTGTTGGCGATGAAGTTCTCGATCTGGCCGACCTGGGTGTTGAGGTCATACTTGGAGGAGACCACGGTGACCTTGGCGTCCGGATTGATCTTGCGGGCGCCGCTTTCAGCCCCCTTGGCGATGGCCACGAAGAAGGGATTGGCGAGGTCGCCCAGGGTGACGCCGACTGATTTCAGGGGCTTGTCGGCGGCCTGTGCCGGGGCGGCGGCGGCGCCCAGTGCGAGGGTGGCGCAGGCGATGGCGAGGGTTTTCTTGATCATGCTTGTCTCCGTTCTTGTTGGAAGTTCCAGGGGGATGGCTGGGGCCTGTCGCGGCCCCTTGCTGCTTGCTGCTCACGACACGCCGGAACCCTCAGTCCCGGCGAAAAATCCGGTCGGCCCGGCTGCGCGTGGTCTCGATGAGCGCCGCATTGATTTCATCGCTGTTCATCACCCACGCTTCGGCCTCGGCCGGGCTGCGGCCAAACTGCACGTGGCGTGCGATCAGCCGCTGCAGCCGCAGCGCAGGATCGACATCGACATACCAGACCTCATCAAGCAAGGGCCGCACGCGCGCCCAGTGGCCGCGATCGAGCAGCAGGTAATTGCCTTCGGTGATGATGAGCTGCGTCTCGTGGGCAATGGCGATGCTGCCGGCAATGGCCTCCTCGATCTCGCGCAGGAATTGAGGCGCGTAGACGATTTCACCGGCCTGCTGTTCGCGCAGCCGTGACAGCAGGTGGACATAACCGGCACTGTCGAAGGTATCTTCCGCGCCCTTGCGCGCGGCGCGGCCCAGGCGCGCCAGCTCGGCATTGGCGAGGTGGTAGCCATCCATGGGCAGGATGACGGAATGCGCCAGTCCTTGCGAGCGGACATGCTCAAGCAGCGCCTGCGCCAGGGTGGACTTGCCGCTGCCGGGCGGGCCGGCAATGCCGAGTATGGTGCGCCGGCCGCTGGCCAGCAGGGCCGCAAGCCGGTCGGTGAAGACTGCCGGAATCATGGTCGACTCATTCCTTTTTCTAAGGACCGCCCGCAGGGCCATCCGTATGCGGCGTACGCGCGCTTTATTGAAATGCAGCACAACAGCAAGGGATGCTGTTGCGCTCGCTTTGCCCATCGACCGCGCTGCAGGCGGCTGGCGTGGCAGGCGAAGGAGGATGTGGGCAAATTGCGGAAAGCCGCCAAACTAAGCGATTTTGTCTCCTGAATTTCAGCGCTCCTGAATATTCATGCGTAATTTCTAATTATTGCTAGTTCCACGTCGTTAACGTGATGAAATTTTCTTTGAATATTGTCGATACCGATCTGCTTATGGGTAAGTCAGCATGATGAAAAAAGGACGCTACGGGTGAGGTAGCGTCCTTGCCTGGTTTGCAACAACCGGGGGCGTCTCAGCGCATCAGTTTTGCGCCAGCGCTGCTGCATCGGCCACCACCGTGGCGTAGCGATCGGCCAATTCGGTCAGCGCCACGCGCTGGATCTCGGCGGCGCTCACCGGTGCGCCACCCAGCGGGTCCGGCAGGTCGCGGGTGGCGCAGGCGGCGGCCACGACCGTGGAGGCATAGCCATGGTCCAGCGCCGAGCGCACGGTCGCGCTCACGCACATGTGGGTGGCAAAACCGCTCACGATCAGGGACTTGCGGCCGGTCTTCCTGATGGCCTCGTCCAGCGCAGTGCCGGCGAAGGCATTGGGCAGGCCCTTGGGCAGCACCAGTTCGTCCCCCTGCGGCTGCACGCCGTCGATGATGGCCACGTGCGGCCCTTGCGGATCGAACATGGCGCTGCCCGGCTTGCTGTGGTGGACGATGTGGATCACCGGCGCACCGGCGGCACGAGCCTGGCGCAGGAGTTCGGCGACCTGGCCCACGGCGGCATCGATGCCGGCCAGCGGGGCGCGCCCGGTGGTGTATTCGGTCTGGTGGTCGATGATGAGCAGCACGGCTTCCTGCCAGGTGGCGGCACGGGGGCTGCCACCGGCAATCTGGATCAGGGTCTGGGGAGAGGACATGGCGGTTCCTTGTTAAAAAATGTTCGAGGGAAGTCGATAAAACGCTGCAACTGATCTTCAATGCACAGTGACGGACCATCTTAGTCCGATAAAATTCGCACTGCCATTCACCGAAATCGCCAGCCACCTGTGAAAAAATTAACAGCCCGGAACAAGGCCCCACACCTGCCTTCCCATCAAGCCATGCATGCCGCCCTGGATGCCGACTGGGAAAGCCTGCGCAGCTTCGCCGCCTTCGTCGAAGCCGGCAGCCTCTCCGGCGCGGCGCGCGCGCTGGGCGTGACCCACGCCACCATCGGCCGCCGCCTGCAATTGCTGGAAGAGGCCCTGCAGGCCCCGCTCTACCTGCGCCGCGCCGAGGATGTGGAACTGACCCGCCTGGGCGAGAGCGTGCTGGCGGCTGCCCGCGCCATGCAGGAACAGACCCGGCAACTGGCACGCACCCTCGCGGGCGGGGACCTGCGGCTGGAAGGCAAGCTGCGTCTGGCCTGCACCGATGCCATCGGCACCCTGTTCCTGGCCCCGCGCCTGCCCGCGCTGCTGGCGCAATGGCCGGCGCTGGATGTGGAATTCGCCATGGGCCACCAGACCCTGAGCCTGGCGCGGCGCGAAGCCGACCTGGCCCTGCGCTTCGGCAAGCCCCAGGATGGCGAACTGATCGCCAGGCCGCTGGGCGCGGTACGTTTTTACCTGTGCGGCACTGCCGATAACGTCGCCCTGTGGCAGCAGGCGCCCAAGACGGCGCCCTTCGTGGCCTATGACGACGGCGTGCCGGACATTCCCGAGACACGCTGGATCGCCGACCATGCCGCCGGCAACCCGGTGCGTTTTCGCAGCACCAGCCTGGTGGCGCAGTGCATGGCCGCGCGCGCCGGGGTCGGGCTGGCCTTGCTGCCAAGCTATCTGCTGGCGCCGGAACTGCAGACTGTGGAGCCTGCGCCACAGCTGCAGCGCGAGCTGTGGGCGGTATTCCATCGCGACCTCAAGACCCTGCCCCGGCTGCGCGCCGTGCTGGCATGGCTGCAGGACTGCTGCGCGCAACTCTGAGAATTGCCTCATGGACAGGCCCGCCCGGCGCTGGCGGCGGCTGCACGGGGCCTGCGGTGCTATAATCGCGAACCTCCGGGGATGGGCTCCACCACCGCTGCAGCAGTAGATTCCAGCGGCCCGCCGCCCTCCTCCTCGCCGGCGCGCGCATGTTCCATGCGTCCTTCCTGCGCTCTTCGCCTGATAAAGATTTATGCAGAAAAAAGTATTCATCAAAACCTTCGGCTGCCAGATGAACGAGTACGACTCGGACAAGATGGCCGACGTGCTCCATGTCGCCGAAGGCCTCGTCAAGACCGACCGTCCGGAAGAGGCCGACGTGATCCTGCTGAACACCTGCTCGATTCGCGAGAAGGCGCAGGAGAAAGTCTTTTCCGACCTCGGCCGCCTGCGCGCGCTCAAGAAGGAAAAACCCGACCTGCTCATCGGCGTGGGCGGCTGCGTGGCCTCGCAGGAAGGCGACGCCATCATCAAGCGCGCGCCCTTCGTGGACATGGTGTTCGGTCCGCAAACCCTGCACCGCCTGCCGCAGATGATTTCCGAGCGGCGCTACAGCGGGCGCCCGCAGGTGGACATCAGCTTCCCGGAGATCGAGAAGTTCGACCACCTGCCGCCGGCGCGCGTGGAGGGAGCGACCGCCTACGTCTCCATCATGGAAGGCTGCAGCAAGTATTGCAGCTACTGCGTGGTGCCCTATACGCGCGGCGAGGAAGTCTCGCGCCGCTTCGAGGATGTGCTCACCGAAGTGGCCGGGCTGGCCGACCAGGGCGTCAAGGAGATCATGCTGCTGGGCCAGAACGTCAATGCCTATCGCGGCGTGATGGAAGATGGCGAGATCGCCGACTTCGCCCTGCTGATCGAATACATTGCCGAGCTGCCGGGCATCGAGCGCATCCGCTTCGTGACCAGCCATCCCAAGGAATTCTCGCAGCGCCTTATCGACACCTATGCCAAGGTGCCCAAGCTCTGCAATCACCTCTACCTGCCGGCCCAGCATGGCTCGGACCGCACGCTGGCGGCGATGAAGCGCGGCTACACCGCGCTGGAATACAAGTCGGTGATCCGCCGCATGCGCAAGGTGCGCCCGGACATCACGGTGCAGTCGGACTTCATCGTGGGCTTCCCCGGCGAAACCGAGGAAGATTTCGAAGCGCTCATGAAGCTGGTGGCCGATGTGGGCTTCGACAACAGTTTCTCCTTCATCTTCAGTCCGCGCCCCGGCACGCCGGCCGCCAACCTGGCCGACGACACCCCGCAGGAAGTCAAGCTGGCCCGCCTGCAGCGCCTGCAGGCTGCGCTCAACGACAACGCGGCAAAGATCAGTGCCGCGCAGGTCGGCACGGTGCAAAAGGTGCTGGTGGAAGGCGTTTCCAAGCGCCGCGAGCATGAGCTGCAAGGCCGTACCGAGAGCAACCGCGTGGTCAACTTCGACGGTGGCCCGAACGGCCAGCGCCTGATCGGCGAGATCATCGAGGTCCGCGTGACCGAAGCCTTCCCCTTCTCGCTGCGTGGCGAGATCGTGACCCGTCATTGATGATTCAATCCCCTCAACCGGAATCGTGCATTGAAAAAAATCCCCAACCAGCCTCATCACTTCACGCCCCAGCCGCTGGACAACCGGCGCCTGGCCAACCTGTGCGGTGCCCTCGATGAAAACCTGCGCCAGATTTCCGCTGCGCTGGATGTGACCATCTTCCGCCGGGGCGACCGCTTCGTGGTCACCGGCACCAACGCCGAACGCGCCGTGGAGGTGCTGGAGCGTTTCTACGAGAAGGCCGACCGTCCGGTGGCCGTGGACGATATCCAGCTGGCCCTGGTCGAGCAGCGCGCCAACGCCGCCGCCGATGAAGAAGCCGGCCTGCCGCCGCTGCCGGCGCGCCGTGGCAAGGCCGCTGCGACCGCCCCCGCTGCGGCTGCCGCCGACGACAAGGACAGCCAGGACCCGCTGCCCGAGAGCCCCATCCTGAAGACCCGCAAGCACGACCTGCGCGGACGCACGCCGCACCAGAGCCAGTACCTCAACGCCATCCTGGAACACGACATCACCTTCGGTGTGGGCCCGGCCGGTACCGGCAAGACCTACCTGGCGGTGGCCTGTGCGGTCGATGCGCTGGAGCGCGATGCCGTGCAGCGCATCGTGCTCACGCGCCCGGCCGTGGAAGCGGGCGAGCGCCTGGGCTTCCTGCCGGGCGACCTGGCGCAGAAGGTCGACCCGTACCTGCGTCCGCTCTATGACGCGCTGTATGACCTGCTGGGTTTCGACCGCACGCAGAAGCTCTTCGAGAAGCAGGCCATCGAGATCGCCCCGCTGGCCTACATGCGTGGCCGCACGCTCAATCACGCCTTCATCATTCTGGACGAGGCGCAGAACACCACGCCGGAACAGATGAAGATGTTCCTGACCCGCATCGGTTTCGGCAGCAAGGCCGTCATCACCGGCGACGTCACCCAGGTCGACCTGCATCACGGCCAGAAGAGCGGCCTGGTCGATGCGCTGTCGGTACTGCATGACGTGCGCGGCATCGCCTTCTCGCGCTTCACCAGTGCCGACGTGGTCCGCCATCCGCTGGTGGCGCGCATCGTCGATGCCTATGATGCCGCCGGCAACCCGCGCCCGGATACCGCGCGCGCCACTGCCCGCACTGCCACCAATCTCCTGACCAAATCCGCCAAGCCGCGCCATGCCAAAACATAAACTCACGCTGTCGGTGCAATATGCCGACGACCGCCTCAAGGACAGCATCACCCGCCCTCTCTTGCGCCGCTGGGTGCAGGCCGCCCTGTTTGCGCCGGCCGAACTGACGCTGCGTTTCGTCGGTTCCGAGGAAGGCCGTGACCTGAACCGCGACTATCGCGGCAAGGACTACGCCACCAACGTGCTGACCTTCGCCTACACCGAAGATGAAGACAGCGAAGTCACCGAGGCCGACATCATCTTCTGCACCGATGTGCTGGAGAAGGAAGCCGCCGAGCAGAAGAAGACCGTGGAAGAGCACACCGCCCATCTGGTCGTGCATGGCGTGCTGCACGCGCAAGGCTACGACCACGAGGACGACGAGGAAGCCAACGAGATGGAAGCGCTGGAAACCGAGATCCTCGCCACCCTCGGCTACGACAATCCCTACAAGTCACGCTGAACCGGGACACTGTCTTGCCGCTTCGGCAAGACAGCCTGGTGTTGCAAACAAGACGGTCTGCTGCGGCAGGCCGTTTTTGTTTTCGGCTCCGGTTTCACTTCTGTTGCTTTGCCTGAAGCCGTTGCCGGTTTATCACGCCAAAAAGTAATCAGTTTTTCCGATGCGATCATCGATTTTTTCGCTTTCATGATGGAGTGACAATTTACTCGTGAATTTTCCCTGAGTTTTAACTAGGCAATTCAGGAAAAGCCCGATGGGACGCGGACTCCGGCTGAACGAGAATGCTTACACACAAATTAAACCCATCGGGGAGGATGTCATGAAGAACCTGAAGATCGGCCATCGTCTTGGCCTTGGCTTTGCCGCCGTACTGGTCCTGCTGGTGGCGGTGGCCACCTTCGGCCTGCAGCAAGTCTCGCGCCTGAATGATCGTATCGTCTTCCTGACCTCCATCGATGAGGGCAAGCTCGAAGCGCTTTCCAAAGTGCAATTCGCCGTCGGCCTGCGCGCCATTGCAGCACGCAACCGTTGGTCAGTGGGACCGCCGAACAGAAAGGCGATGTCGACCTGGTCGGCAGCGCCCAGAAAGAGATCGAATCCGGCATGGCCGAACTGACCCGCCTGATGCAGGACCCGGCGACCACGCCGCAAGAGCGCGAGATGCTGGAGCAACTGCGCAAGCTGGAAGCGCAATACCTGCCGGTGGCCGTCAATATCGTCAAGCTGGCGACCTCGCAACAGACTGATGCGGCCCGCGCCTCGCTGGTCAAGGATTGCATGCCCATTCTCAAGCAGGTGATTTCCCACGTGGAGCAATTCAACAAGCTGCTGCGCAAGAATTCCGCGGCCAATGTGGACGCTGCCGAAGCCGCCTACGCCATGGCCAAGTGGACCATGATGGGGGCCAGCCTCGCAGCCCTGGCCTTGGGCGGCCTGATCGCCTGGCTGCTGACCCGCTCGATCTCCCGTCCCCTGGCCCAGGCCGTGAGCGTGGCGCAGAGCGTGCAATCGGGCGACCTGGGCAGCCGCATCGAAGTCACCAGCAAGGATGAGCTGGGCCAGCTGATGGCCGCACTCAAGGGCATGAATGACAGCCTGGTGGCCATCGTCGGTGAAGTCCGCCAAGGGACCGATACCATCGCCGTGGCTTCCGATGAAATCAAGCGCGGCAACATGGATCTGTCCCACCGCACCGAGCAGCAAGCCGGTTCGCTCCAGGAAACCGCCTCGGCGATGGAGCAGCTCACTGCCACCGTCAAGCAGACCTCCGACAATGCCCGCGAAGCCAAGCGCCTGGCCGACAACGCATCGGACGTCGCCAGCAAGGGCGGCGCGGCCGTCGGCCGCGTGGTGGAAACCATGCACGCCATCAGCACCTCTTCGCACAAGATCGTGGACATCATCAGCGTGATCGACGGCATCGCTTTCCAGACCAACATCCTGGCCCTGAACGCTGCAGTGGAGGCGGCCCGTGCCGGTGAGCAGGGACGCGGCTTTGCGGTGGTCGCTTCGGAAGTGCGCTCGCTGGCCCAGCGCTCGGCTGTTGCCGCCAAGGAAATCGAGGCGCTCATCAATGAATCGGTCGCCAAGGTCGCCACCGGCGAGAAGCAGGTCAGCGAAGCCGGCTCGACCATGGATGAGGTGGTCAAGAGCATCCAGAGCGTGACCCACATCGTGCAGGACATCAGCGCCGCCAGCGCCGAGCAGACCGCCGGCCTGGAACAGATCAACAATGCCGTGGCCCGGATCGATGAGACCACCCAGCAGAACGCCGCCCTGGTGGAAAAGGCTGCCGCGGCCGCCGCGTCCATGCAGCAACAGAGCGTGGCGCTGACCGATGTGGTGAGCATCTTCAAGCTCACGGCCGAGCAGGCTGGCCCGACCGCAGTGCGCGCCCAGCAGGCTGCCGTGCACTATTCCCAGGATGCGGAGATGCCGGCGCTGAGCTACGCCTGAGCAGCAGACAGCAGATTTTTCCCTGAGGGTGTATTTGCCGGCATCGTGAATGCCGGCTTTTTTTTGCATGCAGCAGCGGCAACGCGACATAGTGACTTCCAGCAGGCAAGCGGGGCGGCAGGCCGCTGTGGCGGGCCCTTTAGTGGACTTGTCACATAATTGTTGTATCCTATGGCTCTTCGAAACTACGTCGGGCTCGCGCCTAACGCCATGCAAGATCACCCTAGTAGCGTCAAGTCTGACGCTAAACCCCATCGTTCCCTGTTTGAACGACTCACCGCACTGATTTCCCCCGAGCCCGAGAACCGGGCAGAACTGCTCGAAGTGTTGCACGACGCGCACGAGCGCAATCTCATCGACGCCGATGCGCTGTCGATGATCGAAGGCGTGTTCCAGGTCTCCGACCTGGCGGTGCGCGACATCATGGTGCCGCGCTCGCAGATGGACACCATCGACATTTCCAAGCCGATCGAAACCTGGATGCCGGAAGTACTGGCCACCTCCCACTCGCGCTTCCCCGCCGTGGATGGCGAGCGCGACAAGGTCATCGGCATCCTGCTGGCCAAGGACCTGCTGCGTTACTACGCCGAGGAATCCTTCGACGTGCGCGACATGCTGCGTCCGGCCATCTTCATTCCCGAATCCAAGCGCTTGAACGTGCTGCTGCGCGACTTCCGCGCCAACCGCAACCACATGGCCGTGGTGGTGGACGAATACGGCGGCGTGGCCGGCTTGATCACCATCGAGGATGTGCTGGAACAGATCGTCGGCGACATCGAGGACGAATACGATTTCGATGAAGCCGAAGACAATGTGCTGGCCCTGAAGGATGGCCCGCACGGTGCGCGCTGGCGCGTGAAAGCCCTGACCGAGATCGAGCAGTTCAACGCCGAAGTGGGCAGCCGCTTCTCCGACGAAGACGCCGACACCATCGGCGGACTGGTCGCCAATCACGTGGGCCGCGTGCCGCGCAAGGGCGATGAATTCGACATCGACGGCCTGCACTTCGAAGTGCTGCGCGCCGATGCGCGCCAGGTGCATGTGCTGCTGGTGTCCAAGCTGCCGCCGGCACCGCTGGACGACGAGTGAATCGCCTGACCTGCCTGTCGTTGCAACCGTGACTTCCCCCTCCCCCCAAGACTTGCCGCTGCCGCGCGGCGCCACCGCTGCGCGCGGTCGCCTCGGCACGGCGCTGGCCTTGCTGCTGCCGGTGGCCGCAGGTGCGATCAACGTCTTCGCCTTCGCCCCGTTCAAGCTGTGGCCCTTGCAGGTCCTGGCCCTGGCCTGGCTGTTCCATGGCGTGCTGGCGCAACCGCAAGCTTCTACCGGCCGCCACTTCGTGCGCGGCTGGCTGTACGGTTTCGGCTGGGCGGCAGCGGGGGTGCACTGGCTCTACATCAGCATGCACGACTACGGTGGCATGCCGGGCTGGATGGCCGCACTGGCGGTGGGCTTGCTGGCGCTCTACCTGGGTCTGTATGCCGGGGCTGCCACGGCGTTCGCAGGCTGGCTGCGCCATCGCTGGTCGTCCTCGCCGCTGGTGCTGGCGCTGTTCATGCTGCCGGCGCTGTGGGCGCTGTCGGAATGGGCGCGCGGCTGGGTCTTCACGGGATTCCCCTGGCTGATCTCTGGCTATGCGCATACGGTTGGCCCGCTGGCAGGATTCGCACCGGTGGGCGGCGTCTATTTCGTCGGCTGGATCGCGGCGCTCATCGCAGGCAGCCTGGCGCTGCTGTGGATGGGCCTCGTACGCAAGGGGGTGGCCGGTACCGGCCAGCGCATCGTGCTGCCGCTGTGTGCCGCGGCCCTGCTGTGCGCGGGTGGTGTGGCCTTGCGGCTGGTGCACTGGACCACGCCCCAAGGCCAGCCGATCACGGTGCGCCTGCTGCAGGGGAACATCCCGCAGGAAATGAAATTCTCCAACGATGCGCTGGTCTCCACGCTGGGCATGTATGAACAGATGATCAGCGCCGCCCCGGCCGACCTGATCGCCACCCCGGAAACCGCCATCCCGCTGCTGCCGCAGCAATTGCCGCCGGATTACCTGGAGCGCATCGCCCGCTTCGCGCAAAACAGCGGCAGCCATCTGGCGCTGGGCATTCCGCTCTCCGATGGTCCGCAACTGTATGCCAATTCGGTGCTGGGCTTCGGCCCCGGAGTGGGCTCGGCCTTGATGCCCTACCGCTACGACAAGCACCACCTGGTGCCCTTTGGTGAATTCATTCCGCCGGGCTTCCGCTGGTTCGTCGACCTGATGCACATCCCGCTGGGCGACATGACGCGCGGCGCGCCGGTGCAGTCGCCCTTCGGGGTGAAGGACCAGTGGGTGCTGCCCAACATCTGCTACGAAGATCTGTTTGGCGAAGAAATCGCCGGCCAGTTGCGTGATGCCTACCGCGCCGGCCAGCCGCAGGCCAGCCTGTTGCTGAACCTGTCCAACATCGCCTGGTTCGGCAATTCGATCGCCCTGCCCCAGCACCTGCAGATCTCGCAGATGCGTACGCTGGAAACCGGCCGCCCGATGCTGCGCGCGACCAACACCGGGGCCACTGCCGTGATCCTGCCGGGCGGCGCGGTCAGCGAGCTGCCGCCCTACACGCGCGGCGTGCTCTCCGGCCAGGTGCAGGGCTATGGCGGCCAGACCCCCTACATTCTGCTGGGCAACAAGCTCATCGTCGGGCTGGCGCTGCTGATGCTGCTGTTGGCCTGGGGCCGCAACAAGGCCGCGCGCATCCGCCACTGATCTCCCATGCCAGGGGCCGGCAGTGCCGCGCCCTGGCAAAACCGGGTCAAACGCCCCAAAAGGCGCTAAAATCCAAGGTTTTCGCAATTCCTCCGCCGGTTCGCCAGGCCACCACACACGATGCTGACATTTCAACAAATCATCCTCAAGTTGCAAGAATATTGGGACGCCCAAGGCTGCGCACTGCTGCAGCCCTACGACATGGAAGTCGGCGCCGGCACTTCGCACACGGCAACCTTCCTGCGCGCGATCGGCCCGGAACCGTGGCGCGCCGCCTACGTCCAGCCCTCGCGCCGCCCCAAGGATGGCCGCTACGGCGAAAACCCCAACCGCATGCAGCACTACTACCAGTACCAGGTGGTCCTCAAGCCGGCGCCGGAAAACATCCTGGACCTGTACCTGGGCTCGCTGGAAGCGCTGGGACTGGACCTGAAGCAAAACGACGTGCGCTTCGTCGAGGATGACTGGGAAAACCCCACCCTGGGCGCCTGGGGCCTGGGTTGGGAAGTCTGGCTCAATGGCATGGAAGTGACGCAATTCACCTACTTCCAGCAGGTCGGCGGCCTCGACTGCAAGCCGGTGCTGGGAGAAATCACCTACGGCATCGAGCGCCTGGCGATGTACCTGCAGGGCGTGGAAAACGTCTACGACCTGGTCTGGACCGAATGGACCGAGAACGGTGTCAAGAAGCACCTGACCTATGGCGACGTGTTCCACCAGAATGAAGTGGAACAATCCACCTTCAACTTCGAGTACTCGAACACCGACTTCCTGTTCTCGCTGTTCACCAACTACGAAGCCGAAGCCAAGCGCCTGATGGAAGTGCCGCTGGCCCTGCCGGCCTACGAGCAGGTGCTCAAGGCCGCCCACACCTTCAACATGCTCGACGCCCGTGGCGCCATCTCGGTCACCGAGCGCGCCGCCTACATCGGCCGCATCCGCAATCTTTCGCGGGCGGTGGCGCAGGCCTACTTCGAATCGCGCGAGCGCCTGGGCTTCCCGATGCTGGGCCAGGCACCGGCACAAGCTGCCGCCTGAGCCGCAGCGACATGACATGATGCGGCGCCGGTTGACTTGACCGGCGTCCCGAGCAAGACAGCAAGACAGACAACATGAACCAGACACTCCTCGTAGAACTCGTCACCGAAGAACTCCCGCCGAAGGCGCTGGCCAAACTGGGCGATGCGTTCGCCAACGGCATCTTCAATGGCCTGCAAAGCCGCGGCTATCTCGATACCGGCGCTGCCGCCACTGCCTATGCGACCCCGCGTCGCCTGGCCGTCTCCATCACCCAAGTGCGCGCCGCCTCGCCGGACAAATCGATCCGCGAAAAGGTGCTGCCGGTGGCCGTCGCACTGGACGCCGAAGGCCGCCCGTCGGCACCACTGGTGAAGAAGCTGGCGGCACTGGCCGCCTCCACCGGTGCCACCGTCATTACCCCGGACCAGCTGGAACGCGCCCAGGATGGCAAGGCCGAGAGCTTCTTCTACACCTACACCGCCAAGGGTTCGGCCCTGGCCGTGGGCCTGCAGGCTGCGCTCGACGAGAGCCTGTCCAAGCTGCCCATCCCCAAGGTCATGAGCTACCAGCGCCAGTTCGGCCGCGCCGCCGGTGAGACCGTGCACTTCGTGCGTCCGGCCCACTACCTGGTGGCGCTGCTGGGCAACGACGTGGTGCCGATCAATACGCTGGGCCTGGATGCCGGCCGTACCACCCTGGGCCATCGCTTCCTGTCCTCGGGCGCGCAGCAGATCGCCTCGCCCGATGCCTATGTCGAGGCACTGGCCACGCAGGGCAAGGTCATCGCCAGCTTCACCGAGCGCCGCGAAAAGATCCGCACTGCGCTGCTGGCCAAGGCCGGTGGCGATCAAGTGCTGATGCCGGAATCGCTGCTGGACGAAGTCACTGCACTGGTGGAATGGCCGGTGGTCTATGAATGCAAGTTCGAGGATGAATTCCTGGCTGTGCCGCAGGAATGCCTGATCCTGACCATGCAGACCAACCAGAAATATTTCGCGCTGACCGACGCCGATGGCCGCCTGCGTTCGCGCTTCCTGATCGTCTCCAACCTGGAGACCGATCGCCCCGAACACATCATCGGCGGCAACGAGCGCGTGGTGCGTCCGCGCCTGTCGGATGCCAAGTTCTTCTTCGAGCAGGACAAGAAAAAATCCCTGGCCGATCGCGTGCCGCAACTGGCCAACGTGGTCTACCACAACAAGCTGGGCAACCAGCTGCAGCGCACCGAGCGCGTGCAGGCACTGGCCGGCAAGATCGCCAGCCTGCTGGGCGGCGACGTCAAGCTGGCCGAACGCGGCGCACTGCTGGCCAAGGCCGACCTGCTGACCGACATGGTCGGTGAATTCCCCGAGCTGCAAGGCATCATGGGCACGTACTACGCGCGTCATGATGGCGAGCCGGACGAAGTGGCACTGGCCGCCTCCGAACATTACCAGCCGCGCTTTGCCGGCGATGCCCTGCCGTCCACAGCCACCGGCACCGCCGTGGCCCTGGCCGACAAGCTGGAAACCCTGGTCGGCATCTGGGGCATCGGCCTGCAGCCCACCGGCGACAAGGACCCGTTCGCCCTGCGCCGCCATGCCTTGGGCGTGCTGCGCATGCTGGTCGAAAAGCGCCTGCCGCTGTCGCTGGCCGCCTTGCTGGACGCCGCCGCGGAACTGTTCGCCGGCAACGCCAATTTCAAGGACCCGCGCGCTGATGTGCAGGCCTTCATCTACGACCGCCTGCGCGGCCTGCTGCGCGAGCGCGGCTTTGCGCAGAACGAAGTCGAAGCCGTGGTGGCCCAGCAGCCCGACGTGCTGGACAACGTGGTGGAACGCCTGCAAGCCGTGCAAGCCTTCGCCGCCTTGCCGGAAGCCGAGGCCCTGGCCGCCGCCAACAAGCGCATCACCAACATCCTGAAGAAGATCGAAGGCGTGGCCATCGATGCCCACGGTGCCGTGCAGGAAAGCCTGTTGCAGGAAGCCGCCGAGCAGGGCCTGTTCGCGGCCATGCAGACCACGCGCCCGCAGGTGCAGGCGGCCTATGCAGCGGGTGACTTCGCCGGCGCGCTCAAGGCCCTGGCGCAGCTGCGCCAAAACGTCGATGCCTTCTTCAACGACGTGATGGTCAATGCCGAGGATGAGCAGCTGCGCAAGAACCGCCAGGCCCTGCTGGCATCGCTGCATGGCATGCTCAACCAGGTGGCCGACATTTCCAAGCTGGCGGCGTAATCCATCCCGCTACCGGCTGTCGCACACGCAACACCGATCCGCCGCGCACGGGCTTGTCCTGGCGCGGCGGTATTCATGAAGGAAAGCAGGAATGAAACTGATCATTCTCGACCGCGATGGCGTCATCAACCACGATTCCGATGCCTTCATCAAGTCGCCCGACGAGTGGATCCCCATCAAGGGTTCGCTGGAAGCCATCGCGCGCCTGAACCAGGCCGGCTATCGCGTGGTGGTGGCCACCAACCAGTCCGGCGTGGCGCGCGGCTTGTTCGACATCAAGACCCTCAACGCCATCCACCAGAAGATGCACAATGCGGCCCAGCAAGCCGGTGCCGATATCGATGCGGTGTTCTTCTGCCCGCACTCGGCCGATGACAATTGCGATTGCCGCAAGCCCAAGCCGGGCATGTTCCACGAGATCGCCAAGCGCTTCAACATCAGCCTGCGCGGTGGCGTGGCGACCGTGGGCGATTCGCTGCGCGACCTGCAGGCCGGCTATGTGGCCGGCTGTGCGCCCTACCTGGTGCTGACCGGCAAGGGCGAGAAGACCCAGGCCAAGGGCGGCTTGCCGCCGGGTACGCTGGTTTTCCCGGATTTGTCGGCGGTGGTTGATTTCATTCTGAAGTCGCCCGTCGGTGTCTCGGTATAGTGCCGTCACTGCGACCGCGCAGCCAACCCCATTCATTACAACAACATGCTTCGGCATGGGAGAAACGATTTTGCGCCTTGTCCTGATTCTGCGTTCGGTGGTCTTCATGGTCCTGATGGCCGTGGCCACCATCATCTGGTCCTTCGCCTGCCTGCTGTCGGCCCCCTTCCCTTACGCCCAGCGCTACTGGTGGACGTCACGCTGGAACGTCTTCGTGATCTGGACCGCGCGCGTCATCTGCGGCATCCGCTACGAAATGCGCGGCACCGAGAACCTGCCTGATGCGCCGGTGATCCTGCTCTCCAAGCACCAGTCGGCCTGGGAAACCATCTTCTACGTCATCAACATGCCGCGGCCGCTGGTGTTCGTGTTCAAGAAGGAGCTGACCTACATCCCCTTCTTCGGCTGGGGCATCGGGCTCTTGCGCATGATTCCGATCGATCGCAAGAAAGGCCGCGACGCCTTTGCGCAGGTGCTGGAACATGGCCGCCGCCGTCTGCGCGATGGCCAGTGGATCGTGATGTTCCCGGAAGGCACGCGCACCCCCGTGGGCTCGCAGGGCAAGTACAAGGCCGGTGGTTCGCGCCTGGCCGTGGAAACCAATACGCTGGTGGTGCCGGTGGCGGTGAACTCGGGCGAGTGCTGGCCCAAGGGCAGCTTCGTCAAGAAGCCGGGTGTCATCACGGTCTCGATCGGCAAGCCGATTTCGCCGGAAGGATTGAATCCCCAGGAGTTGAACGAGCGCGTCGAAAATTGGATAGAATCCGAGATGCGCGTGATTTCGCCGGACGTCTACAAAAACAGCGCGCCCCGGCCGGCCGCCTCGACTGCATCGCAGTAATGCCGCGCGGCCAACTCCTTAGCCAACAGCAACACAGGACGCCGCGACTGCCTTGATACTGCTCCGCAAACCCAAACCCAATCCCGACCAGCTCTCGCTGCAACTGGATTTGTTTGGCGCGCCCGCCGCTGCCCCGGCAGCGGCGCCCGTCGATCCGGGCCCGGCGCTTCCCTCGCCGACGGTGCAACCACCGCTCATCGTGACACCGCATCCGGTCGTCCATGCGGCACCGCTGCCGCCGCCCCTGATTGCCGAACCGCCCGCACCACCCTCACCTCCCAGCCCGCTGCTGGCCCCGCCGACCACGGCCCGTCCGGCCGACGGCAAGCGCCGCATCCAGCTGGGCGAGCACACCATCGATTTCGCGCTGCTGCGTTCCAAGCGCCGCACCATCGGTTTCCTGGTCAGTGATGAAGGCCTGCGTGTGACCGCGCCCAAGTGGGTCACCTTGGCCGAGCTCGACAACGCCATCCGCGAGAAGCAGCGCTGGATCCTGACCAAACTCAACGAGCGCCGCGAGCGTTCGGCGCGCCGCCTGCAACCGCAGATGCAATGGCGCGATGGCGCCACCCTGCCCTATCTGGGCGCGGACATCACGCTGCGCATCCGCACCGGCCAGCGCCAGGCGGTGTTGCTCGACGAAGTCACGCGCGAACTCAACATCAGCCTGCCGGCCGACGCCGGCGAGCAGCAATTGAAGGACCGCGTGCAGGGATGGATACAGGCGCGCGCCGAAGAACTGTTCGGCAAGCGGCTCATGATCTATGCCGAGAAGCTGGGCGTGCAATATCGTTCCTACGCACTGTCCTCGGCCACCACGCAATGGGGCTCCTGCACGTCGGATGCGCGCATCCGCCTGAACTGGCGGCTGATGCATTTCGCCCTGCCGCTGATCGATTACGTGATCGCGCACGAGCTGGCGCACCTGCGCGAGATGAACCACAGCCCACGCTTCTGGGCCACGGTGCAATCGATCTTCCCCGAATTCGAGTCGGCCAAGAAGGCCTTGCGCGATAGCGCTCCCGAGACCCTGCCGATCTTCTGAACGGCCGGGCCCTGCCCTCGCTCACTCAGAAGCGCACATTCACGCCCACGTCCAGCGAGCGCCCGTAGCCCGGCAAGGCTTGCAGGCTGCCGCTCTTGGCCTTGGCCAATCCCGACAGGTAGACCCCGCCCAGCGCATCGGCGTAGTTGCGATTGAACAGGTTGCTGATGCCTGCACTGACACTGATGGCCTGGTTGAACTGATAGCTGCTGCGCAGGTTGAAGACGGTATAGCTGGCGGTGACCGGCTCCAGGCGACTGCTGTCCACCAGCGTCTTGCGTGCGACGTAATTGACTTCCGCACGATGGGTCCACGCGCCCTGCTGCTGCTCCAGCGCGGCCAGCACATTGAAGGGCATCATGTGATACAGGTTGCCGCCATCGACACGCTTGCCGCGCGTGAGGCCGGCCTTGCCGGTGAAGGCGATGTCCCCCAGCCCGGCGGTCCGCAACAGCGGCCACTTCCACGAGGCGTTGATGCCATACAGGCGGGCATCGTGATTGGCGAATTGCAGCAGCGCACCCGAGGCGGTGCTGACGCTGTAGGGATTGAAGCGGCCGATGACATCGGCATCGATGTAGTTCTCGACGTAGCTGAAATACGGCGTCAGCTTGAAGAACCAGCGTGGCTCGTTGCCCTCCTTGTCTGCCGCATGCCAGTCAGCGGTGGCCGAGAGCGTATGCGCCACTTCCGGCTTGAGATCGAGGTTGCCGACATAGCCGTTGCCATCGCCGAACCAGTTGGTCATGGTCATGGCCATGGTGCCGCGGCCCCAGGTGTAGCGCTCGTAAAGATTGGGCGAACGCGTCTTGCGGGCATAGCCGACTTCCCAGGTCTGGCCGGCGTCGGGGGTGAAGCGTGCCAGTGCAGTGAGGTCGATGTTGTTGTCGGTCTTGGCATGGCCGCGTGCATTGAAGGCGTTGGCCGCCGTCAGGTCAGCCATGTTCATCATGTTGGTGCCATAGGATTGCACGTTGCCGGCATCGGTCTTGACCAGCTCGTCGCGCACCCCCACGATCGTGCTCCAGCGTTCATTCAATTTGCCCTCCCACTCCGCGAAGAGGGCGTAGCGATCGCGCTTGCCGTCATTGATGTTCACATAGGTCCGGGGGCCCATCATCATCGAGCCCGGTACGGCCGGCCAGTCGTCATCCAGATGGAAGCTGTGGTACTCGTTGCCCACGCGCAGTACACTGCTGCCCTCGGGGGCGAGATCGATATCGGCCCGCAGCGTGTAGCCGATGTCACGGCCCCGCGTCTGCATGGGCATGGTACCGGTGCGCTCGGCACTGAAGAATCCCATCTCATGCCCGGTGCGCTGCCAGTACACGCGGCCCAGCAGCTTGCCCCAGTCGAAGCGGCGCTCATAGCCCAGGTTGGCGAAGGTGGAGCGGTTGCCGGTCATGTCCATGTACTGGTTCGGGAAACCCTGGTAAGGGATGAATTGCTGCCCGGCCTTGAACACCAGTTGCTGTCCGTCGCCGCGCGCGGCCACCGTCACCGCGTGGTTGTTGCTCTCGAACTGGCTGCCCAGGACCTTGTCGCCACGGCCGTTGACGTAGCTCTCGGCCCGCGACTGGCTGGCCACGTAATGGACCGAGAGACTGTCGCTGGCTACCGTCCCCTCCACCGACGCCGACACTTCCGAATTGACGCTGCGTGCAGCCACCGAGAAGCCGCCCTTGGTCAGCAGCGCGCCGGGCTGCGCCGCGAATTGCGGTGCCGGCGACGCCAGTTCGATGGTGCCACCGATGCTGTCGCCACCGACGCTGACCGGCGTAATGCCGGCCATCACGCGCGTCATCCCCACCTGCGCTGGCGGCATGTAGGACATGGGTGCGTTCATCTGGTTGCCGCAGGCGGCGGTGACCTCCATGCCATCGAGGCGAATCTTGAGGCGATCGGCAGCGAAGCCATTGAGGACCGGCAGCGCCGACACACCGCCCGCTGCGGCGCTGGCGTAACCGGGTTGATCGGCCAGCAGCGCAGCGCTGTCGGCGCTGAGCGGAGCGCTTGCAGCGGGCTTGTCGCCGCGTACGGTGACGGTCGGCAAGGGTGCATTGGACGCATCAGGAGTGGTCTGGGCCAGAGCGTGGCCGCAAGCGCTGAAGGCCAGCGCAATGGCGCAGGCACAAGGAGTGAGTTGCATGGAAATCCCCGGGGTTGTCGTTATCGGTCTGCCGGTCTGCGCAGGCAGGTGCAGCGGGCGATTATGGCCAAGCAAAACGACGAGGGAGTGCGACATATTGTCGCGCGCGGCACGACAGAATGACGAAAGCGGCGCGCAAGCGCCCGGGGAGCGGGTGTCGGCGGCTGCGTCAAATTGACGCAGCCTTTCGACGATGTGTAGCGTCAGTGCTTGAGATAGCGTTCGGCCAGCGTCTCGTACAGCGGCGGGGCGAACACCTTGGAGACTGCAGAGGCAATCAGGGCGGTGGCCATCAGCGAGATCACCAGCGCATGGCCGTCGACCATTTCCATCACGATCACGAAGGCGGTGATCGGTGATTGCGTCACGGCCGCAAGGTAGCCCACCATGGCCAGCGCCACCAGCATCGGCAGCGAGGTGCCACCGAAGAGCAGGTGCAACAGGTTGCCGAAGCCGGCGCCGATGGACAGCGAAGGCGCGAAGATGCCGCCCGGCAGGCCCGGCAGGTAGGAGCCGATCATGGAGGCGAACTTGAGGAAGGGATAGAACACCGACAGCCCCTGCCCGTCATTGAGCAGGCCATGCGCCTGTTCGTAGCCGCTGCCGAAGGTGGCTCCGCCGGCGGCCACGCCGATGACCGCGACGATGAAACCGCACAGTGCCGCGAACACCACCGGACGTTCGGCGCGCAACGTCACGACGGGGGCCGGAATCCAGCGCGCAGGATTGAGGATGAGCCAGCAGAAGAGTCCACCGGCCACGCCCATCAGCACCGCGGTCACGATCACGGCGAGGATCAGGCGGCCACTGGTTTCGCCAGGGAAGGCAATCGAGCCGAAGTAGGTGTAGTTGCCATTGATCGACAGCGCCACCAGGCCGGCGAAGATGATGGTGGTGATGACCACGCCGCTGGCGCGCTGTTCAAAGCTGCGCGAGAGTTCCTCGATGGCGAAGACGATGCCGGCCAGCGGTGTATTGAAGGCGGCCGCCAGGCCGGCAGCGGCACCGGCCAGGATCAGGCGGCGTTCCATGTGCTCGTATCCGGCCGGATACAGGCGGCGCAGGTTGACCATGATGGCCGCACCGATCTGCACCGTCGGTCCTTCGCGGCCGATGGTCATGCCGCCGGCGATGGCCACCACCGACAGCACGATCTTGCCGACCAGTACGCGGATCGACAGGAGAACGCTGCTACGTTCAGTGGTATCCCCATGCAGGGTGGCGATGGCCTGCGGGATGCCGCTGCCTTCCGAGCCGGGGAAGTAGCGGCGGGTGAGCCACACGCAGGCGGCACAGACGGCAGGCGTCAGCAGCAGCGGCAGCCAGGGCGACCTGTGCTCGATGCTGCGAAAGACGCCGAATCCGATCTCGATGGCCTGTGCGTAAAGCACCGCGACCAGGCCGACGATGATGGCGCCGCTCCAGAGGATGCCGTATTCGACCCACAGCCGGCGCAGGTGACTTTTGGAGAGTTGATAGAGGCTCAATTGGCGTTCCTGTTGTTGTTCTGTTGATGCGTTGATGCGTTGATGCGTGGATGCGTGGATGCGTGATTATGCGGATGCAGCCATGCATCCTCATGGACACGTCCCGCGTGGCAGAAATCCCGTCGCCCGAACGCACCATGAAAAAAGCCCGCGTGAGCGGGCTGACAGGCTGACAGCGGCTTGCCTCAATCGGCGGCGCTGTAGTGTTCCTTCTTCTGGATGAACTCGATCTTGTAGCCATCCGGGTCGGTGACGAAGGCAATCACGGTCTTGCCGTGCTTCATCGGACCAGCCTCGCGGGTGACCGCGCCACCCTTGGCCTTGACCGCCTCACAGGCAGCATAGGCATCGTCGACCTCGATGGCGATGTGGCCGTAGCCGGTGCCCAGGTCATAGGATTCGGTATCCCAGTTGTGGGTCAGTTCGAGCACGGTGTGATCGCGTTCTTCGCCGTAACCGACGAAGGCCAGCGTGAACTTGCCGTCCGGATAGTCATTCCTGCGCAGCAGTTTCATGCCCAGCACCTGGGTATAAAAATCGATGGAACGGTCCAGATTTCCCACGCGCAGCATCGTATGCAACATTCTCACTTGGCGACTCCTTTTCATGGCTAACGTGAAGCAAGCCGACATTATCCCTGATTTGCCGAGCGCTCGCCCAGCGCCGGCCAGGCTCGCGCTGGCACACGCTGCGCGCTGTCAGTTCTGGTCGGTGCCGCGCAAGCGGTGGATCTGCTCTTCCAGGGTGTTGATGCGGTACTGCAGCCGGCGCTCGGTGCTGATATCGACGATGACGCCATACCAGCGCACGATGCGTCCCTCGCCATCGGCGTGCGGCGAGGCGCGGCTGCGCATCCAGCGCCATTGGCCATCGGGCCAGAGGACCCGGAACTCGGTGCGGAACGGGCGCCCGGTCGGGATGTTGGCCAGCCATTCCTGGCGCACCCGCAAGCGGTCTTCCTCGGGCATGCGCGCCAGCCACTGCTGGTGCCGCTCTGCGGTGGTCAGCTCGGGCAGCCATTCGAAGGTCGGCCCGATGTAGTCGATCACGCCTTGCGCGTCCGCAGCCCACGGAATGTTGGGGCTCAGGTCGATGGCCCGATGGAAATGCTCTTCACTGTCGCGCACGGTGCGCTCGGCGCAGACCCGCGCCGTGATGTCCACGGCCGAGCCCGAGATGCCCAGCATTTCACCCAGGTCGCTGCGCACCAGCTGGAAGGCCAGCAGCGAGGTGCGCCCGGTGCGTGAGTTGAAGAACTCCATGGGCGCGGGCGCTGCACCGTCGACCACCTCGGCCACCATCTGCAGCAGCGGCCGGTGTTCACTGCGGTCCAGCAGGTCGGTCACGGGGCAGCCCTCCAGGTCGCTGCCGGCATTGCCACCGAGCAGGTCGATCATCATGGCATTGGCGCTGACCACGCGCAGCAGCGGGTCGAGGAAGCACAATCCCACCGGCGCGCTACGGTAGAGCGAATCGAGCTGGTGCCAGCGCTGGAAGGGGGAGGTATCGATACCGGCACTGTGACGCTGCCACACGCCGCACTCACCGATCAGGCGAGCGGCCTCGGCCAGCGAGGCCGGCCGGCCGAGATGGAAGCCCTGCCCGAATTCGCAGCCCATGCGCTTCAACAGGTGGGCGTGATGTTCGGTTTCGATGCCTTCGGCCACTACGTGCATCTTCAGGCTCTGCCCCAGTCCGGCCACCGCCAGCACGATACGGAAGTTGTCCGGATCCTGGTCCATGGTGCGCACGAAACTGGCGTCGATCTTGATCTCGTCGAAGGGATAGGACTGCAAGCGCGTCAGGCTCGAATAGCCGGTACCGAAATCATCGAGCGACAGGCTGGCACCCGCCTGGCGCGCGGCCAGGATGGTCTGCAGCGTGCGCTCGTGGTCCTGCACCAGCACCGTCTCGGTGATCTCCAGCTGCAGGCGCGACATGGGCAGGCCATGCGTGTGCATGACGGCGGCCAGCCGGTCCAGCAGGCTGGTGTCGAGGAACTGCCCTGGCGAGAGGTTGACCGCCAGCCGCAGTTCGGGGGGCCAGTGGCACAGGCTGGCGGCCACCGTATCGAGCAGCTTGAGCAACAGGGTGTCCAGCAGGCCGCCGCGTTCGGCCACGTCGATGAACTCGAGGGGAGAGACCACGCCGCGCTGCGGGCAGGTCCAGCGGGCCAGCATCTCGAACCCGGCAATGCGGCCGGTCCGCAGATGCACCAGGGGCTGCAGCGCGGGCCAAAGATGGCCGGCGTCGAGGGCGGTCCTGATGTCGTCGGCAGCGATGGGGGCCATCATCTGGAGTGCGTCTCCTTGCTGTTGGGCAATGCGCGCCATTTCGTCATTCTGACGAAACGACCAGGCTTATTATGCTGACAAAATGCCAATCGATTCGTCATTATGTAGCGTTTTACTGACGCTTAGCTTATTCGCTGTCTCCTTGCCTCCTCCTCGCTGTCTCCTCGCTGTCTTCTCGCTGTCTTCTTATACGCGCCGACGAAAAAAAAACGGGCAAGCCGCAAAGCTTGCCCGTTTCCCTCAAGATGGCTTGCGCCGGGATGTCCTGCCTGCTCCGGAGAGCTGATCCTCCGCTAAGCTCAGCGGCCTTAGTAGGAGTAGTAATCCGGACGGTCGTCATAGCGATAAGTGCGCACTTCGGTGCGCTCCACATAGCGCACCGGACGCGGCGGCGGCGGTGCGTAGTAACGCGGCTGCTCATAGACCACTTGCTGCGGCGGCTGGTAGTACACCGGCTGCGGGGCCTGGTAGTAGACCTGTTGCGGCGGGGCCTGGTAGACCGGCGCCGGTTGCGAGTTGGCGATCAGTGATCCGATGGCGACGGCACCGATGATACCGGCAGCAATCGCCACGCCGTTGCCGCCCCGGTCATGCGCCATCGCAGGCGTGCTGACGACGGCGGCCGAAGCCAGAAGAGTGGTGGCGATCAATACCGATGCGATTTTTTTGCTGGCCATGATTGGCTCCTGTCAAAGAAGTCCGCGATCTGTCGCGGCACGATTCCAATATAAGACAGGTTCAGCTTGAAACCACGGAATATGAAACTTCGTTACAGTTCTTACGGGTGGCGGCGCGGCTGTAATAAAGTGCAACAGCCGCGCTGCGCGCGCCGCACCGGCCTCAGGCCTGGCGTGCGGCCAGCAGGTTGGCCAGGGTCACGAACTGTTCCACCGGCACTGCTTCCGGGCGCGCCTGGGGATCGACGCCGGCCTGGCGCAATTCGTCTTCCGTGAAGAGGCCGGCCACGCAATTGCGGATCACCTTGCGGCGCTGGGAGAAGGCCTTGGTGACGACCTGCTCCAGCAGGGCCTGCTCGCAGGCCATGGGTTGCGCCAGCGGGATCATGCGCACGATGGCTGAGTCCACTTGCGGCGGCGGGTCGAAGGCGGTCGGCGGTACCACGAACAGCAGCTCCATGTGATAGCGCCACTGCAGCATCACCGACAGGCGGCCATAGGCCTTGCCGCCCGGCTCGGCAACCATGCGCTCGACCACCTCCTTCTGCAGCATGAAATGCTGGTCCTGCACCTGCGGGGCAATCTCGGCCAGGTGGAACAGCAAGGGGCTGGAAATGTTGTAGGGCAGGTTGCCGACCACACGCAGCTTGCGGCCTTCCGGCACCGGGATGCTGGCGAAATCGAACTTGAGCGCGTCAGCCGAATGCACGGTCAGGCGCTCGGCGCTGAACCGCTTCTTGAGGCGCTCGACCAGGTCGCGGTCCAGTTCCACCACGTGCAGGTGGCGCAATTGTTCGAGCAGCAGCGCGGTCATGGCTGCCAGGCCCGGGCCGATCTCGACCATGGCATCGTCGGCGGCGGGCGCGATGGAGCTGATGATGTCGTGCAGCACCACGTCATCGGTGAGGAAGTTCTGGCCGAAGCGTTTGCGCGGAATGTGTTTCATGGGAGTTCCAGTGGGTTCTTGCAATCTCAGGCGGCGGCCCGGCGGCGCGCCATGTCGGCGGCCGCGCGGATGGCCACGCACAGGCTGCCATGGTCGGCGTGGCCAAGGCCGGCAGCGGCCAGGTCCAGGGCCGTGCCATGGTCGACCGACGTGCGGATCAGGGGCAGCCCGAGGGTAATGTTGATGCCATGGCCGAAGCTGGCGAATTTCAGGACCGGCAGGCCCTGGTCGTGATACATGGCCAGGACGCAGTCGGCCTCTTCCAGGTATTTGGGCTGGAACAGGGTGTCGGCCGGATAGGGACCGCGCGCATCGATGCCGCGCGCACGGGCCGCCTCCAGGGCGGGCGTGATGACCTCGATTTCTTCGCGGCCCAGGTAGCCGTTCTCGCCGGCGTGCGGGTTCAGCCCCGTGACCAGGATGCGCGGCCGGGCGATGCCGAACTTCCCGCGCAGGTCTTCTTGCAGGATATCGAGCGTGCGCGCCAGGCTTTCGGCGGTGATCGCAGCGGGGACGTCCTTCAAGGCCAGGTGCGTCGTCGCCAGGGCCACGCGCAGGTGCGGCGCATCGCCGCCGGCCAGCATCATCACCACTTGCGGCGTGCCGGTCACTTCCGCCAGGTATTCGGTGTGGCCGGTGAAGGCGAAGCCGGCATCATTGATGGTGCTCTTCTGCAGGGGCGCGGTGACGATGGCGGCGAACGCGCCGGAGAGCGCGCCCTGCACCGCCAGGTCCAGCGTCTGCAGCACGGCGCGGCCATTGCGTGCATCCAGCACGCCGGCGCGCACCGGCTCGGCCACCGGGCAGTCGATCACGGTCAGGCAATCCACCGGGAAAGCGGGCAGGCCGCTATTGCGCCAGGCCTGGACGGAGAGGGCCGCGACCCGCATCTGCGGATCGATCTCATAGGCCGTCTGCGCCAGCAGGGCGGCATCGCCCAGCAGGACGCAGCGCGCTTCATGGCGCAGCTCCCAGGCGGCGCGCAGGGAAATTTCCGGACCGATGCCTGCCGGTTCGCCGCAGGTCAGCGCGAGGATGGGTCGGTTCATGGCGGTATCACTCATGGCCTGTGAAGGCAAAAACGGGCTTCAAAAAGGCAAGGGCCGGCAACAAGGCCGGCCTCTCTTGCACGCATGGGGATAGCCCGCAGGCCTCCCCTGCCGGTGCGGCGATCAGTCGTCGTTGCGATACTCGACGTAGGCGCGGTCGCGGATCTGGCGCATCCAGTCCTCGGTGGCTTCCTCGATCTTGCGGTCGCGGATGGCCTGGCGCGCGGCCTGGCGGGTGCGCTCCTTGGAGGCATCGTCGGTCTTGCGCTCGACCACCTGGATCAGGTGATAGCCGAACGGGGTTTCGATGGGCTGGCTGACTTCACCCGGCTTCAACTGGTCCATGGCGCGCTCGAACTCCGGGACGGTGTCGCCCGGGTAGATCCAGCCGAGGTCGCCGCCCTTGGAGGCGGACAGGTCATTGGAGTACAGCTTGGCCAGTTCTTCGAAGGTGGCCGAACCGTGGTCCAGGCGCTCCTTCAGCTCGGTCAGCTTACGCTTGGCTTCGGCTGCCGTGACGACCTGGTTGACCTTGATGAGGATGTGGCGCACATGGGTCTGCTGCACGGCCGGAGCAGCCGCCTGGGTGTTTCCGGCAGCGCGACGGCCGACCAGCTTGAGGATGTGGAAACCGTTGCCGCTCTTCAAGAGGCCGCTGACCTGGCCATCCTGCAATTTGGCCACGCCATCCAGGAACAGCTGCGGCAGGCGATCGGCCGGACGCCAGCCGAGGTCGCCGCCGGAGAGCGCGTCGGACGAATCGGAGTAGGCGGCAGCGGTCTTGGCGAAGTCGGCACCGGTCTTCAGCTGGCGCAGCACGTCTTCGGCGCGTTCACGACGCGCGGCCAGTTGTTCAGGGCTGGCGTTCTCGGGTACGCGGATCAGGATCTGGGCGATGTCCAGTTCCTGGCGCTCGCCACCGGCATTGGCTTCGGCAGCAAGGTAGTTGTCGATCTCGGACTCGGTGACCACCACCTTGTTGTCCACTTCACGCTCGCGCAGGCGCTGGCTCAGGATTTCGCGGCGGATCTCTTCGCGGAAGCTGGCGTAGTTCATGCCCTCGGCTTCGAGGCGGGTGCGGAATTCGGGGATGGACAGCTTGTTCTGCTCGGCGATGCGCTGCATCGCGCGGTCCAGCATGGCGTCGTCGACCACGATGCCGTTTTCCTTGGCCATCTGCGCCTGGGCGCGTTCGACGATCATGCGCTCGACCAGCTGGCGCACCAGCTGCTGGCGCGGCGGCAGCTGCACGTTCTGCGCGGCCATGCGCTTTTCCACGCTGGCCAGGCGCTCGGCGACTTCCTGGCGGGTGATGACTTCATTGTTGACCACCACCAGGATCGAATCCACCGGACGCGGCTCAACGCGTGCGCTGGCCGAAGCCGGCGCGGGGGCGGCAGGCGCCGCCGGCACGGCAGGCTTGCTGGCGGCCGCAGCCGGCTTGGCGGCAGCCTTGGGCGCGCCCTTGGCAGGTGCAGCCGGCGCGCTGCCGGTGGTCTCCGGCGGAGTCACCGGGATGATGGTGGTGGCGAACTGCGCATGCGCATTGCTGATCACGCCCAGCATGCACAGCAGCGCGGTCACTGTTTTGGTTGTTGCGAGGAGTGGTGTACGCATATTACGCATGGACTAATCGTTGGTTCGAAAAAAGTTAGAAGTTGTTGCCGGTCATGGTGTCCGGCAGGTTCACGTTCTGGTAACCGGGCACGCTGCTCTTGATGGCATCCATGGGGTTGGAGCCGATCTTGGAAAGGCCGTTGAGTTCGAGCTGGATGAAGAAGCCCGTCGACGCCTTGGTGGACGAGGTCGGGATGCGTTGCGCCACCACCCGGAAGACCCAGCAATCGGCCTTGTATTCGAAGCCGGCCAGGCCTTCGGCCACGGTGCGGTCGGGAATGGAGTAGTTCATGCGGCCGACGGCGTAGATGCGCTGGGTAAGCGGCCACTGTCCGGACACATCGACCTGCTTGAGCGGATCGAGCACGCCGGTGTAGGGATTGACGTAAGTACGGTCCAGGCGGTACTGCAGGTTCAGCACGCGCTTGGGAGCCGGCTGCCAGCGGATGCCGAACGTCGAACGCACCATCTGGCGCAGGGTCTCGCTGTACTGCACCGTGTTGTCGGTGGAGAACTCGCGGGTGATCTGGCCGCCCAAGGCCAGCAGCAGGTCGGACTTGCTGCCCAGCGTGGTGGTGGTAGTGCCGCTGATGGCCACCTTGGGATCGGTAAAGTAGTAGCGCTGGCCGATCGCCGCGCGCAGGCGCTCCAGGCCGTTTTCCTCGATCAGGCGCGTGGTGACGGCCGCAGTCAGTTGGTTGGCATCGCTGATGCGGTCGTGGCCGACGAAACGGTTTTCGTTGAAGATCTGTGCGAAGTTGAAGTCGGCCAGGGCGGAATCAAAAACAGGAAACTGCGACTGGTCACGATAAGGCGTGCGCACGTAGAACAGGCGCGGCTCCAGCGTCTGGGTCATGCCGCGGCCCAGCAGGTTGGATTCGCGTTCGAAGATCAGGCCCGAATCAAGGGAGAGGGTTGGCAAAGTACGGCTGAAGCTGGTGGGCTGGCCGGCAGTCACATTGTTCAGGCTGTAGCTGGTGGCATCCAACATCACCTTGGGCCTGATGAAATAACCCGGACGAATGATGGGATAGGACACCGCCTGCGTTACGTAAGCACGGTCGCCACCGATCAAGCTGCCGCTGGAGAAGCGCGTGAAGTCGGCAGTGGTATTGAAGTCAAACCCACCGATGTCGTAGCGATTGCCCACGAAGGTGATTTCCGGTACCCGGTCATAGGGCTTGCCAATGGGCGCATTGACGTCTTGCAGCAACTGGTATTTGGAAACCAGCGCGGTCACGCTCCAGTACGTGCTGCCATACACCAGGCTCACGTTACGCGGCAGCAGCCGCTGCGTACTACCGGTAATGGATCGCGCGAAATCGGACGGGTAGTCGTTGTCGGACGCCTTGTTCAGGTTCCACGCCAGTTGCAAGCCCGGGGCCAGGGTCTGGTTGTGGATGGAGGACAGCGAATAACGGCCGGTGCCGGTCACCCTATCCTGGATGCCTTCGACATTGGTGACGCCGCTGTAGCCGTCACCGATGTAACGGGTCTCGGCACCCAGTTGCAGCCCGCGGCGCGCAATATAGCGGGGCACCAGCGTCATGTCGTAATTGGGCGCCAGGTTGAAGTAGTAGGGGACCGATATCTCGGCGCCACCGTTGGTGGTCATGCCGATGGTCGGCGGCAGCACCCCCGACCTGCGTTCACCCGACAGCGGGAAGGACATCCAGGGCGAGCCCAGGATCGGCACATCCTTGAAATACACCAGCCCGCCATGCATGACGCCTTCATCCCGGCCGCTGTCGAGATCCATGGTGTTGGCGCGCAGGTACCAGTCGGGATCGGGCGCTTCGCAGGTGCTGTAAGTCCCCTGGGTCACCTTGGCCTGGTCGTCGGACAGGAAGTCGATGCGCTGGGCCTTGCCGCGGCCACCGCTCTTGCCGATCAGGTAAGTCGGATTGGTCACGTAGCCGGCGCCGGTGCCCATGTTCATTTCGGCGTAGTCGCCGGTGTACTGGTCCTGCAGGCGCTGCATCCAGACGTGGCCGGTGGCCTCGACTTCATCCTGGATGATGCGGTATTCGGCCTTGTCGGACTTGATGGTGGTCGCTGCCTTGACCAGTTCCACGTCGCGGTCCAGGTTGACCTGGCGATCGGGGCGACCGGTCATCTGCTCGGCGCTGACATTGACCGGGGCGTCCTGGTCCTGTGCGGGCGGAGTGGCGGGCGCAGGCGCGGGCATGCTCATCTGGGCGTGCACCGACAGCGGCAGGAGGGCCGAGGCCGAAGCCACCACCATTGCCGAAGAGAACAGACGCGCCAGCCGCCAGTTGACAGTACGTTCAGTGAAAGACTTGGAAAACCGGATCATGAAAAGAGAGGCTAGATACCGTGCAGGCGGATTTTTTGGGTTTAATCCCTTATTATATGGGAACTCAACCACGTCAAACGATTTCCTCAGATAGTTCATGTCTTCACCTGGTTCCACCCCCGATCTCCGCCTGTCCGAACTGCAAGCCTGGCTGGCCACCCTGGCCGATACCCCGGTGCTGTCCTCCACCCTGCGCCCGGCCTCGGCCGACGCCAGCTTCCGCCGCTATTTCCGGGTGGATACACCCGACGGCGGCAGCGCCATCGTGATGGATGCCCCGCCGCCGCAGGAGGATGTGCGCCCCTTCGTGAAAGTCGCCGGTCTCTTCGGCGAGACCGGGGTGACCGTGCCGAAGGTACTGGCACAGGATACCGAACGCGGCTTCCTGCTGCTCTCGGACCTGGGTTCCACGACCTACCTCTCGCAGCTCTCGGCCGACAGCGCGCACGCACTATACATGGATGCGATCGAGGCCCTGGTACTTTTACAAGCGCAAAGCAAGCCCGAGGCGCTGCCCGAATACGACCGCCCGCTGCTGCTGCGCGAGCTCGAACTGTTCCGCGAGTGGTATATCGGCAAACACCTGGGCGTCACCCTCACCGACGAGCAGAACGCCGTATTGGACAAGACCTTCGACGCCATCCTGGCCAACAACCTGGCCCAGCCACAGGTCTACGTCCACCGCGACTACCATTCGCGCAACCTGATGGTGCTGCCCAAGGGCAACCCCGGCATCCTGGACTTCCAGGATGCGGTCTACGGCCCCATCACCTACGACCTGGTCTCGCTGCTGCGCGACGCCTACATCCAGTGGGATGAAGAAATGGTGCTGGACTGGGCCATCCGCTACTGGGAAAAGGCGCGCCGCGCCGGCCTGCCAGTCACCCCGGACATCGATACCTTCTACCGCGACTTCGAATGGATGGGCCTGCAGCGCCACCTGAAAGTACTGGGCATCTTCGCGCGCCTGTGGCATCGCGATGGCAAGGATGGTTACCTGAAGGATATCCCGCTGGTCATGGAATACACCCTCAAGACCGCGCGCCGCTATGTGGCCTTCACGCCCCTGGTGCGCCTGATCGAGAAGCTCGAACAGGAACACGCGCCCAAGTTCGGCTACACCTTCTGAGGCGCCCGGCATGAAAGCCATGATCTTTGCAGCCGGCCGCGGCGAGCGCATGCGACCGCTGACCGATACCTGCCCCAAGCCGCTGCTGAAAGTGCGTGGCCGCCCGCTGATCGTCTGGCAGATCCTCTCGCTGGTACGCGCCGGCATCACCGAGATCGTCATCAACCACGCCCACCTGGGCCAGATGATCGAAGACACCCTCGGTGACGGCAGCCGCTTCGGCGCCAAGCTCTTTTATTCACCTGAAACGACCGCGCTGGAAACCGCGGGCGGTATCGCCCAGGCCCGCCACCTGCTGGGTGAAGAACCCTTCATAGCGGTCTCCGGCGACATCTGGTGCCCGCACTTCGACTACAGCGAATTGCTGACGGTGCTGGAAGACGAAGACCCCTGGGGCAACCCGCTGCCGCAAGACAAGCGCGACCTGGCCTGGCTTTACCTGGTCAAGAATCCGTCCTTCCACCCGGAGGGTGATTTCGCCTTGAACAACTTCGCCATCGCCAACGAGGGCCAGCCCAAGCTGACCTTTGCCAACATCGGCGTGTATCGCCCTGAAATGTTCGACGGCATCGCGCCCGGCAGCCACGCCAAACTGGGGCCGCTGCTGCGCCAGTACGCCGACCAGGGCCGCATCGGCGGTGACGTGTATCGGGGCGACTGGCACAACGTCGGTACCATCGAACAACTGGAAGCACTGAACCTGCCACCGCAAGGAACCCGCCCATGAGCTTCGACGCCACTCCCTTCGCCGCCCGCCGCGCACGCCTGCTGGCCAGCCTGCAACAAGCCGGGGGTGGCGTGGCCATCATCCCGACCGCCCCCGAGGTGATGCGCAATCGCGATGCCGATTATCCCTATCGCCACGACAGCTACTTCTACTACCTGACCGGCTTCACCGAACCCGAAGCGGTACTGGTCCTGGTGGCCGGCAAGGAAAACCACAGCATCCTGTTCTGCCGCGACAAGAACCTGGAACGCGAGATCTGGGACGGCTACCGCCACGGCCCGCAGGCCGCGCAGCAACTCTTCGCGCTCGATGCGGCCCACCCCATCGAGGAACTGGACAAGAACATGCCCGCCCTGCTCTCCGACGCCCGTGCGGTCTACTACGCACTGGGCCAGGACGACAAGCGCGACGCGCAATTGCAGCGCTGGCTGCAGGGCGTACGCGCCCTGGCGCGCAGCGGCGTGTCCGCGCCCGGCGCAGTGGTCGATGTGAGCGTGCTGCTGGATGACATGCGCCTCTTCAAGGACGCCTTTGAAATCGACGTGATGAAACGCGCCGGCGTCATCTCCGCCGAAGCGCATTGCCGCGCCATGCGCATCTGCCGTCCCGGCCTGCGCGAATATCACCTGGAAGCCGAACTGCTGCACGAATTCCGCCGCAACGGTTCGCAGTATCCGGCCTATGGCTCCATCGTCGCCACCGGTGCCAACAGCTGCGTGCTGCACTATCGCGCGGGCGACGCCGAGATCAAGGACGGCGACCTGGTCTTGATCGATGCCGGCTGCGAACTGGACAGCTACGCTTCGGACATCACCCGCACCTTCCCGGCCAATGGCAAGTTCAGCGGGCCGCAAAAGGCGCTCTACGAAATCGTCCTGGCCGCGCAAGCTGCCGCCATCGCCGAGACCGCACCGGGCAAGCGTTTCATGGATGGCCATGACGCCGCCGTACGCGTGCTGGCGCAGGGTATGCTGGACACGGGCCTCCTGGATAAATCCAAGGTCGGCTCGCTGGAAGACGTGATCGACAAAGGCGACTACCGCCAGTTCTACATGCACCGCACCGGCCACTGGCTGGGCATGGATGTGCATGACGTGGGCGACTACCGCGACCCCGCCAGCGCCGACGGCAGCAAGCCCTGGCGCACGCTGCAGCCGGGCATGGTGCTGACCATCGAGCCGGGCATCTATGTACGTCCGGGCGAAGGGGTGCCGGAGCAGTTCTGGAACATCGGCATCCGCATCGAGGATGATGCGCACGTGACGCCCTCCGGCTGCGAATTGCTGACCACGGGCGTGCCTACCAAGGTCGATGACATCGAAGCGCTGATGCGCCAGGGTTAAGCGCCCGTCCCCCGGGGCCGCGCATGCGCCGGATCAAGCCCGCGCGGCGCGGCTCCGCTACAATGAGGCCTTCCTGAATCTTCTGCAGAAGGCATCTCCCGGCATCATGGAATCCGTCGATTTCGACCTCATCATCTGTGGCGGCGGCCCGGTCGGCCAGAGCGTGGCGGGCCTGCTGGCACGCCGCCAGTTGGCCGCCGCGCGCATCGCCCTGGTAGACATGAAGTCTCCCGAACAAGCTGCTGCCGATCCGCGCACCATTGCCCTCTCCTACGGCAGCCGCCAGATCCTCGACGAACTGGGTGCCTGGGACGCCATCGGCCGCAGCGCCACCGCCATCGAGCAGATCCATGTCTCGCGCCGTGGCCACTTCGGCCGCACCCTGCTGGATCGTAAGGATTACCAGTTGCCCGCACTGGGCTATGTGGCGCGCTATGGCGAAGTCAACCGTGCGCTGGCCTCGGCCATCGCACCGCTGGGACTGGCCCTGATGCGGCCCGCCGAGGCGCAAGAGATCACGGAAGACAACGACCACGTCGCCGTCACCCTCAAGGACGGCCGCGTGCTGCGCGCACAACTGGTGATCCAGGCCGAGGGCGGCGTCTTCGGTGAGCAGCAGCAAAAGAGCCTGCAGCGCGATTACCAGCAACTGGGCATCATCGCCCACGTGCAGGCCGATGGCGTGATCGCCCATCGCGCCTTCGAACGCTTCACCGATGAAGGACCGTTGGCTCTGCTGCCTCAAGACGACGGCTATGCCCTGGTGTGGTGTGTGCGGCCAGCAACCGGCGAAGCATTGCTGGCGCTGGACGATGCGGCGTTCCTGGCCGCCCTGCAGCGCACCTTCGGCGAACGGGTCGGCCGCTTCACCCGCATCAGCCCGCGCCACGCCTTCCCGCTGGGCTTGAACGCCCGCCCCGGCCAGAGCCGGCGTGTGGTGGCCATCGGCAATGCAGCGCAAACCCTGCACCCGGTGGCCGGCCAGGGCCTGAACCTGGGCCTGCGCGATGCCCGCGTGCTGGCCGATGTGCTGGCGCGCGAGGTGTCACCCGACGCCTTGCAGGCCTTCGAACGCCAGCGCGGGCAGGATCGCGGCCTGACCATCCGGCTCACGGACCTGATGGCGCGCATCTTTGCCGGCTCGCCCCAGGGTTCGCCCCTGCAGGCGGCGCTGGGCCTGTCGCTGGGGGCGATCGACCTGCTGCCCGCAGCGCGCGGCTTGCTGGCCGAACAGATGATGTTCGGTCGCCGATGAGGTGAACAATGCTGCATATGCGCGACGTCCCGGCGTCGCGCAGGCGGTCAGGAAATGCGACAATGCTGACTTGCGGCGCCCGCCGCTCCACCCCGCAGATATGCATTTGCCATGAAACAAGACCCGCGCTTCAAGAATCTCTTCATCCTCGACCATCCGCTGATCCAGCACAAGCTGTCGCACATGCGCGACAAGCGCACCTCCACGCGTACCTTCCGCGATCTGCTGCGCGAGATCACGCTGCTGATGGGTTACGAAATCACGCGCGACCTGCCGCTGACCACCGAGACCATCGAAACCCCGCTGGTGACCTATGAAGCCCCGGTGATCGCCGGCAAGAAGCTGGCCGTGGTGCCGGTGCTGCGCGCGGGCGTGGGCATGAGCGATGGCCTGCTGGAACTGATCCCTTCGGCACGCGTGGGCCATATCGGCGTCTATCGCGACGAAAACCACCAGCCGGTGGAATACCTGGTGCGCCTGCCGGACCTGCAGGACCGCATCATGATCCTGTGCGACCCCATGGTCGCCACCGGCAACTCGGCCGTCTACGCCGTGGATGCCCTGAAGAAGCGCGGCGTACCGGCTTCGCACATCGTCTTCGTGGCCTTGGTAGCCGCCCCGGAAGGCGTGCAGGTGTTCGCTGATGCGCATCCGGATGTGAAGCTTTACGTCGCTTCGCTGGATTCCCACCTCGATGAGGATGCCTACATCGTGCCTGGGCTGGGCGATGCGGGGGATCGTATTTTCGGGACCAAGTAAGCGGTCCTCAACGCTTCTGCAGAAGCAAGTAAAAACGGGCTACGCATCACTGCGCAGCCCGTTTTCATTTCTGCCGGAGCAGACCAAACTCAATCCACCGCCTTGACCATATCCTCGATGACCTTCTTGGCATCACCAAAGACCATCATGGTCTTGTCCATATAGAACAGCTCATTGTCCAGGCCGGCATAACCCGCCGCCATGGAGCGCTTGTTCACGATCACGGTCTTGGCCTTGTAGGCTTCCAGGATCGGCATGCCCGCAATGGGCGACTTGGGATCCTTGGCCGCCGGGTTGACCACGTCATTGGCCCCCAGCACCAGCACCACATCGGCCTGGGCGAACTCGCTGTTGATGTCTTCCATCTCGAAGACCTGGTCATAGGGCACTTCGGCCTCGGCCAGCAGCACGTTCATGTGGCCCGGCATGCGGCCGGCCACCGGGTGGATCGCGTATTTCACGGTCACGCCGTTGTGGGTCAGCTTCTCGGTCAATTCCTTCAGTGCATGCTGCGCGCGCGCGACGGCAAGCCCGTAACCCGGCACGATGATGACGGTTTCTGCATTTCCCATCAGGAACGCGGCATCGTCGGCCGATCCCGACTTGACGTTGCGCTGCTGCTGCGCCCCGCCACCGGCGGCCGCCGCTTCACCGCCAAAGCCGCCCAGGATCACGTTGAAGAAGGACCGGTTCATCGCCTTGCACATGATGTAGGACAGGATCGCGCCGGACGAACCGACCAGCGAACCGGCGATGATCAGCATGGAGTTGTTCAGCGAGAAGCCGATACCCGCCGCTGCCCAGCCGGAATAACTGTTCAACATCGAGACCACCACCGGCATGTCCGCCCCGCCAATCGGGATGATGATGAGCACGCCCAGCGCAAAGGCGATGGCGGCCATGATGATGAAGGGCAGCCAGTTTTGCGTCAGCACGAAGATGATGCCGAAGCCGATCATGGCCACCGCCAGCAGCAGGTTCAGGAAATGCTGGCCGGCGAAGTTGACCGGCGCGCCCTGGAACAGGCGGAACTTGTACTTGCCCGAGAGCTTGCCGAAAGCGATCACGGAGCCCGAGAAAGTGATGGCGCCCACGAAGGTACCGATGAACAGTTCCACCCGGTTGCCCACCGGGATCAGCTGCCCGTGCGCGGAAATGCCCAGCGCCCACGGCTCGGCCACTGCCGCCACGGCGATACAGACCGCCGCCAGACCGATGAGCGAGTGCATCGCCGCCACCAGTTCGGGCATCTTGGTCATCTCGACGCTGCGCGCCAGATAAGCGCCGATGGCGCCACCGACGATCACGCCGCCAGCCACCAGCAGGTAGCCGATGTCACCGGAAGGATTAGCTCCTTCCCCCTTGATCTTGACGATCAGCGCCAGCGTGGTCAGCACGGCGATGACCATGCCGGCGATGCCGAAGCTGTTGCCACGGCGCGCCGTGGCAGGGTGCGAGAGGCCCTTCAAGGCCTGGATGAAGCAGATCGATGCGATCAGGTACAGCAGGGTCACCAGGTTCATGCTCATGCTCGTTCTCCCGACTTGGCCTTGGGCTCTTTCTTCTTGAACATTTCCAGCATGCGCTGGGTCACCATGAAGCCGCCGAACACGTTCACCGCCGCCAGCGCCACGGCCAGCGTGCCGGCGATGCGGCCGACCGTGCCTTCAGTGAGGCCCGCCGCCAGCATGGCGCCGATGATGATGATGGCCGAGATGGCATTGGTCACCGCCATCAGGGGCGTGTGCAAGGCCGGGGTCACCGTCCAGACCACGTGGTAGCCAACGTAGATGGCCAGCACGAAGATGATCAGGTTGATGATGGTGTGGCTGACTTCCATGGTGTTCCTCCTTCTGAGGCAGCCCGCCGGGGAAACGGGCCGCATGGTTCTTGTCGAGGGTCAGATTGCCTTGAGGCTGGTGATGCGGTTCTTGTCGTCCACGAAGACCACCTTGGGCTTGTAGCTGGCGACTTCTTCATCACTCATCGGGGCGTAGGTACAGATGATGAGCAGGTCGCCCAGGTGCGCCAGGCGGGCCGCGGCGCCGTTGAGTGAAATCTCGCCGCTGCCGCGCTTGCCGCGAATGGCATAGGTGGAGAAACGTTCACCGTTGTTGACGTTGTAAAGTTCGATCTTCTCGAACTCGCGGATATCGGCGGCTTCCAGCAGGTCTTCGTCGATCCCGCAGGAACCTTCATAGTTCAGGTCGCACTGGGTGACCGAGGCGCGATGGATCTTCGCGCGCAGCATGATGCGTTGCATGTACTTCTTCCTTCTTGTTTCAAAAGTGATGGGTGTGAGGGGGACTGAAAACACCCGGTTTTCCTGCCGACCCGGGCCGGCAGATTCATTTGCGCAGGATCTCGCCACCCTGGCAGAGCAGCGTGGCCGCGACGATATCGTCTTCCTTGTTGATGACCAGCTTGCCTTCGGCATCGATGATCAGTTTGAGGAAGTCCAGCACGTTGCGCGCATACAGGGCCGAGGCATCGGCCGCCACCAGGGCCGCCAGGTTGCCTTCGCCGATGATGTGCACGCCATGCTTGATGACGGTCTTGCCGGGTTCGGACAGGGGACAGTTGCCGCCCTGGTCGACCGCCATGTCCAGGATCACCGAACCGGGTTTCATGGCCTTGACGGTTTCTTCGCTGATCAGCACCGGCGCCTTGCGGCCGGGGATCAGGGCGGTGGTGATGATGATGTCGGCCTGCTTGGCGCGTTCGTGGACCAGTTCGGCCTGGCGCTTCATCCAGTCCGGCGGCATGGGACGGGCATAGCCGCCCACGCCCTGGGCGATTTCCTTTTCTTCCTCGGTCAGGAAGGGCACGTCCAGGAATTTGGCCCCCAGCGATTCGATCTGCTCCTTGACCGCCGGACGCACGTCGGACGCCTCGATCACCGCACCCAGACGCTTGGCCGTGGCAATGGCCTGCAGGCCGGCCACGCCAGCCCCCATGATGAGCATGCGCGCGGCCTTGACGGTACCGGCGGCGGTCATCAGCATGGGCATGAAGCGTTGATAGGTGTTGGCGGCCATCAGCACGGCCTTGTAGCCGGCAATGTTGGCCTGCGAGGACAGCACGTCCAGCGACTGCGCGCGGGTGGTGCGGGGCGCGGCTTCCAGGCCAAAGGCGGTGAGGCCGGCTGCGGCCATGGCGGCGATGTTGTCGGCATCGAAGGGATTCAACATGCCGATGACCACGGTACCCGGCTGGATGCGGGCGCGTTCGGCTTCATTGGGGGCGCGCACCTTGAGCAGGATCTCGGCGGTATAGACCGCTTCGGCGCTGCCGATGCTGGCACCGACGGCCACATAGGCCTCATCAGGAATGCTGGATTTGACCCCGGCGCCGGACTCCACCATCACTTCGTGCCGGGCCGCAACCAGTTTCTTGACGGTTTCGGGGGTGGCGGCGACACGGGTTTCTCCGTCCCGGCTTTCGGCGGGGATCGCTATCCTCATTCCTGACTCCTTTTTTTGTGGATTCTTGGCCCAATCTTACACGACTGGCCTTGCCGGGCGAGAAATTGTCCAGCCTGCAAGAAAACTGCGCGATCCCGCGCCACGGCGGCCCTGGCGCTGAAGAATGGGCTTCGACAAGGTAAAATGGCGGATTCACGAGGTCATCAATGTCTGAAGTCTGGAAACCCTCTGTCACCGTAGCGGCCATCATCGAGCGCGACGGCCGCTTCCTCATGGTGGAAGAACACGGCGCCGGCGGGCTGCGCATCAACCAGCCGGCCGGCCACCTGGAACCGGGCGAATCCCTGATCGAGGCGGCGGTCCGCGAGGCGCTGGAAGAATCGGCACATGTCTTCACTCCGACGGCGCTGGTGGGGACTTATCTTTCACGCAACGTGTCGTCCTCGCGCGGCGGCCTGTCGGTCACCTACCTGCGCTTCGCCTTTGCGGGAACGGTCGGCGAGGCGCTGGACCGGCCGCTGGACGAGGGCATCGTGCGCGCCATCTGGATGACACGCGACGAACTGGTTGCCTGCGCCGAACGGCATCGCAGCCCCTTGGTGTTGCGTTGCGTGGATGACTACCTGGCCGGCCAGCGCGCACCGCTGGAACTGGTCCATACCGATCCCAGCGCCATTGGCGCCCTGCCCGGCTGACGCGGGCGCATCACCTGGCGGACCTCTTGACGGAGGACCGCATTGAACGGAAACAACATGAGCAAGAAAAGAGTAGTCATCGGCATGTCGGGCGGCGTGGATTCGTCGGTTTCGGCATGGCTGCTGAAGGAGCAAGGCTATGAGGTCATCGGCCTGTTCATGAAGAATTGGGAAGATGACGACGATTCGGAATACTGCTCCACCCGTGAAGACTGGATCGACGCGGTCAGCGTGGCCGATGTGGTCGGGGTGGATATCGAGGCAGTGAATTTTGCTTCCGAGTACAAGGATCGCGTCTTCGCCGAGTTCCTGCGCGAATACCAGGCCGGCCGCACGCCCAACCCGGACGTGCTGTGCAATGCCGAGATCAAGTTCAAGGCCTTCCTCGACCACGCCATGAAGCTGGGTGCCGACCTCATCGCCACCGGCCACTACGCGCGGGTGCGCCAGGGGCCGCAGGGTGACTTCCAGTTGCTCAAGGCGCTCGACGCCAGCAAGGACCAGAGCTATTTCCTGCATCGGCTGAATCAGGAGCAGCTCTCGCGCACGGTGTTCCCCCTGGGTGAAATCCACAAGACCGAAGTGCGCAAGATCGCCGAGCAGCTGCAACTGCCGAACGCCAAGAAGAAGGACTCGACCGGCATCTGCTTCATCGGCGAGCGCCCTTTCCGTGAATTTTTGAACCGTTACCTGTCCTACAAACCCGGTCCCATCAAGACCGCCGACGGCCAGACCGTGGGCGAGCACGTGGGCCTGTCCTTCTACACGCTGGGCCAGCGCAAAGGGATCGGCATCGGCGGCCTGAAGGCGCACCAGAATGCCGATGGCCATGGCGACGCTTGGTACGTGGCGCGCAAGGATGTGGAGAACAATACCCTCTACATCGTCCAGGGACATGACCACCCCTGGCTGCTCTCGCCCACGCTTTCGGCAGGCCAGATCAGCTGGGTCGCAGGCCAGGCGCCCCAACTGCCGGCCTTGTCGGCCAAGACGCGCTATCGCCAGGCGGATGTTCCCTGCGGCTTTGCCGATGCCGGCGGCACCTTCTCGCTGGCCTTCGACACCCCGCAATGGGCGGTCACGCCGGGGCAGTCCGCGGTGCTGTATGACGGCGACGTCTGCCTGGGTGGCGGCATCATCGAAAGCGGCGCACTGCCGGATTAAGCTTTCACAAAGGCAACTATTGAATGCCCCGCGCGCGATCTTCGCGCCGGGGCATTTTCTTTTGGGCAAGCTTGACAGCCTTGATAGGCTGGAAGTGTTTCCTGCACGACCCTAGATGATAAAAATTATCAATCACACCGATAAAAGGGCTTGCAATCCCGCCGCAAATCGCAAATAATCTAAATAAGAATTGTTCGCATTTAATAGGAGGTGATTGTAATGAGCCAACTGAACGACAACAGCATGGACCGTCGCAACAAGCCGGGCACGACCGCCAACGGAACGCCGATCACCCGCATCAAGAGTACGGACCTGTTCCGTCAGATGCGCGAGCTTGAGATTGATCACGGCGGTCGCATCTACAAATTGCGCCTGACCCAGCTGAACAAGCTGATCCTGACGGCGTAAGCCGGCAGCATCAAACAAGGTGGATCCATAAACAGGCCAGCCAGCGTCGTTCGTCATGACGCACCGCCAGCCAAGCTAGCCCAGCGAGGAGAGTTTGATGGTCAACGAGAACATGACGTCCACGTTCGTGGAACCGAGCAACGCACCGGCCCAGCCTGAACTTCTGGTGTCCGCCGTGCTGCATCTGATGTCGCACTACACCGCCAACAACAGCCAGGAAACGCAGAGCTGCGTGAAGCTGGCCTCGGTGATCGAAAGACACCTGAAGGCCCTGGCGGACCTGCCCAACCTGGCACCGGTGCTGCGGGCCACCTGCCAGCAGCTGTCGGAACAATGGGCGCATGTAGTGGAACGCACGATGCCGCCGCAGGAAAAATTCAACTTCTTCTCGCGCATGGTTGCAGGAGCGAGAACTTAGCCATCGTCAAGTCAAGAGCCTGATGAAGCAGGCAGCAAGGCGTAAAATGATCGTATGTGTTTGTAATAACATCTCTGAAGGCAAGATCCATCAGGCGGTTGATGCAGGCGTGTCGTCCATGGCCGAGCTGCGCAAGCAGCTTGGCGTGGGCACCTGCTGCGGCAAGTGCCACTCCTGCGCCAAGAACGTCCTGCGCGAATGCCTCAGCAGTTCCCGTCAAGCACAGCAAGGTACGCGTCCGGTGGTATTCCATCCCTCACTGGCCGCTGCCTGAACCAGATCAATGAACGCCATTTCACCGTCTCTCATGAGTATCAGCCCACCCAGCGCACTGATGCGCCAGGCACGCAAGATCGGCCCGCTGGGGCTGATCATCCTGTTGCACGTCGCCTTTTTCTGGGCGCTGCAAAGCGGCCTGGTCCACCAGGTCGCCAGCGCCGTTCCCAAGGAAGTGATCGCCACCTTCATCGTTCCCGAGAAGGCCCCTGAGCCCGCGCCGCCCAAGGCCGAGCCGGCCCCGCCCAAGCAGGTGAAGATCGTCAAGAAAGTGGTGGCACCGCCCAAGCCGGTCCCCGTGACCGAAACCCCGGCACCGACCGCCATCACGGCGCCGCCCCAGCCGCCGCAACCAGCTGCCCCGGCAGCGCAGGCCGCTCCCGAACCGACGCCGGCACCGGCCGCCCCGCCTGGCCCGGTCCTGCCCAAGCAGATCACTTCGGGTATCGAATACATCGAAAAGCCGAACCCGACCTATCCCAGCGTGTCGCGCCGCATGGGTGAAGAAGGCGTGGTGGAATTCCGCGTGACCGTCAACACCAGCGGCCGCGCCGAAAAGGTCGAGATCACCAAGTCCTCCGGCTATTCGCGCCTGGACGATGCCGCCCGCAGCGCCGTGATGCGCGCCGTCTTCAAGCCCTATATCGAAAACGGCAAGGCCATCACCGTCAGCACGGTCGGCAGCCTGGCCTTCCGCCTGAACTGAATAAAGCATCTCGCCTGGCCGGGTCTTGCCCGGCCAGGCAATCATTTCGTTTCATCATTCCCCTCATCTGATAGTCAAAAATAGAAGGAAACATCATGGAAGTTAGTCCGTACGGATTGGAAAGCCTCTGGGCCCAAGGCGATTTCGTTACCAAGGGCGTCGCCGTCCTGTTGCTGGCCATGTCGATCGCGTCCTGGTACGTGATCTTCACCAAGGCCTTCCAGCTGCTGCGTTTCCGCAAGGCCTCGGCCGCCGCCGGCCACCAGTTCTGGGATACCACCAGCCTGCCCGAAGGCGTGGCCACCCTGGGCCATGACAACCCCTTCGCCGAAGTGGCCAAGGCCGGTGTCACCGCCATGAGCCACCACACCGCCCACAAGGGCCACCTGCATGACCAGCTGTCGGTGAGCGACTGGGTCACCCTGTCGCTGCGCCAGGCCATCGACGAAGCCTCCGGCAAGCTGCAAACCGGCATGGCCGTGCTGGCTTCGGTCGGCTCGACCGCACCGTTCGTGGGCCTGTTCGGCACTGTCTGGGGCATCTACCACGCGCTGGTGTCCATCGGCACCACCGGCCAGGCCAGCATCGACAAGGTCGCCGGCCCCGTCGGTGAAGCCCTGATCATGACCGCGCTGGGCCTGGCCGTGGCCATCCCCGCCACCTTCGGCTACAACGCCCTGGTGCGCGGCAACAAGACCACCATCGCCAAGCTCAACAAGTTCGGCTTCGACCTGCACGCCCTGTTCGTCACCGGTGCCCGCGCCGCCGGTGAAGATGGCCAGCCCAATGGCGGCAAGGCCAAGCTGACCGCAGTCGGGAGGGCATGATGGGCATGGGTTCCCTGTCCGATTCGGACGACGATTTCAATCCCGAGATCAACACCACCCCGCTGGTGGACGTGATGCTGGTCTTGCTGATCATCTTCATCATCACCATCCCGGTGATGAACCATGCGGTCAAGATCGACCTGCCCAAGGCCAGCAGCCAGCCGGACCAGGTGAAGCCGGAAAGCATCAACCTGTCCATCGATGCAGCCGGCAACGTGTTCTGGAATGAAGAAAAGATCGACAGCAGCGAACTGAGCGCCCGCATCGCCGTGGCCGCCCAGAAGCAGCCGCAGCCGGAAATGCACCTGCGCGCCGAGCGCACCACCCAGTATGAAAAGGTGGCGCAGGTAATGTCGGCGGCGCAGTCTGGCGGACTGACCAAGATCGGCTTCGTGACCGATCCTGACAAGAAATAAACTTCAGCAGTCGCCGCGCCCAAGGGAAGTGCCACCCCGGCACTTCCGGCAACTCCCGGCACGCTCCCCACAGGGCCTGCACCCGAAAACCTCCCTCGCCTGGCGACGGAGGTTTTTGTTTTTTCCTTCATACGCCAACCAAAGTAAGAATGATTACCGCTAATTCTTGCTGAACAAAGCACGCATCTGGACTATGATCCGTCCGTCCGCGGTCAGGCAGCTATAACGTCACCCATAATTAACGCGGTTTTCCTCTTACATCAATTTTTAAAGGTAATCCCCATGAAAGGCGATCCCGCAGTCATCAAGTTGCTCAATGCTCAACTGACCAATGAGCTCACCGCCATCAACCAGTATTTCCTGCATGCCCGCATGTACAAGCACTGGGGCCTGGACAAGATCGGCGCCAAGGAATACGCCGAATCCATCGGCGAGATGAAGCACGCTGACAAGCTGATCGACCGCATCCTGATGCTCGACGGCCTGCCCAACCTGCAGGCGCTGCACAAGCTGATGATCGGCGAGAATACCCAGGAAATGCTGCAATGCGACCTGAAGCTGGAACAGGCGGCCCACAAGACCGTCAAGGAAGGCATCGCCACCTGCGAACAGCACGGCGATTACGTCTCGCGCGAACTGTTCCAGATGATCCTGGATGACACCGAAGAACACATCGACTGGCTGGAAACCCAGCTGGACCTGATCGACAAGGTCGGCATCCAGAATTACCTGCAAAGCCAGATGTCGCCGGCCAGCGAATAATCGCAACAGCCGATGGCAAACAAAAAGCGCGCTCCTTGGAGCGCGCTTTTTTTATGTCATCGCCCATCTGGCCACAAGACCGATGGCAATGGCCAAGGGCGCGGGCCCCTGCCTCACAGATGCGGCACGGTGTCCTTGAAACTGGCCCGTTCCGACACCTTGTCGAACAGTCGCGCCAGTTGCGGATAATCCTCGCGCCAGGCCAGGTCCGGGAAGCGGAAAGCCAGCCAGCCCAGCGCACAGCCTACCGCCACGTCGGCCAGGGTGTAGTGGTTGCCCACACAGAAGGGCTTTTCGCCCAGGCCCTCGGCCATCGCCTTCAAGGATGCCTCCACCTTGCTCCACTGGCGCTTGATCCATTCCGGGCTCTGCTGCTTGGTCGGACGCAGGGTCTTTTCCAGACGCACCAGCACGGCCGCATCCAGGGCACCATCGGCCAGCGCTTCCCAGCACTTGATCTCGGCGCGCTCGCGGCCGTTGGGGGGCAGCAGCTTGCCGACCGGCGTCAAGGTGTCCAGGTATTCGACGATCACCCGCGAATCGAACATGGCGCCCCCATCATCCATCAACAGACAGGGCACCTTGCCCAGCGGGTTGCTCTCTTGGATGGTGGTCGATGCACTCCAGACATCTTCCAGGATGAATTCGTAATCGATCTTTTTTTCGGCCATCACGACGCGCACTTTGCGCACGAACGGACTGGCATTGGAACCGATGAGTTTTAACATAGCGTGTGGAGTAATGATCTGTGGCGATTATATCATTCGCATTTCCTGACAATTTTATGAAGAATCGCGTCAGGAACGGAATGCAACGGTCCAAAAGGACTGCGCCGGACGGGAAAATTGGGCCGGCCGGCGTGCCGATGGTAAAATGCCGGGCTCAGGCGATTCGGGTTTTGGCATAAAAGCCTGCCAAAACTCGCCAATCTTCAGTCAACGCATCTCTTCCGTTTCCATCGTTTCCATCATGTCCCTCTCCGCTCTCTCGGCCCTGTCCCCGCTGGACGGCCGCTATGCCTCCAAGACCGATCAACTGCGTCCGCTGCTGTCTGAAGCGGGCTTCATGCACCATCGTGTGAAGGTCGAGATTGCCTGGCTGCAAGCGCTGTCCGAAGCCGGTTTTGCCGAGATCAAGCCGTTCTCCGAGCAGGCGCGTGCGCTGCTGGACAAGCTGGCCGCCGACTTCACCGAAGCCGACGCCGCCCGCATCAAGGAAATCGAAGCCGTCACCAACCACGACGTCAAGGCCGTGGAATACTGGCTCAAGGAAAAAGTGAAGGATGTGCCTGAACTGGTGGCCGCCTCCGAATTCATCCACTTCGCCTGCACTTCCGAAGACATCAACAACACCTCGCACGGCATGATGTTGAAGGCCGCGCGCGACACCGTGCTGCTGCCCTCGCTGCAAGCCGTGATCGCCAAGCTGACCGCCCTGGCCCACGAGCACGCCGCCGTGCCGATGCTCTCGCGCACCCACGGCCAGCCGGCCAGCCCGACTACCCTGGGCAAGGAAGTGGCCAACGTGGTGGCGCGCCTGCAACGCGCGGCCAAGCGCATCGCCAGCGTCGAGATCCTGGGCAAGATGAACGGTGCCGTGGGCAACTACAACGCCCACCTGTCGGCCTACCCGCAGACCGACTGGGCGGCCTTCTCCAAGGAAGTCGTGGAAAAGCGCCTGGGCCTGACCTTCAACCCCTACACCATCCAGATCGAGCCGCACGATTACATGGCCGAACTGTTCGATGCCGTGGCCCGCACCAACACCATCCTGCTGGACCTGAACCGCGATATCTGGGGCTACATCTCCCTGGGCTACTTCAAGCAGCGCACCAAGGCCGGCGAAATCGGTTCCTCGACCATGCCGCACAAGGTCAACCCGATCGACTTCGAGAACTCCGAAGGCAACCTGGGCATGGCCAACGCCGTCCTGAAGCACCTGGCCGAGAAGCTGCCGGTCTCGCGCTGGCAGCGTGACCTGACCGACTCCACCGTGCTGCGCAACATCGGCGTGGGCTTCGGCTACACCCTGCTGGCCTATGACAGCTGCCTGCGCGGCCTGAACAAGCTGGAAGTGAACCCGCAACGCCTGGCCGACGACCTCGACGCCACCTGGGAAGTGCTGGCCGAGCCGGTGCAGACCGTCATGCGCCGCTATGGCATCGAGAATCCGTATGAGCAACTGAAGGAACTGACCCGCGGCAAGGGCATTTCCAAGGACGCCCTGCGCGACTTCATCAATGGCCTGGCCATCCCGCAAGAAGCCAAGGACCACCTGCTGGCCATGACCCCGGCCAACTACATCGGCACCGCCGTGGAACTGGCCAAGCAGATCTGATAGCGCATAGCATCGATCCGCAACATGAAGAAATGGCGCACAGCAATGTGCGCCATTTTTCATTTGGCCCACCCAAAACGTGAAGCATTGTCAGGATTACTCGCAAAACCGGACGGCTGAAGTGCGATTTCGGCGAGTAATGCGAGCAGCCAAAGCTCTTTATACTCAGCAGGGTCAAAAAGAGTGGCATCATCGCTTGCCGCCCGGAATCTTCGCGGATTTCGCGACGCCAGCCCGGCCTGCCCGCGCTGCAGAACCATTGCAGAGCCAGCCGCTCCAAACGCCACCTACGCTCGCCACATCCTATGGAACGCTATACCAAACCCGCCGTGCTGCTGCACTGGCTCATTGCCCTGTTGATCATCTCCGCTTTCGGCCTGGGGCTGACCATGGTCGACATTCCCGGCCTGACCCCGACCAAGCTGAAGTATTTTTCCTGGCACAAGTGGCTGGGCGTGACCGTGCTGGCGCTGGTCTGCGTGCGCCTGCTGTGGCGCCTCACGCACAAGGCCCCGGCCTATCCGGCCCACATGCCGGCCTGGCAACAGTCGGCCGCGCACGGCCTGCACCTGGGCCTGTACGTGCTGATGTTCGCCATTCCCGTCTCCGGCTATTTCTACAGCCTGGCCGCCGGCGTGCCGGTGGTCTACCTGGGCGTGGTGCCGCTGCCGGTGCTGATGGCTCCCAATCCCGAGTGGAAGCCACTGCTCAAGGCCACCCACTACTGGCTCAACATGACCCTGCTGGCGGCCTTTGCCCTGCACGTGCTGGCCGCGCTCAAGCACCAGTTCATCGATCGTGACAATATCTTCAAGCGCATGCTGCCCTGATCCGCTCCAAGCCGCATCGCACGCAAGATCATTCATATAGCTCGTTTTTTACGGAACCCGACATGACCTCCACTTCCTCCCTCCGCTTCCTCAAGCCCAGCCTGCTGGCCCTGGCCGCTGCTGCCTTCACCCTCTCCGCGCAAGCCGCCCCGCTGAAGGTCGATGCCGCCAAGAGCAGCGTCACCGCCACCTTCAAGCAGTTGAACGTCCCGGTCGATGCCAAGTTCAAGAAGTTCAACGCCACCATCGACTTCGACGCCGCCAAGCCGGAACAAGGCAAGGCCACGGTCGAGATCGACGTGTCCAGCTTCGACCTGGGTGAAGCCGAGTACAACAAGGAAGTGCAGAAGAAGGAATGGTTCAACGCCGCCCAATTCCCCAAGGCCAGCTTCGTGGCCAGCAGCATCAAGGCCGCTGGCGCCGGCAAGTATGACGTGGCCGGCAAGCTGACCATCAAGGGCAAGAGCACCGATGTCAGCTTCCCGCTGGCCGTCAAGAAGGATGGCGCCACCCAGGTCTTCGACGGCGCCCTGCCCATCAAGCGCCTGACCTACAACGTCGGTGAAGGCGAGTGGAAGGATACCGGCATGGTGGCCGATGAAGTGACGATCAAGTTCCACATCGTGGCCCAGTAATCCGTAGCAACAGCACCAACAACATCAACAAAAGTCGTTCCGCGCCATGACGCACCGCCCTGCAAGGGGCGGGCTCCCCAGCGGTTTTTCTCACTCAAGGAATCAACACACATGAAACTGAATCACCTCTTCTTCGCCCTGGTCGCCGCCGGCGCCGCTGTCTCCGCCAACGCTGCTGATACCTACAGCATCGATCCCAGCCACACCTACCCCAGCTTCGAAGCTGACCACATGGGCGTGTCCATCTGGCGCGGCAAGTTCGACAAGACCAGCGGCACCGTGACCCTGGATCGTGCTGCCAAGACCGGCACCGTCGACATCACCATCGATACCGCCTCCATCGACTTCGGCATGGCCAAGATGAACGACCACGCCAAGAGCGCCGACATGTTCGATGTCGCCAAGTACCCGACTGCCCAATACAAGGGCAACATCAAGTTCAACGGCGACAAGCCGGCCACCGTCGAAGGCGAACTGACCCTGCACGGCGTGACCAAGCCGGTCACCCTGACCCTGAACAAGTTCACCTGCATCCAGCATCCGATGCTCAAGCGTGAAGTGTGCGGCGGCGATGCGTCGGCTTCGTTCAACCGCGCCGACTTCGGTATCGACTACGGTGCCAAGTATGGTTTCTCGATGGACACCAAGCTGGCCATTCAGGTCGAAGCCGTCAAGACCAACTGATCTTGCCCGAGCTTGCCTGAAGCGGCCGGACCTGGTCCGGCCCCGGCAAACCGCGAAAGCCGATGCGATAATGCATCGGCTTTTTTATTGGCGCGCCTTGCTTGCGATCATGGAGCAACCGGCCGCCAGGCCGCACAATGGCTCGCATTCGCCGTTTTGCTGCTCTGCAAAACATTTTGAAACGCGCTAATCTAGCGCCACTCCCCAAGGAGCAAGAAGCATGTCGTTAGCTGACCTACGTAAAGACTACAGCCGCGCCAGCCTGTCCGAAGTCGACACGGCCGCCGACCCGATTGACCAGTTTGCCGTCTGGTTCGAGGAAGCGACCAAGGCCCAGGTCCCCGAGCCCAACGCCATGAGCGTGGCCACCGTCGGGGCCGATGGGCGGCCTTCTTCGCGCATCGTGCTGATCAAGCAGTTCGATCAGCTGGGCTTTACCTGGTTTACCAATTACGACAGCCGCAAGGGGGCCGATGTAGCGGAGAATCCCTACGTGGCCCTGCTGTTCCACTGGGTAGAACTTGAACGCCAGGTCCGCATCGAAGGAAAGATCGAACGCGTGACCAAGGAAGAGAGCGACGCGTACTTCTACAGTCGCCCCCTGGCCAGCCAGCTCGGCGCGATCGCCTCGCAGCAGAGCCGGACTGTCGCCAGCCGCGAGACGCTGGAACAGCAATACGAAGCAACCAAGCAGCAATTCGGGGACCATCCGACCCGCCCGGAACACTGGGGTGGCTACCGCGTGATTCCCGATCGCATCGAATTCTGGCAAGGCCGACCCTCCCGCCTGCACGACCGCGTGCTCTACACGCGCTCCGATGACGGCCAGTGGCAACGGCAGCGCCTGCAGCCCTGACGACATCCCCCATGCCAGGCAGGGCCGGACAGCATTCATCACTGACGCGGAGGACATCGTGTTTTGGGAAAAGAAGCTAGACGCCTGGGTAGAAAACATTCGCAATGTGTCGGCCCTGCCACTGCGGCTGGAGCTGTGGAACGGACAGCATTACGACTTCAGCAGCGGTACGCCTGAAGTCACGCTCAAGGTTCCGCACGCCTCAGCCATCACTTCACTGCTCACGCCCTCGCTGGCCAACCTGGGCGAGGCCTACGTCGAAGGCAAGATCGAGGTCGAGGGCAAGGTCAAGAGCATCATCCAGGTCGCCAACGGCCTGGCCTCCAACACCCTCAAGGCCGAGGGCCGGCTGGGCCGCATGGTGCGCAGCGTGACGCACACCAAAAAGCGGGACGCCGAAGCCATCCAGTATCACTACGACGTCTCCAACGACTTCTACAAGCTGTTCCTGGACGAGAACATGGTGTATTCCTGCGCCTACTTCGAGAACGGCGACGAGGACCTGGGTGCGGCCCAGCTCAAGAAGATCGACCACATCCTGCAGAAGATCCAGTTGAAGCCCGGCCAGACCCTGCTCGACATCGGCTGCGGTTGGGGCGCGCTGGTATTGCGGGCGGCGCAGAAATTCGGTGCGCGCTGCGTGGGCGTGACGCTCTCCAAGAACCAGTACGCCCTGGCACGTGAGCGGGTGGAAGCGGCCGGTCTCAGTGATCGCATCGAGATCCGCCTGCAGGACTACCGTGACGTCACCGGCACCTTTGACCGCATCACCTCGGTGGGCATGTTCGAGCATGTGGGCATCAAGAATCTGCCGACGTATTTTGCCCAGATCAGGAAGCTGCTGGCCGATGGCGGCATGGCCATGAACCACGGCATCACCAGCACCGACATCGAGAATGGCGAGTCGCCCTATGGCGCCGGTGAGTTCATCGACAAGTACGTGTTCCCCGCCGGTGAACTGCCGCACATCAGCACGGTGCTGCGGACCATGCAGGAAGGCGGCCTGGAAGCCTTCGACGTGGAGAACCTGCGGCGCCACTATGCCCGCACCTGCGGCATCTGGGCCGACAATTTCGAAGCCAATGCCGAGGCCATCCACCGCGTGACCGACGAGAAGCGCTACCGCATCTGGCGCGTCTACCTCGCCGGCAGCGCCTATGGATTCGAACGCGACTGGATCTCGCTTTACCAGGTCATCTGCACCAAGGCCGGCCGCAGCGCGCAACAGCTGCCATGGTCGCGCAAGTACATCTACGCACAACAATAAGCATTCGCCAGCCCCATGAAGCAACGGGCCTGCCCTCTTCCGGGGGCAGGCCCGTTGTACGTTCTACGTCGTCACGTGCAGCGAAAATTTATTCCGGCTTGCTCTTCTCGGCAAACACCTCACGCAGCTTGGCCACCTTGGGCGCCACCACGAAGGCGCAGTAGCCCTGGAAAGGATGCTGCACGAAGTAGTTCTGGTGGTAATCCTCGGCGCGATAGTAAGTCTGCGGCGGCGACAGTTCAGTCACGATGGGGGCATCCCACACCAGCGCCATCTCGGCGATGATGTGCTTGGCCGTATCGTGCTGGGTGGCATCCTGGTAGTAGATGACTGAACGATATTGCGTACCGACGTCATTGCCCTGGCGGTTCAGGGTAGTCGGGTCATGGATGGTGAAGAAAATTTCCAGGATCTCGCGGTAGCTGATCTGCTGCGGGTCGAAAGCCAGCTTGACCACCTCCGCGTGCCCGGTCTGGCCGCCGCACACCTGCTCATAGCTGGGATTGACCACACTGCCGCCGGTATAGCCGGACTCCACCGACTGCACGCCCTTGACCTGCTGGTACACCGCTTCCAGGCACCAGAAGCAGCCGCCGCCGAGTACTGCAATTTCCGTGGCCATGATGTTCTCCCGTTAAGTTGCTTGTTGTAAAACTTTACTCCAATTCAGCACTTCAAGTGCGGTCGATGTGAAGCATTCTCAAGTCGGCAACATCCGGCCCGCACGGCAAGACTGCGCGCGATCCGTTATCATGTGCATCTCCGCGCAATGACCGGCTGGCCGCAAGGCGCCCGCCGGAGCGCTTCGACCTCCAAGCAGACTCCCGATGCACACACGCTTTCCCCGCGCCGAAGCGCGTCAGTTCGACGCGGCGCATTTCCGCCAGGCCCTGTCGCAATTCGCCACAGGTGTCACCGTCATCACGACCCGCCTGGCCGATGGCACCCTCCTGGGCCTGACCGCCAGCTCCTTCAATTCGGTGTCGCTGGATCCGCCGCTGGTGCTGTGGAGCCTGGGCACGCGGGCCAACAGCCTGCAGGCGTTCTCGGGCAACTCGCATTACGTCATCAACATCCTCAGTGCCGAACAAGCCCATCTGGCGCAGCAATTCGCCAGCAAGATGGAGAACCGCTTCGAGGGTGTGGCCTACACCCTCTCGCGCACCGGACAGCCGGTGCTGGAAGGCGCCTCGGCCTGGTTCGAATGCCACAACCGCAGCCAGTATCCGGAGGGTGATCACGTCATCTTCGTGGGCGAAGTAGAACACTGCGAAGTCGACCCGCAGGCTGCGCTGGTCTTCCACAATGGCCGGTTCACGAAGACTGAGGCTTTCTGAACTTGGCGTCTGCTGTGCCTTGAGGCAGTCGCCCAAAAGAAAATGGCGCCCGGAACAACCGGGCGCCATTTTTTTGCAGCAGCTTTCCGTTCTTAGAAGCGGTAGCCCACCGACAGGAAGGTCACGATCGGGTTGATCGTCAGGCTGGTGCTCGAGTGGGTGGTACCGCCTGCCACTGCCGGCAGCTCGGTGGTGATGGTGGCATCGGTCTTCAACGGAATGTAGGACACCGACAGGCCCACCGACCAGTTCTTGTCGAAGTTGTAGTTGGCACCCACGGTCAGCACCGGTGCCCACGAGGAGCTCAGGCTGGCGCTGGACTTGGCGCTGCTGATGGCGCCATTGGTGTACTTGCTGGAAATGGTGCGCTGGAAGTTGCTGGTCAGCTCGACGTTGTCGTACCAGACGTAGGTCACGCCGGCACCGACGAAGGGACGGAAGGCGCTGTTGCCGTCACCGAAGTGGTACTTCGCCACGATGGCCGGGCTCCACTGCTTGGCCTTGCCGATCTCGCCCACGCCAGCCAGGGTGCCGGTGCCATCGAGCTTGAAGGTCGGCGGAATACCCAGGTCAGCGGTCAGCGAGAAGTTGTCGGTCAGGTAGCGGGTGAAGGCCAGGCCCAGGGTATCGGCGCTCTTCACGGTGGAACCGGAGCCGGGGATGGGGCCCGCGCCGGGACCATCATTCTTGCGCAGGATTTCGCTGGAATCCTGCGGTGCCAGGTGGAACCAGCCCACGCTGACGACATTGCTGCCCGCAGTCTGGGCCATGGCCGGTGCAGCGCAAGCTGCCATCACGGACAGGGCGGCGATTTTCGGCAGAAGGGAAAATTGTTTTTGCATTGCTGTCTCCAAGAGTTGCGGGCAGTGCCCGGATTTTTTATTCCCGGCCTCAGGCATCGGACGGGATAGATCTCACGGCTGGTTACCGTTTTTCATTATTCAACGTAATCCTGCGTAACTGGAAAGTACGTGGTTTTTACGCTGACGAAACAAAAAGAACGCGCGTGCTATTCCTTGGAGATACTATGCCAGCTTTGTCACAATTTGTATAGAACATGTGAAGAGCACGAACGTGCTTGTCGGCTTTTGACAACCGCGTACTGACCCAAAGGTCAGTACCGGCGCGGCAGAGCGGCGGAGCAGGGAAATCGGCAGCGAGCCGCAGCGTTCCGGTTCGCCGCCGCAGAACGACTGCTCAGCTTGGGAGCAGTCGCGCCAGCAAACCCTGCGAATCGAAGGCAGCGCGTCGCAGGCGGTCGTTGACGCCCTGCCATTCTGCGCCGAGGGGCAGGGATTCCACCACGATGAGGTCCGCGCCCGCATGGTCCATATCGCGCAGGGCGGCATAGAGATCATGGGCATAGGCATCGGCAGCGGGCGGCATCGGCCGGATCACGTGCACGCCGGGCCTACCCTCGCCCCGGAATTCGCGCTGGATCAGCGCGACCTTCTGGCCGATGCCGGCCAGCTTGCCCAGCAGTGCCGGCAGCTCGGCAGGCGCAACCTGCACCACCGGCGTATGCGGTGCGTAATGCGCATCGAGCGTACCCGATGCGCGCGGTGCAGTGGCGTCGGGCGTGGCCAGCGGCACCCCCAGCACGGCGGCAATACGATCCGCACTGATCTGGCCGGGACGCAGCAATACCGGGCCATGCGTCTCGATGCGGGACAGGTCGACGATGGTGGATTCGATGCCCACTTCGCTCTGTCCACCGTCAAGCACGTAATCCACGGGGCTGTCGGCATCGCTGCCGAATTCCTCGCGCACGTGCTCGGCGGTGGTCGGGCTGACGTGTCCGAACTTGTTGGCCGAGGGACCGGCGATACCGCCCTTGCCGCCCCGGAATTCGCGCAGCAGCGCTTGCGCCACCGGATGCGAAGGACAGCGCACGCCCACCGAATCCTGGCCACCGGCCACGGCATCGGGAATGTGCGCGGCGCGCTTCAAGATCAGCGTGAGCGGACCAGGCCAGAACGAGGCAATCAGGCGCCGCGCTTCCACCGGCACCGACGCGGCCCAGTAGCCGATATCGGCTTCCGGCGAAACGTGCACGATCACCGGATGATTGGCAGGACGTCCCTTGGCTGCATAGATGGCAGCAATGGCGGCCGGATTCTCGGCGTCGCCGCCGAGGCCGTAGACGGTCTCGGTCGGGAAGGCCACCAGGCCGCCCTGCTCCAGCTTGCGCGCGGCATGCATGATGGCGGCCGCATCGATGGCTACGGTGGAAGAAGCGTGCTTGTCGTTCATTGCCCGCCTCGCTTACAGCGTGATGCCGAGGATGGCGCAGGCTGCTGCCAGCTGGCGCTGTGCATCGGCCAGCGTGGCAGCGGTGAAGGTGACATGGCCCATCTTGCGGCCACGGCGTGCTTCAGCCTTGCCATACAGGTGCAGGTGCGCACCGGGCAGCGCCAGCACCTGATCCCAGGCCGGTTCGCGCTGGGTGTCGGTATCACCCTCGTACCAGACATCGCCGAGGATATTCAACATCACCGAGGGCGAATGCTGGCGCGTATCGCCCAGCGGCAGGCGCGCCATGGCGCGGGCCTGCTGTTCGAACTGGCTGGTGACGCAGGCATCGATGGTGTAGTGGCCGCTGTTGTGCGGACGCGGGGCCATCTCGTTGACCACCAGCGCGCCATCGTCCAGCACGAAGAACTCGATGCACAGCACGCCGACGTACTGCATCGCGCCGATGATCTGCAAGGCCGCCTGCTGCGCACGCGCAGCGGCATCGGCCTTGATGTTGGGACCAGGCACGGTGGTGGTGAAGAGGATGCCGTCACGATGCACGTTCTCGGCAATCGGATAGACCACGGCCTGGCCATCATGGCCGCGCGCCACCAGCACCGAGACTTCGTAAGCCAGCGGCAGCATCTTTTCCAGCACGCAGGTCACGCCCTTCATGGCGGCGAAAGCGGCGCGCACTTCGTCGATGCTGCGCACGCGCACCTGGCCCTTGCCGTCATAACCCATGCGCGCAGTCTTGAGGATGCCTGGCAGCAGGTTGGCATCGAGGCCATCGATATCAGCCTCGCTGTTGATCACCAGGTGCGGTGCCGGCAGCACGCCGGACTGCGATCCGCATTCGGTGAAGAAGGCCTTCTCTGCAGTACGGTCCTGCGCAATCGAGACCCCGGAAGCTGCCGGTGCCACGAAGGTCTGCGCTGCCAGCGTCGCCAGGCTCTTGGCCGAGACGTTCTCGAACTCGGTCGTGATGGCCGCACACAGCGCTCCCAGCTCGGCCAGCGCCACACCATCGTCGTAGGCGGCATTGATGAGGCGGTCCGCCACCTGCCCGGCCGGGCAGTCGGCATCGGCTTCCAGCACGGCGACCTTGAAGCCCATGCCCTGTGCCGCGTGGGCGAACATGCGGCCGAGCTGGCCACCGCCCATCACGCCCAGCCAGGTGGCCGGGGTGGTCGAGGGAACGGCGGGACGGAGGGTGGAGGCGGACTGCTGGGTCATACAGGCAACTTCATGTCGAGGGCGACTTGCGTCTGGGTCTTGCGGAAGGCTTCCAGCTTTTCAGCCAGGGCCGCGTCGGTGGTAGCCAGCATGGCGATGGCGGAGAGCGCCGCATTGGCGGCACCGGCTTCACCGATGGCATAGGTGGCCACCGGAATGCCCTTGGGCATCTGCACGATGGACAGCAGCGAATCCTCGCCACGCAGGTACTTGGAAGGCACCGGCACACCCAGCACCGGCACGATGGTCTTGGCGGCGATCATGCCCGGCAGGTGCGCAGCGCCGCCGGCACCGGCGATGATGGCGCGCAGGCCGCGCGTACGGGCGCTCTCGGCGTAGGCGAACATCTGGTCCGGCATGCGGTGGGCAGAGATCACCTGGGCTTCGAAGGGCACGCCAAAGTCCTTCAGGATGGTGACCGCATTCTGCATCACCTCCCAGTCGGAGGACGACCCCATGACCACGCCGATCAGCGGTTTGACAGTATCGTTCATGTCCGGTCCTCGTCAGTCCTTGAGCTTCTCGCCGGTCAGGCGTTCCAGCGCCTCGCGGTACTTGGCGCCGGTCTTTTCGATCACATCGGCCGGAAGCGCCGGTGCAGGCGGAGTCTTCTGCCAGCCGTCGACGGTTTCCAGGTAATCGCGCACGAATTGCTTGTCGAAGGACGGCGGCGAGATGCCGACCTGGTAGCTGTCTGCCGGCCAGAAACGCGAAGAGTCCGCAGTCAGCACTTCATCCATCAGGTGCAGCACGCCGTTGTCGTCCAGGCCGAATTCGAACTTGGTGTCGGCGATGATGATGCCACGCGTGGCCGCGTAGTCGGCGGCTTCCTTGTAGAGCTGGATGGCCACATCACGGATCTTGTGGGCCAGTTCGGTGCCGATGCGCTTTTCGGTTTCTTCGAAGCTGATGTTTTCGTCGTGTTCGCCCAGGTCGGCCTTGGCGGCCGGGGTGAAGATCGGCTGTTCCAGCTTGGAGGCCTGCTGCAGGCCCGCCGGCAGCTTGATGCCGCAGATCGCACCGGTGGCCTGGTAATCCTTCCAGCCGGAACCGATGATGTAGCCGCGCACCACGGCTTCCACCAGGATCGGCTTCAAGCGCTTGGCCACCACGGCGCGTCCGCGCACCTGCTCCACTTCGGCCGGGCTCACCACGGACTCGGGATCAACGCCGGTCAGGTGATTGGGCACGATGTGGCCCAGCTTCTCGAACCAGAAATCGCTCATCTGGTTCAGGACCTTGCCCTTGCCGGGGATCGGTTCGTTCATGATGACGTCGAAGGCCGAGAGGCGATCGGTGGTCACGATCAACAGCTTGTCGTCGCCGACGGCATAGTTTTCACGGACCTTGCCTGTGCCCAGCAGCGGCAGGGAAGTGATCGAGGATTTGTAGAGACTGCTCATGGTGGTCTTCTCGTAAAGTCAAAAACCGGAACCGCCATTTTCAGGGCGATTCCGGTCGGTGGGGCCTTGCGTGCGGCGTAGGCCGTATCAGGCTTGAGCGCTTACTGGACGATCTGTGCCAGTTCGCCGCTCTTGTACTTCTCGGCGATCTTTTCCAGCGAGACCGGCTTGATCTTGCCAGCCTGGCCTTCGCAGCCGAAGGACAGGAAACGTGCCTTGCAGACCAGCTTGGCCGCTTCGCGGGCGGGCTTGAGGTAGTCGCGCGGGTCGAACTTGGACGGGTTCTCGAACAGGTAGCGGCGGATCGCACCGGTCATGGCCAGGCGGATGTCGGTGTCGATGTTGATCTTGCGCACGCCGTGCTTGATGCCTTCCTGGATCTCTTCGACCGGCACGCCGTAAGTTTCCTTCATGTCACCGCCGAATTCGCGGATCTCGGCCAGCAGTTCCTGCGGCACCGACGAAGAACCGTGCATCACCAGGTGGGTGTTGGGGATGCGGGCGTGGATTTCCTTGATGCGATCGATCGCCAGGATGTCGCCGGTGGGCTTGCGCGAGAACTTGTAGGCGCCGTGCGAAGTGCCGATGGCAATGGCCAGCGCGTCGCACTGGGTGGCCTTGACGAAGTCGGCCGCCTGGTTCACGTCGGTGAGCAGCTGTTCGCGGGTCATGGTGCCGTCGGCGCCGTGGCCGTCTTCCTTGTCGCCCTTCATGGTTTCCAGCGAACCCAGCACGCCCAGTTCGGCTTCCACGGTCACGCCGATGGCGTGCGAGAACTCGACCACCTTGCGCGAGACTTCGACGTTGTACTCGTAGCTGGCCACGGTCTTGCCGTCGGCTTCCAACGAGCCATCCATCATGACGGAGGAGAAACCGGACTTGATCGCGGCCATGCAGACCGCCGGCGACTGGCCGTGATCCTGGTGCATCACCACGGGGATGTGCGGATAGGCTTCCACGGCCGCCGAAATCAGGTGGCGCAGGAAGGCTTCGCCCGCGTACTTGCGGGCACCGGCGGAGGCTTGCATGATCACGGGCGCGCCGACTTCATTGGCGGCTTCCATGATGGCAGTGACCTGCTCCAGGTTGTTGACGTTGAATGCCGGCAGGCCGTAGCCGTTTTCGGCGGCATGGTCCAGCAGTTGACGCATGGATACGAGAGGCATGATGAAAACTCCAGAACGATGAAAAATCAGTACTCGCCAACGCGCAGGATCTTCAGCGCATTGGTGCCGCCGACCTGGCCGATGGGCTCGCCCCAGGTCACGACGATCAGGTCACCCTTCTGCACCACGCCTTGCGCCAGCAGGAGGTCCTGGGCGCCCTTCAACATGGCTTCGGTGTCGGGCGCCTGGGCCAGTTCCAGCGTATGCACGTTGCGGAACAGCGAAGCCTTGCGGCGCGTGGCGACATTGGGGGTGATCGCAAAGATCGGGATATCGATGTTGTGACGGCTCATCCACAGCGCCGTCGAACCGGATTCGGTGAGCGCGGCGATGGCCTTCACGCGCAGGTGGTGCGCGGTAAACAGGGCGCCATAGGCGATGGACTGGTCCACGCGGGTAAAGCGCAGGTTCAGGAAATCGGCATCCAGCTGCACGCTCTCGGAACGCTCGGCTTCCAGGCAGATGGCCGACATGGCTTCCACGGTTTCCACCGGATACTTGCCGGAGGCCGTCTCGGCCGAAGTCATGACGGCATCGGTACCATCCAGCACGGCGTTGGCCACGTCGGAGACTTCGGCGCGGGTCGGCACGGCATTGACGATCATGGACTCCATCATCTGGGTCGCAGTGATGGTCAGCTTGTTGGAGGCGCGGGCCATCTTGATCATGCGCTTCTGCAAGCCCGGCACGGCGGCGTTGCCCACTTCCACGGCCAGGTCGCCCCGGGCCACCATGATGCCGTCGGAGGCATCCAGGATTTCCTGCAGCAGGGGGATGGCTTCGGCGCGCTCGATCTTGGCGATCATCATCGGCTTGTGGCCGAAGGGCTCACCGGCCACGTTGGAGAGCTGGCGCGCCATTTCCATGTCGGTGGCGTTCTTGGGGAAGGACACGGCCACGTAATCGGCCTGGAAGCTCATCGCGGTCTTGATGTCGTCCATGTCCTTGGCCGTCAGCGCCGGTGCGGACAGGCCGCCACCCTGGCGGTTGATGCCCTTGTTGTTGGACAGTTCGCCGCCGATCTTGACGACCGTATGGATCTCGTTGCCGATCACGCGCTCGACCTTGAGCACGATCAGGCCATCGTTCAACAGCAGGATGTCGTTGCCCTTCAGGTCACGCGGCAGTGCCTTGTAGTCCAGGCCCACGCGTTCCTGGTTGCCCATCTGGCAATCGGAATCGAGGATGAACTTGTCGCCGTTGGCCAGCATGATCTTGCCATTCTCGAACTTGCCCACGCGGATCTTGGGACCTTGCAGGTCGGCCATGATGGCGACCTTCTTGCCGCATTCGTCGGCCACTTCGCGCACCAGGGTAGCGCGGTCGATGTGGTCCTGCGGCTTGCCGTGCGAGAAATTGAGGCGCACGACGTCAACGCCGGCGCGGATCATGCGGGTCAGGGTTTCACGGTCGCTGGATGCGGGACCGATGGTGGCGACGATTTTTGTTGCTCTGGACATGAATACCTTCTGGTTGCGACTTGGTGATAGAAGCCCGCTGCCCGGCCCGATGCAGGGCCGATCAGGCGGAGAGCTTCCGCCCCGAACGCGCGTCTCGGACGCGTTCATCATTGGTGGTGCTACAGACTCAGAATCCGGATGGAACAGCCGGGCGCCGCGCCCGGCAACAGGGCGCAGCGCCGGTCATGCTTACTGCGCGCGTTGCAGCAGGATCTCGACAGCCGGCAGGGTCTTGCCTTCCAGGAATTCCAGGAAAGCGCCACCACCGGTGGAGATGTAGCCGACCTTGTCGGCAATGTTGTACTTGGCAATGGCGGCCAGGGTGTCGCCGCCACCAGCGATCGAGAAGCCCGGGGATGCTGCGATGGCGCGGGCCAGGGTCTCGGTGCCACGGCCGAACTGGTCAAACTCGAACACGCCCACCGGGCCGTTCCAGACGATGGTGCCGGCACGGCCCAACTGTTCAGCCAAGGTAGCAGCGGTCTCGGGACCGATGTCAAAGATCATGTCGTCGTCGGCCACATCAGCAGCCGCCTTCACGGTGGCTGCAGCGGTCGGCGAGAATTCCTTGCCCACCACGACGTCCGTGGGGATGGGCACCGAAGCGCCGCGCTTGGCCATCAGTTCGATGATGGCCTTGGCGTCATCGACCAGGTCCGGCTCGGCCAGCGACTTGCCGATCTTCAGGCCGGCCGCCAGCATGAAGGTATTGGCGATGCCGCCACCGACGATGAGGTTGTCGACCTTCTCGGCCAGGGTCTTCAGGATGGTCAGCTTGGTGGACACCTTGGAACCGGCCACGATGGCCACCAGCGGGCGGGCCGGCTGGTTCAGGGCCTTGCCCAATGCATCCAGCTCGGCGGCCAGCAGCGGGCCGGCACAGGCGACGGGAGCAAACTTGGCCACGCCATAGGTGGTGGCTTCGGCGCGGTGCGCGGTACCGAAGGCGTCGTTGACGTAGATGTCGCAGAGCTTGGCGATCTTTTGCGCCAGCTCGTCGCTGTTCTTCTTTTCGCCCTTGTTCAGACGGCAATTTTCCAGCAGCACGACCTGGCCGGGCTGCACGTCCACACCATCGACCCAGTCGGCGACCAGCTTGACTTCGCTTCCCAGCAGTTCCGAGAGGCGCTTGGCCACCGGGGCCAGCGAATCTTCGGGCTTGAACTCGCCTTCGGTCGGACGGCCCAGGTGGGAGGTCACCATCACTGCAGCGCCTGCCTGCTGGGCATCGCGAATGGCCGGGACCGAAGCGCGGATGCGGGTATCTTCGGTGATGTTGCCGGCATCATCCTGCGGGACGTTGAGATCGGCACGGATGAAGACGCGTTTGCCTTGCAATTGCTTGGCAGAAATCAAATCGCTCAGTCGGTTGAATTTCATAGGTAGGAATTCGAAGAAGGGGGCGAAAAACGCCGTATTTTACTCCAGCCTGACCCGCTCCTGACGGCTTTTTGGCAGCCTGTACAACATCCGGAGCGCATCCTGGCGCTCTGCGCGAAACTTCACAGCAACCAGCGCAGCAGTGTAAAGAGTGACATTCCTGCCACAATAGTTCCCAGAAGATGACGCGTTGCCGCAAAGAAAACGCCGGCACCGATGCCGGCCAGCAACTTCGGATTGGCCAGGCTCATCTCGATGGCCCCGCCTGAGGTCACCAGATCGGGGAAGATGATGGCCGCCATGGCCGCTGCCGGCGCATAGCTCAAGGCATGCTTGACGCGCGGCGGCAACTTGACGGCATGGCCGAACAGGAAGAAGCCGCTGCGGGTGATGACCGTGGAGATGGTCAGCAGCACGATGGCGCCCCAGACATACCAGTCACTCATGCCGCCGCCCCTGCATCGTCTTCATTGCCGCTGCCCGGCAGCAGCTTGTCGGCCAGCATGGCCGCCGCCATGCCCAGCACCATGGCCAGCAGCAAGCCCAGCCGGTACGGCAGCTCCAGTGCCAGCACCGCCACCGTACCCGAGACGACCACCCCGGCCAGTGCCGGCAGGCTGCTGGTCATGGGGATCATCACGGCAATCAGGGCCAGGGTCCCGGCAAAGCCGATATTCCAGCTTTCCGGGATCTGACTGCCGAGCAGGATACCGATGGTCGCACCGAGCTGCCAAGCAACCCAACCCGGATAGCAGATGGCCGCAAAATAGCCGATCTTGCCGGCAGGTTGATTGAAAGTAGAGGGAGGATAGCGCTGAGGAAAGAAGGCCATCGAGATATCGCCATTGAAAAAACCGTACCAGACCCGGCGATACCAGGGCAGGTGTTCGAAATGCGGTGCCACCGCCGCCGAGAAAATCACGAAGCGCAGGTTGACGATCATGGCGGTGAAGAACACCACCAGCAGCGGCACCCCGGCCGCCAGCAAGGGCAGCGCCGCGAATTGGGCCGACCCGGCATAGACCAGGAGGCTCATGCCCAGCGACTGGTAGATCGTCAGCCCCGACTTGACCATGGCCATGCCCGAGACCATGCCCCAGGCCAGCACGGCGGGAATGGTCGAGGCACTGGCACGCCAGCCTTCCTGGAAGGCTTCCTTCTCGATGCGGCGGGCGGCGCCAGGGTCCTGCACGAGGGTGTTGCCCCCCTCCCCTGATCGGTCCTCGCCTGTCTCCTTCTGCATTGTTCTTCCGTCGGCGATTGAAGAAGCGGCCGGCCGCAGAGGGCCGGCGCGCGTGATGGTGGGTGCATTTTCACTCAGGCCTTTCATTCTACAGATGAAAGTTTTTACTCGCGTGAATCCGCTAAAATGGTGTTCTTTGTTCAGTTCGATTTGTCAGGACGGAACAATCCATTTCGGGAAGTTTGCAATCACCGCACACAGGGAGACCACCATGTCCATGGCTGACCGCGACGGCAAGATCTGGAAGGACGGCGCGCTGATCGATTGGCGAGACGCCACCATTCACGTACTGACCCACACCCTGCACTACGGCATGGGTGTCTTTGAAGGCGTGCGCGCCTACAAGACGCCGGAAGGCACGGCCATCTTCCGCCTGAAGGAACATACCCAGCGCCTGTTCAACTCGGCCAAGATCTTCCAGATGGAAGTGCCGTTCGACCAGGCCACCCTGGCCGAGGCGCAGTGCCAGGTGGTGCGCGAGAACAAGCTGGAATCCTGCTACATCCGCCCGCTGATCTGGATCGGCTCGGAAAAGCTGGGCGTGTCCGCCAAGGGCAACCAGATCCATGTGGCCATCGCGGCCTGGCCGTGGGGCGCCTACCTGGGCGAAGACGGCATCAACAAGGGCATTCGTGTGAAGACTTCTTCCTTCACCCGTCATCACGTCAACGTTTCGCTGGTGCGCGCCAAGGCCAGCGGCTACTACATCAATTCCATCCTGGCCAACCAGGAAGCGCTGGCCGATGGCTACGATGAGGCCCTGCTGCTGGACACCGAGGGTTATGTGTCGGAAGGTTCCGGTGAAAATGTCTTCATCGTCAAGAACGGCAAGATCTATACTCCCGACCTGGCCTCCTGCCTGGACGGCATTACCCGCGACGCCGTGCTGACCATGGCGCGCGACCTGGGCATCGAGGTCATCGAAAAACGTATCACCCGCGACGAGATGTATTGCGCCGATGAAGCTTTCTTCACCGGCACCGCCGCCGAGGTCACGCCGATCCGCGAACTGGATCGCCGCGTCATCGGCAACGGCGGCCGTGGCCCCATCACCGAGAAGCTGCAGACCCTGTTCTTCGACGTGGTCTCGGGCCGGGCACCGCAGTACAAGCACTGGCTCACGCTGGTGTGAGGCGCGGCCGGATCAGCACAGATTTTTACGTATCAACTTCAGTCAATTGCAAGCAACGGAGAACAAGATGAGCCAAGCTCAAGCATCGCAGGGCGTGATCCTGCTCGAAGGCAAGGACCTCCCGGCCCACTGCCCCAACCCCAGCATGTCGGCCTGGAACTCGCACCCGCGCGTGTTCCTGGAACTGGACGCGCACGGCGCGGCCAAATGTCCGTACTGTGGTACCCAGTACCAGCTCAAACCCGGTACCGTGGTCAAAGGCCACTAACCTCGAGCTTTCGCACCAGACACGAGAGGGCCCACAAGGCCCTCTTTTCATCTGATCCGGAGATTCTCATGCCCCGCAACAAACTGATCCATGGTTCGCCCGATGAAATCGAAGCAGCCTACTATGACGCCCTGGCCCGTGCCGACCTGGACGCGCTGATGGACCTGTGGGCCGATGACGAGGAAATCGTCTGCATCCACCCCGGCGCACAACGCCTGGTCGGCCATGCTGACATCCGCGCCGTGTGGGAAGACATCCTCTCCAACGGCGGCCTGCATATCCGCCCGCGCCAGTTGCATGCCACCCAGAACATGATGACCGCCGTGCACAGCGTGGTGGAAGATATCGACCACGGCGGCGAACCGCAGCCGGATGTCCATGTCATCGCCACCAACGTCTACCTCAAGACCGCCCTGGGCTGGCGCATGGTGATGCACCACGCCTCGGTCGCACCCGGTGCGGCACCGGTGGAACCGGTGATCAGCGGGGCCATGCTGCATTGAGGGCGGCCTGATTTATCCACAGGCGCTTGCGCCATCCGATTCCGAGCAAGGCTGCATCATGCTTTACGTCCCGCCCCGCTGGCTTCCCGGCGGCCATCTCCAGACCATCTATCCCTCCACCTTCCTGCCCAAGCCGAAGGTGGCTTTCCGGCGCGAGCGCTGGGAAGCGCCCGACGGCGACTTCATCGACATCGATTTCGTCGACGGCCAGCCTGGACGGCCGCTGCTGGTGCTGTTCCACGGGCTGGAAGGCTCGTCCGGCAGCCACTACAGCCGCGCGCTCATGGCGGAAGTAGAGCGGCGTGGCTGGCATGGGGCGATTCCGCATTTTCGCGGCTGCTCGGGGGAAATCAACCTGGCACCGCGCTTCTATCACTCGGGCGATAGCGCCGAGCTGGACTGGATCATCCGCCGCCTGAAGCTGCGCCAGCAAGACCTGGCGGCCACGCACCTGTACGCCTGCGGCGTTTCGCTGGGTGCCAATGCGCTGCTGCGCTGGCTGGGCGAATCCCAGCACGAGGCCGAAATCGTCGACGCCGCCTGCGCAGTGTCGGCACCGCTGGACCTGGCCGGGGGCGGCGCGGCGCTGGCCAGCGGCTTCAACCGGCTCTATACCTGGGTGTTCCTGCGCACCATGCGGCCCAAGTGCCTGGCCAAGCTGGACCAGTTCCCGGGCCTGTTCGACCGCGAGGCCCTGCTGTCGGCGCGCGACCTGTATGCCTTCGACAACGTGGTCACCGCGCCCCTGCATGGCTATCGCAATACCGACGATTACTGGGACCGCGCCAGCGCCAAGCACATCCTCAACGACATCAGCGTGCCCACGCTGGTATTGAATGCGCAGAATGATCCTTTCCTGCCGGCGCGCCACCTGCCGCGCGCGGCCGCACCGGAAGTGGTCTTGGAGTATCCCGAACAAGGCGGCCATGTCGGCTTCGCCGCAGGCGGCCCGCCGGGCAGCCTGGCGTGGCTGCCGCAGCGGCTGCTGCATTTCCTGGAAGGCAAGGCGGAGAGCGCCTTCGTGGCCCGCACGGAGCTGGCCCATGGATGAGATCGTCCGCCAGGCCATGGCCCGCTGGCCCAATGTGCCGCACTGCTTCGGCTGGCTGCGGCTGGATGCACGCGGACAATGGCGCATGCGCGACGAACAGGCGCAGCAGCTGGCGTTACCGGGAGATCCCATCCGCCACCCGGCCCTGCTGGCCTTCATCGACCGCAACTATGCCTGCGACGACATGGGCCGCTGGTATTTCCAGAACGGGCCGCAGCGGGTGTATGTGGATCTGGAATGGGTGCCGCATATCCTGCGGACCCAGCCGGGTGCGAATGCCCTGGTACCGTCGCTCATCCTGCATACCCAGGTCGCGGTGGAGCACCTCGATGCCGCCTGGATGGATGAGAACGGACGTCTCTACCTGCGCAGCGGCAACATCATTGCCGGCGTCGATGACCGCGACCTGGCCACCCTGCTGCCCTGCCTGCATCATGCCGGGCAGGCGGATGAAGAGGCCCTGCTGCGCTGGCTGGAGGGCGCTGAGGATTTGACGCTTTCCTTCACCTGGAACGGACAGGGCCTGCCGCTGCAGCGCATCGCCAGCGATCAACTGGAACAAACTTTCAGCTTCGTCTGTAGCCCCCGTCCCGCCTGACTTTGCGGCTGGAGGGGGTCAGCGGTCTTTGAGCTCCTTCTGCTCATCCTTCCAGCGCGCCTTCCATTCGCGCTCGCGCGCATCGATCTGCGACTGGTCGTAGAAGGTCGCATCGGGCGCCTTGCGGGCAATGCCCAACTGATCGATGGCAGCCAGCAGGCTGCCGTTGAGTGCATACGATTCGGCCAGCGCCAGATGCTGCAGGGCCTGCTTGCCCTGAGCCGCGTAGACCTTGGCCAGCAGCTGCTGCACCTGGGCATCCGAACGATACAGCTGCGCCTGGTCGCGCAGGTAGGCCACGGCCTGGTCATTGCGGTTGGCGGCGATCAGCGCATCGGCATACTGGCGCGCGACGCTGCGCGAGATAGGGAACTGCTGGCGCATGCTCTGCGCCACCTGCAGCGCCTGCTGGGCCTGCTTGCGGGCGATCTTGATGTCGATGTCGAGGCTGCCGAAGAAGATGCCGGTCTTCATCGGGATGGCCGCTTCCTGGGCCTCCTTCAATGCAGCCTCGGCCTGCTCGAAGCGGTTCTGGCGGTAGTAGGCGTAAGCCAGGCCATACTTGGCGGCCGCCGTCATCAGCTTGGTATTGTTTTTGGCCTGGTCGGTGAACTTGGCGACGTTATCGCGCAGGCCCTGCACGCTGTCATTCTGCAGGACCTGGGTACGGGCGCGCGCCAGCTGGAATTCCGGGTTGTCCACACGCTGCTTGTAGCGCTGGTCGCGGATGCGGGCCTGGATGTCGGCGATACGCTCGGTGGTCAGCGGGTGCGTCATCAGGTAAGGCGGCACCGCATCGCTGTAATTGCGCGAGGCCGTCTGCAAGCGGCCGAAGAAGGTCACCATGCCCGACGGATCGAAGCCGCCATCGCGCATGATCTGCAGGCCGATGCGGTCGGCTTCGCGTTCGGCATCGCGGCTGAAGTTGAGCTGCCGCTGTACCGCCAGCCCGGTGCCGCCCATCATGGTCGCCATGGCGGCGTCGCCCCCGGCCTTGGAAACGCCGGCCAGCGCACCCAGCACGATGGCCGCCAGCTGGATCATGGAGTTCTGCTTCTGCTGGCCCAGCATGCGGGCGATGTGACGCTGGGCCACGTGGCCGATTTCGTGCGACATCACGCCGGCCAGTTCGGATTCGGACTGCGCCGCCAGCACCAGGCCGCTGTTGACCCCGATGAAGCCGCCCGGTAGCGCGAAGGCGTTGAGCATGGGATCGCGCACCATGAAGAACTGGAAATCGAAGCCGGCTTCGCCACGCACCTCGGGGTGGATGGAGACCAGGTTCTGGCCGAAATTGTTGAGGTATTCGGAGATCGGACCATCGTCGACGTAGTCGCGGTCGGTGCGGATGTCGCGCATGATTTCTTCGCCCAGCTTGCGCTCCATCAGCGGCGACAGGCCTTCGCGCTCGGTATCGCCCAGGGTCGGCAGGCCTTGCGCCACACCGGGATGCGGCAACAGCGTCAAGGGGGCGGCCGGCAGCAACAGGAAGGTGGCGCTGAGCGCACGCATGAGCAGGCGGCGCAGGGGGCGGCGGGAAAGTTCAGGAACGGTTCGTGGCATGGACCCAGTCATCAATGGCAGATACATGGTGAAAGCAAGACAGCGACTGCGGTGCGGGCGGTGCACAGCACGGCGCTGGCGGCAAGCCGCAGGCTGCCTGCTATGATACCCGCTCCTATCCCTTCATTTCATCATCAGCGAACCAGCATGAGCACATCCGGCGACTCCGCGCCCAACGGCGGCCTCACTCATTTCGACCAGGGCGGACAAGCGCACATGGTCGATGTCGGCGGCAAGAACGAGACCCATCGCGTGGCGCTGGCCACCGGCGTGATCCGCATGCAGCCAGCCACGCTGGCCATCATCGAATCGGGCACGGCCAAGAAGGGCGACGTGCTGGGCATCGCCCGCATCGCCGCCATCATGGCAGCCAAGCGCACCGGCGACCTGATCCCGCTGTGCCATCCGCTGGCCTTGACGCATGTGTCGGTGGAGTTCGAGACCGATGCAGCCGGTTCTTCCGTACGCTGTACCGCACGGGTGGAAACCTTCGGCAAGACCGGGGTGGAGATGGAAGCGCTCACCGCCGTGCAGGTCGGGCTGCTGACCGTCTACGACATGAGCAAGGCGGTCGACAAGACCATGGTCATGACCGATATCTGCGTGACCGAAAAGCGCGGCGGCAAGAGCGACATCACCATGGCGCGGCCGTGAGGCGGGAAGCCGCAGCAAATTCGCTGTGGACAAGACAAATGAGCACTTGAACAAATGAACATTTGAACAAATGACAAACGCGCCCGAGGGCGCGTTTTTTCATGCTGCATCCGCTGCTGCTACCGCAGATCAGCCGCGGCAGTTGGCCGGCGCAAACTTGGCCGGCAGCGTACCGGCGACGAAGCCGGTATTGGCCGTAGCGCCTTCAGGCGTGGCTGCCTGCTTCACCTCCTTGGCGGCGCATTGCCACTGGATGGTGCCGGAGGTGATGGTCGGAGTCAGGGTGAGCGTACCACCGTCCCCGACACGCGGGCTGTAGGTGATCGTGATGACGCCGCCCACGCCGCGCTTTTCCATCGGCGAGACCTCGATCTTGCTGACGTTGTCGGTCGGGGTGAAGGCCGGCAGGCCCAGCTGCGCCACGGTGAAGACGCCGTTGTTGGAGCTGATCTGCTCGGTCACGGCCAGCTTGTAGGGTTCGGCCAGGTTGAAGCCTTCCGAGACGCGCGCGCGGGCGATGTAGTCCTGGTATTGCGAGGCCCCCAGCATCGCAAGAATGCCGACGATGGCCAGCGTAACCATCAGTTCGAGCAGGGTGAAGCCTTGTTGGGGACGACGGGTGACGACGGGTTTCATGGGATCCTCGTAAAAATGAAAAGGGCGTTGCCAGTATCGGCAGCGCCGGTCATGCGTACCAGCGAAAAAATTGCAAAGCTATCAGGTTTGTCGTGCTGCGGCGCTGACATGGCTCAAGCATGCCCTGCAGCCGGGCGCGTTGGCACAGGGTCTGCCCTGGCCTGCAGCGTGTCGGCCATCCCCATGGCCTGCACACGCGTTGCCGTTCAGGCGGCCGTTTTCTGGCGCTCCTGCTTCCTGCGCTTGAGCGTCAGGCCGGTCAGCACCACGCCAAGCGCACCGACCAGGCCGGGCAGGCTCAGGTGCACGGCAGCGCCCGGCAAGACGAATTCGGTATCGCCAATGAAGCCCGCGATCCAGCCCTGTACGGCGACATCGCTGAAGATCATGCCTCCGGCAATGTAGCCGAGCAAGGCTGCGCCCAGCGTGACGATGACCGGGAATTTCTCCATCAGCTTCAGTACCAGGGTACTGCCCCAGACGATGATGGGGATGCTGACCACGATGCCGAACACCACCAGCAGCAGCTGGTGCTCACCGGCCGCCTGCTCGGCGGCACTGGCAATGGCAATCACGTTGTCCAGGCTCATCACCAGGTCCGCCACGATCACGGTCTTGACAGCGCCCCAGAGTCGGTCGCTGCCATTGATGTCGGTGTGCTCGTCGTCTTCATTGAGCAGCTTGATGCCGATCCACAGCAACAGGATGCCGCCGATCAGCTTGAGGAACGGCAACTGCAGCATCGTCACGGCAAAGGCGATCAAGGCGATGCGGATGCCGATGGCACCCACGGTACCCCAGACGATGCCCCTCATGCGCAGCTTGTCGGGCAGGTTGCGGCAGGCCAGCGCAATGACGATGGCGTTGTCGCCGCCGAGCAGGATGTCGATCAGGATGATCTGCGCCACGGCGACCCAGTTCAGGTTGGCCAGGAATTCCATGCATGTCCTCTTGGAAAAACAGCGCCTCGGAGCGGGCGCATGGCTGGAAGACCGCGTCGTGCGCGGTTAGTGCCTCCCGTCGGGACGGCTTGCCATAAATGACATGGGGAGCCGGAGCTCCCCATGCTGGTCTTGCTGGTACTAGTGGTCTTGCGGGTACTGCTTTACTGCCGTGGCTGAGTCAGCCTGTGGCCAATTACAGCACCGACTTCAGCAGGCGGCCCATTTCGGACGGGTTGCGGGTGACCTTGATGCCGCACTCTTCCATGATGGCCAGCTTGGCTTCGGCGGTGTCAGCACCACCGGAGATCAGGGCACCTGCGTGGCCCATGCGCTTGCCCGGGGGCGCGGTCACGCCGGCGATGAAGCCAACCACCGGCTTCTTCATGTTGTCCTTGATCCAACGAGCAGCGTTGGCTTCGTCAGGACCACCGATTTCACCGATCATGATGACGGCGTCGGTGTCCGGATCGTCGTTGAAGGCCTTCATGACGTCAATGTGCTTCAGGCCGTTGATCGGGTCGCCACCGATACCAACAGCGGAGGACTGGCCCAGGCCCAGGGCGGTCAGCTGGCCCACGGCTTCATAGGTCAGGGTGCCCGAGCGGGACACCACGCCGATGCGGCCCTTCTTGTGGATGTGGCCGGGCATGATGCCGATCTTGATTTCGTCCGGGGTGATCAGGCCGGGGCAGTTCGGGCCCAGCAGCAGGGTCTTGGAACCGGCCTTGGCCATGCGGTCCTTCAGGGCCAGCATGTCACGCACGGGGATGCCTTCGGTGATGCAGATGGCCAGGTCCAGCTCGGCTTCAACGGCTTCCCAGATGGCAGCAGCAGCGCCGGCGGGCGGCACGTAGATCACGGAAACGGTGGCGCCGGTGGCGTTCTTGGCTTCGGTGACGTTGGCATAGATGGGGATGCCTTCGAAGTCTTCACCGGCCTTCTTCGGGTTCACGCCTGCGACGAAGGCATTCTTGCCGTTCGCGTAGTCGCGGCACATGCGGGTGTGGAACTGACCGGTCTTGCCGGTGATACCTTGGGTGATGACCTTGGTGTCTTTGTTGATGAGGATCGACATTTCTCTTCCTTGACTGTGATGCCTGCGCCGCGGGCGGCGCCTGGACTGCAATGGCTTGCAGCCGGCGGCTCGCGCCGCGCAGGCTTGCGTATTGGGTTACTTACTTGGCAGCTGCCACGACCTTTTGGGCGGCTTCTTCCATGGAATCGGCCGAGATGATCGGCAGACCGGAATCGGCCAACAGCTTCTTGCCCAGGTCTTCGTTGGTGCCCTTCATGCGCACCACCAGGGGCACCTTCAGCGAGACGGCCTTGGAAGCCGCGATCACGCCTTCGGCGATCACGTCACAGCGCATGATGCCGCCGAAGATGTTGACCAGGATGGCCTTCAGTTCGGGGTTCTTCAGCATGATCTTGAAGGCTTCGGTGACCTTCTCGGTGGTGGCACCGCCGCCCACGTCCAGGAAGTTGGCCGGCTCGCCGCCGAACAGCTTGATGGTGTCCATGGTGGCCATGGCCAGGCCGGCGCCGTTGACCAGGCAGCCGATGTTGCCGTCCAGGGAGATGTAGGCCAGGTCGAACTTGGAAGCTTCGACTTCAGCCGGATCTTCTTCGTCCAGGTCGCGGTAGGCGACGATTTCCGGGTGACGGAACAGGGCGTTGGAGTCGAAGTTGAACTTGGCGTCCAGGGCGATGACCTTGCCGTCGCCGGTCAGGATCAGGGGGTTGATTTCAGCCAGGGAAGCGTCGGTTTCCCAGTAAGCCTTGTACAGGCCTTGCAGGTTCTGGCGAGCAGCCGGGATCGATTCGGCAGGCACGCCGATCTTGGCGGCCACGTCGTCGGCTTGGGCGTCGGTCAGGCCATCGATCGGGTCGATGATGACGTTGTGGATCTTTTCCGGGTTGCTGTGGGCAACTTCTTCGATGTCCATGCCGCCTTCGCTGGAGGCCATCAGGACGACCTTCTGCGAGACACGGTCGGTCACCAGGGAAACGTACAGTTCCTTCTTGATGTCAGCGCCTTCTTCGATCAGCAGGCGGCGAACCTTCTGGCCTTCGGGACCGGTCTGGTGCGTGACCAGCTGCATGCCCATGATCTGGTTGGCGTATTCCTTGACCTGCTCGATGGACTTGGCCACCTTCACGCCACCGCCCTTGCCACGGCCGCCTGCATGGATCTGGGCCTTGACGACCCACACCGGGCCGCCGAGCTTCTGGGCAGCCGCTTCGACTTCGTCGACCGACATGCAAGGAATGCCGCGCGGCACGGTTACGCCGAACTGGCGCAGGATTTCTTTACCCTGATACTCATGGATTTTCATGGGAGCTTCCCTTTAGACACTGAATGAATGAAACTTGCCGGATTGAAATTCGGTAGCCGGCATCGAGCCGGCCGACCAGAAAGCAGACTGCAACCCGCAGGCGGGGGTCGCATCCGTTGCCGGATGGAGTCGGGCGCAGGCGTGAGCTGCGCGGGTTGCGAGTGAATTCGTCGAATTGGGCATATGCATGCCGTCTGCTTTAGTTGGTCTGATAGTCGAAACACGCCAGCTTGCGCCGAAGCGTTCGCATTATCCATTCCTGCTCCTGACGTGGGCCTTGCACCGATGCGCCGTTTTAACAAACCGGCAACACGCGATATCTCCTCAGGCTTGCGCGCCGCAGCAAAAACTTCCGAATTTTAGCACACGACAAACGGCCTGTTGGCCGGTAGCGCTAACACGGGACGCAATGCGCCGGAATTACCATCGGACAGGACAAGTCCACACGCCGGCGGGATATTTTCAGTGAAAAGCGGGAAAAATGTGCTCGACCGGGCTGGCCGCAGGGCTTGCAACCAGGTCTCAGGCGGACTCTTCGTCGTCGGCCCAAGCTTTCTGGAAGGCTTCACGGATGCTGCGATGGGAAAACCCCCGCTGCTGGAGGAAGCGCATCTGCTTGGCCCGGGTCTCCGCATCGGGTGGTGGCGCGCTGTACTTGCGCCGCAGCACCTGCGCGGCGCGGTCGCCCTCCCCGGCGGCCAGATCGGCCTTCAGTTCGGCGATGGCTTCACCTTCGATACCATGGCCGTGAAGTTCGGAGATGATGCGCTGATTGCCGTAGCGCGCCGAGCGGCGATGCACGAGCGATTCGGAAAAACGTTCTTGGGAAAGGAAACGGGACTGCTCCAGCCATTGCAGGAGCGCATCGATGTCATCGCCCTCTTGCGCGTAAGGGGCAAGCTTACGCGCAAGTTCCTGGCGACTATGCTCACGTGAAGAGAGATATTTGAGCGCCCTTGCTTTCAGGCTGATCGGCGGTCTTGGCATGTTGCGAACTTGCTGTACTGCGGTATTGCCTCCCCCTGAGACCGCCAACACAGCACGGCACCAGCGGGATAAACAAGCACCATCACGACCTCCAGGGCTCAGGCAAACCCTGTCGCCGCGATGGCGCTTGAATCCTTTAAGCGCGGATTCAGGAAGCCTTGGCTTCCGCTTCGCCGCCGGCCAGCTCCGGCACGCCCAGGGCGACGCGGACTTTGTTCTCGATCTCGCGGGCCAGTTCCGGATGTTCCTTCAGGTAGTTGCGGGCATTGTCCTTGCCCTGGCCAATACGCTCGCCGTTGTAGCTGTACCAGGCGCCGGACTTCTCGACCACCTTGTGTTCCGAACCGAGGTCCAGGATCTCGCCTTCGCGGGAAGTGCCTTCGCCATACAGGATGTCGAAGTGGGCTTCGCGGAACGGGGGCGCGACCTTGTTCTTGACGACCTTGACCTTGGTCTCGCTGCCGATGACTTCATCACCCGACTTGATCGAGCCGGTACGGCGGATGTCCAGGCGCACGGAAGCGTAGAACTTCAGCGCGTTACCGCCCGTGGTGGTTTCCGGGTTGCCGAACATGACACCGATCTTCATGCGGATCTGGTTGATGAAGATCACGGTGGTGTTGGTGCGGTTGATGCTGCCGGTCAGCTTGCGCAGGGCCTGCGACATCAGGCGGGCTTGCAGGCCGGGCAGGGAATCGCCCATGTCGCCTTCGATTTCAGCCTTGGGGGTCAGCGCGGCCACGGAGTCGACCACGATCAGGTCCACCGCACCGGAACGCACCAGGGCGTCGCAGATTTCCAGGGCCTGTTCGCCGGTATCGGGCTGCGAGATCAGCAGGTCGTTCAGGTTCACGCCCAGCTTCTGGGCATAGGTGACGTCCAGCGCGTGCTCGGCGTCGATGAAGGCGCAGGTGCCGCCCAGCTTCTGCATCTCCGCGATCGATTGCAGGGTCAGGGTGGTTTTGCCCGAGGATTCCGGACCATAGATTTCGATGACGCGGCCACGCGGCAGGCCGCCGATGCCCAGGGCGATGTCCAGGCCCAGGGAGCCAGTGGAAACCGCCTGGATTTCCTCAGCGATGACGCCATCTTCCATGCGCATCACCGAGCCCTTGCCAAACTGCTTTTCAATCTGTGCCAACGCGGCGGCCAGCGCCTTGCTCTTTTCAGAGTTGTTCGCAGCTTTTTTGTCGTCCATAAATCTCTCTCGGCAAAATGTCGTGAAGACGGGTGTCAGGGGGAGTCTTGCTGATGTTGCTTGAATATTGCTTGGATCTTGCTCGCGGTGGCTGGCCATCGCCGGCCCGCCGCTGAGTTTGCCCGGCAGCAGTGGATGACCGCGCCGATAGAGCGATACTGTATAAAAAAACAGTGCCCGGCGCAAGCCTTTTGTCGGCCCAGATTTCATCCGTGGGCGAAAACCACAATTATACGAGAGCCCGCCCTGCCAAAAACTTCATAAATCGCAGAGGAATGATGCATGGAAGGAAAAAAAACGGCACACTCGTGAGTTGGTGGGAATAATTCGTCAGCAATGGCTTAATTGATATCAATAGTCGTCATCTTGCACGATATTGCATCGCGGCAATTATCCGGCCCACGGCATTCCGCAATCCCGAACAGATCGCCTTACAGATCGCTTTACAGACCGTTCTCATGAGTTTAGTGCCCTTCAGCCACATCAGCGCCCTGCGCTGCCTGGTCATCGACGACATGCCGACGATGCGCCAGAACATCCGCATGCACCTCGGGCAGCTCGGCGTGACCAAAGTCGACCAGGCCGCCACGCCCGATGAAGCCATCCGCTTCGTGCAATCCGGCACCTATGACCTGATCATCTGCGACTACAACCTCAACAAGGAAAGCAACGGCCAGCAGCTGCTGGAGTTCTTCCGCACCCAGAACATGCTGTCGCCGACCTGCATGTTCATCATGGTGACGGCCGAGAGCGGCTACAACCTGGTGGCCAGCGCCGCCGAGTTCCAGCCCGACGCCTACATGTTGAAGCCGCTGACGGCCAGCCGCATCGCCGAGCGCGTGGATCGCCTGCTGGAGAAGCAGCACGCCATGCTGCCGGTGACCGAGAAGATGAAGCGCAAGGACATCGCCGGCGCCATCATCGAATGCGACAACGTGCTCAAGTCGGCCCCCAAGTGGATCGTCGAAATCATGAAGACCAAGGGCACGCTGCTGATCGAACAACGCCGCATCGACGAGGCGCGCGAGGTCTACAAGCAGGCCCTGGCCATGCGTGACGACCTGGTGTGGGCCAAGATCGGCCTGGCCCGCTGCAACATCGTGGCCGGCCAGATGGATGATGCGCGCGTGATCGTGCAGGACGTGCTGGCGCAGAACAAACAGTTCATCGCCGCCTACGACCTGATGGCGCAGATCGACGAAGCCCAGGGCAACCAGGAAGGCGCGCTGGAGGCGCTGACCAGGTCCTCCGAGATCATTCCCTCTGCGCGCCGCAGCCGCCTGGTGGGTGACGTGGCCTACCGCAGCGGCCATCTCGACCAGGCGCGCGAGGCCTATGACAAGGTCTTGAAGCACACCAAGGGTTCGCTCACCGCGCAACCGACCGACCTGCTCTCGCTGGCCCAGGTGCACATCGACAGCGGCGACCCGGATGCCGCGCTGCGTTTGCTGGAAAGCGCGCCGCGCCGCTACGAGGAATCCAACCTCTTCGTCTCCGCGCAGGCCGCCGTGCAGGCCCAGGCCTACGTCCAGTTGGGCGACACCATCTCGGCCCAGCAAGCCTTCGAGACCGCCCGCCAGGCGGCCGGCAAGGAAGCCTCGGACACCGCCACCCTGGCCCTGGCCAAAGCCGCCTTCTCGATGGGCAAGGATGAGGAAGGTGCCAAGCTCATTGCCGAGGCCGTCAAGTCCGACCACGAGAACAAGACCCTGCAGATGCTGGCGCGCAAGGTGCTGGCCGATACCGGCCGCGCCAACCTGGCCGAGGAACTCATCGACGGTGCCGTCAAGCACTGCATGAGCATCATCGCCGAAGCCAATGCCCTCATGCGCAGCGCCAAACCCGACGAATCGCTGGCGCGCCTGGAAGAGGCGCTGGCCAGCATGCCGGAGAACACCGGCGTGCTGCTGGCGGCAGCCCAGCTGCACCTGCTGTGGATGAGCCAGCGCGGCTGGAACGAAGAATACGTCAAGCGCGTGCGCCGCTACCTGGCCACCCTGGACCGCCTGATTCCCGGCAACGATAGAGTCGCGAAGATGCACAAGTTCCTGCGCGACACCCTGACCAAAGTAGCCCCGAAGAGCTGACCATGGATCCCAAGCTTGCCGCGATCATCATTCACGACATCAAAAACTCCCTGGGCGTGCTGGAGGGGGAATTGCGCCGCCTGTCCGACGACGTGCCGCGCGTACAGCAGGCCCATGTCACCTGCCTGGCCCTGCAGGAAAAGCTGATCGCCTTCCTGACCCTCTACAAGGCCGATTCCCAGGGCCTGCGCGCGCAGGTCGAGGCCGTCTCGCCGCTGGACTTCCTCGATGCGCTGGTGCGCGAGCACGGCATGTCCCGCAGCAGCGACATCGCCCTGCGGGTGGACGAGACCGACATGCCGGTCATCGGCTTCTTCGATGAACACCTGGTGGCGCTGGCGCTGGAAGCGGCGCTGCAGAATGCCAGCCGCTTCGCGCGTTCGCAGATCGCGCTGGGCTGCCGCAAACATCCGGAAGGCGGCGTGATCTTCACGGTGCGCGACGATGGCCCCGGCATCGGCACCCAGGAAAAGAAGCCGTCCACCGGCTTGGGCATGGACCTGTGCAATGCCATTGCCACCGCCCACAACAAGGAGACCCGGCATGGCGAAGCGCGCCTGTCCAATCATCCTGATGGCGGTGCGCTGTTCGAGCTGTGCCTGCCCTGAACCGGTGGGGGAGCGCCCGGCGCTGCCTCCTCCGTTTCGCCCCTGTCCGGCCAGGGTCTCCTGTAAAGCACTGCATGAGTGCAGAAGTGCATGAGTGCATGAGTGCATGAGTGCATGAGTACATGAATAGATGAGTACAGGAGTACAGGACTGCACCAGTAAACTTCTGCTCCACCCTATCCCTGCCCCTTTGCAGACGCCCCGGCCACATGCGCCGCCCGCATATGCAAGCGCGAAAATAGTCGTTCTTCCGCCAGGGCTTCCTCCTTAGAGTGTCGGTTGGTCCCGCCTGTGCGGCCGGCAATGGCCGCGCTGCGCCACCTCGCGCGGGACGATCCAACCAAGGGAGAACCCATTCATGCAACGCAGAGACTTCCTGCGCCTGGCCCCGGCCGCGCTCGGCGCTACCGTACTGGGCAGCGCGCCCCTGCTGGCGCGCGCCGCACAGCCGCCCAAGACCATCCGCCTGGACTATGCCTACTACTCGCCGCCCAGCCTGGTGCTGCGCAAGTTCGGCTGGCTGGAGGAAGACCTCAAGGCGCAAGGGACGGAAGTCAAATGGGTCCTCAGCGCCGGCAGCAACCGCGCGCTCGAATATCTCAACAGCGACAGCGTGGACTTCGGCAGCACCGCCGGCCTGGCCGCCCTGCTGGCGCGCGCCAACGGCAATCCGGTCAAGGCGGTCTACATCTATTCGCGTCCGGAATGGACGGCGCTGGCGGTGGGCAAGGATTCGACGGTGAAGTCCATCACCGAACTCAAGGGCAAGAAGATCGCCGCCACCAAGGGCACCGACCCCTACCTGTTCCTGCTGCGCGCGCTGCACGAGAACGGCCTCAAGAAGAGCGATGTCGAGATCGTCCACCTGCAGCACGCCGATGGCCGCGCTGCACTGGAACAGGGCCGCGTGGCCGCCTGGGCCGGGCTCGATCCGCATCTGGCAGCCAGCGAACTGGAAGCCGGATCACGCCTGATCTACCGCAACGTCAACTTCAACACCTACGGTTTCCTTAACGTCAGCGACAGCTTCGCCGTGCGTCATCCGGACCAGGTCAAGCGCGTGATCGCCGCCTATGAACGTGCGCGCAACTGGATCATCGCCCATCCCGATGAAACCGTGGCCCTGCTGTCGGAAGAGTCCAAGCTGTCGACCCCGGTGGCGCGCCTGCAACTGAAGCGCAACGATTTCTCGCAGCCGCAGATCGGCCGCGAGCATATCGAAGCGCTGCGCGCTGCCTCGCCCATCCTGCTGGAAGAAGACCTGGTCAAGAGCGGCACCGACCTGCCGCGCACCATCAATGCCTTGATTGACCCCAGCTATGCGCAGGGCGTGGTGAAGGCCTGAGGCCATGGCTGATCCCATCCCGCTGCCGGCCACACTGCAGGCCAAGTCCAAGCTGGGTAAGCCGCAGGCCCAAGCCCACGGCCAGACCGAGGCCGCCCGGCCGCGCGGGGCGCGCGCCGCCACTGCGCGTCGCCGTGGCTGGCCGCATGACGATGGCTATCGTCCGGGGCGATTCACCGGCTGGATCGTTCCTTTGCTGTTCCTGCTGGCGGTAGAAGCCGGTGCGCGGCTAGATTGGATTCCCGCGCGCCTTCTGCCACCGCCCAGCGAGCTGGCACACACCCTGTGGTCACTGGCGCAGCGCGGTGAATTGCTGCCGCATATCGCCGCCAGCCTCGCCCGTGTCGCCGCCGGCTTCGTCATCGGCAGCGTGCTGGCGGTTGCCCTGGGACTGCTGGTCGGCATCAGCCGCCGCGCCGAAGCCCTGCTGGAACCCAGTTTCCAGGCGCTACGCGCCATTCCGAGCCTGGCGTGGATCCCGCTCTTGCTGCTGTGGCTGGGCATCGATGAAACGCCCAAGGTGGTGTTGATTGCCATCGGTGCGTTTTTCCCGGTGTACCTGAATCTGGTGGCCGGCATTCGCGACATCGACCACAAGCTGATCGAAGTCGGTACCAGCTCCGGCCTCAGCACCGGCGAACTGATCCGCCACATCCTGCTGCCAGCCTCCCTGCCCTACCTGTTTGCCGGCCTGCGCGGGGGACTGAGCCTGGCCTGGATGTTCCTGGTGGCCGCCGAGCTGATCGCTGCCACCAAGGGCGTGGGCTACCTGCTCTCCGACGGGCGTGAGAGCAGCCGTCCGGACCTGGTGCTGGCGGCCATCCTCATCCTCGCCCTGCTGGGCAAGATCAGCGACAGCCTGCTGCGCGCCGTCGAGCAGAAAAGCCTGGACTGGCGCGATGCAAGACGACAATCCAGCCAGCAGAAATCCTGACTTTTCCTTTTACCTGAGCACATCCATGTCCAAGCACCGCACCGACTTCACCCGCCGCCGCCTGCTGCAGGCTGGCGCCGCCCTCGGCCTGGGTGCCGTAGCACCCGCATCCGTGCTGGCGCAAAGCGGCAAGGCCATCCGCATCGGCTACCAGAAATCCTCCACCCTGCTGACCATCCTCAAAGCCAACGGCACGCTGGAAAAGCTGCTGGGACCCGGCGGTGCCAAGATCAGCTGGCATGAATTCGCCAGTGGCTTGCCGCTGCTCGAAGCACTCAACGTCGGCGGTGTCGACCTCAGCGCCGACGTAGCCGATACGGTGCCGGTGTTTGCCCAGGCGGCCGGCGCCAAGCTGGCCTATGTAGCGCAGGAATCGCCCTCGCCGGCCGCACAGGCCATCGTGGTGCGGGCCGATGCGCCGCTGCGCACGACCAGCGACCTCAAGGGCAAGAAGATTGCCGTCACCAAGGCCGCTGGCGTGCACTACCTGTTGATCGCCACGCTGGAGAAGGCCGGACTGAAGTTCAGCGACGTCGATGCCGCCTACCTGTCGCCCGCCGATGGCCGCGCCGCCTTCGAACGTGGCAGCGTCGATGCCTGGGTGACTTGGGATCCCTTCCTGGCGGGCGTACAGCGGCAATCGCAGGTGCGTATCCTTTCCGATGGACGCGGGGTGGCCGATTACCAGCGCTACTACCTGGCCTCGGCCAGCTTTGCGCAGGCCAATCCCGAGGTGTTGCGCGTGGTCTTCGATGAATTGAAGAAGACTGGGCTGTGGGTCAAGCAGCAGCCACGCGAGGCAGCAAACTTCCTGGCACCGCTCTGGGGCCTGGACGCCGACACCATCGAGCTGGCCAACAGCCGCCGCAGCTATGAGGTGCGCGCGGTCAGGCGCGAGGCCCTGGGCGAGCAGCAACGCATCGCCGACACCTTCCTGGCGGCAGGACTCCTGCCCAAGAAAGTCGATACCGGCGACGTGGTGATCTGGTCGCCCGGAAAGGCTGGCTGAACATGGACGGGCTGGATCAGGTCACGCTGGGTCTGCTGCTCATCCTGGTGGTGGTAGCATTGCTGTTTCCCTTGTCGGACGGACGTCTTCCCCGACGCGACCGGGATCGGCATGGGGAGCGCCCCGGAACTGCGCCGGACGAGCAATCTCACAAGCGCCGCTGATGCGGTGCTTTTTTTTTGAGCGCTGCGCCATGAAGGAAAAAGCCGGAAGAGGAATCGTGAAGCCCGCTACATAGGCGGTGGCGGACCGAAATGAAGAAAACTGCAGGCGTGGAAGATAAAACAAAGCGAACAAAAAAAACCGCCGGCAAAAGCCGGCGGTAAAACGGACTGGCGACGCTCATCCACTAACCGCCGCCTTCCGCGCCAAACTGAAACTTGTTACATGAACGTTCTTGCCAATTTGTCCGGGCCGATGACTCAGCCGTGGACCGGATCGAGCTGCTGGATACCCGCCAGCACCCAGCCGCCCTGGCCGGCAGCCGGCTTGGACAGGTTCCAGATCTCGGCGAACTGGGCCGGCGAGGCGGTCGGATCTTCCTTGATGAAGCCGAAGAACTTCACGCTGGCCAGGTAATCATTGCCCACGGTTTCCACGCCCAGCACTTCCGCATCCAGCGACACCACATCGGTCTGGTTGGCGGCAGCACCGCGTTCCTGGATCTGCAGGCGCAGCTCGGCAAACATCTCGGGCGTCGTGAATTCGCGGATGTCGTTGATGTCAGCCTTGTCCCATGCCGCTTGCAGGCGGATGAAGTAGGTCTTGGCATTGCGTACGAAGCCCACGGTGTCGAAACCGGCCGGGATGCCATAGGCAGGTGCTGCCTCGGCATTGCCGAAACCACCACCGAAACCGTTCTGGGTGGTCGAGGCTGCGGACTGGTCGGTCTTCAACATGGAGCCGATCTGCGGCGTGGCCGATTGGGTGTCAGCCGCTTGCGGTGCGGCGCTGGCCCAGGCCGGTGCCGGTTGCGCGGACTGTGCCGATTCCGACTTGCGGCGGAACAGGCGGATCACGAACATGATCGCCAGGGCGATCAAGGCCACGGTCAGGATGGTGCTGATCATGCTGGCCAGTGCGCCACCCAGGCCGAAGTGCGACAGCAGCGCGCCCAGGCCCAGGCCCAGCAATGCGCCACCCAGCAGGCCCTTCCACATGCTCGGCTTGGCCGCTGCGGCAGCCGGAGCTGCGGCAGGTGCGGCCGGCTTGGCAGCGGCAGCCTGGTTCTGCTGCATCGGGGCAGGGCTTTGCGCCTGACGGCTGGCGCTGGAAGACTGTTTGCCGATCGAACCGCCACCGCCAAGACGCTTGGCTTCCACGGCCGACATGCCAACAGAGAGCGTCATCACCGCCACTATCAGCGCGACAAATGCTTTTTTCATGCTATCTCCTAGAGGATTCTGATGATGTGATGCGGTCACATCGGCCGTAATTCGGGAATAACTGGATCGGGTGTGCCCTGGCAGATCAGCGCCGGCACGAGCGGGCTGGCGCTGGCCGCGCACGCGCAGGGTCCTGCTGTCGCACGGCGCGAAGCCTCAGATCATCAGGGGCAGTTCAGCGGGCGCAGCAAAACCGGTCGCGCGTGGCGACGGGATCAGGCCCGGGGAGGACGTCCTGCGCGGGGCAGGAACGGGGGTTGCAGGGCGGCATCGCTACGCAGAGCGGGCGCCAGGCGGGAAGTTTGCGGCACCATGGCCAGGGATTGCATCAGCACGGGCTCGTCACCGATACCGGCGTGCGTGGAGAAATCTTCACCGCTGTCGGCGTAACCAGCGCTGTCTTCGTCGCTGCCGGCGGCATCGGCCACCAGGGCGTGCGACTGGTCTTCAGCGGGCGACACGGCCTGGTCGGACAGGGAAACGGTCTTGGACACCAGGTGCTGGGTCGCCACGGCGGCTTGGACCGGGGCCGGCACTGCGAAGTCGGTCGCGGCCATCGAGCTGGCGTACGTCAGCACCGCTGCAAATACTTGCACCGGGAGCAGACAGATCAGCAGGAGGACCCACAAACGTTTCATCAGATTTTCCAGCGGTTTTCCAGAAATGGATGCGAGAAATTATATCAACAAAAATTGCGCTGCCAGCAAGTAAATATTGCTGACGCTTCCTACTATAAGGCCTAAGCTTCAGACTTCAATGCCCCAATCTGAATTGTTACACTTCAAACCCGCGACGTGACCTGTCTCAAAGACAGCTCTCGTCAGGCAATCCCTGATTTGCATTGGGGGTTGAATTAGTGGAATATGAATGAAAAGGAAGCACAATAATTCAACCATCCGAGACAATTCAGCCGGCCCTGCCTCGCTGACCGATCCCTATGCGCATCCTCCTTGCTGAAGACGACAGCGTACTGGCCGACGGACTGACCCGTTCCCTGCGCCATTCCGGCTATGCCGCCGATTGCGTCAAGAACGGCGTGGAAGCCGATTCCGCCTTGTCCACCCAGGATTTCGACCTGCTGATCCTGGACCTGGGCCTGCCCAAGATGTCCGGCCTGGAGGTGCTGCGGCGCCTGCGCGCGCGCAATTCGCGCCTGCCGGTACTGATCCTGACGGCGGCCGATTCGGTGGAACAGCGCGTGCAAGGCCTGGACCTCGGTGCCGACGACTACATGGCCAAGCCTTTTGCCCTCTCCGAACTGGAAGCACGGGTGCGGGCGCTGACCCGGCGCGGTGCCGGCGGCGGGCCGACCGTCATCAAGCATGGTCCGCTGTCCTTCGACCAGGTCGGCCGCATTGCCTACATCGGCGAGCAGATGCTGGAACTGTCGGCGCGGGAACTGGGGCTGCTCGAAGTATTATTGCAACGCACGGGCCGCCTGGTCTCCAAGGAACAGCTGGTGGACCACCTGTGCGAATGGGGAGAGGAAGTCAGCAACAATGCCATCGAGGTCTATGTCCATCGCCTGCGCAAGAAAATCGAGGTCGGCGGCGTGCGCATCGCCACCGTGCGCGGGCTCGGCTATTGCCTGGAGAAGCTGCCCGAGAACGGCGCTGCCCCGCTGGCGGCCTCCAACAACGCGGCCTGAGGCCGCGTCCGCCTTCGCTTCTGGCCTGCAAGCCGCGCGCTGATCCCCCATGACCGCGCGCGATCCCTCCCCCGCTGCCTCCCCGCCCCCGCCGCCCGAGGCCGCCGCGCACAACACTGGCGCGCCCGCCGCCGCACCCCGCAAGAAACGCCGCGCCGCCCTCGCCACGCAACCGGTGGAACGCATCCAGCGTTCGCTCTTCGGCGAGATCCTCGACTGGATGCTGGCCCCGCTGCTGCTGCTGTGGCCGATGAGCATTGCCATCACTTACCTGATTGCGCAGTCCATCGCCAACCAGCCCTTCGACCGCGCACTGGAAGACAGCGTCACCGTGCTCGCGCAGCAGGTCTCGGAAGTCAACGGCAAGGTGGTGGCGCGCCTGCCGGTATCGGCACGCGACCTGCTGCGCGCCGACGACATCGACAACATCTACTACAAGGTCACCGGCCCCGCTGGCGAATATGTCGAAGGCGACGTCGACATGCCGCAACCGCCCGCCGAGGAAGACCGCATCACCCTGGGCACAGTGCAGTTCCGCAATGACATCCTGCACGGCAGCGACGTGCGCATCGCCACCCTGCAGGTGGACCTGCGCCGCAGTGCCGCCCAGCGCGCGGCCCAGCGCGAGCCGCGCATTGCCACCGTGCAGGTGGGTGAGACCCTGGAAAAACGCGCGCAACTGGCCAATGAAATCATCAAGGGCGTGATCCTGCCGCAGTTCGTGATCCTGCCGGTGGCGCTGGCGCTGGTGTGGTTCGCCCTCTCGCGGGGCCTGTCGCCGCTGTCGGAATTGCAGCAGCGCATCCGCGCGCGCCGCCCCGACGATCTCTCGCCCATCGATTCCGGCCAGGTGCCCGAAGAAATTTCCCCGCTGGTGCGCTCGCTCAACGACATGCTGGCACGCCTGTCGCAGACCATCGCCATCCAGAAGCGCTTCATCGCCGATGCCGCCCACCAGATGAAGACCCCGCTGGCCGGCATGCGCATGCAATCCGAACTGGCGCTGCGCCAGGATGACCAGGACGACGTGCGCCGCTCGCTGGAGCAACTGGCCAAGAGTTCGGAAACCGCCACGCGCCTGGTCAATCAATTGCTCTCCCTGGCGCGCGCCGAGAACCAGCAGTCGCAATCCGGCGGCATGGCCCCGCTGGAACTGAACGAACTGGCACGCGGCGTGGTGCAGGACTGGGTGCCGATGTCCTTCACCCAGCGCATCGACCTCGGCTTCGAGCAACCGGATCACCCCATCCTCATCACCGGCAACCCGGTGATGCTGCGCGAACTGTTATCCAACCTGCTGGACAATGCCCTGCATTACACACCGCACGATGGCAATGGCCGCGTCACCGTACGGGCGCACACCGATGAAGGCGGAGGTCTGGCCATCCTCGAAGTGGAAGACAACGGCCCCGGCATTCCGGTGGCCGAACGCGCCAACGTGTTCGAGCGTTTCTATCGCATCCTCGGCACGCCCAGTACCGGCAGCGGCCTGGGCCTGGCCATCGTGCGCGAGATCGCGCAGCAGCACGAGGCCATCGTCGAGATCACCCACAATCCGCGCAGCAACGATCCCAAATATCCGGGCAGCCTCTTTCGCGTGAGCTTTCGCATGATGCCGCGCACGCCCTTCTTCGACGACATCACCTGACATGGACCACGGCACGCCTCCCCCGGACCCCGGCAACCAATGGCACCGCACCCGCCGCATGACGGCCTGGCTGATGGCGCTGTGGTTCGCAGCGACGTTCTTCTTCATCTACTTCGCGCGCGAACTGGACCGCGTCCACCTGTTCGGCTGGCCGGTGTCCTTCTACATGGCCGCGCAGGGCATGATGCTGATCTACCTGGCCATCGTGGTCATCTACGTGCGCCGCATGCGCCGCATCGAACAACTGGTCCGACGTGAACAAGGCGAGCACTGGCATGGAGAGTAACAAGGACTTCTTCCGGCGCCTGTGCCGTTACTATGGTTTCTACACGCTGGGCTTCATCGTCTTCCTGTGCGTGCTGGCCATCCTGGAGCGCGAAGGCATGCCGCGCTCGTGGATAGGCTACCTGTTCCTGTTCGTCACCATCGGCCTGTATGCCGGCATCGGCGTGGTCTGCCGCACCTCCGACGTGCCCGAATACTACGTCGCCGGACGGCGCGTACCACCACTCTTCAACGGCATGGCCACGGCCGCCGACTGGATTTCGGCGGCGACCTTCATCAGCCTGGCCGGCGGCCTCTACCTGCAAGGTTTCGACGGCCTGGCCTACATCCTCGGCTGGACCGGCGGCTACTGCCTGGTGGCGTTGCTGATCGCGCCCTACCTGCGCAAGTTCGGTCAATACACGATTGCCGATTTCCTGGCCGCCCGCTATCCGGGCAAACCCGGCAGCCACGGTGCCAACGTGATCCGCATCCTGGCCGTGGCGGCCACGATCCTGATTTCCTTCACCTATGTGGTGGCGCAGATCTATGGCGTGGGACTGATCACCTCGCGCTTCACCGGCATCGATTTTTCCATCGGCATCTTCCTCGGGCTGGCCAGCATCCTGGTGTGTTCCTTCCTGGGCGGCATGCGCGCGATCACCTGGACCCAGGTGGCGCAATACATCATCATCCTGTTGGCTTACCTGATCCCGGTGATCTGGCTCTCCGCCAAGCACGCCGACCTGCCCGTGCCGCCGGTGGCCTATGGCGCGGTGCTGCCCAAGCTTTCGGCGCTGGAACACAAGCTGGAAGACGATCCCAAGGAAAAGGAAGTGCGCCAGATCTTCCAGGCGCGCGCCGAAGACTACGACCGCCGGCTCAAGGGCCTGCCGCAATCCTGGCTCGATGGCCGTGTCGAGGCGCAGAACCAGGCCGACGAGGTCCGGCGTGATTCGCGCGCCTCGCTGGCCGACATCAAGGCCGCCAGCCGCGCGCTGTCGTCCTATCCCAAGTCCCCCGAAGAGGCCGAACGCAAATGGACCGAAGCACGCGCGGCCAACCTCGCGCGCGCGCAGCCACCGGTCTCGCAGACCGAGCCCTTCCCGGGGCGCGACCAGCAAAGCTCGGACATCAAGCGCAACAACTTCCTGGCGCTGGTGTTCTGCCTGATGCTGGGCACCGCCGCCTTGCCGCACATCCTCATGCGCTACTACACCACGCCCACCGTGGCAGGCGCACGCAGCTCGGTGTTCTGGACGCTGTTCTTCATCATGCTGATCTACCTCACCGTGCCGGCACTCACCGTCCTGGTGAAATACGACATCTACACCTCGCTGGTGGGCAGCAGCTACAGCCACTTGCCGGACTGGGTGTATTACTGGGCCAACATGGACAAGCTCAATCCGCTGGTCTCCATCAACGATCTCAACCGCGATGGCCTGGTGCAGCTGGGCGAGATTTCCATGGACGGCGACATCATCGTGCTGGCCATGCCGGAGATCGCCGGCCTGCCGTATTTCGTCTCCGGACTGGTGGCCGCAGGCGGACTGGCGGCGGCGCTCTCCACGGCGGACGGACTGCTGCTGACCATCTCCAATGCGCTCTCGCATGACGTGTATTACAAGGTGGTCGACCCCAGCGCCTCCACCCAGAAACGCGTGACCATTTCCAAGCTGCTGTTGCTGGTGGTGGCGCTGCTGGCCGCCTACGCCGCTTCATTGAAACCGGGCGACATCCTCTCCATGGTCGGAGCGGCTTTTTCGCTGGCGGCCTCCACCCTCTTCCCGGCGCTGGTGCTGGGCGTATTCTGGAAGCGCGCCAACCAGCCCGGGGCGATTGCGGGCATCATCTGCGGCTTCCTGATGTGCGTGTATTACATGCTGCACACCAATCCGTCCTTCGGCGGCAGCGTGGCCGGCCAGTGGTTCCACATCGCACCGATCTCGGCCGGCATCTTCGGCGTCCCGGTGGGCATGGCCGCCATGGTCATCGTCAGCCTGCTCACACCGCCCCCGGATGAGTCCACCATCGCGCTGATCGATCACATCCGCACGCCCTGAGCCGTCCCGAGCCGCGCCAGCGCCAGCGTCAAGACTGACGCCGGCTTCACGGCGGTTTCCTTCATTGCTCCTGCACATCCCTGCCCGCTCTCGCCCAGCGGGCGGCGGCCCTTGTGCATTCCTTCACAAATCAACATTTCGTTCGCTTACCGCACAGATGCGCACTGATCGCACACCCAAAGAGCGCATTGTTTTATACTTTTCGCACAAAAAATAAAACAGCCGTACCCCCCAATATCCAGAAGAGAGAGACATGAGACCAGAAACCCCTGCCCTGGACGTCCAGGCGTTCATCAACCGCGAGCCCTTCTCGCGCTATCAATGGCTGATCTTTGCGCTGTGCTTCTTCGTCGTCCTGCTGGACGGCTTCGACACCGCTGCCATCGGCTTCATCGCCCCCTCGCTGCTCAAGGACTGGGGCATCGCCAAGCCCGACCTGGCGCCCGTATTGAGTGCCGCCCTGTTCGGCCTGGCCGCCGGCGCGCTGACCTCGGGCCCCTTGGCCGACCGCTACGGCCGCCGCAAGATCCTGCTGCTGTCGGTGCTGGTCATGGGCGCGGCGTGCATGGGTTCGGCTTTCGCCGGCAACCTGCAGGAGCTGACCATCCTGCGTTTCCTGACCGGCCTGGGGCTGGGCGCGGCCATGCCCAATGCGGTCACGCTCACCAGTGAATACAGCCCGGCCGCGCGCCGCGCCATGCTGACCAACGCCATGTTCTGCGGCTTCCCGCTGGGGGCGGCACTGGGTGGCTTCCTGGCGGCGTGGATGATCCCGCTGTGGGGCTGGCGCAGCGTGCTCATGCTGGGCGGTGCCGCCCCGCTGCTGCTGTTGCTGGTGATGCTGCCGAGCCTGCCCGAGTCGGTACGCCACATGGTGGCCAAGGGCTATGCGGCCGAGCGCATCGGTGCGGTCCTGCGCCGCATCTCTTCTTCAGCCGCCGCGTTCAATCGATTCACCCTGACCGAAACCGGCCCGCAAGGCGAAGCCGCCACCGGCAAGAGCGGCATCACCTTGCTGTTCGAGCCGCGCTACCTGGTCGGTACCTGCATGCTGTGGTTGGCCTACTTCATGGGTCTGGTGATCTTCTATGCGCTGGTGAACTGGATGCCGGTGCTGTTCAAGGATGCCGGCCTGGCGCCCAAGACCGCCACGCTCATTGCCGCGCTGTTCCCGCTGGGCGGCGTGGGGGCCATCCTGTTCGGCTGGCTGATGGACCGCTACAACGCCAACCGCGTCATCGCCATCGGCTTTGCCGCCACGGCGGTAGCCGTGTTTGCCATCGGGCAGGCGGCGGGCAATGTGGGTGTGCTCACCGTCGTGGTGTTCGTGGCCGGTACCCTGATGAATACCGCGCAATCGTCCCTGCCGGCACTGGCCGCGGCCTACTATCCGACGCGCGGCCATGCCACGGGCGTAGCCTGGATGCTGGGCGTGGGGCGCTTCGGGGGCATCGCCGGGTCCTTCCTGGTAGCCGAACTCACACGCCGCCAGCTGGGCTTTGCCGATGTGTTCGCGGTGGTGGCCGTGGCTGCGCTGGTCTCCACGGTGGCCTTGCTGGTCAAGCAGGCCTCGGACCGCAATCGTCCGGATGGCGGCAAGCCGCTGATGGTGGCGGACGCAGGCGCACATTGAGCTCAACGTTGAGCCTGGCGTAAAAACAAACATGGCCACTATTCATTTGAATAGTGGCCATTGTCTTTTGTGACGTCGTGGTAGCGGCAATGCAGGAAATTGCGCTCAGATCGACAGCTGCAAACCCCGCGCCTCCTCGCCAGGCAACACCGTCACCGCCACCTGCATGGTCTGCTGCCCGCCGCCGATGAGCACGCCGCGCAAGGGCGAGATGTCGAGGAAATCGCGCCCCCAGCCCAGCGTGATGTGACTGGTATCGGGGAAGATGCCATTGGTCGGATCGGCATCGATCCACGTCCCTTCGCTACCGTCCGCGCCGGGGCAATACACCGAGACCCAGGCATGCGAGGCATCGGCCCCGATCAGGCGCGCCTGTCCCGGCGGCGGCTCGGTCAGCAGATAGCCGCTCACATAGCGCGCCGCCAGCCCGATGGAGCGCAGGCAGGACAACATCAGGTGCGCGAAATCCTGGCACACGCCGCGCCGGTTGACGAAGACTTCCGTCACCGGTGTGGAGACGGTGGTGGCGGCCGGATCAAAGGCGAATTCCTCATGGATGCGCATCATCAAGGCGCGCACGCCCTCCACCACCGACAGGCCGGGACTGAAGCACTCGGCCGCATAACGGATGAACTCGCGCTTGATGCGCACATGCGAGGATTCGAACAGGAAATTGGACGCCTCCAGCATGCCCGGCGCCATGATGCGGCCGCCGTGATAGGCCATCACCGTGGCCGCTTCCTCCCACTGCATGCCGGGCTGCGGCTGCGGGCGGGGCGTGAGCGCAACCCAGGAATCGGCCTGCACATCCAGGCTGGTGTGGTCGGTATCGAGCGAGAAGGCCTTGATGACGTTGCCGAAATTGTCCTCATAACTGCGCACCAGCTGCGGCGCCGGCAAGACGTTGACGGTGTGCGAGAGGCATTGCTGCCAGGGCAGTTCGCGCGGCGTCAGGTGCAGCACCTGGTGCGACAGACGCACCGGCAGCGAATACTGGTAAGTGGTCTGGTGATGGATACGGTAGACGAAGCGCTCGCTCATGTCATACCCCCTGGCTGACCGGTGCGGTCAGCGGCGTGAAGTAATGGCGCGAGAGATCATCCGAAAGCATGTAGCCACCGCTGACGGCATCGCGCATCAGTTGCGTCAGGCGCGCGTTGGCCTCGGCGACGTTGGGATGATCGTGCGCGAACTCGGCCAGGTTCATCGCCTCCAGCTGGCTGGTCAGGTGCGCCGGAATGGTCATGCTCAGCAAGCCCATCTGCTGGGCGATCTCGCTCATGTATTGCTGCAGCATGCGGAACTGGTAGGCCATGCCATGCGGATTGCTGACATCGAACACCAACAGGTGCAGCACCGGCAGCCACTCCGGCGTGCGGCGATAGCGCACGCGATAGGTGACGATGCTGCTGGCCGCCTCCAGCAGCCATGACAGTGCCGCCGTCTGGCGCTGCGGCGGCAGGCGCAGGAAGTTGTCGAAGAGCGCGGCCATGTTGGCCATGCGCTCGATGTGGCGGCCCACCATCACGAACTGCCAGCCGGCATCGCGCGTCATGTCGTCCAGCGCATGGCCGGCCAGGCCCGAACAGGCATCGATCACGTTGCCCAGCACATGCTGGGCAGCGGCCGGTGTGTTGATGCGTTCCTGCACCATGGCCGGCATCTTGGTCAGGGCATGCCAGTTGTCCAGCGACAGGTGTTCACGCACCTGGTAGGCGGCATTGGCGAGCTGGCGCAACTGCGTGGCCACGCTCACCGGTGCCGAAGGATCGACCACGGCCGCCTGCAGGCTCTGCTGCAGGCCGGTGATGGTAGGACGCGGTTCGGATTTGGGCATCTGCACGCCGAGCTGGCTGCAGATCCACGAGACACTGCCCAGCATGCCACGGCTCTCGGTCTGGCCATCCATGGTGTATTGCAGCGTGGTCCGCAACAGGCGCGAGAGATTCTTCACGCGTTCGGAATAACGCCCCATCCAGAACAGGTTCTCGCCCGAGTGCGAGGACACATCCACCGTGCCCCTGATGATCGTGACGTTTTCTGCACCATGGCGCTCATCGCCCATGGTCGGGTCGGGACGTTCCTCTTCCCGCAGCACCCACACATCCTTGCTGGTGCCGCCCTGCTGCATGGAGACCACGTCGCGCCGCTGGCGTGGGGCCACGCGCGTCAATCCGCCCGGCATGACCTGGTAGCCGCCGGTGCCATCGGCCACCGCAAAGACGCGCAGGCTGATGGTGCGGTTCATCAGGCGATAGTCGCCGCTGCGCGACATCACCGGCGCTTGCGACAGGCGCACCCATTCCTGGGCGGCATAAGCGTGCGGCTGCAACTGCAGGCTTTCGATCAGGCGGCGGCGCGCGGTGCCCGTAACGGTATGGCCAAACACCGGCTGCATGCGCATTGAAGAGAACGCCGGCACGATCACCAGTTCATCCAGATGCGCCAGCGTGTAATCGAGCGCCGGTTTTTCTCCGCACCACCACGAGGCCACTGAAGGCAGCAGCAGCGATTCGCCATACAGGCGCTCGTTGATGGCCGGCAGGAAACCGTGCAGTGCGGTCGATTCCAGCACGCCACTGCCCAGCGAATTGGCGATGACCACATTGCCCAAGCGCGCGGCCTGTGTGAGGCCCGGCACACCGAGGGCAGAGTCGGCACGCAGTTCCAGCGGATCGCAATAGTCGTCGTCCATGCGACGCAGGATGGCGTGCACGCGGCGCAGGCCGTTCAGGGTCTTCAGGAATACCTGGTCGCTGCGCACCGTCAGGTCCACCCCTTCCACCAGCGGGAAGCCCAGCGTGTGCGCCAGGAAAGCGTGCTCGGAATAGGTTTCGTTGTAGGGGCCGGGGGTGAGCAGCACGATCAGCGGGACTTCACCCTGGGCCGGGGCCAGGCGCGTCAACATCGCGCGCAGGGTATGGAAGTAGCGATGCGGCGACTCCACGTGCATGTCGCGCAAGGCTTCAGGCATGGCGCGCGACATGATCTGGCGGTTCTGCAGGGCATAGCCGGTCCCGGACGGACCTTGCGTGCGGTCCGATACGACCCACCAGGTGCCGTCGGCCGAGCGCGCCAGGTCGATCGCATAGGCATGCAGATGCACGCCACCGGGCGGCTGCCAGCCATGGCAGGGCATCAGGTAGCCGTGCTGGCCGAATACCAGCGCGGGCGGCAGCAGGCCTTCGGCGATCAGGTGCTGGGGGCCGTAGATGTCGGCGAGCAAGCCGTTCATCAGGCGCGCACGCTGGCTCACGGCGCGTTCCAGGAAATCCCATTCGTCCGAAGACACCAGGTGCGGCAGCAGGTCCAGCTCCCAGGGGCGGTTGGCGCCCTTGGGGTCGGCGTAGACGTTGTAGGTCACGCCATCCGATGCGATGGCGTCGCGCACCTCGTTGGCGCGCCGGCGCAGCATCTCCGGCGAGAGGTTTTCAAGCTGGTCGATCAGCGTTCGCCAGTGCGGGCGCAGGCGGCCGTCAGCCGCCAGCATCTCGTCGTAACGATCGCTGGCCACTGGATAGCTTTCCAGGAGACGCTGGGGCATAAGTCATTGGCGGCCGGGTGGCGCACGCGCAGGGAGCGGATCCCGTGCGGCGTGTCGCCTTGGAAGCGGCGCGGCGCCGCGCCCGGCTCAGTTTTAGAAGTAGCGTAAGTCTAACGTAAAAGGAAACTCGATAGACGCCCGCGCCGGCGTGACCTGCCATTTTCCCGGGGTATGGTTCATGCGGAAATAGCGCGCCAGGCGGCGGCTTTCCGCCTCGAAGGCATTGACCGGGAAGGTCTCGTAGTTGCGGCCGCCCGGATGCACCACGTGATACTGGCAACCGCCCAGGCTGCGGCCGTTCCAGGTATCTACCAGGTCGAAGGTCAGCGGCGAATCCACGGGAATGGTCGGGTGCAGCGCCGAGGGCGGCTGCCAGGCACGATAGCGGATGCCGGCGACGAACTGGCCGACGATGCCGGTGGGCTGCAGCGGTACCGAGACGCCGTTGCAGGTCAGCACATAGCGATCGGAGGCCATGCCGCTGATCTTGACCTGCAGCCGTTCCAGCGAGGAATCCACATAGCGCGCCGTACCGCCGCCGCTGTTCTCCTCGCCCAGCACGTGCCAGGGTTCGAGCGCAGTCCGCAATTCGACCTGCATGCCCTTGACCGCATAGTCGCCGATCTTGGGGCAACGGAATTCCATGTGCGGCGCGAACCATTCGGCACGCATGGGATAGCCGGCCTCGTTCATGTCGGCCATCACATCGGCGAAATCCTGCTCGATGAAATGCGGCAGCAGGAAGCGGTCATGCAGCTCCGTGCCCCAGCGCACCAGGCGCGCCGGCTTGTAGGGCTCCTTCCAGAAGCGCGCCACCAGGCCGCGCAGCAGCAGTTGCTGGGTCAGGCTCATGCGTGCGTGCGGCGGCATTTCGAAAGCGCGCAATTCCAGCAGGCCAAGACGGCCGGTGGCGCTGTCGGGCGAATACATCTTGTCGATGCAGAACTCGGCGCGGTGCGTATTGCCGGTGACGTCGATGAGCAGGTTGCGCAGCAGCCGGTCCACCAGCCAGGGCGGGCAATCGCCCTTGGCCACCTGCTTGTCCATCTCGCTGAAGGCCAGTTCGATTTCCACCGTCGAATCATTGCGCGCCTCATCGATGCGCGGTGCCTGCGAGGTCGGGCCGATGAACATGCCCGAGAACAGGTAGGACAGCGAAGGATGGTTGTGCCAGTACGAGATGAGGCTGCGCAGCAGATCGGGCCTGCGCAGGAAAGGTGAATCACTGGTCGTGATGCCGCCCAGCACCATGTGATTGCCGCCACCGGTGCCGGAGTGATGGCCATCGAGCATGAACTTTTCGGTCGTCAGACGCGAGGCGCGTGCGGCGTCATACAGGTGCGTGGTCTGCTCGACCAGTTCGCTCCAGTTGTTGGCCGGCTGGATGTTGACCTCGATCACGCCGGGGTCGGGCGTGACGCTGAACTTGCGCAGGCGGGGATCGTGCGGCGGCTCGTAGCCTTCCAGCAGCACCGGCTGCTTCAGTTCCTCGGCCACCGCTTCGATGGCGGCCACCAGTTCGAGGTAATGCTCCAGTTGCGACAAGGGCGGCATGAACAGGTAGAACACGCCATTGCGCACCTCGGCGCACAGGGCGGTACGGGTCAGCCAGTTGGCCGATTCAAACGGGGCCGGTATCGCCTGGGTTGCGCTGCTCGTGGTTGCGGCATTGGCAGCATTGGCAGCATTGGCCGTATTGCCCGCTGCCGCCTTGCCTTCACCGCCAATGGCAGCCGCGCTGCTGGCCGCCTTCTTCAGGAGCGCAGCAGGCTCCTGCGGACTGCCCAGCTGACGGCGGATTTCGGCGCTGCTGGGCAGCGGGCGGAAGGCCTGGGTCGGATCGGCCGGATAGACGGCCGGATACTCGCCCTCCTTGACCCAGGGCAGCGAATCCAGCGGCAGGCGATAGCCCAGCGGCGAATCGCCCGGATACAGGTAGCAGCGCTCGCTGCGCAGGAACCACGCCCCGCTCTGCCAGCCACGGCCATCGTCGCGGCGCGCCAGCGGCAGCACGTGGCCGACCGCGCTTTGCAGGCCCTGGGTGAAGACCTTCATGAGGCGCTCGCGCTCCTGCTTGTCGTCCACGCGCGAATCAAAGGGATCGACATTGCCCGGCAGGCGGCGCTCGCGCCACATGTAGTAGAACACGTCTTCATAGGCCGGGAAGACATTCTTGCCATCCACCTGCAGGCGCTGTGCCACACGGTGCAGGAAATGGCTGGTGACGATCTTGTCGCTGACGTTGGGCTTGGTCTCGTCACCGATCAGTTCAGGATTCAACCAGATCGGTTCGCCATCGCGGCGCCAGTAGCAATTGAGCGCCCAGCGCGGCAGCTGCTCGCCGGGATACCACTTGCCCTGGCCGAAATGCGGCAGGCCCTGCGCGGCATACTTGTTGCGCATGCGGTGGTACAGCTCGGCGGCCAGCGGCTTCTTGGTCGCACCCAGGGCGGCGGTATTCCACTCCGGTTCGTCCGGATGGTCCAGCGAGACAAAGGTCGGTTCGCCGCCCATGGTCAGGCGCACGTCATTGGCCTGCAGGTCGGCATCGATGGCATGGCCCAGCTTCTCGATGGCGGCCCACTGCTCTTCGGTATAGGGCTTGGTCACGCGCGGCGCTTCCCAGATGCGCTTGGCCGACATCAGGTGCTCGAACTCGACCTCGCAAGGATCGACCAGGCCGCTGACCGGCGCAGCCGAGGCCGGCTCCGGTGTGCAAGACAAGGGGATATGGCCTTCCCCGGCAAACAGGCCCGAGGTCGGATCCAGCCCGACCCAGCCGGCACCGGGCAGATAGACTTCGCACCAGGCGTGCAGGTCGGTGAAATCGGCCTCGGGACCGGAAGGGCCATCGAGCGACTTCTGGTCGGCGGTCAGCTGGATCAGGTAGCCCGACACGAAGCGCGCTGCCAGCCCCAGGTGGCGCAGCAACTGCACCAGCAACCAGGAAGAATCGCGGCAGGAGCCGGACTTCAGTTCCAGCGTTTCTTCCGGCGTCTGCACGCCGGGTTCCATGCGGATGGTGTAGCCGATGTGATTGGCCAGCTTCTGGTTCAGCGCCACCAGGAAATTGGCGCTGCCGACCTTCTCGCGCGGAATGCTCTTGAGGAACTCTTCGAACAGCGGCGACAGCGGCAGCTTCTGCCGGTAGGGCATCAGTTCATTCTGCAGGTCCTTGGCATACTCGAAGGGAAACTCCTCGGCATAGGGTTCGAGGAAGAAATCGAAGGGATTGATGACCGACATCTCGGCCACCAGGTCGACCTCGATCTTGAATTCGGTGGTCTTCTCCGGGAACACCAGGCGCGCCAGGTAGTTCGATTCCGGGTCCTGCTGCCAGTTGATGAAGTGCGGCTCGGGCAGCACGCGCAGCGAATAGCTCAGGATGCGGGTACGGCTGTGCGGTGCGGGACGCAAGCGGATGACTTGCGGACCCAGGTTGATGGCACGGTCGTACTTGTAAGAGGTGACATGGTTCAGGGCCACGTGGATCGACATGGAATTCCTTTACGACAAGCAAATGGTCAAGCGCGGGGCTTGGTTGTTGGCGACATGCGGAGCAGTTCTCCTGCATACCTTGTTTTTCTTACCGCCTGATTACTTTCCTGGTGACTTTCCGGTTGGGGCTGCCTCGTTGTGAGTGTATGTGAGAGTGTTAGTGCCGGGGGAAGAAAAACTTAATCTTTCGATCCTGAAAACTAAGTTTTTACCCAAGTTTTTCACTCGCCTTGGTGAGCGCGCCGCAAGCTCACCTGTGATGCATGTTAATGAAATCCCGCAGGCGCGGATAGATCTCGTTGTCCCAACGCCGTCCGTTGAAGACCCCGTAATGCCCCACGGCCGTCTGAACATGGTGCAGGCGCATGTAGGGCCGGATGTTGCTGCACATTTCCTGTGCGGCCACGGTCTGGCCGACCGCACAGATATCGTCCTTCTCCCCCTCGATGGTAAAGAGCGCCGTCCGGCGGATGGCGCGCGGATCGACCACGCGCTCGCGATAGGTCAGCTTGCCCAGCGGCAGCGCATGTTCCTGGAAGACCGTGCGCACCGTTTCCAGGTAGAACTCGGCCGGCAGGTCGGCCATGGCGAAATACTCTTCGTAGAAATCCTTGATCTGCGCGGCCTCGGCATCCTCCCCCTCCACCAGGTGGTGATACAGCTTGCGGAAGGCATCGACGTGGCGGTTCAGGTTCATGTTCATGAAGGCACTCAACTGCACGAAGCCCGGATAGACCCGGCGCCCGGCGCCGGCATGGCGGGCCGGGACGGTGCTGATCATGTTCTTCTCGAACCAGCTGATCGGCTTGCTCTTGGCCAGCGCGTTGACGGCGGTGGGATTGACGCGGGTGTCGAGCGGCCCGGCCATGAGCGTCATGGTGCGCGGCTGGGCCGGATGATTGTCCTCGGCCATCACGGAGGCGGCGGTCAGCGCGGCCACGGTCGGCTGGCACACCGCCAGCAGGTGTGCACCGGGACCCAGCACGCCGAGGAATTCGATCACATGGGAAACGTATTCATCCAGGCCAAAGCGGCCGTGCTCCAGGGCAACATCGCGTGCATTGCGCCAGTCGGTGATGTAGACGTCGTGATCGCGCAGCAGCGTCTTGACGGTGCCGCGCAGCAGCGTGGCGAAGTGGCCCGACATGGGCGCCACCACCAACACCTTGGGCTGCACGGCCGAGGTTTCCTTGCGGAAATGCAGCAGGCCACAGAAGGGCGTGGCGCTGATTTCCTCCTCATGCACCGCAATTGTGCGCCCGCCGTCGAGCACCTCGCCGATCTCGAAAGGCGGGCGTGCATGGGTCAATTGGGTCCGCGCAAAGACCTCGCAGGCCGAGGCCATCTTGCGCAAGGCCGGATTGACCGGCACACCGGGCCAGGTCGCCCCCAGCAGGGGCGCCATCATGCGGGCACAGGCCCGCAGCGGATCGGTGGCGTCGGCGTAGTTCTGGTAGAGCTGATAGGTATTGATCATGAAGCGCCGCCCTCGGTTGTCTCTTTTTGGTGTCCGCTCGCCATGGCAGCGATGCAATTGTCGTGCCATTGATGGGCCGCCAGGCCGCCTGCGCACAGCTTTTGCGAGTTTTGCAGGAGGATGGGTGGCCGTGCGGAAATGCCGGCAGTGCGCCCCCCTGCCGTTCCCGCGAGCTGGCACAAGCCTTGCAAGCAGTGATACGCGGTCTGCTCCGTGGGCCGTGTCCTCCCCGAGCGCAGACGGGGCGGGCGACGAAGATGATGAACAAGACACCGCCGCTCACGCGGCAGCGTGCCCAAAGTCAACCTGCACAAAACAGATAAAGGACTGACATGCCTAAGACGACTTTGCGCATCACCAGCAAGAACTACTCCTCGTGGTCCCTGCGCGGCTGGCTCATGGCCAGGTTCGCCGGGCTCTCTTTCGAGGAAGACATCGTGCCGCCGGACGACCCGTCGGCAAGGGCAGAGATCCTGCTGCTGTCTTCCTCCATCCTGGTACCCAGCCTCCACCATGGCGACGTACTGGTATGGGATACGCTGGCCATTGCCGAATATCTCAACGAAATCCGTCCCGGCGCCAAGCTGCTGCCGGCCGACCTCGCCGCCCGGGCGCATTGCCGCTCGGTGTGCGGGGAAATGCATTCGGGCTTCTCGGCCCTGCGCGCGGCGCTGCCGATGAATCTCAAGGGCCACTTCCCCAACTTCAAGGTGTGGTCCCGCGCCGAAGCCGACATCGTGCGCATCACCACCATCTGGAAGGAGTGCCTGGCCAAATACGGCGGGCCCTTCCTGTTCGGCGAACAACGCACCATGGCCGATGCCATGTATGCGCCGGTGGTGACGCGCTTCATGACCTATGACGTCAAGCTCGATCCCATCTGCACCGCCTATGCCAAGCGCATCATGGCCATGCCGGAGATGCAGGAATGGGTCACGGCGGCCAAAAAGGAACCGGAGGATATCGACGAACTGGACGTGGAATTCTAGGGCGCGCGCATCACCAGCAGCACCGGCAGGAAAAGTCGCGCCCGTTTTTTGTCGCAGGCCCATGGCGGGAAACCGCAGAAAGGATGGATGTGATGAATACCGTAGCGGAGGCAAGCGTACTGGCGCAGAACAGCTTTTCGCATGTCAGCGAAGGCGACACGCCCTATGAAACGGGAGGGCTGCGCGACTTCTTCCTGTATCGCGACCTGGGCATTGCAGCGGCCACCGGCGGCCAGGTGGTGGCGCAGCTGGTCAAGGCCAACATGGCGCCACAAACCGGCACCGGATGGCATCGGCACGAGGCCAATTTCCACATCGTGATCATGCTGAAGGGCTGGGCGCGCTTCATGTACGAGACCGAAGTCACGCTGGTCAAGGCCGGGGATTGCGTGCACCAGCGGCCGGGCATCGTGCACTTCCTGTTCGACTACTCGCCCGACATGGAGTACCTGGAAATCGTTAGTCCGGCCGACTTCAAGACCATCGACATGCCGGCCCCCTGCGAGGTTCCCGCACCGACGCCATGGAATAACTGAAGCCGCCGCGGGTCTGCGTTTGATGGCAGCAGACCCGCGCGGGCGAGGAGCAAAAGCATGCAATTTTCCTCTGTCAAAAATTTCAAGCCTCTGTTAGTCTTTCTTCATGCACGCTGGCGCTGGCGTGCAGCAGCAGTCCCCTAGCGCCATCGCATTATGCTGTACCCACGCTGTAGTTTTGCCGTACCCACCGCCTCTGTTTTCGTTACAACCTACTTAGAAAGATTCCCGCTCCCCACGGGAACACGAAGCAAATCTATGGCACATTTTTTTGATGAGATGTATTCAGGAGGCGCAGGCAGCGAAGCAGGTCAAGTGCGTCAGCACTATGCAGAATTCGCCAGCTGGCTTTCGGCGCAGTCGCCCGAAATCATCGCCCGCAAACGTGCCGAATCCGACCTGATCTTCCGCCGCGTCGGCATTACCTTCGCCGTCTATGGCAACGATGCCGGCACCGAGCGCCTGATCCCCTTCGACATCATCCCGCGCATCATCCACAAGGCCGAATGGGCCAAGCTGGAAGCGGGACTGGTCCAGCGCGTCAAGGCGCTCAACATGTTCATCCACGACATCTATCACGAGCAGAAGATCGTCAAGGCCGGCATCATCCCGCCCGAGCAGATCTTCCAGAACGCCCAGTACCGGCGCGAGATGCAGGATGTGAACGTGGTCAACGACATCTACGCGCACATCGCCGGTGTCGATATCGTGCGTGCAGGCGAAGGTGAATTCTACGTACTGGAAGACAACCTGCGCGTGCCCTCCGGCGTGTCCTACATGCTGGAGAACCGCAAGATGATGATGCGGCTCTTCCCGGACCTGTTCAAGCGCCACAAGATTGCACCGGTCGATCACTATCCCGACCTGCTGCTGGACAACCTGCGTTCGGTGGCGCCGGCCGGCGTGACCGATCCGACGGTGGTGGTGATGACCCCGGGCATGTACAACTCGGCCTACTTCGAGCACGCCTTCCTGGCCCAGCAGATGGGCGTGGAACTGGTCGAGGGACAGGACCTCTTCGTCAAGGACAACGTGGTCTACATGCGCACCACGCGCGGCCCCAAGCGGGTCGACGTGATCTATCGCCGCATCGATGACGACTTCCTCGATCCGCTGGCTTTCCGTCCCGATTCGGCGCTGGGCGTGCCGGGCCTGCTGCAGGCCTATCGCGCCGGCAAGGTGACGCTGACCAATGCGATCGGGACCGGTGTGGCCGACGACAAGTCGATCTATCCGTATGTACCGGACATGGTGCGCTTCTATCTGTCCGAAGATCCCATCCTCAACAACGTGCCGACTTACCAGTGCCGCAAGAAGGAAGATCTTTCCTACACCCTGGCCAACCTCGAAAAGCTGGTGGTCAAGGAAGTCCACGGTGCCGGCGGTTACGGCATGCTGGTCGGCCCGGCTTCCACCAAGCAGGAGATCGAAGACTTCCGCGCGCGCATCATCGCCAAGCCGGATGGCTACATCGCCCAGCCCACGCTGGCCCTCTCCGTGTGCCCGACCTATGTGGAGTCCGGCATCGCCCCGCGCCACCTGGACCTGCGTCCGTTCGTCTTGTCCGGCAAGCAGATCACCATGGTCAAGGGCGGCTTGACGCGCGTGGCCCTGAAGGAAGGCTCGCTGGTGGTGAACTCGTCGCAAGGCGGCGGCACCAAGGACACCTGGATTCTGGAGAAATAAGATGCTGAGCCGTACCGCCGATCACCTCTTCTGGATGGCCCGCTACACCGAGCGCGCCGAGAACACCGCCCGCATGCTCGACGTGCACGTACAGACCGCCCTGCTGCCGCAATCGGTCGACGACGCCGAGCAAGGCTGGCGCGCCGTGCTGGGCATCTCGGAACTGCTCTATGGCTACAACCAGAAATACGACAAGCTCACGCAGAAGGATGTCATCGACTTCATGGTGCGGGATCCCAACAACCCGTCCTCGATTGCATCCTGCCTGCGCCAGGCGCGCGAGAATGCGCGTGCCGTACGCGGCGCGTTGACGACAGAAGCGTGGGAGATCCAGAACGCCACCTGGATCAAGATGCAGTCCTACCTGCAGACCAATGCGCTGGAGCAGAACCCGAGCGATTTCTTCGAATGGGTCAAGCATCGCTCGCACCTCTCGCGCGGCGTGACCATCGGCACCATGCTGGAGGATGAGGCCTTCCACTTCATCCGCCTGGGGACTTTCCTGGAACGGGCGGACAACACGGCGCGCATCATCGACGTCAAGTTCCACGGCGCCAAGGAAACCCAGTCGCAGAAGCAGAACGGCCAGTCCCAATCCCAATCGCAAAGCCAGTCGGCGCGCGACGAAGCGGGACAGCTGGACTTCTACTACTGGGCCGCGATCCTGCGCTCGGTGTCGGGCTTCGAGATCTACCGCAAGGTCTACCGCGACGTCATCACGCCCGAGCGGGTGGCCGAGCTGCTGATCCTGCGGGCCGACATGCCGCGCTCGCTGCTGGCCTGCATGGGCAACGTGATCTCCAACCTGCATCACGTGCGCAATGACGTCTCGGCCGATACCGAGCGCTTTGCCGGCAAGCTGCATGCCGACCTGAAGTTCGCCCGCATCGAGGAAATCCTGGAAGCCGGGCTGCACGATACGCTCACCGAATTCCTGGAGCGCATCTTCGAACTGGGCAATCGCATCAGCCGCGATTTTCTTGTTCCTTTGGCAGCGTAAGCCGCCCCGGCTGTGCTTCAGGCGCGAGAAAGAAGCACAGCCGCTGTCATCTTTTCGGGAAACAGGCCGTTACTGTAGGTACGTCACGACAGATGCCCCCGGTGCGCACGCTTTGGCGCCGGGCCTTACGGTAAAATCCGGCTTTCCGTTTCCACGTATCACGATTCCATCATGACCTACTGCGTAGCCATGCGCCTCAACAGCGGCCTGGTGTTCCTGTCCGATTCGCGCACCAACGCGGGAGTGGACCATATCGGCACCTTCCGCAAGATGAGTGTTTACGAGAATCCGGGCGACCGCGTGATGGTCATGATGACCGCCGGCAACCTGTCGATTTCGCAATCCATCCGCCAGATGCTGACCGACCGCACCAATGCGGAAGGCCGCAGCATCTGGACTGCCACCTCCATGTACGAAGCCGCGCAGATCCTGGGTGATGCCATCCGCGCCGTGCACGACCGCGAGGCCGCCGAGCTGAGCAAGTTCGGTATCGATTTCAACGTCAGCATCATCTTCGGCGGCCAGATCCGGGGCGAGCGCTGCAGATTGTTCCAGATGTATTCGGCCGGCAACTTCATCGAGTCGCACGACGAAAACACCTACTTCCAGATCGGCGAATCCAAGTACGGCAAGCCCATCATCGACCGCGTGGTGACGCCCCAGACCTCGCTGGACGAGGCGGCCAAGTGTGCGCTGATCTCCATGGATTCGACCTTGAAGTCCAACATCTCGGTGGGCCTGCCGCTGGACCTGCTGGTCTATGAGAGCGAAGACCTGGCCGTGACCCGCTTCGTCACCATCGATGAGCAGAACCAATATTTCCAGATGATCCGCCGCAGCTGGGGTTCGCAATTGAAGCGCGTCTTCGAGGCCATCGACGATCCGGTCTGGGATGCCCCGCCGGAAGATACCCTGAACGTGCTCTCCACTGCCGCCGACATCAGCGAGCCGGTGCGCGTGCCGCCGCCGAATGGCGTGGCGCGTGGCCTGCAGGCCGTGCCGCGGCAGATCCTGGCGGAGCAGGATGGGGATGTCGGGCAGGCGAGCTGAACCAGAGTTAGTTTTTTCTTTTTGGAAACTTAGTTTTGGTTTTAATAAAACTAAGTTTCCATTTGACAGGAAATTTCCTGCCAGAAATGAAAAAGGCTGCATTCCAGGGAATGCAGCCTTTTTACTTTATAAATCGTTAAAACGATTTACACGGATCGATCAGCGCACGATGGTCTGTGCTTCGCCTTCAGCGCGGGCGCGGATGGTACCGATGCGGAAGACGGTCTCGCCGGCAGCCTTCAGGTGGGCTTCAGCGGCGTCGGCGTTTTCCTTGGAGACGATCACGGTCATGCCGATGCCGCAGTTGAAGACGCGATGCATTTCCGCATCGGCCACGCCACCATGCTGCTGCAGCCAGGTGAACAGCGGGGGCATGGTCCAGGACTTGGCGTCCAGTTCAGCCGTCAGGTGATCCTGCAGCACGCGCGGGATGTTCTCGACCAGGCCGCCACCGGTGATGTGGACCATGCCCTTGACTTCCAGCTTCTCCATCAGCGACAGCAGCGGCTTGACATAGATGCGGGTCGGGGCCATCAGCACATCGGCCAGCTTGCGGCCGTGGAAGTCGGCTTCCAGGTCGGGCTTGGCCACGTCCAGGATCTTGCGCACCAGCGAGTAGCCGTTGGAGTGAGCGCCCGAGGAGGCCAGGCCCAGCACCACGTCGCCCGGGGCGATCTTGGTGCCGTCGATGATCTTGGACTTTTCCACTGCGCCCACGGCGAAGCCGGCCAGGTCGTATTCACCGTCCGGGTACATGCTGGGCATTTCCGCGGTTTCACCGCCGATCAGGGCGCAGCCGGCCTGTTCGCAACCGGCGGCGATACCCTTGATGACATCGGTGGCCGAGGGCACGTCCAGCTTGCCGCAGGCAAAGTAGTCCAGGAAGAACAGCGGCTCGGCACCCTGCACCAGGATGTCGTTGACGCTCATGGCCACCAGGTCGATACCGACCGTATCGTGACGATTCAGGTGGAAAGCCAGCTTGAGCTTGGTGCCCACGCCGTCGGTGCCGGACACCAGCACCGGTTCCTTGTACTTCTTGCTGATCTCGAACAGGGCACCGAAACCGCCAATGCCGCCCAGCACGCCTTCGCGGGTGGTGCGCTTGGCGAACGGCTTGATCGCTTCGACCAGGGCGTCACCGGCATCGATATCGACGCCAGCGTCACGGTAGGAGAGGGAGACATTGGAAGGTGAAGTCATGATGAAATATTGCCAGTGAAGACGGTAAAATAGGGGATTCAGGGCCGAAGTACCCCTGCCAGGCCGTGATTTTAACAAAACCGACACCCGCGAACTCCGAATCCATGCCTTTTTCTTTGTCCGAAGAGCAAAAACAGAACCTGGTGTGGCTGATTGTCGGCATTTTGCTGTTGGCGCTTCTGGTGGCGCTGGGCCCGATGCTCTCGCCCTTCGTCGCCGCCGGCATCATCGGTTACGCGCTCAACCCCGGCGTGGACTGGATCGCCAGCCGCCGCATCGGCCCGTTGCGCATCCCGCGTTTCGTCGGCGTGACCATCATGGTGCTGCTGCTGATCCTGGCCGGACTGGCGCTGGTATTGATCGTGGTGCCCTTGGTATTGCGCCAGATCCCGCTGCTGCAGGCCCAGGTGCCGCCGCTGCTGGACAAGTTGAACGCCTTCCTCTCGCCGCGCCTGCACCAGCTGGGCATCGACGTGCGGCTGGATCTGGCGGGCATCAAGGCTTTGCTCACGCAACAGATCAGCACCAGTGGCGACGAGCTGTGGAGTTCGGTGCTGGCCTCGGCCAAGGTCGGGGGCACGGCACTGCTGGCCTGGCTGGCCAACCTGCTGTTCGTACCCATGGTGCTGTTTTACCTGCTGCAGGACTGGCATCCCTTCCTCAAGCGCCTGCAGATCATGATCCCGCGCCGCTGGGCCGGCCGCGTCAATACCATGGCGGCCGAGGTCGACAGCCTGCTGGGACAGTACTTGCGTGGACAATTGCTGGTGATGCTGGTGCTGGCGGTCTATTATTCGGTTGCGCTCACTGCAGCCGGATTTGACAGCGCCCTGCCGGTGGGCGTCCTGACGGGCCTGCTGGTGTTCATCCCCTATGTGGGCTTCGGCCTGGGGCTGGTGCTGGCGATCCTGGCGGCCATCCTGCAATTCGATGGCGCCATCGGCTTGCTGTGGGTGGCTCTGATTTATGGCGTGGGACAGGTGCTGGAAAGCTTCATCCTCACGCCCAAGCTGGTGGGCGAGCGTATCGGCCTGCACCCGCTGGTGGTGATTTTCGCGCTGCTGGCCTTTGGCCAGCTGTTCGGTTTTGTCGGCGTGCTGCTGGCGCTGCCGGCCTCGGCCATTGTCTCGGTGATCGCCATGCACGTGCGGCGCGAGTATCTGGCCAGCAATTTTTACAACCGTTGAAGAGTTTATGATCGATCACAGCCTCCCTGCCCTTGCAGGACGCTGCGCAGGCTCGGGCGCTTGGCGCCGTCCTGCATTAACTGGCCGCAAGCAGCTTGCGGCCTTCGTAGCTGATAGCCACCGATGAAACAGATTCCGCTCGATTTGAGCGCGGACCAGCCGCAGAGCTTCGACAGCTTCGTGACCGGCCGCAACGCAGAACTGCTGGAGCGCTTGAAGCTGCTGGCCACGGCCGGCGTGGACAAATCCATCCAGACCGGCAGCGCCAGCACCGACCGCTTCATCTATCTCTGGGCCGAAGCCGGCGCCGGCAAGACCCACCTGCTGCACGCCCTGGCCACCAAGGCCGGCCAGGAAGGCAACCGCGCACGACTCATCAGTGCCGACTCCCCGGAGTCGGCCTTCGACTATAGCCCGCAGACCAGCCATTACCTGCTCGATGACGTCGATCAACTGTTCGAGGAACAGCAGATCGCCGCCTTCAACCTGTTCAACCAGATCCGTGAACAGGGCGGCTGCATGGTCTGCACCGGCACCCTGCCCCCGACCCGCCTGGAGCTGCGCGAAGACCTGCGCACCCGGCTCGGCTGGGGCCTGATCTACCAGGTGCACGACCTGTCGGACGACGAGAAGATCGCCGCCCTGCTGCAGATCACGCTGGACCGCGGCCTGGAAATTCCCCCGGCCGTGATGATGTACATGCTCACCCACTACCGGCGCGACATGCCCTCGCTGTCGCGCATGCTCGACGCGCTGGACCGCTACTCGCTGGCCACCAAGCGCGCCATCACCCTGCCCTTGCTACGCGAACTGTTACAACAGGAATCCGGAGAACAATGAACCTCGCCCTTTTCGATCTCGACCATACCCTGCTGCCGCTCGACTCCGACCACGAGTGGGGCGAATTCATGGCGCGCATCGGCGCCGTGGATGCCGACAGCTTCCGCAAGGCCAATGACGAATGGTTCGCCCATTACCAGAACGGCACGCTCGATCCGGTGGCCTACCTGGAGTTCGCGCTGGGCAACCTGTCGCGCTTCCCGCGCACGCAGCTCGACGAGATGCACCTGCAATTCATGGACGAAGTGGTCAAGCCGGCCATCCTGCCGCAAGCCGTAGCGCTGGTGAAGAAGCACCTGGACGCCGGCGACCTGGTGGCCATCGTCACCGCCACCAACCACTTCGTGACCAAGCCGATCGCTTCGCACTTCGGCGTGGAGCACCTGATCGCCGCCCTGCCCGTGCTCGATGACGCCGGCAACCTCACCGGCAAGCTCGACGGCACGCCGACTTTCGGCCCGGGCAAGATCGTCCACACCGAAGCCTGGCTGCAACGCCTGGGCTTCAAGCTGGACCAATTCGAGCGCAGCTATTTCTACAGCGATTCGCAGAACGACATTCCGCTCCTGGAACGGGTGACCGATCCGATCGCCACCAACCCCAACGACAAGCTGCTGGCGCATGCCCAGGCGCGCGGCTGGCCGGTGCTGAACCTCTTCGCCGACGGCCACGCGCAATGATCAAGAAACTGATTCGCTCCATTCTCGGGCGCGGCAAGGCTGCCGCAGCCGCGGGTGCCGAGCCCGTGAAGAAAACGCGCGCCAAGGCCGCTGCCGCAGGCGGCAAGATCGACCCCGATGTGCTCGGCCCCAAAGAGCATGGCATCGATCCGGCACTGGTCTCGCCCAATGCCGTGCGCGTGACGCAGACCCTGCAGGGTGCGGGCTACAAGGCCTTCATCGTCGGCGGTGCGGTGCGCGACCTGCTGCTGGGCATCAAGCCCAAGGATTTCGACGTGGCCACCAACGCCACGCCCGAACAGGTCAAGCAATTGTTCCGCCGGGCCTTCATCATCGGCCGCCGCTTCCAGATCGTGCATGTCATGTTCGGACAGGAACTGATCGAAGTCACCACCTTCCGTGGTGCCTCGGCCGAAGCCGCGCCCAAGGATGAACATGGCCGCGTGCTGCGCGACAACACCTTCGGCGAGCAGCATGAAGATGCCACCCGCCGCGACTTCACCATCAACGCGATGTACTACGATCCGGCCAGCCAGGCCGTGCTCGATTACCACGGCGGCATCGCCGACATCCGCGACAAGAAGCTGCGCATCATCGGCGAACCCGAAGCGCGCTACCGCGAGGACCCGGTCCGCATGCTGCGCGTGGTGCGCTTCGCAGCCAAGCTCAAGTTCACCATCGATCCGGCCAGCAGCGCGCCGATCCGCGTGATGGCCCCGCTCATCGACAACGTGCCGGCCGCCCGCGTGTTCGATGAAATGTTGAAGCTGCTCATGAGCGGCCACGCGCTGGCCTGCCTGCAGCAGCTGCGCAAGGAAGGCCTGCATCACGGCCTGCTGCCGCTGCTGGACGTGGTGCTGGAACAGCCGCTGGGCGAGAAGTTCGTCAGCCTGGCGCTGGCCAATACGGACGCTCGCGTCAAGGAAGGCAAGGGCGTCTCGCCGGGCTTCCTGTTCGCCTCGCTGCTGTGGCACCAGGTGCTGGAGAAGTGGCGCGCCTACCAGGCTGCCGGTGAGTATCCGATTCCCGCCCTGCATCTGGCCGCCGATGACGTGCTCGATGCCCAGACCGAGAAGCTGGCGCTGCAACGCAAGATCGCCTCCGACATGCGCGACATCTGGGCCATGCAGCCGCGCTTCGAGCGCCGTGTCGGCAAGGCCCCGTACAAGCTGCTGGAACACCTGCGCCTGCGCGCCGGTTTCGATTTCCTGCTGCTGCGCTGCCAGTCCGGTGAACTCGATGCCGAACTCGGCGAATGGTGGGAAGCCTTCATCGCCGGCAATGGTGCCGAGCGCGAAGAACTGATCGCCCGCAAACCGGCCGATCCTGCCGGCAGCAGCGCCGCGCCCAAGAAACGCAAACGCCGTGGCGGACGCAGCCGCAGCAAGTCGGCGGGGGACACCGTTGATACCGTTGACACCAGCGACAGCGGCAGCGAGCAGGAAGCCAGCGCCCCAGCGCCGGTGCGCGCACGCGCCCCCAAGGAAGCGGCCGAGACGCCGGTTGAACCGGCTGAGGGCGGCACGGCTGAGGCGCCCAAGCGCCGTCGCCGTCGTCGCAGCAGCGGTAGCGCAGGCGGTGCCGGTGGTGAGGGCGCGCCGGCAGGCGACGACTGAACAGCGTGGCATCGTCCTCCACGCAAGCCTGGATCGGCATCGGTGGCAACCTCGGCGACGCCCGCGCCACCGTCGAAGAAGCCATCGCCCACCTGGCCCGGCTGCCGCAGTCGCAGCTGCTGGGCACGTCTTCGCTCTATCGCACCGCGCCCATCGATTCCAGTGGCGACGACTACGTCAATGCCGTCGCACTGGTCTCCACGTCGCTGACCGCGCTGGAACTGCTGCATGCGCTGCAGGCCATCGAGCTGCAGCACGGGCGCGAGCGCCCTTACCGCAATGCCCCGCGCACGCTGGATCTGGATGTATTGATGTATGGAGAGGCAGTGCTGGAGGATGAAGAACTGATCGTCCCGCATCCCCGCATGGCGCAGCGGGCCTTCGTGCTGGTGCCCATGCTGGAGATCGATGCGCAGGTACAGATTCCGGGACTGGGTGCGGCGCGCGATTACCTGGACGCGATCAGCGACCAGCCGATCAGCCGGCTGTGAGTTGAACCAGGCCGCTCAGGCCGTCCCGCCTGTAGCCGCACCCTTGCCCAGCGGCCGCAATTCATTGAGCCGGCGATGATGGCCCTTCAGCCACAGCGGCAATTCATTGGCCGGCATGGGCTTGCCGATCAGGTAGCCCTGTCCAAGGATGCAACCGAAGTCCTGCAGCAGGCGCCAGTCTTCCATCGTCTCCACCCCTTCGGCCACCGTCACCAGGTCCAGCCGCTGCGCCATGTCCAGCGCGGACTGCAGGATCACGCGCAAGTTCTTGCGGTCATGCGCACCGTGGACGAAGGAGCGGTCGATCTTCAGTTCGGTGAAAGGGATGCGCGCCAGTTGCTGCATCGACGAAAAGCCGGTGCCGTAGTCGTCAATGGAAAGTCCGAAGCCCTTCAGGCGCAACCGCGCCAGCATGCCCAGTGAATTGCCCTTGTGCGCCACCACCGAGCTTTCGGTGATTTCCAGCACCACGTTTTCGGCCGGCAGGGCGTGCTTGTCCACCAGTTCCAGGATACGCCGCAGGAAATCCGGCTGCTCCAGCGACAACGGCGACAGGTTCACCGCCACCTTGATCGGCAAACCCCGGCTGTGCCAGACAGCTGCCTGCGCCATCGACTGGTCCATCATGCTGATGGTGAGATCATGGATCAGGCCGGACTGCTCGGCCAGCGGAATGAAGCGGTCCGGCGGAATCATGCCGCGCTCCGGATGCACCCAGCGGGCCAGCGCTTCCACGCCCTTGAGGATGCCGGTCTGCACATCCACCTTGGGCTGGAAATACGGCAGCACCTGGCCACCACCGATGGCCGTGCCGAGGTCGCTTTCGCACATGGACGGCTGGGGATCATCATCGGCGTGGACACCACCGCCATGCGGACGGAAGGATTGCAAGGCAGCGCGCAGCTGACCCTGGTTGAGCGGCTTCTGCAGCACGCCGATCAGGTTCATGCCCAGGGCGTGGATCATGGTTTCCACCGACAGCAGCAGCGAAGTCTCGCGGCTGGAGGCGACGATGAGGGGAATGTCGATACCCTGCAGCTGCAATTGCTGGATCAGTTCGATGCCATCCATGCCCGGCATCTCCAGGTCGATCACCACCAGGCCCGGCGGCAGCTTGAGCAGCGCCAGCAGATCCAGCGCCTCGTTGCCGTTGCCGGCCTCGTAAATCAAATCGACGCCCAGCTCCTGCAGCAGCGACACACTGTGCTGGCGCTGCAGGGCACTGTCATCGACGACCAGCGCGGATTCGATCAGCTCATTGAGGTTCTCTAGAGGCATATTGTTCTATCACGGCGGAGATATGATCGAGCGGGAGGACGTCACCGACGCCACCCATGTGTATCGCTTCTTTCGGCATGCCGAAGACCACGCTGCTGGCCTCGTCCTGGGCATAGGTGGCGGCGCCGCAATCGGCCATTTCCCGCATCCCCCTTGCGCCATCGTCCCCCATGCCGGTCATGATGATGCCCACTGCATTGCTGCCCGCGGCCTTGGCCGCAGAGCGGAACAGCACATCCACCGAAGGCTTGTGCCGGCTCACCAGCGGGCCATCCAATGTTTCCACGTAATACTGCTGTCCGTCCCGCCGCAGCACCAGGTGCTTGCCCCCGGGAGCAATGAGCACCCGCCCCGGCAGCACCAGGTCGAGATGCTCGGCTTCCTTGACCTCGGCGCCGGAAATGCGGTGCAGCCGTTCGGCAAAACTGCGGGTGAATCGCTGCGGCATGTGCTGCACCACCACGATACCCGGACAGCGGCGGTCCAGTGGCTTGAGGACCCGCTCCAGCGCCTGCGGCCCCCCGGTCGAGGCGCCGATGGCGACGATGCGCGCGGTCGGCGGACGATAGCCATCCTCCAGCCCCGGCGCTGGCAATACCGCATCGGCGGTATGACGCTGCAGCACCGCAGCCCATCCCGCATCATGCAGCATTTCCGGTGCGGCTGCTTTGACCGGGCGCAGCTTGAGCACGGGTGACACGGGCCGTGTCGCCTGCGCAGCGCCGCTGGTGAAGCCTTCGGCCGCGCCCCGCGCGCCATGGCCGGTCAGGGCGGCAGCGCGGATGGCAGTAGCCAGTTCGGCCACCGCTTCATGAAGAAAATCGCGTACACCCAATTGCGGCCGGGCAATCACCGCCACGGCACCCGCGGCCAGCGCTTCAGCCGTCACGCCGCCAGTGCCACCGGCCCGGGCACTGCACATGATGACCGGCGTCGGTCTGGTGGCCATGATCTGGCGCAGGAAGGTGATGCCATCCATGCGCGGCATTTCGATGTCGAGCAGGATCACGTCGGGCCACTCCTGCTGCATCTTGCGCAAGGCGAAGACCGGATCAGGCGCGGTCCCGATGACGCGGATGTCGGCGGTCTGGGCCAGCAGCTGCTGCACCAGCTGGCGCACCACCGACGAATCATCGATGACCATCACGCGGATGGTGGCGGGTGCGCTCATGGCGGCCTCCGGTAGATGGAGGGCGAGTGCATCAGCAAGTCCAGCGCCATGCCGTGCAGCGATTCCGAATGGCCCACGATCAGGTAGCCGCCGGGACGCAGGCGCGCGATCACGTCGCGCAAGACCTGCAGCTTGGTATCGCAGTCGAAATAGATGATGACGTTGCGCAGGAAGATCAGGTCGTACAGCCCGTCATCATGTTCATGCAGCGCGGTCAGGTTGCGCTGGGCGAATTCGACCTTGGCGCGCAGGTCGGCCTGTACCAGGAAATGGCCCTCGTAGTCGCCGGTACCGAGCAGGCAATAGCGACGCAGGTACGCGCGGGGGATATTCTGTCCGCGCGCCATGGGATAGAGCGCGCGGCGCGCGAAGCGCAGGACCCGGGTACTGATGTCCGAACCGAATACCGACCAGCTGCCTGCGGGCCGGTGATTGTCCAGCAACATGGCCAGGGAATAGGCCTCTTCACCGGTGGCACTGGCCGCGCTCCAGACACGCAGGTGCGCCTGATCGCGCCAGAGCGGCAGCAGTTCCCGCGTCAGGAAATCGAAGTGACTCTGTTCACGGAAGAAATAGGTTTCATTGGTGGTGATGAGATCGATGGCGCGCTGGCGTTCCTCGGCACCATCCGCATCACTGATGAGGCGATGGTACTGCGCCAGTCCGCGCAGCCCGAGTTCGTTCAGTCGATGGCTCAGGCGGCTTTGCAGCAGGGCCTTTTTCGACAAGGGCAGGTGCAGTCCGATGTACTGCTTGAACAACTGCTGGAACAGCAGCATGTCCTGGTCGCTCACCTCGGCCTCCGCCACCGTACCGGCAACCCCAGAAGCAGGAGCGGCCGGGCCCGCAGCACTGTGGCCCACGCCCTTCCTGCTTTCCAGCTTGCCGGTGCTGACCATGGCGCTACTGCCTTTCCGCTTCTGCCGACAGTACCGGCACGCCGCCCAGCGCATCCTCGGCACTCATGCCCAGGAGGCTGGCCAGTTCATCCACCGACAGCACGCGCTGCACGTCCAGCACGACGATGAAGCGTTCGCTGACGTTGATCATGCCCTCGATGAAATCGGCACGGATACCGGCGCCAAAGGACGGACGCGGTTCGATGTGATCCACGCCGATGCTCAGCACCGCACTGACCGCATCGACCATCACGCCCAGCAGCAGCATCTGCTCGTCCTGCACCAGTTCCATGATGATGATGCAGGTGCGCTTGGCCTCCACCGTGGGCGCACGACCGAAGCGCACCGACAGGTCGATCACCGGCACCACCGAGCCGCGCAGGTTGATCACCCCGCGCAGGAAATCGGGCATCAACGGCACTTCCGTGAGACCGCCGAATTCGATGATCTCGCGAATGCTCCCGATCGGCATGGCAAAACTCTCGCTGCCGACCAGGAAGGTCAGGAACTGGCGGCTCTCGATGACTTCTTCCTGCTGCCGCTTGCGACTGGATTCGCCATTCAACGAAACGCTGGGCATGGCCTCTTCTCCTTGCTGCCGCGATCCCCTCGCGGCGAATTGGTGCGTGCGCAGCTCGCAGGCTGCGCGGAACAACGGGACATGCGCACTGCCATGGCGAACCGCTCAGAAACGCTTGAACGCGGATTCGTCCACGCCAGGCGCATCTTCTTCCACATCCAGCATCGACAGGCGGCGCGTACCCTCTCGCTTGCCCTGCGGGGCGCTGCGCGCGCGCTTGCCCTGCCGCTGGTTGGTTCCCGGCAGGTCGCCCGCGCCGCCACGTACATCGCGCTTCTGCATGTCTTCAACGCGGAAGAAGCGCATCAGGTCCTGCAGGTGGATAGCCTGGGCACTCATCTCTTCGGAGGTCGCCGACAATTCCTCGGAGGCCGATGCGGTCATCTGCGTAGTCTGCGCCATCTGGTGCACGGCATTGTTGATCTGTTCCAGGCCGGTCGACTGTTCTGCCGAGGCAGCGGCGATCTCCTGTACCAGGTCGGCGGTCTTGCGGATCGAGGGCACCATCTGGTTGAGCAGGCCGCCGGCCTTTTCGGCCAGGCCCACGCTGTTCTCGGCCACTGCGATGATTTCCTGCGCGGCCGTCTGCGAGCGTTCGGCCAGCTTGCGCACTTCGGCGGCGACCACGGCAAAGCCCTTGCCATGCTCACCGGCACGTGCGGCCTCAATGGCGGCGTTCAATGCCAGCAGGTTGGTCTGGTAGGCGATGTCATCGATGATGCCGATCTTGCTGGCGATCTGCTTCATCGCGGCCACCGTCTCGCGCACCGCTTCACCGCCTTCGGTGGCGGCATTGGCCGAGAGGCTGGCGATGCCATCGGTGGTGCGGGCATTGTCGGCATTCTGGGCGATGGTGGCGGTGATCTGTTCCACCGAGGCGCTGGTCTCCTCGACATTGGCCGCCTGCTGCGAAGCATTGTGCGAAAGCGCCTGCGAGGACGAGGAAATTTCTTCCGAGGCCGAAGCCAGTGCGCTGGCTGTACCGCTGACGTCACCGATGACGTCGGTCCACTTGTTGACCATCTGCTGGGTACTGTAGAGCACGCTGACCTTGTCGTTCTTGCGCAGTGGTACGGTGACCGTGAGATCGCCCTCGGCCACGCGGCGCAGCACGCTCATGGCGTCACGCGGCTCGCCACCGATCTGGGCACGGATGGTGCGGTAGGCAAACCCGAGGCAGACGAACAGCACCACCACCGAGGCGGTGAGCAGCCAGAAAATCTTCTGCTCCAGTTCGGCATAGTCGCGGCCGGCCTTGAGCACGCGCGCCTGGGTGCGCTCATCGACCTGGCGCAGGAAGTCGTTGATCGGGGCCATCACGCGGCCGAACAGGGCGCGGTAGGCCTGGTCGAATACCAGTTCCTGCGCCATGGCCTGGTTGGGCGCACCGACCACGGTGAACTTGCCCTCGCCATCATCGAACTCGCCCTTGACCGCGTGGAAGGCGGTGATCTCGATGCGCGAGAGCTGGTCGGCCAGCTTCAGCGCTTCCTGCATCTTGGCCAGTTCCTGTTCGGTGAAACCGGCGCGCTTCATCAATTCGCTCAGCGGCACCGTTTGGGCGCCCGCCTCCACCGGCAGCTTGCGGGCAGTGACCAGGTCCCAGTTGAAGCGGTCATAGTTGGAGGGGCGCGCGCGCTTGCCGTTGCGGATGTCGAGGATCATGTAGTACCGATCCTCGTCGTTGGGGTCGCCCGTGGTCACGTAGGCGCGCGCGAACTTGGTCATGTCCTCGGTGGTGCGGCGCAGTTCGTTGGCCAGCGCGGCCGAGTCATAGCGCGACTGGTGCGCATGTTCGAACGCCGTATTGGCCTGCTGCAGCGTATCGATAAGACTGATCACCACCGCCACCAGGATGGACAGGACTACCCCCAGCCAGATGAAGATCTGCTTGATGCTCATCCTGTTGGTCATCGATTCTTGCATGCTCGCTTCCCCTCGTGGTGCGGGCGCATCGCCGGCGCCCGTCATGGCGCCGCCGCCACGCTGCGTTCGGCGTAGGCCGCCGTATTGCCTTGTTCCTGCTGCTGGGTATGCTGCACCAGGTGCGGAATATCCAGGATCAGCGCGACTCGCCCATCGCCCAGGATGGTCGAGCCGGACAATCCCTTGACCTTGCCGAAGAGCCGCCCCAGGGGCTTGATCACCGCCTGGCACTCACCCAGCAGGCCATCGACCAGCAGCCCGGCGCGCAATTGTCCGTACTGGACGATCACCAGGCTCTTGCGTGCGCGCCCCTGCTCGCGCGCCGGCAAGTCGAACAGTTCGCGCAGCGGCACGAAGGGCAAGGGTTCGCCACGCACCGCGACGATATGACTGCCGCTCTGGCGGGGCGGCATGTCGATGCATTCCACCACCATGTCCAGCGGAATGACGAACACCGCATTGCCCACCACCACCTGGAAACCGGAGATGATGGCCAGCGTCAGCGGCAGGCGGATGCGGACCACCGTGCCACGGCCGGGTTCGGTATCGATGGCGACCTCGCCCTGCAGGGCATCGATGTTGCGCTTGACCACGTCCATGCCCACGCCACGCCCGGAAAGTTCGGTGACCTGCGCAGCGGTGGAGAAACCGGGCTCGAAAATGAAACGGTAGACCTCGGCATCGCTCAGTTCTGCGTCCGGTGCCGCCAGTCCCTGCGCGATGGCCTTCTCCAGGATGCGTGCGCGATCCATGCCCCGGCCATCGTCCATCACTTCCACCAGCACGCTGCCCGATTCATGCATGGCATTGAGCCGCAGCGAGGCCTTGGGCGGCTTGCCGGCGGCGATGCGCTCGGCCGCCGGCTCGATGCCGTGGTCGATGGCGTTGCGCACAATGTGCATCAGGGGATCGGCCAGGCGTTCCACCATGGATTTGTCCAGTTCGGTATCCGAACCCGTCATGGTCAGCTCGATGTCCTTGTCGAGATCGCGGGCGATGTCGCGCACGATACGCGGGAAGCGCTGGAACACTTCATTGATCTGCACCATGCGCAGCGTGAGCGCGGCATCGCGGATCTGCTCCATCAGGCCGTCGATGGCCTGTGTGGCTTCCTCGAACTGGCTATCCTTGCGGCGACGCGCGATCAAGCGGGCACTGGCGCCGGCAATGACCAGCTCGCCCACCAGGTCGATCAGCTGGTCCAGCTTGGACACTTCGATCTTGATGAATTTCTGTTCCTGCGCGCGCCGCTCGTCCAGCGGGCGCGGACGCGCACCCGCGACAGGAACGGCCACCGGCACCGCCTCGGCGGCGGCTTCCTCCAGGGTCGCCGCGCCGAGGCTGCGCCATTGGACTTCACTGAACAATGCCAGGCTGCGCCACTGGCCCACCAAGCGGGCCGCATCCTCGCGTGCCAGGCGCTGCAGCACGGTCGCATACGCCGACAGGGGACTCTGCGGTGCCAGGATGTCGATGCGGCTGTCATCGCGCACGAATTCGAAGACGTCCTCCAGCGTTTGGCGGGTGGAGTCGGAGGCCAGGCAGATCTCCATGCCCAGGTAGCAGCTTTCGGCATCCATGGCGCCGGCCTCGGGTAGACCCGCCTCCACCGGGAGGATGGCGACGATACGCCCCAGCGACCGCAGGTAGTGCAGGAACGATAGCGGATCCAGGCCATCGCGCAGGACGTTCTCGTTGAACTGCAGCGACAGGTGCCAGTAGGGGTAATCGGCCGCAGCCTGCAGGGCAGCATCGACCTCCATCCCCCCGGCGTTGGCATCGGCAAGCGCATCGCTGGCGAACCGGAGAGCGGTTCGGACCGGCTCGCTGGCGATGGCTTCGCCAGGTGCCGCGGCCGTCTGCGCCACCTCGGCCAGCTCGGCCAGCAACGCGGCACGGCGTTCGGCATTGGGCTCTTCGGCTTCCTGGTTGCATTCGATGGCGTCGACCAGTTCGCCGATGTAATCGCCACACTGCAACAGCAGCGACATCAGGTGCGCGTTCAGGGGCAGGCGTTCTTCGCGGACCAGGTCCAGCACATGCTCCACCTGGTGGGTGAACTGCACGATGCTTAAAGTGGACCCCGAATTTGAGACACTGATTTAAGCTGTCGTCCTGGAAGGGATGACGAGAATGAGTGAAGCAAAGAAGAAGCGAAATAGCTA
>NZ_NJGV01000064.1 GCF_002213425.1 Herbaspirillum aquaticum | reverse complement strand
TGACCTGACCTGAAAAAACTGGTCCGACTTGAAATTTCATATGCTATTGAAAAGGAGAGTCAGACCATGCCCAAGAAGCGATTCACATCCGAAGACATCATTCACAAGTTGCGCGAGGCAGAAGTCATGTCTGCTCAAGGAAAAACGGTGGCTGAAATCAGCCGCCAACTTGGCGTGACGGAGCAAACCTACTTCCGTTGGCGCAAGGAGTATGGTGGCCTGAAGATTGACCAGGCCAAGCGACTGAAGGAACTGGAACAAGAGAATGCACGCTTGCGCCGAGCGCTTTCGGATGCCGTCATCGATAACCAGATACTGCGCGAGGTCAGCCGGGGAAACTTCTGAGCCCGGCACGTCGCCGCCAGGCCGTAGCCCATGTCCGAACGAGCTTGGGTCACGCTGAACGGCGTATCTGCCGGGCGCTTCATCTCTCCCGTTCCTCGGTTCGTTATGCTGCCCAGCCTCGCGCCGATGAGGCGCCACTGACTGGAGCCATCATCGAACTGGCCAGTCAGTATGGGCGTTACGGCTATCGGCGCATCCACGCCATGCTAGAAGCTCAAGGCTGGGAATTGAGTCGCTCTCGGGTAGAGCGTATCTGGAAACTAGAAGGCCTGAAGGTGCCAGTGAAACAGCCAAAGAGAGGAAGGCTGTGGCTGGCCGACGGTAGCTGCATCCGAATGCGGCCGGAATATGCCAATCATGTCTGG
>NZ_NJGV01000063.1 GCF_002213425.1 Herbaspirillum aquaticum | reverse complement strand
CAGGATCAGGGCAGCGCTGTTCTGCTGCAAGTGAAGTCATGGATGCAGCTTAAATTCTGGCAAACGCTGTCTTGACGGATGGGTCCACTTTACTTACACAGAAACAAAAGGTTTTCATAATTTCCTTTGTTTTTCGGGACCGAATAAAGTCTTCTATGCCTCGCTTCCGCGTTGCACTCCAACACGCATCCTAGTCGGGGATATTGTCGATAAATAGATGCGGGCAGGTTTTGTCGCTCAGCAGTAATTTGCAATCCAATAGACCAGGAAAGCCCGATGTGTAATCGGGCTTTCGACTATTCCGGCGATTCTTTTGCCAAGCGTGTATGCGCAGTTAATAAATAGCTTGGTGAGCTTTGGTCAGCTCATACCAACATAGGGATTACAAATTATGCTTTGCCAAACAACCTACGCAAACTGGTGCATTTGCGTGAAATTCTCGGTCGTCTCCGACCACTTTCCTCTTTCGTTCACGAGTGCTTCTGGCTTAAATGCTGTGCTGCTGCTCGCTGCAACATTACGACAGCAAAAAGTGTACAACGTAGTAAGAGAAGAACTAAAAACATACAAACAGAAGCAAGTACGAACACATGACAATCAATTGAATGACATGGGCTTTATTCCTCTTGCGAATAAAGAAGACTACAAATGAGAAGCCGCCTTGTTCAAGTAAAGTGGACCCCGAATTTGAGACACTGATTTAAGCTGTCGTCCTGGAAGGGATGACGAGAATGAGTGAAGCAAAGAAGAAGCGAAATAGCT
>NZ_NJGV01000062.1 GCF_002213425.1 Herbaspirillum aquaticum | reverse complement strand
GCAGGATCAGGGCAGCGCTGTTCTGCTGCAAGTGAAGTCATGGATGCAGCTTAAATTCTGGCAAACGCTGTCTTGACGGATGGGTCCACTTTATGTTTTCCATTGTTCGCTCAACAAAACGGCGAATGGCGGCGTATCCAAAATATTTGGTATTAAAAGGCCATTCCCCTCGAGCTTCCATCCCTTCCCTACGAAACTGCGCCAGCAACCACTGCCACAATGCTTTTTTCGGCTTTTTTTTGGATTCAGTTAGGCGTACTTCTGAACTGGCTTTCAGAATCCGTTTCTCAAAATTTATCCTGATTTGAGGGTATCGATCGAATGCAAGTCGAAGCGCCCCGGATGTACCGTACCCCCAATCATCAACTGTCATAGGTCTTTGGCGGTTGTAACCTTTGATATTTTGATTGCGAATAAGAGCACGCCATCCGTACAAACGACCGTCAGGATGAATTGCCAAGCAGCGCTCCCGAATAAGTCGGTAGACCTGGATTCCGCCGATACCACATTGGGCGCGTATTTCATCGTAAGAATTTCCGCTGAGATAAAGCATCACCGCGTGCTTTCTTTTAAGAAAGTCCAAGCGGTGCTTTTCTGTAAGCGCAGCGATGTCTACCGACGGCCAGAGAGATAGATCGGCGCTATCGGCAAGACCTTTGACATTACGGCCACGTTGCTCATCCGCATCATCCATACGCTCACCTCGCCAGACGGGACCGTTATTGAATTTACAAAATTGGTACTTTCGGCGCGTAATTTACAAAATCAGTACCGTAAAGTGGACCCCGAATTTGAGACACTGATTTAAGCTGTCGTCCTGGAAGGGATGACGAGAATGAGTGAAGCAAAGAAGAAGCGAAATAGCTA
>NZ_NJGV01000061.1 GCF_002213425.1 Herbaspirillum aquaticum | reverse complement strand
GCAGGATCAGGGCAGCGCTGTTCTGCTGCAAGTGAAGTCATGGATGCAGCTTAAATTCTGGCAAACGCTGTCTTGACGGATGGGTCCACTTTACCATAACAATCCCTTTTAAAGCCCCCTACGGCAATTGAAAAATGAACATTCCAAACCTATGCATAGTTGCTTACAGGGAAGTCAATCGACCAAAGAAATTCATCTTTTTATTAATGGTTGCGTTTTTGGTAAGCGTCTTCTATCCATCTGACCTAGCTGATTATTCGAAAAATTTTCCTGGTATAGAAGCTGGGCCGGTAGAACATAGCACGGAGAATTATGTCAGGTTCGTCAATACAGCACTGCAGATAGGCCTGCCAATTGTGCTCGCCGATAAGGTCGGTCTCGTGCAACTTATATATGTCGGGGTTTCTTCTACCATACTCACGCACGGGATGAAACGTCTTGTCAACGACTGGCACGTTATGGGCACCCGCCTTGGGCAAAGGCCAAGTGGTCCACAGAGCAAACACAACATGCCATCCGGTCATTCTTCAATGGCTTCGTGCGCGATGTACTTTCTCTGCAGGAGATACAGCTTCTGGTTCGCAGTTCTTCTCATACCGATCATGCTTCTGACGATGTACACAAGGGTCGTATTGCACGACCATACTGTATCGGCTGTTCTTGCAGGGGCTATTGCCGGAATATTGGCCGGCGCGATGTTCACATCTCGATGGCATCGCGGCCGTCGTTCCGTTTCTTCGTAGCCCGATCATGCGACGGACAGATTCAACGGCCTGGATTGTGAGAAGTTGGTATAAATTCCAGGGTGGGTTTGGGTTTGAATCAGGCAGACAATGAACATACAATGAACATAAGGTTACTGCCACGGAATGAACAGCAAGGGTAAAGTGGACCCCGAATTTGAGACACTGATTTAAGCTGTCGTCCTGGAAGGGATGACGAGAATGAGTGAAGCAAAGAAGAAGCGAAATAGCT
>NZ_NJGV01000060.1 GCF_002213425.1 Herbaspirillum aquaticum | reverse complement strand
TAGCTATTTCGCTTCTTCTTTGCTTCACTCATTCTCGTCATCCCTTCCAGGACGACAGCTTAAATCAGTGTCTCAAATTCGGGGTCCACTTTAGTCTTCATCGACACTGAGTTCACTGACTTTCTTGACCCGCAGTTGATCAGCATCGGCCTGGTCGCACAAAGCGGCGAGGAGTTTTACGCCGAGCTTCCTTACGAGGTGCGTGAATGCAGCGAATTCGTCAAGGCCGCGGTCCTTCCCCTCTTGGGATACGCACCGCATGCGGAAATGACCAAGGACGACCTTTACCTGCAAATGACCAATTGGCTTAAGTTGGTAAGGCCGAAGGATCAAGAGGTCTTCATTTGCTACGACTACCAGACGGACTGGGATCTTTTCTACGATGTCTTGGATGGACGGGTGCCGCCGTGGTGCAAACGTCGACTGGTCGCCGATCGCATCAATGAGCTATTGCGGTACGAGTTCCATAAGCAGCATAAGCTGCCCGAGCACCACGCCCTCAATGATGCAAAGGCGAATTGCTACGCTTTTCGTGAACTGCCACTGGCCTCGGCAAGCTAGATCCTCACGTAAAGATCTGAGTTAGTGGCCTAGCTAGCATAAGAGAAATTTCTACCCACAAACCAGTGCTGTATCGGCGCGTTCCTTTAACTACTTTGCATCGTGGCATTGGTCTTTCAAGAGGTTTAATTTACAGAGTGGATGTTGGTATCATTGCCTTATTTTTTCGTGGCGCTTATTTCATCGAGATAACTAATGGCAACAAAACTGTTAGCTTTGCCATAAACAACGAAAAACACTTCGCTTCACAAACATCATTGCTGAAATGTAATGGTCTGGTTCGGCGCAGGTAATCCTCTCCTCCATAAAATGGTATGCATGGTTACGACGATTATTTAACCAAAAGGAGGTTAAAGTGGACCCCGAATTTGAGACACTGATTTAAGCTGTCGTCCTGGAAGGGATGACGAGAATGAGTGAAGCAAAGAAGAAGCGAAATAGCT
>NZ_NJGV01000059.1 GCF_002213425.1 Herbaspirillum aquaticum | reverse complement strand
TACAGGTGCGACCTGAAAGTCGCTGTTTCAACTGTTTCACGCCAGAACACCGGTGATGGAACCTGCTGTTCTGCCAGCAGTAGCCTACTTAGACGTGCGTAGCTGGTAACGGCTGGGTGCGGAGCTCTAGGGAGAAAGTACCGCGGTCGAAAGACCTAAACCACGCCGTGAGGCTGGGGATATCTGCGAGCATAACGTGGATGGCTGGGCTTGGCTCGAATGGAAGACGGTCAACAGAAGTGAACCTTTGCAAGCGTCGTGAATACAGTCCAGCCAAATATGCTGAAAGGCTGAGGGCAAAAGCTACAGGATAAGGTGCATCCCGTCTGTTGGGGGAGCACGCAGACTACACGATCCTCGGCGTAAAGAAGGGACCTAGCCATTCCGTTGAAACTTCGAAACAGGGTAAGCCCGACCATCCGCCCCTGAGGCAGGCAGACCGTAAGGAATGCTGATGGATGAGCGGGTAAAGGATGCTGGAAAAAGCAAAAGCCGAACTGTAATGGTTTGGATAGGAGCGTAGACGCCTGTCGAAATCGCTCCACGCGAAAGCGGGCAGACTTCCGGCGGGTCTCTCTTCACGAGAGCGTTTGAATAATCTTTGAAGGTAGGAAAGCAAATGAACGGGCAGTTGACGTGTGCGCCCACCAACGTAGGCTTGACTTGGCACGGTATCGACTGGGCCAAGGCATACGGCTACGTAAAAAGAATGCAAGCTCGTATCGTGAAGGCTACTAAAGAGCAACGATGGAACAAGGTGCGAGCCTTGCAACGTCTGTTGATTTGCTCGTTCTACGGCAAAGCTTTAGCCGTGAGGCGAGTAACCGAAAACCAAGGCAAGCGGACTCCGGGGGTTGACAACGAAACATGGTCTACCCCACCCGCAAAAGCTGCTGCGATAGGTTCGCTGAAACGGAAAGGGTATCGCCCGCTCCCGTTGAAGCGAATTTACATCCCGAAAAGTAACGGCAAGATGCGTCCCCTTAGCATCCCTACCATGCGAGACAGGGCCATGCAGGCACTGCATT
>NZ_NJGV01000058.1 GCF_002213425.1 Herbaspirillum aquaticum | reverse complement strand
TCTTCGGATGTGAATCGCTTCTTGGGCATGGTCTGACTCTCCTTTTCAATAGCATATGAAATTTCAAGTCGGACCAGTTTTTTCAGGTCAGGTCATTGGCTTGTCGGTGGCTTCGCTCGCAACCTCCTAAGTACTCGAATACTTACCCTATCCTTTCCTCGAACAGTTAGATCCCCCACCAAAAAATATTGCCTAACAGCATCCCCTCCCACTAAGCACTCCAGACATTTAGCATTGTAGATTGATCTAGTGCATTTATTGCGCTTCCACCTCCGCGCTGTGTAAACAGACGGAGGAGGATAGTTTTCGTCGCCTAGGACCGGGGCGGGCTACCTTCCGCAGTCAATGGAAGACGGGTCAAATGGAGAGCGGAGAATTTGCGAGAAATCAACACTATGTTGAGAAAACCTGATTCAAATCAGGTTTTTGGTGCCGTGATAATTGTTTTGATGCTCGTATTGTAGAGGCGTGGCAGAATGACGAAAACAACAAAAATCGTTACCCATGCGCCGAATCCTTTGCATCCTGTTGCTTTTGCTTATGCCAGTCAAGGTGATTTCCGGCATGCATTTGGAGTTCGCCGCTGATGAGGGGACATTTGATATCGAACATGAGCTAGCTCACTTACATGGAATTAGCCATCATCACGCCGCTGATAATGTAATCCATTTTGATGACTCGGATGAGTCATTGCGGCACAATTGGGACCATTATGGTTCTAGCCAGCCATCGATGCTTTCCTCGATTGAACAAGTTCATGTCGTATTGCTGGTTCTTGCAATGGAGCCCGTCGATGTGTTTGTGTACGTTCCCTATCCATTTTTAGAGCAGTTGCTTCCCCCTCCTCGTTCGCTTTCTTGACAGGTAGTCGTCTACTCTCGTTCGTGCTAGGTCTGCTAGATGCGGATCCGGCAAGGATGCGTGCTGCTCATACGCCTCGCGCGCTTGGCGCAAGTGCAAGTAATCTAAAGTGGACCCCGAATTTGAGACACTGATTTAAGCTGTCGTCCTGGAAGGGATGACGAGAATGAGTGAAGCAAAGAAGAAGCGAAATAGCTA
>NZ_NJGV01000057.1 GCF_002213425.1 Herbaspirillum aquaticum | reverse complement strand
CAGGATCAGGGCAGCGCTGTTCTGCTGCAAGTGAAGTCATGGATGCAGCTTAAATTCTGGCAAACGCTGTCTTGACGGATGGGTCCACTTTAATGCCACGAATTAAAAGATGGGGAGCGAAAAATGGATTCAAACATCGTTTACGTCAAGTGCCTGAGCAAAGATCGTAACATTGGGCATTTTTTCAAAGATCTTTACGAGCATGGAACGGTAAGTAGTCGGGACTTCGCGTGCGTGCGTATGGACGAGATCGCAATTAAAGACATATTGCGAGAGTACATTTCCAAAAATGGTATTTCGTCCCTCTTCCATTTTTCGCTTACTTGCGATGCGGTACTGCACCCAGGAATTCACGTGGACGAGATTGAGGAAGTAATTCTAGGATTCATCAAGAGGCTCAATGGGATCAAGAATCTTTTCGTGATCGATCCTCACCTCTATACGGACGACCCCGATTGCGTTGCACTGTTTGGACGAATGATTTCGGAAATTTCCGAAAATTTGGAAAGCGTAACGTTTTTCACAAATGGTGACCGGCCTGAAACAACTGGTCCAGACTTAAAGTTAGTCTAAGCGGCAAGCCGCATTGGTGCTGGGGTTGTTGCCGGCAGTGTAGCCTGCGGTGCCGGCGGCCGGTATTTCAGTGAGCTGTGCGGCCGAACGGTATTGTACTGATGACGCCATCGCTCAATGATGACCTGAGCTTCTCGGAGGGTGTAGAAGATTTCTCCATTGAGCAGTTCATCCCGGAATTTGCCGTTGAAGGATTCGCAGTATCCGTTCTCCCAGGGGCTTCCTGGTTCAATGTACAGCGTTTTTGAACCGACCGAAGCAAGCCAGCGCCGAAGGTTCTTGGCGACCATTTCCGGCCCATTGTCAGAGCGTAGATATGCTGGGACACCGTAGGCCACCATGGCCTCAGCCAGGATATCGATAACGTCATTACTGCGAATTTGCCTGGCCACGTGCAGCGCGAGGCAGCGACGGGTGAACTCATCGATGAGCACCAGGATTTTCAGAACACGTCCATCATGCGTTCTCTCCATGACGAAGTCCCAGCTCCAGACATGATTGGCATATTCCGGCCGCATTCGGATGCAGCTACCGTCGGC
>NZ_NJGV01000056.1 GCF_002213425.1 Herbaspirillum aquaticum | reverse complement strand
TTAGTCGAAGATCTTGGCAACCACGCCGGCGCCGACGGTACGGCCGCCTTCACGGATAGCGAAGCGCAGGCCTTCTTCCATGGCGATCGGGTTGATCAGTTGCACGGTGATCGACACGTTGTCGCCCGGCATGACCATTTCCTTGTCCTTCGGCAGTTCGATCGCACCGGTCACGTCGGTGGTACGGAAGTAGAACTGCGGACGGTAGTTGTTGAAGAACGGGGTGTGACGGCCGCCTTCATCCTTCGACAGAACATAGATCTCGCCGGTGAAGTGCTTGTGCGGCTTGATCGAACCCGGCTTGGCCAGAACCTGGCCACGCTGCACGTCTTCACGCTTGGTACCGCGCAGCAGCACGCCAACGTTGTCGCCAGCTTGACCTTGGTCCAGCAGCTTGCGGAACATTTCCACGCCGGTGCAGGTGGTCTTCTGGGTGTCAGCGATACCGACGATTTCGATTTCTTCGCCGACCTTGATGATGCCGCGCTCAACGCGACCGGTCACCACGGTGCCACGGCCGGAGATCGAGAACACGTCTTCCACCGGCATCAGGAAGGTACCGTCAACGGCACGTTCCGGGGTCGGGATGTAGGTGTCCAGGGCTTCTGCCAGGGCCATGATGGCTTGTTCGCCCAGGGGACCGGTGTCGCCTTCCAGCGCCAGCTTGGCCGAACCCTTCACGATGGGCAGGTCGTCGCCAGGGAACTCGTACTTCGACAGCAGTTCGCGGACTTCCATTTCCACCAGTTCCAGCAGTTCAGCGTCGTCCACCATGTCAGCCTTGTTCAGGAAGACGATGATGTAAGGAACGCCAACCTGACGCGACAGCAGGATGTGTTCGCGGGTCTGGGGCATCGGGCCGTCAGCGGCCGAGCACACCAGGATCGCGCCGTCCATCTGCGCTGCGCCGGTGATCATGTTCTTCACATAGTCGGCGTGGCCTGGGCAGTCAACGTGCGCGTAGTGACGGTTCGCGGTTTCGTATTCGACGTGCGCGGTGTTGATGGTGATGCCGCGTGCCTTTTCTTCAGGCGCTGCGTCGATCTGGTCGTAGGCCTTCGCTTCGCCGCCGAACTTCTTCGACAGAACGGTTGCGATTGCAGCGGTCAGGGTGGTCTTGCCGTGGTCAACGTGACCGATGGTGCCGACGTTCACGTGCGGCTTGGTCCGTTCAAACTTGCCTTTTGCCAT
>NZ_NJGV01000055.1 GCF_002213425.1 Herbaspirillum aquaticum | reverse complement strand
TAGCTATTTCGCTTCTTCTTTGCTTCACTCATTCTCGTCATCCCTTCCAGGACGACAGCTTAAATCAGTGTCTCAAATTCGGGGTCCACTTTAAAGTGATTGATTTTCCTGGATTTCCAATTTCGTCAGTCTATTGTTGATCTTCGTAATCAAAGGCTACACCCTCCGGTGTGTGGTTTTCTTTGATTTCGAGGATGGCAATGGCCCAGGCAAAAACACTCACAGAAAAAGAGCTGAAGAAAGTACTTATCTATATCTCACTTCGCAAACACGCAGCTCGCAATCGCGCAATGCTGCTGTTGACGCATTGGGCTGGGATGCGTGTTGGGGAAGTGGCTGCGCTGCGTATCGGAGACGTGGTCGCGACCGACGGTTCGATCAAAGCCGAAATTCGCTTGTCGCCAGAACAGACAAAAGGTCGGCATGCTCGAACGGTATTTTTGGGAGAGCGCTTGCGCAAAGAACTGGCCGTGTACGCTTCGACACTGAAGCGTTCCGAGCCTGAAAGACATCTTTTCTATACCCAGAAGCGAGCTGGCTTTACTGCAAATACCCTGTGTCAGTATTTCCATAACCTATACAGGCAAGTTGGAATCGACGGCGCAAGTAGCCATTCAGGACGACGTTCGTTCATCACAAATTTGGCTAGCAAAGGGGTAGGTGTTCGAGTATTGATGGCTTTGGCTGGCCATCAGAATATCTCGACGACACAAGCTTACATTGACGTGAATGACGCTATGCAGCGCGCGGCGGTCGACTTAATTTAACAATCAAGTGTCTCTTTGAGAGACGCTTTGCTTGTTGTTTTGTTTAGCCAAAATTGCTTTGAGTCGCGCCAGTTCTGCTTTCATCCAGTCTCGGTGCAAGATAATGGATGATCGCAACTCCATGACATTGAAATCAACAGGGGCAACGGCATCAAAGCTTGGAAATTTTCCCCTTGCGGCGTTTTCCGCCAAGATAAGCGCTCGTTGTAACTGACGACTCGTTACAATCGCCATCAGTTGTCTTCTCGTATCTCCGCGTAAGAGCTTTTCGCCTTCAGGCGTTACATAGGCTGGTGCGAGATTCACCTTGTTGCCGATTGCATAGAGGGGCTTTTTAGGTAGAGCTGCTCTCGCTCTGACGACTAAAGTGGACCCATCCGTCAAGACAGCGTTTGCCAGAATTTAAGCTGCATCCATGACTTCACTTGCAGCAGAACAGCGCTGCCCTGATCCT
>NZ_NJGV01000005.1 GCF_002213425.1 Herbaspirillum aquaticum | reverse complement strand
CAGGATCAGGGCAGCGCTGTTCTGCTGCAAGTGAAGTCATGGATGCAGCTTAAATTCTGGCAAACGCTGTCTTGACGGATGGGTCCACTTTAAAGTCATGCATTTGGCTCAAAACGTCGATCCAGTATTGGAATTTCTTGATTTCGCTGAGTCTCGCCCCAAAGGGAAACTACCTATTCATCCTGCTTACCTTGAAGCACGAGAGGCTTTAGTCCGTTCCCATCAAGACGTAGTGGATCGGAATCAGCTAATCAGCGAGAAAATCGATGCACTTATCGCGGACTCTCGCTCATCCAATCCCGGAAAAAAATCTCGCTCATTCGATAAAACTGGGTCAGCTACGACAAATGCAACGGCAGATTTTGCGTCGACCTCCCCAAGCCAATTGCCCGCCCGACGCAGAACGGTTGTTAAATAGAGGCATGAAATGGTCATGAAGGTGCCTCCCCAACATCCCATCCTCTCCAAGCAATATGCCATTTTCACGCCGGCGATTGACCAACTTGCAGAAGTAATCGGGGACTGGATTGAAGAGCAAGCTACAGGTGGCTATATCTGGGGGCCGTCTCGCTATGGAAAATCCAGGGCAGTTCAGTATTTCCTTAGCGAGATTCTCAGCGAGAGATTCGGGAAAAAGATTCCCCTTGTTATTATCAACCGCACTATGGCTCATAACAGCGCAGGCGCTTTTTTTTCGGACGTTTTGCGAGCGGCTGGTCAGAAGTATTGGGGTTCCCGGCAGACACCTCGCAAGAAGGAGCAAATGGCAATTAACTGTTTTCTTGCCCTCGCCAAAGGTGGTGGGTCCAACACGGCAATACTACTGATTGACGAAGCTCAAACAATGACAGATAAGGAGCTAATCTGGCTCACTGGGCTTCAAAATGAGATCGAAAATGCTGGAGTGATGTTAACCGTAATTCAAATCGGGTCTCATCAACTGGATTATGTTCATTCAATCCAAGCGCTCACAGGAAATGCGCATGTGTCAGCACGTTTTTTTGTTCGCTCAGCGCAATTCCATGGCATTTCCAGTATCGAACAGGTGAAATATGTGCTGATTGGCTATGAGAATGATTCTGAATGGCCAGCAAACAGTCGCACGTCGTTTACCGAAGCATTTGGGATGCGGCCCGGCCAACTTACCTCCTTATCTCAAATTTTATGGGAGACATTTGTCAAATTCTTTCCCAAGGAGTACATCGAAATGCAGGCCAGTATTGAGATTCCGATGCAGCATTTTGCTCGTACTGTGGAAGCTATTCTGAAGGCCAATGCAGCTGGTGAAAATTGGGACGAATTATGCTCCGAAAAGTCACTTGCAGAAATCATCGCGAAAACAGCTCTTGACCGCCATCTCCAACTTGTTACCGCGGCCTTCCTGCGTAAGAAACCTGACAGGGGGCGGGTATGAGAATAAGATCGGCCTATCAGGAGAAAACAAAATCCACCTTTTACAGGGTGGCCTGGGGCGACTGGGCCAGTAAGGATTTTCAGTCGGTATGGCTTACCCTGCACCGTTTTGTAGTTCTCAACGGTCCGACGTTAGATGAATTTCAAGCTGATTTTTGCATCCCCATTGGCGAAAAAAAGCTTGCCCAAAGACCGTGGGCTCAAGTTCCAGGAAAACTTCAAATCAATCTGAACCGTGTAGCTAGACTCTGTCGGATCTCCATCAACGACTTGAGGTTTTCCCACCTGGGAGGGTTGCCGCTGAAGGATTCGCTCTTTCTTCCCAGTCTTCGGTTTTGCCCAAAATGTCTGAATGCCGGTTATCACACTGTGCTGATGTCGCTAGAAGCCTTACGGCGATGTCCAATACACGACGAGTCCCTGGAAGATGCCTGCAAGTGCGGAAAGCCATTTCTTGACGGAATAGATCGATCCATCATTGGGGGAGCAGGTTTTTGCACCTGCAGAAGACAGGAGCTACTCAGCCTACAAGCATCGCGCTCCCCAACGATCTCAAATGAAGAAGTACAAGTCTTTCGTGACTATACAAAATGGCTGACACGTTGTGGTACCCATATTTATTTGAAAGGCGCGATCGACCAAAAAGCCGAAACCGACAGGGCAATCCAATATTGGTCAAAAGTATTTCGGACTGAAGTTCCCTCTGTGTTTGATAGCTGGTCGTCCTCAGAAAATCGTGTAGTCACGGTTCACCACACGTCCTTGAAGCGATCCTCCACGGAATTTGTCGACACGATAGTGCGGAATCTAGCCCAAAAAAAACGCTATCGATGGTATCGCCGTAAGATGTTGGGGGATTCACCTTGGGTAAGTACTAGAAGTACGTATTCCGCGATTTGTCGTTATCTAAGACGTCACGTTGTGCCACCGGTCCATCGATGGAAAACAGACCTTGAGAGCTTTTTCCTTCAGTACCACATACCGGAGCAAGCAAGGAATAATCAGCTCATTAGAGCCTATTTATTCTTCTGCTTATATGGTGGCGAAACGAATTTTAGAAAATTGAACGGATTTCATAGTTCATCAAATAAAAGGCCTGACCCTCAACCAGCCTCACCTTTTTCTATGCCCAATTTTATTCCAAATTTTCTTGATAATTTTAGAGATGTGGAGGGCTTAAGATGGATCCGCGATAGGGCCGAAGCAGACTATCTATGGGTCTCTTGGAAGAGATGCGTTGAGCAAGCGGCGTCACAAGAGAATAATATAATTGAATTCGTGCGCGATCGTCCAAAAATCGAAGACAGTATTTCTCATTGGTCCGCTGGCTTAAAAAACGATCAATACGTTTTACGCATAGAGGCTCTTGGTTATCCTCAGGTGGCGCCAAGAGAGCGACGCCAAGTAAGTAAAAGTGAGCGTCGAGATACTTTCTCCAATCAAGCTAAATGCAAGCTTAAGCAATTGATCAATTCATTGCCCAAGAGATGTCTAGTCTTCAAAGGGGAGAAGGGGTGGTCAACTGCCAGAGGAACCTTACCAAGGTTTCCCGTACAGCCATGTTGGTTCAAAAAAAAGAAATTGCTCATCAAAGGCAATCTCCCACAACTCCATTATGTAATTTTTCCAAAAGATGGGAAGTTTTTCGCTCGGACAATAGAACTCAATCTTGAGACGTCAGATATTTCATCTAGGACCGCGTTGGCATTGTTGAAAATGGCTGTCCATAGAGCACAAGGTGTCACTCCGTCTGAGGGTCTTTGAGGCGGGGGAGTGTTCGAGAAAATCTGGGATATGCGGTCCGTTCGCTACTGGCCATGATGCGACGTTTACTTGACTGAGTTTTTCGAAGGCGAGCTTCCCTATGAAGTCCGCGAATGCAGCGAGTTCGTCAAAGCGGCCGTCCTTCCTCTATTGGGATACGCACCGCACGCCGAAATGACCAAGGACGATCTCTATGTCCAGGTGACCAACTGGCTCAGGCTGGTAAGGCCGAAAGATCAAGAGGTCTTCATTTGCTACGACTACCAGACTGACTGGGACCTCTTTTATGACGCCCTGGATGGCCGCGTGCCTCCATGGTGCAGGCGCCGCCTCGTTGCTGATCGCATCAATGAGCTATTGCGTTATGAGTTTCATCAGGAACATAAGCTGCCTGAGCATCACGCCCTCAATGATGCCAGAGCAAATTGTTATGCTTTCCGTGAAGTTCCTTCTAATTCATCGTAGCCCTGAGACGGCCGTTCGATCTTCACATTGTTGAGCGCTGATCCATAAGGCGATTGGATAGCTTCCAATAACGGACATCGTCCATCCCAGCACTTATACAGGAAATAGCCTCCTATGAAGCTGCCAGCGATGCCTGATAGGGTGAATACCCAAAGTGATGCGTCGAAAACTTCATCTAAGCTAACTAAGTGAAAAATCATCTTAAGGGCACAGGGTAGATACCCTGCAATCATATGAAGCGACTTTGCATGAATTGCTCATTGAAGCAAAAAAAAGCATTCAATGAGCAGGCTGTAGACTATCGATTGCTTGAGGGAAGCATTCGAGTAAGGGTTCCATCTTTCAGAATAATTTGATGGTAGAGAGCAGCGCATACATGTAAGCCGATCAGCGCTAATAGTGCCCAGACCGACGCAATATGCCAATCCCCGATCGTGGCCAGCAGATCGGAATTTGCAGGGAAAATTGCGGGCAGCTGCATCAAGCCGAAGAAGGACAGGTTCCAGCCACGCTCTGCAGCATTCATCCAACCCAGGATGGGTGAGATGGCGAGAAGAAGGTAGAGTCCGCCGTGCACGAACTTGGCTGCAATTACGGTGAGGGTCACACGCGTATGGAGCGGTTTCGGCGCCGGACTGATCAGGCGCCAAACCAGTCTGGCCAGCATGACCAGGAGAATCAGCAATCCTACCGAGATGTGGAGACTGACCAATCCTTCGGGCGATTGCAGATCATCCACATCTGGCATGGTCCAGCCGATGGTGCATTGGGCGATGATGAGCAGCACCGTGATCCAATGGAAAAACTTGGCAACGGGCGAGTATTGTTCTTGAATACTGTTCGACATAATAGCTCCTTAGATTTCACTGACTTCGACTTCTATCTGGCTCACTAATTGACTCGGAATATTGACCGTCACGCGCAGGCCGGATTGACTAGATTCGTCACGAAAGCCAAGCGTGATGCTTGCCCCCAACCTGTCTGCGATGGCCTTCACGATCGACAAACCTAACCCAGAACCGATCTGACCGCTGCCCAGCAACCGGTGGAATGCCTCGAAGATGCGCGCTCGTTCGGCCACCGGGATACCTGGCCCATTATCTTCGACAATCAAGGCCACGTTTTTATCGTCAACTTCGATTGCCAGATCCACCTTGCCCCCATTCGGGGTGTAGCGAACGGCGTTATCAACAAGATTTCTGAGGAGCGAAAACAGATCGAGCTCACCAACCAACAGGTGGGCATCCCGCTGACCATCCACGCCGATATCGATTTGCTTGGACTCGGCCAATGGCATCAGGTCCTCCAACACGCGGCGATAAATGAACTGGACGGAGATAGGCGTAGCCACGGCGGAAACGGATGATTGGGCTTTTGCAAACGCTAGCAGTTGATTGAGGAGGTTGCGGCCTCTGTCGATTCCTTCCCGTAATGCGCGCAAGCGTTGCCTTGCCTGTTCGGACATGTCAGCCTCTTCCAACCTTTCCGCCTGCAGAGAGATGGCCGTCATGGGAGAGCGCAGTTCATGCGCGGCGTCCGCGACGAATCGCCGCTGCGAGGCCATGGATTGATCTACCCGACCTAGCAATCGATTGATCGCTACTGCAAACGGTCTTACCTCGACGGGGAAATGACTTGCTTCTACCGGATGCAATTGCTCATCCTGGCGTTGGTCCACTTCCTTGGATAATGCCGCAATGGGACGGAACATCTTTCGGATCAGATCGGCGACGATCAACAACAGGACGGGCACCAGAAGCAAGAAAGGCATGATGGTTCTCAGCGCACCGTCTCTGGCAATTTCGTTGCGAAAATCGGATTCTTGGGCGACAGCGATGCGATCTCCGCTAGGCATCGTCTGAACTAGCACTCGATAATTTTCTCCGGCAGCATCAATGTCGTGCAGGCCATCCGTCAACGTGGACGGAAGAGGAAGTGCTTCTTCAGCATCTATTTCCGCTTTACTGGCGGAATAGCCAAGATGTTGAACAATGACGCGAGACTCTTCGTTCGAAGAAGCGTAACTGACCTCCGGTACAGGAGAAACAGGCGAAAGTCGCTGACGCTCCATCAGGTGAGCGATTTGACGAAGCATATCGTCCTGTAATTCGTGCGATTCATCTAGCGCGGAAACGAATGAAAATACCCCCGCTACTATGGCTACTATTAAAATCGCCAGGCAAAGTATGACGGAGAGCTTCAACTGAACCGATTCGTTCAGCCGGCTTTTGAGACCATCCATCCTACCCCCCTGACGTTTTTGATGATGTCGCTGCCAAGCTTCCTGCGCAAGGAATGGATTAAATACTCGACCGCATTGCTTTCGACTTCCTCGTTCCACCCATAAATTCTGTCTTCCAATTCGCTGCGCGACAGAATTGCTCCCGGACGCATCAATAATGCCTGGAGCAGAGCGAACTCACGGTTGGACAACTGTATAGAGCCTCCATCTCGCAGACTTGCCTCCTTGCTAGCCGGGTCGAGCGATAGAAGTCCATTGGTGAGTAAAGGAGAAGCGATTCCACCCTTGCGCCGCAAGACCGCGCGCATGCGGGCCAGCAGCTCGGCCATCTGAAACGGCTTGAGGACGTAGTCATCTGCGCCGCCATCCAGGCCTTGCAAGCGATCATCAAGGCCATCACGCGCCGTGATGATGAGCAAAGGAATTGGTATGTCTTTTGCGCGTATGCTCCTCAAAACATCTAACCCGTCCTTGCCAGGTAAGCCCAAATCCAGAAGAGCGATATCGTAGTGTTGGCTGGTGATGGTCGTGATGGCGATTTGTCCGTCCTTGATCCAGTCTACCGCGTACGATGCATCCTTCAAGGCGGCCTGAATCGCCTCACCAATCATCGCGTCATCTTCGACCAGCAGTACTCGCATGTCGCCTCCATTGAAATGGTGTCAATGTGATGCCGTTGCCGCTCTCTGCCGGAACAGCAGCATGGCGCACAGCATGAACGCTAGCAACGCGATGGATGCACCGTAGCGGCTCAGAGCCAGGCCTCCCGCACTCAAAGGTTTATCGAGAAAGTCGCCCACCACGGCGCCCAATGGTCGCGTCAGGATGAATGCCGCCCAGAATAACAGGGTGCGAGAGATTTTTGTTCCGTAGTAGGCCAACACCAACAAAGCGAGCAGTCCACCGAAAATCGCAGCCGCGCCTGTATACCCCATTCCCGCACTATCCGCTGTCCAGTCCCCGAGTGCCGTACCCAATGTCTGCGAAAACATGATCGTGATCCAGTAGAACATTTCTGCTCGCGGGCTGCTTACTGTGTTCACTGAAACAGAGCCGAGCGTGCGCTTCCAAAGTAATAGTGACGCAAGTAAAAGCGCAGATAACAAGGTAGTGCCACCGGCGTAACCGATCCCCAGGGAACGATCAGCGAAATCAGCCAGCGTTGTACCGACAGTGGTGGTGGCGATAATCGTGGTCCAATAGATCAAGGGATGGAAAGCTTTGGACTTGATTTGGTGCGCCACGGCAATCACGAAGAGCGCAGCGAAGATGCCCGTACTGGTCAGATAGCCGAGGTTCATCGACATGGAGGCCGCATCACCTCCAGTTTCGCCAAGCGTGGTGGCGGCGATCTTGATGAGCCAGAATCCAAGTGTCACTTCCGGCACTTTTGCCAATACATTTTCAGAATATGTTTTCATCGACCTTCTTTCGAAATTGATTTCAGATGCAGCGGTTCGGAGAGCCAAAGTTTGATCGCCCACAGCCGCTCAGGCTGATCTCTGCCTGCTTGTACCGACCTGGGCGGCGGCTACCAACATGATGATGACCGCGAAGAACAAGGCACTGGTCCACATCGTTCCCATTCCCAAGCCGCCGTCTGCCTTGTTTTGAGTCAGCAGATCGCCCAGCGCAGCGCCGAAAGGTCTTGTCAAGATGTAGCCAATCCAGAAGCTGGAAACCGCATTGCCACCCCGACGCCAGGCGAGGTAAGTGATTGCGATCAGCGTGCCGAAGGTCACCGCACCCCAGGCAAATCCCAGGCCCAATGCTTCCGTTGCCAGGTCACCGGCGGCGGTGCCCAGAGCGAATGTACACAGGATGGCGGCCCAATAGAAAAGCTCTCTGCGTCGCGACACGATATGGTGAATGGAAAGGCTGTGCTCGACGCGATACCACACTAAGAAGATCAGGGCGAGCAACAGCGAGAAGATACCGGTGCTGACATACAAGCTAATACCCAGGCTATCGGTCATGAGATCGGTAATCTGGGTGCCGACGATGCTGACCAGTATCACGCTCATCCAATAGAGCCAAGGGATATGACGGCGAGTCTTCAACTGTGCAAAAAGAACGGTTGCAAGGAAGGTTGCCATGATCGCACTGGTGATTGCCTGGCCCCATCCAACATTGAATGCCAGAAAATCTGCCCCGGTTTCGCCTACCGTAGTGGACATGATCTTGATGATCCAGAACGACAAGCCGATTTCGGGAACCTTGTTCATCCAGTACTCGTGGAGCTTGACTTGTTGACTGTCCATGTTGCTCTCCTCATGAAAATCGGATGTTGAGTAGTCTGAGTGCTTGGACTTAGCTCTCACTTAGGTGGTGCCACGAATCCACCCTTTCACGATGAGTCTAGAGAAGACGCGGCAATGAATACGGATCGCGACGTTGTAGATGGAACCAAGAAACCCATGAGGAAGATGGTGAATGAGGGTGGTACTAAGCATCGCCACGATGGCGGCACCTGCCATGTCGAACGGGAAGTGCACGCCGAGATAGATACGTGCCCATGCCAGCGGTATGCCCAGCAAGCCGAGAACAATCCCGGAGAATCTCAGCGAAGGGTTGAGTAGGAAAGTGAAGGCTACCGCCCACCACAGAGACAGATGATCGCTGGGAAAAGAAGAGTCGGCGGCGTGTGGGATTAGTGTGTGTCCCAATCCGATCATGAACGGCCGAGGATGCCACCAGATCATGCCTATCAATTGATTTGTCATCAATGAAATCAGACCGGCTGCGGTCGCGGCAAGCATGGCTCTGCGCTGACACGCATCACCGCGCAGCCAAATCAGGGCAATCGTAAGCGGAATGATCCAGATCTGGAGTGTTGCAATGACCGTGGCCAGGTCAACGGCAAACTGAGGGGGATGGGCAGCGGCGTTCAACCACAAGAAGAGAATTTTATTGATGTTTTCCATGATGGAGGTCTGGCAGTGAACGATGGCGGATGGTCAACCTGATGATGGCTTGCATCAATCACGGCGCATCGTTCTTTGTAAAATGAGCATGAAGATTGAGAGATGTGGAAATGTATCCCGGAAAACTTAGCCGAGACTGAGTCCACATTAAGCAGTAAAACATTGCCGCCGAAGCTAGATAGCAGATATCGAGGCGGCCTAAGGTCTGGCTAAGTCTTGGTCAATAGGCTCATGCTGCCAGAATTATTATCTGGCAACATCCATCAACTAAAGGAGCCATCCATGACTTCAGCGATCAGCAGTCTCTCCAACAGCTTTTACAACAATGTTGTGGCGGCCAATCCGCGCCAGAACGCCAGCAAAGTCGATAGTGACGGGGATCATGACAATAGCCGCCCGGGTGAAGTCGAAAAGGCCAAGCCGATGTCGGGAACCCTGGGCACGATGATCGATACGCACGCTTAAAGTAGCAAACCGGCCATTTGAAATTTGAATGGCCGGTACAGGGGCAACACTGCTACGAAATGCCATAACCGCATTGTGTATCAAGGTTATCTAAGTACGAGGGCTCAGCGGTCATACGCATGGTAATATCCTATCCCCCTGGATAGGATATTACCATTATGAGCACACATAGCTCTCACCCCGACATCATCAAGCGCTTAAAGCGCGCCGAAGGCCATCTACGGAGCATCATTGACATGATGGAAACCAACCGAGGTTGTCTTGATGTCGCGCAGCAGCTTCAGGCAGTCGAGAGCGCTATCGCCAACGCCAAGCGCGTATTGATTCACGATCACATCGACCACTGCTTGGACCATGCGATGCAGGGCGACGGCAAGGATTCCGCCAACGCTGTGCGCGAATTCAAGGAAATCACCAAGTACCTCTAAGGCAAGATCATGGTCGACATCGCAAGTCTGCTCCAGCAAGGTGCTGGCAATATCTGGCTCTTCATCCCGAGCGCAATCCTGCTGGGTGCTCTACATGGACTGGAGCCTGGACACTCAAAAACCATGATGGCGGCATTCATCGTGGCCATCCGCGGGACGGTTTCGCAAGCAGTGCTGCTGGGTGCGTCCGCAACGCTGTCACATACTGCAGTGGTGTGGCTCGTGGCACTGGCCGGCATGTACTTTGGCAGCCAATGGAGCGCGGAATCATCAGAGCCGTATTTCCAGGTCGCCTCCGGCATCTTGATCATTAGCGTGGCCGCGTGGATGGCCTTCCGTACGTGGCAACAGTCCCGGCAGGAGGCACATGGGAATCATCATGAACATGATGAAACCAAATTGATCAATACCGGCCATGGGACGCTGCGCGTTGAGATTTTTGAAGAAGGCGTGCCTCCCCGCTTCAGGTTGTCAAATCGGCCCGGGTCGCATCGCTGGCCAGCCTCCGGCGTCGAAATCCGAACGATTCGCCCTGATGGTGTCGAGCAGACCTTTAAATTTGTTGATAAAGGTGAGTTTCTTGAATCTGCCGACGAAATTCCTGAACCTCATGAATTCAAGGCCCAGGTATTCCTGTCCCACGGTGGCCACTTCCATATTTACGATGTGCAGTATGAGGAGCACCACCATCATCATGACCATCAAGAGGATGGTCTGGATGTGTCGGATGGTGATTATCAGAATGCGCACGAACGAGCACATGCCAACGACATCAAGCGCAGGTTCGCGAACCGTGACATTACTACTGGCCAGATCGTGATATTCGGATTGACGGGTGGTTTGATTCCGTGCCCTGCGGCCATCACAGTGCTCCTACTGTGTCTGCAGCTCAAGAAAATTTCGCTTGGTGCCGGTCTCGTGCTGTGCTTCAGCATTGGGTTAGCGTTGACGATGGTGGCTTCCGGAGTGGTCGCAGCAATAAGTGTGCGCCATGTGGGGAAGCGCTGGTCAGGCTTTGGAAAGTTCGCCCGCAATGCTCCGTACTTCTCAAGCGCAGTCATCGTGGCTGTTGGGCTGTATGTGCTGTATCACGGATGGATCGGACTGACCTGAAGTCGTGCTTGCGTTGCACGCTTTGAATTGATTGAGAGCCGCAGGAATATTCGGTGCGGCATGGAGGCTTAAGTCTTTTTTTAGGGACAATATGAGCGATAGCAATTCAACACTTGGCAAGATTCCAGCGAGCGTATGGGTCTTGGGAGGTGTCAGCATGCTGATGGATATCTCGTCCGAAATGATCCATAGCCTGTTGCCGCTATTCATGATCAGCACACTGGGAACAAGTGCCTTTGCTGTTGGGGTTATCGAGGGCTTGGCTGAATCCACCGCTCTAATCATCAAAATTTTTTCTGGCGCACTGAGCGACTATTTTGGAAAGCGCAAAGGTCTAGCGCTCTTTGGCTACACGTTAGGCGCTTTAACAAAGCCTCTTTTTGCAATTGCGCCGACAACGGGGATTGTGCTCACTGCTCGCCTCCTTGATCGTGTTGGAAAGGGGCTTCGCGGTGCCCCGCGCGATGCTCTGGTCGTCGACATTACGCCTCCTGAAATTCGTGGGGCCGCATTCGGGCTGCGCCAGACCCTTGACACTGTCGGTGCGTTTCTCGGTCCGCTCTTGGCAGTTGGACTGATGCTGATGTGGGACAATGATTTTCGAGCTGTATTCTGGGTTGCCGTAATACCCGGTTTCTTCGCGGTGATCTTGCTGATCCTTGGTATCAAAGAGCCGAGAGGACGAAGTATCGAAAAACGAACTAATCCTATTCGTCGCGACAACCTGAAGCGACTTGGTCCCACCTATTGGTGGGTGGTGACTATCGGTGCCGTATTTGTTCTAGCCAGATTCAGCGAGGCATTTCTTGTTCTCAAAGCCCAGATAAGCGGCGTTCCAATGGCGCTGATTCCCTTGGTCATGGTTGCCATGAATATCGTGTACGCTGCATCCGCTTATCCATTTGGAAAACTCTCTGATCGCATGAGTCATTCGACCATGTTAGCGTTTGGGCTGGTTGCACTGATCATGTCCGATCTGACCTTGGCGGTTGGCGACCATTGGCTCGGACTTGGAGTTGGTGTGGCATTGTGGGGTGTCCACATGGGTATGACACAAGGGCTGCTAGCGACGATGGTTGCCGTCACCGCACCGGCTGATCTACGTGGAACGGCCTACGGTTTCTTCAACCTTGTGAGTGGCATTGCCATGTTGCTGGCGAGTGTGGTCGCGGGCCTGTTGTGGGATTATGTCGGCCCATCCGCAACCTTCTTGGCTGGTGCCACTTTTTCCTTATTAGCCTTGCTGGGAATCTGGATCAAGGTACGAAAAACGTCGGAAAGCTCAACGTGAATCGCGTCTTTCCGCGAGCGAACCGCGCGGACACGCTCCTCTGACGGGCTCTCAAAATAGCTTGTGTGATAGACAATCCCAATCCTGCGGAATCCGTATGAAGCTTGGTGCGAGACTTGCCTGCACAGAAAAATCGGTCACATGGCTCTCAGGGCAGTCATTCTTGATAGCTACCCAAATACCGTTTCAGACCAAGTGATCTACAAAAAATCACTTGGGAGGTCCACTTGGTGCTGTGTTTTGGTATCCGCTTAGTTTGGACCATGGTGGCGTCCGGTGTCGTGGCTGTATTACCTGGTACGCCCCTTTAGCAGATGACCGGCGGCGTTTTCCTCGAAACGGCTAGCCTCCTCGATGTAGCCTTGTACCGTTCCGTCATGGCGCCAGCCGCCTTGGCGCTTGATGTCCCGAAAGTCTGCGCCGGCGCGGTAAGCGCTGGTCGCCATGCCACGGCGCAGGCTGTGACTGGAAAGATCCGGCACATAGTCCAGTCCCGCCATACTTGCGCAATCAGCCAGGATCGTATTGATGCTGGCAGGGTGGATGGCGTGCTCGCCTAGCATCGCCCATTTGTTAATGGAGCGAAATACCGCTCCGTCGCCAATTCCTGAGCTCTCCAGCCAACCTCTCAGAGCTGTCGCTGGGCAACACGGGCCGGCACCGTAGGGAATAGCCTTGACGATCCCCTGGCCTTGCTGGTCTGTCTTGGAGCGCTGCAGCGTCACGATCAAGCCATCCGGCTCCCATGCAAGATCAGAAACTTGCAATCCTGCGAGCTCACTTCGCCGAAAGCCGCCAAAGAAGCCCAGCTGCAGCACCGCGCTGTCCCGCTTAGCCTTAAGGGTATCCGCGGAGTCCAACTTCACGATGATCTTTTCAAGATCCTCAATCGGGAGGGCCTTGGCCTGCTTTTTAGGGCGTCCGTGGGTGCGCCCAATACCTTTCAGGGTCTTGCGGACCGTCGGGGTGCCGGTAGGATCAGCAAAGCCTTGATAGAGATGCCATTGCGACAAGGCCGTCAGGCGCAAGGCCAGAGTGCGCACATTGAGGCTGCTGGCATGGGCCAGCAGGTAGCGGATGACTGCATTCTCGTCAGCCGGCAGGACGCCACCCCAGGCCATGAAATGTCGAATAGCCGAACGGTACGTGCGCCGGGTATTTTCAGACGTAGCCGCAGCGAGAAAATTACTGTGGGCCGCTTCCACCTCTGCAGGTAAAAGTGTGCCGGCACCCAACGTACCGCCTATGACGGGCGTAATTTCAGGGGAAGGCAATTTGTCGCTCATTTTGGGCTCATGTACCGAAACACGGCGTCAAACCGAAGAATGGAGCACTATAACATACGATAAACAACCTTATAGAGAGTTATAAAGCAGATTATCTCACGGATTTTGAATTGTATTTAAACGTATTATTACGTATAACGTAATATGATATCTTATTCAATGGAGCTCCCATGGCCCGCGCAGGCATCCTCTACTCACAAGTCGCCAAAGCAGCCTCACAGCTGGCCGCCGCTGGCAAAGCCCCCACCATCGACACGGTTCGCGAAGCACTCGGAGATACGGGAAGCAAGAGCACGATCGCCCCGATGCTCAAGCGCTGGAAGACCGAACATCAGGAAGTGGTTGCCGGCGGCGACACAGGCTTGCCAGTCGATCTGGTGGTGGCCGTCAAGGGCGTCTACCAGCGGCTTCAGGATGATGTCACCAGGCAGTTGGAGGCGGCCAACGAGGCACACGAGCAGGCCCAGGCGGCCGTGCGCAATCAGAGAGACGCAGCCCTGGCCGCCGAAGCCCAACTCCGCCAAGTCCACACTACCTTGGTCCGAGACCACACTCAGATCCAACAAACCTTGGCGAGATGCCAGCAGGATCTGCAGGCCAATGCGCTTGCGCTCACGGCCGCCCGGACTGAGAATGCCGGCCTTCAGCAGCGGCTGACTGATCGTGCCGCCGAGGCTCATGCCTTGAACCAGCAATTGGCGCAGACTCGCACCCAGTTCGAGCACTTCCAGGAGGCGGCGGTGCGCCAGCGCGCCGAGGAGCGGCAGGCTTTCGAGCAACGTCTTTCGCGCCTTGAGCAGGAAAATATCGCCGGCCAGCGGCGCCAAGATGCCCAGCAAGTGACGCTTGGCCAACAGGAGGCCACGTTAGCGCACCAGGTGAGCGAACTAGAACGGCTTCGCGATGCACTGACGGAAGCACACGCTGAATTGCACCAGGTTCGCTCGGAGCGAAACCAGCAAGCCGCTCAACTCCAGGAACTGACTGTGGCACGAGTCGACGCAGAGCGACGATTGGACATGGCGCAACAGGCAGTCATCGAGGCCAAGGCCAGCGCTGCGGCTGCAGGCAAACAAATTGAAATGCTGGCCAGTCAGTTGGCTACCGCAGAACTCAAGGCCAACCAGGTAGAGCGGGACAAGGTGGCGTGGATTGAGAAGATACTCGCGCAGCGTGCTACAACAGGTGATCAATAGAGCGTTACCCCGGTAATGTAAAAATAGGCCAAATGAGCACAGAGAATACGTCCGAAAACCGGACGAACTTGCCTTCGGCAGCGATTTTATCGGCTCACACTAAGGCTAACTTCACAATTTTTGAGATGGTCTCAAATAGCCAATATAAAATCGGATACTAGTTACTTTGCTACTCATATCCGAAAATTTTCCCTATCTCGGCTGGCCCTCTGAGGATTGTGCCTATGCATTTAGATGATGAAGAGACAGACCGCCAGCACTGCTTAGCGATTGTGCATGAGTACCATCGCTGTCACGATGCATTTGAACTATTTGCTTCAATTGCAAGCAGCCTAATACTTGCTGGCCACGAGAAGCATCAGGCGTACCGGGCTTATAACGCTTATGCCGCCTTCATTTTTCATCTCTACGAATTTGTTTTAGCTCTCCATGCGCGAGATTTGAATGTTACGGAGATCCGTCCACCAAATGGAATGGAGAAACACAAATTTCTCGATCTATTGGTCCAGGGAACGATAAAGAAAACCTTAAGAAATCGTATAGAAGCGATCGAAAAGGGCTACGCACCGATATGGGAAAATTCCATCGAAACCTATAAAGATCTATCACCTGTCCCCGATGACTTCTCAGAGAAGTTTCGCCAAATGAGGAACAAGGTGAATGGCCACGTTACGTATCAGCGCATCAAGGAAATTGATCTAACTGATTTCTACGAAAAGTACCACTCTTATTTGTATATGCTCTACCGGGACTGCGGGGATTGGTGGGGAAGAAGCTCGGAAAAACAGTTTCCTGAGCTTGAGAATATTACTAGCTTCTTTGCGAAGATCGTTGCATCCACACGCGAAGATCAAGTACCCCCGAATGCCGCTACATCGGCTAGAAATGGCCAGTAAGAGAAGAGGTAGAAGCAATCGGGGAAAGTATTCGTGCATCGATTGCAGGCAGCTAGCAGGGAAGGGGCTCGATCTGGTTAAATTGCAGACGCAGGCTTGTCATATCGCCCGTCAGAACAGATTAGCGGAAGCTATGAGATAAGAACAAAATGGAAAGGATGAATCCAAATGAGGCAGCTTATTCCGTCACCAGTAATTTCGGTAGTAGCAGATACCTGTACGGCCAGAGAGACACATGCATCTCTCGACAGTCTTTTCGCATACGCCGACGCGCCAGGAGAGCCGCCCGATGGAAGTAAGCACGTAAAAGCCCTTGAATGGCTCCGTCGTACAAACAAGGACCACTCCGTCGATCCGTTAGCAGTGCTCGGGCGGCTGATCGAGAACTATATGGAGCAGCCAATTGGAACCTGGAATGATGGTTCGGATGCAAAGAAAATTGAAGCGATCCTGGCGCAATGCAAACTACGTTATGTAACTGGTGGAAAAGTCGTAGCCGCGCAGATGAGCGCAGCCGCATCTCGCACGCTCGAAACCTTGCTAAAGTCTTTCGACTATCGAGCCATTGACGAAGAGTTTTCTAGGGCGCTGGAGAACGTTCAATCGGAACCGCGTGAAGCGGTTTCGGCTGCGAGCAATATATTGGAGTCTTTTTGCAAGGTATTTATCGCAGAAAACTCGTTGGAACTGCCGGCCAAGCAAGATCTGAAACCACTTTGGACTGTGGTTCGCAAGCATTTAGGATTCGATCCATCGGCCATTGCCGATACCGACCTGCAGACTATTCTAACTGGTATGCTGGCCACGGTTGAGGGCATCGCAGCATTGCGTACCCACGCCAGTTCAGCGCATGGTGCTGGCGTTACGTCCTATCGTATTGAGCCCCGTCATGCTCGACTCGCCATCCATGCTGCACACACTATTACCTTGTTCGCACTGGAGACCTGGGAAAAGCGGCGTAAGAGTGCAGGCTAATTGTTTCGCAAGATCACCACATACGCTGGTCGGCTACGCGAACAGGCACAAGGGCTAATGCTGCAAGTTAGGCCCGACAAAGGAACAGCATGATGCAAATCGGAACTCTATAATTCCATGAATCCACTACGTGAGCGCATCCGAGAAGAACGAGAAATTTTCCGCATGATAGGGCCGCGCGCATTTAGGCGGAAACGGTTCATTGCGAAGAGAGATTTACGCCCGCTACGGACCGTAATTCGACGATCAATACCGCTGAAACCAAATCCCAAGTGGAGCACCGTACGCGCCCCAAGGGGGCTGTGCCTGCTGGATAATTTTGCGCCCAGACTATGGCAACCGGTGACGGGGGATTGGCCGCCGTTCTGATCACTGCCTGCGGCGGGGCATCTAAAATCGCCGTGGCGCGGTGAATGGGCACCATCTCGCGCACGATAGCCAGCCCGAGCTCGGCCTCGGCAATGTGTCCTTATATTGGCTGACTCCCTATGGGGGGAGGGACCGATTCAGCGCGGGGATTCAGAAAGAAAATATACGAGGCCTCACCAATAGCTTGAAAAAGCTTTTTCAATCAATGGCTTAGGGACTTTTTGGCCAAAATTTCAGGAATCCCGGCCGACCCTTTAAATAGCCAATTTAGCACCTTCTTTATGCTCCCACGGCATAAAGAGGGCAACCTTAATCACTTTCAGGATTGTGTGTCATTTCCGGCTTTATCCCGGCATGGCCCCTAGAGGTGACGCGGTGTAGGAGAATGCAAATTTGCCATTTCTGATATTGAGGCTTTTAATGGGAAAGAAGCTGTAGCTGTGCCAGAACGATGCCGAGACGCGGCAGGGGCAGCTCTACTTCATAGAGTAGAAAATGGAAAATAAAACGACCTATCGCTGTACCGCGTGCCGCGAAATGTTTCCGCCCGAATACAACGGTGAGCCAGGAGTTGTTTGTGGCTCCTGTGGAGGTCCGGCTAAGACCATCGAATTGCACCTTCACGATACGATCGGTCCAATACGGGAATCATTCGAGGTGAAATCCAAGAACGACAAGATGCCTAGCAAAAGAAAACTACGGCGACACCTCCGTATAGGACAGGAAATGTCCCAGAAACTAGGCAGGTACGTCGACAAGGTTTGGGATATGAATCGAGATACCGATCGATATTATGAGCACATCGTGGATCCTGAAACTGGTGAAACCATTCACCACTGCGATGAGCCGTTAAGTGCTCATATTGGCCATGGCTACGCCAAACCAAAATCTGATCATGAACAGTAATTAAGTGGAGACTGATGGCATGACCGAAATCGACGCTATTCACATCAGCAGCGGCAACGTGTTTTCCGATTTGGGTTTCGCTCCAGATGATGCTGCTGTGATGCTAATACGCATCGAAGTAGCCGCGGCAATAATAAAACGTATTCGGAAGAACGGTTGGGCATCAACCCAGGCTGCGCGCGAACTCGACATTCCAGAGCGACTCGTATCTCAGATCATTAACACCGATCTGACAAGCATGAGCCTAGATACGCTGTGGACCATAGCGGTGAGGTCAGGACTGAATATAGAGCTAAGACTGCTCGAGAAGGACTGATTTTTCGTTCACCACCCAATTGCTTGAAAGCCAGAGGCTTGAATTTGATCACTCAAATTGACTGACGCCTCGGTTGTTGGAAGTCGGGGCAGAAGCATCAGTTTTACAAAGTTAGTACTTAAACATTTACAAAGTTCGTACTATGGACGTACGCAGATTGTTGCTTGATACAGTCGACTTGCAAACGATGTTTTACATAATACAAATTATGCGAAGGGATGGTAGTTTTAAAAGTGTTGCGTTGTTCTTATAAGCTACTGAGAATTTGCAGCACAAATGGTACTTTTCTGCGTTGCCGGCTAACAGGAACGCAAGATGCTCATCCAGCTTTCAAAGACAAATGTGCCCCGCAACCTTCGGGGGCCCGTTTTAATTGACTCATTCGGATTCCCTCGATATTGGGCAGCTGTGTGGTCAACGGTTTCCGCGGCCGGGCTTGCCGAGTCCACTCATCTTAAGAAACTCCGCCACATTGAGAGTCTCTACTGCCATTCGGATCAACTACTCGGCCAGTCTGCTCTTGATGATGCTTTGGGAAACCTCGACGAGCACGCACTGAGCAACATTCTGGAGTCATGGTTCGTTTCTATTCGCAATCGTCCCAAGACCACCGGTACTGACGAAAAACGTTGGCAAACTGGCTTAGATTTTGTTTCTTCTGTGGTCTCATGGGTATCGAAAAGTCATGCAGATAATACGATGCGAAGTATTGAAGAGCGGCTGCAGCGTCTATCTATCCTTTATCGCCAGCTACACGTCAGTAAAGCCAAACCTATCGAATCGATCCGGTCTTTACCTGCAACCACCGTGCAGGCGCTTCATGAAATGCTAGATCCTCAATCTCTGACAAATCCCTTTCCACGAATTCGGACTCGTTGGAGGGTTTATGTATCTTTCATACTGATGCTACATCAGGGACTTCGGCGCGGAGAGGTTCTGTTGCTGCCGGTGGACGGTGTCAAGGTCATGTACGACTCTAAGCAAGGTCGAAATCGATACTGGATCAATGTTCAAGAAAACCCTTACGAGGAAAGCGGCACGGATCCCCGCTATTCCAAGCCGAGCATCAAGACTTCATCATCACATCGCCAGATCCCAGTTAGCGAATTGACAGCAAAAATTATAGATACCTACACGCAGAATTATCGTGGGCGTCCAAGGCATTCTTTTCTACTGAATTCCCAGTCAAATATGCCTTTATCGACTGAGGCGCTAACAAAAGTTTTCGCACATGCATCGGCTCAATTATCGGCCGCTGCCGTGAAAGAGCTGATGGATCGATCAGGCAAAAAATCTGTCACACCACACGACTTGCGTCATACCAGTGCTGTAATGCGGCTTCATCAATTGCTTCGGCAAGGAGACTCAATGGATGAAGCACTGCAGAAGCTGCGCACATTCTTCGGTTGGTCAAGAACGTCGTCCATGCCATCGCGCTATGCACGAGCGGTGTTCGAAGATCGGCTTGCTTCTGTGTGGAATGACGCATTTGATGAGCGCGTTGCTCTCCTACGATCATTGCCGGAGGGACGTTGATGGAACAACTTCAGCTGCCCGAATTTGGAGGGCTCAACGACCGTGGAAACGTGCTTTCTGAATTATGCAGTTGCTTGCCGAGTTTGCCTTCTACTCTCCGTTATTATGATGAATTCAATGACGTGACGAGGTCAATAAGCAATCCGCAAGAGCGACCAAACTTCGAACTTATGATTAACGGAAAATCGATCCGATTGGACTTTACTCATATCAGTTCCGATTGCCGCACAATCTTTAAACATGTTTTTGCGTTTGCGCTTTCAAAAGATTTAAGCATTCAGACTAGCTCCAGCGCACCTCACCAAAAAGCGCTCGCGGACGAACTTGTGTCGACGGTATCGCAAATCTCCACGTCCGCCGATCTTGTTCCAAGCGATTGATTTTATGATTTCAATGTCGGCGTCTTCGAGCCAAGGGTTGGACTAATCTTTCATCCCCGAAACGGGCAAAGGCGTTTCACTGCCCTCCCCCCTAACACTTGCGTGAGCATTTTAACCAAGGGGTTCATGGAGGATCCAGCAGACAATATCCAGACAAATCCCATTACAGCAGGGCAAGGCCCACCGCTATGGTCAGTCCAAGCAATGTCGTTCTAACTCACCATCGATAGGTAGGTGCGCATCTACCGCTGCAGCGGCTGTGCTCTAAGAGCATGCGATCCAGGTAAGCAACTGCCGGGCGCCAGCAAAAAATCCGCCCGTGAATTGTTTGCCTTGCAGCAAGTCTTCGCCCAGATCTTGATTCAATCGCAGGGTGAAGCGATGGCTCAGGTCATCCACTGCGCACAACTGCGCGCAGTGAAAATCAAAGAAATGGCCCACTTTTGCAAACAATGCCTTGTAGAGGGATTCCTTGGCCGAAAATGCGAGCGTCAGCAAGCGCTCACTGGGCCAGTGGGCGGCCAGGCCATCGAGCTCGTCCGGCAGGATGATGCGGGACTGAACGGTGCTTGCGGTGGCAGTTGGCATCCACTGCTCCAGGTCCAGCCCCAGGAGCCTGCCGGTCCGGTCCGGCCAGAGGGCAACCACAACACGGTTGCCGCTGTGCGTGATCGATCCCTGCCAGCCCACAGGCCAGACCGGCTGGCGTTGCGGCCCGATGGCCACTTGCCCCTCTTGTCCCTCTACCTGCAACAGCAGGCGGCACAGGTAGCGTCCGGCCAGATACTCGGCCTTGCGTTTGACCACCGCACCCATGATCTGCGCAGGCTGCGCCATACCGAGGGCCGCATAAAGCCCGTCGTGATAGGCCTCGCGGTCGAACGTGCAGGTCAATACCCGCAACTGCGAGCCGGTCTCCAGGGATAACGGCGTGATGGTCGGTATGAAACTGCGCATCTGCGTGCCGGCGTCGGAAAGCAAGACCTCCATGCGCTAGCCCAACGACTGCCTGATCAGTGCCGCGAGTTCAGCGGCCCGTATGCTTTGCCAGTGATCGCCCGGCAAGCTCAGGCAGCGGGCGCGTGAGCACAAGCTGGCGGGCCAGACAGTCGTGATGTCAGCCCAGACCTGGCGCTGCTGGGCAGCCTTGCACAGGTAAACCGCCTCTACGAAATCAAAGCTCTCGGGCAACTGGTACCGCACCATGGCTGCGATGCTGTCGCGTACACCATCGATGTACCGGCGCAAGGCCGTGTCGTCCAGTTGATCTGCCAAGGGCTGCTTCGCTAGCATCTGACGCCAGCAGGCCAACTTGGCGGCAGGAGCGAGGGCCTCGTACTGGATCGCATCGACGTCCATCGTTGCGCCCTCTTCCGGAAGAAAGGAAAGCAGCAGGCCGTATTCACTGGCCGCCAGGGACTGCATGACGCTCTGGTCCACCGGATCAATCAGCCATAGCGCCGCAGCGCGACTGCCGGTGAGCGCAAGATGCTGCCTGGCCATTTCAATGGCGGTGTAGGCGCCCATGGACCAGCCCAGGTAAGCGGTAGTGGAGTTACGTTCTGTTTCGGGTAACTGGCCGTGATAATGCTGCGCCATCGCTTCGATACTGCCTGCCATACTAGGCGGCAAGACTGCGGGCAACTCGGCGCCCAGGCAGCGGACCTGCCCTTGCAGCAGCCCTGCCAGAGCATGGTAGGACATGGCCTTGCCGTCACTGGCCGGCAGGCACAGCAACGTGGGCGCAGCGGGTGCGGCGGTATTGAGTGGGACCAGCCCAATGGCGGAGCTTGCCCCCCGGCGGTCGGCTTGCAGTTGCGCCAGCGCCTGCGCCTGTTGCTCAAGCCGGGAGGTATCGAAGAGCTGGCGGATCGGGATGCTGACCTGGAAGCGTTCCCGGATCGCCGCCGCCAGGCGCGTCACTAGAAGGCTGTCGCCGCCCAACTGGAAGAAATCGCTGTCGCGGCTGGTCACAGGCTGCTGCAGGATGTCTTGCCATATCGCTGCCAGGGTGCTTTCGCTGCCTGCGCGGACCGGCGTTTCAGGCTGCGCTGCCGATGGGCTGGCCGGCACCGGAGCGGGTAGCCGGCTGCGGTCCACCTTGCCATTGGCCGACAAGGGCAGCGCATCGAGAGACTGCAGATGCGTGGGCAGCATGTAGGCCGGCAGGCGCTCGGCCAGATGCTGGCGAATGCTCTTGTCGTCACATGCCGCGACAGCCCTGCTCCACCGGGCCACCAACACTTGCTGGCCGACGAAGCCCATTTCGCTTTCCTCGGCGGGATAGGCACCGATGGGCTCGTATCCGCTTGCGCCCAATGCTTCGATCCACTCGTCAGTACCGCGCAGCCGGCTATGGCGATGCTGTGCCGCACCGTCCTGCGCCGCTTCCAGCACTGCAGCCACGGTAACCCATTGCAGCCTTTTTTGCCGCGTGGCCTCGCACAGCACCAGCAGGCCGTCCGGCTTGAGCAGACTGCCCAGGTAGGACAGTGAGGCATCCAGGTCCAGCGCGTTGTGCAGCACATTGGAGGCCAGGATCAGATCCAGCGAGGCCGGCGCAATGCCCTGATGCTCAGCGGTGCGGTCGATGTCGAACAGAGCGAAGCGGGCACCGGCATGCGTGCCGAATTTTTCCCGTCCGATCTGCAGGAAGAATTGGCTGAGGTCGGTGTAGTGGTAGAGGGACTGCGGGCTGGCTTGGGACAAGGCCGGCAAGGCGTACATGCTCAATCCGCCGACGCCGGCGCCGACTTCCATGAGTGCGAGAGGCCGAGCGCAGTGCTGCACCTGATGTTGCAGGCAACGCACTACGATGCCACCCAGGTAGGCGGCCACGATGTTGTCGCCATAGAGCCCCTCCGCGCCTTCGCGCGCCCCTTCGGGGAAGATCAGTTCGGTGGACATGAGCTGGCCGATGAGGCTGCGCCACAAGCTCGTCGCCGACTGGAACAGCCAGGCCAGGAAGGCCTGGCCATGATCCAGCCATCCAAGGCTGCCCTGCAAGCTCGTCCTGGCTTCGTTCAGAGCGGCTTGCAGCACGTCGCTGGATGGAAAACTGCGGGCGACCCGCCATTGCTGCCCGCCCAGCGGAACCAGCCATTGCTCGTCGCAAAGTATCTGCATCCATGCCTCCAGCACCGGCGCGTACCGTTGCTGGACAGCGTGATTGTCCAGCAGGGCTGCAAGCGAGAGTACTGCCCCCTGCCCGGCGCACAGCTTCAGCTGGATCAGGTTATGCAGGATCAACAAGGGCGCCAGTGCCTCGCTCTGTTGCTGGAAGCGTGCCAGCGCATCCCGGTCGGTGTCGCCCGGCAACTGGCTGGCGGCTTCCTGCAGGACTGGCGCAAGCAGCGATGGCAGGCCCGACAGTGGCACCGTGGTGGCGGTGGGCTCAGGGACCACGAAACCCGCCAGTTGCTGTGCTCCTGAGGGCGTACGCCAGACCGTGACGACCGACGCCTTCACGCCGGGGCAGCTGTTGAGCGCGGCCTCGATCTCGCCCAGCTCGATGCGGTAGCCGTTGAGCTTGACCTGGCTGTTGACCCGCCCGAGGAATTCGATGCAGCCATCCGGCCAGTACCTGGCCAAGTCGCCGGTGTTGTAGAGGCGGCCATGCCTGGGATGCTGGCTGAAGCTGGCCGAGGTCTGGTCGGGCGCATGCCAGTATTCTCGGGCCAGCCCCGCACCCGCGATGAACAGGCGGCCCGTGACCCAGTCGGGACAGTCGCGTCCTTGCGCATCCAGGATGTGGTATTGCTGATTGGCCAGGGGGAATCCATAGGGGATGGATTTCCATTCAGGCGCAATCTCTACGACCTCGAAACAGTTGGACCAGATCGCCGCTTCGGTGGCCCCTCCCAGGGCCAGCAAGCGCGCCTGCGGGGCATGCTGGCGCAGCGCCTGCGGCAGATCCAGTGCGATCCAGTCGCCACTGAGCATGACGCGGGTAAGGCTGGCGGGAATGCCGGCATCATCGTGTGCAGCCTGTTCCAGCAGCATGCGGCACAAGGCCGGCACCGAATTCCATACCGTGACCCGATGACGCTGCACCAGGTCCAGCCAATGCGGGGCATCGCGCAGTGCATCGGGCGCGGGCAGCACCAGCGCCGCGCCCTGGCTGAGGGTGGCAAAGACATCGTAGATGGCCAGATCGAAATGCAGCGCTGAAATGCCGAAGACCCGGTCAGCCGCCGATAGTCCAATGCGCTGGTCGATATCGGCCAGGGTATTGGCCGCGGCGCGATGGGTGATGGCCACCCCTTTGGGTTCACCAGTGGAGCCGGAGGTATAGATGATGTAGGCCAGGTCATCCAGCGCGCTCTGGTGTACCGGGCTGCTCAGGGGCGCGGTCGGCACGGCCTCCCATTGGGCAGGCGGTGTCATCAGAATGCGCGGGCAGCCGGGTTCTTCGATCGGTTCTGCGGGGTCCAGCAGGATGGCGTCGATACCCGCCCTTTCTACGATGGCCCGGGTGCGCTCGCGCCCTTGTCCTGTGGGCAGCGGCACCAGCACCGCGCCCACTGCCAGGATGGCCAGCGCCGCAGCGACCTGCATCGGGCCTTTGGGTAATGCGCATGCCACCAGATGGCCGGGCTGGATGTGGTGCGCTCTGAGCCGGTCCATGCCCTGTTCCACCAGGGCGCCAAGTTGTCCATAACTGATCTGATAGTGAGCGCCCAACAGCGCGGCCGCCGCTGGCTGGCGGCGGCACTGGGCAAAGAAGCCCGCATGCAGCGGACCGAGGGTGAAAGCGGTCGCGGTCTGGTTGACCTCGGTGCGCACACGCAACTGCGACTCCGGCAGCAACTGACCGACCGGCTGCTCCCACTGTTGTGGCTGCTGCGCCAGTCGATACAGCAACTGGCTGTAACTGTCGAACATGGCTTGCGCCATGCCTTCCGGGAAGAGCTGGCGGGTGATGATCCAGTTGTATTCGAGGCTGCCTTTGCGCACCATCACCTGATGATCCAGCCAGACCTGGGGCGTGCAGGTGTAGAGGAAGTCCGGCTCGCCCAAGGTATCGGCGCCCCGCACCAGCTCATCAAGGTCAATGCCCAGCAAGCTGGTGAAGACCACCGGCATGAGGCTTCCCGCCGCTGCATCAGTCGCATTCCTGCGGCCCAGTTCGCGCAGCACTTCCACGCCGCCGAAGCGGGTATGACCCAGGCATTGCCACAGGCTGGCCTGGACCTGGCGCGCACGTTCGACGAAGGATAGCGTGCCGCTGCAATCGAGCGTGAGCAGCAATACCGAGGTGAAGTCGCCCACCAGTTGGTCCACGTCCGGGTGGATGCGGCGGCGATTGAAGTGCGTCAGGTTCAGCGTGAACCGGGGATCCGCTGCCCAGGTGGCCAGCACTTCGGCAAAGGCCGTCAACAGCACTGCCGAGGGCGTGATCCCTTGTGCCGAAGCCAGCGCGGACAGCGATTGCCACGCGGTCTCGGGCAGGCGGTGCTGAAGCCGGATGAATTCGGGGTGGCTCAGTTCGGCCGGTACGCAGGCCAACGGCAACACGGGGGCGGGCGCGATCGTCTCGATGCGTTGCAGCCACCACTGGCGATCCTGCTGGTATTGCAACTGGTACTGCGGTTCCTGCTGGGCCAGCATGTAGTCGCGAAAGTTCAGGCCGATGGGATCGACACTGCGCTCTGGGTGGTGGTAGCGCTGCTCCAGCTCGGCCAGGACGATATGGAAGCTCTGCACATCAAACATGAGCAGGTCCAGATCCAGATGCAGGCGCACGATCCCGCCGGGCTCCAGGCTGGCAGACAGGTCGAACAGCGGCCCATGCTCGGCATCGAGCACCTGCGCGCACATCCTGGCGCGCTTGGCGGCCAGCGCTTCGGCCTGAACGCTGGGTGCTAGGTCGCGCCAGTCATCGACGGCGATGGCGTAATGGGGAAGCTCGGCCAGGATGCGCTGGCGCCCATCGGCGTCGATCACGGCGCGCATCATGCCGTGCCGGGCGATGATCTGGTTCCATGCCTGCTCCATGCGTTGCAGGTCCAGCCCCGCGATGCGCCACTCGAAATACACATGGCAGGACACCCCTCCCAGGGACAGGCTGTCGCCCCGGCCCAGCCAATAGGCGTGCTGGATATCGGTCAGGGGAAAGGACGGCAGGGAGGGTCCGAAGATGCAGCCATGGCAGCCGTCGGTCTGCACCTGCTCCAGCGGCTCAAGGCCAGTGAGACTGTCCGGCTGCGCACCGATGAGCAGCAGACGGCCCTGCGGCGCCAGCTGCGCCAGCAGCAAGGCGAGGCCGCTCTGCCATGGCTGTGCGCCCAGCGCATCCAGATGCACCACGATGAGCCCATACCCGGATGGATCACGTTGCGATGAACCTGCCTGCCAGTGCTGGTCGAGCAATGCCCAGTCGAGCGGAAGGCGGGTCTGCTTGCGCGCGGCCGACAGGCGCAGGCTGGAGAACAGTCCCACGGTGTAAGCCACTGTGTCTGCTGTGGCCGCTGAGACCGAGGCAGGCGCCCAGCGTGCGCTGATGAGGCGATAGAACGCCTCATCTTCCCACCCTACTTGCAGGCAGCGCAGCGGCTGCGGCTGGCCGGCCAGACCGACTTTTTCCAGCAGTGCCGACAGGCAGGCGGCGGCTGGGCGCACGCCCTGGCCATTGGAGCGCGGCTCACTTCGTTGACTCAACACAGGCATCCCCTTGCGACGTGAATTTTGCATACGCACCACCCGACGCAGGATGGTCGGGGATGCTCTTCCGGGCTGGGGAACAGGGCCGTCACGACAGGGCCGGAATTGTGGTCCGGAACTGCACTTGCGGCACAACAAAAATGACCTGGCAAAGCATCTTATCTAAAAAAATCCATATTGCAAATAGCAATCATTATCATTTAGTATGCCCTCGACCTGTACTTCATTTCACATCCGGGCGCCACCATCGGAGCCTGGCTGTGCTCTTTACATGCTGTTCAACTGAGGATTCCGCCATGACCGACCATGCCCACGACCTGAGTAGCAAACCCGCTTTGCCCGACTGGCTGGAGCATTGGGCCCGGCAGCATGGGGCGCGGGAAGCCCTGCATTTTTCCGACAACCGCCAGCAGCGGCTCAGTTATGGCGAACTCTCCGAGCGCGTGCGCGCACATGCCGCAGCGCTGCAACAGCGCTGGACGCCAGGGACGGTGGCGCTGATCCTGTTCCCCTCGGGACTGGACTACGTGGTCAGCCTGCTGGCCTGTTTCTATGCCGGCATCATCGCCGTGCCGGTCAATCTGCCGGGGGCAGCGCGGGTCAAGCGGGTGCTGGCCAAGATCGATGCCATCAGCGACGACTGCAAGCCGGCCTTCGTGCTCACGGGCGAAGCAATCGAACAGGCGTCAGGCGATGAGCTCAAGCAGTTTGCGGCCCGGCAGGCCATGGACATCGTCCATCTCGAATCGCTGGTGGCCGATGCGGCTGCATGGCAGCGTCCGGATGCGCTGAACGCGCAAGCCATCGCCTTCCTGCAATACACCTCGGGCTCGACCGGTCTGCCCAAGGGCGTGGTCAACCGCCACGGGCAATTGCTACACAACATCCAGTTCCAGCGCCGCCTGCTGGCGCCGCAAGGCCAGTCTTGTACGGTCGCGTCGTGGCTGCCGCTGTTCCATGACCTGGGTCTGATCATGGGCATCCTCGCACCGCTGGCGCTGGGTGGCAGGGCGCTGTACATGCCGCCGATGTCCTTCGTGGCCGCTCCCCTGGACTGGCTGCTACTGGCCAGCCGCGAGCGCGCCACCGTGCTTCCCTGTCCCAGCTTTGCGCTGCGAAGCTGCGTCAGCGCGCTGGCGAACGCCACGCCGGAGCAGCGCCGTGAACTGGACCTGTCCTCGGTGCATTGCCTCATGCCCGCCGCCGAACCGGTGCTGCCGGTGCATGTGCAGGGTTTCATCGACGCCTTTGCGCCCTACGGATTCACCGCCACCGCCATGCGCCCTGCCTACGGCCTTGCCGAAGCCACCCTGGTGGTATCGGCCAATACGCATGACCGCGGGCCCTGCCTGCTGGCCGTGGACCGGCAGGCCATCGAGCGCGATATCGTCATCCCTCATCCATCCGAGGAGCGCGCCCGCTGGTATGTGGGCAATGGCGACGACTTTGGCGCACAGGAAGTGCTGATCGTCAATCCCCAACAAAAGCGCCACCTGGGCCAGGACAAGGTGGGAGAAATCTGGGTGCGCGGACCCAGCGTGGCCGGGTGCTACTGGGGCAAGAACCAGAACGACGAAGCCTTTGCCGGAACACTGGCCGATGCCGCGCCGGGAGAACACCCCTTCCTGCGCACAGGCGATATGGGTTTCCTGCATGAGGGCCAGTTGTTTGTCACCGGACGGCGCAAGGACATGATGATCTTCCGTGGCCAATGCCACTACCCCAATGACATCGAGGCCAGCGCCAGCCAGTGTCATGCACTGGCTGTCGAGGACAGTGCGGCGGCGTTTTCCCTCAGCGATGACAGCGGTGAGGACAGGCTGGTGATCGTGCAGGAGGTGCGCAAGAGCGCACAGGCCCAGACCTCGGACTACGCCGAACTGGCCGCGACCATCCGCCAGACGGTGGCGCAGGAGCATCAGTTGAACGCGCATGCCATCATCCTGATCCGCAAAGGCACCCTGCCCCGCACCACCAGCGGCAAGATACGGCGGCGCACGGTCAGGCAGTCCTATCTCGCGCGCGAGCTGGTGGTTTTGCATGAGGACATCCTGACGCCCGCTGCACCGGCAGCAGTGCCAACGGCGCCAGCCTTCGATCTCTCCCTCCGGGGCTTGGGCCAATGGCTGGCGCAGCGCCTGGGCAATGTCTCCGCGCGTTCGCTGGACCCCGAGGTGAGCCTGTTCCAGTATGGCCTGGATTCGATGAGCGCCGTGGAGCTGACCGCCGCACTGGGCCGTGAACTGGGCCGCAACCTGCCCGACGATCTGCTCTACCAGCATCCCAGCATCCATGCATTGCTCAGACAGTTACGCGCCGATCTGAAGCCAGGCCCGGCTGCAGCAGCGCCGCAGGCCAGCGACATCGCACGAACAAGCGACATCGCCATCATCGGCATGGGCTTGCGGCTGCCCGGTCCGGACGGCGTCGACGTCGTCACCGAAGAGGCCCTCTGGGACATGCTGGTGCAGGGCAAGGACGCCATCCGCAGCATGCCGGCACAGCGCTTCCGCCAGCGCGACGATATCCCTGGGTTGGGCAGCTACCTGGAAGACATCGACCGCTTCGATGCGCCCTTCTTCAAGATGTCGCCGCGCGAGGCCATCAATACCGATCCCCAGCAGCGACTGTTGCTGGAGGAGTGCTGGCACGCGCTGGAAAATGCGGGACTGACTCCCTCCTCGCTCAAGGGCAGCGACACCGGCGTCTTCGTCGGCATCGGCACGGCCGATTACGGCCACCTGCCTTTTGCCAGCGCCGACCCGGCGCACCTGGATGCGTACTACGGCACCGGCACCGTCTTTGCGGCGGCGGCGGGACGCCTGTCCTTCCACTTCGACTGGCATGGCCCGGCCATGTCGGTGGACACGGCTTGCTCCTCGGCCCATAGCGCGCTGCACCTGGCCGTGCAGAGCCTGCGCGCGGGTGAATGCCCGCTGGCCGTGGCCGCCGGGGTCAAGCTGCACCTGGTGCCCGAGATCGATGTGGTACTGAACAAGGCCGGCATGCTGGCTGCCGATGGTCGCTGCAAGACCATGGATGCGGCCGCCGACGGCTATGTGCGTGGCGAAGGTTGCCTGGTGCTGGTGCTCAAGCCGCTGCAACAGGCCCTGGCCGATGGCAATACCATCCGCGCCGTCATCCGCGACACGACCGTGCGCCAGGACGGCAGCGGCAGCAGCCTGTCGGCGCCCAATGGACAGGCTCAGTTCCAGCTGTTGCGCCGTTCGCTGCAACGGGCCGGACTGAGCCCGGCGCAAATCGACTATGTGGAAATGCACGGCACCGGCACTCGCCTTGGCGACCCGATCGAATATGACTCGCTGGCGCAGCTCTTTGCCGGGCGGGCAGACGATGACCCTCTGTGGCTGGGCTCCATCAAGACCAACATCGGCCACCTTGAAGCCGCTGCCGGGGCGGCGGGCATCGTCAAGACCATCCTGGCGCTGGAAAAGGGGCTGATTCCGCCGCTGGTCGGGCTCAATGAAGTCAACCCGCTGGTTGACCTGCAACGCATCCCTGCGCGGCTGCCGACGGCACCGCAGGCGTGGCCGCAACGCGCACCGGTCCGTCGCGCCGGTGTGACCTCCTATGGGTTTACCGGCACCATCGCCCACGTGGTGCTGGAACAGGCGCCGCCACCGCTGTCTTGCTCCCTGAGCACCGGGCAGCAGCAAGCCGCCGGGCCCTACGTCTTCCACTTCTCGGCCCAGACCGAGAGCGCCTTGCGCCAGTTGCTGGCGCGCTATCACGCCCATCTGCTGGACGCAGCCTACCCTCCCGCCCATCTGGCCAATACCTTGGCGCGACAGCGCGAACACCTGCCAGTGCGGCAGGCCCTGGTCGCGCAGGATATCGCCCAGCTACGCACATTGCTGGCCCAACCTGTGGAGGACGGCACACCCGCCACGCAGCCGCCCCGCATCGCGATGATGTTTACCGGCCAGGGAGCGCAATACATCGGGATGGGCCGGCAACTCCATGAGCAACAGCCGGTATTTCGCGCCGCCCTGGACGAGGTCGATACATTGATGCTGCCCTATCTGGGCCGCTCCCTCATCGATCTCATGCACCACGGCGAGGAAGCATTGCTGCAACAGACCTGTCACGCACAGCCCGCCTTGTTTGCCATTGAGTACGCACTGGCGCGGCTGTGGCTGCACCTGGGGGTAGCGCCGGTGGCGGTGATGGGCCACTCCATCGGCGAATTCGCCGCCATGGTGATCGCCGGGGCCTTGCCACTGGAACAGGCCTGCCGTCTCATCGTACGTCGCGGCCAGCTGATGCAGGCGCTGCCTGAGGGCGGCAAGATGCTGGCGGCCCGCCTCACCGAAGCACAGGCCAGCGATCATCTGCGGCAGCTGCCGCCGGCCTTGCAGGAAGAGCTGGCCATTGCGGCCATCAACGGCCAGCAGGATGTGGTCTTTTCCGGTTCTGGCAGCGCCATTGCCGTGCTGGCCGAACAGTTGGCCGGCGCAGGCTGCCACTGCCGCGCCCTGAGCGTGTCGCATGCCTTCCATTCGCCCTTGCTCGATCCGATGCTGCAAGAATGGGAGCAGGAGTGTCAGTCGGTCATGTCCAGCGCCCCCGCCACGGCCATGCTCTCCACCCTGACCGGAAGTTGGCTGCAGGAGGCGCCCTCGCCCCACTACCTGCGCCAGCATGCGCGCGAGCCAGTGCGCTTCCACCAGGCCCTGCAGGCGCTGGCCGAGGTGGTCGACGTGGTGCTGGAAGTGGGACCGCATGCCGTGCTCACGGCCCTGGCGCAGCGCAGCCCGTTGTCCAGCCCCGTGCAGTTCGTGGCCAGCCTGCTGCGGCAGCAGGATGATGGCCAGAGCATGGCGCACAGTTGTGCCGCCCTGTACCGGGTGGGTCAGGACTTCCTCTGGGAGCATAGCCACCCCGGCCCCACCGTGGCCGCCCACACGCTGCCGTCCTATCCCTTCGACCGCCATTCCTACTGGCTCGAATACGACGAAGATGCTCCCCGCCATGCACCGCTGGCGCTGCCCCCCCGGCCTCTGCCGGCGCAGGCGGCGGCGGTCCCGCTCTACCAGATCAGCTGGGAAGCCTGGAACCCACCGCAGCCCGGAACAAGCGATCCGGCGCCGGGCCTGTGGCTGGCCAGTGCGCACCAGCACGGGGGCGCATCGGCGCTGGCATGGCGCTGGTTCGATCCGGACCAGCAGACGCAGCTTCCCGGAAATGACGACATGCTGGTCTTCCTGGCGCGGGCCAGCGATGAAGCCGCGCCGTTTGCCCACGACGATATCTGGCATCTGGTGCGCTGCCTGCAGACCCTGCAACTCCATGCGCGCACGCCCGCCATTGTGTTGCTGACCGAACGGGGACAGGCCGTGGCCGGAAACCAAGTTCATCCCGGCCAGGCCGCCCTGTGGGGAAGTGCGCGGGCGCTGGCGCTGGAGTATCCGGCGGTACGCTGGCTGATGATCGACAGCGAGCATGCGGCAGACCTGGACTGGATCGCGGCCCAGGCCGCGCAATGGCAAGCGTGGCTGCCGCAGGAAAATGCCCTGGCCTGGCGACAAGGCCAATGGTGGACGCCAAGACTGGCGCCGCTGCCAGAGATGGCGACGCCAGCCGACGCCACTTTCCGCGCCGATCCGGCCGGACTGTATCTGGTGGCTGGCGCCAACGGTGCGCTCGGGCGGCATATGGTGGACTGGCTGGCGCGACATGGTGCGCGCCATCTGGTGCTGCTGGCGCGTCAGCCGGCCAGCGGGGTGCAGGCGCGGCGGCTGGCCCTGCTGCAGCAACAGGGTATCCGGATTGATCAGGTGCAGGCCGATATCGCTGAGGCAGCCTCCATGCAGCAGGCCTGGCACAGGATTGCTGCATGCGAAGAAGAAAGCGGCCATACCCTGTCTGCCCTCTTCCACTGCGCCGGCACCAGCGTCTTCCGCGAACTGGCGCTACTGACCGCAGAAGACTACGAGCGCGTAAGCAGCGCCAAGGTCGAGGGCGCGTGGAACCTGCACCGCCTGAGCCTGCAACGGCCACAGGCCAGCCTGATCTGTTTTAGCTCCATCTCCGGCATCTGGGGTTCGCGCCTGCAGATTCCATATGGCGCGGCCAATGCCTTCGAAGACGCCCTGATCCGCCTGCGCCGCCAGCAAGGGCTGCCGGGCATGGCCATTGCTTGGGGGCCCTGGGGCGGTGGCGGCATGTCCGACGTGGATGAATCCCTGCTGCAGTTGTTGCGGGCCGCAGGCATCCGGCGCCTGAGCCCCGAACATTACCTGCAGCGGCTCGGGCAACTGCTGTCCTGCCCCAGCCAGCTGGCCGATGGCTGCGCAGTGGCGGTGCAGGCCGACTGGTCCAGACTGATCGCCCTCATGACGCTGTATCAGCCCCTGGCCTTGTTCAGCCGCTGCCAGGACTTGCTTGGCCAGCGCCAGCCAGGGGCACTGGCGCAAGCGCTCGATACTGCTGACCGGGCCGCGCTGGCCGCCGCCATCCCCGGCTTCGTCACCGCCGAACTCTCGCGCATCCTGCGCATGAGCCCGGCCGAACTCACCCCGGACGCTTCGCTGCTGCGCCTGGGCATGGACTCCATCCTGATCATGGAGCTGGCGCGCCAGTGCGAGCTGACGCTGGGCATCCGCTGCGAGCTCAAGGCCCTGTTCGAACACACCACGGCGGCCTCGCTCACCGACTACCTGTTGCAACAGGCACAGCAGCAGGTCCAGGCGTGTGCCAGCGCGTCCATGGCGGCTGCTGAACCTATCCATGCTGATCCCGCACAGGCCGACCAACCCTTCGTGCTGACCGAACTGCAGCACGCCTACTGGGTCGGCCGGCAAAGCCATTACGCCCTGGGCGGCGTGGCCTGTCATGCCTATCTCGAAGCCGACGCCGGCCACGGCCTGGACAGCGCACGGCTGGAGCGTTGCTGGAACGTGCTCATTGCCCGGCATGGCGCCTTGCGCATTGTCATCGGTAGCGACGGTCTGCAACGGATCCTGCCGCAGACGCCCCATTATGCGATCCAGGTGGCAGACTGCCGCCAGCACAGCCAGGCGCAAACCGACGCATTGCAGACACAGTGGCGCCAGGCCATGTCGCACCAGGTGATGGACAGCCAGCAATGGCCGCTGTTCGATGTGCGCGTGATGCACTGCCCGGAAGGCCGCAGCCGCCTCTTCATCGGCATCGACATGCTTATCAACGACGCCACCAGCGGCCAGATCCTGTGGGAAGAACTGGCGGCCCTGTACCAGGCCGATGGCGATGCGCAAGCAGCGGGACTGCGCCCCTTTAGCATCAGCTTCCGCGACTATATCCAGGCCAAGTACCAGCACAGCACGGCCCGCCAGGCTGCACGCGAAGAGGCGCGCCAGTTCTGGCTGGAACAATTACCGAGCTTGCCGGCCGCGCCGCAGTTGCCGCTGCGCCACGAAGCCCTGCAGCAGCACCAGCCGCGCTTTAGCCGACGTCAGCACCGGCTCGACGCTCACCAGTGGAGCCGGCTGCGCGAGCAGGCTGCAAGCGTGAACTGCACCCCGGCGGCCTTGCTCATCACGGCCTTTGCCGAAGTGCTGGCAGCCTGGAGCAGTGAGAAGCGCTTTACGCTGAACCTGACCACTTTTGACCGTCTGCCCTGGCATGAGGATGTGCCGCATCTGCTGGGTGACTTCACTGCCGTCACCCTGCTGCCGCTGGACCTGTCCTCACGCAGCGGCTTTGCCCGGCGGGCCGCGGCGGTCAATGGCAGCATCCTGGCTTATCTGCAGCACCGGGCCTTCAGCGCCGTAGACGTGCTGCGCGAATGGAACCGGGGCCGCGAGCGGGCCGAGGCGCTGTCCATGCCGGTGGTCTTCACCAGCCAGCTGGGCATGAGCGATCCCACCAAGGGTGCGGCCCGCCAGAGTCCACTGGGCGAGGTGGTGTACGGCATCAGCCAGACTCCGCAGGTCTGGCTGGACCATCAGGCCTGTGAACAAGAAGGTGCGCTGGTGTTCAACTGGGATGTGATCGATGACCTGTTCCTGCCCGGCGTGGTCGATGCCATGTTCGATGCCTACTGTACGCTGCTGCACTACCTGGCCGCCGATCCGGCGCACTGGGAGAAGGCGCTTCTGGCCATGCTGCCGTTGCGCCAGCAACAGGTACGGCAAGCGGTCAATGATACCCCGGCGCCCTTGCCGCAAGCCTGCCTGGACCAGTTGTTCTTCTCGCGTGCGCAGCAACAGCCAGAGCAGCTCGCCCTGGTCAGCCGCGAGGGTCAATGGCGCTATGGCCAGCTTGCGCAATGGGCGCAGCGCCTGTCCCAGGCACTGCTGGCGGCCGGCGTGCGACCGGGCGACCGGGTCGCCGTGCTCATGCAGAAATGCAGCCAGCAGGTGGCGGCCTGTCTGGCCATCCAGCAATGCGGCGCGGCCTATGTGCCGGTCGATAGCAGCACCCCGGCCAGCCGGCTGCACAGCATCCTGGCCGGCAGCGCCATCCGGGTCGTGCTCAGCCGCAGCGCCGAGCGCGCTCACGTGCAATCCCTGCTCGATGGCCAGGAAACGATCCTGCTGGAAGCCGATGAAGACCAGCTGGCCAGCTATCCGGCCCACACGCCGGAGGCGCCGCGCAATCTGCACGATGCCGCCTATGTGATTTACACCTCAGGCTCCACCGGCACGCCCAAAGGCGTATTGATCGACCACATGGGTGCGGCCAATACGGTGCTGGATATCAACCGGCGCTTTGGCATCACTGCCGGGGACAAGGTACTGGGGCTGTCTTCACTCTACTTCGACCTGTCGGTCTATGACATCTTCGGTACGCTGGCCGCAGGCGGCACACTGGTACTGCCGGATCACGACAAGGTACGTGATCCGGGCCACTGGCTCAGGCTGATGCTGGAGCATGACGTCACCGTCTGGAACAGCGTACCGGCGTTGCTGGAATTGCTGCTGGACAGTGCCGAACAGAGCGGCCAGTCCCTGCCCGGACTGCGCCATGTCCTGCTGAGCGGCGACTGGATCTCGCTGGGCCTGCCGCCGCGCCTGCGCCAGGCCGCACCTGCGAGCCAGCTTATCGCCATGGGCGGCGCCACCGAAGCCTCGATCTGGTCGAACTGGTTTGCGGTGCAGGAAGTGGCCGCGCACTGGCGCTCCATTCCCTATGGCAAACCCTTGAGCAACCAGGCCTATCACGTCCTGGACGCCCACGGCCAGCCTTGCCCCGACTATGTGACGGGCGATCTCTACATCGCCGGCATCGGCCTGGCGGTGGGCTATGAGAACGATGCACAGAAGACGGCCAACAGCTTCATCCACATGCTCGATGGCCAACGCCTCTACCGCACCGGCGACCTGGCCCGCTACTGGGGCGATGGCAACCTGGAATTCCTGGGCCGCCGCGACTTCCAGGTCAAGATCGCGGGCAACCGCATCGAGCTTGGCGACATCGAGGCAGCGCTGCTGCGCTGCCCGGGCGTGCGCGAAGCAGTGGTCGATACCATCGGCACGCCACCGCAATTGAGACTGGCAGCCTGGGTGGTGCCACAGGGCGGTCCTTCGCCCATCCTGCAGGCGCTGGAGAGCCCCTTCACAGAGCCGGAGCGGCTCTGGCAGGACATCCTCTCGCACAGCCAGCAAGTGTTTGCCGGCCAGCCGGCGCAGGCTGAGCGTCTGCAGGACTTCTGGCAGCTGATGGATCAACTGGGGCTGCGGATGATGCATGACACCCTGGCGCAGGCAGGCATCACAGATCCCGCTGGCTGCAGCGCCGACCAGCTCATGCAGCAGACCGGCGCAGCACCGGTCTTTTTCAGCCTGCTGCAACGCTGGCGCACGCTGCTGGCGGCGCAGTCTGCCCCCCTGCCGGACTGGGCCGAACTGCGCGCGCTGGCCAGCGTGCAGCAACTCCCCGCCACGGTGCTGGATAGGCTGCAACACAGCGCCGCATTGCGGCTGGCCATCCTGCGCCAGCAGCGCGACGCCATGGAGTTGTTCTACAGCAGCGACGAGACCCTCTCGCCCGAGCAACTGACCCAGCTCAACCCGCTGGCCACCTGCGCCACCGCCGCTATGGCCGAAGCGATCCGGCGGCTTGCCCGTGCCAGTGCGCAACCGCTGCGCATCCTTGAAGTGGGGGGGCGCAGTGGCCTGGCCGCGCAGCAATTGTTGCTGCAGCTGGCCGGCTGCCCGCTGCATTACCACCTCAGCGATCCATCGCGCACACTGCTGGAACAGGCGCGCCAGCGGCTGTCCGCGCATCCTCATCCAGAACATCAGTTCAGTTTCGAGCTCACGCAAGCGCCGCAGCATGGCCCGCAGGCCGAACACGACATGGACCTGGTCGTGGCCTTCAATGCCCTGCACCGGGAGCGCGACATTGACGCTCTGCTGCGCGCCCTGCGCCAACGGCTGGCGCCTGGCGCTTGCCTGCTGGCCGTGGAGACCACCCGCAACAGCCACTTCCAGCTGGCCACCGTGGCCCTCTTGGAGCAGGGCTATACCCAGTTCGCCGACCAGCGCCAGCACAGCGGCGACGCCTTGCTCAGCGCCGACCAGTGGGTCAGCGCCTTCAACGAGGCTGGCTGGGAGCGGGCCGGCTGGAGCGGCATCCAGCCGGCTCCCCTGGGAGGACTGGCATTGTTGCTGGCGCAGCAGCGCGAACACGTCTACCGCTTCCAAAGTGCGCCCCTGCAACAGGCGCTGCAGCAGCTTCTGCCAGCCTACATGGTGCCCGGGGCGCTGATGGCGCTGGACGAGCTACCCCTGAGCGCCACCGGCAAGGTGGACCGCAAGCGCCTGCCCAGGCCGGCCATGCGTGCGGCACTGGCATCGGCCACCTCCGCCGTGGCCGACACTCCATTGGCCCAGCTCTGGCAACAAGCGCTGGGCGTGAGCACACTCACGCCCGACAGTGACTTCTTCGCCCTGGGTGGCGACAGCCTGATTGCGGTGCGTCTCATCGAGCGTATCCGTCATACCCTGCACGCCAATGTGGCGCTGACCGATCTGTTCGAGGCCTCGGGCTTTGGCGCTTTCGAGCGCCGCGTCCTGGCCGCACCTGCTATGGCAGAGACGCACAGTGCTGGCTTGCAGCCCGACCCTGCCCACTGGGCCGAGCCCTTCCCGCTGACCGATGTGCAACAGGCTTACTGGATAGGCCGCAAGGCAGGTTTCGAACTGGGCGGCATCTCGACCCATATCTATGCAGAGATCGAGGTGGAGGGCTTCTCCATCGAGCAGTTGCAATCGAGCTGGCAGGCCGTGGTCAGGCGCCACGGCATGCTGCGCGCTGTCATCAGCGACGATGGGCTGCAACAGTGCCTGCCCGAGGTGCCTCCCTACGTCATCACCTACCACGATCTGCGCCAGGCCGACGACGCGGCACGCCTGCATTGGCAAGAACAGACCCGCCAGCAGTTGTCGCATGCGGTCCACGACACCACGCGCTGGCCGCTCTTCGCCATTCACGCCGCCAGCCTGGACGCGCAGCGCATCCGCATCTGCATCAGCCTGGATAACCTGATCTGCGATGGCCGCTCCATGCGCCTGATCCTGGCGGAGTGGTCGGCCCGGCTGCGTCACCCGGAACAGTCATGGCCGCTGCTCAGCGCCAGCTTCCGCGACTATGTCCTGTTCCGCGAGGCCCAGCCGGTCAACCAGCAATCGCTGCATTACTGGCTCACACGCCTGCAACAGCTGCCGCCGCCACCTGTCCTGCCGATGCAGGCCAGGACCAGCGATGCGCTGCCGCATTTCACGCGGCGCCAGATGCGGCTGTCAGCGGATCGCTGGCAACGTCTGCAAGGCTTTGCCACCCAGCGCGGCCTGACCATCAATGCCCTGCTGCTGACGGCCTATGCCGAGCTCATTGCCCACTGGTCGGCGCGTGCCGACTTCACGCTGAGCCTGACCTTGTTCAATCGTCCCGCCGTCCATGCCGACATCGATGGCATGGTGGGCGACTTCACCTCGCTGGTCCTGTTTGCCTTCGACGCCAGCACGCCGGCCAGCTTCCAGCAACGCGCCACGGCCGTGCAAGGCCAGATGTGGCAAGACCTGGAACACCAGGATGTGTCGGCAGTGAGGGTGCTGCGCGAAGCGGCGCGCCAGCGCGGCCAGTTGAACATGGTGGCCGCGCCCGTGGTCTTCACCAGCGGGCTGGGCGTGGCCCAGGGGGGCGATGATCACGACAGCTGGCTGGGGGACTTCGTCTATAGCGTCAGCCAGACGCCCCAGGTCTGGCTGGACCAGCAACTGGTGGAGCGCCACGGCAGGCTGGAGTTGAGCTGGGACAGCGTCGATGGCCTCTTCCCGGAGGGCTTGCTCGATGAGATGTTCCATGCCTACGAACTGCTCTTGCACACCCTGGCCGACCATGACAGCGCCTGGGCCACACCGGCCACGTTGTTGCTGCCGGAGCGGCATGCGCGCCTGCTGGAGAGCACCGCCAGCGCGCCTGCGGCCAACGATGCCGCACCCCAGGCGCATCTGCCCGAGGCCATCGCCGACCAGTTGACCAGCCTGCTGGGGGAGCTGGTGGAATTGCCTGCCCATCTGCTGCAGCGGCGCGACGCCTTGTTGCAGACCAACTTCTTCGAACTGGGCGCCAGCTCGCTAGAGTTGATCCGCCTGCATCAACGCCTGCAGCATCGCTTTGACCTGGCCCTGCCGGTGGTCGATGTCTTCAGCCACACCACCCTGGCCAGCCTGGCGGCCCATCTGGGACGCCTGGCTGGCCAGCAGCAGCCCGCTGATCCTGCCGCCGCCCCGGACAGCGCTTCCCGCCTTGAACGCCGGCGCAACAATGACCGCGCCCAGAAACGCCGCGCACTCTCCGAATAAGGGCCTGATCATGTCCACTACTTCCTCCTCCTTCATGAACGAACACTACGGCGACACCTTCCCGATTGCCATCGTCGGGGCCGGCTGCCGCATGGCCGATGCCGATGATCTCTTTTCCTTCTGGCGCAAGCTGGCCGACGGCGAAAACATGGTGCGTCGCCTCGACGCCGCCGCGCTGGCCGCAGCGGGTGTGGCGACGGGCATGGCGCAGCATCCGGCCCACGTGCCGGTGGCCGCCGTGATCCCCCAGGCCGACCATTTCGACTGGGGATTCTTTGGCTACTCGCGCCAGGAAGCCGAAACCATCGACCCGCAGCAGCGGCTCTTCCTCATGTGCGCCTGGGAAGCCCTGGAAATGGCGGGCTATCCGCCCGAGGCGCTGGGCCGCAACAATCGCATCGCAGTACTCGGCGCCTGCAAGATGAGTACCTATCCGGCCGGGCGCTTCGAGCAGGTCCAGGAGGTCTCCTCTCCGCTGACCTTCCAGCGCCTCATCGGCAACGACAAGGATTACCTGGCCACGCGCGTGTCCTACAAGCTCAACCTCACCGGCCCCAGCCTGACGGTGCAGACGGCCTGTTCCAGTTCGCTGGTGGCGGTGCACATGGCGTGCGAGCAACTGGTCAGCGGCGAATGCGACATGGCCCTGGCCGGCGGTGTCGGGCTGAGCTTTCCGCAGGAAAGCGGCTATCTGCACCGGGACGGCATGATCTTTTCGGCCCAGGGCCAATGTCGCCCGTTCGATGCCCAGGCCGATGGGGTGACCATCGGCAACGGCGCTGGCGTGGTTTTGCTCAAACCGCTGCAGCGAGCCCTGGCCGACGGAGATCCCATCCTCGCCGTCATCCGCGGCTCGGCCATCAACAATGATGGCCAACGCAAGGCCGGCTTTACCGCCCCCTCGGTGGAAGGCCAACAGGCCGTCATTACCGAAGCCTTGTCGCTGGCCGCCGTCTCGCCGGCCGACATCGGCTTGGTCGAGGCCCATGGCACCGGCACCCCGCTGGGCGATCCCATTGAAGTCCGGGCACTGACCCAGGCATGGCGTCCCCACACCTCGGCCGCCCAGTATTGCGCCCTCGGTTCGGTCAAATCCAATCTCGGCCATCTGGACACGGCGGCCGGCATTGCCAGCCTGCTCAAGGCGGCGCTGGCGGTCCATCACGCCCACATCCCGCCCAGCCTGGGCGTGGAGACACCCAACCCGGCCATCGACTGGCAAGACAGCCCCTTCTATGTGCCACCCGTGCTACTGCCCTGGCCGGACAGCCAGACACCCCGTCGCGCAGGCGTGAGCTCGTTCGCCATCGGCGGCACCAACTGCCATGTGGTGCTGGAAGAGGCCCCGCCGATCACTGCAGCCCGCCCCGACGATGCGATACAGCCGCACACGCATGTGCTGTTGCTCAGCGCTCGCAGCCAGCGCGCACTGAGCCTGCTGGCGCAGCGCCATCTCCAGCGGCTGGAAGATGCGCCCGCGCTGGACCTGGCCGATTACTGCGCCACCAGCCGTCATCATCGGCAGCTGTATGGCTGGCGTCTGGCCGTGACCGGCGCGGACAGGGAGGCGCTGATCGACGAACTGTACCGTTTCCTCGAACAAGCCCCGGCGAGCCTGCATCCGCAATGCTGGGTCATGGGTGCTGACGGCCCCGATGCCGCCACTCTGGCCGACATCCTCAGCCAACCGCAGCCCGACTGGCAGGCGCATGTCCTGTTGCGCAGCACGCCACGGCAGCGGCAATTGCTGCCCACCGCCCCCTTCGAGGGTGAACGCTGCTGGTACAGTGCGCCGCCCGCCGCTGCGGAAGAAAGACTGTCCTCCCCTTGGGAACAGCTGTGCCAGAGAGGCCAGCAGCTCGGCGCCGAACTGGCGGCGGGACTGGATATGAGCCAGCTGGCACTGGAAGAACAAGGCGTCACCGCCCTGCACGCGCACTACGTGAGCACGGCCCTGGCCAGTCTGAAGGTGGTGCCCGAGGAGCAATGGAAGAGCGCCCGTCAATGCCTGCAGGACAGCGGCCTGCCGGACCGCTACCTTGATCTGCTGGCGCGGCTGCTACGCGACCTCGCCAGCGCAGGCCAGATCAGTTGCCAGCGCCAGGACGGCCAGCCGCACTACCGCCGCCTGCGCCTGCCGCAGGCAGATCGCAGCGCCGAATGGCTGGCCACCATGCGCCAGCTCGGTTATGACCATCTGGCGCAACTGGTGGAGCGCAGCGGGCCGCGACTGGCCGACATGCTAAGCCTGAAGGTGGACCCGGTCAGCGTGGTGTTCCCGGCGGCCTCCACGGAGGATGTGGAACACATGTACCAGGACCAGCCCTATTCACGTTACCTCAACCAGCTGGCTGCCGGCCTGCTGACCCGCCATGCCGCCCAGAGCCCCGGGCCGCTGCGCATCCTGGAAATCGGCGGTGGCACCGGCGGCACCACGCGCGATATCCTCGCCGCCTTGCCGGCCGGGCGCTGCCAGCACTACAGCTTCACCGACATCGGGCCGCTCTTCCTGCAGCGTGCGGCCAGGAAGTTTGCGGCCTATCCCTTCATGTCCTACGTACCGTTCGACATGAACCAGCCGGCCGCCACTCAGGCGCTGCCGCTGGCGCAATACGATGTCATCGTCGCCGCCAACGTGCTGCACAATGCCCCGCATCTGAGTCACATGCTGCGCAACCTGGCGGGCCTGCTGGCCCCCGGGGGGATCATCATGATGCGCGAGATCACCCAGCCCAAACCCCTGTTTGACTTCGTATTCGGTCCACTGGTCCCACCGCTGGATCCGCAGGACCGACGCGCGGGCGAGCTGTTCGGCTCCCGCGAGGTCTGGCAGGCCTCGCTGCAGGACGCCGGCTTCGAGGACTTCGCGGCCTTCCCCGCTGCGGATGATGCTGCCAGCAAGCTGGGGGAGCACATCCTGCTGGCGCGCCATGCTCAGGCGCGCCTTGCCCCGGCGGATCTGCCGGGGCAGCCGATCACTCTCACGGACCTGGCGCCGGGCGCCATCGTGGCGCAACTGCTGGATGGGCTCGATGCAGGCCAGACCGGCCCGCGTCTCTGCCTGGAACAACTGTGCTGGCATCTCGACCTCAGCGGCGCACCGCTGCCGCTGACGGCAAGCCTGCAACAGTGGCAGGACCACTTGCAACTGTCGGTACAGCTACCACAGCAACAACGCGCCCTGCTGTTATCTGCACGCCTGCGCCAACTGCGCGCCCTGCCCTGCCAGTTGCCCGCAGGCAGCCTGCCCGGCGGCAAGCTGGCCGACGCAGGCAACGCCTACGACAGCCTGCTGTCGAGCCTGCCGCAGCAAGAACCTTCGCCCTATCATCATCAGATCGCCCGCCTGTACTGGCCTCAACGGCAGACCGGCAGCAGCCAGTGGTTCCGCCATCCCGACCAGAGCCTGTCGCTGCGCAATGCGCAGGGGCAAGCCCTCATGGTCTGGCAGGGACATCGACCGGTCGCCGCTCTCCCGCAGCCATGGCGGCGTTCCGGTGAACCATCGGCGACTCTGTATCAGTGGGAATGGCAGCCCTGTTCCCAGAATGCGCAGGGCGACGGCGCGCTGCCGCGCAAGCTCCTGTGGCTGGATGCCCAGCCTTGCCCAGCGACGTGGATGCGCCTGTTGCAGGCAGCAGGGATCACGCTGATCCAGCCAGAACAGCCTGCTTCCTGGACGACCGCTGCACTGAACGCTTTGCTGACCCAGCATCAGCCCGACACGCTGTGCTATCGCGCGCATGACAGGGCTGGCGACGCGCCTGAAGAACAAGTCCAGGCCAGCCAGCAGCAACTGGGCGCACTGGCCGTGCTGGTCCAGGCAATAGCGGCATGGCCGCAACCCATGCGGCTGGTCCTGCTGACCGAACAGAGCCTGGCCGTCTGGCCGGACGACGTCGTACACCATCGCACCGGCCAGGCCTTGTCCTGCGTGCTGGGGGTGGCCCGCCATGAATATCCTGCGCTGGACGCGCTGCATCTGGAACTGGACCCATCGCAGCCGCCGACCACGGCCATGCTGCCCTGGCTGGCAGCGGCCAACGGCAACTTACAGACAGTGATCGCCCAGCGCGGCCAACAACTCTGGCAGCGCCAGTTGGCGGCGGCAGGCGCGCACTCGCTCGCCAGCCTACCCCAGGGCCGATGCGTTATCGTGGGCGGACTGGGGGAGATGGGACTGACGCTGGCGCACTGGCTGCAGCAGCAGGGCGTGCGCGATATCGTCTTGCTGGCACGCCGACGCGCCACTGCCGCCGAGCAGGCAAGGCTGCAGATGCTGAGCCTGGACGGCGCGCTGATCCAGGTCGATGCACAGGCCGACGCCACCGATCCCGCACAGTTCCGCGCCGCGCTGCAACGGCTGGCCGAGGGCCCGGCCATCGGTGCGATCTTCCATCTTGCCGGGGTCGTCAACGATGCACCGCTGGCGCGCTATGAAGCGACGAGCTGGCAGGCGTCGGTGAACACCAAGTACCTGCCGGCCCTGTTGCTGCACGAGTTCGAAGCCCAGCTGTCGCCGCAATTGACGGTCTACTTCTCATCGGCGGCCACGGCCTTCGCGCCAGCGGGCCAGGCCTCCCACGCTGGCGCCAACGCACTGCTGGAAAGCTTGGCGCAGCAACGTAGCCAGGCCGGTTGCGATACCGTGGCGCTGGCCTGGGGCTTCTGGCGCGACATCGCCCAGGACCAGCGCCAGGCACTGGCCAGCACCCTGGCGCAGCGCGGGATGCTGGGCATGAACAACAGCGAAGCGCTCGCCCTGCTGGCACAGGCGGTCGCAGGTGAACAGGCCGTGTATGTGGCCTGCCGTCTGGCCTCCACCTTGCCGGCAGAGGGCGTGGGAATCAACCATGCAGCGGCGCTCCCGACAGTGCAAGCCAGTCTGCCTGATGTCTCTGATGTGCGGGGGGGCTCCGGCTCTGGTCTGTTCGAGCAAGTCAGGCGAGACATGGCCGACCTGCTCAAGTGCGATGCCAACAGCCTGCATGGCCATAGCCAGCTGATCCAGTCCGGCCTGGATTCGCTGCTATTGCTGGAATTGTGCGAGCGGCTCAACAAGCGCTACGGCATCGATATCTCGGCCAGCACTGCCTTCGCTTCGCAAACGCTGCAAGGCTTCGTTGATGCCCTGGCCGGGCTGATCCCGCAGCAACGCACGCAAGCCCACGGGCCAACGCAAGTGAGCTTGCAAGCGCTCACACCGACGCGCGAAGAAGATCCGACCGGCCCTTATCTGCGCCAGCAACTGGCGCAACTGCTCAAGTGCGCACCGGACGAGATCGATCCGCTCACGCCGCTGATCCAGTTGGGGCTGGATTCCCTGCTACTGCTGGAACTCAACGAGAGTATCCGGCGCGATACCGGCGTGCATCTCTCGGCCGAAGATATCTTCAAGGCCAGCCATCTGCAGGCCCTCACGGAACTACTACGCCAGAAGCAAGCCCATGCCACCCCGGCCCCAGCGCAGGAAACCCCGCTGCTGCGCCAGGCGCTGCAAGCGCTGGAGCGGCAACGCCCCGGATGGCTGCTGGACAATGGCGATACCGCCCGTCCCGCCAGCGCCGCACCACCACGCCTGCAAGGGTTGCGCGCGCTGCGCTGGCAACAGGCACATGCAGACCGGCCGCCACAGCTCTATGTCGAATACGACAAGACCGAGTCCTTCCCCCTGGCCCGCTTCGAGCAAGCCTGGAACAGGCTGCTGCAACGGCACCCCATCCTGCGCTGCGGCATCGCCAGCGATGGCCAGTTGCGTCCGGTCGCCGAGGTACAGCAGCGCATCACGCACCATCATCTGACGGCGCAGCAGGGCGACTCCCTGGCGGTAGCGCGCCAGCAGTTGCGGCAACGACTGAGCAGCTATCGTTTCGCACCGGGGGAATGGCCGCTGTTCCAGTGGCACGCCAGCCACCTTCCGGGGGAACGGCTGTGCCTGCATCTGCTGGTCCACACCCTGCTGGTGGATATCGAGAGCTTCCGCATCATGCTGCGTGAGCTGCACCTGCTCATCAACGATCCCGACTATGGCCTGCCCAGCCTGGCCTTTGACGGACTGGACTATCTGCATGCCGAAACAGCACTGAGCCAGACCCCCCTGGCGCAGTCGCATCTGCAGCAGTACCGCAACATCGTGGCCGGCTATCCCGCGCCGCCCGAACTGCCGGTCCATGCCAGCCAGCGCGCAGGTGCTGCGCTGCTGACGTGGCGCCGCACCCTGGCGCGCCCGGACTGGCTGCAGCTGAAGCAACAAGGGGAACAAGCCGGCGTGAGCGGCACCGTAGTGCTGCTGGCGGCCTTGGCCATGGCGCTGCAACCGTGGACGCAACAGTCCGCCTTTTCGCTGCGGCTGGACTATCCCGATCGCCTGCCGCTGCATGCCCACATCATGAACGTGATGCTCGATGCCAGTACCTGCGCCGTGCTGCCCTGCGACCTGACGGCCAGCCATGTGACGGCCCTCATGCAACAGTGCCAGCAGGCTCTGCAACAACGCTTGCAGCTGTTCATCCCCGACCCCGCAGCAGTCTTGCAGGACCATCAGCACAGCACCCTGGGCAGCACCCACCTGGGGGCGCTGCCGCCGGTGGCCATGACCAGCCTGCTGGGCGTGCGCCAGGCCTACAGCATCCCGGAAGTGTCCGATCCGCTGCTGGGCATGCCCAGCTACGAAACCGCCAGCCAAGCCGATACCTGGCTGCACCTGCAGGTGCTTGAAGAGGAAAGCGCCCTGCTCTACAACATCGACCTCGACACCAGGATATTCCCGGAAGAAGTCGGCGAGACCGTCATCCTGCGCCTGGAAGCGATCCTGCATGCGCTGGCCCGTTCAGCCGACAACTGGCAACGCCCGCCCACGGCGCTGATCCAGGCCGAGGCCGATCTTGCCGACATGGCCGCCTTTGCCGCTGAACTTCCCCGGCTGTCTTCGCTGCGCAAGAAAGGCCACCCATGAACGCCGACAAGAACCTGGCAACCAGGCCGCCGCGCAAGGTCATCGTCTGCGGCACCCGTTTCGGCGAACACTACCTGGCGGCGCTGGCGCAGCAAAGACCGGGCTACCAGCTGTGCGGCATCCTGGCCAGAGGGAGTGCGCGCTCGGTCGCGCTGGCGCGGCAACTGGACATTCCCCTGTACCGGCAGGTGGATCAGTTGCCCGCAGATATCGATATCGCCTGCGTGGCGGTGAGGACCAGCATCGTCGGCGGCGATGGCACACGGCTGGCCAGCGCATTGCTGCAACGTGGCATCCATGTGCTGCAAGAGCATCCGCTGCACCCCACCGATACCCAGCGCCTCTTGAGCACGGCACGAGAGTATGGCGTGCGCTACCAGATCAATACGCTGTATCCCCATCTGCCCGCCGGCCAGCGCTTCATACAGTACGTACGCCAGGGCCTGACGCAACAGCCGCTGTGGTTCATCGAGATGACGACCAGCCTGCAACTGCTGTACTCCAGCCTGGATATTCTGGGACGCGCCCTGGGCGGCTTGGCGCCCTTTGCTGTAAGCGCGCCCTTGAGCCTGGAGACGCTGCCCCGGCCAGCGCACCCCTGGCCGTTTCGCTCGCTGCAGGGTGTGCTGGCGGGGATTCCCTTGAGCCTGCATCTGCAAACCTATCTGGACCACCGCGACCTGGACCACCACAGTCTGGTGATGCACCGGATCAGCTGCGGTGGACCGCAGGGCAATATCCTGCTGGCCAACAGCTATGGCCCCGTAGTCTGGAGCCACCCGATCTACGCGCCCAACTATCAGGAGGATGGCGCCGACGCCTCATACCTACTCAACGGCGAAGCGCTGCGCAGCAGCCGCTACAACCGCCAGCCCACCGCCATCACCTTCGGGCCAGCGCAGGCGCCCAGCCTCAATGAGGCGGTCGAAGAGGACATTCCCCATGCCATCTTCAGGGCGCTGGACGAACTCATGCAGGAACCCAGCCCGGATAGTCCGCACTGGGTCCAGCATGGCCAGACCTGGCTGGACATCATGCGCGCCGTCGGCCAGCCCGTCATGACCGAGCTGGCTCCGCCCTGCCCGCCCTTCCCTGATCCCGTTTTCTACGCCAGAGAGCATGCCCATGCTGGACGCTAACCATCGCCGCAACCGGCTGGCCTACCAGGGTCTGGCCACCCTGCTGGAACACGCCGGGCTGGCCGACCATGCCCACTATCTGAACTGGGGCTATCACAGCGACTGCCCGGACAGGGACCAGGCCTGCCATCGCATCGCGGATCACGAGCCCAATCACAGCCAGGCCCGCCTGGTGCTGGAAATCATCGGCAAGACGCCCCTGGATGGCAAACGGATCATGGACATCGGCTGTGGCCGGGGTGGAGCGCTGGCCCTGCTGCAGCGTTTCTATGCGCCCACGCAACTGATAGGCATCGACATCAGCCCCAGCAATATCGCTTACTGCCGCCAGCAACACCAGGGACGGCGCCTGCGCTTCCAGCTGGGGGACGCCTGCCGCCTGCCGCATCCCGACAATAGTGTGGATGTAGTGCTGAACATGGAATCCTCGGGCGCCTACAGCGACCTGCCGGCGTTTTTCGAACAGATGCAGCGCATCCTGGCCCCGCGGGGTTATTTCTGTTTCAGCGACGTCATCGACCAGAACAGCCTGCCGCTGCTGCAAGAGGCCCTGTCCCTGTGCGGCCTGGAGCTGCAGCAGCACCGCTCGGTCAGGCAAGAGGTGCTGGCTTCGCGCCGACGCGCCTCGCCCCATTTGTGGCGGCGATTGCAGCAGGTCCTGGCGGAGCTGGACAATCCCTCCTTGCACGCTGAACTGCAACAGTATCTGGCCCACCCCGACTCGCCCCTCTTTGCCGCTCTGGAAGAGGGCCGCGCCGACTACATCATCCAGCACTGGCGCAAGAGCACCAGGCGAGCGCAGCCGATTGGCCCTGCACTGCAGGAAGCGCTGCGCCAGCGCGGCCAGCGGCTGGAACAAGTGCAACAACCGCGACAAACACGGCCACCGACCCCACGGCCAGCCCCGCCCGCCGAGCGGGGTGGCAGCTGGCTGCCGCTCAGTCATCCGGCCACGCAAGCCAGACCCGGTCATTGCAATCTGTTCGCGCTACCTTATGCAGGCGGCGGCGCGTCCGTCTATCGGGACTGGACGTCGGCCAGCGCGCACTGGAGCCTGCATCCGCTCCAGTTGCCCGGGCACGAGAACCGGCTGGCGGAAGCCGCCCATGTGGACATGGACAAGCTGGTGCAGCAACTGGCCGCGGTATTACAGCCCTATGTGCAGCAGCCCTGGGCGCTGCTGGGCTGTAGCCTGGGCGGCAAAATCGCGTTCGAACTGGCGCGTCACTTCAGCGCCCAGGGAACACCGCCGCAGCATCTCATCGTGCTGGCCTGTCCCGCTCCCAGCGTGCCGGTACGACAAGCGCTTTCGCACCTGCCGCCGGCCCAGTTCGCCCACGCCGTGGCCCAACTGGGCGGAACACCCGCCGATATCCTGCAGCATGCCGACATGATGCAGACCGTCATGCCGGCCCTGCGCAGCGACAGCCAGTTGGCCGAACACTATTGTTGCGCCAGTGACTGCAGCATCGATGCGCCCATCACGCTCTTCTATGCCGAGGACGATCATCTGGTCACGCCCGAGCAGGCGTTACAATGGCGCAACCACACCCGTGGTCGGTTTTCAGCGCATGCCGTGGCGGGCGGCCACTTCTTCCTGCGCCAGCAGCGCCCACAACTGCTGGCGTGCATCGATCAACTGCTGTCCAGCCCCTGGAAAGAGGAAATAACACACGCATGATCTCTTCCACACCAACCAGCCCCTACCTGCCCTTCAACGATACGCATCGCAGTGGCATGACCTTGTTCTGCCTGCACCACGCCGGCAGCAATGCGGCCAGTTTCCGCAGCTGGCAAGCCTATTTTGCCGGCTACGGCATCCACATCGCCCCCCTCGAATTGCCCGGACACGGAACGCGCCGCAGCCAATCCCTGCATACCAGCCATCTCACGCTGATCGAGGACATGAGCCACGCTTTGCTCGGGCTACTTCCCGAACGCTATGCCATCTATGGACACAGCCTGGGTGCGCTGCTGGGCTTTGAACTGGCCAGCGCCCTTCAAGCGCAGGGGCGGCCACCGCAAGCCTTGTTCGTCTCGGGCAGGCGACCGCCGCAACTGCCGACACCGCTGCCCTGGCGTCATCAGATGGGCGATGCCGAGCTGGTCGAGCAATTGCTGGCCCTGGGCGGCAATGGCAGCACACTGCTGGCGCACCCGGAACTGCAAGCGCTTTTTCTTCCCGTCATCCGCGCCGACTTTGCCGTCACCGAGTGCTATCAATACCAGCCCAGACCGGCGTTGCAATGCCCGCTGCATAGCTTCGTGGGAGAGCGCGATCCCGAAGTGAGCGCGGCACAAATGGCGCTGTGGCAAATGCATGCAGCAGCGCACTTCAGCCAGCAGGTCATTGGCGGCGCACATTTCCCCGATGAACAAGCCCAGCAGGTGCTATGGCAGGAGATTGCACGCCGGTTGGTGCAGAGCAGGGAGAAGGTTTGATTATTTGATGGTTGTTTGATCCCAACATCAACATCGATCAAGACAAAGATAGAAACGGAATATCAACAACAAAACAAGAACAGGCAAAGGCTTGCACCTTTGCCTGTTTTTTACTTGCTTAGACCAGTGATCACGCCACGACTACGCTGCGCAACTGGCCCTGCACTCCGCTCAGAAATCGTAACGCAGCTTCACGCCGAACTCCCTGCCTTCGCCCAGGGTAGCGAACTTCAGTCCGTTGGTGGTAGCGGCATAGTTCAGATAACGCTTGTCGAAGGCATTGTTGATGTAGAAGCTCACATCGAGCTTGCTGGTAGCGCGCCACGACACTTGGCCATCCACCAGCATGTAGCCCTGCTGCTTCAGGCTATTGGCCGCATCGAACTGCTGCTGGCCGATGTAGCGCGCTGCCACACGCGGACGTACCATGCCCACGTCGGTTGCAATGCGGCCGCTCAGGCTGGCCGCCAGGATATAGCGGGGCACGAAGGGCAGCTTGTTGCCGGTGTAGTCGGTGCTGCTGTTGACGCGATAGTCGGTGAAGATCGAATCGACCACCTGCGCATCCAGGCCCAGCGTCCAGTTGCGCAACACTTCAGCCGACAGGTTGGCTTCGATGCCGCGAGAGCGGGCTTGTCCGGCGTTGGTCAGGTATTGGCTGCCGACGATGCCCTGGTACAGCTGGGTATTGCGGCTTTCGATCTGGAACACGGCGGCACGGGCGCTGACCTTCTGGTCCGGGGTGTTGAACTTGAGCCCCATCTCATAGTTCAGCGAGGTCTCGGGACGATAGGAGCGGCTGTCGTTGGCGCTGGTCGGCTGGAGATTGTAGCCGCCCGGCTTGTAACCCTGGCTGAGGCTGGCGTAGGAACGCAGCGAAGGTGTGAGCTGATAGCCCGTGCTCAACTTGCCCAGCGCCTTGTTGCTGCTGGTGCTGGCGGCATAGGCAGCCACCCCTTCGATGGGTAGCACCCCGGAGGTCTCGGCCTTGTCCTGCACCAGGCGCGCACCGGCGCTGACATCCCAACGCGGGGTAACGTGCCAGGTCCCGTCGACGAACACGGCGGCCGAGTCGGTGGTGGTCTGCGAGCGGTCGGTGCCGAAGGTCGGGAATAGCACGTAGCTGCTGCGCTGCTTGTAGCGACCGTGTTCAAAGTAGGCGCCCACCACGCCATCCCATGCACGGCCCGTGCCGCGGGTGGCCAAGCGGACTTCCTGCGACAGACTCTCCTGGCTTTCGGGCATGGACTTTCCCTGCGCACCCAGCAGCCGCTCGCGGATATCGACCTTGTTGCGGGCCGTGACCAGGCTGAGGCGATAGTCGCTGAAGTCGTAATCGGCGCTCAGCGACATGTTGTCGATACAGCGCTTCATATAGGAGTTCATCGTAGCCAGCCCCGGTACGGAGTTGCCGTCCAGGATGACCCGGTTGCTGAAATTGGTGTAGGAGACGTAGTTGTCTTCGGCAGAGCGGACGCACTCATGGCTGGCCATGAAACGCACGTCCAGCGGCCCGCCCACGGGGGCATAGCGCAGCTTGACCTGGCCGGCCACATCCTCGCGCATGCCCACATTGTCCTGCCCACTGGAGAGGCTACGCAGGAAGCCGTCGGCGCTGTCGTAAGCAATCACGGCTTCGCCATACAGGGAGTCCTTGACCAGCGGTCCTGAGATGGAAGCAGTGGTGGTGCGGCGGCCACGGTTGCCAAACCCACCTTCGACATGGCCGGCCAGTTCATTGTCAGGCTGGCGCGTGACGATATTGATCACCCCGGCGGCGGCATTACGGCCAAACAGGCTGCCCTGGGGGCCTCGCAGCAGTTCCACCTGTTCCACATTGGTAAGCAGCTGCGACTGCGCTGTCACGAACTGCGGCACACCGTCCACATACATCACCACGGCCGGATTGTAGGTATTGAGGGAGGCCACGCCACGCAACGACGGGGTGATGAAAGCGCTGTTGCCCTGTTGCGGCAAATACAGGTCAGGCAAGGCGCGTTGCAGATCATCGGTGCGGCTGACGTTGGCTTGCTCCAGCGTCGCACCTGAGACCACGCTGGTGGAGCCGTTGATCTTCTGCTCGGTCTTGCCCTGCTTGCTTGCCTGCACCGTCACCTCGGGTAGGGCGGCCCCTTGCGAAGCAACCTCCTGCGCCACGCCCACCGGCGAATACAGAGTCAGCGCCCCGGTGAGGGCCATATAGATCGGCTTTCTTTGGAACATGTTTTTGTTGTCCTTAATCTCGTACCTGCAGGTGTCTTGAGATGACCGTGATGGCATGCCAGCACGCCAATGCAATCCTCTCTCCACTGTTCACGGGCAAGAAACAAGGCTAAGAACAGATTTCGCGCCGATGCCGCCATTGAGGTCCGCATGCCAGTGTCCTCCCCCGGCAAATTACGCGAGGTGGCACAGATGACACCCCGCTCCAGAACATCGGCCTCTAACGCTACGCAACACCTTCCTGGTATCAAAAAGTTCACGGTTAAATGATTACGACGATTTGCAGCGAGCCAGATAATAACAATAATGATTCGCATTTGCATCCAAATTTGATAGTATCGCTCGCACGCCCTCCAGGCATCCACGGCAAAAACGTCAACGCACCTCACGAACAAGAAGGGAAAAACGAGATGAGCATCATCAGCACCCACGACTGGCCCATCGTCCACTACCAGATGCCCGATCATGTCAGCGACGCCGACGCCGACGGCGTCATTGCGCAGCTCGACGCCGTGCTGGCGCGTGGCGCGAAATTCGTTCTGATCTTTTCCGGGGCGGAGCTGCCGCGCGATTCTGCGCATTTCATGAAGCTATATGCACAGTGGAGCAAGCGCACCCTGGCCGAACAACGCAAGTGGTGCCTGGGCGCAGTGCGCATCGAGCCTGACGAGCGCAAACGCAATGCCTTCTGGCGCAAGGCCTTGATCTATGTGATGTCCAGTCGCTCCCCCTATCCCTACAAGATCGTAGCCGACAAGGATGCCGCGCTGGCCCAGGCCAACCACTGGCTGGCCGCCTGAGCAGGCCGGATTCCAAGAAAGGTTCTGCCGTGCAAGCGACTCCTCTGCCCCCATCTGATGCGGCCCCTCCTGAGGCCGCCTCTGCTTCTGCAGCGCGCGCTGCCCCTGCGCCCGGCGCAGTCTCCCGACTGCTGGCGCTGACCCGTACAAGACCAGGTCCCCTGCTCATCGCCACGCTGGCCGGCATTGCTGCTGCCATCCTGAGCCTCACGCCCAACCTGGTGGCCTACCAGTTCAGCCTGGCGCTGCTGCATGCGTCACTCGACCAGGACCGCCTCATTGCCCTGGTGGGCTGGCTCATTGGCGGGACGCTGGCGGGGCGGCTGTGCTTCCTGGCCAGCCAGGTGAGCTCGCACCTGATGGCGGCAGACATCCAGACCGAGCTGCGTCGCCAGTTGCTCTCCAGGCTGGTCAATGTGCCACTGGGCTTTTTCCAGGACCATTCTTCACAGAAAATCCGGCAGGTGGTGATCGACGACGTCGAGCAACTCGAAGATGGTCTGGCACATCTGATCCCGGAACTGACTTCGCACTTCATTGCACCGCTCATCGTCATCGCCGCCCTCTTCGCAGTGGACTGGCGACTCAGCTTGGCTTCGCTGTCGAGCCTGGTACTGGGGATGGTGGCCTGCATGCTGCTCATGCGCAAGCGGCATGACATTGCCCAGGACTTCTATCTCAACCAGGGCAAGCTGTTCAAGGCCATGACCGAGATCCTGCGCACCATGCCCGCCGCACGACTGTTCAACAGCGGGGCCGCCATGCAGGACCGGGTGGAAGAAGCCAATGGCGACTATGTCGGCACCGCCCATCGCTGGGTGCGTGGCGCGCTGCTGCCCAATCTGGTGATGCAGGTGCTGGTGAGCTCACCGCTGCTGTTGCTGCTGCCGCTGGGCCTGTGGTGGCACCAGCAGGGCAGCCTGGACCTGGCCACCTTGTGCTTCTTTGTCTTCTTCACGCCTGGGCTGGGCAACCTCTTGACCAAGCTGGCCGGTTTTTCCAACCGTTTCGTGCAGCAGCAGCAAGCCTTCGAACACCTGGACATGTTGCTGGGCGCTCCTGAACAGAGCGAGGGCAGCCACACGTCCCTGCCCGAGAAAATCACCATCCGCTGCGAGCAGGTTTCGTTCTCCTATCACCAGCAGGCGGTGCTGGACAATCTCAGCCTGACCCTGCATCCCGGCACCACTACCGCACTGGTCGGCGGCAGCGGTTCGGGCAAATCGACGCTGGTGAAGCTCTTGCTGCGTCATTGGGATGTGACCAGCGGCCGCATCCTGCTGGGCGAGCGGCCCATCAACGACTATACGCGCGAGGCATTGCGCCAGAACATCACCTGCATCTTCCAGGAAAACCAGCTCTTCGACATGAGCATTGCCGACAACATCCGCTTGGGCAAACCTGCCGCCACCGAGGAGGAAGTCATCCAAGCGGCGCGGTCGGCACAGGCGCATGAGTTCATCATGGCGCTGCCGCAGGGCTACCAGACCGTGCTGGCGCAGGGCAGTACGCTGCTCTCGGGCGGCGAACAACAACGTCTGGCCATCGCCCGGGCCATTCTCAAGAATGCGCCCATCCTGCTGCTGGACGAAGCCACGTCCCAGGCCGACGCCCTCAATGAACATCGCATCCAACTGGCGCTCTCGGCCCTGGCCGCCGACAAGACCGTACTGGTCATCGCGCACCGCCTGAGCAGCATTGCGCACGCCGACCAGATCGTCGTGCTGGAACAAGGACGCGTGGTCGAGCAAGGCCCGCATGCCGCACTGCTGCAGCAGCAAGGTCGCTATGCCAGCCTGTGGCGAATGCAGCACGCCCACGACATCACGCCCGCGCAGCCAACCTCCGAACCCTCTTCTCCCGCCCTCTCATGACGACCCGACAGACCCTGAGCTGGAACCAGATTGTCCACACCTGGTTCGGCAACACCCCCGTCCAGGAACGGCGACGTTACCTGCGTGCACTGTGCATCATGATGCTGGATGGTCTGCTCAGCGCTATCCCCTATCTCTGCGCGGCCATCTTGCTGGGCAGCCTGCTGCGCGGGGCGCAGGCAGTACCACCTTACTGGACGGTGCTGCTGGCGTGCGCCTGCCCGCTGCTGCGGCTGCTGATGACTTCCTCGGCGCAGACTGCACTGTTCATGGAGGGCTATCGCATCACCGGGCAATTGCGCTCCAACCTGGTCGCCCACGCCATGAGGGTTCCACTGGGCTTGCTCGCAAGCGCTTTTCCCAGCGAACGCCTGTCGCGCTTCATCGTGCATGACCTGCGCTGGGTGGAAGAATTTTCTTCCTTCGGGATCGCCCAGCAGATCAGCAACGCGTTGCTGCTGACTGCCCTGATCGGCGCGCTGGGGTGGCTGGACCTGACGCTGGCCTTGTTGGTCGTGGTCTTGCTGGCCGTAGCGGTACTGATGCTGGAGCAGATCGGGCGCAGGATGTTGACCAGCGCACGGCAGCAGCAGGCGCAGCTGGAACAGGTCTCGCGCCATCTGGGCGAACTCAGCGCCGGCATGCCGGTACTGCGCGCCTACCAGGATGATGCCCGCATCAAGCAGCGATTCACCCAGCACAACCAGCAACTGCGACAGTTTTACCAACGCACGAGCTGGAAGCTGGCGCCAGGCCTGTTGATCTCCAACAGCCTGTTCGGCCTGGTGATGGCAGCCGCCCTGAGCTTTGCCGGATGGCGCTATCTGGACGGCCATCTCGACGGCGCCCAACTGCTCATCGTGCTGGCGGTGCTGAGCACCCTGAGCCAGCCCATAGAATCGCTGTTGGCGCAACGCTTCCAGGCACTGGCCAGCAAGGAAGCCATGGCCGCTCATGCCGCCCTGCTGGCCCATCCCGCTCTTCCCGACGGCCACGCGGAGGTGGCAGCGGGAGAGGCGCAGATCCGGCTGGAGCAGGTCAGCTTCGGTTACCGGCATGGCGAGCCGCTGCTGCACAATCTCGATCTCGATTTTCCCGCTGGCAAGACCACCGTGATCGTCGGCCCCAGCGGCGCGGGCAAGTCGACCCTGCTGCAACTGCTGGCGCGCTTCCACGACACCAGCATTGGTCGCATCCTGGTGAACGGTCAGGATATCCGCGCGGTTGCGCTGGGCGACCATCTGGCGCGCATCAGTATGGTGTTCCAGGATGGCTTGCTGTTCCAGGACAGCATCGCCAGCAACATCGCAGCCGGCGCCCGTCACGCCACGCCGGAGCAACTACGCGCCGCTCTGCGCGCCGCCCAGTGCGAAGCTTTCGTAGATGCGATGGCGGATGGAGCCGACACCCAGCTGGCTGAATGGGGGCGCAATCTCTCCGGCGGACAAAAGCAAAGACTCACCATCGCCCGCGCCTTGCTCAAGGATGCGCCTGTCGTGCTGTTCGACGAAATGACCTCGGCGCTGGATGCTGAAAACGATCACGCCATCCGCTGCGCGCTGCGTGAGCTGCTGCCAGGACGCACCACCATCATGGTGGCGCACCGCCTGGATCACGCGGTCGCGGCAGACCAGGTGGTAGTGATGGATCAGGGCAAGGTGATCGACTGCGGCAGCCATGCCGAACTGCTACGCCGCTGCCCGCTTTATCAGCAGCTTTGGTCGGCATGGAGCCAAGGGCAGTCCTGGCAGCTGGGCCTGCATTGAGCAACTCAGATTGACGTTCGATGTCATCGCCGCACCGCAACGAATCTTTTACCATGCGTCTTTATAGCGATTGACAGCGACAGCAGACAGTGGCGATGCATTCGTTATCAACGATTGATATCGGTATTACCATGATCACTGCGCCAACCTTCCCGACCGCTCCTTCGTCTGCCCGCGCCCTCTCGGCTATGCCTTCACGTGGGCCGGTGCGCAACCGCTGCACAGCCTGGGTCTGATCATCGGCCAGGTCGCCGGAGCCGCCTTCCTGGTCAGCTATGGCAGCGGCCTCACCTTCAGCCTGGCCGCCCCCTCATCAACCTGCAGCTCTACCTGCTGGTGGCGCTGCGCATGGGCGCGGCCTGGTTTGCCGCTGCAGGAAAGATGTTGCAGGGAAGCGGCATGAGTCTGACGACACGCGCGATAGTGGAGACACGCTTTCGCTAATCATCCAGCTGATTGCCACCATAACCTTCTGCCGCAGTACGGCCCGGCGCGGGCCTTGTGAAGAAATGCGTGGATGTTCTTTTTCGCCAGAGCAATAAGGAAAGGCAAGTCCATTTTTGGGAGGATGCCCCATTCTGGGGCTATCAATAAGGCTTGTTGCATCGCTCGGCAAATTCTGCTGATGAGGTCGCCCTAAACACACATTCCTGCCTCAGCCATCACATAAATCGACATAAACAATAAATTTCGCCGTGTTGTAATCCTGAGGATCAGGCGGGGACTCCAGTTGAACCTATGACGTTTTAGGGAGAGATCGTTGTCCATAAGCGGTAAGCCGCACCAATAGCAGCGAGGTCCATTCCGTAATTTCGTAGTTCAACTTTGATGACGGGGGTTTCATGAGTAATCAGGAAAACAAGCGATTCTTCTCCGATGAATTGACTGCAGCAGCTGAGTCAGGGAGCGGCCTCCGCGATGGCTTCACGCGTCGCGACATGATGCGCACCCTGATGGCCGGGAGTCTCTTGACGTTGGGATCGGCCAGCCTCATGGCGGTGAGCAGTGGCGCCATGGCACAGACACCCAAGCGCGGCGGCAAACTCCGCATGGCCACCCAAACCAGTTCCACCGCCGACACCCTCGATCCTGCCAAGGCGGCACACGCCACTGACTACACGCGTGTGAATCTGTTCTATAACGGACTGACCAAGCTCGATAGCAAGCTCGGCCCGCAAATGGTGCTGGCCGAAGAACTGCTGACTACGGATGCCATTACCTGGACCGTCAAGCTACGTAAAGATGTCGTTTTTCACGACGGCAAACCGTTCACCCCGGCCGACGTCGTGTATTCACTGATGCGTCACAAAGACCCGGCTGTGGCCTCCAAGGTCAAGGTCGTGGCAGATCAGATCGAGTCGGTCAAAGCGACAGGGCCCAATGAAGTGCAGATCAAACTGGCAGGTGCCAATGCCGACCTGCCTGTGATCTTGTCCACGGCGCAATTCCTGATCATCCGGGACGGCACGACCGACTTCCGCACGCCCAATGGAACTGGCGCGTTCAAGGTCAAGGAGTTCACGCCGGGAGTGCGTACCATTGGCGTGCGCAATGAAAATTACTGGAAATCGGGAATGCCCTATCTCGATGAGGTTGAAGTCTTTGGCATCCCCGATGAGGCCGCCCGGGTCAATGCCTTGCTATCGGGCGATGTGCATTGGATCAATGACGTGAATGCCCGTTCTACCGAGCGCGTCAGGACGACCTCAGGCTATACCGTGATAGAGACCAGAACGGGGCTCTATACCGATCTGGTCATCCGTCAGGATGTGGCACCCGGCAATAGCATGGATTTCACCTTGGGAATGAAGTACCTGATGGACCGGGAGCAAATCAAGAACGCCGCCTTCCGTGGTTACGCCGTGACCGCCAATGATCAACCTATCGATCCGACCAACCGTTTTTATTTCCCTGGTTTGCCGCAGCGCCCCTACGATCCGGACAAGGCCAAGTTCCACCTGCAAAAGGCAGGCGTCTTGGGTAGCACTATCCCTCTCGTGGCGTCGGCAGCGGCTACCGGTTCGGTCGACATCGCCGTGCTGATGCAGCAAAGTGCGCAGAAAATTGGGTTGAAACTGGATGTCAAACGCGTACCTCCTGATGGCTATTGGTCCAACCAGTGGATGAAGGTGCCGTTGGGCTTCGGCAATATCAATCCGCGCCCAAGTGCGGACATTTTGTTTACGCAGTTATTCAAGTCCGATGCGCAATGGAATGAGTCGGGCTGGAAAAATGCACAGTTTGATCAGTTGCTGGTCGCCGCACGTGGAGAGACCGATTTCAACAAGCGAAAGCAAATGTATGCCGACATGCAGATCCTCGTGCATGAGAAATGCGGCATCGGCATTCCCGTCTTCATCATTAACCTCGAAGGCGTCAACACCAAGGTGAAGGGCATCACTCCCGTTCCACTGGGAGCATTCATGAACTACACCTGCGCAGAATATGTTTGGCTGGATGCCTGATTCAGATCGTGTCGTTGCCTGAAAAAGCGGTGCAGTATTTTTATGCTGCACCGTTTGCTGGCACATCACTTCAATGCTGTGAAATGAGTTTTGGTATTCAAGAGAGTATTGATGCGCACCTTATTGCTGAAGAAAGAGGAAGTTCGCAAATTGATCTCCATGAAGGAGGTGATTGGTACCGTCGAAGAGGCTTATCGGGCATTCAGTGAAAACAGCGTAATGCAGCCTCCTTATACCGGTATCCATCTTCCTGCACCGAGAGGAGAAATCGACTTCAAGCTGAGCTATTACGAGGGTAACGAAGTCATTTCCATGAAGAGTTCTTCGGGGGCATTTCCCGATAATCCCAAACTCTATGGTGTGCCCAGCAGCATGGGGACCATCCTCCTGTTTGATGCCAGATCGTGCGCCCTGATGTGCGTCATGGATGGAAGTTTGGTCACCGGACTCAGAACTGGCGCTGCCGGGGCGGTCTCCGCCAAAGTGCTGGCAAGAAAGGATGCCAAGGTAATTGGTGCAATCGGGACTGGGCAGCAGGCCCGGATGCAGATTCGTGCTCTGCGCGAAGTCATCGATATTCAGGGCATCAAGGCATGGAGTAGAACCGCAGAAAAAATGGCCAGCTTCCAGGCGGATATCGAGCGTGATTTTGGTCTTCCTGTGGCACTTGCTAGCTCAGCACAAGATGTGGTCGCAAGTTCGGACATTCTTGTTACCACCACGCGCGGCACTGGCCCGGTGGTGGAAGCCAAGTGGGTCAAGCCGGGTACACACATCATTGCCATCGGCGCTGATCAGCAAGGAAAACAGGAGCTGGATCCCGCATTATTCAAGCACGCCAAGATCGTGCATGACTCCACTGCACAGTGCTGTGAAAAAGGAGAGAGCTGGCATCCCCTGACACGACAGATCATCACCATGAATGATATTCATGGTGAGCTCGGGGAGATTCTGCTGGGCAGGAAGCCAGGCCGGGAGAACGATGAGGAAATCACGATTTTCGATTCCACCGGCATGGCCATCCAGGACAATACGACAGCTACGAAAATCTACCAGAACGCCGTCGTCAACAAGATCGGTGAGTTCTTTGAATTCATTGAGTAAGTTCGCTTCGCATTTTCTTTGCAGCGAAAAAAGGAATCTACTTCATGCATGAATATCCCACTCTCCAAGACATTCACCAAGCGCGCGAACGGCTCTCTCCCCATATCAGGCATACGCCCTTGCTTCGCGCAGAGAAGATCGAAAAACAGTTTGGCTGCGAACTCTATCTGAAACCCGAAACACTTCAGATCACGGGCGCTTTCAAGATTCGAGGTGCACTGAACAAATCCTTATCGCTGCCGAGGGAAGCGATTGCCAATGGGATCATTGCGACCTCTTCGGGCAACCACGCGCAAGGCCTGGCTTATGCCGCCAGGATGCTCGGCGTGAAGGCGCTCCTGGTGTTGCCGGTGACTACCCCGAAAATCAAGATCGCCAACACGCAAGCACTGGGTGCGGAAGTTATCTTGTTCGACGGCGATACGGCAGCTCGTTGGAAGAAGGTTGCCGAGATCGCCGCGGAAAATCACTATGTAATGGTGCACGCATTCGAAGATCCCGTGGTGATGGCCGGGCAAGGCACCATTGGGTGCGAAATCATCGATGATTTGCCAGATGTGGATACCGTCATCATTCCCATGGGTGGGGGCGGCTTGATTTCCGGGATTGCGACTGCGCTTAAGGAAACCCGCCCCTCCATCAAGGTGGTCGGAGCAGAGCCCGCTCTTACACCCAAGTACTATCAGAGCCGCATCAACAAGCAAAGAACATCACTACCTCTGAAAAATACCATCGCGGATGGGCTCAGGATCAGTGTCCCGGGACAAAATCCCTACCCCATCATAGAAAAGTATGTGGACGAGATCGTTCTCGTCGAGGATGAGCACATTATCGAGGGGATGCGTATCCTGGCAAAAGATGCCAAGCTCATTGCGGAGCCGGCAGCCTCGATTGGTATCGGGGCGTTGCTGGCGGGTGGTCTCAGCGTGAGGCCGGATGAGAAAGTCTGTGCGGTATTGACTGGTGGCAATTGGGACTTGTGTGATTTGGCTGACGTATATAAACCTGTCGCATAACAAAGATGTCCGGGCAATTCAGGCAGCGATCCCCATGAATCTGCGAGTACGCGCCAAGGCCTCGCCGCCCTGCTGTTCATCCCGCAATACATCCGGCGCCATATCGAGCTGAACATGTCCGCCCTCCATGAAGAGAATGCGATCAGAAATGCTGAGCGCAAAATCCATCTCGTGCGTGACAATCAGCATGGTCATCCCCTCCTTGGCAAGGTCCCGGATCACTTTGAGCACATCGCCAACCAATTCCGGATCAAGTGCCGAAGTCGGTTCATCAAACAACATCACATCCGGCCGCAAGGCCAGCGCACGGGCGATTGCCACGCGCTGCTGCTGACCGCCGGACATCTGATGCGGATATTTGTAGGCATGTGCCAGCAATCCGACCTTTTCCAACAGCTGCAGCGCTTCCTGTTCATGCAGCGCGCTGTCTTTCGGATGGTGATACCCGGGGGCCAGTTTGATGTTGTCGAGTACCGTCAGATGCGGGAACAGGTTGAAACCTTGAAACACCATCCCGATGCGGCGTATTCCGGTCCTTACCTGACCGGAATTGAGGTCTTCGCCGGCGCGGATATAAGCTTCGCCAAACAGAATGATCTCGCCACGGTCGATGGACTCCAGGGCATTGATGGTGCGGATCAGCGAGGTTTTTCCGGAACCGGACGGTCCGATCAGGCTGATGACTTCGCCGCTGCGCACGGTCAGGCTGATGCCCTTGAGCACTTTTTGCGGCCCGTAGCTCTTTTCGATACCGTGCAACTCCAGGGCCAGCGGGGCGCCAGATGCCGGTTGCCTGCGTTGAGCCACCTGGCCGGAAACGGCAAGCGCCGGTCGTGCCCGCAATTGGGCACATTGTTCTTCGCTGAGCGTCCTGGGCTGGCGGCTCTGCATATCAAGGCGTTTTTCGAGCCATTGAAAGCCTATGCTGAAGACCGAAACGATCAGGACGTAATAGACCGCCACCGCCAACAGCGTTTCCATCACCAGGAAATTCTGCGCGTACAAACGCTGGCCGGTCATCAGCAATTCCGGCAATGAAATGACCGACACGAGCGACGTCAATTTGACGATAGTGACGTATTCATTGACCAGCGTGGGCAAGGCAATGCGAAACGCCTGCGGCACCACGATGCGCGTCTGGATGCCGAAATAGCCGAAACCCAGTGCACGTCCCGCCTCGCGCTGCCCTTTCGATACCGACAGCAAACCGCCGCGATGGATTTCAGCCATGTAGGCGGTCTCGCTCAACACCAACGAAAGCAGGCCGGATACGAACGGAACCGACAAGAACCAGCCCGTCGATGGCAGCAGCTGCGGCAGGTTGAAAACGAAAACCACCAACACCAGCAAAGGCACGCTGCGGAAAAACCAGACATACCACCTCGCCAGCAGTCGCAGCCACGGCAAGGCCGATAGCTGTGCGCTGGCGACAAAAAATCCGAGCAGCAGGGCCACACCCCAAGACAGGGCAGCCAGCTCCACCACAGTGACTACCGCACGCCAGAAGGCTCCCATGGAAAAGAGAGAAAAGAAATACGGCCAATCCAGTTGCATAAGATCCTCGGCGTGGGCAGTGCAGGTTATTCCGGATGGGGGATGCAGGGACTACTTGATATCCACCGCGCCAAGGTCATACTTCTTGATCAACGCGTCATATTCGCCGGATTTCTTGATGGCCACCATGCCAGCCTCGAACGCCTGCTTCAAGGCGACGTTGCCCTTCTTGACGAATACCCCCAATGTCTGCATGTAGATCTGCGATGGCGAGCTGATCACCACCCTTCCCCGGCTCTTCTCAGCAAAGGCCTTGGCAACGGCGGCCACTTCTATCTGGGCCTGGATGTTTTTCGACAGCAACGCCTGCAAGACTTCCGGGGCGGTCGGGAACTCATGGACATCGACGGCGGGCTTGCCTTTGGGGGCGCAATAATCGGTCGACAGATCCTTGAGCTTCTTTACCCAGCTGGTGCCGGCTTGCAGGCCGACTTTCAAACCGCATAAATCGTTTTCACTTTTCGGCATCACGCCATCCTTGGACGCCAGAATCAGTGCGCCCGATTTGGCATAAGGAACGGCATCGGCCACGGCCAGGCGCTCGGTCGTGATGTACAGGCCGGAAATGACAGCGTCATGCTGGCCAGCGCCCAGGCCCAGAATCAGGCTGGCGAATTTGGTATCGACAAAGGTGGGTTGCAGCTTCATGGCACGCGCCAGCATCATGGTCAGTTCGGGATCGAAGCCTACGATCTTGTCCCCCTCGTAGGATTCAAACGGTGGATAGGCCACTTCCAGGCCAACCTTCAATTGATTCGGTACCGCGGTCTGCGCGTTGGCGGAAATGGCAGTCATCCCGCCGAACAACAGGCTGGCAAGGCACAGACCGAGACGAACTTTTTTGGTGATGATGGAGGCATCGAACATGGCAACATCCTTAAGAGAAGGGTTAAAGCACACAAAAAAAGACAGCAATGAAAAGCAGAAGCAGCAAGGCTGATTTCTTATCTTCTTGCGCGATGACTGACGCTATCGGCAATCACGCACAGCATTTCAAACATCAGCGTAGCCGCCACAGCGGCAGTACCACCGGTGGGGTCAAAGGGTGGTGAGACTTCCACCACGTCGCCGCCAATCAGGTTCAGCCCTTGCAGGCCACGGATCAGATGCTGCGCTTCGAGGGTGGTGAGGCCGCCGATCTCGGGCGTCCCGGTTCCCGGTGCATAGACCGGATCAAGCGCGTCGACATCAAAGCTGATGTAGGTCGGCTCCTCCCCCACCACGCGCCGCGCCTCGGCGATGACGGCCTTGACGCCCATCTCGTGGAACTCGTCGATATCGATCACACGCACGCCCTGCTCCTGCCCCCACGTATCCTCGGCGTCGTTGTACAAGGCGCCCCGGATGCCGATCTGCACAGTACGTTTCGGATCCAGGATGCCTTCCTCGATGGCGCGGCGGAATGGCGTGCCATGGGTATATTTGAAATCGCCAAAATAGCGATCCCAGGTATCGGTATGGGCGTCAAAGTGCACCATGCCGACCGGCCCCTCCTTGGCCAGTGCGCGCAAGATCGGCAAGCTCACCAGATGATCCCCACCCACCGCCAGCGGCACGATGTCGGCTGCCTTGAGGCGTCCAAAGAAACCCTCAATGCGCGCCAGTGAGTCCATGAGGTCAACCGGGTTCACCGGCGAGTCACCCAGGTCAGCGCAATTGCAGAGGGAGAACGGCTTAATGCCGCTGGCACGATTGACGTTGCGTACCATGGTCGAGGCATCCCGCACCTGGCGCGGACCATGGCGCGCCCCAGGACGATTCGTGGTGCCGCCATCCCACGGCACGCCGACCAGGCCGATATCGACCTCATCAAACATCTGGTCTTCCAGCCCTACCAGCGGCAGACGCATGAGCGAGGCAACGCCGGCAAACCGTGGCATGACCGATCCGGTGATCGGATGAAATTTATTGACCGACATGGTGCATCCCCTCGTGATCCTTGACGACAAATCAGTTTTAAAAAATGGCACGTCGCGCACGCTCATGAACAAAGCAAGCTCCATTGCTTACGACCTACCCAAGAACACGCTACGCATTCAACGCAGCAAGGACAACAATCCAGAACCGAGTAATAAGGCAGTCACCGTGAAATTGATCCAGCAAGCCGGCAAGTGCCGATAAAGGCGTTCGCCGATCAACACCCCGGCAGCAAACACCGGCACCAGCACGGCGCTGCTCGCCAGCACGGCCACATTGATATGCCGCTGCAACCCTAGAATCAGACTGGCGCCCACGAAGAGCAGGCAGAAATATCCCAGCAAGTTGGCGCGTAGCCGCGCCGTAACGTGGTGGTCCTCCGCTTTGCCCCCAGGTCCGCCACTGAAGTAATACACTGCGGGCGCGCCGCCCATGCCCCCCAAAGCCGTCATGGCACCGCTGGCCAGGCCGGCGCTCAGCGTGGCTGCGACGCCACCCTGATGTCGCCAGCGCCAGCCGCCCACGTGCAGCAGCGTCAGCAGAATGACCACTGCGCCCATGAGCCGATGCACTTGCGTGTTATCGCCATCATTGAACAGGCGCGTTGTTAGCATGGTGCATGCCAAGGCCACCAGGGCCAGCGGCGTCACGCTCTTCCAGCGTACTAGCCGGGACCAGTTGCGCCAGCCCTGTAACGCTGTTGCTGCATGCAGCAGTATCACCAATGCGCTGGCATGGGACGGCGTTAGCCACAGGCCAAACAAGGGCGCCATGATCAGCGCTGCCCCGAAACCGCTGACCCCTTTGATCACACCGGCAAGCAAACTGACTGCTGCCAGCCAAGCCAACAACGTGAGCGACCCGAAAAAAAAGGATGAAAGCATGAGCGCAGTACACAGCGTGATTGGCATGACAGCATCATTGCATTGTTGCGTGCGCCGGTATAACGCCAAGAACGGCAATCGATGGGTCCAGCACGGTAACGGTCAGCGGCCGCACTAAAATCGTGCGCGCCGGCTGCGTTTGCACAAATCATGACCTGTGTGTCGTACCGCCATCGGTAGGGCCCGCAGGGTAATGCCCCTGCCCAGGGATAGCTCGCCCCCGTTTGTAACGCTGCGCACATGGATGGCATGAAAGATGCAGTTCAGCACGCTGTAAAACAGGGAGAGCACTATGCGCAACAACGACGTCTATCAGGTCATGTGGCATCAGATTTTCCCCAATCCTGACCGTCAGGCGTCCACGCTGCAAAGTCAGTTGCGGGTTGGTTTTGTCGATGCCATGCGGGACGGCCGATTGCTGGCCGGCATGCGCCTCCCGTCAAGCCGCGAACTGGCCGACATGTTGTCGGTGTCGCGCAATACCGTGGTATTGGTCTACGAAAAGCTGGTCGAAGACGGTTATCTGGAGAATCGGCCGCGCAATGGCTATTACGTCAGCGATCAGTACCTGAGCCACGCTCGCACAACGACGGCAACGGCACCCGCCATCGAGACGAAGCCGGCGTCATCCAATCCGGTGGACTGGCATCGGCGCATGATTGGATTGCCCGCAGGAATGCGCTGGCTGGACAAGCCCGGCGATTGGCAGCGTTATCGCTATCCCTTCCTGTATGGTCAGTTCGATCCCAGCCTGTTTCCCATTGCAGACTGGCGTGAATGCAGCCGTCGCGCACTGGACGTGAGCGCCATCCATCGCTGGGCGCCGGATGCCATCGACCACGACAATGAATCGCTGCTTGCCCAGTTGATCTGGCACGTGCTGCCACGCCGGGGCATCGCCGCCAAGCGTGAAGAAGTGCTGCTGACCGTCGGCGCACAGCAGGCGCTTTATCTGATCAGCGAATTGCTGGTGGCGCCTGGCTCGACCGTCGCAGTAGAAAATCCTGGCTACATGGATGCGCGCAATATCTTCCTGCGCCGTGGGGCGCACCTGGTGGGACTCGATATCGATCATGAAGGCGTGCTGCCGGACCGCGATGTTCTGGCCGCAGCGCAAACCGTGTATTGCACACCGAGCCACCAGTGCCCAACCGGCATCACGCTCAGCGCCGCGCGGCGGGCCGCCTTGCTGGCGTGGGCCCGTGAGTGCGATGGCATCCTGATCGAAGATGATTACGATGCCGAAATGCAGTACACGGGAAAGCCATCCCCGGCGCTCAAAGCCATCGACCATGATCACCGCACCATCTATATCGGCAGCCTCTCCAAGACGTTATCGCCCGGATTGCGCATCGGCTATATCGTGGCGCCGGCAGAAGTGATTGAACAATTGCGGGTGTTGCGGCGCCTGATGATCCGTCATCCCGCCACCAACAATCAAATGGCCGCAGCACTGTTCATTGCGCATGGCCACTATGATCGCTTCGTGCATACCATGCGCGAGGAACTGGCACGGCGCGCGAAGGCACTGACCCACGCGCTGCAAACGCATTTGCCGGAAATGCAGTTCCAGCCGCCGGATGGCGGTTCGGCCTTATGGGGAGAGTTTGCTGCCGGTTTCGATACCCGGAAGTTACGTCAAGCTGCGCATGAACATGGCATCCTGATCGAATCTGGTGAAAGCTTCTTTCTGGCACAAGCCGACCGAATCAACCATGTGCGCCTCGGGTTTTCATCGATTCCGGTCGATCGCATCGAGCCGGGTATCAAGGAACTGGCGGCGCTGGTCAAACGGCAGCGCACGCCCTCGCCCGGCACGCCTAGATGATTTCATCACGCAACCAGTACCAGCGATACAGCATGCGCTGCCCGATACGGCGAAACGGTGCAGCCCATTCTCCCTGGCGCGGAAACGGCAGCGGGCTATCGTAGATCGGCAAGGTGATCGTGCTGTCGCGCACGCCCGCAATACGCTCAGCCATGCGCCTGCCGGCATGCGCAGAAAACGACACGCCATTGCCACCGTACCCCGTGGCGTAATAAATGTGTTGCGACGGATCGGGCTGCACCACCCGCGGCATCAGATCGTGGCTGACATCCACCCACCCCCACCATGAATAATCGATCTGGATGCCAGCCAACGCCGGGAATTTGCGCGCCAAGCCCTCGGTGAGCAAGCGGTAATGCGCATCGCGGCCGGCATCGGCGCCGGTGATGGCGCTGCGACTGCCAATCTGTACGCGGTTGTCAGGCAACAGGCGGTAGTAGAAGCGCAAAGTGCGGGTATCCGTCATCGGCTGATGGGTCCGAATGCTGCACGCCGCGAGTTCTCCAGCGGTCAGCGGCCGCGTGACGATTGAATTGGACAATACGGGGAAGATGCGGTTTTTCAATAACGGCGACAATCCGGGCGTCGCATACGCCCCTGTTGCGATGGCAACGGCGCGGGCACGTACGATGCCACCGGGCGTATGCAGGTGATGCACGCCATTGTGTGTTTCCCATCCGGTTACCGGGCTGGCCGGATGCACGCGGGCGCCATGTGCGCGAGCCTGCCTGAGCATGCCGAAGGCCAGCTTGAGCGGATGCACGGAAATGCCTTCCGGCTCATGCATGGCGCCAACGGCTTCCTGATCGCCGCACCAGTCGCGATGCACGTCTTCCTTGCTGAGCAGGTGGGCGTCATAACCGAACTGCTGACGCAAGACATTGACTTCGTTTTGCAGGAAGGCCAGTTTTTTGCGCCGATGTGCAATCTGCAGATGCCCGCCCGGCTGCGCATCGCAATCGATCTGTGCCACCAGTTGCTTGAAGGTGTCGAAGCCGCACTGGATTTCCTCATGCATTTTCAGGGCCGTCTGCAAGCCCCAGCGGGCAATCCATTGCGAACGATAGAGTCGGCCGCTGGCGTTTTGTCCTTGTCCGCCATTGCGGCTGGTACATCCCCAGGCGAGTTGGTTGGCTTCCAGTACGGTGGCGCGAATACCGTGCTCACGCGCCAGGAACAAGGCTGTCGACAGACCGGTAAAGCCGGAGCCGATAATCACTACATCCGCATCCATATCGCCGGTGACGGGGCCATCGTGCGGTGGAGGTTCGCCAGCCGTGGCGACCCAATAGGTCGGTGCATAGGCGGCGTCATGGCCGATCGAAGAAGAGACCAGCGGATCGAAGTGCGGATCGTATGCAGTGCGGCTGTTCATGGTGTTTTTTGCTGAGGGTGGGAGGCAAGCTCGGAAGGCAGCTCAGCGCGCAGGCAGGCGCGGGCGGTCTTTGCGGAAGACATTCTTTTCGAGGATCTTCCCATCCCGGAAAATGAACAGATCGACGCCGCAGGATTCCGACCGCGTACCGTCGGCGGCGGTCCCTGTAAAGGTCCATTCGGAAACGCCGCGATCGCCACTGACCCAGTGCCGCGCATCCCGCCAGCGGGCATCGGGGAAGGTTTCCCAGGCCGAAGCAAATGCCTTGCTGACGGCGGCTGGCCCGGCATGACGCGTCCCGTGCGGCTCGTTGCCGGCGGCGGTCAGAAACACGCAATCGTCATGCATGCAATTCATCAATGCCGCCAGATCATGACGGTTCCAGGCATCGGAAAAACTTTCCAGCAGGGCCAGCAAGGCCTTGTCGGAGTGCGTGTTTAGCGGTGCATGTTGATGCTGATTCATGGCCAGATCCCGATCAAAATATAAGCAAGGATCACAGCCTAAGGGAGCCTCAACACTATCGATAGAGCCACGTGCGGATAATGATCGTGCCAGGACGGATCGCTTTGCGGCAAAGACGGCAGGCCACGCGCATGCAGCTGCGCAGGTCTTCGCGGGAGTCGTCGACATGCTCGTCGAGCCTGCTGCCTTGGCGCCCGGTTGGCTTCCACACGCTGCCCGCAAACTTTCCACTTTTACAGTGAGCTCGTCGGGCAACAACGGAAACCCGCCGCGGAACTGTCAGCCAGCGCGGCGGTAATCGAATCACGGTTGCTGCAAAGCCCGCTGGATATCCCCCACCATATCGAAATCCGCACCCACCCAGCGGCGCGCCAGCTTATCAATGGTGCCATCGCGCGTCATGTCGCCAATTGCCTTGCTGACTGCGTCCTTCAATGGCTGCTGGCCCTTTGGCATGGCCGGTGCCGACAGCTGGTAGATCAGCACCGGTCCGACTTCCTTGATCGGCAACTTGTTCACATTGGCGTATTTCATGCCACCGAAGTGCGAACTGATGACCGCATCAATGCGCCCATTGCCCAGGTCATTGAAGACGAAACCGCCATTGTCATAGGCGCGGATGTCCGATTCCTTCAGATTGGCCCGGGCCCAGCTTTCATTGGTGGTACCGGTGGTGACGCCCACCTTCTTGCCCTTGAGATCGGGCTTGTCCTTGATGCTGGCGTTGCTGGCCAGTACGAAGATACGGAAATCCTCCACGCCATAGGGTGCCGCGAAATCGACCTGCTTCTCCCGTTCCGGCGAGGGCGTCAGGTCGTTCATCACCATGTCGTACTTGCCCGCCTTGAGCCCCTCCACGAAATTCTTGAAGCTGTCAGCCACGAAAACCACTTTCGCCACGCCGATGCGGCGCGCCACTTCCTTGGCCACCTCGACGTCATAGCCGGCCGGTTGCAGCTTGTCGTCAATCAGGCTCCAGGGCGGACTGCTCTGGGTGTTGGCGATGCGGATCACGCCCGAGGCACGGGCACTGGCCAGGATGTCGGCCGGAATGTTCTGGGCTGACACGGCAGCCGCTGCGCTGCCCAGGAGCGCTGCCACCAGGCAGGTCGGAATGAAATGATGCAACTTCATGTACTGTCCCCTCTTGGTCATCAATGAAAACGGAAGCCCATTCTGTGCCCAGGCCAAGGGATCAGCAATCCGGGGGCGTTTCTTGAGTGATAAGCAGAGCTTATAGTTTCAACGATGAAATTGATGCGTCCATAAGAGATCTTGCACCAATCCGGCACCGTAAAATGAAGCGACCCAATAGCGTTGCGCCCTTCCCTGCGGTGCTTCCCTTGGGGCCGGCGGCTCATCGTGCGATCTCTTGCCGTCGCGCCTTGCCCCAGACTTGTGCGCAGCGCTCAAACCGGTGCATGGCACCGAGATTCAGAAAGCGCCGGGTTTCTGGTACAGCACCTGGCGCAATGAACTCATGTCCGACTCCATCTGGATGCGCATCACCCGCAGCAGCTCCTTGGCATTCTCCGACATCGGCACACCAGGCCGGAACACCAGCAGCGCCGTGAAATTGGCCGTCACCTCCATCGGCTTCAGGCGCAGGCCCCGCGTGACGAAATCCAGCGCCAGAATGGGATGCGCCATGCCCATGCCGACACCACGCATGGCGAATTCGCAGACCGAATTGGAATAAGGCGTTTCCAGGATGGGGCGCAAAACCTTTCCCTGCAGGATCAGCTCCTGCTCCAGACGCCGGCGGCTGGCATCTTCGGGATTGAGGGCAATGAAGGGATGCTCCAGCAGGTCGTCGGCCGTGATGACCGGCTTGCCGGCCAAGGGATGCCGGTCATTCATCACCATCACACCCGGCACGCTCATGAATTGCGAATGCTCCAGCCCGGAGACGGACAGTTCATCGGCCATCAGCCCGAAATCCAGCTGTCCTGCGCTGACCTGCTGGTAAACCTCGCGCGAACTCATGATCTGGAACGACATCTGAACACGCCGCTCGCCCAGCCCGAAGGCCGCGATGGCGCGTGGCATGAAACCATTGCCCAGTGCGGGAAAGGAGGCAATGGCCAGGCGACCCAGTCCGAATGAGCGCAAGCTGCGGATACGGTGCTCGATCATCTCGAACCCGGCAAAGCAGCGATCCACTTCGACGATCAAGGCCAGCGCCTCCTGCGTCGGCACCAGCCGGCCACGGGTGCGTTCGAACAGCCGCAGTTCGGAAGACGCTTCCAGCTTGCGGATCGACTGGCTGATCGCGGGCTGGGATACGTTGAGCAGGGCGGCGGCCTTGCTGGTGGTCCCGGCGCGCATGACGGCGCGGAAGACCTGGATGTCTCGCATGTCCATGTATAAGTACCACTTATAAAGTTAGTCCGGCGAGCTGTTGATGGCAGCGGCGCGAATTCGGATACTGGGCTTCTCTTTTTTAGATTAACAAATTAATCGCATGAGCCACCCTGTTTCCTCTCAACCCGCGTTCGCCAGCCTCTCGCCCCCGGTGATGCGCGCCTCCACCGTGGTGTTCGACACCTTCGAGGACTTTGTTCAGCGCAAGCAGCGCCAGCCCGATGGCTTCAGCTATGGCGTCACCGGCACCCCCACGGCGCGCCTGCTGGAGCAGCGCGTAGCCGCGCTGGAGAACGCCCGTCACTGCGTCATCGCGCCCTCCGGCGCGGCCGCCCTGATGACTACCGTGATGGGCTTCGTGCGCGGTGGCGACCATCTGCTGGTCTCGGCCGCCTGCTATGGTGCCCTCAAGACCTTTGCCGAAAAATGGCTGGCGCGAATGGGCGTGGAGGTGGAGCTGTACCGGCCGGACATCGGCGCGGAAATCGCCGAACTGATCAAGCCATCCACCCGCCTGATCTGCATGGAGGCGCCCGGCACGGTCACCATGGAAATGCAGGACATCCCGGCCATCACCGCCGTGGCACGGCAGCACGGTGTGCTGACCATGCTGGACAACACCTGGGCCAGTCCGCTGGGACTGACATGCCTGGACATGGGCGTAGACTTCAGTATCCAGGCAGCCACCAAATTCATGGGCGGTCACTCCGACGTGCTCATGGGATGCATCAGCATGAATGACCACGGCCACTACGAGATCCTGCGCGAGACCCAGAGCATCCTCGGCCAGCAGGTCAGTCCCGAGGATTGCTTCCTCGTGCTGCGCGGGCTGGAAACCCTGCCATTGCGCGTCCGGGCCCAAAGTGCTTCGACCCTGCAGGTGGCGCGCCATCTGGCCGATCATCCTGTGGTTGCGCGCATGATGTACCCGCCGCTCGAAGGCGACCCCGGCCATGCTCTGTGGAAGCGCGACTACAAGACCAATGGCTGCCTGTTCTCGATGATCCTGCAACCGGCACCGGAAAGCGCTTTCCACGGCTTCTTCGACGCCCTGCAGCACTTCGCCATCGGTGCCAGCTGGGGCGGCGTGCACAGCCTGGCGGCTTATTATCCGGCCGCCCTGCAGGCCAATCGCGCCTTCCCGGCGACCGACCAGCCAGTGGTGCGCCTGTCTATCGGCCTGGAAGATCCTGCCCTGCTGATCGCCGATCTGGACCAGGCACTGGCCCAGTACGCAAAAGCTGCCCCACAGGCGTGATGCACGCGTCCATGAACACTGAAGCAGCGCCCGCATGCAGGCGCTGCAACCGGGAGGAGAACCATGATTGATCTGTTTGTCAGGGCGCTACCGCTGCTGGAGAAAGCGGTGGTGGTGACCATCGGGCTGGGTATCGGCTCATTCGTGCTGGGTTCGGCGCTGGGCATGCTCATTGCGCTGGCCCGCATTTCCGATGCGCGGCCGCTGCGCTGGCTGGCGTTTGCCTATGTGTCGGTGTTTCGCGGCACGCCCTTGCTGATCCAGATCCTGCTGATCTATTTCGGCCTGCCCAACTACGGCATCACCATCGATCCCATCCCCGCCGCCTTGCTGGCGCTGACCTTGTTCTCGGCGGCCTACCTGAGCGAGAACTTTCGCTCCGGCATCAATGCGGTCGATCGCGGCCAGTGGGAAGCCGCCTGGTCCATGGGCATGGGTTACTGGAAGACGCTGTGGCGCGTGATCCTGCCGCAAGGCCTGCGCATCGCCATTCCTCCCGTGGGCAGCCGCCTGATCGCGCTGATGAAGGATACCTCGCTGGCCTCCACCGTGACCGTGGTGGAACTGACGCGCGTGGCCGATCAGCTGGGGGCGACCACCTTCCGCTACATGGACATGTTCATCATCGTCGGGACCATCTACTGGGTCATCAATCAACTGCTCACCCTCCTGCAAACCTGGCTGGAAGAGAAACTGTCGAGGCGCTATCAATGAATCCGTCATCCTCCTGTACTGTGCGCGTGAGCGCCTTGGCCAAGGCTTATGGCGCCAATCAGGTACTGCGCAACATCAACCTCGAAGTCGCGCGTGGCGAAGTCGTGGTCATCATGGGTCCCTCCGGGTCCGGCAAGACCACCTTCATCCGCTCGCTGAACCTGCTGGAATTACCGGATCGCGGCAGCATCGAGATCTGCGGCGTGGCGCTGAACGATCCGGCAATGCTGCCCGCACGCGAACTGCGGCGCAAGACGCTGCAGATCCGGCAGCAGACTGCCATGGTGTTCCAGTCCTTCAACCTGTTCCCGCACATGACGGCGCTGCAGAACGTGATCGAAGGCCTGGTTTCGGTCAAGGGTGTCGCCAAGGCGGAGGCCCGCGAGCGCGGCCTGGCGCTGCTGGGCAAGGTCGGGCTGGCGGAAAAAGCCGATGCTTATCCGGGCAAGCTCTCCGGTGGCCAGAAGCAGCGTGTGGCCATTGCCCGCGCACTGGCCATGGATCCGGAAGTGATCCTCTTTGATGAGCCGACCTCGGCCCTGGATCCGGAACTGCGCGACGACGTCTTGAACGTGATGCGCGCGCTGGCGGCCGAGGGCATGACCATGCTGGTCGTGACGCACGAAACTCGCTTCGCCCGGGATGTCGCCGACCGCATCATCTTCATGGAAGGTGGACACGTGCTGGAAGATACCACCCCTTCCCTGTTCTTCGGCACGCAGGGCAGCGAGCGCTCGCGGCAGTTCCTGGGGCGTCTGCACGAATGATGTGCGCAGGCTGGCGAACTACCGTGGCCGCGCTGCAGGCCACGGGGACGAAAAAGATAGAGCGGACATTGTGGTGCTTCGGCACTTCTGCAAATGATCAAGAAGCCGAAAGGGAGTCAAAAAGTTTGCTGCGCTCTGACCATAACTGCTGGAGCGACACGTCCAGAAAGAACGGCTCGTCACCGTCTTCTGGCCACCATTCGAATACACGTCCCTCCGAGGTCATGCCCCAGGTAGACCCGATGCCATAATCGCCGAAGGCCACCGCTGCGTTCCACAATGATGCCGCAGTCGGCAAGCGGCGCAGAACTTGCGTCAGCCTTAGCATGGTCACAAAGGAGAACGCCTCCCTTCGCGCCAGCGGGTAAAGAAACCGGGCTTCGGACGGCCCGGTAAAGCCGTTGGCGTTGAGATAGGCGTTGCGCAACTCGGTCGGCAGTGAAAAGCCAAGCATGCATTCCGCATCGAGGATTTCCCGCTCAGTACAGGGTCGGCCGCTCTCCAGCACTTCCAGATCCGACATCAAGAACATAAGAAAACAGCGAGCCCGAAGCCCGACTCAGGATGCAAACCAATCTTCGGCTGCCGACTGGTCGCGAAGCGATTCATTCGGATACCATCTGCCTGCCCTGCAGGAGTTGATGATTGTGCGACCAATCGAACTCCTTTTGTCGAATTTCATGTGCGACATATTGTCGCTATGTCCGCGCCTCTCAATAGGGTGAAGACGGCGCCGTCTCGTTCAGGCAGCCAGCTTTTCCGTCTCCCACGGCGCCGGGATCCTGCCGCGCATGAGTTGGTCCAGAACTTGTGCCAGCCGTGTCATCCAGAGCCGTTTCATAGCAGCGTGAGCTTGCCCGTCAGTAGACAGGCGCAGATGATTGCCGAGCTGCCCCTGCACTGCGGCAAGGATTTCCGGCGGACATTCCATCGTCTTGAGCAACTCTACAGCGGCACGTCGCAGGTCATTGGGAGTCCAGTTCGAAATGGGCAGGCGCGGTCGCTGATATTCAGGGCGGGAATCGCAGTCCGCGCGTGCATTCCAGACGGCCACGCCGACATTCTTGGGATCAAAGCGTCCGCCCTTGCGACCCTCGAACAGATAGCCCGTCCCGCTGGCCAGAAGGCGACGCTGTACGATCTCCAGCGCCCGGCCCACCAGGGGAACACGAAAGTCACTAGCGGCACCGCGTCGTTGGGGACGCAGCTTTTCCTCCGGGATCGTCCACCACCAGCCATCTGGCTCCTGGCTGATCTCGCGGGCGTGCATGGCGCAAATTTCCTTTCCGGGAGCGCATGTCCAGGCAAGCAGCGTCAGGATATCCTCGTTGGCGCTGGTGAAATGATGGAGCCACGGCAAGATGACGGCGAGTTCATTGATTGACAGCAGACGCTTCACAGGGCCGCGATACACGCCCTTGATACGAACGCCTTTGCTCTTGAACTCACCACGCATCACGCTACGCCACACATTGACGCACTTGGCAGGAAGCAATCCATGCGCAATGGCGTGATCCCAGGCAGCACCCAGTTCGCGTCGCGTGATAGTGCCTTGGGTCGGCCGATCCAGGAAGCCACGAAGAAAGTCCGCAGCCATCTCTGCATCGACCGCCTGGGCTGGAAGGTTGGCGAATTCACCCAGCGTGCGCGCGAAAATACGCCACACTTCCTTGGCCCCTCTCTCACCCCAATGATGCTTGACGTGTCCTTCGTAATAATAAAAACCGATTTGCTGTACCGTCAGCTGCGCAGCGGACTCAGGCGACATTGATATGGAATTGCGTCGTAGGGCTTGCGCTTGCCGATGCACCGTTGATGGATCGATCCCCTGATCACGCAGACTCTTGAGTTGCCGCCATTGGCGAACGGCCGAGTTCAATGACATGTTGGGCCATTCGCCCAGTTTGACCTGGCGAATCCTGCCATCATCCGGATTCTTGTAGCGATAAATCCAGTTGTACATCCGCTCGTTGGCTCGCAAGCGCAAGCCACGATGCTTGGGGATGGTGAGATGCTTGCCAGCGGGCAGGGATTGCACTGCGATTGCATTGAACATGTTTTCTTCTCCGTCAGAGCCATTCAGATGTCAGCCAATTCTGTTGGCTTTACCGATCGTGAAGTGAGGTGCCAGTTTGGGATGACGAAAGGAAGTTCAGATGCTGACTGCGGTATGGCATGTGGGGATCAAAGGGTGCGGGATATTTTTCCATCATCGAGGCCCACGCTGCTTTCACCTCTGGAGCCTTCGATCGTTCAAGATGAACATCGATCAGGACGCGAGCAACCGAAATGCCGCTTAGCTGAGCCACCTTCACTGCCGTCGCATCGCCGATACCGCTTTTCCCGCTTTTCATATGGCTGATCGCACTGCGCGTCACACCCAGCACATTTGCCAATGCGTGGTCGGATTGCAGGTCGAGCTTTGTTTTTACCAACTCCAAATAATCATTCGTTTGCATATAGCCTCCTGGGTCCGGACAGGCCGGAGTAACGAACCTCGTTGTGGACGTCTCGATTGGGATCATGTAATCGGACAAGCGCAAGTCGCTGCATCCTCAACGGAGCGTTCGCTGAATGGATCGAGAGAGAAGTGAGAAAGACGCCGCGCTGACCGCGCTCGCTTTCCCATTCTGATGAGCCGATGGCATGCATCCCTGCTCGGGATGCATGCTGCTTGCTCGTGTTCCGCCTTGCCGGACAGGCGCGCAAAACCTGCACAAGTGCGCGAAAGCGACCTGTGCAACACACATGAACAAGGCGGTTAAACGAGTCCCGGAGGCGCTCGACTGCGATGTGCCGTGGGAGCCAGAGTCAGGACCACGGTGACGTCAGCAATGAAGAAGACAGGGTGCGCCAGCACCGCAATCAGCGAGGTGATAGCGGGCGCAGCAGAGGGTGGAGCCGGCGCGTGCTGCTGAAGGACACAATAGCCGCAATGTGCTACGTCGACGGGCATTTTCTCCTGCCCTGCCGTCCTGTTTCCTGGCACCGCAACGCGCTTGGTGCCACTGGCACTGCAGACTTCCATCCAGGTGAGCTGGGGATTGGAGGCCAGCGTCCGAGAAATGGTTGGAGCGGCAGCACCAAACACCATCACGCATAGCGCAAGCCATGCGAGCAGTTGATGAAAGCGTCGGCTCAAACTCATGTTCAGAGGTCTGGAAACGATGTACAAAATAGGATCTGGCGTGACCTATGATAAGCCCGCCTTTGCAGGTGATGACGCGGCGTGGCCCTGGCTGCGTCAATTTGCCGCAGCCAGGGCATGTGCAATGCGACTTCCGTAGCATTGCTTGACGCACTCTGCAGGCGAGCAACGGCCGATGGACCGGCAAGGCAGCTGCCGTCATCGTCGATCTCAAGGCGGCGGTGCGCGGGTTACGCTACAACGCAGGCGCTTCCCCGGCGACCCCGAACGCATTCGCTCCAAACACCGCATTCTCGGCGCAGCACAGCCAGGTCTCCGGTGCTGGCCTGGCTGAGCCGTAAACGGGATGGATCGGGAGACCTCGCTGGCCGTACCGACGCTACTGGCTGCAGCCGCACGTCAGCGTGGCGCACAGGTCAATCTGGAGTTCGCCTGGAATCGCCCTCATAGTGGCGATTACGACCTGGATGCGCTGTTTGCATGGATCCAGGCGCAGGTAAGTTAGGCTGGCGAACCCGCATATCTTCCGGCGCATGAGCATGTGCTCAAGACGTCACGCTGCGGCGATTTGCCGCAGTGGCGGCATGTTCAATTCGGCTGCAACATTCCCAGCCATGCCAGCAACATCAACGCAACCCAGGAAAGCAAAATTTCCGCCAGGGTCAGACGGTATAGCTGTCGCAGGGCATGGCGATGATGACGCATCGATGGCACCAGCACATACCTGTTGAACACGGCAATGGCCATCATTGCGCCAGCCACCAGGATTTTCATGGTCAACAGCGCTTGGTAGCGAAAATGGAAATCCAACGGCAGTCGTCCAAGGATGAGGAGGGTATTGAGCAAGCCTGTCAGGAAAACCAAGGCCACCACTGCATGGCCGATATTTGAAAAGCGCCGCAATATGGTATTGACCATATCTGGATACACGCGGCGATATCGGTCTGACAGGACCATCAAGACGATCGGCAATGCGCCTATCCAAGCCCCGACGCTCCACACATGGAGAACGTCGTTTGCCTGATGCAACAGTCCCGTCCATCCTTCATGCATGACGGCATGTCCGGTCAGCGCCAGGCTCGTCAGCATGATGCCGCTACCAGCGATGCATGCAAGCAAGCGCATGCGCTCCGATAGCGTCACGCTGAACAAGAGCAGGCAAACGGCGATCAACTGGATCCACCATGCCGTACCGATTGAGGTGCCGTTGGCTACCGCGGCGAGCATGTCAAGGTGCCAGGCATCAGCCCAGCCATCGCCAAGAATACTGGCTTGCAGGGGCAAGCTGGCAAGCACGGCAGTCAACAGAAGTCCGAACAAAAGACGTCGCCATCCGGCCAGGCGTTGCCATAGCTCGCTCCTGAGTGGCTCTGCGACCAGCACAAGCAAAGTCAGGCCCGCGCCCCACAGAAACAGTGCCGCACCATCGAGTGAAAGCCGGCAAAGGCCCAACAGAAGCGTGGGAGAAATCAAGGTGCTACGGAAAAGCTGTAGCTACCCTCGGTCTTGTGGCCATCTACGGACAAGGCATGCCATTGCACGGTGTAGGTGCCCGGTGCCAGTCGTGTGGGGATCCCCACCATGAATGACTTTCCCTCGTCCATGAGCATGGCCTCACCCAATTTGACTTCCTTCTGATCGGGGCGTGACAACTTGACGCCGCTCAATTTCAGATTCAATCCCTCTGAGAAAGTAAGGGTGAGCTCTGCTGGTGAAGCGACTACCGCCTGATCGCCGGGAATGGCCGTCTTCAGGTGGGCGTGCGCCCAGACGAATTGCGCCATTAAGAGGCTGGAGAGGATCACTAACGAGAGGAGGCGCTTAACATTTTTCATTATCTTCAATTCCACTATGGGATCGATTGAGGGGATGTACTTACCCTGATCGGTCCGGTGATCTGATTCATGGAAGCTGACTGAGCCCGCATCCGGGCGCACATCTTCGCGGGCGACAAATTTGCCACGACCAAGGCGCAGCACATGCGACATATTGTCGCAGACAAGCCGAACGTGCACTTGACGAAAATCTTACAAATCCTTTACAGGCAAGGACTTCCTGTCTTTTTCCCACAAAAGGGCCTGGCTTCCATGAGCGGCCGGATCGGCTTCTTGGGCGTTAGAATCTGCGCCCATGAAAACTCGCCTTCCCCGCCTACGCATGATCGCGTGGCTCACCATTGCTGCCCTGCTGGCAATGATGTGGTCGGCAGTGGTGCAAGCGCGCATCGCGACCAGGCTGGCTTTACCCTGGAATGAGCTATGTTCAGTGGCTGATGACCCCGCTGCGACTTCAGGTCGAATCACGGGCAAAACCGAGCATGCGGCCCATGCAGGGCACTGCATGTTCTGCGCGAAGCAGGATCTTGCTCATGTGTTGCCGGCACGGCTGGATCTGCCACAGCCGTTGTTACGGAGATCGTTGGCCCCAGCGCCTGTTCAGGAGCGACGGCGGGCGCACACAGCCTGGGTGAGTGCAGCTCCCCGGGGGCCACCGGGTACACGCTGCTGATCTATCCCACGCTGCCACAGCTGACGGCATCCCCGCTTCCACCCTGACAAGCGGTGCCGCGCATCTGCGTTGCGCGCGTGACTGGTCCTTCCTCAGTCACCCCACGACACCTTCCCCGAGACACCGACATGATAAAAAAATCTGACCCACGCCCCCTCCTGTATCCAGCGCGTTCGCTGCCAACCCAGTTGCGCCGCACAATTGCCTATGCTCCCTATGCACTGCCCCTGCTCTGCCTTACCGCTGCGGTCCAGGCTGAGGACTCCGCCAATGCGCTGCCGGCCATCACGATCAATGCCCAGAGTCCATTGCCGCTGCAAAATCAGGTGTCGGTCGGTTCCAATCTGGATCTGACACCCTTGCAGACGCCAGCCAGCGTCGCCGTCATCAACCGCCAACAACTGGAAGAGCGCGGCGACGCCAGCATCACCGATGCCATCACCCGCGCGCCCGGCTACAGCGCCATGGGCCACCCGGGCAACAGCGGCAGCGCACTGTCGGCGCGCGGCTTCACCGATGCCACCTCCGTGATGCGTCTCTATGATGGCCTGCGCCAATATGGTGGCGTGGGCGTGAGCTTTCCGTTCGACACCTGGAACATTGACCGTATCGAAGTCCTAAGCGGCCCTGCCTCGGTCATCTATGGTGATGGTGCCATCGGCGGTGTGGTCAATGTGATCCCCAAAAAGCCCACCCGCGGGAAGATCGAAAACGAAATTGAAGCGACCGTCGGCACCCATAACACCCGGCGCCTCGGACTGGGTAGCGGCGGTGCCATCAACGAGATGCTTTCCTATCGTGTCGACATCGCCGGAGATCGGTCGGATGGCTGGGTCGATCGCGGCAACACCAATAATCTGAGCCTCTCCGGTGCGTTGCGCCTGGATGTCAATCGCGATCTGTTCGTACAGCTGAGTTATGCCCAGGGGCATCAACGTCCGATGGCCTATTTCGGTACGCCCCTGATCAACGGTCAACAAGTCGATGCCCTGCGCGAACGCAACTACAACGTGGCTGACGGGACCATCGACTACAAGGACCGCTGGGCGCAACTGGAAGCCCAGTGGACACCTGATGCCGATACCACGCTGCGCACCCGGCTTTACCAGATCAACAGCAACCGCTACTGGCGCAATGCCGAAAGCTATGTCTACAACAAGACCACCGGACTGGTCGATCGTGGCGATGCTACCGAAATCCGTCATGACCAGTCCCAGACCGGGGTGACCACTGATGCGACCTTCAAGGGCCATCTGGCAGGCCTGAAGAATCAGGTGTCGGTCGGTTTTGATATCAACTCGACGTCCTTTACACATACCAACAACACCTATAATGGCAGCTTCAGCTCGGTCAATCCCTATAGCTTCGACCCGGGCAGCTATGCCAGCGGTGTAGGGATTCCGGCTTTCCTGCCGCGCTTCCGCGCGCGCGCCTCGCAGTATTCAGTCTTCTCCGAAGACAAGCTGGACCTGACCGAAAAACTGAGTGTGCTGGCCGGCCTGCGCTTCGATCACGCTGATGTCTCCCGCACCGATCTTGCCGGTGGTACGGGTGGTTTCGATCAGGGCTTCTCCAACCTGGGCTGGCGCCTGGGAGCGGTCTATGCCATTACCCCTGACCTGAGTGTTTACGGCCAATACTCGAAGGCTGCGGCGCCCGTGAGCAGCATGCTCTTCATGAGCAAGGCCAACAGCAAATTCAAGTTGTCGACCGGACGACAGATCGAGGCTGGCATCAAGCAGGTGTTCTGGGACAAGCGCGGTGAGTGGACGCTGGCGCTCTACGATATCCGCAAGAACGATCTGCTCACCCGCGATCCGGCCAATCCCAGTGTGAGCGTGCAGGTCGGACAGCAGTCCTCGCGAGGTATCGAAGCCAGCCTGTCGCTGGCCTTTGCCGAGCAATGGAAACTGAACGCCAATGCCAGCATGTTGCGCGCACGTTTCGATGACTTCACCGAATCGGTCAGCGGCGCAGCTGTCTCGCGTGCCGGCAAGGTACCCACCGATGTGCCCGAGCGTCTGGCCAATGTCTGGCTGAGCTGGAATTTCCTGCCGGCATGGACCGCCAGCGGCGGCCTGCAGTATGTCGGCCAGCGCTATGCCGACAATGCCAATACGCTCAGGCTACCCTCCTACACCACCACTGACCTGGCGCTGCAATGGAAGGCCACGCAGGCCACCACGGTCACGCTGCGTGCCAACAATGTCTTCGACAAGCGTTATTTCACCACGGCGTATTACACCACCACGCAATGGCTGTACGGTCCCGAACGTGAAGTTCAGCTGGCGCTGAATCATCGCTTCTGAGCTTGATGAAGAGAGTAACTGGCAGCCTGCGGCGCTGGACCTATCTCACGCACCGCTGGTGCGGTGTCGCCGGCTGCCTGCTGATGGCATTGTGGTTTGCCAGCGGCATGGTGATGCTGTTCATCGGTTATCCCAAGCTCACCCCTTGGGACCGATTGGCAGCATTGCCAGCGTTGGGTGCCGCACCACAATTACCCTCGCAGGTCATGGGAGATGCGCCGGTCAGCCGGCTGGTCCTCAACGCTGCCTCCGGGCAAGCACGCTATATCGTGCAGCGTGCTGATGGCAGCCTGACCAGCGTAGATGCGTCCAATGGTGTGCCAGCAGACGGCTACAGCAGCGCTGCGGCACTGCATAGCGCCAAGGTGTTCTCAGGCGGTGCCGATGTTCAATACCTGGGCAGCATCGATGAAGACCGTTGGACCCATTCCGGCAGCCTCAACGCCCATCGCCCCCTGCATATGGTGCAGGTCGGCGATGTTGCGCAGACCTTGCTCTACGTTTCCTCCCGGACCGGTGAGGTTGTGATGCAGGCCAGCCGGTCCCGGCGCATGTGGAATTACGTCGGCGCTTGGCTGCACTGGCTTTATCCCTTGAAGAACCAGTCGCGCGATCCGGTCTGGAGCTGGACCGTTATTGCGCTCTCGGCCGGCTGCGTGCTGGTTGCCTGCAGCGGTATCGTCGTGGGGCTTTGGCGCTGGCGCTTTGCGCGACCTTACAAATCTGGTTCCCGCTCGCCGTTCGCCCCGGGATGGATGCGCTGGCACCATCTGCTCGGTTTGGGCTTTGCTGCCATTACGCTGACATGGATCTTCAGTGGTCTGATGTCGATGAATCCACTGGGTATTTTTTCGCCGACGCAATCGCCGGACCTGGCGCGCTACGAAGGGGCCATTGTCTCCCGGCAGTACATGGATCGCACGCCAACGGACATCCTGCAGGCGCTTCAGCGGGATGGTTTCCGGGCCGTCGAGCTGGAGTGGAAAAATCTTGGTGGCCATGGCTTCGTGCTTGCCCGGGATGCCGCAGATGGCACGCGCATCGTCACCGCGGATGCACAGGGTCTGCTGGTACAGCGGCAATGGCCACAGGCCGTACTGCAAGAGGCCGCTGCAATGCTGCTGCCCGCCAAAATCACGCAGGCAGAGCTGCTCGATGGCGGTGATGCCTATTACTACCGCCGTGCGCCGGAAGCCATGATGGGAGGCGCCGAGCGTCGCCTGCCGGTGCTCAGGTTGCGTTTTGCTGATGCAGGCAGCACCCTGGTCTATATCGATCCGGCCACCGGACAGGTCGTTCTCAGCGCCGACCGCGCGCAACGGCTGGGGCGCTGGCTGTTCAGCTTCCTGCATAGTTGGGACCTGCATTTCATGCTGGCTGCAGTCGGCTGGAGGGAGGCTGTTCTGATCCTGCTCAGTCTTGGCGGACTGGCGCTTTCTCTCAGCGGGATTGTCATCGGGGTGCGTCGTGTCGATAGAAAGATGAGGAGTCGCCACTAGAACCCATCGAAGTCCCAAGGACAGCGATCTTCTGCTTGGCTGACGGCTGAGCTTTCAGGTGTCGCAGTTTAGCTGCTCAAGTTGTTCTCCGCATTGGCAATGGCATTTTTCTTGGTTGAAAGAGGACGCGCCGATGACCAGGCTGCAGGCTTTGGCCATGAGTGCCCTTGCTCATCGCGCCCTCCTTGCTGGTATTTTTCATGAACGACTTCCTCCCCCCCAATCACCGGCTTTTTGAAACCGTGCTTCGCCGGCATCCCGTCGATGATGCGGCTGCCGCCGCTGACACTTGACACCCGGCGCCTGCTGCGCGAACTGCAGGGCTCGCAAAGGGTCATCCGCGAAATCCGCATAAGGAACCGCGAAAACGGTCGTTGTGCAAGCCGTGCGCGCTTTGCATACTCCTCAACGACGCAAGCCTGCGCGCCCATTAAACCAAGAACAGGAACAGACCATGCACATCACAAGAAGAGCATTCAACACCGCCATCGCCGCCCTGCTGCTGACCGGAGCCACAGCCGCAGGTGCAGCCGACAAGCCCGTCGTCGTCGGCTACCAGAGCGATGCTCTGCCATCGTCGCTGGCCATCGCCAACGGTGAATTCGAAAAGGCCACCGGCAAGAAGATCGACTTCCGCAAGTTCAATTCCGGCGCCGACGTGATCGCGGCCATCGCCGGTGGCGATGTGCAGGTGGGCTACGTGGGCTCGAGCCCGCTGGCCGCAGCGGCTTCGCGCGGTCTTGACGTCAAGGCCTTCTACCTCGCCTCGATCTCCGGGACCGATGAGGCCTTGGTGGTGCGCAATGGTTCGGGCATCAACAGCGTTGCCGACCTGAAGGGCAAGAAGCTGGCCGCCGCCCCCGTTTCCACCGACCATTACCAGTTGCTGGCGCTGATCAAGAGCCAGGGGTGGACAGAGAAGGATGTGAAGGTCTTTGCCATTCCGCAGCCTGAAATCGTGGCCGCCTACAATCGCGGCGACATCGACGGCGGGTTCGTCTGGGACCCGGCTCTGACCGAACTGAAGAAAAACGGCAAGGTCCTGGTGACCTCCAAGGATGTGGCCGACAAGGGCGCGCCGACCTTCTCGGCCTGGATCGCCACTGGCTCCTTTGCCAAGGAACATCCTGAATTCCTGAAGACCTTCAGCGCCGTGATCGACAAGGCCAGCCTGTCCTTTCAGAACGACAAGGCTGCCTGGAACAAGGATAGCGAGAACGCACGCCTGCTGGCCAAGCTGCTCGGCGGCACCCCGGCCGACCAGGCTTCGGGCCTGCAGAACCTGAACCTGGTGCCGGTCAGCGCCCAAGCCTCGCCGGCCTGGCTGGGTGGCGGTGAAAACTCGGGCCTGGCCAAGATCCTCAAGGAAACTGCAGTGTTCCTGAAGGAACAGAAGAAGATCTCGGACGTGCTGTCCAGCTATGCTGCCTTCGTCACCCCAACGGCGGTGACTGGCCTGAAGTAAGCCTCCCCGTCGATACCGTCTGCAAGCCCGTCGTGCCGATAGCCACCCTGTCGCACGGCGCTTGCGCTTGCACGGTTTGGAAAGAACACACCATGTTGAAAGTAGAAAACGCCAGCGTCTTCTTTGCCGGCCGGGACAAACAGGTGGTCCATGCGCTTGACCGGGTCTCGCTGGATATTCCTGAACGCGGCTTCGTGGTCGCGCTGGGCACCTCGGGCTGCGGCAAGTCGACCTTGCTCAATGCCATGGCCGGATTCCTGCCGCTCTCCGAAGGCAGCATCACCCTCGACGGCAAACCGGTCTCCGGACCCGGTGCCGAGCGTGGCGTAGTGTTCCAGAAGGACAGCCTGCTGCCCTGGAAATCGGTGCTGGACAATGTCGCCCTGGGCCTGAAGTTTGCAGGCGTGCCGCGCAATGAAAGCCGCGACCGTGCGCAGGAGTTGTTGCGCCTGGTAGGACTGCAGGACTTCGCCAAGGCTGCCCCCTACGAACTCTCGGGCGGCATGCGCCAGCGCGTGGGCCTGGCCCGCGCTTTGGCCCCGGACCCCAAGATCCTGCTGATGGACGAACCCTTCGGTGCACTCGACAGCATGACCCGCGAACAGATGCAGGAGCTGCTGGTATCGGTCTGGGCACGCACGGGCAAGCAGGTCTTCTTCATCACGCACTCCATCGAGGAAGCGCTTTTCCTGGGCACCGAGGTAATCGTGATGTCACCGCGCCCGGGCCGCATCGTAGCGCGTTTCGAGACCGATTTCGTGCGCCGTTTTGTAGCCGAGGGCGATGCCCGGGCCATCAAGACCGAACCTGCCTTTGCACAATTGCGTGAAGAAATTCGCGCCATCGTCCACCAGTCCGAAGACCTCGTCACATCATGAGCGACCAAGTCCAACCCCTCCCCCTGCTGGATTCCCTGCGCGCAGGGACATCGGCTCCACCCGCGGCCAGCGCGCCACCGCGCCTGGTCAAGATGCGCAGCGTCGGCATCGGCGAAGGCTCCACGGTACGTATCAGCGTGGCCGCCGGCATCGCCATCCTGGCGCTGTGGTGGCTCATCGCGCAGACCGGCTGGGTGCCGCACCTGTTCCTGCCTACCCCTTCCGAGGTCATCCATGTGGCCCAGGGCATCTGGGAAGACGGCTACGCCAATGCCACCCTGACCGAGCACGTGGGTGCAAGCCTGCTGCGCATCCTCACCGCCGGCGTCATTGCGGTTTCGCTGGGCATTCCGGTGGGTCTGCTGATGGGGCTCAATCGCTGGGTCAAGGGCGTGCTCGATACCCCGATTGAATTTTATTGGCCCCTGCCGCCGCTGGCTTACCTGCCCTTGATGATCATCTGGCTGGGCATCGGCGAAGCCTCCAAGATCACCCTGCTGACCCTGGCCATGTTTGCACCCGTGGTGCTGTCGGCGCAGGCGGGGGGGCGCTCGCTGCCGCTGGAACGGGTCAATGCGGCGCTCTCACTGGGCGCGACGCGCTGGCAACTGCTGGTCGAGATCGTCCTGCCCTCGGCCCTGCCGGAAATCCTGACCGGTATCCGCATTGCGCTGGGCGTGGGCTGGAGCACCCTGGTGGCGGCCGAGCTGATTGCAGCCAATCGCGGCATCGGCTACATGATCATGTCGGCCTCCCACTTCCTGGCAACCGATGCAGTCTTCGTCGGCATCGCCTTGATTGCCACCTGCGCCTTCGCCTTCAGCTATGGCATGCGCCTGCTGGAACGCGCGCTGGTTCCCTGGAAGGGCAAGAACTGAGGCCATCGGACCAGCCTGCTTTCCACCAGCGGCGGATGATGGGCGTGAGCAGAAAGCGACAGCGCCGGTCATTCGCGGGCCAACAGGGCCGTCCACCTATCCTTTCGTATAGCTAGACACCGCAGCCGCTGCTGCGCACACTCCTCCCCGTCCCCCGCCACTACGGCGGCCCATTCCCTGCTTCGCCGGTCTTGCTACCGCCTTCACTGCCTGCGCAAGTCTGGCGTGGCGGCCTGTGCCGCGTTGCCGCTCTCCGAGGAGTCTTGCCATGCATCGTTCATTACGGGCAGTTTCACCCACTCCCTCCCGCTCTCGTTCCGCGCTGCTGCGTCCGCTGGCGGCGGCCACTGCTGCCCTCATCGCCCTGGCCGTGGTGCATGCTGCTTACGCCGAAGCGCCGCTGCACAAGAACCAGCCGGGCTTCTATCGCACCATGATCGGCGACATCGAAGTCACCGCGCTCTCCGATGGGACCAACCGCCTGCCAGCCGGCAAGATGCTGCGCGGCATCAGCAAGGAAGACCTGGAGCAACGCCTGCAGGCTGCCTTCGTCAGCGATCCGGTCGAGACATCGGTCAACGCCTTCCTGGTCAATACCGGCAAGAAGCTGATCCTCATCGATACCGGCGCCGGCGGCGTGCTTGATGCCGACAGCGGCCACCTGCTCACCAGCCTGAAGGCGGCCGGCTACCGCCCCGAGCAGGTCGACGAGGTCTACCTGACCCACCTGCATCCGGACCATGAAGCCGGCCTGACCCACAAGGGCAAGCGCGTCTTCCCCAAGGCTGTGGTGCGGGCCGACAAGAAAGACGCCGAGTACTGGCTCAATCCCGCCAACAAGGCCCAGGCCAGCCCCATCAACCAGGAATTCTTCGAGGTCGCCGAAAAGTCCCTCAAGCCCTATATCGCCGCCGGCAAGTTCCGTCCGTTCGAGGGTGACACGCAACTGCAACCCGGCATTTCCAGCGTGGCCAACTATGGCCATACGCCCGGACACAACGCCTACCTGGTCAGCAGCAAGGGCCAACGACTCCTGATCGTGGGCGACATGATCCACGTGGCCGCGGTGCAGTTCCCGCAGCCCGACATTACCATCGGCTTCGATACCGATGAGAAGGAAGCCCAGCAGGATCGCCGCAAGGCCTTCGATGCCGTCGCCGACGCCAAGGAACTGATCGCGGCCGCCCACCTGTCCTTCCCCGGCATCGGCCATATCGTCAAGGACGGCAGTGGCTATCGCTGGGTGCCGATCAACTACGCGCTGGTGCGCTGAGCGGCGCAGGCATGGCTTCCTCCCCCGCGCCTTCGGGCGCTGCAGCCACGGGCTACGTGCCGGCCATTTTTGCCGGTCTGGTGGCCAGCCTGGTCGGTATCGGATTGGCGCGCTTCGGCTATACGCCGCTGTTGCCGGTGATGATCCACGCGCAATGGTTTGATGCCTCCCAGGCGGCCTACCTGGGCGCGGCCAACCTGGCCGGCTACCTGGTCGGTGCTTTCTCGGGCCGCGCCATGGCGCGCTATCAGAGTCCGGTGGCCGTGCTGCGGCTGATGACGCTGCTGGCCTCCGTGTCCTTCATCGGCTGTGCGTTTCCCTTGTCGCAGGTCTGGTTCTTCTGCTGGCGCCTGCTTTCGGGGATCGCCGGTGGCGCCATCATGGTGCTGGTCTCGGGGGTCGTGCTACACCGGGTACCGCACAGCAAGCGTGGATTGGCCAGCGGAGCGATCTTCTTCGGGATCGGTATCGGCGTGATCCTCTCCGGGACGGTGGTGCCGCTGATGCTGTCGTTGAGTCTGCAGGCGACCTGGCTGGCATTGGGCGGCCTGGCCCTGCTGTTGACGGCGGCCAGCTGGTTTGCCTGGCCGGCACACGATCACACGGCAGTGCGCAGCATGACCTCCATGAAAAAGGCGCCCCTATCCCCGGCATTGCGCCTGCTCTTCGTGCAGTACGCCCTGGCCGCGCTGGGGCTGGTGCCGGAAATGCTGTTCCTGGTGGATTACATCGCCCGCGAGCTGAACCATGGGACTGCATTGGGCGCAGCGACCTGGGTGGCCTATGGGATCGGTGCCTCGGTCGGTCCACTGCTCTACGGCTGGGCAGCGGACCGCTGGGGCGCACGTTCTTCAATGCTGGCGGCGTTCGGCGTACAACTGCTGGCGGTGCTGGCATTGGGGCTGGTCAGTCAGCTGGCGGCGCTCATGGTACTGGCCGTGATCATCGGTTCCTTCCCCGCCGGGGTGGTGCCGCTGGCGCTGGCACGGCTGCATGGCCTGAGCGACGACGCCCATGCGCGCGAGGCCATCTGGAGCCGGCTCACGGTCGCCTTTGCACTGGCCCAGGCGCTGGGAGGCTATGCTTACTCTGCGCTCTATGCGGTCAGCAACGGCCATCATCTCAGCACTTTCCTGATCGGGGCGGCCGCCCTCGGGCTGGCGTTCATTGCCGGCTTGCGCAGCCGCTGAAGGCAGCGCGGGCGGCAGTATGCGCCGCCCGCGCAAGCTAAGAAGAAATTCGCAGTTTGGTCCTGCGCCTCGTGACCCTATGATGTCCGCATCCTTGCCATCCGCCGCAAGGCCGACACCGGACATGACCTCATGAGCAAAATCCCTCCCGACCTCCTGCAACGTATCGCCGATGGCGCTGCCCAGCGCGATGCCCAGCGCGAGCAACCCTTTGACGTGATCGCCGAGATCAAGGCCACCGGTTTCGGTGCCGGCCGCCTGGACGCCGGCTACGGCGGTGGCGGCGCCACCTTCGTCGAAACGCTAGCCACGGCCATCCAGCTGGGTGCGGCTGATCCCAACGTGGCCCACATCTGGCGCAATCACCACGTCGCCCTCGAACGCCTGCTCAATGCGCCCCTGCAGCACGCCGGCGTGCAGCGCCTGCGCGAACGCGTGCGCGCCGGTGATCTGGTCGGGGCCTCCCACACCGAGCTGGGCCAGCCCCAGATCGGTGGCAATGCACCGCTGGCCACGCGCCTGGTGCGCCAGGGCGATCACTACGTCCTCAACGGCCAGAAGTTCTACTCCACCGGCTCGCTCTTCGCCGACTGGCTGCATGTGACCGTGTCGGTGGAAGATGGCCGCCGCGCGGTGGTCCTGCTGCCCCGCCAGCGTGAAGGGGTGCAGACCGTCGACGACTGGTTCGGCATGGGCCAGCGCCTGACGGGCAGTGGCACGACCGTCTTCGAAAACGTGGTGGTGGCCGCCGATGAAGTGGTCCTGCCGGACCAGGTGCCGGTACGCCAGGCCGTCTTCGGTTCGACCATCGCGCAGCTCTTCCTGACCTCGGTGATCGCCGGCGTGGTCAGCGCCGTGGCCCGTGACGGCGCTGCCCTGCTGGGCAAGCGCAAGCGCAACTACTACTATGCACCCACGCCCTCGGCCGCACAGGATCCCATCCTGTTGACTGCCCTCGGCGAGCGCGATGCCGACGCCTTCGCCACCCGCGCCGTGGTACTGGCCGCCGCCGCCGAAGCCGACCGCGCCTACGCCGCCCTGAAGGCCAATGCGGCCGACGCCGATGATCGCCTGCAGGATGCAGCCGCCGCTGCCGCCCGCGCCAAGATCACGGTGGACCGCATCGCCCATCACGCAGCCACGGCGCTGTTCGATATCGCCGGGGCCTCGGCCACGCTGACCCAGTTCAACCTGGATCGCCACTGGCGCAACATCCGCACCATCTCCACCCACAACCCCACCTCGCACAAGGCCTACGCCCTGGGCAACCTGAGCGTGAACCAGGTGAGGCTGCCGACCCAGGGCTTCTTCTGATCGCACCCTCGCAGGGGTGGCCTGCGCCGATAAGGGTTTCCATTTGGTTGGATGTCCTATAAAGTAGACAAAAAACCAATCAGGGACAGGCGCAGGCAACATGAAGATTCCAGTACCCATTCTGGCTGCGACAGGGGACAGGACGGCATCGGCGCGCCGTTCGAGGCGCTTGCGCACCAGGCTCTCACGAGCGCTGCTATGGCTGCTCATCTGTTGCAGCTCGATGGCGGCCTGCGCACAGACAGCGTCTCCCAACTCCGCCTCTCCCCCTGCCAAGCTCCTCACGGTCGGGGTCTACCAGAATCCCCCCAAGATCTTTTTCGACGGCGAAGGCACGGCCACCGGCCTGCACATCGACCTGATCCGCCTGATCGCCGAACGCGAACACTGGCAGCTGCGCTTCGTCCCCTGCGAATGGCAGGCCTGCCTGCAACAGGTGGAAAGCGGCCAGCTCGACTTGTTGCCCGACGTGGCCTGGAATGAGCAGCGTGCCAAGGTGCTGCAATTCCCGGCGGTGCCGGCGCTCTACAGCTGGTCCATCCTCTATCGCAACCGCTCGGTGGCCATCAATTCGGTCTTCGATCTCAAGGACAAGAAGATCGGCCTGCTGGAGAACTCGGTCCAGGCCAATTACTTCCGCAACCTGGTCGAGAACTCCGGCATCAAGGTCCAGCTGGTGCCGCTGCACAATATCGAGGCCGGGTTCCGGATGGCCTCGGCAGGCGAGATTGATGGCATCATTGCCAGCCAGCAAGCTGGCGACATGCTGGCAGACCGCTACAAGCTGGCGGACACCAGCATCGTGTTCCAGCCGGTCAAGCTGTTCTTCGTCAGCGGACGCCAGCAGCCGCCCGAGATCCTGGCCGCCATCGATCGCACGCTGTCCCAATGGCAGGCCGATCCGGGATCCATCTACTTCGACATCCTGCGCAAATGGGGGCGCGGCAACAGCAGCATCCCTGCCTATGTCTGGTGGCTGCTGGGCGGCGCCCTGTTCCTGCTGGCCTGCGCCCTGCTCATTGCCGCCTACCTCAAACGTGAAGTGGCACGCCGTACTGCCCGGCTGCAGGAGAGCGAAATCTCGCTGCGCATCGCGGCGGCCGCCTTCCATTCCTCCGAAGCCATCTGGGTCATGGATGCCCGGCGCAAGGTACTGGACGCCAACGCAGCCTTCACCGAACTGACGGGGTATCGGCTGCACGAGCTGCCTGAAGGCGGCTTGCCGCCCTGCCAGCGCGACGAGGACAGCGAGGATTTCCGCACCAGGCTATGGGCGCTGGTACAGCGCGATGGCAAATGGCAAGGAGAACTGCGGGTATGGCGCAAGGACGGTGCCACCTTCTGCGCCGTGGTGACCCTCACGGCCGTAGCCGATCCGAACGGACGTATCAGCCACTATGTGGGTACCCAGGTCGATATCAGCAGCCAGAAGCGCTTGCAGGAGGAAACCCGGCAGCTGGCCTTCTACGATCCGCTGACCGGCTTGCCCAACCGCCGCCTGCTGCTCGACAAGATCGGCGCTGCCAGCAGCCAGGGGCATGCGGCCGCGCTGTTCTTCATCGACATGGACAACTTCAAGGATCTCAACGATGCCCTGGGCCATTCCATCGGCGACCGCCTGCTCTGCCTGATCGCCGCGCGTTTGAAGGAACTGGCTGGGGAGGGCCTGGTGGCGCGCCTGGGCGGCGACGAGTTCGTGGTGCTGTGCGAGCAGCCGCAGGCTGGCAGCGAGGTGGTGCAAGACGCCGCGCTGCAGTTCGGCCAGCGCATCGTCGCGGCCATGGAGCAGCGTTTTGACCTGAACGGCCTGAGTCACTTTGCCACCTGCTCGGTCGGTGTCACCCTCATGCAAGGGGATGGTGCCAGCGTGGAAGACCTGCTGCGCCGGGGCGACCTGGCCATGTATGCCGCCAAGCAGAAAGGCCGCAATACCTGTTGCGTGTTCGACCAGCAGATGGAACAGGCACTGCATTTCCGCACCGGACTGGAAAGCGACCTGCGGCGCGCCATCGGCAGCAGCCAATTCCAGTTGCACTACCAGCCCCAGCGCGACCAGGCCGGACGGCTGATCGGGGTGGAAGCCCTGGCGCGCTGGAACAGTCCTTTCCGTGGCAGCGTCTCGCCGGGCATCTTCATCCCGGTGGCCGAGGCCTCGGGGCTGATCCTGCCACTGGGTCACTGGGTCTTCGAGCAGGCCTGCCGCCAGGCGGTGCGCTGGAATCGTCCGGGACGACGGCAACCGGTAGTCATCGCCGTCAACGTCAGCGCCGTGCAGGTACGCCAGCCGGACTTCGTGCCATGCATCCTGGACACGCTCAAGGCGACCGGTGCCGATCCCTGCCACCTCAAGCTGGAGCTGACCGAGTCGGCCATGGTCGATGACGTGCAGGCCACCATCGACAAGATGCTGGAACTGAAGCATCACGGCCTGGCCTTGTCGCTGGATGATTTCGGGACCGGCTATTCGTCGCTGTCCCTGCTCAAGAAGCTGCCCATCGACCAGCTCAAGATCGACCAGTCCTTCGTGCGCGAACTCCTGTTTGCACCCAGTGACGTCGCCATCGCCAAGAGCGTCATCACGCTGGGCGATGCACTGGGGCTGGAGGTCATTGCCGAGGGTGTGGAAACCCGAGAGCAACAGCAGTTCCTGGCGGCGCTGGGTTGCACGCGCTACCAGGGGTATCTGTTCGGAAGGCCGGTGCCGGCGGAGCAGTTTGAAGGCCTGGATTGAGGCGTGAAAGAAGGCGCAAAAAGAGGTACAAAAAAGAGGCGCGAAAAAAACAGGTATTCGCGCCCCGCTTCCATCAATGGGTAGCGCGACGCTCCGCCACGGTCAGGTATTCTGCATGCAGGTGCGCCGCCTCGAGCAACTCGCGGCACTTGGCGCGCTCTGCAGGCAAGGCCGCCAGTTCATGCTGCAGCAATTGTTCGATGATCTCGGCCGCCTCCATCGGTTCGGTCCCGGCCGCCTGCATGGCCAGCAGGCAATTGCGGACCGTGGCGCGCACCAGCTCGCCGGTGGGCTGGTCCTGTTCGGACATCTCACACAGTCGCACGATGATGCCCAGGTGACGCCGCGCGATGCTCATGGCATTGGTACACATGTCTGCCTCCTTGTCATGCAGACCAAGATAGGACGGTGCTGGCGACCTCGCCATCAGGCGTTTCCTGATTTCAACACCGACAAGCAGCGTGCATTCCCGGGCGATGAAAAGCGGGCCTCGCGCAATCGGCGCGCCGTGATTTTCCCATCGCAGCATCGCTTGTTTTAAACAAGAACACGTCTCATTCGTCATCCAGGAAGCGGGCCCTCCGGCTCGTGCCAGCGCCGCTGGCAATCCCTCATTGCGACCACGCTTCCGACCATGACGACAAGAAAAACCTGCCGCACTTCCCCGCACGCCTGCGCTGTGCTTCCCTCTCCTGTTGCACGTCCCCGGCTGATGGTGCAGGCGCTGCGCCTGGCCTTGCTGGGCCTGCCCGCCGCTGCCCCCGCCTGGGCGCAAACCACCACCGACACCGCGCTGCCCCAGGTCACCATCACGGCCGGGCAGGAAGAACAGGCTACCGGCCCGGTCCACGGCTTCGTCGCCAAACGCAGTGCCACGGCGACCAAGACCGATACCCCCATCACCGAAACACCGCAATCCATCTCGGTGGTCACGGCCGACCAGATCGCCACCCAGCAGGCGCGTTCGGTCTCGGAGGCGCTCGGCTACAGCAGCGGTATCCAGGTCTCCAATGGCGCCTTCGCCATTTCCGAAACGGCCTCGCTGCTGCGCGGCTTCCCCATCAACAATGGCGGCTCGCTCTACCGCGACGGCACGCTCACCGCTTCCAACGCCAGCTACAGCCGCTATGCGCCGGAGCCCTACGGACTGGAACGCATCGAGCTGCTGCATGGACCGGCCTCGGTGATGTTCGGGCAGAACGCGCCGGGCGGGCTGATCAACGTGGTCTCCAAGAAACCGACCACCACCACCCTGCGTGAATTGCAGGTGCAGGTCGGCAGTTTTGATCGCAAGCAGGTGGCCGGCGACTTCGGCGGCGCACTCGATGAAAGCGGCGTCTGGTCCTATCGCATCACCGGGCTGGCTCGCGACGCCGGTACCCAGGTCGATGGCACGGTGGATCGTCGCCTGTTCCTGGCACCGTCCATCACGTGGCGCCCGTCCGACCGCACCGAATGGACCGGCCGCTTCGAATACCAGCGCAGCGAGGGCTTGTCCAACAACGTCTTCCCGGCCAGCGGCACGGTCACGGCCAATCGCAACGGGCAGATCCCGACCAGCACGGCAGTGGGTCGCAGCGCCGACAATGGCGAGCGCTACGAGAACTGGTCGCTCAGCTCGCAGTTCTCGCACCAGTTCAACGAGGTGTGGAGCATGCGCCAGAACCTGCGCTATACGGATTACAACGGCACCCGCAACAGCATGCGCTTCGCCGCCTTCTACCCGGCGACGCAGTCGGCGACCGCCGCCCTGCAGCGCTGGCGACTGGGTACCGACTCCGACACCTTCACCGCCGACAACCAGCTGCAGGCCGACTTCAGCACCGGTGCCGTGATGCACAAGGTGTTGATGGGTGTGGACTTCCATCACACCGCTGGTACCGTGCGTGGCTACGTCAGCCCCAACACGCTGGCCGGCTATGTGCTCTCCAACATTTACACCACCAGCTATGGCACGCTCCCGGCCGTGCCCGAGAACTACAATCTGCGCACGGTGGATGACCAGCTCGGCTTCTACCTGCAGGACCAGCTGAAGATCGCCGAACGCTGGTTCGTCTCGGCGGGCGTGCGCCACGACCGCTCGCAACAGACCGTCAGCAACGCCATCGCACGCACCCAGACCGACCGCAGCGACCGCGCCAACACGCGCAACCTGGGGCTGGTGCATGAGTTGGCCAATGGCGTCTCGCCCTACCTGAGCTATACCGAATCCTTTACCCCCACCACCGGCACCAGTTTCGGCGGCGCCATGCTCAAGCCCGAGCGCGCCAAGCAATACGAAGCCGGCGTGAAATACGCACCCGTCAATACCAATGCGCTCTTCACGCTGGCGGTCTTCGACCTGCGCCGCCAGAACGTGGCCACCACCGACCTGGCCCATGCGGGCTATTCGGTACAGACCGGTGCGGCCCGCTCCAAGGGCGTGGAGCTGGAAGGCAAGGTGTCCCTCAGCGAGGGCCTCAGCCTGACCTCCAGCTACAGCTATACCAACGCCAAGGTCACCAGCAACAACGCCACCAGCAGCAGCACCGACACCCAGGGCAAGGCCTTGCCCGGTGCGGCCAGGCACAATGCCGGCGTGCTGGCGGACTACGCCTTCCAGCGCGGCACGCTGGCCGGCACCCATGTGTCGGCGGGCGTACGCTACATCGGCCGCGCCTATGGCAATGCGCTCAACACCTTTGAGGTGCCTTCGGTCACGCTGCTGGACTTCGGCGCACGCCTGGACCTGGGACGCATCAATGCGGACTGGCGCAACGTCGAACTGGCCTTCAAGCTCAACAACGTGACCGATCGCGTCTACGCCTTCTGCTCGGAACTCTGCGAGTACGGCGCACGCCGCACCGGCCTCGTGCAGCTGACCACGCGATGGTAAGCACGCTGTCCGCCTGGGTGTGCCGCCTGGCGCCACGCCGTCCGCACCTGGTCCTGCTGCATCGCTGGACCGGGCTGGCCATCGCCTTCTTCCTGGTGGTGGCCTGCCTGACCGGCAGCCTGCTCAGTTTCGAGGAGGAGCTCGATACCTGGCTGGCCCCCGAGCTGCACCTGGCGCAGCCGCTGCCAGGCCAGCCGGCTACCGCCATGCTGGATCCCTACCAGTTGCGCGCACGGGTGGCACAGGCACTGGGACCGCAGGCGCAGGTCAACCAGTTGATCTTGCGTGCGCAGCCGGGGCGAACCGTACGCTTCCTCGCGGAACCGGCGCTGGATCCGGCCAGCGGCAAGCCCTACCGGCTCAGCTATGACGAGGTCTTCGCCAACCCCTACGATGGCACGATACAGGGTGTGCGGGACCGCAACGCGATCAGCCTGCGGCCCGCGCAGCTGATGCCCTTCCTGTTCAAGGTGCATCACTCGATGGCCCTGCCGCGCGTGCCGGGTGCACTGCTCATGGGCATCGTGGCACTGCTGTGGAGCCTGGATTGTTTCGTCGGCATGATCCTCACCTGGCCGCGCGCGCGGCCCTTCCTGGTGAAATGGAAACCAGCCTGGCTCATCAAGTGGCAGGCCGGTTTTTATCGCGTCAATCTCGACCTGCATCGTGCCTGCGGCCTGTGGCTGTGGGTGATGCTGCTGCTCGTTGCCTGGTCCAGCGTGATGTTCAACCTGCGCGACCAGATCTATCTGCCGGTGATGTCGCAGATCCTGCCGTTCGATACCAGCTGGCGCGGCACCGCACCGCTGCCCAAACCGCTGGCGCGGCCGCCGCTGGATTGGCCCCAGGCCCATGCCATGGCACGTGCGGCCATGGCCCGCTTCGCGCAGGAACGTGGCCTGACCGTCGACTTCGAAGAAAAACTTAGTATGGATCGCCGCCGGGGCTTGTATGCATACATGGTCCACAGCAATGCAGACATCCGCAGCGATACCGGCAACACCGGCCTGCTGATCGATCCCGCCACCGGCGACATCCGCGGCCACTGGCTGCCGCAGGGCGACCGCAGCGGCAATACCTTCAGCAACTGGATTGGCGCCCTGCACATGGGCCAGGTGTTCGGCCTGCCCTGGCGCATCTTCCTGGCCGTGCTGGGCGTGCTGGTGAGCGTGCTGACCGTGACCGGCATCATCATCTGGTGGAAGAAACGGGCAGCGCGCGCCGTACGTCCGGTCAGCGCGACGATGCCAGCGCGAGGCACTGGCGGCAGCTTGCCAGGGCATCGCGGATGAGGAAGTTGACCAGCGTGACCGAGATACCCAGTTCGGCTGCGATCTCGCGCTGGCTCAGCCCGGTCAGGCGATACAGTTCGAAGGCGCGCCGGGTCCGGGCGGGCAAGCCGTCCAGCGCCCGGCTCACCAGTGCCAGGGTCTGGCGGCTGATGGCGATGGCCTCGGGGCCGTGGGCTTCTTCATGGATGTCTTCACCGGCTTCTTCGTCGGCAAAGACATCGCTTTCAAAGCGGCAGCGGCGATGACGATCAATGGCCAGGTTGCGCACGATGCGCATCAAGTAGGCTTGCGGCTGGCGGATGGCGCCGCTTTCCTGTTCCTGCACCTCGCCAATCTTGAGGTAGGCGTCCTGCACCACGTCGTCGGCGCGATGCGGACATCCCAGGATGCGCTGGGCGGCATCCCGCAGGCGCTGGCGCTGGCCGATGAAGTGCTGTTGCAGGCCGGTGGGGGCGGTGCCGTGATGCATGCGTCCGGGTCTCCTCGTGAAGTACTACCAGCGATAGCGGGCACTGAGCACGGCGGTGCGCTCCTCGGCCCAGAAACAGGTCAGCGTCGGCTCGGCCAGGCAGGACGTGGTGCGCCGGTTGGCCAGGTTGCTGACGTTGAAGGCATAGCGCCAATGGCCCCGGTCCAGGCGCAGCATCGCGTCCAGCAGCACCGTGGCAGCGTTGCGCACGCTGTTGTCGGCATTGGCGTAACTGGCACCCGTATAGCGCGCGCCCGCGCCCATGCCCAAACCGGGCAAGCTGTCGCCGGGCGTGTAGTCCAGCCACAGGCTGGCGGCATGGCGCGGCACCAGCATCGGCATCTTGCCCAGCAGCGACGCATCGGCATGGGCGGTATTGATGGCCTGCGTCCAGGTATAGGCCGCCAGCAGGTTCAGTCCGGGCCACAGCGCACCGCGCGCCTCCAGCTCCAGGCCGCGCGAACGCACTTGGCCCTGGTCAACCGAGAAATTGGTGTTCTGCGGATCGCTGGTGAGGACATGATCCTTGGTGATCTGGAACAGCGCCGCGCTGTAGAGCGCCCGCTGCGCCTCGGGCTGGAACTTGATGCCGGCCTCGATCTGGCGGCTGCGGCTGGGGGAGAACGGCCGCCCGGCCACATCCTGCCCCGGCTGCGGCAGGAATGAGGTGCTCACGCTCAGGTACGGCACCAGCGACGGCAACAGCTTCCACGACAATCCGGCGCGATGGCTCAATGCATGGGCACGCGTGTCGGTGCGCACTGCGGTGCCCAGGTTGCGGTTGGTGTCGGTGACGCGGTCGTAGCGGCTGCCCAGCGTCCAGACCAGCGCGCCGTGACGGATCTGGTCCTGCAGGTACAGGCCGGTCTGCTGCAGGTCCTCCTCCAAGCGCGCCACCGCTTGCGAGGCCATCGCGACAGGCAGGCCATAGACCGGTGCGTCCAGGTCCAGGCTGGGCGCGTCGCCCCGATAACGTTGCTCGGCCTGGTGCATGCGGGTCAGGTCCAGTCCCAGTACCACGGTATGTTCAGCCGCGCCCTGCTGCAACTGGCCTTGCAGGCGCGTATCGAGCTGGCTGCTCTCCATCTGCGTGTCATAACGCGCCGCCATGCGCGTGAGCACGCGGCCGCTCAGGCTGACCGGATTGAGCACCGAATACTGCGAACGCAAACCGGCCTGGCGGAAATCCTGCAGCAGCTGCCAGCGGGCATCCAGGCGATGCGCCAGCTGCCACCCCAGCGACCATTGCTCGCCGCGCTGGCGGTCGATGCCGGGGTCGCCCACCAGCGTGTGGGTGAGGTGGCCGTCGGCCGCGACGGCGGTCCAGCGGCTGCTGCCGTTGCGGTCCTTGAGGTAGTCGGCCAGCAAGATGAGGCTGGTGTCGCGGCCCAGGCGCAGCTTGAGCGAGGGCGCCAGATAAAGGCGGTCGTTCTCCGCGGCGCGGCCATTGCCATAGCGGAACTGGGTATCGCTGTCGCGCACCAGGGCCACCAGGCGCGCCTGCGCCTGGCCGTCTTCATCGATCGTGCCGCTGAGGTCAGCGGTCAGCTGGCGCATGTTGAAGGTACCCGCCGAGAGCACCAGTTCATTGGGCGACCCTTCCCCGGCCAGCTTGCTGATGCGATTGACCACCCCGCCCGGATCAGCCTGGCCGACGGTGGCCGAGGCCGCGCCGCGCAGCACCTCGACCCGCTCCAGTGCGTAGGATTCGGTGCGAAACATGCCGAACCCCGCCACCAGCTGCCGCAGGCCGTTGAGGTAGTTGCTGGTGTTCTGGGCATTGATGAAGCCGCGCAGGTTGAAGTAGTCGTAGCCACGTGGATCCACGCCATGGGTCTGGGTGTTGGCCCCCGGCAGGTAGCGCAGCGCGTCCATGACGCTGGCGGCACCGCGTGCGTCCATCTCCTCGCGGGTGACTACCGAGAGCGATTGCGGGATGTCCAGCAGCGGCGTATCGGTGCGGGTCCCGGTCCGGGCGTGGGTGGCGGCATAGTCCGGCGGCCCCTCGTGCAATGCCAGACCGTCGCGACGGCCGACGATGACGACCTGCTTCAGGCGCTGCTCTTGCTCGGGGATGGCATCATTGCCGGAACGCGCAGGCCCCTGCCATTGCAGGCCATAGCCGCCGCCCGGCGTGCGCACCGCCCGCAGGCCGGATCCGGCCAGCAGCTGCGCCAGGGCCTCTTCCACGGCCAGGTCGGCGTCGAGCGCGGGGGCGGTTCGTCCCTGCACCATGTCCGGCGCATAGGAGAGCGTGATGCCAGCCAGCCGGGCGAACCGGTTCAGGGCCTCGTCCAGGGGCCCGGCGCTGAGCTGGTAGTGGCGATGCGCTGGCCGCGCCTCCTGCGCCCAGGCGAATCCGGCGCAGCCCGGCACGGCAAGCGCCAGCAGCAGCCCGAGCACAAGGCGGGGGCGGCGCAGGCGGTCGGCGTGCAGTCGCGGCGGGATGAGGGCGGGCATGGCGGTTGGCAAGAATATTCACTGGTCTCATGAGGTATGCCGAAGCAGGCCCGCAAAACCCGTAATCCCTGCCAGAAAATTCTTATTGGCTGTGTTGCGCCGCCACCCGGACCCAGAAGCGGGTGCGCTGCTCGATACGCACCGGCAGCGCTTGCGCCAGTGACTCCAGTGCCGCATCGCCATCGCGCAGCTGGAACACGCCCGACACCTTCAAGGACGCCACGCTGTCCTCGCATTGGAGCCAACCGTGGCGATAGCGCGCCATCTCGGCTACCACGTCGCCCAGCCGCATGTCGCGCGCCACCAGCGTGCCCCCGAGCCAGGCCGTTGGGTCCATGTTGGCAGCGGGAATGGCCTGGCGCCGCAGCTGGCCATGCGCATCGATGTCCACCGTTTCACCGGGGACGATCACGGTGCGCGCGCCCTGCCCCGGGTCGACGGCTACCCTTCCTTCCAGCACGCTCAGGCGGGTCACGCCCTCTTGCTGGCGCACCGCAAAGCGCGTGCCCAGCGCCTGCAGGCGAGCCTGGGCGGTCTGCACCAGCAACGGACGATGCAGGGGCGAAAGTGCATCGCGGCCGGTCTCGATGAAGATCTCGCCTTGCTCCAGCGCGATCAGGCGCTGCTGCGCATCGAACTGCAGGCGCACATCGGTCGCGGTGTTGAGGGCCAGTTGCGTGCCGTCGCCCAGCACCACCCGGCGTTGCTCGCCGGTCCCGGTGGCGTAGCGCTGGCCGGCGACACGGTCGAACAGACCGGCCTGGCGCGCGGCAAAGCCGGCCAGGGCTACGCTGCCCAGGCCCAGCGCCACCCCGCCAAGCCAGCGACGGCGCGCCTGGCGGCGGCTGCGTGAGCCATTGAGCGCCGCCAGCGGTTGCTGCCATTGCGCGGGCGCGACCGGCAGCGCCACCAGCCGCTGGAACTGGGCTTCCGCCGCCATCAGCTCGGACCACACCGTTTCGTGACGGCCGTCTGCTGCGCGCCAGGCATCGATACGGGCTTGCAAGGCGGGATCCGGTGCGACTCCGGAAGGCTGCGCGCGCAGCTGGACCAGCCAGGCGATGGCTTGTTCCAGTACGGGATCAGGCGGGGCGGAAGGCATGGGATGGGCGGGCATATCGGCGGGCAGCTGCGCGAGCGGGTGCGCTTCAGCGCGACTGCCAGGCTTGTCGCATCAGGTAGCAATGGCGGATGGCCGCCGCCATGTATTTTTCGACGCTGCTCAGCGATACGCCCATGCGTTGGGCGATCTCGGCGTAGCCCAGGTCATCCAGGCGGGACATCAGGAAAGCCTCGCGCGGCTTGGCCCCCAGGCCTTCGAGCATGGCGTCGATGGTGGCCAGTGCTTCCACCAGCAGCATCCTGGCCTCGGGCGAGATCACTTCCGGCATCGGCAGGTGGGAGATGGCCTCCAGGCAGGCGCGTTCGACTTCGTCGCGCCGGACCTTGTCCACCACCAGGCCCTGCGCGATCCGGGTCAGCCAGGCGCGCGGTTCGCGCAGGTCGGCCAGCACTTGCGGCTTGCCCAGCACCCGCAGGAAGGTATCCTGGGCCAGGTCGGCGGCATCGCTGCTGCTGCCCAGCCTGCGTCGCAGCCACTGCTGCAGCCAGCCATGATGCTCGCGATAGAGCGAGTCGACGCGCTGGGCGTCGGCGGGATGCGGGACGGGCATGGGGGTAGTGAGGCTTCTAGATAATAATAATTCTCATTTTAATGTTGGAGGTGAAGTTTGACAACGGCAGTGAAGACGCCTTGCCTGCCAAGGAAAGTGGAAATGGCGCATAAATACATCATTGACATTCTTTTGATGTGTATATGCGTCAACATCCCGACTTTCTCACCGAGACCGTCCATGAAACGCTGATTCAGTCGGCCGGAAACGCCCGGGTATTTGGCACTGCCCCGGCTTCTTTCGTGGATCAGGATTGCTGAGGACTGGCTGACCAGTCCAATTGGACTAGTTTCTTTCCCTGCAAGCCCCGCTAGAATGCCGCCTGTGGATGAGTCACCCTGGAGGGGGGAAAAAGATCGGACCGCATAGCGCGGCGCCGGCAGCTCGGGGGGGACTCATCTGCTTTCCTGCCGTCAGCCTTGCACCAGGCTCCAGCGCGCATCACGGAAAAGCGGCCATCTTCCCGGCCACCCTGCCCCGCACAGCGGATCGGAAAGATGCATGCATCTCACCGCAATCCGGCCCATACATCAAGTCAGATCGGGCGTACCGGTTCGAGGATGTCAAAGGACAAGTGTCCTTTTCCCCACGCATGTATGCAGCGCTTGCCTCATTGGGTCCCTGCAAAACTTCCCGACCGCCTTCCGCAGCGCTGCTTCCCGCACACCATTCAGGCCGCCGCCGCATCGTTGCGCATTTGCCCGATCACGAAACCCAGCAGTTGCGGCTCGGCCAGCGGCCGGCTGTAGAAATAGCCCTGGATCTCGTCGCAGCTCAGGCGCTTGAGCCATTCGCGCTGCTGGACCGTTTCCACCCCTTCGGCGATGACCTTGATACCCAGCGTGTGGCCCAGCCCGATGACGGCCTGGACGATGGCGGCATCCTGCGAATGCGGCCGCAGCTGGCTGACGAAGGAGCGATCGACCTTGAGCTTGTCGATCGGAAAACGCTTCAGGTAAGCCAGGCTGGAATAACCGGTACCGAAATCATCGATGGACAGCTTCAGCCCCAGTGCGCGCAGCGCATGCAACAGTTCGATCGCCGCTTCGGTATGCTCCATGACTGCGCCCTCGGTGATTTCCAGCTCCAGGCTGGCCGGCGGGATGCCGGTGCGGGCCAGCAGCGCCTCCATGCGCGCCAGGAAATCGGGATGCCCGAAATGCCTGGCCGAGATATTGACCGCCACCACCACGTCACGCCCGGTCAGGTTGCGCAATGCATGGATCTGCGCGCAGGCCCGCTCCAGCACCCATTCGCCGATGGCAATGACCAGGCCCGACTCCTCGGCCACCGGAATGAAGTCGCCCGGCGGCACCAGCTGCCCTTGGCGACGCCAGCGCACCAGCGCCTCGAAACCAACCAGGCTGCCATCGGCCAGCGATTGCTGGGGCTGCAGGTGCAGCTCCAGTTCGTCGCGTTCGAGTGCATGCACCAGCTGCGCCTCCAGGTCCACGCGCCGCTGCGCCTCGGCATTGAGCGCCTCTGAATACGTCACCAGCAGGCTGCCGCCCTGCTGGCGCGCCGACTGCAGGGCGGCGTCGGCGTTGCGCAGCAGCTGCACCGCATCGCCGCCGTGGCGCGGATACTCGACAGCGCCCAGGCTCAGGTGTGAAAACACTTCGTGCGTGCGGCAGCTGAAGGGACGCTGCATGCCCGCCTGCAAGGCCACCAGGGCGCGCCCAACGTCCTCGGACTGGGCCTGCTGGCGGTACAGGATGACGAAATTGGCGCCATCGAGCCGGAACACCTCGCCCTGGTAGGCGCCGGCGATGGTACGCAGGCGGGTGGCGATGTCGATGATCATGGCGTCGGCGAATTCATGCCCGTAGGCACCGATGACGCGTTCGAAGCGATCCACGCTGCCCAGCACCAATGTATGGGGATGTCCCTGCAACTGATGCATACGTCGCTCCAGCGAGCGGCGATGCGCCAGTCCGGTCAGCGGGTCGTGTGCGGCCTGGTGCGCCAGCGCATCTTCGGAGCGAAAGCGCGCGCGAATGTGATACATCATGAACAGCGCCGTGGCCAGCGCCAGCAGGTTGAACCAGTGCACCAGGCGGGCAATGCGCTGCAGGTTGACATCGACCAGGCCATCCTGGCGCAGCAGCTCGGTCACGTCGTGCATGCCCAGGCCATGAAGGGTCCAATGCACCAGCGGATCGGCGGCATTGCGGATGTTCTCGACAGTGTGCTGCATCACCATGGAGAGGCCGGCCCCGCAGGCCACCACCAGGGTCAGCAGCAGATAGATCGGCCAGCGCGTGTGACGCGCCAGGCGCTGGCGCATGCTGCGCTCATGTCCCGCCGCAGGCGGCGGCAGCAGCGCCAGCAGGCTGTCTTTCCAGCGGCGCGGCACCGGCCGCGATTGCAGCATCAGATGTTCCATCATGTCCCCCGGGGTCATTTCGTCAACAGGCGTTCAACCGTATGCAACATCTCGTCACCATCAAAGGGCTTGCCCAGGAAGGCCGCCTGCCCTGCTGCCTGCACACGCTCTTCTTGCACGCGTGTGGGATAGGAGGTGATGACTACCACTGGCGTGGCCAGCTGCTGGCCGCGCAGCCATTCCAGCAATTCCACGCCGCTCATTCCGGGCATCTGGACATCGGTGACGATGCAGTCGGTCCCGTCATAGCCCAGCGCGGCGAGGAAATCGCTGGCGCTGGCGTGGCATTGCACTTGCCAACCCATGGAGCGCATCAGCGCCGAAAGCGCTTCGCGCATGGAGGCGTCGTCATCGATGACGGCGATCTTGCTTGTGTGATTCACTGCATTCCCTTGGCGATGCCGCGCCTCGCGTGATGCCGGGGGCGGCTTGTCCTGTGCATCCCGATGGATGAGATGCATTCTTGATCGCAGGTTAGCAATCCCGCGCCGGGGCGGGAATCATACATTGGTATGAGCGCCGCGGCGCCAGTCCGCACGCGGCTTTCAGGGCTGCGGCTTGAGTCCGTCCTGTTCCAGTGCCTGGCTCATTCGGACCAGGTCGGCGAAGGAACGCGCCTGCATCTTCTTCATCGCATGGCCGCGATGGATCTTGACCGTGACTTCGCTGGTGCCAAGCTCACCGGCAATCTGCTTGTTGAGCAAGCCGCTGACGGCCAGCCACATCACTTCCGATTCGCGCGGGGTCAGGCTCGCGTAGCGCGCCTGCAGGCCGCTGCGGGCCTGGCGTTGGGCCAGCTGGTGGCGATCCTTCTCATGGGCGGCCGCCACTGCGTCGAGCAGGTCCTGGTCGCGGAAAGGCTTGGTGAGGAAATCAACGGCGCCGGCTTTCATGGCGCGTACGCTCATGGGGATGTCGCCATGCCCGGTCATCAGGATCACGGGCATGTCCACCCCGCTGCGCACCAGCTCGGCCTGTACATCCAGCCCGCTCATGCCTTGCAGCCGTACGTCCAGCAACAGGCAGGCCGGTGCGGCCAGGGCCGCACGCTGCTGGAACTCCACCGCGCTGGCATAGCCGACCACCTGCAGGCCGACCGAGCGCAACAGGCTGTCGAGGGCTTCGCGCAAGGCCGGATCATCATCCACGATGTACACCACCGGCTTGGCTGGCGAAGTGCTGGCCGACTGGTTCGGCGCGGGACGGATCGGCTGGCTCACGAGGTCCCTCCCGTCACTGGCGGCAGCAAGACCCGCATGACCGCGCCCTGCGGGGCGCGATTGCCGGCGCGAATGCTGCCATGATGGGCTTCCAGGATGGAGCGGCAGATCGCCAGGCCCATGCCCATGCCTTCCTTCTTGGTGGTGAAGAAGGCGGAAAACATGCGTTCCATGTGCTCCTGGCTCAGGCCCGGACCATTGTCGGCCACTTCGACCTGGATCATCGCTGCGCCCTCCTGGGCCTCCCCGGCCGGGACCAGGCTGCAGCGCACTTCGATGGTGGGCGCCACGGTCATGGCCTCGGACATGGCCTGGGCCGCATTCATGACCAGGTTGATGACGACCTGCTGCAGCTGCACCTTGTCGGCCATCACCAGCGGCAGGTCCGCTGCCAGTTCCAGCTTGAGCTTCACGCGCAGCCGGTGTAGCTCGCGGCGCAGCAGGTCGCAGCTCTCCTGCACCAGTGCAGCCGGTGCCAGCGGCACCATGCTGGGCGCCGACTGCCGTGCCATGCCACGGATGCGCTGGATCACTTCACTGGCGCGGCGGGCGTTCTGCTGCATGGCGTCGACGGCGCGGCGCACTTCGCCAAGTTCGGGTTGGTCCCGATCGAGCCAGCGCAATCCGGCCTGGCCGTGCGTGAGGATGGCCGCCAGCGGCTGGTTGACTTCGTGGGCAATGGTGGCGGTCATCTCGCCCAGCGTGCTCACGCGGCTGGCGTGGGCCAGCTGGTTGCGGGCCTGGTTGAGCGCCTCTTCGCGCTGCAGGAGCGCCTGCGTGGCTTCCTGTCCCTTCACGGCCAGGAAGCCCGTGATGGCAATGGCGGCCAGGCTGACCAGGCAGCGCGCCAGGGCGGCATCGTCACGCAGCACATCGTGCGACAGCACGAAGGCGAGCAGGGTCAGCGCCATGCAGAACAGCATCACCCCGATGACACCCCGGCGCGGCCAGATCCAGACCGACATCAGCACCACGGCCACGTACAGCACCGCAATAGCCACATCCAGCGAGGTCAGCGCATCAACGGAAAAGATCGCCACCGTCAGTGCGGCCGCAGCGGCCGGCACAGCCGGTGAACGAATGGTTCGGTACATGTAGGATCCCCCCTGCTGCATCGCCTCTGTCATCCAAGTTTGGTGAAACTTTTCATCGGTGGGGATTGCGGCGGATAGCCGGTCCCGTTTTGGACGCGAGTATAAGGCCAGTGCGCATGCAGTAGTGCATGTATTACACCAAAGTATAAGGGGGCAATCCGGCGCTGATGCACTGCCGTCGCGGGCGGCTTCTCATGCGCCGGGGAATGGCTGCCATGGCGGTCTGATCCGCATACCTTGGTGTTATTGGCGGCCTGGCACGGCAGTCCTAGCATCGGCTCATCCAATAGCCCAGCCGTGGACCGCCATGAAACTCTATGAAACGCTTGCCGAGACCATCCGTCGCCAGATACTCAACGGCGTGATGCTGCCGGGAGAAAAGATTCCCTCAGTGCGCCGCGCCAGCCAGCAATACCAGCTCAGCATCTCCACCGTGATCCGTGCCTTCCTGCTGCTGGAGAGCCAGGGCTACATCGAGAGCCGCCCGCAATCGGGGTATTTCGTTCGCACGCCGCAGAACGCGCCAGCGGCACCGACTGTCGCCACCGCCCCCCAGGCTTTGCCGGCCAGCCGGCTGCCCGCCGCCAATACGCCAGTCGAACTGGTGCTGCACAACCTGCGCTCGATCAACTGCAATGCGCGCATTCCGCTGGGCTCCCCCTATCCCGATCCGGCCTTGTTCCCGTCGATGCGCATCAGCCAGCTGGCGCAAGGCTTCTACAAGCGGCGCGAGCATGCGCAGCTCATCGGGGTGCTCCCGCCAGGCAATGCCGAGCTGATCCGCCAGATCGCGCGGCGTCATTTGCAGACCGGGCTGCCGGTGCAAGCCGGCGAGATCATCATCACCCAGGGCGCCACCGAGGCGCTGCAGCTCTGCCTGCACGCCATCGCCCGGCCGGGGGCTGCCATTGCGGTGGAGTCGCCGACCTACTACGCACTGCTGCATGCCATCGAGCGGACCGGCATGCGCGCCTTGCCCATCGCCACCGACGCGGACCAGGGCATGGACCTGCCCTCGCTGGACCGGGCGCTGGCCAGCGGCGACGTAGCCGGCGTGGCGGTGATGACCAATTTCCAGAACCCGCTCGGCTACGTCATGCCGGACGCCAGAAAGCAGGCGCTGGTGCGCCTGCTGGCCAAGCACGACCTGCCGCTGGTGGAAAATGATGTCTATGGCGAACTGCACTTTGGCGAGCAGCGCCCCCGCACGGCCAAGAGCTATGACCAGGACGGACGGGTACTGTACTGCTCGTCCTTCTCCAAGAGCCTCACGCCGGAACACCATATCGGCTGGACCCTGCCGGGCCGTTACCGGCAGGCGGTGGAGCGGCTCAAGTTCCTCAATACGGTGTCCATGCCGGCGCATCCGCAGCGCGCAGTGGCGGAATACCTGCAAAGCGAGGGCTACGATTTTCACCTGCGCCGACTGCGCAAGCTCCTCATGCAGCGCCAGCGCATCATGCGTGCTGCCGTCCTGCGGTTCTTCCCGGCCGGCACCCGCTGTTCCGAGCCACAGGGCGGTTACCTGCTGTGGGTCACGCTGCCGGACGGCATCCTGGCACTGGAGCTGCACGCGCTGGCGCAGGCCGCCGGCATCAGCGTGGCGCCGGGCGACATGTTCAGTACCGACGGGGCCTTCCGGCATTGCATCCGGCTCAACTACAGCTTCCCGTGGGAAGACGGCATCGAAGCGGCCGTGCGCACCCTGGGCGAACTGTGTCACGGCCTCTTGGCCGGCAGCGCACAGGCAGCACAACCGCACTACCAGGCGGCGCGCCCGCTGGCGGCTCAGGCCCCGGCGGGCGGGCTGATCAACGCCAGGTGAGCCGTGCGCGGCGGGGCGGCCGGCTCGGCCTGCTCTGCCACGCTGTTGTGCGCGCCCATCAAGCTGCCCCAACGCAATTGCTCCACCGGCGCCGGCTTGCCGAACAGGTAGCCCTGCAGGCCGGTGCAGCCGAGCTGCCGCAAGGCGGCCCATTGCTCGCTGGTCTCCACGCCTTCGGCCACCACATCCAGGCCCAGCCCACGCGCCAGGCTGACGATGGTCTGCACGATGGCCCCGGCATGCGGCGTCTGCAACATGTCCTGCACGAAGGACCGGTCAATCTTGAGCTGGTCCAGCGGCAGCTTCTTGAGATAGCTCAGCGAGGAATAGCCGGTACCGAAATCATCCAGCGAGAAGCCCAGTCCGGTTTCCTTGAGCATGGCCATGCGCGCAATGAGGGCATCGAGGTCGGTGAGCAGCATGCTCTCGGTGAGTTCCAGCTTGAGCCGGTGCGCATCGGCACCGGTCCGTTCCAGGATCTCCAGCACGCATTGGGCGAAGTCGGGCTGGCGGAACTGCCGGGCACTGACATTGACCGAGATGCTCAGGTGCGCCGTCTGCGGGTCGTGCGCCCAGGCCGCCAGCTGCTCGCAGGCGGTGGTCAGCGCCCACTGGCCGAATTCCACGATCAGGCCGGCCTTCTCGGCCTGGCCGATGAACTCCGCCGGATAAACCATGCCGCGCTGGGGATGCTGCCAGCGCATCAGGGCCTCCACCCCGGAGAGGCTGCCGTCTGCACGCACGATGGGCTGGTAGTGCAGGCGCAGCTCATGGCGTACCAGGGCGTGGCGCAAATCGTTTTCCAGCATGGCCATCTGGTCCAGCACTTCCTGCATCGAAGGGCAGAAGAAACGGTAAGTATTGCGGCCTGCCGCCTTGGCTTCATACATGGCCATGTCAGCCTGGCGCAGCAGGTCATTGACGGTATGCCGACCATTGCCGAAGAGCACCACGCCAAGGCTGGGTGTGCTGCGTACCTCATGGCCCTGCAGTTCATAGCCGGCATTGAGCGCCACCAGGATCTTGCGGCAGACGCACTCGGCATTGTGCTCGGCTTCTTCGACCAGGCTGCCCAGGTTCTCCAGCAGGATCACGAATTCATCGCCACCCAGTCGCGCTACGGTATCGACCTCGCGCGTGACCTGGCGCAGGCGCAGCGCGACCAGCTCCAGCAGCCGGTCGCCGGTGTCATGGCCCAGCGTATCGTTGAGGCCCTTGAAATTGTCGAGGTCCACGAAGATCACCGCGCCCACCTGCCCTCCCCGCGCATAGCGGGCCACTGCCTGTCCCAGGCGATCCAGCAGCAGGCGGCGGTTGGGCAGTTCGGTCAGGCCGTCGTAATACGCCAGGCGAGCGATCTCCTGCTCGGCGGCCTTGCGTGCGCTGATGTCCATGCGGGTGCCGACCATGCGCAGCGGGCGGCCCTGTCCATCGCGCTCGACCAGCTTGCCGCGGCACTGGACCCAGACCCAGTGGCCGTCCTGGTGACGCATCTGGTATTCGGCTTCGAAGTTGTGCCGGCTGTCGGCCAGGTGCAGGCGCAGGGCGTGGTCCAGTGCCGGCATGTGCTCCGGGTGCACCAGCGTGCGCCACTCGCCGGGCGCATGGAACTGGCGCTCTGGCGCATAGCCCAGCATGGCATTGGCGCGCGCGTCGACGGTACGGATATCCTGCTGGATGTGCCAGTCCCACAAGCCGAGGTTGGCCCCCGAGAGAGCCAGTTCCATGCGCTCGGTCATCTCGGCATGCTGCCTTTCGCATTGCGTGGCCAGGGCCTGCGCTGCGCGCCGGCGCCGCTGCAGCCACGCCAGCACCACGGCGGCGGCCACACCGAAAAGCAGCCAGAGCAGCAGAAAGGAATGCACCGGCTCATGCCAGCCTGCATTGACCTGCGCCTGGCTGCGCGAGAGGCTGATGACCAGGGTCTTGTCCAGCCCCAGTTCACGGCTGGTCACGGTGCGCTGGACGATGAGCCGGGATTGTCCCCGCGCGTCCGCGAAGCGCATGACGCTGGTGACGTCGCCTCCACGCAGGTGCTTCTGCAGGACTTCCTCCGGCCCGCTGCCGGGCTGGCTGCCCATGCGCATCTGCGCAGCGTTGGCCGGCACGAACAGCAGGCGCCGCCCGTCCTCGCCGGTGATGGCGATGTTCATGTCCTCGGCATACAGGGCCGAGCGCATCACGGCATCGAAATACTCGGGATTGAGGATGGCACTGACCGCGCCCTCGATCCGCCCTTCCGGTGTGGTCACCGGCAGCGTGAGCTTGATGTTGAAGACACCGGGCGTGTTCTCATAGGGCTGCGAGACGTACATCATTTGCCCCGAGGACATGCGCGGGATCTGCGAAAGGAAATCGCTGTCATCCAGGCGCCGGTCATCGAGATCATCGGCCGAGCGCAGGATGTAGCCGCGCGCATCGAGCACCACCATGGCCCGCACCCCCGGCATGGCGCGCTTGAGCGATTGCAGCAGCAGTCGCTGGCAGGACGCGGTGCAGCCGGAGTCCTCGCCCAGGGCGCTGCGCGCGCTTTCCAGCGCATGGCGTACGCCCTGGAACTGGTGCGCCAGGTTCTCCTCGATGATGCGCGCCTGGCTCTGCATGCGCTCGGTTTCATCGGCCACCACCAGGCGCTGCTCGGACCAGACGAAGTTGGCAATGAGCAGCGCCGTAAAACCCAGCGTGGCCGCCAGCGCACCCCATTCGATCATGGTGCGGCTATAGCCGTGAACTGGTTCACTGCTGCGGGCGATATCGGAGCGGCCAATGCCGGCCATGGTGCCAATGCTGGGGGATCGCATGATGCCTTCCTTGCTTGCGCCGTCGGCGACGGCTTGCTGTGCATGGGAAGGAAGTCTAGGAGGGGTACGCTGGGCCCGGTACATACACAGCGCGGGAGGCTTGTGGAACACAGTTGCCACCGGCATTGATAGCTAGCAACAGCCTGCCTGATCGACCATCGCAATGTGGCCAGGTAGCGCGTGCATGGGTGGCATGGCTTGCTGCGGGCAGCACAGAAGACGTATTCTGCAGGCCGGTACAGCGTGTGCAAGCATGGCATCCACGTTGCTGCTTGCTTATGCTCGCGCCATCGACACCATGCAGCAGGGAGCACATCATGCACATCGAAGTGATGGGGCAATACGAGATTGTCCTGGAAGCGTATGCCAACCTCGCCAATACCGGCTGGCAACCCTTCGTGACGATCTATCGCGGGCGTTCCACCTCGCGCCGCAGCCTGTGCGTCGTCCAGCGCCAGCAAGTGCAGATCGGGGCACCGGCGCGCAGCCGCGACCAGGCCATCGAGGCCGCCCGCGCCTTCGCGGCGCAGCGTATCGCGGCCCGGCGGCTTTGAGCCGCTCCGCGCTGCTCGCCGATGCACTGCCGCCGCACATTTTGACTTAGACTCTAGCGCCATCCGGTCAGGTCGATCGGTACCTTGAGGAAGGCATGGCGAGCGATGCGAATACTGCTGGTGGAAGATGACGCGATGATCGGCGAAGAAGTCCGTGCCGCCCTGAAGGACGCTGGCTACGCAGCAGACTGGGTGCAGGACGGCGCGCTGGCCCTGGTCGCGCTGGCGCAACAGCAGTACGACGCCGCCCTGCTGGACCTGGGCCTGCCCGGTACCGATGGCTTGTCGGTACTGCGCCAATTGCGCAGGCACGCTGCCACGCCGGTGCTGATCCTCACCGCCCGCGATGGCGTGCAGGACCGCATCGACGGGCTCGACAGCGGCGCCGATGACTACATCCTCAAGCCCTTTGCCATGGGCGAGTTGCTGGCGCGCCTGCGCGCCGTGATGCGGCGCAAGTCCGGCGCGGCCACAGTGGTGCTGGACAACGGCCAGTTGTGCCTGGATTTGGCCGAGAAGACCGCACGCTGGCAAGGCCAGCCACCGGTGAAGCTGTCGGCGCGCGAGTTTTCCTTGCTGCAGGCACTCATGCATCGTCCCGGTGCCATCCTTTCGCGCGGTGAGCTGGAAGAACGCATCTATGGCTGGGGCGAGGAAGTGGAGAGCAATGCGGTCGAATTCCTGATCCACGGATTGCGCAAGAAACTGGACCGCGAGGCCATCAAGAACGTCCGCGGCATGGGCTGGATGGTAGCGCGGGGAACGGCCACGCCATGAAGCACCTGCAACGCTCCCTGCAAGCCCGCCTGTCGGTGGCGCTGACGCTGGCCATCCTGCTGGTGGCCGTGGGCGCCGGTGCCTTCGGTTTCATCAGCGCCTATCGCGATTCCATCCGCCTCCAGGACGACCTGCTGTTGCAGGTGGGCGCGCTCATCGTCCGCCTGGGCGGCAGCCTGCCCGATGATGGCGCCGTGGGCAGCTATCCCGGTGCCGATCATGAATCCCGCATCAGCGTGCAGTGGCTGCCCCAACCGGGCCAGGCCGGCACCACAGGTGCCGCACTGCCGCTGCCGGAGGGATTGCACGATGGCTTCCAGACGGTCTTCATGTTTCATGAAAACTTTCGCGTCTACGTCCAGCCCCTGCCCTCGGGCCGGCGCATCGCCCTGGCGCAGGAAACCGACGTGCGCGACCGCATCGCCGTGCGCGCCGCCTGGCGTGCATTGATACCGGTCCTGATCCTGGTACCGGTATTGCTGCTGGCACTCCAGCGCATCATGGGACGGCTCTTTGCACCCCTGGCCAGCCTGCGCGGCGAGATCGACCGGCGCCGCGACGATCAGCTTGCCCCCCTGCCCACGACAGGCCTGCCCACCGAAATCAGTCCCTTCGTGGACGCCATCAATCGCCTGCTGGCGCGCGTGCAAGGCGCGATGACGGCGCAGCGGCGCTTTGTGGCCGATGCCGCGCATGAATTGCGTACGCCCCTGGCCGCACTCTCGCTGCAGGCCGAACGCCTGCACCAAAGCGAGTTGTCCGACACCGCCCGCGAACGCCTGCAACGCCTGGAACAAGGGCTGGCACGGGCGCGTACGCTGGTGACCCAGTTGCTGGCCCTGGCGCGCGTACAAGCGCAGGACCAGGCCGGTGAAGCACCGCGCCAGCGCCTGGTCCTGCGCGAAGCCGTGCGCCCGGTGCTGGAAGACCTGTTGCCGCTGGCCCAGCAGAAGAACATCGATCTCGGCGTTGACGGGTCCCTTGACGCCGAGGTCGACACCAATGCCATGGAGCTGGGCTTGCTGCTGGGCAACCTGGTCAACAACGCGATCCGCTACACCCCGCCAGGCGGCTGTATCAGCCTGACCCTGGCGGCGCCGGCACAAACGCCGCCGGGCCATGTCCGCCTGGAGATTGCCGACAATGGTCCCGGCATCCCGGCCAGCGAGCGCGAGCGTGTCTTCCAGCCGTTCCTGCGGCTCGACCCGGCAGCGGCGCCGGGTTCGGGCCTGGGCCTGGCGATCGTGCAGTCGGTGGCCGCGCGGCTGGATATCGTGGTGCGCCTGGCGGCAAGCGATGAGCAATCACAGGCTGGCTTGCGCGTGATCCTCGATATACCCGCACCAGCAACGGCAACGGTCAGGCCTGGTCAGCAATTTATTGCGCCGGGCTAATGCCGGACTAAGTTTCGTGGCTTACCATGGGGCAGCTTTTTTCCATGGGAACCCAAATGAACAAGTCCAATGATGCCTTCGGGCAAGGCACCCGTTACCACCCCCTCTACGCCGCGCTGCACTGGCTGATGTTCCTCTTGTTCGTGGTGGCGCTGGCCACCATCGAATACCGCGAAGACATCCCCAAGGGCGATCCCCTGCGCGACCTGCTGCGCACCGTACACATGCATGCCGGCCAGCTGGTGCTGATCTTCGTCGTGGTGCGCCTGGTGGCCCGCAAGCTGACGGGCGTGCCGCCCGAGCTGCCGCTGCCGCGCCTGCAGCAGCTCGGTGCGAGCGCCGTGCACCTGCTGCTGTATGCCGTGATGATCGGCCTGCCCATCACCGGCATCCTCTTCACCCAGGCCGGTGGGCGCGATGTGGTGTTCTTCGGCATGACGCTCCCGGTGATCCTGGCCAAGGACATGGCCGTACGCGGCCCCATCAAGGAGGTGCACGAGTTCATGGGCAACGCGGTGTATTTCCTGGTCGGCCTGCATGTGCTGGGCGCGCTGTGGCACCAGCTCTTTGATCGCATGCCCATCCTGCAGCGCATGTCCTTGCGCTCGCCGCGCCGCTGAGATCTGGCGATCCGCGCAGCGAATGCTGCGCCGCCTTCGTTGACAACGCCATCCGGGCTGTTCGGATGGCGTTTTTTGTTGCCAGGGAAAGGTTTGTGAAAGCCATCAAAAACCTGACACAGGCCGCGTCGACGGGCTTTGCGGAAGATCAAGCCAATCCCGATGAGGCGCTCGGGGTGGCTGCGGAGCAAGGCTTAAATGGTGGATGTTTCCCCCTCGGAATAACCACCCGGAACCATCATGACAAGTCTTCGCCGCCCCCTTCTTCCCCTTCTTCCCCTGACTGTCTCCCTGCTTTCCTCGCTGACGCTGTGCGCTGCATTTTGCTCGCCGCTGGCCGCCGCCGCACCGCCCAATACCATGCCCGCGAGCGTGGCCAGCTTGTCCGACGATCTCCCGTCCGACTTCAGCGACGCGCTCGATGCAACCACCCGTGAGCAGGTCTTGCGCGGCCGCTACGTCGCGCGGCTGGGCGATTGCGTGGCCTGTCACACACACGACAAGGGCAAGCCCATGGCCGGTGGCCTGGCGTTGGAGACCCCCTTCGGCAAACTTTATTCCACCAACATCACGCCAGATCGACAGACCGGAATCGGTCAGTACAGCTTCGCCCAATTCGATCGCGTCATGCGCGAAGGGGTAACGGCAGACGGCCGCCATCTTTATCCGGCGATGCCCTACCCGTCCTACGCCAAGATGAGCGAAGAGGATATGCGTGCCCTCTACGTCTACCTGATGCAGGCGGTCAAGCCGGTGACGCTGCCGAACCGCCCACTGGAAATGTCCTTCCCCTTCAACCAGCGCTGGGGCATGGCGCTGTGGAACATGGCCTTCCTGCAGCGCAGTGCATTCGAGCCCGATCCGGCGCGCTCGGCGCAGTGGAATCGCGGTGCCTACATCGTCCAGGGACCGGGGCATTGCGGGGCCTGTCATACCCCGCGCGGCATCGGCATGCAGGAAAAGACCATGAGTGAATCCGGCAGCAATGGTCCGCTGTTCCTCTCCGGCGAGACGGTGGAACATTGGCGCGCGCTCGATCTGCGCGGCCGCTGGCGGCCCGAGGATGTGGCCGGACTGCTGCGCACCGGCAGCAACCGCTTCGGTACGGTGGCGGGCAACATGGTCGACGTGGTCCAGCACAGCACGCAATACCTGAGCAACGAGGACCTGCTGGCCGTCGGCACTTATCTGGCCAGCTTGTCGCCGGCGTCCCCGCAACGACCATCCCCGGCGGTTGCCGCAACTGTCACCAGCACCGTCCCGGCCGAGCTCTACAGCACGCGCGGCGGGCTGGGGTATCTGCAGTTCTGCGCCACCTGTCATCGCAGCGACGGCAACGGGGTGCAAGACTTGTTCCCGCCCCTGGCGGGCAATCCGACCCTGCAAAGCGATGAGCCCTCCTCGCTGATCCACATCATGCTCACCGGATGGCGTGCGGCACGCACTCATGCCCAGCCCAAGGCGATGAGCATGCCGGCGTTTTCCGCGTTGAGCGATGGCGAGATTGCCGAGATCCTCAACTTCGCACGGGCCAGCTGGGGTGGACGTCAACAGGGCAATATCAGCGCGCACCAAGTCGCCCGGCTGCGTTCCGAACTGGGGACGCCGCAGCAGAGACCCGAAGGCCCTCGCTTCGAAGCGCCGCGCCTGGCCGACATGCTGAAAGAAAAAAATTCTCCTCAGCTCATCCGTGGCGCCCGTCTCAATATCGAGACCGGCCGCCTGCTGCCCCAGCACGTGGGCAACGGACTGAACTGCGCCAGCTGCCATCTCAATGCCGGCACCGTCGGCGGCGGTTCGCCCTATGTGGGCGTGTCGGCCGCCTTCCCGTCCTACGCGGCACGCGCCGGGCGCGTCATCACGCTGGAAGATCGCATCAATGGCTGCTTCCCCCGCTCCATGAACGGCAAGCCCTTGCCGCCGGGATCGCAAGACATGCAAGCCATGCTGGCCTATATCGAGTGGATGCGCCGTGATGCGCAACCCGGCGGCAAGGTGCCGGGACGTGGCATCGGCAAGATCGACCACAATCTGAAGCCGGATCCGGTCAACGGTGAACGCATCTACCGCGCGCAGTGCGCCGCCTGTCATGGTCCGCAGGGCGAAGGTATCCGCAGTCGCGACGGCCAGTGGATCTACCCTGCGCTATGGGGCGAGGAGTCCTTCAACATCGGCGCCGGCATGGCGCGCACCTATACTGCGGCGGCCTTCGTCAAACGCAACATGCCCATCGCCCTGCATGACCGCTTCCCGCTGGGCCAGGGCGGACTATCGGACCAGGATGCGGTGGACGTGGCCGAGTTCTTCACGCACCAGCCGCGCCCGGATTTCGCCCTCAAGTCCAAGGACTGGCCACGGGACAAGAAGCCGGCCGATGCACGCTACTGAAGCGCGGTGAGCGTTGCGGTGCGCCGTCAGAACCACTGGTTGGCCTGCTTCAGGTCGCTGCGCAGCTCGCGGAAACAATGATCGGTCCAGTGGCTGCGGCTGACCTCGTTGCGGCGCATGAGGACGATCTTGCGTTTCAAGGTCGGCTGCCGCAGCGGGGCCACGTGCAGGCTGTCATCGCGCAGGTAGGTGGTGTAGAGGCTGGGCATGATGCCGATGGCGATGCCCGAGCGCACCACGCCGTAAAGCGATTCACTGTGCACCACCTGGTAGCGTCGCGATGACGCCAGCCCGTGTTGCATCAGTGCCGCCGACGCGAATTCCCATACGCTGCCCTGGGTGAAGAGCACGATCTCCTCGCCCGCCATCTGCCGCCACTGCACTTCCTTGGCCGCCGACAAGGGATGGCGGCGTGAGACGATCAAGACCAGTTCATCCTCGAACAGGGTCACCGTCTCCAGCGTCTGCGAAGACAGCGAATCCGGCGGCTTGATACCCACGCAGAAATCCAGCTTGCCCGAATGCAGCGCATCGAGCAGGGCATCGTTGGGCATATCCTGTAGCAGGATTTCCACATGTTCGTCATGCGCCTGGTTGTAGCGCGCAATCACCGCCGCCGTCAGCGTGACCGCCGAAGGGATCGCCCCGACCCGGATGCGGTGGCGTCCGGTACCGATGGCGTGCTCGATGTCGTCGAAGATGTTGCTGGCCGTATTGAGCAGGTGGCGGGCGTATTCCAGCACCACGCTGCCCTGCGCGGTCAGGCTGATCTGGTGCGTGGTGCGGTCGAAAAGCCGCGTCCCGAGCTGGTTTTCGAGCTGCTTGATGGAGGCCGACAAGGCCGGCTGGGTCACCGCCAGGGCATCGGCGGCGCGGCTGAAACTGTTGGTGTCGGCCAGGGTGACCAGGGCCTGCAGGTGGCGCAGGGTGACTTTCTGATTCAGTTTGATCATGGCAAGCGCTCAAAAGAAGTCGGCAAGCAGGCAATCACGGGATGGGAAACGCCGCCTGGTTATAAATCGAATTTATGAAATTATAAATATAAACAAATTATATTATTTAACGTCTTGTCCTATCCTCCACACCGTTCTCAACAAAATCCAACACTGAACGGTCGCAAGACCATCTCAATACCACAGGGGCAGGCATGAAAAAACACTGGATGATAGGCGCGCTGGCCATTCCGGCAGCGCTGGCAGGCGCACAGGCACAGGCGCAAAGCAAGGTCGAGATCTACGGTCTCATCTCGGGGGGCGTGGGTTATCTCACCAACCAGGGCGGTCCGCACAACTTCGAGGCGCTCTCGGGCACCAACCAGAATCCGCGCATCGGCTTCCGTGGCCAGGAAGACCTGGGCGGCGGCACCCGTGCCATCTTCACGCTGGAAAACGGCTTCAACATGATGACCGGCGCGGCCTCGCAAAACGGCCGCCTGTTCGGCCGCCAGTCCTGGGTCGGCCTGGCCTCCAACAGCATGGGTACCTTGACCCTGGGCCGCCAGTATGAAGCGGTCAAGGACTACCTGGGCCCGGTGGTCATCGCCTCCAACGGCGTGCACATCGGCGACAACGACAACGGCTACAACAACCTGCGGGTCCAGAACTCGGTCAAGTATGTCAGCCCGATGTTCAACGATTTCAACGTTACCGCCTTGTATGGATTTGGCGAAGCCGCCGGTGATGCAGCAGTCAACCGCGTCATGAGCATCGGCTCCGGCTACAAGGGCGGCAACTTCCGCTGGGCCGTGGCCTACACCCAGATGGACCAGCCCAACAGCAGCAAGAGTCCCGACGGCGCCATGGGCAACGACTATGCCAGCTCGCTGCTGATCTTCAACAAGAGCGCAGTCAACAGCTCGGCCGGCGTACGCCGCCAGCGCATTGCCGGGACCGGCGGTTTCTATACCGTTGGCAAGACCGACTTCGGTGCCATGTACAGCAACGTCAAGTACGAATACCTGGACAACACCAAGCTGACGCTGCAGAACTTCGACATCAACCTGGTGCACCACTACACGCCGGCGCTGAACCTGGGCGCGTCCTACTTCTACACCACCGGCAAGTACGACACCATCAACAAGAACCCGAAGTGGCACCAGATCAACCTGCAGGCGGACTACTTCCTCTCCAAGCGCACCGACGTGGCCATCACCTACAGCTACCAGTTGGCCGCGGGTGATGCGACCAAGGCCACCATCTTCGGCTTCCCCTCGTCCAGCGACAAGAAGCAGGCCGTGCTGATGCTGGGCGTTCGCCACGTGTTCTAAGCATTACTTGTTCTCCCCAGGCCTGGCCAGTGGCTCCCGCGCTGGCCGGGCCTACAATATGCAGTCTTTTTACCGGTATCAAGGATCCGCCATGTTCAAGCCCGCACGTTTCTTCCGTCCCCTCGCCGCCCTGGCCATGACCGGCCTCGGCCTGTCCCTGCTGGCGACCCCGGCCCACGCGGAAAAGCGCACGCTGGTGCTGTCGGCGTATCCGATTTCCCAGCCGCTGTTCAACAAGCTGGTCTATGCCCCCTTCAAGGAAAAATGCGGCTGCGAGATCGTGGTGGAAACCGGCAACAATGCCGATCGCATCGCCAAGCTCGACGCCCGCCGCAACAATCCGGTGGTGGACCTGGTGCTGCTGTCGGACTTCGGCATGCTCGAAGCCGCCCGCAAGGGCCTGGTACAGCCGCTGGACTATGCCAAGCTGAAGAATTACAGCCAGATCTATCCCTTCGCCCGCAATCCCATCGGCGGCAATTACGCAGTCGGCTACACCATCTATTCGGTCGGCCTGGTCTACCGCAGCGACAAGACGCGCGCCCCGCAATCCTGGAAGGACCTGTGGAGTCCCGAACTGAAGGGCCGCCTGGCGCTGCCTGATGTGAGCACCACGCAAGGTCCGCTGGCCCTGCAAATGGCCGACCTGGCCTGGGGCGGCAAGGGCGGCGACTATGGCACCGGCATGCAGAAGATCCTCTCGATCAAGAACAACGTGGTGACCTTCACCAAGAACAGCGCGCAGTTGTCGTCGCTGTTTGCCCAGGACGAGATCTGGGTGGCACCGGTGGCGCGCTTCACCTGGTCGCAACTGATGAAGACCGGCATGCCGCTGAAATGGGCCATCCCCGCCGAGGGTCAGGCCGCCGGCATGAACGTGATGGGCATCGTCGCCAAATCGAAGAATGCCGACCTGGCTTACCAGCTGATGGACTTCTGGCTCTCCAAGGAAGTGCAGACGGCGCTGGCCATGGAACTGGTGGATTCGCCGGTCAATACGCAAGTCGTGCTGCCCAAGGACAAGGCCGAATTCAATACCTATGGCGGTGAACACATCGCCTCGCTCAAGTTCGTCAAGCCGGAAGACCTGCTGAAGTACCGCTCGGGCTGGCTGGAACAGTGGAACAAGGGCATCAGCAAGTAAGCGTAACCTTTCACGCCGTGGCGACGCCTGCCGCTGGCAGTGCGCCGCCCTTTTCTTTCCGGACCTCGTTTGCGCCCCATGCTCGCCTCTTCCAAATCACGCCTCGGACTGATGCTGGTCACGCCTGCGCTGATCTTCACATTGGTCTGTTTCCTGCTGCCGGTGGCGGCCCTGCTGCTGGATGCCTTCCGCATCGGCGGCCCCGACAGCCTCGACGGCGGCCCGCTGCAATGGAGCCTGGCCCGCTTCGCCGATTTCTTTGCCGAGCCCCTGCACCTGCAGGTTCTCTGGCGCACCCTGCGCATTGCGGCCCTGGTGACGCTCTGCTCGGCCCTGCTCTGCTATCCCGCCGCCCAGGCCATCGTGCGGGTGCCTGCGCGCTGGCGCGGGCTGGTGCTGGGCATGATGATCCTGCCGCTGATGGTCTCGCCCATTGCGCGTACCTATGCCTGGATCGTGCTGTTCGGACGCAATGGTGCGGTCAACGCGGTGCTGCTGCAGCTGGGGCTGGCCGATGAGCCGCAACGCCTGCTCTTTACCGAAATGGCGGTCTTCGTAGGCCTGCTGCAATTGCTGCTGCCCCTGATGCTGATGTCGCTCGTCAGTGCGATGGAAAACATTTCGGCCGACCTCGCACTGGCCGCCTCGACGCTGGGCGCCAATGCCTGGCAGGTATTTACCCGCGTGACGCTGCCGCTGACGCAGGAAGGCCTGATCGTGGGCGGCACCCTGGTCTTCACCGGCAGCGTCACCGCCTATGTCACCCCGGCCCTGCTGGGCGGACCGAAGGTCTTGATGCTGGAAACGCTGCTCTACCAGAAGGTCAGCGTGGAAAGTGATTTCGGCACCGCCAACGTGATCGCGGTGATCCTGGTGGCGATGACGCTGGCCGTCAACGCCGGCCTGAAACGTATTGCCGCACCCCGGAGGACGACATGAAACAAGGACTTTTCCCGCGCGTGGTGCTGTGGGCCGTGATGCTGTTCCTGCTTGGGCCATTCATCATCGTCTTCCTGGCCGGGTTCAGCGGCGGCGAGACGCTGGCCTTCCCGCCACCCTCCTATTCGCTGCGCTGGATCGTTTCGGTGCTGCAGGCCGAGGAATTCCGCCAGGCCTTCGGCACCAGCCTGCAGATCGGCTTGCTGGCGACCGTGATCGCGCTGCTGCTGGGCGTACCCGTGGCTTATGCGATGTCGCGCATGCCGCCGCCGGGCATGGCGGTGATCAAGCAGGTGCTGACGTCGCCGCTGATCATCCCGGCCATGCTGGTGGGCCTGGGCCTGTTGCGCCACTTCGTGCTGCTGGTCGATGCCCCCGTCTTCCTGGGCCTGCTGATCGGCCACGTCGGGCTGCTCACGCCCTATGCCGTGCGGGTGGTCTATTCCAGCCTGGCCAACCTGCGGGTCGATATCGAGGAAGCCGCCATCACCTTGGGGGCCACGCGCATGCAGACCTTCCGGCTGGTGGTGCTGCCCAATATCCGGGGCGCGGTCATCGCGGCCTTCTTCCTGGCCTTCGTGACCTCCTTCAACCAGGTGCCGGTGTCGCTGTTCCTCACCGGCCCGGGCATCAGCACCCTGCCCATCGAAATGCTGGGCCACATGGAAAACAGTTTCGATCCTTCCATTGCCGCGCTGTCCACGCTGCTGGTGCTGTTCACCATGGCCTTCGTGCTGGTCACCGAGAAGGTGCTGGGCATTTCCAAATACATGTGATGTGAGAACCTGATGAGTTACCTGAATCTGCAGCAAGTGGCGCTCGGCTACGGCAACGCCAGGACCGCCGTGGAAGGCCTGGACCTGGCCGTGGAACGCGGCGAACTGATTTCGCTGCTGGGCCCCAGCGGCTGCGGCAAGACCACCACCATGCGCGCCATCGCCGGCCTTATCGACCTGCGCGCCGGCCGCATCACGCTCGATGGCCGCGACATCAGCCGCCTGCCGCCCAACAAGCGCGACATCGGCCTGGTATTCCAGTCCTATGCGCTGTTCCCGCACCTGAACGTATTCGACAACGTGGCCTTCGGCCTGCGCCTGCGCAAGGTGCCGGCCGCCGAATTGCGCCAGTGCGTCGAGAAGGTCATCGCCGCCGTCGGCCTGGCCGGTTTCGAAGCGCGCCTGCCTGCGCAGATGTCGGGCGGCCAGCAACAGCGCGTGGCGCTGGCGCGTGCCATCGTGATCGAACCCAAGCTGCTGTTGCTGGATGAACCGCTGTCCAACCTCGATGCCAAGCTGCGTGTGCAGATGCGTGCCGAGCTGCGCCGCATCCAGCGCGAGCTCGGCATCACCATGCTCTACGTGACCCACGACCAGGATGAAGCGCTGGCCATGTCGGACCGTATCGTGGTCATGAACAGCGGCAAGATCGAGCAGCTCGATACGCCCGAGCAGCTCTTCAATGCGCCGCGCACGCGCTTCGTGGCCAACTTCATGGGCTTCGAGAACCTGTTCGATTATCGCGACGGCCAGCTGCACGGTGCGGCGGGCCAACTGCCGCTGGCCGGCCTGCCCGCAGGCACCGCCTGCGCCGGATGGCGGGTGCAGCAGGTGCAGGTCGGCAGCGGTCCCTACGCGGGCCGCGTGCTCTCGCGCGGTTTCCTCGGCGAGCATGTCGAATACCTGTTGCAGACCGCGCTGGGCGAGGTGCGCGGCATGGCGCCCGCCGCCCTGGCCTCGGCCCGTGAGGGCGACACCGTGCACTTCGACCTGCCTGCGCATGAGGCACTGGCATTGGCTGCCTGAGCTCCCCTCGACCTTTGAAGAAGAAGACAAACATGCACAAGATCTGGCTCGATACCGACCCCGGCTTTGACGACTGGCTGGCCATGCTGATGCTGTCGGCCAACCTGGAAGTGAACTGGCTGGGCGTTTCAGTCGTGGCAGGCAATGCCCCGCTGGTCACCACCTACGACAATGCGCTGCGCATCAAGCAGCATTACCAGCTCGACGTGCCCGTCTATGCGGGCTGCGAGCGGCCGCTGGCCGGCGCCGTGGAAACTGCACAAGGCATCCTCGGTGAATCCGGCATGGCCACCACGGGCGATGCCCTGCCCCAGGTCGACATCGCCGAGCTCGAAGCGCGCCAGTCGCGGCAACTGCAACGCGATCCGCTGCCGCATGCAGTCGATGCCATGATCGAGGCGATCAGCCTGCATGCGGGCGAGATCACGCTCATGTGCATCGCCCCGCTGACCAATGTGGCCGTGGCCTTGCAGCGCGCGCCCGAGATCGCGGGCATGGTCAAGGAAATCATCCTCATGGGCGGCTCGGCCGACCAGGGCAATCACACGGCGGCTGCAGAATTCAATATCTTTGCCGATCCGGAAGCGGCTGATGTGGTGTTCCGCTCCGGCATCCCGCTGCGCATGTTCGGCCTGAACCTGTGCCGCCAGCTGCTGGTGACCGCCGCCGAAGTCCAGCAGGTACGGGCCTTGGGTACCCCGCGCGCCAAATGGCTGGCAGGCTACTTCGATGCCTACCTGCGCATCCGCAGTCCGGACGGCTCGGTACCCATGCCGATGTATGACCCGGCGGTGGCGATCTGGCTCAAGCGGCCGGAATTGTTCAGCTTCCAGCCGGCGCGGGTGGACATCGAATTGCAGGGCCGCCTCACGCGCGGCATGACGGTCTGCGAATTCCGCGTACCGCGCCGCGCCCCGGCCAATACCGAGGTCGCCATGACGGTCGACGGCCCGCGTGCCATGCAATGCATGATGCAGGAATTGCTGGGCAGGCTCTCCTGAAGAGGCCGACCTCCAAGCTCAATGGCCCCGGCCCTCTCCACTGATTTGCGTTTCATGACCCTCGACAACCACCACCAACAAGACACCGGCCCGCTCACGCTCGAACAATTCGTGCGGGCGCTGCCCAAGGTCGAACTGCATTGCCACCTGTTCGGCGCGGTGCGCCGCGAAACCTTCAGCGATCTCTCCGCCCGCGCCGGTCATCCGGTCTCGCCGGAAGAGATCGACGCCTTCTATACCCGCGGTGAAAAACCGGTCGGCGTGCTGCGCGTGCTGCGCGCCTTGGATGCCGAGCTGATCCGCCAGCCCGACGACCTCTACCGCATCACCTACGAATACCTGCAGGATGCCCACGCCCACGGCGTGGCCTGGAGCGAGTTCTTCTGGAACCCGACCGGCACGGTGCGCGTCTCGGGCATTGCCTACGCCGACGCGCAGGACGCCATCGTGCGTGCCATCGTCGATGCCGAGCGCGAGATCGGCATCATCGGACGCCTGATCCCCAGCATCGACCGCGAAGCCAGCCCCGAAGAAGCCGTGGCCATGGTGCAGTGGATGCTGGCCAGGCGCGCACCGCAAGTGGTAGGCATCGGCATGGATTACCGCGAGAATGATCGTCCGCCCGAACTGTTCGAAGCCGCTTACCGCCTGGCGCGCGAAGCGGGCCTGAAGACCACGGCGCATGCCGGTGAATTCGGCATGCCCTGGCACAACGTGGCCACCGCCATCGACCTGCTGCAGGTGGACCGCATCGACCATGGCTACACCATCGTCGACAACCCCGAACTGATGCAACGTTGCGTTGAACGCGGGCTGGTCTTCACGGTGGTGCCGACCAACTCTTACTACTTGCGCACGCTGGCGCCGCAGCGCTGGGCGCAGGATCATCCGATCCGCCAGATGCTGGCGGCCGGGCTGCGTTTGCACCCCAACACCGACGATCCGACGCTGCATCTGGTCACGCCCAGCGGCGCCTGGCTGATGATGCTGCAACTGGGCGCGCAGGTCCGCGACTTCAAGGCCTTCATGCTCAATGGCCTGGATGCGGCGTGGATGGCGCCGTCGCTGCGCCAGCAATGGCGCAGCCAGTGGACTGCCCGCTTCGACCAGCTGCACGCACGCCTGCAGGCCTGACCAGGCCCTAGGCCGCCATGTCGATGACCATGCCGTCATCGTCATGGAATTCACCCTGGTCCACCCGGAACGCGCCCACCAGGTCGGCCATCCGTTCGGTCGCCAGGCGCATCGCCTCGGCGGCCGCCGAAGACTGCTGCACCAGTGCCACATTGTGCTGCGTGATCTGCTCCATGGCGCTGACGGACTCGGCCACCTGCACCACGCCGGCTGACTGCTGCGTGCTCACGCTGGCGATCTCGGCAATGACCCGGCTCACGCTGCCCACCTGCACCACCACCTCCTGCATGGTCAGGCCGGCCGCCTGGGCACGCTGGCTGCCCTCTTCGATCTGCTGCGCCGACGCTTCGATCAGGGTCTTGATCTCCTGGGCGGCGGCCGCCGAACGTTGTGCCAATACCCGCACCTCGCTGGCGACCACCCCGAAGCCGCGCCCGTGCGCGCCTGCATGGGCGGCCTCCACGGCCGCATTGAGCGCCAGCAAGTTGGTCTGGAAGGCAATCTCGTCGATCACCGTGATGATCTCGACGATGCGTCCGGCAGCGGCCTGGATCGCCGCCATCTTGATGACCACCTGGTCGACTGCCGCACCACCCTCGGCGGCGACTTGCGCGGCCGAGTCCGCCAGGGTACTGGCCCGCTGGGCACACGTGGCGCTCTGCTGCGCGGTGGCGCTCAGCTGTTCCATGGCAGCGGCGGTTTCCTCCAGCGAGCAGGCCTGCTGTTGCGAGCGTGCGGCCAGGTCCAGTGCGCCATCAGCGATGTTGCCGGCCGAACCGCGTATGACCTTGGCCCCATGGCGTACCTGGCACACGATGTGGCGCAGCCCCTGCTGCATGTCCTGCAGGGAAGCCAGCAGCTTGCCGGTCTCGCCCTTGACCTCGACCTCGATCTGGCCGCACAAGTCGCCCTTGGCCACCTGCGTCGCCAGATCGGCGGCCTGGCTGAGCGGCCCGGTGATCAGGGTGTACAGGCTGGTCAGGCTCACCGCCATGACCAGCAGCACCACGCCTGCCAACAGGGTGGTCGCGGCATTGAGCGACTCCGCGCGCTGGCTTGCCCGGACGATCTCGCGCTCCGTGCGCGCCTCCAGCATCACCAGGAATTCATCCACCGGACGCATGATGCGTGCCTTCTCCACGTGATAGGCATGGTCATGCAGGATGCGCCGGGCCAATTCCAGGTCAGGCTCGGCCAGCAGCAGGTCAGCACCCTGGCGGCCCTGGTAGCGGCCTTGCACGATGTTCATGGCCTGGGTCTCGGTGGCCACCAGCGTGTCGGAGTTGCGCTTGGCTTCGAGCAGCTTGTCCATCTCCGCCTGGGTGAAGCCGGCTTGTCGCATCAACTCGCCCAGCGAGGCGGTCACGCTGCTGTCCGGACGGGGCGGCTGGCCGTCGGCGGCGACCAGGTCCCAGTAGATGCGCTGGTATTGTTCCGGACGTGCGCGCTTGCCGTCGCGAATGTCCAGGATCGCTTGATACTGCCGTGCATACTCCGGGTTGCCGGAGATCACATAAGTGCGCGCCAGGCGCGTGAGATCATCCGAGCTCTGCCGCAACTCCTCGGCCAGCTGCTGCGACACGTATCGCCGCTGATGCGCCTGGTTGAGCTCGCGCTCGGCCTGCGATTCGGCCATGGCCACCACCACCAGCGTCACCATCAGCACGGAAATGATGAAAGTGATCGTCAGCAGAATTTGCCTGATCGAGAAACGTTTATAGATGGACATCTTCCCCTCCCTGTTCGTCTGAAAAATCCGGCCGGGCCGCGCAAAGCCTCTTGGGCAGTGCCTCGCCGACCGGCAGGCGGACGATACGTGGAGGGCTTGGCTTAGGGGCGAAACGCAGGAAGATGCTTGATGAATCTAGAATTAGTTCGCTTTTTTTATCGAATAAATTTGAATTTCTCTCTAAAACTATCCTGATCCGTAACAAAAATATCAGAGCCTTTTCAGTCCATCACCGACATCTAGTTCACCATCGTGTGAGCGCCAGCAAGAAAAGCGAACCCGGTTCACAATAGCGGACTTTGCCCTGCAGACTGCTGCCCATGAACCCTGTTGCACCGCGTGCTGCCAATCATCCTCGTTTCCTGTTGTTCCTGATCTGTGCCTTTGCCTCGGCCGGCCAGTTGGCCATCGACCTCTACGTGCCGGCCCTGCCGGAGATGGCGGTCGATTACGCCACCTCGGCCCAGGCGATCCAGACCAGCGTGACCGGCTACCTGATTGCCTATGCCTTCGGGCAGCTGGTCTTCGGTCCGCTGGCCGATGCCTACGGACGCAAGCGCATCCTGGTCCTGGGGCTCAGTCTGTTCACGCTGGGCTGCGTGCTCTCGCTGGCCGCCCCCAACCTGGAAACCTTCGTCGCGGCACGGGTGCTGCAGGGCTTCGGCATTGCGGCCACCAACCTGCTGGCCAAGGCCATCATCACCGACTCCTTCACCGGCCAAACCCTGGTCCATGCCTACACCTACATGGCCATCGCCTGGGGGCTGGCGCCGATCATCGCGCCGGTGATCGGCGCCCACCTGCAGGAGGCCTTCGGCTGGCGCTCCTGCCTGGTGTTCCTGCTGGTGTATTCGTTCGCCATGTGGGCCATCCTGTGGAAGTATCGGGAGACACTGGCCCGGCCGGTGCACCTGCATCCGGCCACCTTGCTCAAGAATGCGCGCATGGTGCTGGCCAGCCCGGTGTTCCAGAGCTGCTTCCTGGCGCAGGGACTGTGCTACAGCATCCTGCTGGTGTTCAACATCGTCGGCCCCTTCATGGTGCAGAACACCTTGCACCAGCCGCCCACCTTCTTCGGCTACCTGGCCCTGGCCATCGGCATGATGTATTTCCTGGGCGGCATCTCCAACCGCATCCACCATCGCCGCCTGCCCTCGGCCGAACAGCGGCTGCGCATCGGCGCGCGCGTCATGACGGTGGCGGCCTTCGCCATGCTGGCGCTGGCCCTGCTGGTCGGGCTGACGGTGTGGACGCTCATCACGCCGGTGCTGGTGATGGCCTTCTGTGCCGGCGCCATGTATCCCACGCTCATGGCCAAGGGCAATTCGATCTTCCCGCACATTGCCGGACTGACCAGCGCCATCCTGGGCTTTGCGCTGCTGCTGGTGTCCTCGGGGATGATGGGATTGGCCGGTTTTGTCTCCATCCATAGCCTCACGCCGCTGGCAGTGTTCTTCTGCATCGTCGGGCTGACCGTCATTGCCATGGTGGGCAAACTGCTGCAGCACTTGCAGGTGCCGGCGGTCCCCGGGGCGTTGCCAATCCGACCATCAGAAAAACCCTGATACCGGCGCAACGGCCATGGGCATACGATGCAGTCATCGACACTGATTCATTGCCCGGAGAACCCCATGGCCCTCATCCAGACCCTGTTGCACTACGCCAGCTATCTCGCCGCCTTCTACGCCCTGTACCTGCTGGCGGGCAGCCTGGCGTTCGGGGCCGTGCTGTGGCAGAAGGTCTACGGCAAGGCGCAGCGCCAGCCGGTGCCGGTGCGCGTGCGTGTCCATCACGAGCGCATTGAAAGCCGTGAGCGTGATTCGTATTACCGCTGAAACGTGAACGCTGTCATGCGCCAAACGTAGACAATCACTGTTGGATTGCAGGTCAGCCTGGGGCTGGATTCGTTGGATCCGGCCTTTTGTTTTTGGCTTGGCATTCCTCCTGGATCAAAACAACTCCTGCTGCGGCGAAGTCACCGCCGCAAAGCTGTCCCCCACGAAGACCAGGATGGCATCGGCCACCGGGGCCAGCTGGCGTTCCAGGTAGTGGCCGTAATCGATGGCGGCGCGGCGCTTTTCCAGCGGCTCGGGACCGGCGGTCGTCATGACGTAGTTGATCCAGCCACCTTGCTGGTACTGCAGCGGACGTCCGCCCTCCTCGTTGACCTGGTCGGCCATGCGGGCTGCGCGTACATGCGGAGGCACGTTCTTCTCGTAATGGTCGAGCTGGCGGCGCAGGCGCTTGCGATACACCAGCAGTTCATCCAGCTTCCCCGCCAGCAGCTCAGCCACATAGCCGGTGATGAAATCGCGATAGGGCTCGCCCCGGAAAATGCGCAGGTACAGCTCCTGCTGGAAGCGCTGCGCCAGGGGCGACCAGTCGGTGCGCACCGCTTCGAGCCCCTTGTAGGTGACCTTGTCCTCACCCTCCGGCGTGCGTACGTACCCGGCGTAGCGCTTTTTGCTGCCGGTATCGGCGCCGCGCACATGCGGCATCAGGAAGCGCTGGTAATGCACCTCGAACTGCAATTCCAGCGCGCTTTCCAGTTGATACTGGCTGGCCAGGTGGACGCGCCACCAGTCATTGATGCGCGCGGTCAGCTGCAGTCCGATCCGGCGCGCCTCCTCATCGCCATGGGGCCGGCGCAGCCAGACGAAGGTGGAATCGGTGTCGCCATAGATGACTTCGTAACCCGCCTCCTCGATCAGCTCACGCGTGCGATGCATGATGTCGTGCCCGCGCCGCGTGATGGAGGACGCCAGCCGCGAATCGAAGAACCGGCAGCCGGTCGAGCCCAGCACGCCGTAGAAGGAATTCATGATGATCTTCAGCGCCTGCTGCAGCGGCTTGTTGCCCTGCGCCTTGGCGGCTTCGCGGCCCTGCCAGATCTGTTCGATGATGGCCGGCAGGCTGTGGCTGCGCCGCGAGAAGCGCGCACCGTTGTAGCCCGGCACGGTCTGGCCCTCGGGTTCATTCAAGGTGCCATCGACCAGTCCCACCGGATCGATCAGGAAGCTGCGGATGATGCTGGGATACAGGCTCTTGTAGTCCAGCACGATCACCGAGTCATACAGGCCCGCGCGCGAATCCATCACGAACCCGCCCGGACTGGCCAGCGCCTCGGCATCGCCCAGGTTGGGAGCGACGTAGCCCTTGCGATGCATGTGCGGCAGGTACAGGTGCGTGAAGGCGGCCACCGAGCCGCCGCTGCGGTCGGCCTGCAGCCCGGTCACGCTGGCGCGTTCCAGCAGGAAGGAAAGGATGTCGGTCTTCCCGAAGATGCGCGTGACCAGTTCGCAATCCTTGAGGTTGTAAGTGGCCAGGGCCGCCTTGTCCTCGTTGAACATGCGGTCGATCTCATCCATGCGCTGGTAAGGAGTGGCGATGGCCTTGCCTTCCCCCAGCAGCGATTGCGCCACGTTCTCGAGGCTGAAGGACGGAAAATTCCAGAACGCCCCGCGCAGGCTTTCGATCCCGTCGATCACCAGGCGGCCGGCTGCATTGACCAGCAGGTGGTTGGCGCGCATGCCGTGCTCGCGCCATTCCAGCGCTCGTCCGCCACGGCCCAGGCGCAGGGTGGCCTGGTATTTCTGGGCCTGCTTCTGCAGCACATTCAGGTCGAACTGGATGAGGTTCCAGCCGATGAGCGCATCCGGGTCATGCCGCGCAACCCAGGCATTGAGGCAGTCGATCAGTTCCTTGCGGCTGTGGCAGAACTGCAGTTCGAAATCCACTGCATCGACCGCACCGCTGGGCGGCCCCAGCGCATAGACGCTGCGCTGGCCGCAAACTTCGATGGCGATGCTGTAGAGCTCGCCCTGCCAGCTGGTTTCGATATCCAGCGACGCCAGCTTCAGGGGTGGACGATAGCCAGGCAAGGCACGGATGCGTGCATCAACCAGCACCCCATGGCCATCGTCCACGCCCTGGAAGGCCACGGGCGCATTGATGAAGCGCTCCATCAGGTAGCGCTCGGGCGGGCGGATGTCGGCTTCGTAGACGCTGATGCCGGCGGCGACCAGGGTCTTTTCCATCTTCAGCAGCTTGCGATACTGGCGCGCATACAAGCCCAGCACCGGGCGCTGGCTGACATCCTTCAAGTGTTCCAGGGCGCGCAGCTCCATGCCGGGCTCGTTGGCGATCAAGGCCTGCACGCGTTCGGCCTGTGGCTGCGGCACGAAGGCCACGGCCGTCTGCGGCGGCAGGCGCAGGCATTGCGGACCATCGTCGGTGGCCACCCACAGCTCGATCTCCACCCCGGCCGGCGTATCGCGCCAGTGCCGGGACAGCAGGAAGCCCGCGCGCTCGCCGGGGCGCAGGGAAGCAGCAGGAAGAGCAAGGTCTTGGTCGGTCACCGTCAGTCGGGGGTGTGCGGATGGAGTCGGGATTCTACTTGGATGTGCGCGCACGTGCGCGAGGGCGGGAGGGCAATTGTGAAGAAGGCCCAACATGCTTTTTCAGCTGCAAAGATTTTAAAAAAATTCCCTGTCTTCTCCGCGTTTTGCGCGCCTGATGGCGGTGCGATGCTGGCGCCCATCACGTCCCCGCAATACGGAGAGTCTCGCCATGAAAGTCCTGCCCCTCATCCTCCTGCTCAGCAGCACCAGCGTGCTGGGCGTCCTGCAGCTGCCGACAGCCCACGCCGCCAGCTTCGATTGCGGCCGCGCCGGGTCGGCCAATGAAAAGGCCATCTGCCGTGATGCCGAACTCTCGGCGCTGGACGATCAACTGGGCCGCGCCTATCGCCGGGCGCGGCAGGCAGCGGTGGACGTGCGTGCTTTCCGCAGCGCCAGCGACGCGCAATGGCGCTGGCGGGAGGACAATTGCCACGACCGCGACTGCCTGCTGGCCTGGTACCAACGCCGCCAGGGCGAACTGGAGGCCTTGGCAGCGCCGGCAGGCAATGACAAGCCCACCGCAGCAGCGGGCGCGCCGGCACCTGCCCTGGCTGCGCTGGCGCCGCCTCAGGCGCAACCAGTCGCGCTGCCGGCGACGCCGGCCTTGCGGCTGGGCCTGGACGCGCGCCAGATCGATCACCTGGCACCGGCCGGCAGCACGCCCTGGCCGCATTACGCGCGCGCCGAGCACGGCCAGTACTTCTATCGTGACCCCGACGCAGGCGAGACGCAGCCGCTGGTGGCGGTGCGCTACTACGGCATGGAGAACGGCCAGCACATCCTCGAAGCCGTGCGCGGCCAGACCGTGCTGCGCTACACCTGCAGCGCCGATTGCCGCTACATTGCCCGGCTGGCGCTGCCCGGCGACGTGGAAAAGGACACGGTGATCGTCAGCAACGACCGCGCCTCGCTGCCCTCGCTGATCGTGGCCGATGCGCTCAATGGATTGCTGGCCCCGGTGCAGTCGCGCTAGGGCCAAGCTTGAGTTTGCGCGCTTGTCCTACACGCGATTGCGAAGGCGGATGACAGGCGGGAGCATGCGCCACGGGCATACTGCGCAACATCGAGCATGGTGCGCATGCTCCCCTTGCCCTGGCGAGAAGCTCCTATGAAGAAAATCGAATTCGACGGTTACCTGCTGGTCTACCAGGCCGATGATAGCGAAGGCCGCTGGAAAGGCTCTTACGCGATCCTGAAGGATCGTGCAGAGATCACCCGGGGCTCGCTGCCCCTGGCGGCGCACTCGGAAGACGACGCCGTCGGCGAGATCCTGGCAGCAGCGCGGCGCCAGACCCGCAGCGCCATGGCCGCCTAGCCCCCCTGCTCCTGCTACACCACGACTTCCCGCAAGCTGCGGCGATGGGCCAGCTCCATCAGCCGCCGCAAGGCGTGGACGAGCTCGAAGCGGCTGCGCGAACGCCCCAGCGAAATGCGGATGTGCGGCGCCATGCCGCGCTGGGCCTCGGGCTCGCCGGCCACGAAACTGGCCTGCGAGACCACGTTCAAACCGGCCTCCCGGGCCCGGCCCACGAAATCCTGCCCCTTCCAATGAGCCGGCAGCGCCTTCCAGAGATGGATGCCGCCGCTGTCGGCCAGGCTCTCGTCACCCAGGGTACGCAGGGCCAACTCCTGCCGCGCCCAGGCTTCCTGCCGGATGCCGGTGGCCAGCGTGGCGGCGGTGCCATCGTGTATCCACTGGGTCGATAGCGCCGTGGTCAGTGGCGTCGACATCAGCACGAAGGAACGCAATGCGGCCAGCACCTCATCCTGCGCCTGTCCTTCCGGGGTGAGCACGTAGGCGGTCCGCAATCCCGGCAGCAGGCACTTGGCCAGCGTGGACACGTAGAACACGTGCCGCGGCGCATAGTGTGCCAGCGGCCTGGGCGCATGCACGGCGAAGCGCCAGTAGGGATCATCCTCGATGATGCGCAAATCCAGCCGCGTGGCCAACGCTGCGATCTCGGCACGGCGTGTGGCCGGCATGGTGTGGGTGGTCGGGTTCTGCAGGGTGGGATTGAGATAGACCAGGCGCGCGCCGTGCTTGCGCACCATGGTCGTGAGCAGGTCGGGACGCATGCCTTCGTGATCGGCGCCCACCGCCACCACGCGCCGTCCCAATTGCGCCGCTGCCGCCAGCAAGCCGGGATAGGCCAGCGGCTCGGCCAGGATGGTGTCGCCCGGCCGGGTCTGCGACAGCAGCAAGGCGGCCAGGGCCGACTGTGCGCCCGGGCAAGCCAGCACCCGGCTGTCATCGACCGGGCCCAGCATGTCCTGCAGCCACATGGCGCCGGCGGCGCGGTCGGTGCTGCTGCCGCCGCCCAGGTGGTAGGTCATCAGCAGGTCGACGTCGCTGTGTATCAGTACCTGTGACACGCCCTGTCGCAGCAGGTCGTCCAGGTCGATCCCGGTGGGCGGCGGCGGAATGTTCATCGACAGGTCGAGCACCTGGCTCAAATCCACCTTGGGGGCGGCCACGAAGGTACCGGCCGCGCCGCGCCCTTCGAGCAGCTGGCGGCGGCGCGCCTCGCCATAGGCGCGCGTGACCGTGGTGAGATCGACCTGCAGGCGCTCGGCCAGCATCCGCTGCGGCGGCAGGCGGTCACCCGGTTTGAGCCGCTCATCGGCAATGGCCTGCTCCATGAAGCCGACGATCTGGAGGTAGCGCGGGCCGCCATGGGCGGAAAAGCGGGCAATCCAGTGCAGGGAGGGATCTGTTGCGTGCGGGGGTTCCGGTCTGGCCATGAGCATCCTGGGTGAAGTTGCCCGCAGGGCTGGCTGCGGGCCGGCCGTCTAGTATGGATGCATGCTCGACAAAAATCCATACATCGCAACTTCCCTTTGTGCCAAGGCTTTGCGGGCGACCTGGCTCATGCCGTGGCCGTACGCATCCACTCCCGAGCATCTTCCCCGGCCGCGATGCGCATCGGTGCGGCCGGATCGGTGGCGGCCTCCCAGACGGCCTGGGCCACGTCGCTGGCGTGGGTGATCTGGCCATGGTCCTGGAAATTGCTGAACACCTGGGCAGCCAGCGGGCCATAGGCATCCGGGATGGCCCCCTCCATGCGCGGGCGGGCATTGTCGGCGAAGCGCGTATGCGGTGCCCGGCCGGGCAAGACCAGACGGGCCTGTACGCCCACGCTGGCCAGCTCCAGCGCGACCGATTCGGTGAAGGCATTCACGGCCGCCTTGCTGGCCGTGTAGACCGCCAGCAGCGGCAGCGAGCGCAGGGTCACCGAGGACGTGACATTGACGATCACCCCCGCAGCGCGCTGGCGCATCTGCGGGATCACGGCCTGGGTCATGGCGATGCTGCCCAGGGTGTTGGTCTCGAAGATCTCGCGCACCTGCTCCATGGGCTGGGCTTCGACGGCGGCCAGCGCGCCGATGCCGGCATTGTTGACCAGTACGTCGATGGGCCCGGCCTGGCTGAGGGCCGCGGCGATGCTGGCGGCGCTGGTCACGTCCAGCGGCAGGATGCGCAGGTTTGGCGAGGCCGGCAGCAGGTCGCTGCGCGGTGTGCGCATGGTGGCGATGACCTGCCAGTCACGTTGCAGGAAGTAGCTTGCGATTTCCAGGCCGAAGCCGGACGAACAGCCAGTGATGAGGACGGTTTTCATGAACGTTTCCTTGTGGTGTGGGAGAGGACAAGGCAAAGCATAGGCGTTGATCACCGGACTTGCTACAATCAGGAGTCCATCATTCATTTGCAATCGTCCAGCCATGTCCGACACCGCATTGACCGATCCCCTGGCCGAAGTGGTCGGCCTGCTGCGGCCCGCCGCCCGCTACACCAAGTATGTGCAAGGCGCCGGCGGCTGGCGCGTACAGCGCTCGCGGCCGGAGCTGGCCTTCTATTGCGCCGTGCTGGAAGGCAGTTGCCGCATCCTGCGCGCATGGCCGGGTGTGGGTCCCGGGGATGAAGGCATCGTGCTGCATGCAGGGGATTTTTTCCTGGCACCGGCCATGCAAGGATTTACCCTGGCCAGCATGGCGGAGTGCGAGGACGCCGTCCTCGACGAAGACAATCCCCCTCCGCGCCTGCCCGATGGCCGCTATCACCTGGGCACCCTGGGCCTGCCGCCGGAGGTACAGCTGGTGGTGGGCCATTGCGTCTTCGAGTCGCCCGACACGCCGCTGCTGCTGTCGCTGCTGCCCAGCCTGGTGGTGGCGCGGGCACACGCGCGACTGGCCACGCTGGTGCAACTGGTGGGCGACGAATACCGCGCCGAACGCCCGGCCCGTGATGTGGTGTTGGCGCGCCTGCTGGAGGTGCTGCTGATCGAAGCCCTGCGCTCCAGCGCCGATGCCGGCGCCGCTGCCTCCCCCGGCCTGCTGCGTGGCCTGGGCGATGTACGGCTCGCCTCGGCCCTGCGATCCATACATGCACATCCCGCCGAGGATTGGAGCGTGGCGCGACTTGCGCGCGCAGCCGCCTTGTCACGGTCGTCCTTCTTCGAACGCTTCCGCCGCGAAGTCGGGCTGGCACCCATGGAATACCTGCTGGCCTGGCGCATGGCACTGGCCAAGCGGCTGTTGCTGCGCGATGACGGCTCCATGGCGGAAGTCGCGCAACAGGTCGGCTACAGCTCGGCGTCCACCTTCAGTGTGGCCTTCAGCCGCCATGTGGGCGTGCCGCCTTCGGCATTCGCCCGCCAGGGCAGCAGCTAGGCGGCAACGAATCCCACTCGCTCCATGGTGCCGATATGCATGCTCAGCAGCTGCACGGCACGATCGGTCTTCTTGTCGCGCAGGGCCTCGATGATGAGGCGGTGGTCGTGATCCGAGCGCGGCTGCCAGCCGCGCTTGAAACCGGTCGAAAACAGGTAGCGTGAATTGGTCAGCTGCAGCTGCTTCAACACCGCCAGCAGGCGCGGCATGCCGCATTCGCTGGAGAGGATGTCGTGGAACAGGTTGTTGGCGGCATCCCATTCGATGAGCGAGGCAGCCTGGGCGCAGGCGTCCTGGGCCTCTTCCAGGCGCGCGATGTGCTGCGGCCCGAACTTGCGCACGCTGTGGCGCAGGGCCAGGATTTCCAGCGCGCCGCGCATCTCCGCATTTTCCTTGACCGCGGCCCGGTCTACCTGCGTCACCCTTACCCCGCGACGGGGCAAAGTGAGTACCAATCCCTGTGCCTCCAGCTGGCGAAATGCTTCCCGCACGGGTACGTGGCTGGACTGGAATTCCTGGGCCACGTGATCCTGCCGCAGCGCCGCCCCGCCTGCGATATCGCCGCGAATGATGCGCGTGCGCAGCACCTCGGCAATGCGTTCAACGGTGCTGGGATGCTCGGTTTGGTGCGCCATATTTTTATAGATAATCTATGAAAAAAGAAATTGTTCTACGAAATTGAGCGAAGTTAGAATCCGCCGACGTTGAATTCTAAGCCTTTTCACACACGGACCGGATTTTATCGATGAGCCAGTGCCCCGCCCCTTCCGCTGCCAACGGCCACCAGGTCAGCGCGCCGCTGCATTTCCACCGCCCAGCTGCGGCCATTGATGGCAGCGCCGTCGCGCAGCTTTTCGAGCTGCCCTTCCTCGACCTGCTGTACCGCGCCCAGACCGTGCATCGGCAACACCATCGGCCCAACGAAGTCCAGCTCTCCAGCCTGTTGTCGATCAAGACCGGGGGCTGCGCCGAAGACTGCGGCTACTGCTCTCAATCGGCGCATCACAAGGAGGCCAAGGTCCCGGCCGGCAAGCTCATGGGCGTGGACCAGGTGGTGCAGGCGGCGCAAGCCGCGCGCGACCAGGGCGCCACCCGTTTCTGCATGGGTGCCGCCTGGCGCAACCCCAAGGAGCGGGACATGGCCGCCCTCACCGAGATGGTCAGCCAGGTGCGTGCGCTGGGGCTGGAAACCTGCATGACCCTGGGCATGCTGGAGCAGGCCCAGGCCGAGGCGCTCAAGGAAGCCGGGCTGGACTACTACAACCACAACCTCGATACCGCCCCCGATTTCTATGGCCAGGTGATCTCCACCCGCACCTACCAGGACCGGCTGCAGACCCTGCAACGGGTGCAGGACGCCGGCCTGAACGTGTGCTGCGGCGGCATCATCGGCATGGGCGAGACACGCGCCCAGCGCGCCGGGCTGATCGCCCAGCTGGCCAGCCTGCCGGTGCCGCCGCAGTCAGTGCCCATCAATCACCTGGTGCCCATTGCCGGCACGCCCCTGCAGGATGTGGCGCCGCTGGACGAATTCGAATTCGTGCGCACGGTCGCCGTGGCCCGCATCGCCTTGCCGCATGCGGTCATTCGCCTCTCGGCCGGACGTGAAAGCATGAGCGACGCGACCCAGGCACTGTGCTTTGCAGCGGGAGCCAACTCCATCTTCCTGGGTGCCAAGCTGCTGACCACGGCCAATGCACCGGTCTCCGCCGACCGCGACCTGTTGCAGCGCCTGGGCCTGCAGGCGGCGCCTGCGGCTGCCTGATGCACCTGCACTGGAGCACCGCGTATTGCGGCGGGGCCTGGGTCATCAGCGGCTACGAGGAAGTAGCCAGCGCGCTGCGTGATCCCCGCTTCACCGTGCGACGGGCGGCGCGCTGGATCAACAGCGCTCTAGGCGCGCGCAGCGACGAGGACTGCGACCAGCAGGCGCAGCAGCGCTTCAAGCGACTCTTTTCGCGTTCTCTGCTGTTCCTTGACGGACGCGCCCATCGCCGCCTGCGCGGTGTGCTCAATCCGGGCTTCAAGCCGGCTGAGCTGCAAGCGCAGCGCGCGGGCATCACTGCACTGGCGCATCGCTTGATCGATGACATCGTCGCTGATCCGAAGTCAGCAAACGGATTCGACTTCATCGGGCGTTTTGCACGGCCACTGCCCGCGCTGGTGATTGCGCAATTGCTGGGATTGCCGGATCGCGTGCCTGCGCAGTTCATCGATTGGGCCGCCGATCTCGCCGCCTTCATCGGCAGCCCGACACCGGATGCAGCACAGGCGCGCGCCGCGCAAGACGCCCTGGCGGAGCTGTGCCAGTTCTTCACGCAGGTGCTGGAACGCCCTGCCGACCTGGCCCCTGGCTGCCTCGTGCGCACGCTGCTGCAAGCGCACCAGGACCGTCAGCTGAACCGCACCGAATTGCTGGCACAGTGCTGCACCCTGCTCTTTGCCGGCTACGAAACCACACGCAATTTGCTGGGCAACGGACTGCTGGCCCTGCTGCAGCATCCGGACCAATGGGCAGCCCTGAAGGCAGAGCAAGACGATACGGCGGCGTTGCGCCTGGCCGTGCGCGAGATGCTGCGCCATGACAGTCCGGTGCAATACACGGGCCGGCGCCTGCTGCAGGATGTGGCAATGGGCGGACAGACCTTGCGGCGCGGGCAACTGGCCATCCTGCATATCGGCCAGGCCAATCATGACGCGCGGCGCTTCAGCGAGCCCCATCGCTTTGATATCCGGCGCGACGAGGGCATGCACCTGTCTTTTGGCCAAGGGCCTCACGTCTGCCTGGGTGCGGCGCTGACGCAGCTGGAAGCCGAGATCGCCTTCAGCGCCCTGATGCAGCGCCTGCCTGCGCTCACACTCGCCGACACGCCACCGGTCTGGCAAGACAATGCCGCCTACCGGGCGCTGGACCGCTTGTCTGTATTTTTCTGAAAGCACTTCCATGCAAGATTTCACCACCCGGCTGGAGGCCCTGGCCAGCCAGAGCCTGCTGCGCACACGGCGCGTGGTCGAGGGGCCGCAAGGTCCTTTGCTGCAGGTCGAGGGCACCCAGGAGCTGTCCTTCTGCAGCAATGATTACCTGGGCCTGGCCAACCATCCCGCCCTCATTGACGCTGCCACCGACGCCCTGCAACGCTACGGCATGGGCGCCGGCGCCTCGCCCCTGATCAGCGGCCACAGCCGCGCCCATGAATCGCTGGAAAGCGAACTGGCCGCCTTTGTCGGCACGCCTTCGGCCCTGGTGTTCGGCAGTGGCTACATGGCCAACCTCGGGGTCACTGCAGCGCTGGTGGGCAAAGGAGATACCGTCATCGTGGATCGCCTCGCCCATGCATCGTTGATCGATGGAGCGCGCTTGTCCGGGGCCAGCCTGAAGGTGTTCCCGCACAACGATGCAGTACGCCTGGAGCAGGTGCTGGCCCGCTGCACCACCGGGCGCAAGCTGGTGCTCACCGATGCCGTTTTCAGCATGGATGGCGACCTGGCACCGCTGGCCGCACTGGCGGCAGTCTGCGGGCGGCACGATGCCTGGCTGCTGGTGGATGATGCCCACGGCCTGGGGGTGCACGGCCCGCAAGGACGCGGCAGCCTGGCCCTGGCCGGGGTGCGCGCAGCGCATGTGCTGACGATGGGGACGCTGGGCAAGGCAGCCGGGGTAGCCGGGGCCTTCGTCGCGGGCGATGCTGGCGTGCTTGCATGGATCCTGCAGCGGGCGCGTACCTACATGTTCAGCACGGCCCATCCGCCCGCATTGGCGGCTGCCACGTCGGCCAGCCTCGCGCTGATCGCGCGCGAAGACTGGCGGCGCGAACGGCTGCAGGCACTGGCCGCGCAATTGCGCGCGGGCCTGGCCGGCCTGCCCTGGTCGCTGCTGCCTTCGGCCACCGCGATCCAGCCGCTGATCGTGGGCGAGAACGCCACCGCCCGCGCACTCTCGGCCGCCCTGCGCGCACAAGGCATCTGGGTGCCGGCGATCTGTCCGCCCACGGTACCCAAGGGGACCGCGCGGCTGCGCATCAGCCTGTCGGCCCTGCACACTTCGGCTGACGTGGCGCGCCTGGTGGCCGCGTTGACCGCATTGGCCTGAGGAGACATGCCCATGGACATCGCCAACTCCCTGGCGGCACGCAGCCTGCGCAGCGTCTGGCATCCCTGCACCCAGATGCGCCAGCATGAACGCACGCCGCCCATTGCACTGGCCAGCGCACATGGCCCCTGGCTCGTCGATACCGACGGGCGGCGCTACTTCGACGCCATCAGTTCATGGTGGGTCAACCTGTTCGGCCATACCAACGCGCGCATCAATGCCGCCCTGGTCGAGCAGCTGGGACGGCTGGAGCATGCCATGCTGGCCGGTTTCACCCATGAGCCGGTGGTGCAGCTCTCCGAGCGGTTGGCAGCACGCACCGGCCATGCGCTGGGGCATTGCTTCTTTGCCTCCGATGGTGCCTCGGCGGTGGAGATCGCACTGAAGATGAGCGTGCATGCATGGCGCAATGCCGGGCATGCAGACAAGAACGAATTCATCTGCATCGCCGGCGGCTATCACGGCGAGACCGTGGGCGCGCTGGGCGTGACCGACACTCCCTTGTTCCGCAGCGCCTATGAGGCCTTGCTGCGCCCGGCCCATATCGCCGCCTCGCCCGATGCGCGCCTGGCCGGCCCCGGCGAAAGCGCCGCCGATGTCAGCCGCCGCGCCCTGGCCGATGTGCAAAGGCTGCTGCAGGAACGCAGCGGGCGTATCGCCGCCATCATCGTCGAGCCGCTGGTGCAGTGCGCGGCCGGCATGGCCATGCATGATCCGGACTACGTGCGCGGCCTGCGTGCCCTGTGCGATGCGCATGGGGCGCACCTGATCGCCGACGAGATCGCGGTCGGCTGCGGACGCACCGGCAGCTTCTTCGCCTGCGAACAGGCCGCAATCTGGCCGGACCTGCTGTGCCTGTCCAAGGGCATCAGCGGCGGCTACCTGCCGCTGTCGCTGGTGATGGCCAGCGACGCCATCTATGCGGCCTTCTATGACGATGACGTGCGGCGCGGCTTCCTGCATTCGCACTCCTACACCGGCAATGCCCTGGCCTGCCGCGCTGCCCTGGCCACGCTGGACATCTTCGAGCAGGACCAGGTGATCGAACGCAACGGCCGCATCGCCGCGCTGCTGGCGCAAGCCCTGCAGCCGCTGGCACAGGATGCCCGCGTGCAGCACGTGCGCCAGCGCGGCATGATCTGGGCCTGTGATGCGCGCATCGACGATGCGGCAACAGCAGCGGCGTTCCCACGCCGGCTTGCCCGGGAAGCCGCGCAGCGCGAACTACTGGTACGCCCGATCGGTACCGCGCTCTATGTGATGCCGCCGTACATCATCGACGCTCAGCAGGCGCAGTGGCTGGGTGAACGGCTGCATGCCGCTTTCGATGCGGCACTCAGTGGGAAGGAGAAGGCATGAACGGCCGCAGCTGTTTCGTCACCGGTACCGATACCGGCGTAGGCAAGACGCTGGTGGCCTGCGCACTGATCCACCTGCATGCGGCAAGCGGCTTGCGGGCCGGCGGCATGAAGCCGGTGGCCTCGGGGGCTTTCCTGCATGAGGGCGTGTGGTGCAACGAGGATGTGCAAGCCTTGCAGGCCGCCTCCAATGCCGCCTTGCCGACGCAGCTGGTCAACCCCTACCTGCTGCGTCAGGCCACGGCGCCGCATATCGCGGCGGCGCAAGAAGGCGTGCAGGTCACGCTGGAACACCTGCTGCAATGCCATGCGCAGTTGCAATCGTCCTGCGATGTCCTGGTGGTGGAAGGTGCGGGAGGCTTCATGGTGCCGCTCAATGCCGAGCACAACAGCGATGACCTGGCAGTGCGACTGGGCTTGCCGGTGGTGCTGGTGGTGGGCATCCGCCTGGGCTGCATCAATCACGCCTTGCTCAGCGCGCAGGCCATCCGTGCCCGGGGCTTGCGCCTGGCCGGCTGGGTCGCCAACCATATCGATGCGGGAGAAAAACAGGGTGAGGCCATGGTGGCGTCGCTCATCCAGCGCCTGCGGGCGCCGCTGCTGGGCCGTCTGCCGTGGTTGCCGGGCATGACGGCGGCGCAGGCTGCTGCGCGTCTTACTTGGCCTGATCCACCCTGAGGCCACGGGCGAGCTCATTGCGCACCGCCGTGAAATGCTTGTCATGGATGGTGCGATAGCTGGCCAGTCCCAGCTCGGCCATCGAATTGGACAGCTCCACCAGTTCGGTGACGGCCTCTTCGGAATACAGGGCATCGACCTCATTGGCGTCGAGCCAGCGGCGGATGCGGCGTTCGCCGGAAAACACGAAGTCGCTCAGGCGCGCCCAGTGACCGCGCACGATGGCCGCCTCCTGGCCATCACGCCCGGCCAGTGCGCTGTCGACTTGGGTGACCAGCTGGCGCATGCTCTTGCCGCTGCCATCCGAGAGATAGCGCGTGATCTCCTCCTCAGTAGCGCAGTACCACAGCCAGAGGGCATTGAATGCGGTTTCGATCTGGGGACCGATCAAGGCAAAGGCCGAGGCGTGCACCGGCATGTCATTGCGCAGCAGCAGGATGATGCCGCAGTGGTGCTGCTGGGCCACGGTGAGGCAGCCGATGGCGGCGCAGGCACGGCGGTCATCGGGCAGCGGCTGGCCGTTGTATTCGGCCGAGATCCGATAGGCCAAGGACTGCGCCTTGGCCAGCAGGTGATCCAATTGCATGGGACGACTCCCCTTCGTGTGAGGGCACGTGTACGGACGACTTGTTGTTATTTTTTTCAGCTCACGCCAGTGGCGCCGTCGAGGACAATGCGGATCTTTCGGGCCAGTTCATCGTGGCGATAAGGCTTGTCGATGACGGCAAACTCGCCATCGGCGCCATGCCGCTCTATCGACTCACTGGCATAACCGGTAGTTAATAAAATTTTGATGGAAGGTATCATGCGCCGGGCCTCCCGCGCCAGTACCACCCCATTCATGCTGCCGGGCATGATCAGGTCGGTGAACAGCAGGTCCACCTTCGGCTCCGAACGCAGGACCTGCAGGGCTTGCGTCGGCGAGTTGACCATGCTGACACGGTAACCCAGGCTCTCCAGCATCGCCTGGGCCAGCTCGGCGACCTCGATTCTATCGTCTACCACCAGAACGTGCTCGTGGCCACCCTGGCTATGGGTGCGGTTGTCGTACTCGAAGGCGCCGCCGACCTGGTCCTGCGTGGCCGGGAAGTAGATCGAGACGGTCGTGCCACGGTCCATGCCCGATGAAATCCGCACCGAACCGCCGGACTGCTTCACGAAGCCATACACCATCGACAATCCCAGCCCTGTGCCCTTGCCTTCGTCCTTGGTCGTGAAGAAGGGATCCATCACGCGCGGCAGGATGTCGGGCGGAATGCCGGGGCCGTTGTCGGAAACGGCGATGCATACATAGAGGCCGGGTTTCACGCCCAGCTGGATCGCCCGATCTTCAGAAGTCAGGTCTTCATTGCTTGTATGGATGCGCACCGTTCCCTTGCCGGACATCGCGTCGCGCGCATTGATGAGCACGTTCAGCAGCGCCACTTCCATCTGGGTCGGATCGACGCGGCAATTCCACAAGCCTTGACCCAGCTCGGTTTGTACTTCGATGTCGCCACCGAGCGTGCGCTGCACGAGATCGGTAAAACCCTCCGTGAGCGAATTGAGGTTGATGGTGCGCCCCTCCAGCCGCTGCTTGCGGGCGAAGGCCAGCAATTGCTGGGTCAGCATGGCGGCCTTGCCGGACGCCTTGCGGATGCTGTCCGTACTGCGCGCCACGCGGTCGAGGTCGGGCTTGTCGCTGCGCAGGGCCAGGTTGATGATGTCCAGGTAGCCGCTGATGACCTGCAGGAGGTTGTTGAAGTCGTGCGCGATACCGCCGGTCAGCTGGCCCAGCGCCTCCATCTTGCGCGCCTGGCCCAGCGCCTGCTCGGCGTCGCGGCGGCGGCTGATGTCCAGTTGGGAACTGAAAAAATACTTCAGCTCGCCATGCTGGTCATAGACCGGGGAAATGAAGAGCGCATTCCAGAAGGTGGAGCCGTTCTTGCGGTAGTTCAGCAGTTCGGTGGCGATTTCGCGGCGCTCGGCCACGGCTTCGCGGACCTGCGCCACGACCGACATGTCGGTTTCCGGGCCTTGCAGGAAGCGGCAATTCTTGCCCACCACTTCGGCGCGGCTGTAGCCGGTCATGTTGATGAAGGCATTGTTGACGAAGATGATCGGGTTGTCAGGCCGGTTCGGATCCGACACGATCATCGGCATGCGCGTCATTTCGACGGCGGCAAAAAAGATATCGTTGGCGTCATCGCCTACCGCGACCTTGGCGTGGTCGTTACGTATTCCTGCATCATTGAAGTCGTCGGCAGGCCAATGCACCGTGGGGTGCCTGGCGAATGTGGGCATTGTATTTTTCTCCGTTTGGCTGTTTTCGGTTGCAGTGAGGCAACGGGAAGCGAGCTGCTTTCAGGAGTTTGGACACGGAGTACCTCATCGGTTCCCCGCGATTTGCAACAGGAACGCGAGTGGCCTGTTACATCTTTTTGCCTGCCTGTCGCCAGCCTTGCCACAGGCGGGATTCCCATGGATGAGCTGGCCGCGGTGTCGTGCTTTCCTACGTCAACAAGCGGCCTTGATCCAGCGTATAAGAACGGTCGCTGACCATGGCCGCGAAGTGCGTATTCTGCTCGCACAACAGGATCGACATGCCGCGCTGCTTCAATTGCAGGATCATGCGGGCCATCTGCTCGACGATGACGGGCGCCACGCCTTCAGACGGTTCGTCCAATAGCAGCAACGCAGGATTGCCCATGAGCGTGCGGGCGATGGTGAGCATCTGCTGCTCGCCGCCGCTCATGCGTCCGCCAGGGCGATGGGGCATGGCGCCCAGGTTGGGGAAAAGCGCGAAGAGCGCCTGCGGGGTCCACCCTGGAACACCTGGGCGGGGCGGCTGGCGGCCGGTCTCCAGGTTCTGCAGCACGCTCAGTTCAGTGAAGATGCGCCGGTCCTCGGGGACGAAGCCCAGCCCCAGCCTTGCGCGCCGGAAAGGGGCCAGGGGCGTGATGTCACGTCCGTCCAGGGAGACCTTGCCCTGCGTGCCTTCGAGCAGGCCCATCAGCGCTTTGAGCGTGGTGGACTTGCCCGCGCCGTTGGGGCCGGTGAGTGCGACCACTTCGCCGCGTCCGACTTCCAGCGAGAGATCAAACAGGATATGCGCCTGCCCATAGTAGGCATGCAAGCCCTGCACTTGCAGCAAGGGCGGCCTCATGCAGCACTCCCGAAACTGGCGCCGGAACCGAAATAGACCTCGCGCACGCGGGCATCCTGGCGTACCGCGTCCGGCTTGCCTTGTGCGATCAACTGGCCGCGCGCCAGCACGATGATCTCGTCGGCAAAGGCGAACACCACATCCATGCTGTGCTCCGTAAACAGCACCGACAAGCCGCGTTCGCTGACCAGACGGCGCGTGAGGGCCATCAACGCCTGTCGCTCGCGCGGGGCCATGCCGGCCGTCGGTTCATCCATCAGCAGCAGGCGCGGCGCATTGGACAGCGCCATGGCCAATTCCACGCGTTTGATGTCGCCATAGGCCAGCACGCCGCAGGCGCGCCCTGCCTGGTCGGCCATGCCAACCTGGGCGAGCAGGTCCATGGCTTGTTCGCGCAGGCAGGCCGCCGCCGGACGCCACAATTGCCACAGCCGGCGATGATGCGAGAGCAAGGCCGCCTGGACGTTTTCCAGGACGGTGAGCGAGGCAAAGGCGGCCGAGACCTGGAAGGTGCGTCCCACCCCACGCCGCCAGATACGGCGGGCGTCGAGGCCGGCGATGTCTTGACCATCAAGCAGGACACGTCCGGCATCGGGGCGCAGCTGGCCGTTGATGACATTGAAGCAGGTCGACTTGCCGGCGCCGTTGGGCCCGATCAGCGCCAGCATCTGCCCGGCCGGCAGCGCGAAGGACACGCCATCGAGCGCAGCCACGCCCCCGAAAGACTTGCGCAGGCCATCGACTTGCAGCAGGCTCATGCGCCCTCCTCCTTCGCGGACGGACGCACGCCGCCCCATGCACCTGCGACGCCACCCGGGAACAGCAGTACCAGCAACAGAATCACGCCACCCAGCAAGGCGCGCCAGTAATCGGTCTCACGCGCCACCAGATCTTGCAGCCAAGTAAACAGTGCCGCCCCCAGCAAGGGGCCCAGCAGGCTTTGCACGCCGCCCAGCAAGACCATGACCAGGCCATCGACCGAGCGCCCCACACTGGCCACTTCCGGCGAGATGCTGCCTTTGGAAAATGCGAACAGCACACCGGCCAGCCCGCAGAACAATCCGGCGATGGCAAAGCCACCCCATTGCAGGCTGCGCACGTCCATGCCCAGCGACTCGGCGCGCCCGGCCGCATCGCGCGCGGCGCGCAAGGCCAGCCCGAACGGTGCATGGATCACGCGCCGCAGGAGATGCACGCCCAGGGCGGCGCAGGCCAGGGCCAGGTAGTAATACGCCAAGGGCGAGGCCAGCGCGTCGGCGGGACGAATCCCGACCAGCCCGTTGCTGCCGCCGGTGAGGTCGTCCCACTGGAAAATGGTGGCCCAGACGATCTGGGCAAACGCCAGCGTGAGCATGGCCAGATAGACGCCCGACAGGCGCACGCAGAACCAGCCGAACAGGATGGCCCCGGCCATGGCCGCGAGCGCGCCGGCGAGCATGGCCAGCGGCATCGGCCACTGCAGTTTCAACGTGACCAGTGCCGCCGCATAGGCCCCCAGGCCGAAATAGGCCGCGTGACCAAACGACACCATGCCGCCCGGCCCCATCAGGAAATGCAGGCTGGCGGCAAAGAGGACGGCGATCAGGATCTCCACCATCAGCACCGGCAGATAGGGGAACCGGGTCGCCAGCAAAGGCAGGGCCAGCAAGGCCAGCAGCGCAGCCCACCCCGCCAGGCGGGTCTTGCGGCCGGCTGCGCGCAGGGGCGCGTCATGGCCGGCCCCGCTGCGCACCAGTGCCAGCGGTTTGCCGAACAGGCCCCAGGGGCGCATCACCAGGATGGCCGCCATCACCAGGAATTCCACGACCAGGGTGAGGCGAGAGAGCGAGACCTCGATGCCGAACAGGGAGACATTGCCCAGTGCGATGCACAGCGCCTTGACCTCCGCGATCAGCAAGGCGGCGGCAAATGCGCCGCCAAGCGAGCCCATGCCACCGACCACCACCACCACGAAGGCATTGCCGATGGTATCGAGATCCAGGGCCAGGTTGGCCGGCATGCGTGGTCCCTGCAGGGCGCCGCCCAGTCCAGCCAGGAAGCAGCCCAGCGCAAAGACGGCAGTGAACAGCCAGGCCTGGTTCACGCCCAGTGCGCCCAGCATTTCACGGTCCTGGGTGGCCGCGCGGATGAGCGTGCCCCAGCGCGTGCGGTTGAGCAGCAGCCACAGCAGCCCGAACACCAGCGGGCCGATCACGATGAGCAGGAGGTCATACTGCGGCAGGCGCCGTCCCAGCAGATGCACGGCACCGGTGAGTCCCGGCGCACGTGGGCCGAACAGGTCTTCCGGGCCCCAGATCCAGAGCGCGGCGTCCTTGATGATCAGTACCAGGGCGAAGGTGGCCAGCAGTTGGAACAGTTCCGGCGCACGATAGATGCGGCGCAGCACCAGCACTTCCACCACGGCACCAAGCGCGGCCACGGTGAGCGCGGCCAGCAGCAGTGCGCCCCAGAAACCGAGGGCCGTGCTGCCCAAGCGCTCCACCAGGCTGTAGGCCACATACAGCCCCAGCATATAGAAAGAGCCATGCGCGAAATTGACGATGCGGGTGACGCCGAAGATCAGCGACAGGCCCGCCGCCACCAGGAACATCGCGGAAGCATCGGCCAGGCCATTGAGCAGCTGGACGGTGAGACTGGCAAGCGTCATGGCATCAGGACTGGCCGCAGGCGGACAAGGACACGATCAGTGTGCGGATCAATCGGCCGGGCGCAGCTTCTTGACCTCGGCATCCGGCAACTGCAGGCTGGCACCGTCCACATAGCTGAAGCTGGTCATGATGCCGCGGCCGTCCTTGAGGCCGGTACGCCCCACGAAAGCCCCCAGCGTGGACTGGTGATCCTGCGGACGATAGACGATGGAAGCCACGGGGGTCTCCACCTTCAGGCCCGAGAAGGCGGCGGCGAGCTTGTCGGCATCGGTGCTGCCCGCCTTCTTGATGCCGGCGACGATGGACATCAAGGCGCTATAGCCGACCAGCGAACCATTGCGCGGGGTGTCGTTGAATTTCTTGCGGTAGGCGTCCACGAACTTCTTGTGCTCGGGCGTGTTGATGGCATACCAGGGATAGCCGGTGACGATCCAGTTCTGCGGCGCTTCGTTCTTCAGCGGATCGAGGTATTCCGGTTCGCCGGTCAACAGCGACACCACCTCCACCTGGTCGAACAGGCCGCGCGTATTGCCTTCGCGCACGAACTTGCCCAGGTCAGCAGCGAACAGCGCGTTGAAGATGGCATCCGGTTTGGCATCGGCCAGCGCCTGCGTGACCGCACCGGCATCGATCTTGCCCAGCGGCGGCGCTTGTTCAGCCACGAATTCCACATCCGGCTGGGCTTGCTTGAGCAAGGTCTTGAAGCTGGCCACCGCAGACTGGCCATATTCATAGTTGGGATAGACGATGGCCCAGCGCTTCTTCTTCAGCTTGGCAGCTTCCTTCACCACGGAGGCCACCAGCATGTAAGTCGAGGGACGCAGGCGGTAGGTGTACTTGTTGCCGTTCTGCCAGACAATCTTGTCGGTCAGCGGCTCGGCCGCCAGGAAGAAGACCTTGTGCTGTTTGGCGTAATCGGTCAGCGCCAGCCCGGTATTGGAGAGGAAGCCACCAAAGAGCAATGCCACACGCTCGCGCGCCATCAGTTCTTCGGCCACGCGCACGGAGTCGCCGGGGTTGCCGTTGTCGTCGCGGGCGATCACTTCCAGCTTCTTGCCCAGCACGCCACCGGCGGCATTGACTTCATCCAGGGCCATCTCCCAGCCCCGGCGGTACGGCTCCAGGAACGCTGGCTGCGCCTTGTAGCTGTTGATCTCGCCGATCTTGATGGTGTCCTGCGCCTGGGCTGCGCCCGCAGAAAGATTCACGATGGTCGCGGCGCACGCCCACAGGAGGCCGCGCTGGAAGTTGAAATGGTTCACGTCATTCCCTTCTGGTGAGAGTGCCCGGGCCGCCGAGGCGCGCGGGGCGGGCGTAATGATAACCGCTGGCGCGGCCGTATGCAGATTACTTCACACGCTGTTTTTCCAGCTTGCGCGCCAGGGTACGACGGTGCATACCCAGGCGGCGGGCGGTTTCGGAGATGTTGAAGTCGGTTTCCACCAGCACTTCATGGATGCGTTCCCATTCCAGGGTCTTGATGGAGGTGGCGCGCGCGGGCAGCTCGACCTCCGACACGCCGGCCACATGGCCGAAGGCAGCTTCGATGTCGTCGGTATTGGAAGGTTTTGCCAGGTACTGGCAGGCGCCCAGCTTGATGGCTTCCACCGCCGTGGTGATGCTGGCGAAGCCGGTCAGCACGACGATGAGCATGGCTTCATCGTGGGCATGCAGCATCTGCACGCAAGCCAGGCCCGAGGCGTTGCCGCCCAGTTTGAGGTCGACCACGGCATAGCCGGGATTGTGTTCTTTCAGGTGGGCCGCCGCTTCCTCCTGGCTGGCGGCCAGCAGGACGGTATAGCCGCGACGCTCGAAGGAGCGTCCCAAGGTGCGTGCGAAGGCGGCGTCGTCCTCGATGATCAGAAGCAGGCGATCAGCCGGCATGTGCATTTCCTATTTTTCTACTTTGCCAAAGCCGGTATTGTAAGGCGAGACGGCGCCGGACACCGGCGGCACCTGAAGAAAAAGGAAATGATTACAGTCAAAGCCGCGTCAGGCGCGGCTTGCGCCACATCAAGCGCCGGTGGGATAGTCCGGTGCTTCGCTGACCGTGGTCTCCTCGGTCAGCGGTGCCAGGCTGATGGCCGACAGCGGCAGCTCCAGCGTCACGCGCGCACCACCGGCGGCACGATTGCTGGCCCAGACCCGTCCACCCAGCTTGCGCGCCACGTTGACCACGAAGAACAGGCCCAGCCCGCGTCCCGGCTTGCCCTTGGTGGACTGGTAGGGCTTGCCGATCTGGTTGATCATCCAGTCGGGGAAGCCCGGGCCACGGTCGCTCACTTCCATGAGCAGCAGATCCCCTTCCCTGCGCACCTCCAGCGCCAGCCACTGCGGCGAGACCTCGAAGGCGTTGTCCAGCACGTTGCCCAGCATCTGCTTGATGGCCGAGTCGAAGGCCACCGGCACATCCTGCCCGATCAGGTTGCGGTATTCGAAGATCTCCACCGGGCGCGTCTTGCGCCAGTCTTCGGCAACGCTGTCGAGGAAGGTGTTGATGGTGGTCTTGATGGAGGATTCCCCGCGCGCCTCGCCGGCCGAGAGCAGCACGCCGCTGACGATGGATTTGCAGCGTTGCAGCTGGGCTTCCATCTCGGCGATGTCTTCCAGCATGTCGGCACGCTGGCTGATCTCGGGCATGCGCTTCCAGTCGCCCAGGATCACCGATACGGTGGCCAGGGGCGTACCCAGTTCATGGGCCGCACCGGAGGCCAGCAGGCCCATGCGCACGATGTGGTCTTCTTCCGCAGCACGCTGGCGCAGGTCGGCCAAGAGGGCATCGCCGGCACGCAGGTTGCTGCTGATGCGGGTGATGAAAAACACCATCAGCCCGGCATTGAGCAGGAAGCAGATCAGCGTGCCCTCCACATACAGGCTCAGCAAGCCGGCATTGTGGTCCGGCGGCAGCGCCAGCGGCTCGGAAAAGAGCGCCAATCCCGCCAGGCAGGCCATGGTCACGGCGACGATGGCCCAGCTCGACCAGGGCTTCAGGAGCACGGCCGAGAGGATGATCTGCATCAGGTACAGGAAGGCGAAGGGATTGGTGATGCCGCCGCTCAGGTAAAGCTGGAAGGTCAGCACCGCCACGTCCACCAGCAAGGCCAGGAACAGTTCGGCATTGGTGGCGATGCGCCGCTCGTGCCAGCGCAGGTGGCTGGCGATGTTGAAGGCGATCAGGCAGGACAGCACCTCCAGCATGTGCGGCAGCGGCAAATGCAGGTCGAACACCAGCACCACGAAGGCAATCGTGGACACCTGCCCCAGCACCGCCAGCCAGCGCAGCTGGATCAGCAGCAGCATGTTCTGGTGGCCGGCCGGGTTCTGCTCGCCCTGGCGCAGGCGCTGCCAGCGCTCGCGCAGGGTCTTGCGCTTGGCGACGGTGTCGGAGGCGGTCATCGCTCAGCCACGGGCTTGTGCATCCTGGATGCGCTGGCGCCAGCGGCGCTCGTCGCGGATGACCCAGTAGCCCGCACCCAGCGACATCAACGCCAGGGCATACCAGGTCAGGGCGTACACCAGGTGACTGTTGTGGAAGGCAATCACGGTCAGGCCACCGACGGGTTTCTGCGCATCGGGAGCGCTGGCGGCATTGGCTTCTGACGAAGCCTTGTCGGCATCGACAAAATACGGCGCCACCTGCCCAACGGGCAGACCACGGGCTTGTGCAATGGCCTTCACATCACGTGAATACCAGCGGTTCTGTGCGGCGTCGTTGCTGCGCAGGAAACCGCCACCCTGCTCGCTCATGCGCAACAGACCGGTCACTTCGTTCATCTGCCCCGCAGGCGCGTCCGGCAGCTGCGTGTCGGCCAGCTTGAGCGGCGAAACCGGCACGAAGCCGCGATTGACCAGCACCAGGCTGCCGTCGGCGGCCTGCAACGGCGTCAGCAGCCAGGCACCGCTGCCGAGGTCGGTACTGGCCTGCACGGCCACCGTCTTGCTGTACAGGTAGCGGCCACTCAAGACCACGCGCTTGTATTCATCCCGCTCGGCGCCGACATTCGGCCAGTCCTGCGGAGCGGGTGGTGCCACCGGTGCGGCGTGCACGCGGGCGTCCACCTTGGCGATGAGGTCCAGTTTCCATTGCAGGCGATAAACCTGCCAGGTTCCCAGGGCGGCGAAGACCAGAAAGAAAAATCCCGCCAAAAGCGTCAGCAACAACAAGCTGGCCTTTGTGCGGGATACCGGGGCGGCTTGCACCGCCCCGCTTTCTTTGCCTTGCTTCACGCCATTGCTTGGCGTTTGGCTCATTTCGATTGGGCTGCGCCGTGTTGCATGCCCTGCATGCCTTGCATCGACTGCGGCACGGTTTCGTTGGCCATGTTTTCCGGCGACATGGTCGGCATCATGTTGTGGTTCAGGTGATACATGACCCACAGCGAGCCGGACAGCGTGATGACCACGATGACGATGGTGAAGATCATCGCCAGCATGTTCCAGCCGCCTTCGGACTTGCCGTTCATGTGCAGGAAATACTTGATATGCACCACGATCTGCACGGCCGCGAAGGCCAGCAGTACGATGCCCAGGGTCGCCGAGCTGGCGATGGTCTTGTTCATGACCATCCAGAACGGGATCGCGGTCAGGATCACGGCCAGCACGAAGCCGGTAACGTAATCCTTCATCGTGCCGTGGGCGGCGTGGTCGCCATGACCATGACCATGGTCGTGACCGTGGCCGTGGTCGTCGTGGTGGCCCATCGGACGGGCCGGGTGTTCTTGGTGGCCGCGGCTCATGGCAGGACTCCCATCAGGTAGACAAAGGTGAAGACGCCGATCCAGACCACGTCCAGGAAGTGCCAGAACATCGACAGGCACATCAGGCGACGGCCGTTGGCTTCGGTCAGGCCGTGCTTGTTGATCTGGAACAGCAGCACGACCAGCCAGATGATGCCGAAGGTCACGTGCAGGCCGTGGGTACCGACCAGCGCGAAGAACGAGGTCAGGAAGCCGCTACGGGTCGGGCCGGCGCCTTCGTGGATCAGGTGCAGGAACTCATACAGTTCGAAGTAGATGAAGCCAGCACCCAAGAGACCCGTGATGATCAGCCAGATGATGGTGTTCTGCTGCTTCTTGGCCTGCATGGCCAGCATGGCGAAACCGTAGGTGATCGACGACAGCAGCAGCAGCGCGGTGTTGAGCGCCACCAGCGGCAGGTCGAACAGCTCGGCGCCGGTCGGCCCGCCTGCATAGTTGCGGCCCAGGACGGCATAGCACGCAAACAGACAGGCGAAGATCAGGCAATCGCTCATCAGGTAAATCCAGAAGCCCAGCAGGGTGCCGTTCTCCGGATGGTGATGGCGGACGAAATAGCGCGAGCTAGGCGTCGCGTCGGCCGTGTGGTTGATTGCTTCAGACATGGCTATTCAACAGACGTGTGCGCTCTGCTTCGACACGGACGACTTCGTCGGCCGGGATGTAGTAGTCGCGGTTGTAATTAAAGGTGTGCACGATGGTGGCCACGCACAGGGCGATGAAGCCGGCCACGGCGGGCAACCACATGTGCCAGATCATGGCGAAGCCAACAGCAGCGGACAGCGCGGCGATGATGAAGCCTGCACCGGTGTTCTTGGGCATGTGGATTTCCACGAAATCACCCAGCGGACGCTGATAGTTGTTCTTCTTCATGTCAGCCCAGGCGTCGTTGTCATGCACGACCGGGGTGAAGGCGAAGTTGTAAGCCGGCGGCGGCGAGGAAGTCGACCATTCCAGGGTACGGCCGTTCCACGGGTCGCCGGTCACATCGGCCAGCTTCTTGCGGTCGCGGATCGAGACGGCAATCTGGATGATGAAAGAAGCGATGCCCAGGGCGATCAGGCCAGCGCCCAGTGCTGCAGCCACGAACCAGATCTGCAGCGACGGATCGTCGAAGTGGCTCATGCGACGGGTCACGCCCATCAGGCCCAGCACGTACAGCGGCATGAAGGCCAGGTAGAAGCCGACCAGCCAGAACCAGAACGAGCACTTGCCCCAGAATTCGTTGAGCTTGAAGCCGAAGGCCTTCGGGAACCAGAAGTTGATGCCGGCGAACATGCCGAACACCACGCCGCCGATGATGACGTTGTGGAAGTGGGCGATCAGGAACAGCGAGTTGTGCAGCACGAAGTCGGCCGGAGGAACGGCCAGCAGCACGCCGGTCATGCCACCGATGACGAAGGTGACCATGAAACCGATGGTCCACAGCATCGGCACTTCAAAGCGGATGCGGCCACGGTACATCGTGAAGAGCCAGTTGAAGATCTTGGCACCGGTAGGGATCGAGATGATCATCGTGGTGATGCCGAAGAACGAGTTCACGCTGGCGCCCGAACCCATGGTGAAGAAGTGGTGCAGCCACACCAGGTAGGACAGGATGGTGATCACCACGGTCGCGTACACCATCGAGGTGTAACCGAACAGGCGCTTGCCGCTGAAGGTCGACACGATTTCCGAGAACACGCCGAAGGCCGGCAGGATCAGGATGTAGACCTCGGGGTGGCCCCAGATCCAGATCAGGTTCACGTACATCATGGCGTTGCCGCCCATGTCGTTGGTGAAGAAGTTGGTGCCGAAGACGCGGTCCAGGGACAGCATGGCCAACACGGCGGTCAGCACCGGGAAGGCAGCCACGATCAGGACGTTGGTGCAGAGCGAAGTCCAGGTGAAGACCGGCATCTTCATCATGTTCATGCCGGGGGCGCGCATCTTGACGATGGTCACCACCAGGTTGATGCCGGAGAGCAGTGTCCCTACCCCGGCCACCTGCAAGGCCCAGATGTAGTAGTCCACCCCCACGTCAGGGCTGTACAGGATGCCCGACAGCGGCGGGTAAGCCAGCCAGCCGGTGCGGGCGAATTCGCCCACGAACAGCGAGGCCATCACCAGCAGCGCGCCGAAGGTGGTCATCCAGAAGCTGAAGTTGTTCAGGAAGGGGAATGCCACGTCGCGTGCACCGATCTGCAGGGGCACGACGTAGTTCATCAGACCGGTCACCAGGGGCATGGCCACGAAGAAGATCATGATCACGCCGTGGGCGGTGAACACCTGGTCATAGTGGTGCGGCGGCAGGAAGCCGGCGTTGTCGCCGAAGGCGATGGCTTGCTGCGCACGCATCATCAACGCATCGGCAAAGCCACGCAGCAGCATGACGATGGCCAGCACGATGTACATGATGCCGATGCGCTTGTGGTCGATACTGGTGAACCAGTCGCGCCACAACATGCCCCACAGGCGATATTTGGTGAGCAGGCCGAGTACGACTATGCCGCCCAGCGCCACCATGGCGAAGGTACCGATCAGGATCGGCTCATGGTATGGAATCGCTTCCAGACTGAGACGACCGAAGATCAGCTTTATCAGGTCAAAATTGTCAGACATCTTTACTTCCCGGGGAAAAAGGAAATTGGGGCGCAGCGGTGTTCTGCTGCGCTGATACGGCTACCAGGCAAGGAAATCATTCGGCCTTTTGCTGGCCCGGTTTCACGTTCAGGTCGGTGGCCATCATCTTGTCCATGCAAACCGTGTTGGGTGCTACGCAGCGGTTCACGATGGCGTGGAACAGTTCGGGCTCGACGCTGCCGATCAGGCGGGCAGGTTCGCGTTCGCTCGGCTGTTCCAGCTTCAGGTACTCGGCACGGTCCAGCTTGCCGGCGCCTGCCTTGGCTTTCTGCACCCAGGCGTCAAAGCCGGCCTGGTCCAGGCCATGGAACTTGAAGCGCATGTGCGAGAAGCCGGCGCCGCTGTAGTTGGCCGAGAAGCCTTCGTATTCGCCGGCCTTGTTGATGACGGCGTGCAGCTTGGTTTCCATGCTCGGCATCGCGTAGATCTGGCCTGCCAGTGCCGGGATGTAGAAGGAATTCATCACGTTGGAGGCAGTAATCTTGAACTGGATGGGAACATCCACGGGCGCCGCCAACTCATTGACAGTAGCGATGCCCTGTTCCGGATAGATGAACAGCCACTTCCAGTCCAGCGCCACCACTTCCACCACCAGCGGCTTGACCTGGGGCGACAGCGGACGCTCGGCGTCGATGCGCGAGAGCGGACGGTACGGGTCCAGGGTGTGGGTGGTGATCCAGGTCAACAGGCCCAGGGCGATGATGATCAGCAGGGGCGCGCCCCAGATGACCAGTTCCAGGCGGGTCGAGTGATCCCAGTCCGGCTCGTAGGGAGCGGAAGTGTTGCTCTTGCGATAACGCCATGCGAACAGCAGCGTCAGGATGATCACCGGGACGATGATGAGCAGCATCAACGCGGTCGAGATGACGATCAGGCGTGCTTGCTGGTTAGCGATGTCGCCGGAAGGATTCATCACGACGGTGTTGCACCCAGCCAACAGAAGCGCAGGAAGCAGGAGCAATCCGCGACGGAGGATTTGAGAAACCATGAAGGAAAATTCCAGTCGTATGTATCAGAGCGTGGTAATGTAACGCCAATAAAGTGTGTTGGCGATTGGACGTTTTGTCCCACCCTGTCACTTGCCACCTGCCAGGTTGGGATTAGGGCCTGTTCACACTTAATCTGCGAGATGCGTTGCCCCCAGAAGGCGTGGTGGCAAGGCGCGCGTCAGGGCTGGTGGTGGCGCCACCAGCCCTGACGTGCAACGCGGCCAGCGCGCCTTCTGGGGGCAACCCTCCGGGAGAGGCCGCCAAGCGTCGCCTGCCGTTGTTGCAGCTCCTTGCCGTGGCACCACCACGGCGCGTCGCTGCGCCTAGGCAGTCAACGCTTGGCGACCTCTCGCACTCGCAGATTAAGTGTGAACAGGCCCTGTAGCACGTACTGCGACTAAACCTCTAACAGTGGGAGACAAAGCCATGGCAAGCACCAGCATCCACAATGGTGAAGGTTCCGGTCAACTCCGGCCTCAATCCAGCAATCCTTCCACTCACCACGAACACGGCACGATCGAACCCGGTGAGATCGCGGTGGGCGTGGTGATCGGACGCGCGTCCGAATACTTCGACTTCTTCGTCTATGCACTGGCTTCGGTGCTGGTGTTCCCGGCGGTTTTCTTCCCCAACGAACCGAAACTGGAAGGCACGCTCTACGCCTTCGTGATCTTTGCCTTCGCCTTCCTGGCCCGCCCCATCGGGACCACGATCTTCATGGCGATTCAAAAGCACTACGGCCGAGAGGTAAAACTGACGCTGGCGTTGTTCATGCTCGGCTTTTCGACTGCGGGCATTGCGTTATTGCCAACTTACGAACACATCGGTGTGTGGGCCATCATCTTGCTCTCGCTCTTGCGTGTCGGTCAAGGGGTAGCACTCGGCGGCGCGTGGGACGGCCTGCCTTCGTTGCTGGCGATGAACGCCCCGCCGGAGAAGCGTGGCTGGTATGCCGCGATGGGCCAGCTGGGCGCACCGCTGGGCTTCGTGATCGCCGCCAGCCTGTTTGCCTACATGCTGGCCACGCTGACCACGGCCGACTTCCTCGAATGGGGCTGGCGCTTCCCCTTCTACGTGGCCTTTGCCATCAACGTGGTCGCCCTGTTCTCGCGCCTGCGCCTGGTGTCGGCCCCGGAATACGCCAAGCTGCTCGATGAGCGCGAGCTGGAGCCGGCCGGTGTGGTAGAGCTGGCCACCACCCAGGGCCGCAACATCATCATCGGCGCCCTCGCCGCGCTCGCCAGCTATGCGCTGTTCCACCTCGTGACGGTGTTCCCGCTGTCGTGGATCAAGCTCTATTCGCTGCGTGAGGCGTCGGATTTCCTGGTGATCCAGATCTGGGGCGGATTGATCATGGCAGTGGGCATCCTCGTTTCGGGCGTGGTCGCGGATCGCTTCGGCCGCCGCAATACGCTGGGTTCGATGGCGCTGTTGATCGCGATCCTGTCGGCCTTCGTGCCGGCCCTGATGAACGGCGGTGAATCCGGCCAGAACACCTTCATCCTGATCGGCTTTGCCTTGCTGGGCCTGTCCTACGGCCAGGCTGCCGGTGCCGTGACGGCCAACTTCAAGACCCGTTATCGCTACACCGGCGCGGCCCTGACTTCAGACCTGGCCTGGCTGGTTGGTGCCGGTTTCGCCCCGCTGGTGGCGCTGGGCTTGTCGGCGCACTTCGGCATGGCCTATGTCAGCTTCTACCTGCTGTCGGGTGCGGTGGGTTCGCTGGCCGCACTGAGCCTGAACCGTGCGCTGGAAGCGCGGGATGACTGAGCCGCTCTGACATCCCCATCCCTGCGCGCAGGATGAAAAAACCCGGAAGGAAACTTCCGGGTTTTTTATTGCGCCGCGCGCGTGCGCGTGTACGTGAAATATCCTGCAAGCCTCAGGCAGGCGCGCCGCCATTGACCACCTCATGCACGAAACGCAGCTTCTCCAGCACCGGCGTGGACAGCGTGAAGGGATAGGAGTCCGGCATCCCGATGCTGCGATTGAGACTGTTGAGCACATAGGTCAGCGCAAACCATTCGCGAGCCAGTTCGTCAAAGGAACCGGCCGCCACCGGCGGCGCCTTGATGACCAGTTTCTGCTCGCCCTCATGGCGCGGCCGCAACTGCACGCCGCAGGCGTAGGCAGTCTCCAGGGTGTCGAACATATGAAGATAATGGGCCCAGGTCTCCGCCCAGTCTTCCCAGGGGTGGCTGCTGGCGTAGGCACTGACGAAGTTTTCTTCCCAGTCCGGACGCGGGCCATTCTCGTAATGGACCTTGAGCGCTTCGCCATAATCCTGGCGCTCGTCACCGAATTTCTCCCGGAACGGTGTGATCCAGTCGGTCGGCGCTACCAGCCGGTCAAAATAATAATGCCCGCTCTCATGGCGGAAATGCCCCAGCAGCGTGCGATACGGCTCGGCCATCTGCTCGCGCGCCTGTTCGCGGTAGGCGGGGTCGGCTTCAGCGATGTTGATGGTGATGACGCCATCGGCATGCCCGGTCAGTACCCGCTCGCCATGCGGAAGATCCTGCAGGAATTCGAAGGCCAGGCCGGCTTCTTCATCTTCCATCTTTGGGACCGGCTGCAATTGCAAGGTCCAGAGGGAATGCAGCAGGCGCCGCTTGGCCGTCTCCAGGCGGCTCCACAGCACGCGGTTATTGCCTTCGTCGAGATTGGGAATGACGCGGGTCAGGCGGCAGGAGGCGCACAGCTCGTGCGGCTCGCGCTCATCGAGCATCCAGTTGCAGATGTTCTCGCGCCAGTAGTTGACGCACTGCTTGAATACCAGCCCCTCGTTCTGAGGCTTGACGCTGCGCCAGCGGCCGGACCCCGCCTCAGCGGCGGCAGAGTCGGCATCAGTTGCCGGTGCGACGGCCGGCTCCAGTGGCGAAAAACTGGCAATGGCCTGCAATTGGGGCTGGTAACCCAGCATCCAGCCACAGTTTCCACATACGGTATTTTCGAAGAAGACTTGCGCACTGCAATTGTCGCAATGAAAGGTTTTCATGGGCTCCCCCTGTGTTTATCGTCGTCGCCGGCGAACCATTGTCGCTGGCATCTGGCGTTGGAAGGGGAAAACCCGGATACGTTCCTGCACTCGGTGCCGAAAAAAAATGAAGCCTGGCGCAAGCCACCGCGCCAGGCTGATGCAAGGGTGGGATCAGCCGGTCAGCCGATCACGCGCAGGGAGAAATCGGTTGCCTGGATATCCTTGGTCAGGCTGCCGATGGAGATGCGATCCACGCCGGTCTCGGCAATGGCGCGTACGGTCTGCAGGTTGATGCCGCCGGAAGCTTCCAGCAAAGCGCGGCCCGCATTGACGGCCACCGCCTCGCGCATCATGTCCAGCGAGAAGTTGTCCAGCAGGATCGATTCGGCGCCAGCCTGCAGGGCTTCGTTGAGCTCGGCAATGCTTTCCACTTCGACCTGGATGGTCACGCCTGCGTTGAGCTTCAAGGCGGCAGCCACGGCCGCAGTGATGCCACCGGCGGCCGCAATGTGGTTTTCCTTGATGAGGATGCCGTCATACAGCGCCAGCCGCTGGTTGGCGCCACCGCCCACACGCACTGCGTACTTCTGCGCCAGGCGCAGGCCGGGCAAGGTCTTGCGGGTATCGAGGATGGCCGCGCGGGTGCCCTGCACCACCTCGACATAACGCCGGGTAGCGCTGGCCACGCCCGAAAGCAGTTGCAAGAAATTGAGCGCACCGCGCTCGGCAGTGAGCAAGGCACGGGCCGGGCCTTCGATGGTGCAGACCTCGCTGTCGGCCGCCATCAGGTCGCCTTCCGCATAGCCCCAGCTGACCTGCAGGCGCGGATCGAGACGGGTCATTACCGCCTCGAACCAGGGCGCACCGCACAGCACGGCGGCTTCGCGCACGATGACGCGGGCCTTCACGAATTCGTTTTCCGGCACCAAAAGGCCAGTGTAGTCGCAGTCACCCACATCCTCGGCGATGGCCTGGTTGACGTTGGCATCGAAAGCCGCATGCAGCGCGGCATCGAAAGGACCAAAGGGATTGCGCAGGTTGCTGGCCGCGATGGTCGAGGCAGTCTTGAGGGCGTGGAGCGTCATGCGGGGCCGATTCCTGCAAACAGTTGCTGTTCGTCTTCAAGGCGCGCCGAGGGGCGGACCTTGGCCTTGCGCTGGGCGGCAAAATCCAGCATGCGGTCAATGCACACGACAGCCTGCTTGCCGATCGCCGGGTCGACGTGGATTTCATTGGCGCCGGTTTCCAGCACGTGCAGCAGGTTCTGCAAGCCATTCATGGCCATCCACGGGCAATGCGCGCAGCTCTTGCAGGTGGCGCTGTTGCCGGCGGTCGGGGCATCAATGAACCGTTTGCCAGGCGCCGCTGCGCGCATCTTGTGCAGGATGCCGTTGTCGGTGGCGACGATGAAAGCGGACGCATCGGAGGACTGCACCGCCGCAATCAGCTGTGACGTCGAACCGATCACATCGGCCTGCGCCACCACCGCCTCGGGCGACTCCGGGTGCACCAGCACCAGGGCGTCGGGGTGTTCGGCGCGCATCAGTTCCAGCTCGATGCCCTTGAATTCGTCATGCACCAGGCAGGAACCCTGCCACAGCAGCATGTCGGCGCCGGTCTGCTTCTGGATGTAGCTGCCCAGGTGCTTGTCCGGTGCCCACAGGATCTTCTTGCCCTGGGCATGCAGGTGCTGCACGATTTCCAGGCCGATGCCCGACGTCACCATCCAGTCGGCACGGGCCTTCACCGCTGCGCTGGTATTGGCATAGACCACCACGGTACGGTCCGGATGCTGGTCGCAGAAGGCGGCAAATTCGTCGGCCGGGCAGCCCAGGTCCAGAGAACAGGTCGCGTCCAGGTCGGGCATGAGGATGCGCTTTTCGGGGCTGAGGATCTTGGCGGTCTCGCCCATGAAACGCACGCCGGCCACGACCAGGGTCTGGGCGGCATGGTCGCGGCCGAAACGTGCCATCTCCAGCGAATCCGAGACGCAGCCGCCGGTTTCCTCGGCCAGGTCCTGCAGGTCGCCATCGACGTAGTAGTGCGCCACCAGCACCGCCTGCTTCTCCTTGAGCAGCTGGCGGATGCGCGCCTTGAGCTGCGCGCGTTCCTCGGGGCTGGGCGTGGCCGGTACCTTGGCCCACGCATTGGCGGTACAACTGCCGCCGGTCTCCATTTGCGGTCGCTCGAACTCGACGACCTTGGTTGCTGTTGCTTGCATGGCGGTCAACAATGCTGTGCGGATGCGGTTGGGGGGAATTATTCGATGCCCTGGCTGGCCAGGTAGTCTTCGTAGCCACCCTGGAAGTCGATCACCTGGCCGTCCTTCACTTCGAGGATGCGGGTGGCCAGCGAGGACACGAATTCACGGTCGTGCGACACGAAGATCAGCGTGCCGGCGTACTTTTCCAGCGCGATGTTGAGCGACTCGATGGACTCCATGTCCATGTGGTTGGTCGGTTCATCCATCAGCAGCACGTTGTGGCGGCCCAGCATCAGCTTGCCGTACATCATGCGGCCCTTTTCGCCACCGGAGAGCACCTTCACCGACTTCTTCACATCGTCGCCCGAGAACAGCAGACGGCCGAGAATGCCACGCACGGCCTGGTCATCGTCGCCTTCCTGGGTCCACTTGCCCATCCAGTCGGTCAGGGTTTCGCCACCGGCGAATTCCTCGGTGGGATCCTGCGGCATATAGCCGACGTTGGCGTTTTCCGCCCACTTCACCTCACCCGAATCCGGATGCAGGCCGGTCACGTCGCCGCCGATGCTGCGCAGCAGGGTGGTTTTACCCGCGCCGTTGGCACCGATGATGGCGATCTTCTCGCCGGCTTCGACCATGATGTTGAAGTTCCGGAAGATGTCGCGGTCGTAGGTCTTGGTGATGCTCTGGGTTTCCACGGCCAGGCGGTGCAGCTTCTTCTCGCCTTCAAAGCGCACGAACGGGTTCACGCGGGAAGACGGCTTGATGTCCTCGACCTTGATCTTGTCGATCTGCTTGGCGCGCGAAGTCGCCTGGCGGGCCTTGGACTTGTTGGCCGAGAAGCGGCGCACGAAGTCCTGCAGTTCAGCGACTTTTTCCTTGGCCTTGGCATTGGCGGCCAGCTGCTGGGCGCGGGCCTGCGAGGAAGCCAGCATGTAGTCGTCGTAGTTGCCCGGATAGATCTTCAGGGTGCCGTAGTCCATGTCGGCCATGTGGGTACAGACCTGGTTCAGGAAGTGGCGATCGTGGGAAATGATGATCATGGTGGAATTGCGCTCGTTGAGCACTTCTTCCAGCCAGCGGATGGTGTTGATGTCCAGGTTGTTGGTCGGTTCGTCCAGCAGCAGGATGTCCGGGTTGGAGAACAGGGCCTGGGCCAGCAGCACGCGCAGCTTCCAGCCGGGTGCGACATTGCTCATCGGTCCGTTGTGCTGTTCGATGGGCACGCCCACGCCCAGCAGCAGCTCGCCCGCACGCGCTTCGGCGGTGTAGCCGTCGTATTCGGCGAACTTGGCTTCCAGGTCGGCCGCCTTCATGTAATCGTCGTCGGTGGCATCCGGATTGGCATAGATCGCATCGCGTTCGGACATGGCCGCCCACATTTCCACGTGGCCCATCATGACCACATCCAGCACGCGCATTTCTTCATAGGCGAACTGATCCTGGCGCAGCTTACCCAGGCGCTCATTGACGTCCAGGCTGACATTGCCGCCCGACGGTTCCAGGTCGCCGCCCAGGATCTTCATGAAAGTGGATTTGCCGCAGCCATTGGCGCCGATCAGGCCATAGCGATTGCCATCGCCGAACTTGACGGAAATGTTCTCGAACAACGGCTTGGCGCCGAACTGCATGGTGATGTTTGCGGTGGATAGCACTGCGAAAACCTTTTCAAAAATGTAACTTGCGTATGCCAGCCAGCAAGCTTGGCCGGGCGCGCGAAACCGGGCATTTTACCACTGCACGCCTGATGCGGCTTGCATCGCGGTGCCTGAGCACCGCCAAAATCTTGCCAAACTTCCATGTTTGCGCTGCTCATCGCACACGGCCAGCTTACAATTCCCGGGATTTTTACGCCCCCTGGCAGGCTCTGACCCATTTTGTCACTCAGGAAACCGCAAGCATGAAGCGAGCCATCATCCCCGCCATCGCCCTCCTCGCCTGGTCCACGCTGTCCGCGATGCCGGCGCAAGCGGCCGACACCGGCTACAACGTCTGGACCAACGAATACAGCGTCTCCCGCCAGCAGCTGCAGACGGCCATCGCCCCGCAATTCCCGCGCAAGCTGCGCTATATGGACATTTTCGATGTCACCCTGAGCAATCCGCGCCTGGGCATGCTGCCCGCCGAAAACCGCATGAATACCGTGGTGGACGCCCAGATCGCCAATCCCTTGCTGCTGCAGCGCCCGGTCAATGCGGTGCTGACCCTGAGCAGCGCCTTCAAGTACGATCCGGCCACGCGCTCGTTGCGGCTCGATGCACCCAAGGTGGACAAGGTCGACAGCACCGACCTGCCGCCGCAATACGCGCAACAGCTCACGGCGCTGGGCAATGCCGCTGCCGACCAGTTCCTGCGCGACTATGCGCTCTACACCTTCAAGCCGGAACAGCTGCAGATGAACGGCAAGACCTTCGAGCCCGGCAAGATCACGGTCGAACAGGACGCGGTGAAGGTCGAAATAAAGGAGAAGTGACGTTTCCTTCATTGAGTACCCAGGCAGCCCGGCGAGCCGCCTGCAGCCTCAGCGCCGGGCCAGGGTGGGATAATCCGACAGGGTCAAGGTGAAACCTTCTGCACCGCGGGCGTCCAGTTCCGCGTGCGCGCCCAGCGGCAGCGTCACCAGATCGCGCACATGGCCGAAAGGCAGGCCGGTCACGATGGGGGTGGCGATGCGCTCGCGCAGGAAAGCCAGCATTTCGGTGAAATCGTAGCCATTGTCGATCTCGGCCAGGCGGTAAGCGGAGAAGTCGCCCAGCAGGACCGCCTTCTGCCTGGCCAGCACGCCTGCCTGCTCCAGCTGCAGGATCATGCGCTCGACCCGGAAGGGATGTTCATTCACATCCTCCAGGAACAGAATCCCGCCTTCTATCGGGGGAAACTGCGGATGGCCGACCATATGCGCCATCATCGCCAGATTGCCGCCCCACAGCTTGCCCGCGCACTTCAGCACCGGACTCATCGGATCGGTACGGCGGTCCCCATTGGCGGCGCGATCTGCCGCAGCCTGTCCCTCATAGTTGTGCACCACCACCTGCGGCGAAGTCAGCGTGCGCCAGAAAGTCGCCAGCGCGGCCCAGTCGGGCGATTCGGCGCCGAAATCACCGGAAAGCATCGGCCCCTGGAAACCGGCATAACCGGATTGCGCCAGCAGGCAGCACTGCAAGGCCGTGAAATCGCTGTAGCCGACCAGCAGCTTGCCGCTGGCGGCCAGGGCGGGAATATCCAGCGCGGGCAGGATGCGGCTCATGCCGTAGGAGCCGCGCAGGCCCATGATGACCTCGATTTCCGGGTCGGCCGCCGCTTCCATCAGTTGCGCCGCGCGCCGCTCATCGGTGGCGCCGAAGCGCTGGTAACGCTGGGCATGATCGTAGAAATTGCGCACCCGGCAGCCCAGCGATTCCAGCAAGGCCACGCCACGCTCTACGCCGGCGGGATCCAGCCCGGCATGCCCGCAAGGCGCCACGATGGCCACCCCCGTACCCGGCGGGACCAGTCCTTCCAGCAATTCACGGCCAGCAGTTGCCATCGTCATAGTGGTTCACCTGATGCTTGTACATCGCCTTGCGCTGCGGCGTCGAGCAGGCGTTGCTGCTTCACTTGTTCGCGTCGCATGGCGAAGAATTCTTTCAGTAGCTGGCCGCATTCCTCGGCCATCACGCCGCCCAGCAGCTCGGTGTGGTGATTCAGCTTGTCTTGCTCAAACAGGTTCACCACCGAGCCGCACGCGCCGGTCTTGGGATCGGCCGCGCCATACACGACGCGCGCCAAGCGGGCGTGCATCATGGCACCGGAGCACATCACGCAGGGTTCCAGCGTAACGTAAAGTTCACATCCGGGCAGACGATAATTGCCCAGCTTCTCAGCCGCCCGGCGCAGCGCCATGATCTCGGCGTGCGCGGTCGGGTCATGCTTGCCGATGGGCTGGTTGAAACCGGTGGCGATGACCACGCCATCCTTGACCACGACTGCACCCACCGGCACCTCGCCCAGGGCCCAGGCATTGTTGGCCTGGTCGAGCGCGGCGCGCATGTGGCGCAGGTCGGCCTCGGTGACGGCTTGCGGGAGCACAGCGCCGTCCATCAGTCTGCCGTGATTTCGGCCCAGCAATTGGGCGTTTCGTGCAGCACCAGCTTCTGCAGGTGCAGGCCGGTGCCGTAGCGGTCCTTGTAGGCCGCCTTGAGGATGGCGAAGGCTTCGCGGGCCAGGTTTTCCACCGTCGGGATGCTGCCGATGATGACCGTCTTGTGGCCCGGCAGGCTGGCCAGGAAGTCGCGTACCGGCGCGTCCTTTTCGTAGACCAGGAAGGCATGGTCCCAGACATCGACCAGGTGTTCCTTGGCCAGGGCCTTGATGTCCGAGAAGTCCATGATCATGCCATTGTCGGAATTGCCCTCGATGTCGATGACCGCGCCGGTCAGGGTGATTTCCAGCGTATAGCGGTGGCCGTGCAGGTTGCGGCACTGGCTCTTGTGGTCCGGAATGCGGTGGCCGGCGTCGAATTCGAGTTTGCGGGTAATGGTGAGCATGAATGTTTCTTCGAGGATGGCCGCTGCACAAGCCGTGCAGCAGCCCGGGTGAGGCCATTGTAATCACGCGGCGCGACGCCGCATGAAGAAAAAAGCAAAAAATCAGTCAGGGAATATTGAGCAGCTTGTGGGTCTGGATGCTCAGTTTCCACTTGGGGTTGTCCTTGACCATCTCGATGGCCAGGCGGGTATTGGCGGCCGCCTGCAGGCCGTCCATGGGTTGCAGCAGGAAATGCTGGAAATCCAGCTTCTCATACTCGTCCAGCGGCTGGCCGGGCTGCGGCACCACCACTTTCAGTTCGCTGCCGCGTTTGACCTTCAGTTCCGAGCCCATCTTGGGGCTGACGCAGATCCAGTCCACGCCTTCAGGCACCTCGATGGTGCCATTGGTCTCGATGGCGATCTCGAAACCGACCGCATGCATGGCCTCGATCAGGGCCGTATCCAGTTGCAGCAGGGGCTCGCCACCGGTGAAGACGACATATTTGCTGGCCGCATGACGGGCCGGCCAGAAGCTGTTGATCTTGTCGGCCAGCTCAGCCGCCGACTTGAACTTGCCGCCGTTCTCGCCATCGGTGCCGACGAAATCGGTATCGCAGAACTGGCAGATGGCGCGCGCGCGGTCTTCCTCGCGGCCGGTCCAGAGGTTGCAGCCGGAAAAGCGGCAGAACACCGCCGGACGGCCGGCATGAGCGCCCTCGCCTTGCAAGGTATAGAAAATTTCTTTGATGCTGTAAGTCACGATATGAAAGCGAAAGGCGGGCGAAAGGCAGGCGCAGGACCGCACTGGGACGTATTCATGCGGCGGGCCGAGCCACAGCAAACTTCACTAAGTCACTGATATTGCAGCCCATTTTCTCCGCATCAGGGGCGGTATTATAGCCGCTCCCCGGGCCGGTTCACCTCATTGATACTCATCGAGCATGCGGCCGGGGACCGCCAGGTCCAGCTTCAGGCCCAGGCGGTCGATCAGGCGGCGGGCATCAAAGGGGGCCTTGACCTTCATATCGTTATCAAAATAACAGTAAATATCGCGGCTGGCCCGCTTGCGCGGCGCACTCCCGGCAATGCGCGGCCCCTCTTCCGGCTGACCGCCGCTGGCCCAGGCCCGGATACGCTCGGCCCAGGCGTCGATGGCCTCGTCGCTGTAGCCGCTCTGGTACAGACGCTTGTCGCCATGCAGGCGCAGGTACATGAAATCGGCCGTCACGTCCTCCTGGTAGGGCCATTTCCTGGGCGCATCCGCGACCACCAGCGCCACCTTGTATTTGCGCAGCAGCTTGATGAAGGATTCATCCACGAAGCTGTCATGGCGGATCTCCATGGCGTGGCGCAGCTTGCGCTTGCGGTCGATCTCCAGCGCCGCCCTGCCCTCCATGCGCGGCTCATGGCCCCGCGCCAGCCGCTGCGCCGCCTCGGTATCGTGCGGCAGCAGGCTCAGGAAGTGCTCCAGCGGTTCCGGGTCATAGCGAAAGCTGGGCGGGAACTGCCACAGGAAGGGGCCGAGTTTTTCTTTCAGGTTCAGTACGCCTGAGGCGAAGACATTGGCCAAAGCACCATCAATATCCTGCAGCCGGCGCGTGTGCGTGATGAAGCGGTTGCCCTTGTGGCTGAAGAGGAAGCCCGGCGGCGTGTCTTCATACCAGCGCTGGTAGCTTTCCGGGCGCTGCAGGGCGTAGAAGGAGCCGTTGAGCTCGATGCTGGGCAATACCCGCGAGGCGTAATGCAGTTCGTCGTCCTGACGCAGCCCCTTGGGATAGAAACTGCCTCGCCACGGCGCGTAGCGCCAGCCGGAAATGCCGATCCAGATCTTGCCCACCATGCTCTCCTCGTTCAGGTTCTCCTGATCCGATGTGACCAAAGGCGCGCAGCTTGGTGCCAGCCAGCGCGACCGTAGCGGGCCTGCTGCTGTTACACTGCGGGCCCAGCCGTTGACCGACTCCTGTCCACTACTTCATCATGTCCGCCACTCCTGCCATCACCCAGTTCCGCCTGGCCTCCCCCGCTCCCGAAGTTGACCACCCGCGCGAAGACCGCCGGCTGGAGGGCAATCCGCTGCGTACCACCTGGAATCACTTCACCAATGCCAGCGGCGAAATGAACGCCGGCATCTGGGCCTGCGAAAAAGGCAGCTGGCGCATCGCCTTCGCCCCCAACAAGGATGAATATTTCTGCGTCCTCGAAGGCCGCTGCCGCGTCATCGACGAACAAGGCCATGCGGCCGAAGCGGGACCGGGCGATGCGATGGTGATCCCGGCAGGCTTCAGGGGCGTCTTTGAAGTGGTGGAACCGGTGCGCAAGCATTACGTCATCGTCGAACGCGCCGCCGGTTGAGTACCTGCTGGCGCGGTGCAACGGCGCCCTGGCCGTGCGGCAGCGGAAAGTGCATCGCACACGCCTTGGTGGTCGGCAGCAGCGCTGCCCGTGGCGGCAGGTGCGTGACCTCGAGGCAACCCTGCTTGGACGAATGCACGCATGCACTGTGTCCCCAACTGACAACGCACCGTTGTCGATGAGCTACAAACTTGCTACTATCGTGGTCAAGGAGATGGCATTCCTCCTTCAACCGCCACCAACGTCCTGTTGGGGCTGATGATGCCTACAGTGACCTGGCAATCCGGGGCTGTAGGCGTTCGCCTTTCTGCTTCGCGCGCTCCACACCCGGTGTGCCAGGATGTTCATTCAGCACTCTGGTCACATGAAAAATCCAAAACTCCCTGAACAGCTGCACCTGCTGCCCTACATCCTCAAGTGGTGCCTGATCGCCTGCCTGATCGCGGCGCTGGCCGGATCGGCCTCGGCCTTCTTCCTCTTTGCGCTGGACTACGCCACGCACTGGCGTGAAACCCATCCCTGGATCATCTGGCTGCTGCCGCTGGGCGGTTTTGCCGTGGGCTGGCTGTACCTGAAGACCGGCAAGCCGGTCGAAGCCGGCAACAACCTGCTCATCGATGAAATCCACGATCCGAAGAAGGTGATTCCGCTGCGCATGGCGCCGCTGGTGCTGTTTGGCACCGTGATGTCGCACCTGTTCGGCGCCTCCGTTGGGCGGGAAGGCACGGCCGTGCAGATGGGCGGTGCGCTGGCCGATCAGTTGACCACGCTGCTGCGCCTGCGCCCGCAAGACCGGCGCATCCTCTTGATGGCCGGGATCAGCGCCGGGTTTGCCTCGGTCTTCGGTACGCCGATGGCGGGGGCGCTGTTCGGTCTCGAAGTGCTGGCCATCGGCCGCATGCGCTATGACGCCATCCTGCCCTGCTTCGTGGCGGCCATCGCGGCCGACCAGGTCGGGCTGGCCTGGGGCGTGCATCACACCCATTACCACATGGGGGGCGTGGTGCCGGTCGCGCTGGCGAGCGTGGCGGCGGTGATTGCTGCCGGTGTGATCTTCGGCCTGGTCGGCATGGTGTTTGCCAACAGCACGCACCGCCTCTCGGGCTTCATGAAACGGCACGTCAGCTATGCCCCGCTGCGCCCCTTCATCGGCGGTGCCATCGTGGCGGTGGCAGTGTGGGCGCTGGGCACGCAACGTTACATCGGCCTGGGCATCCCGGTGATCGTGGAAGCCTTCCAGCAACCGCTGGCCCCTTGGGATTTCCTGGGCAAGATGGTCTTTACGGTGACCTCGCTGGGCACCGGCTTCAAGGGTGGCGAAGTCACACCGCTCTTCTACATCGGGGCGACCGTCGGCAATGCACTCGCACCGCTGCTGCATTTGCCTTTTTCGATGCTGGCCGGAATCGGCTTCGTGGCGGTCTTTGCGGGCGCGGCCAATACGCCGATTGCCTCCACCATCATGGCCGTCGAATTGTTCGGCCCGGAGATCGGTCCGTTTGCGGCGCTGGCTTGCGTGGTGGCATATCTGTTCTCGGGACATACCGGCATCTACCACGCGCAACGCGTGGGACAAGGGAAGTACCTGTCGCTGCCGGAAGGATTGAGGATTGGAGAGATCGGGGCTTACAAGGCAAGGCGCCGGGAGGAACAAGCATCGGAGAACACTGGCGAAAAGTGATGACAGGCCAGGCGGGTCTGCTGTCTCGTTGAGCAGGAGGGGGATGGCAGAACTGTACCGTGAGCTGTATCGGGACTGTAATGGTCATTGGCTCGAACTGTACTGCTGACCGGGGCAAAGGTGTGCGCACAGGTGTCAGCACGCACTGCGGGTGAAAAGGTGCAGCAGCAAACCTCATCTGCATGCGGACGGTTTAAAAACATTCACCGGCATCCCATCCCCGAACGCGCGATAATCGCCGAAACCAACCAGCCCCGACGGCCCCTCAAAGCCGCACCGCCCGCAGCCCAGCTGCCAAGGAGACCGCATGCCAGCCACACCCGCCTTCGCCCGCACCGTCCGCCATCCTGGCGCGCCCGACCCGCAGCGCATCGTCACCCTGTCCGGTCCGGCGATGCATCTCGATTTCATGCTCGAAGCCGGGATGAACCTGCGCGACGCCATCAGCATTCCCCTGGCGCGCGCGGGCCTGGATGGCGGTACCGTGCGCTTCGCCAACCTTCCCGTCGCCCCCCTGCATTTCCTGATGCCCGCCCTCGCGGTGGATGACCAGCACGCCGCTTTCTACAGCGCACCCCATGCGATGGAAGAAGGAACGGTCATCGAATACGCCTGCGCCACCGCCGGACGCAAGGATGGCGAGCCTTTCGTGCACTGTCACGCCATCTGGCGCGGCCGCGACGGACAGCGCCAGGGCGGTCACCTGATGATGGAAAAAACCGAGGTTGGCGCCAGTACCCCCGCGCAAGCCTGGGGCCTGCACGACGCCACCATGGCGACCCGCTACGATCCCGAGACCAATTTCACCCTGTTCTACCCGACTCGGTTAAGCGACCAGCCTCTCTCAGCGCGTGGAAAACGCGTGGTATTGGCACGCATCCGGCCCGACCAGGACCTGACCATCGCCGTCGAACAAGCCTGCGCGGAGCACGGCATGCGCGATGCCATCGTGCGCGGCAGCGTGGGCAGCATCATCGGGGCGGAATTCGAAGACGGACGCGTACTGGACGACCGCGCCACTGAAATCCTGGTCCGCTCGGGCGAAGTGCGCGATGGCATCGGACGCCTGGACATCGGCCTCATCAATCCCCAAGGTCAGGTCTGTGAGGGAGTGCTCAAGCGCGGCAGCAATCCCGTGCTGATCTGTTTCGAACTGGTGCTGGAAGAGAAGTGATTCAAGCAGGCTTGTGCTGCGCCAGCCATTCCCGCAAGGCACCGTTCATCCGACTTTGCCAGCCATCACCACCGGCCTTGAAAGCCTCAACGATGTCCTGATCAAAGCGCATCGTCACTTGCACCTTACAACCACTTCCCGCCGGCCTGCCGCGTCCGCGCGCCGGACGCATCGTGGCGAACTGCGCTGCCGTGAGAGGCTGCGCGTCCGGATCCGCCAACGCGGCCTTGGTGAGCGCCACATCTTCGGCGGCCGTGGGTACGATTGTTCCTTGTTTAAGCTTCGGCATAGTGTTGTATCTCCCTTTTGGTTGCCCTGCGCAGACTGATGATGCGCAACACTTCATTTCGCTCCACGAAGACCACCACATGGAGCCGCAGACCGATGTAGGCAATCGCGATTTCCCGAACCTCATCATAGTCAAACCTGCGGTCGACGCTGAGCAATGCCGTGTCCCATTCGATGGCCGCCGCCTCTGCGAGTGAAACGCCGTGCTTGTGTCGGTTGATGGCGTCTTTTTTCGGGTCGAATGTAATCTGCATGGGGATTAATTGTAACTACACTTAATCCGTTCTTCAACCAATATTCGTAGCTACGATTAATAAACCAGCTTTGCTCCGGCGGCAGACACAAACGAATAGGCCCGCATCACTGCGGGCCTATTCGTGTTGACACTACTTGATGAAGATTCAATGTTCAATCTAGACGAATCTCGTCAAACACCCACCAGCTTCTTGAACGTCGGCAACACCGCCTCCCCCTTGAAGGGCTTGACGATCCATCCCTTGATCCCGGCCGCCTTGCCACGTTCCTTCATGATGGGCGAGTTCTCGGTGGTCAGCATGATGATGTTCACGCTGGCATTGCCCAGTTCGCTGCGGATCTTCTCGGCCATGGTCAGGCCATCCATGTTGGGCATGTTCACGTCGGAGACCACCAGCTTGATGGCCGGGTCGCCCTTGAGTTTGGCCAGGCCGTCGCGGCCATCCACGGCCAGGGCCACGTCCAGGCCATTCTTCTTGAGGAAGTCACCGACTTCGGCGCGCACGGTGCTCGAATCGTCCACTACCAGGATTTGTGCCATCTTGAATTCTCTCTTTGCTTGATTTGCGTAATTGCTTGAGGGGAAGGTAAATCAATGCCGGGGAGCTACCCCGGCCTCAGAACAGTTCCAGCTCGCCGGATTCGAACAGCTCTTCCACCGAGGTCTGGTTCTCGGTGAAATCTTCCGGCGACCACGACAGGTTGAAGATGAAGCGCTGCAGCAGGACCAGCGGTGCGCCGCCATCCCGGCGCAGCAAGTACTTGAAGCACAGCTGCGCATCCTCCGAACCGAAGGAAATGTAGCGATGCTGGTGATTGATGATGATCGGCACCTGGCTCAGCTGATGAATGGGCTGGGCCTGGTTGATGAAGCGGTTCTTGAACCAGCCCCAGATCAGGTTGGTCAATTCCCCCAGCGCATTGTTGAGATGGCGGAAGTCGCCCGATTCCTCCGGCGCCAGCGCCTGCAGCGTTTTCTGCTCGGCCTGCAGCATCATGTAGCCACGGCACCAGCTGCTCTCCAGCGGAATGAGCGTAAACACTTCCCCGAAAATGATGCGGTCGCGCACCAGATAAGGCTGCTCGATCTCGACCTGCATGTCCGGGAACTGGCTCTCCAGGACCATGCGGCTGATCTCGGCAATGCCGCGCACCAGCGCATTGGGATACTGCTGGCTGAAGATCGACGAGGCCACCGCCGGTGCCAGGGCATCGATTTCCTCGATGCGGTAGACGGCGCTGAAGAGTTCGCTGTCCCGCCCGGAGAGTTCGGCATCAGCGGCTTCGCGCCGGCGACGCAGGAAGATCGGCAACTCCGGGCGCACTTCGCGGATGCGGCGCGCCAGGCCCGGCCCGCCCTCGCCCAGTCCGGCCAGGCTTTCCGAGAGCATGATGCCGCCCAGGTCCACGTTGCTGCGCAAGACGGCCATCACATGCTCCTCATGGGCCTTCAGCCCGACCAGGTTGTGGCGCTCGCAGAAGGATTTGATGGTGTCGTAGCAGTCGGCATCGCGGTCCAGGACCAGCACCTTGCTGGTGATGGCGTTGTCGAGGCTGGCAGAGGCTTGCATGATGATGAGATTCCCCCGAATCGATGAATGGTCAGAACAGTTCCAGCTCGCCCGTGGTGTCGGCCTCTTCGCCCGGTGCCACCGCAAAGTCCAGCCGGTCATAAGTGGAGACGGCCAGCGAGACGTGCAGACGCGGCGCGTCCGGCATGTCGATGGCGAAATGCCGCACGTGCGCGCAGTTGAGTTTTTGCAGGTAGGCCACGCACTGCGTGTCGATCACGTTGGGCGTGGACATGCCCAGGTGCGGAAAGAAACGCCCCAGCTCGCGGTTGAAGATGCCGCAGCAGAGATTGCCGCATTCGGCGATCCCATCCATCAAGGCCTGCTCGTCCATCTCACCGGCAGAGACCCGCGTCAGCCGCGCAAAATGCCCGCGGGTCGCCATATCCGGGCTGAAATGAAACATCACCATCAGGCGAAACAGATAGGAGGAAATGGTCAGCACCACCATCTTCTTTTCGGTGAGCTCGGCCACGTCTTCGACTACCGATATCTCCGCCGTAGCGTCCGCAGGCACCAGGCTGCTGCGCAGCGCCTGCTGCAAGAGCGTGTCGAAACCATCGCGGGCGCTGGCGCTGATGCGCTCGTCGGTGATGATCCCGGCCACGGCTTGCAGCTCGTCCATGTCATTGGCGCTCATGCTGCTTCGGCCAGGGCTTGCCTGGTTTTCTTGTTGATCAGGTCCAGCCCGATGACGGCCCCCATGATCATCTTGCCGCCGGCTTGCAGGTCCTGGAAGGTGGTGGTGGTGATCAGGTCGTTCTGGTACAGGTTGGCGCGATAGCTCTTGGAGAGCTTCTCGGCACGCTGCGCCAGGTCACGCACCTCCTGCGCCACCACTGCAAAGCCGCGACCATGTACACCGGCGCGTGCGGCTTCGATGGAGGCGTTCAAGGCCACGATGATGACCTGGTTCACGATCAGGGCGAACTCGTCGTTCTTGCGATGCATCTCGCGGTTGTGGGCGATCAGCTCGTTCATGTCGTCATGCCAGCGCTCGAAGGTACGCACCAGGCCCAGCAGCTTGCTGATGGTGTCCTGCGATTCATCGCAGCTCTGGCGCACGCGCGAAACATGATCCGATTGCTCGCTGGACAGGCGCGCCATCATGGCCTCGCTCTCGCGGCGCATCTCGGCCATATGCTGCTGCGCGGCCAGCCTGTCCTGCTCCAGCTGTTGCTGGTGCGCGGCCCATTGCTGCTGTTGCTCGGCCAGCGCCGCCTGGGCCTGGTCGCGCACGCGTTCCAGCTGGCCGGCGTCGACCAGCTGGCGTGCCCGGCGCTTCTGGCGCAGCCACAGCGCAGCCATCGGCAGGCCGGCCAGGGCGGCGCCCAGCGCCACCAGGAGAAGGGATTCAAACATGGATCTGATTTCCTGCAGGTTGATGTTTCCAGGGTAACGACAGCGGACGGCTCAGGCCACCTGCGGATCGCCGCCCTGCGGCAGTACCAGCGGCTGCACCGCGACCGGTGCGTGGTCCTGCCCGGCCACCGGATAAGGCACATCGATGCCGTCAACTTCCACCGCCACGTTCTCCGGCAGCATCACGATGATCTGGAAGGCGCGGAAGGCAGCGCCCTCCTCCCGATCCGTGAAGCAGATCTCGATCTTGCCGTGTTCACGGGTCACGAAGTCCAGCACCGCATCCATGCCCACGCCGCGTCCGGACACCTCGGTCACTTCACTGCGGGTGGAGAAGCCCGGCTGCAGGATCAGGCGTGCAATCTGGGCGTCGGTCAGCACCTGGTCCACGCTGATGAGCTGCTTCTCAATGCCGATCTGGCGCACCTTGTGCAGGGCCAGGCCACGCCCGTCGTCGGACAGGGCCATCTGGAACATGTCGTCCATCACGCCCATTTCCAGCTTGATGGTGCCGGCTTCAGGCTTGCCGTGGGCCAAGCGTTCCTCGGCCGACTCCAGGCCGTGGTCGACCGCATTGCGGATCAGGTGCATGAAGACGTTCTGCAGCAGCGGGGCGGCAAAGCTGTGGACCACGTAGCCGTTGTCGTCGATCTGCACCACCGGGGCAGCCTTGCCCAGGTCGCTGGCCAGCGCCGGCAGCGAATCGATGACCGGCGCCAGCACAGCCTCGACGGTCTCGGTACCCAAGAGACGCAGGGTACGGCGCACGTCGTTGCGGACGGCCACCAGTTCGTGCAGGTTGGCGGTGTTGACGTTTTCCAGGCGCAGCAGGCTTTCCTGGATGTGCTTGCGATCGATCGTCAGCACATGGCGCTCATAGCCCGGCAGTACCTGGTCGGCACCGGCGCTGGCACCACGGCCCAGGGTCACGTCGTTGATGCGGGCGTAGCGGTCGATGATCTCGCGCACTTGGCCCAGTTGCAGCAGCAATTCTTGCTGGTCCCAGGCAGCGCCGCTGGACGGGTGGCGCAGGTCGTCGTAGTGCTGCTCGGCATGGTGCACCACGTTGGCCAGGTGCAGCAGGCCGTAGGTACGGCCATTGCCCTTGATGGTGTGCATGTTGCGGAACAGCTTGGCGATGGCAAAGGCCGTGGCTTGCGGGTTCTGGTGGACGATCTGCTCGTTCTCGTCCAGGAAGCGGCGGGCGCTGGCGATGAATTCGCTGAATTTGGCCGGCGCCACGGCAAGGATTTCGCCGATCATTTCCAGTTCGCGCTTCTGCTCGTTGGCTTCGGCGGCCAGGTGGCGCAGCTCGGTCACGTCGCGCACGCACAGCATCAGGCGGATCACCAGGTCCTGCTCATCGGTGATCGGCGACCAGGAGAGGTCGAGGATCTTCACGCTGCCATCGGCCATGGTCTTTTCGATTTCGCCGACCATCAGGTGTTCGTTGAAGGTGAAGTTCATTACGTCTTCGCCGATGCAGGCGCCGCCGATGGCTTCGATCTGCGAGAGCGTGTCGGCACCGAGATTGGTGCCGGAGAAGACCAGTTCCATCACGTCGCGGCCGGCGATGTCGGTGGTGTCGAACACCGTTTCCAGGAAGGCCGAATATTCCGGATGCACCTTGTTGCCATCGACGATGGTGAGAATGCCCTGCGGGATATTCTGCAACATGGCCTGCATGTCGGCGGTCTTCTGGCGTACCTGGGCCGAAGCCTGCTCGATCTTCTCGACCATGCCGTTGAAGGCGACGATGGAATGGCCCACTTCATCCATGCGCTGCACCGGCAGGCGGCGCGTGAAGTCCTGGCTGGTGGCGATCTCGCCCATCATGGCGGCCATGCGGCTGATCGGGCCGGTGATCTGGCGATACAGCAGGAAGCCGATGCCGCCCAGCAGCAGCACCGCCACCACGGTGACGATGCTGATGGTGGTGGTGGTCTGCGCCAGCTTGCCGTTCAACGAGGCAATGGCGTTGTCCTTGAAGCGGTTCTTCTCGATGCGCAGGGTGTTGACGATGCCTTCAAGCTCGGTCTGGTACTGCATCACGCCGCCGAAGAACTGCGCTTGCGCGATCTCGTTCTTGCCGGCCAGCTTGAACTTGGCCGTGGTGTCGATGGCGCCAAAATAATTGTCCAGGCTTTCCTTGGCCTGTTCGATCAAGCCGCGCTGGGCCACGCCTTGCGCCTGCTCGGCCTGGGCCGCCAGGGCTTTTTCGAGGACGGCCTTCTTTTCGGCCAGCTTGTCGTTTTCTTGCGCGACCAGCTGGTTGTCGGTCTCGTTGACCATCACCATGGCAGCCAGTTGCACGTCCTTCAACTGCCCCATCAGGTCGGCCGAAGCCAGCACGCTGGGCATGACACCCTCCGTGACCGAGCGCACCTCGACGGCACTGCTGCGGGATTGCGTCATCGCATAGCCGCCGATGCCGGCGATGGCGATGAAGGTAAGTATCACCAAGAGCGTGATACGCATGCGGATGGTCATGGAAGTCCCCTTGAGGTGGCGGTGAACCGGCGAGAGGTGGACATTTGCTTCAGTTTCTTCCCGGGAAACTGAACGAATGAACAGCCGGTCTGGATGCGGGGCGCATTGTTGCACTGAAGTATTACTGCTCCGTGACAACAAAAACCTTCACCTCTGCCGGGTTCAGCGACTCGCATTCGCCCGTTTCAAGGGGGAGCTGCGACAGCATCTTCCTACATCAGCTTGGGGAGCTGTCCGATGGGCCGCCAACGAGGAAGGGCCTAATGTGAAGCTTTTGGCGGTAGGGCCTCTCGCGCCTGGCCGCCCGCAAGCTTTCCACATTGAACAGGAGCCCGCATGCCCAGCCTCAATCCCTCCCGACTGCAACGCTTCAAGGACAAGGTCGTCATCGTCACCGGTGCCGGCTCCGGCATCGGCGAAGCCACGGCCCGGCGGTTTTCGGACGAAGGCGCGTCGGTCCTGGTAGCTGACCGCGATGCTGCGGCCCTGACGAAAGTGTTCGATTCCCTCCCCGCCGACCGGACGGCCGCGCGCGAAACGGATGTTTCGCACCACGAAGACGTCAAGCAGATGGTGGAGTTCGCCATCGAACGCTTCGGCCGCCTTGACGTACTGGTCAGCGATGCCGGCATTTTTGCCGAAGGCGATATCACCCAGGTCAGCCCGGAAGACTGGCATCACGTGCAGGCCACCAACGTGAACGGGGTGTTCTACGGCGCCCGCGAAGCCATGCCGCACCTTGAAAAGACGCGCGGCTGCATCGTCAACGTGGCCTCGGTCTCGGGCCTGGGCGCGGACTGGAATCTGGCGGCCTACAACACCTCCAAGGGCGCGGTGGTCAACCTCACGCGCGCCATGGCCATGGACTTTGGCCGCAAGGGCGTGCGCGTCAATGCGGTTTGCCCCAGCCTGACCTTCACCGCCATGACCGCCGACGTGGCAGAGGACCAGGAACAGCTGGCCAAATTCGCCGAACGCATCCCGCTGGGCCGGGGGGCCGACCCCGTGGAAATCGCCTCGGTGATCGCCTTCCTGGCAAGTCCCGACGCCGGTTTCGTGACCGGCGTGAATCTGCCTGTCGATGGCGGCGTGACGGCCTCCAATGGCCAGCCAGCGCAATGACCACCTGTGAAACCAAGTGAAGAGGAGCACATCGTGAGCGACAAGATCCCCCTGCCCGAGGACACCACCGAGGCGACCGAAACCGGCATGGACCAGCGCAAGCCGACCCCGCTTCCGCACGATGCGGTCAAGGGCGGCGGTGATCGTCCCTCGCCGGAACATCCCGCGGCGGACGAAGAGCATCCGATTTCGGTAGGAAAACCCTGAGCACCCACAACAACAACCATCACCCCAATGACCACCGACTCCCCGGAGGCTCCGATGTCGTCCACCACTGTCCAGGACCCTGCCCCTTCAGCGCTGTTGCAGCCCGGCCGCAATTGCTGGCGGCAAGAACATGCAGGGCGTTTCAAGCTGCTCATTGACGCTGCGGATTATTTCCGCGCGCTGCGCCTGGCCTTGCTCAATGCACGGCGCAGCGTCTACATCCTGGGATGGGATATCGATAGCCGTACCGTGCTGGTACCGGGGATCAATGACGACGGCATGCCGCCGCAGCTGGGTGACCTGCTGCACGCGCTGGTCGAGCGCCAGCCCGACTTGCACATCCACGTCCTCAATTGGGACTACGCCATGCTCTACGCGCTGGAGCGCGAATGGATGATGGCGCGCAAGCCCGGCCGGCCGCGCAACAAACGCCTGCATTTCCGCACGGATGCGCGACATCCGGTGGGGGCGTCGCATCACCAGAAAATCGTGGTCATCGATGACAAGCTGGCCTTCGTCGGTGGCCTCGACCTCACGCGCTGCCGCTGGGATACCCCGGAGCACCTGCCGGAGCACCCGCTGCGGCGCGATCCCGACGACAAGCCCTATGCGCCCTTCCACGATGTGCAGGCCATGGTGGATGGCGATGCTGCCCGCGCGCTTGGCGAACTGGCACGGCGCCGCTGGAGCCTGGCCGGGTATGCCGAACGCCGTCCGCTGATGCAAGCTGCGCTGGCGCTGCCCTCGGAGGATCCGTGGCCGCAAGGTTTCGAACCGGACCTGCGTGACCTGCAGGTCGGCATTTCCCGCACCGAGCCTGCCTACGAGGGCCGGCCGGGCGTCTTCGAGGTACGCGAACTGTATCTGGACGCCATCGCCGCTGCCCGGCAACACCTGTTCTTCGAGAACCAGTATTTCACCTCCAACGTGCTGTCCGAGGCCATCGGTGCCCGGCTGCGTGAACCCGAGGGACCGGAAGTGGCGGTGATTTCGCCACAGACGCAAAGCGGCTGGCTGGAACAGGCCACCATGGGCGCCCTGCGCGCACGCATCCACCATCGCCTCAAGAGCGCGCTGGATGAACAGGGCCAAGAGGCCGACGCCCGCTACCAGATGTATTGTCCGCACCTGCCCGGCCTGGAAGACGGCAGCTGCCTGAACGTGCACAGCAAGGTCTTCACCATGGACGACCGGATGATCTCGGTAGGCTCCGCCAACATGAGCAATCGCTCCATGGCCTTCGACACCGAATGCAATCTCACCATCGAGGTCCAGGGCGATGCTGCCAAGCAGGAAGAAATCCGCAACGCCATCGCCCTCATGCGCAATCGCCTGCTGGCCGAACACCTCGGCGTGGCGCCGGCCGATGTACAGGCGGCGCTGCAGCGAGAGCACGGCTTGCACGCGGCCATCGCCAGCCTGCGCCAACCTGAGCGGCGCGAACTGCGGCCCATGGATCCACGCCTCATTCCGGAACTGGATGCGCTGACCCAGGACAACGCCGTCTTCGACCCCGAGCGCCCCATCAGCCCGGATGAAATCGTCGACGCCTATGTGCCGCGCAGCGCCAGGAAGCCCGTTCCGCGCCGCATGGTCGGCCTGGGCGTGCTGGCCGTGGCGCTGGTGGTCTTTGCGCTGGCCTGGCGATTCACGCCACTGCGCGAGTGGATCAACCTGAGTTCACTGATCGCCTTGGCCCGCAGCGTCGACAAGATGCCCTTCACACCGGCCATTGTCATTGCCGCCTTTGTCGTGGCGGGCATGCTGATGGTGCCCATCACGGTACTGATCGCCGTGGCGGGGGTGGTGTTCGGACCTGTCAATGGCGGCCTCTATGCCACGGCGGGCGTGGGTTTGAGCGCCCTGCTCGGGTTTGGCCTGGGGCATTGGCTGGGCCACGACGCGCTGCGCGACATGCTCGGCCCGCGCATCAACAACCTGAGCCGGCGCTTCGCCCAGCGCGGCATCGCGGCCATGGCGGTGGTGCGTTTGCTGCCCATCGCGCCGTTTACCGTGGTCAACGTGGTGGCTGGCGCTTCGCACCTGGGCATGCGTGACTACCTGCTGGGTACGCTCATCGGCATGCTCCCTGGCATCGTACTGACGGTGGTCTTCTCGCATAACCTGGCCGAAGCCATCCGACACCCCAGCATGCAGACCGTACTAATCTTGGTCGGCGTGACTGCCGCGCTCATGCTGATGGCCTTCGGCCTGCAAAAGCTGCTCAAGCCGCGTGACGGCAAGAAGTCCGTCAAGCCGGCCGCAAAGTCCCGCGACAGCGCCTTCGGAAGGCCCGTCACCGAGCAGCCACGCAAAGTCCAGCCGACGACACCGTCCAGCGACGACGGCATGGCGCGCCTGAATACCGAACACGGCGTGGAGGCAAGGCAGGCCTGATGCGTTCCGCAACCTTGTCCCGCCGTACGCCGCAGGGTGCCCCGGCACCGCCCGCGCTGTCCGATACCGAACTCGTCCTCAGCGGTGACGTGCCGCTGCGCGACCTCGATCCCTGGCCCCTGACGGTGGCCACCTACAACATCCACGGTGCAGTAGGCACGGACGGACGGTTCGCGCCCGGGCGCATCGCCCGGGTGTTGCAGGAGATCAAGGCCGACGTGGTCGCGCTGCAGGAAGTCCCCTTGGGCGGCAGCGCACAGCCGGATGTGCTGGCCTTGCTGAAAGAGGAAACCGGCTTCTTTGCAGTGGAAGGCCCGACCATGCAAAGCGAGGCAAGACGCTACGGCAATGCGGTCCTGAGCCGTTATCCCATCCTGGCCAAAGAGAGCATCGACCTCTCCTTCGGCAGCCGCGAGCCCCGTGGCGCGCTGGATGCGGATATCGATTACCACGGCCACATGCTCCGGGTGATCGCCACCCATCTCGGCTTGAAGCCCGCTGAACGGCGCGCCCAGATCAAGCGCTTGCTGCAGGCCTTCGATACTGACCAGGCCCCCGTGATCCTGATGGGGGATGTCAATGAATGGTTCATGTGGGGGCGCACCCTGCGCTGGCTGGTCTCCCACTTCGAGGCAGCACCGGCACCGCGCACCTTCCCCTCGCGGCTGCCCCTGTTTGCCCTCGACCGCATCTGGATCAGCCCGCGCCAGCGCCTGCTGCAGGTGCATGTGCACCGCACGGCGCTGGCGCGTGTGGCGTCGGATCACTTGCCGCTGGTAGCGCACATAGCCGGATGAGCGCGGGCCTGCTGCAAATTTCTCAGCCGGCGTTGCGCTTGCCGCTCCACAGCTTGACTGCGAGCGCGATCCAGATCAGCAGGAACAGCATATTGCCCGGCAACCAGATCATCTGGGTCCAGACATAATCCCGTACCCATACCGATGCCGCCTCGCGGCAATCGCACACCTGATCGGCGTAGAACAATTCACCCCCGCTGCGCGCGGCAACGAACTGCAGCCAGAGAAATCCCAATAACAGCGGGATGCCGACGAAACCGGTCAGGCACCATCGCCGCATCTTGCGGTAACGGCGGCACAAATCGTCGCGGCGTGGCGAGGCGTTACCGCCCCGGCATGGCTGCATGGCGTTGCTGTGCATGTTTCCCCCTTGCACTGGCCTGTGTTGCATGTCTGGTCTGCCCCTGGGTCACCGCAGCGCCGTCATGACGACGCCCAAATGCGCTGCGGCAACCATGAGCCAGTCTCCCCGTGAGGAAAACCGGCGATGTCTGTTCGGATCAACGTAGCGTGGAAAAACGCCGGCCTGCACCGGCGCATGGGAAGAAACAGGCCGCCTGCCATACCGGCGGCTCGTATTTCCCGAGGGCTGTCCTCCGCACCCTCTGCGGAGGAAGACATGGATTTTTATCGTCGTTTGTCGCCGTCTGCGGGCGCTTTCAGGCCACCCCGGTCACCCGGAATCGCTGATTTTTGACGCAAAAGTTCACTTGCCCAGAACCAATACGATACGTTTCGTCTCGGATTCTAGGTGCAATCAGGGCACTGCTCAACAAAATTTACGCTTGTTGGCTCGAAATTTTACTAGGCGTCAAAATGGGTTGCGACAGCGCGATGCTGCCCAGGACCAGCTTCAGTTGGGACTGAATCTGGCGCTCGTCGATATCGCCGCTGCCGGTCAGCAGACGCTGCAGTACGGGGGCATACAGCAGGTCGAAGACCAGGTTGAGGTCGGCGTCTTCCCGGAATTCGCCGCGTTGGGCTCCGCGGCGCAGCACGTTGACCAGCGCCAGGCGGCGCGGCTCCAGGTAGCTGTCATTGAAGATGCGTTTGCTTTCCGGTTCGAACTGGGCCAGTGCGATCATCTCGCGCACCACCCGACCGGACTTGCCGCCCAGCAGTTGGGACAGTTGCAGCATGTGCTGCTCGATGTCATCACGGGCCGAGCCGCTGTCGCCAATGGGGGGCATGGGCTCCACCGCTCGCAGCAGGGCTTCCATGGCCAGCGCGCTCTTGTTGGGCCACCAGCGGTAGATGGTGGCCTTGCCAACACCGGCGCGCGCAGCCACGCCCTCCAGGGAGAGCTTGTCGAAACCGATCTCCTCGAGCATCACATAAGTGGCATCGAGGATGGCGTCATGGCTGACGGCATTCCTGCGGCGACCGGTGGCCGGGTCGGAGATGAAGGTGAGAGAAATGATGTGCTCCAGATGACAAAGGCATGTATTCCGCTCTTGATAACGGCATGCTTTTGGACAACTTGAGCGATTGACAGCAAAAAAACGCAGATTTTTGTGACAAAAAACCCGGCAAGTCCATTACTGCATGGTGACAGCGTCCAGCCGGCGTCCGAAACGCTCCAGACGGGGCTTGTAGAACTGCTCCGCATCCAGCGAGAAAGCGATGCGACGGGTACGTCCCATCAGCTCGTTGCGGGCGAAGAAGCCGAAATAGCGGGAATCCATGCTGTTGTCGCGATTGTCGCCCAGCATCAGGTAGTGATCGGCCGGCACCACGACCGGGCCGAAGCTGCTGTGCAGGCTGGGGTGGGCTTCCGAGAGGCGCACCAGGTGGTTCATGCCATCCAGCGTTTCATCACGATAGCGCGCCTGGTCCACCCCATCGCCGCTCTCAGGCCGTGCGTGCGCGGGGCCATACCTGGCCGCCTGGCCGTTGATGAAGAGCACGTTGTCGCGCAACTCCACCACGTCGCCAGGCAGGCCGATGATGCGCTTGAGCAGCAATTCGCCGGCCTGCCTTGAATCGATGGTGACGATGTCGCCGCGCCGCGGCTCGCCCAGGCGGGCCAGGCTGATGTGGGTCAGCGGCAGGCGCAGGTCATAGGCCAGCTTGTCGACCAGGATGCGGTCGCCCACCATCACGGTGGGCAGCATGGAGCCGCTGGGCACCACGTTGTAGTCGGCAATGGCGCTGCGAAACACCACCATCAAAGCGATGAAGGCCAGCAGGCCCTTGTTGGCCGCTGCCAGTTGTTTGAGGGGAAAGCTCATGTTGCCATCTCGCTGATTGTGTTCACGAAGACCACCATGCTAAATGAAATCAGCTCCATGCGGGCTGGACGCTGCGCAGGGGCGAGGCCGGCCGGTCCCATGCCATCGCGGCCACCCCCACGCCGAGCGGCCCACGCAGGCGCCGGGCCGGGCCCCAGGCGGTCATTTCCAGATGCGGATGCACATCGGCCGGCGTTTCGGGGGCCAGCGGCGATTGGCCTGAGGCGGCCGGATAATCAGCCAGCAGGCGGGCAGTACGGGCCAGCGACAGGCGGTATTGGCTGCCGCCTCCGGTCTGGCGCCGCGTGAGCCCGCGCACGGCGGCCGCCGCCATGAGATAACCGGTCGCATAGTCCAGGGCCTGCACCGGCAGCGGTACCGGCTTGTCGCTGCCGGCGGCGCGCATGCCGGCCTCGGCAATGCCGCTGCTCATCTGCACCAGGCTGTCGAAGCCCCGCCGCGACGACCACGGACCGCTCCAGCCGTAGGCATTGAGGGCCACATCGACCAGCCCGGGGTTCAGTTCGCGCCGCCGCTGCGCCCCCAGCCCCAGGCGCTCCAAGGCATCGGCACGATACCCGTGCACCATCACGTCGGCCTGCCGCACCAGATCTTCCAGCGCGGCGCGCCCGGCCGGCTGGCGCAGGTCCAGTCCGGCGCAACGCTTGCCGAGCGTCATGTCGGGAACCACGCCGGGTTCCTCCCAAGAGGCCGGGTCGATGCGCAGCACATCGGCGCCGAAAGCGGCGAGCAAACGCGTGGCCGTCGGGCCGGCCAGCACCCGCGTCAGATCCAGTACCCGTACCCCGGCCAGTGGGCGCGCTGCGTCGACCGGGCGCGGCGCGGCCGCAGCGGCCTCGAAGTGCTGGCAGGCCACCAGCGGCTCGGCCGCCACGGCTGCGCCTTGCGGATGGCTTGCCCATTGCGCCTGGCTGCGCATTTCAGCGGCGCAGCCACCGTGGGCTACTACCGCGCTTTCCAGTTCGCTGGCGCGCCAGCCTGAGACGGCGCGCCCCACTTGCTCGCGCGTGGCCTGGCCTGCATCCAGCCCCAGCGCTGCCAGGGCAGCGGCACGATGATGGCTGGCGTTGGTATGCAGGCGGATCCAGCCATCGGCGGCGCGGTAATCCCCCGCCACCGCATCCCACAAAGGCGGCGGCGCCCAGCCCTCGGGCCGCAGGCTGCTGCTGAACCACATCGCTGCAAGGCGGCGATCGCAGCTCACCCCGGGGAAGGGCCCGCCGGCACTGCTGACCAGCCCGGCCAGCGCGAGTCCGGCTGCCGCTACCGATGCCTGGGCCAGGTCCGTGGTGGCAAACACCGACGGCAAATCGCCCTCGCCGGTCAGGCGCACGGCGGCAAGAGCGCCAGGATCGCCGTCGAGGGCGCTCCACATCGTGGCAAGCAGGCTTTGCGAGGGGGAAAGGGAAGTCATGGCAATCCTCGGAATGAAGGGGGAATGACTGCAGGATACTAGCCTTGAATTAATCGTCAATATTGATTAAGTTAATCAACTTGTCTGTCTTTGAGGGGCCTCCATGAGCCGCTATCTTTCCTCCTCCGAGGCTGCCACCTTGCTCGGCATATCCCGCCAGACGCTCTACGCCTATGTCAGCCGCGGCCTGCTGCACGCCCATCCCGGCGGGCAGGCCCGCGACCGCCGCTACCTGGCCGCCGAGGTCGAGCGGCTGGCCGGCAGCCGTTCCCGTGGGCGCAAGCCGCGCGAGGTGGCGCGGGCAGCGCTGGACTGGGGCTTGCCGGTGCTGGAATCGGCGCTCACGCTGATCGAAGACGGCCGGCTCTATTACCGGGGCCATGATGCCGTGACCCTGAGCGCCGAGGCCAGCGTCGAAGAGGTCGCCGCCCTGCTCTGGGATTGCGCGGTGGACGACGCCTTCGGCCCGGTGCCGCCGGCCCGGCCGCCCCGGCTGGAGAGCGTCCAGGCCGAGTGGAGCGCAGGCCGCGCCGAACAAACCTTGCTGCCGCTGTTTGCCCTGGCCTGCGCCGAAGACATCGGCGCCCAATGGCACCTGCCGCTGCCGCGCCAGCTGGCCAGCTGCGGCCTGCTGGTACGCCGCCTGGCGGCCTGCCTGCTCGGCACGGCGCCTTCCACCGCGCCTCTGCACCAGCAATGTGCCAGCGCCTGGGGACTGGATGGGGCCGGCGCGCAGCTGGTACGCCGTGCCCTGGTGCTGTGCGCCGACCATGAACTCAATGCCTCTGGTTTTACCGCCCGATGCATCGCCTCGACCGGTGCCAACCTGCAGGCGGCCGTCATCGGCGGGCTGGCTGCGCTATCCGGGCCGCTGCATGGCGGTACCACGGCGCGGGTCGAGGCCCTGCTCGAGACGCTGGATGAACAGGACGATCCCGCCGACAGCCTGCGCCAACGACTGGCGCGGGGCGAAGAGCTGCCCGGTTTCGGTCACCATCTCTATCCGCAGGGCGACGTGCGCGCTTGCGCCCTGCTGGCGCCGCTGCTGCCGGTCCATCCGCGCTGGCAACAAGCCATCGAGGTGGTCCGCGAACTGACCGGCCATCCACCCTCGGTGGACTTTGCGCTGGCCGCCGTGCGGCGCCATCTGCAGCTGCCGCCCGGCAGTGCCTTCGGCCTGTTTGCGCTGGGGCGCTCCCTGGGCTGGATCGCCCATGCGCTGGAACAGGGCCGCGGCGGCAGCCTGATCCGGCCGCGTGCGGCCTATGTCGGTGTCCGTCCTGGCTGACAAAATTGTCATGTTGATGTCAGCCTCGCGTTGAGGGGCCGGGCTTACATTAACGCCGTAAGCAGAGGTCGGCCGTGGGCGCTGAGGGGCGCCGCCGGGCCGGCCAGCCCTTCATCCGCAAGCCATCATCGTGAGCCCTATGGTCGTCCCGTTTCGCCGCGCCGCAGCCAGCGTCAGTCGTCGTCATTTCACTCATCCCCCACAACACTCCCCCTTCCGCGCCAAGAAGGGAATGACGGTGCTGGCGCTGGCCGCGCTGCTGGGCGGCTGCGCCGTCGGGCCCGACTACGTGCGACCGGCCATGGACCTGCCGCAGGCCTACAAGGAGCAAGGCCCCTGGAAAGTGGCCGCCCCGCGCCTGGCCGATGACCGCCAGCGCTGGTGGGAAGCCTATGGCGACCCCATCCTCAATGACCTGGTCACCCAGGCCAACGCCGCCAACCAGACCATCCAACAGGCTGCGGCCCAGTATCGCCAAGCCCAGGCCACCGCCGCTGTCGCCCGTGCCAGCCTGTGGCCGACCGTCGGTGCACAGGCCGGTGCCACGCGCGCGCAGACCAACACCAACGGCGTGCAACGCCTGGCCGACAACTACACCGTGGGCCTCAATGCCTCCTGGGAAGCCGACCTCTGGGGCCGCATCCGCCGTGGTGCCGAGGCCGGCGACGCCAACGCCGAAGCCAGTGCCGCCAGCCTGGCCGCTGCCCGGCTGGCGATCCAGGCCACGCTGGCGCAGAACTACCTGCAGCTGCGCGTGACCGACCTGCAGAAGGATCTGTATCGCCGCACCGTGGCGGCTTACACGCGCTCGCTGCAACTGACCAGCCATCAATACGAAGCCGGAACCGCGCTGCGCTCGGATGTCGCACAAGCCGAGACCCAACTGCGTTCGGCCCAGGCCCAGCTGATCGACCTGGACGCCACCCGCAACCAGCTGGAGCACGCCATTGCCATGCTGATCGGCAAGGCACCCGCCGCCTTCAGCCTGGCCCCGCTGCCCGCGGCCGAGGCCAGCGACAGCGCCATGGACGCCAACGCCCAGCGGCTGCAGGCGAGCCTGCCGCAGATGCCGGCCGGCCTGCCCTCGGACCTGCTGGAGCGCCGCCCCGACATCGCCAACGCCGAGCGCCTGGCGGCGGCCGCCAATGCCAACATCGGCGTGGCACGGGCCGCCTACTTCCCTACGCTCACGCTCTCCACCAGCGGCGGCTACAACAACGCCTCCTTCGCCAATCTCTTCAACACCCCGGGCCGGGTCTGGTCGCTGGGTGCGGCTCTGGCCGAGACCCTCTTCGACGGTGGCGCACGCAGTGCGCGCAACGATGCCGCCCTGGCCGCCTATGACGCCGCCGCCGCGCAATACAAGCAGACGGTCCTGGCCGGCCTGCAGGATGTGGAGGACAACCTGTCTACCTTGCGCGTGCTGGACCAGGAAAGCGCCGTCCAGGCCCAGGCCGTCAAATCCGCCCAACTGGCCGAACGGCTGGCCCTGAGCCAATACCAGGCCGGCACCGTGACCTACCTGTCGGTGGTGACCACCCAGGCGACTTCCCTGACCAACCAGCGCAGCGCCGTCACGTTGCTGGGTCGGCAGCTGGTCGCCAGCGTGGCATTGATCAAGGCCACCGGTGGCGGCTGGCAGGTCGGACAAATCGATCCGGCCAATGCCCAGGCACCGATGGCGGCCCGCTGAAGCGGACGTTGCACATACCGAATCCAACGTGACATTTCCAGAACGAGTTTCAGGCATGACTACCTCACCCAACTCCCCCCAGGCTGCGCGCATTGCGCATCGCTCTTCGCTGGCCGTTTTTGTCGCCACCACCCTGCTCCTTGGCGCCGGCATCGGTGGCTGGACCCTGATGCAGCGCGCCACGGCCGCCGACCAGCCTGCCGCCAAGGCGCCACCGCCGGTGTCGGTGTCGGTCGCCCGCGTGCAGGAGCGCGACGTCCCCCTGTATCTGGCCGGCGTGGGCACGGTCACCGCCAACGCCAGTGTCGTGGTCAAGACGCGCATCGACGGCCAGCTGGAGAAGGTCGGCTTCGAGGAAGGCCAGGAGGTCAAGAAAGGCCAGCTGCTGGCCCAGATCGATCCGCGCGCCCTGCAGGCGCAACTGGCCCAGGCCGAAGCGCAACGCGCCAAGGACAGCGCCACCCTCATGAATGCCCGCCTGGACTTGCAGCGCTACACCACCCTGCGCAGCCAGGACGCGGCGACCCAGCAGCAGCTCGATACGCAAAAGGCCCTGGTCGCGCAGCTGGAAGCGGCGGTCAAGACCGATGAGGCACAAGTGGCCTATGCCAAGGTGCAACTGAGCTACACCACCATCAATGCGCCTCTCTCCGGCCGCGTCGGTGCGCGCCTGGTCGATCCGGGCAACATCGTGCACGCAGCCGATGCCAATGGCCTGGTGGTCATCAACCAGATCGATCCGATCACCCTGGTCTTCACCCTGCCCGAAGAAGCCGTGGTCGGCATCAACCGCGCCCAGCGCAGCAGCCAGCAGCCGCTCAAGGTCATGGCCTATGCGCGGGATTCGCAGGAGGTGCTGGCCACCGGCAAGCTGGTCCTGCTGGACAACCAGATCAACATCACCAACGGCACCGTGCAGCTCAAGGCCCGCTTCGACAATGCCGAGCACAAGCTGTGGCCAGGCCAGTACGTCAATGCCCGCCTGCAGATGAACAGCCACGGCAATGCCCTCACCGTCCCGGCAGCCGCCATCCAGCGCAACCAGCAAGGCACCTATGTCTATGCCATCAGCCAGGACGACAAGGCCAACATGCAACCCGTCAAGGTCGACCGCATCCAGGACGGCGTGGCCGTGCTGGGCGCCGACAGCGGCCTGACGGTGGACCAGCGCGTGGTCATCGACGGCCAGTACAAGCTCAAGCCGGGCAGCCGCATCGTGGAAAGCAAGCCGCAGCCGCCCAAGGGTGCTGCAGCTGCGCCCGGCGCCAATACTGAGGCGAAAGGAAGCACCAAGTGAGCGTCTCCGCCGCCTTCATCAAGCGCCCCATCGGCACCACCCTGCTGGCCATCGCCATCCTGCTGGTGGGCATCGCGGTATGGCCGCTGCTGCCGGTAGCGCCCTTGCCGCAGGTCGATTTCCCGACCATCCAGGTCACCGCGCAATTGCCGGGAGGCAGTCCCGAGACCATGGCATCGAACGTGGCGCAGCCGCTGGAGCGCCAGTTCTCGCTCATCGCGGGCCTGTCGCAGATGACTTCCCAGAGCACCCTGGGCAGCACCCAGATCACCCTGCAGTTCGACCTGAACCGCAATATCGATGCCGCCGCGCTGGATGTGCAGGCGGCCATCAACGCCTCCACCGGGCAGCTGCCGGCCAACCTGCCCAATCCGCCGACCTTCCGCAAGATCAACCCGGCCGATTCGCCCATCATGATCATGTCGGTACAGTCCGATGCGCTGCCGCTGACGGTGGTCAACGACTATGCCGACAACATCCTGGCCCAGCAGATCTCGCAGATCTCGGGCGTGGGCCTGGTGAGCGTGAACGGCCAGCAGAAACCGGCCGTGCGCATCCAGGTCGATCCGGCCAAGATCGCTACGCTGGGCCTGAGCCTGGAAGACATCCGCGGCGTCATCGCCACCACCACCGTGAACCAGCCCAAGGGGACGGTCGATGGTGCGCGCCAGGCCTTTACCGTCTATACCAACGACCAGCTGCTCAAGGCCGAGCAGTGGAATGACATGGTCCTGGCCTGGCGCAATGGCGCGCCGATCCGCGTCAACGACATCGGCATCGCCATCGACGGCCCGGAGAACAACAAGATCGCCGCCTGGGCCTTTGCGGGTGCTGCCAATACGGCGGATCACACCATCACCAATGGCCGTTCCATCGTGCTGGCCATCACCAAGCAGCCCGGTGCCAACGTGATCGACACCGTGGGCCGCATCAAGGCCGCCATGCCGCGCCTGCGCGCGGCCATTCCGGCGGCCATCCACGTCAATACCCTGATCGATCGTACCCAGACCATCCGCGCCTCGGTAGAGGATGTGGAGTTCACCCTGGTGCTGACCATCGCGCTGGTGGTGATGGTGATCTTCGTGTTCCTGCGCAATGTGGCCGCCACGCTGATTCCGTCGGTCACCGTGCCGCTGGCCATCATGGGCACGGCCGCGGTGATGTACGTGGTCGGCTACAGCCTCGACAACCTCTCGCTGATGGCGCTGACCATCGCGGTGGGCTTCGTGGTCGATGACGCCATCGTCATGCTGGAAAACATCTACCGCTACGTCGAGGAGGGCATGTCGCCGCTGGAAGCGGCCTTGAAGGGCGCGGGCGAAATCGGCTTTACCATCATCTCGATCTCGGTCTCGCTGGTGGCGGTGTTCATTCCCTTGCTGTTGATGGGCGGCATCGTCGGCCGGCTGTTCCGCGAATTCGCCGTGACGGTGACGCTGACCATTGCGGTCTCGGTCATCATCTCGCTCACGCTCACGCCCATGCTGTGCTCGCGCTTCCTCAAGAACGAGCATGGACGCCAGCACGGCAAGCTTTACCAGTGGTTCGAGCGCTGCTTCGATGCCATGCTCAACGGCTACAAGCGCGGTCTCGATGTGGTGATGAAGCACCAGTTCATCACCCTGATGAGCTTCATCGCCACGGTGGCGCTGACGGTGGTGCTGTTCATCTTCATTCCCAAGGGCTTCTTCCCCCAGCAGGACAATGGCGTCATCGTCGGCTTTGCCGAATCGGCCCAGGATACGTCCTCGGCCGCCATGCAGGAGCGGCTGCTGAAGGTGGCCGAGGTGGTGCGCCAGGACCCGGACGTGATCGGCTTCGCCATGAGTGCAGGCTCCACCACCTTCAACACCGGGCAATTCTTCATCGCGCTGAAACCCAAGGATGAGGGACGCACCACCAATGCCGACGAGGTCATCGCGCGCCTGCGTCCCCAGGTGGCCAAGGTGCAGGGCGTGAACCTGTTCATGCAGGCCAGCCAGGACATCAACGTCGGTGGCCGCCTCTCGCGCACCCAGTACCAGTACACCATCACCGATACCGACCTGGATGAACTCAACGTCTGGGCACCGCGCATGCTGGAGCGGTTCCGCCAGCTGCCGCAGTTGACCGATGTGGCCTCCGACCAGCAGAACCAGGCGGCTGCAGCCGTCATCACCATCGACCGGGCACGCGCCTCCAGCTTCGGCATCTCGCCTTCGCTCATCGACGCGACCATCTATGACGCCATCGGCCAGCGCCAGGTGGCGCAATTCTTCACGCAGATCAACAGCTATCGCGTGATCATGGAGGTGACGCCGCAATTGCAGAAGGATCCTTCCCTGTTCGACAAACTCTACCTGACCTCACCGCTGACCGGCCAGCAGGTGCCGCTGTCGACCTTCGTGAAGGTCGACACCACCAAGACCTCCTACCTGTCGATCAGCCACCAGAGCCAGTTCCCGGCAGTGACCATTTCCTTCAACCTGGCCAAGGGCGTCTCGCTGGGCGAAGCGGTGGACATCATCCAGAAGACCAAGGATGAGATGGGCGTGCCGCAGACGCTGGTGGGCAACTTCCAGGGAACGGCCAAGGCCTTCGGCGATTCGCTGGCCTCGCAGCCTTACCTCATCGCGGCGGCCCTGATCGCGGTCTACATCGTGCTGGGCTTGCTCTATGAGAGCTACATCCACCCGCTGACCATTCTCTCCACCCTGCCCTCGGCCGGTGTCGGTGCCTTGCTGATCCTGATGATCGGCGGGTACGACCTGTCGGTGATCGCCTTGATCGGCATCATCCTGCTGATCGGCATCGTCAAGAAGAACGGCATCATGATGATCGACTTCGCGCTCACCGCCGAGCGCACCCAGGGCATGAAGCCGGAAGAAGCGATCTACCAGGCCTGCCTGCTGCGCTTCCGCCCCATCATGATGACCACCATGTGCGCCCTGCTCTCGGGCCTGCCGCTCATGCTCGGCCATGGTGCCGGCTCCGAGCTGCGCCGTCCGCTGGGCTATGCGATGGTCGGCGGACTGGTGCTCTCGCAGGCGCTCACGCTCTTCACCACGCCGGTGGTCTATCTTTACCTGGACCGCGCGCACTACTGGTACGAACGCAAGAAGAAGGCAAGGCAGGAACGCAAGGCCGCACGCCTGGCGCAGGAACATTGAGACAGTGAGGCATCCTCATCAACAAGGGCGAGCCGGGAAGGTAGAATCCGGCATGGGCGAGTGCCGGGGAGTGTTCCCGGCGCCGCCAGTGGAGAGCGCATGAAGATCCTGATAGTCGAAGACGAGCAAAAGATGTCCGAATACCTCTGCAAGGGCCTGACCGAGCAGGGGTGCGCGGTGGATGTGGCCAGCAACGGGGTCGATGGACAGCACCTGCCGATCCAGCATGACTACGACGTCATCGTGCTGGACGTGATGCTGCCGGGCCTGGATGGCTTTGCCGTGCTGCGTTCGCTGCGCACCGTCAAGCAGACCCCGGTCATCATGCTGACCGCGCGTGACAGCGTGGAAGACCGCATCAAGGGCTTGTATGACGGCGCCGATGATTACCTCATCAAGCCCTTCTCCTTCCTGGAGCTGCTGGCCCGCCTGCAGGCCCTGACCCGTCGCGGCCGCGTGCAGGAAGCGCCGCAGCTGCGCATCGGCGACCTGCAGATCGACCTGATCTCGCGCAAGGCCTTCCGGGGCGGGCTGCGCATCGACCTCACCGCCAAGGAATTCGCGCTCCTGGCCGTGATGGCACGGCGGCAGGGCGAGATCCTGTCCAAGACCGCCATTGCGGAACTGGTCTGGGACATGAACTTCGACAGCAATACCAATGTGGTGGAAGTGGCCATCAAGCGCCTGCGCGCCAAGATCGACGCGCCCTTCGAGCAGAAGCTGCTGCATACCGTCCGCGGCATGGGCTACGTACTGGAGCCGCGCGCCTCCTCCGATGCCGCCGATGAGTGAGCCCGCCGCCAAGCCGGTGAAGAAGCGCCGCCTGCCGCTGCGCCAGTCCATCACGGCGCGCCTGGTGCTGATGTCGGCCGCCTCGGCGCTGCTGATCTTCGCCGTGGCGGGCGTGGCGCTCTACACCGTCCTCAAGGGCGAGCTGCTGCGCCATGAACGCGATGCGCTCTTTACCACCCTCAACGACATCAGCTACCAGATCGAACGCGCCGGCAATACCGAGCGCTGGGCCCGCGTGCAGTTGAAACTCTCCACGCTCTCGCAGGCCGACCAGCACGTCTTCTTCTGGATCGCCAGCGACGATGCGCGCTATACCTATGGCGACCTGACGCGGCTCTCACCCTCGGCCATCAATCATGCCGACGGCAAGCTGGTCGGGCGCCTGCATCTTCCCGGGCGTGCCTATCCGCTGCACATCATGACGCGCACCCTGCCGCCCTTCGAGGATCGTCCTGAAGTGCGCGTGACGGTCGGCGTCGATGGCGCCCCCTATTTCGAGATGCGCCGCACCTTCCTGCTGGCCACTACCATTTCCTCGTTGCTGGGCATCGTGCTGGCGGTCATCTCCAGCTACTGGATTGCCCGTGCCGGGCTGGCGCCGCTGCGTCGCATGTCGGCGCGCGCCCAGAGCTTTTCGCCGCGCAAGCTGTCGGCCCGCATGCCGGTGGAAGCCCTGCCCGAAGAATTGTCGGTATTGGCCGATGCCTTCAACGGGGCGCTCGAACGCATCGAGCAAGCCTACACGCAACTGGAAGCCTTCAATGCGGACGTGGCCCATGAATTGCGCACGCCCCTGGCCAATCTGATCGGCGAAACCCAGGTGGCGCTGGCGCGCGAACGCAGTGCGGGGGAATTCAAGGACGTGCTGCAATCGAACCTGGAAGAGCTGGACCGCATCCGTTCCATCGTCAACGACATGCTGTTCCTGGCGCGCTCCGACCAGGGTGAAGCGGCGACGGCGCGCGTACCGGCCAGCGTGGCCGCGGCGGTGCAGAAGACCGTGGATTTCTTCGAGTTCGTGCTCGATGACACGGGCATGTCCATCACGGTGGCCGGTGACCTCGATGCCACGGCCACCATGGAAACGGCACTGTTCAAGCGCGCCTTGACGAACCTGATCCAGAACGCCATCCAGCATTCGCCGCAGGGTGCGCAATTGCGCATCGACATTTCCGGCGGCGAAGAGATGGTGCGCGTGGCCGTGACCAATCCCGGCCCGGCCATCGAGGAGCAACACCTGCCGCGCCTGTTCGACCGCTTCTACCGCGTCGACAGCGCGCGCCAGGACATCAACGGCAGCCACGGCCACGGGCTGGGGCTGGGGCTGGCCATCGTCAAGGCGGTGGCCCGCATGCACGGCGGGCGCGCTTTTGCCAGCAGCAGTGGCGGGCACAATACCATCGGCTTTACCATCGCGCGCCAGTGAGGGCGCCTGTTTGGCTCAATAACCGCGCTTGAGATCCACGTTGGCGGCAATTTCGCCGGTCTTGCGATAGTGACGGATATTGGCCGCCACGATCGCCGACGCAGTACCGGAATCCGTGGGCGCCGAGCAATGCGGCAGTACCGTCACCGCAGGATGCGACCAGGGCCATGCCCCTGGCGGCAGGGGCTCGGTGGCGAACACATCCAGCACCGCGTGACGCAGCTTGCCTGCATCGAGCGCCTGGCGCAACGCTTCCTCTTCGATGATCGGCCCGCGTGCGAAGTTGATGAGCTGCGCCTGCGGAGGCAGCATCGCCAGCCGCGCCGCATCCAGCAGAGCACGCGTCTGGGCCGTCAGCGGCAGCAGGCAGACCAGGATGTCGGTCTGCGCCAGCATCTGCGCCAGTCCGTCCATGCCGCTGTAAGTCCGCACATCCGGCAGGTTGCGCGCACTGCGGCTCCAGCCCATCACCGGGAACCGCGCCTGGCGCAACGCGGCGGCAGCCGCTTCACCCAGCGCGCCCAGGCCGAGGATGCCCACGCGGCGCTGCTCCGGCAGCACGTAGTCCAGCGGCTGCCATTGGCGTGCCTGTTGCTGGCGCGCGTAATACGGCATGTCACGATGCAGGTAGAGCGTCCAGGCCAGCACCGCTTCGGCCATGGTGGCGGCCAGGCGCGGATCGACCAGGCGCGTGATCTGCAAGTCGCTCTGGCCGAGATCGGCCACCAGCCGCTCCACCCCGGCCCACACGCTATGCACCCACTGCAGTTGCGGCAGCAGCTTCAGCTGCGCCGGATCAGGATTGGCGACGATGGCCACGCGGCATTGCGCGCGTTGGTCTTCGTCCAGCTCGCTGAAGGCGATGATCTCTTCCTCCGGCATGGCCGCGCGCAAAGCCTGCAGCCACGACGCTACCGCAGCGGGATCACTCTGGCTGACGAAAGGAATGGGCATGCGCGCGCTCATTTGGCGTACACCGCAGCCAGATCGCGGAAGCCCTTGACTTCGATGGGGTTGCCCGAGGGATCGAGGAAGAACATCGTGGCCTGCTCGCCCGGTTCACCCGCAAAGCGGATCTGCGGGGCCAGCACGAATTGCACCTCGCCGCTGGCGCTGAGGCGGTCCGCCAGTTGCTGCCATTGCTCAAGTTGCAGGATCACGCCCAGATGGGGCATCGGCACCAGATGATTGCCGACACGGCCGGTGTTGCTCACGGCAAATGGTTCGCCCAGGTGCAGCGAGAGTTGATGGCCGAAGAAATCGATGTCGACCCAGGTCTCGGTGCTGCGCCCCTCGGCGCAACCCAGCAGGTCGCAATAGAAGTGGCGCGACTGGTCGAGGTCGCGCACGTGGTAGGCCAGGTGAAAGATGGATGGCATGAAAAGTCCCGGATCGGCAGGCTGGTTGCGAAAGCCGACAAGCATACCGCAAGCTTGATGCTTGTATGGAAACAAGCCAAAGATGCTTCCCTACAAGAGCCACGCGGGCAGGATTGACATGCGTCAAGCAGCCCGGGATTTGCGCTGGACGCATGGAGATGCCGGGCCTAATCTGCCTGCATGGCATCCCGCCCCGGATGTCTTCCCCCACGAATTTCCGAGGAGCCACCATGAGCTACAAGTCCATCCTGGTCCATGTCGACCAGTCGCGCCACGCCGCCCAGCGCATCCGCATTGCCGCCGAACTGGCCCGCGCGCAGCAGGCGCACCTGATCGGCAGCGCCGTCAGCGGCATCTCCAGCTTCATCACCATGGAAGGCGCGGCCTACATCGCCGCGCAAATGGACGGTTTCCGTGACCGCGCCCTGGCTGCCCTGGAAAACTTCGACAAGATCGCCAACAGCGTGGGCGTGCCCTCCTGCGAAAAGCGTTTCGTCGATGACGACGCCGAAGGGGGTCTGGCGCTGCAGGCGCGCTATGCCGACCTGGTGGTGGTGAGCCAGGCCGACCTGGACGATGCCGATGACAGCTTCCTCACCGACCTGCCCGAATACGTCATGCTCAATTCACCGCGCCCGGTACTCATCATCCCCAGTGCCGGTGAATTCAAGCACGTGGGCAAGAATGCGCTGATCGCCTGGGATGGCAGCATGGAATCGACCCGCGCCATCACGGCCGCCCTGCCGCTGCTGCGCCAGGCCGACAACGTGACGGTGGTGCTCTTCAATTCCGACAAGCGCCTGGGCACCCACGGCGAGCAGCCTGGTGCCGATATCGCCCTCTATCTCGCGCGCCACGGCGTGAAGGTGGAAGTGGCGCAGGAACAGACCACGCTCGATATCGGCAACGCCCTGCTCTCGCTGGCGGCCGACAAGGGCTCCGACCTGCTGGTCATGGGCGGCTACGGTCACACCCGCTTCCGCGAAGTGCTGCTGGGTGGCGTGACGCTCACCATCCTCAAGACCACGACGCTGCCGGTGCTGATGGCGCACTGAACGCTCCAGCATGACTCGCGCTGACTCAGCGCGCTTCCACTACCGGCCCCTCGCGGGCCGGTGTCTTTTGGGCGGCCAGGCGCTCGCGCTGTTGCAGGCGGGCGCGGCGCTTGCGCACCCAGATGATCACCCCGGTCACCGACAACATCGCTACCAGCACGCCCATCAGGGAAATCAGCACGCGCCCGGTCAGGCCGAGAATGCGGCCGGAATGCAGCGGGAACTGCGCCTGCAGGAAGATATCGCCGGCACTGCCGCGCCCCGGTATCTTGCCGCCTTCATAGGCACCGGTCATGGCATCGAAATACAGCCAGGCATTGCCCAGGCCCACATCGCCATGGTCATTGCCCGGCTGGAAGAAGCCCACCCCATAGACCCCGAACATGCCCGAGTAGAAGACGCCACCGACCGGCTCCGTCAGGCCCAGCTGCTGGCCTTGCGCGCGTCCCAGTGCTACCGCCTGCTCGCGTGAAATACGCGGCTCCGGCACCTTGTCAGGCGCAATCGGCGTACGCGTATCGAAGGGACCGGCCGTCAGGCTGGACACGGTCTGCAGGATAGGCCGCATGACCTGCCGCTCCAGGTTCATCGACACCGAGGTCACCGCCAGGACCAGCAGCAGGCCCCAGATCCACACCCCGCCCGAGCGGTGCAAATCGAAGTTGAGCTTGTGCCCGCCCTCACGCCAGCGGAAGGCCAGCGACTTGCGCCAGCTGCGCCAGTTCGGGAAGGAGAGGTACAGCGCGATGAAGCAATCCAGTGCCCATACAATGCCGATGATGCCCATGAGCCAGATGCCGGTCTCGATGCCGCCCAGGTCCGGCAAGTGCATCGTGTAGTGCAGCTTGTAGAGGAAGGGCAGCAGGTTTTCCCGCGCCAGCGAGATGGCCCCCCACATGCGGCGCCCCTGTATATCACCGGTCACCGGATCGACCGCGATCTGGTTGTAATCCAGCTCGGGAAGCTTGCCGGTGGCGGGGTCCAGGCGCGGTTCGACCATCATGCTGATGGTGTGGCCAGGCTCGGCCTCGGTCAGCACATAGGTCACGCGCAGCTTGGGCTCGGCGGCTTCGACCCGCTGCGCCAGCTCCAGGCCGGGCATGGGCCGCCCGGCCTCGGCGCGCTCGGCGCTGTGGGCATGGAACAGTTGCGGATTGAGCCAGGCATCCAATTCATGATCCCAGGAGATCACTGCGCCGGTCACGCCGGCGATGAACAGGAACACGGCCACGGCCAGGCCGAACCAACGGTGGAGAAGAACGAGAAGTGCACGCATGGCTGGCTTACCTGGCTAAATGGCGAAGGGATGGGGGACTAGCTGGAAAGGCTGGCATGGCACGCTCAGAAATCGACCTTGGCCGACACGTTGAAGCTGCGCGGATCACCCGGCTTGATGTAGTTCTCGTACTGGTATTGCCAGTAGCGCTTGTCCAGCAGGTTGTTGACCGACGCCCGGAAGGTCGTATCGTGCTGGCCGATGCGCGTAGTGTAACTGGCGCCGAGATTGAAGAGCGTATAGCTGGCCAGCTCGATGTCGTTGGCCGCGCGTGCCATGGTGCTGCCGGTCAGCTTGGCATCGGCCGAGAGCTTCAGGCCCGCCACCTGCGGCACCAGGTAGGCCACCTGGGCCGTGGCCATGTTGCGCGGCGCACCGGCCACACGATTGCCGTTGTAGGTGTTGCCCTGCTGGTACTTCGCGTCCAGCAGCATGAGGCTGCCACCCACCTGCCATTGCGGCGCCGGACGCCAGGAAGCGCCCAGTTCCAGGCCCTGGTAATTGGACTGCCCGCTCTGCACCAGCGCGCCATTGAGCGTGTATTCGGAGGCACGCTCGATACGGAACAGCGCGGCGGTGGCACTCCAGTCCCGCTGGTCGGTCTTGGCGCCAAGCTCGTACTGCTTGCTCTTGAGCGGTTTGAGCTGGCTACCGTAGTTGGTATTGGTCACGCCCGGTACGCCGCCCTGCTCCAGCGATTCCACATAGCTGCCATAGAGGGTGGTGTTGCGCTCGGGCTTGAACATCAGCGCGACCGTCGGGGTCAGGGCCGATTTGTCATAGCGCGAACTGAGTGCGCCGGTGGTGGTGAAATTGTCCTGCTTGAACTGGTTGTAGCGGCCACCGGCCAAGAGCGACCAGCGCTCCGAGAAGTTCAGCGTGTCGCTGGCGAAAATCGCCTGCTGGGTGATGATGGCGTTGTGATAGGTCTGCAGGTCGGTGCTGCTGTAATACGCGTTGGTGTTCTGCGTAGTGAGATTGCCGGTACCGATCTGCTTGTACACCGAGCTGATCGAGTAATCATTGACCTGCTTCTGCCAGGACGCGCCCACTACCAGCTGATGATCGATGCCGCCGGTACGGGCATTGCCCTCCAGCATGGCTTGCCATTGGTCGAAGGTATGCCCCTCGCGGCTGTCAGAACGCCAGTCGTTGTAGTTGCCGGCCGCATCCGACAGCATGGCGATGTCTTCATTGCGGAAACGCTTGGCGGTGCTGTGGCTGTAGCTGAGGTTGGCCTTCCAGTCGGGATTGATGCGATAGGTGAGCCCGGTCTGGTAGAGCTGGAAGTTGGTGTCCAGGTGCTGGCCCGGACCAACCAGGGTCTTGTCCGCCCCGCTGACCACCGAGGGCAGGCGGCTGCCAGTGAGGTTGGTGGTGACCACCGAGGGAGTCTGGTCGGTGGAATTGCTGTTCTGCCAGATGGCCTGGAAATCCCAGGTCAGGTCGCGCGTGAGACGCCCGTCCAGCGCCAGTGAGGCCGAATTGCGGCGGATGTGGCCTTCATTGAAAGTCTCACCCTGTTCATGCGTGACATTGAGGCGATACCCGAACATGTTGTCGTTGCCGAAGCGTCCGCCCAGGTCGACGTGCTCGCTCAGGATGCTGTTGCTGGTATAGCCCACCGAGACGCTGCGCACGGGCGTATCAGTCGGTTTCTTGGAGACATAGTTGAGCACCCCGCCCGGCGAGCCGAATCCATACATGAAGCCAGCCGAGCCCTTGAGCAGGTCGATGCGTTCGAAATGATCGTAGGGCAGCGTGATCCCGTATCCCAGGAAAGGCTTGCCATCGATGCGGAAGGAGTTCTGCCAGTCCGCGGGCAAACCGCGAATGGTGATGTAGGACGCCCAGGCGCTGTAACCGCCGCTGTTGTCGCTCACCGATGCCTCGTTGTAGAACAGGTCGCCCAGCTTGTTGACCTGCTTGTCGGCCAGGTCGGCGGCGGTCATGCTGGTGACCGAAAAAGGCGTCTCCAGCAGCGAACGCGATCCCAGCGCACCCGACGTGGTCTGGCTCTGCAGGTGCTGCGTACCCTGGCCCGCACCAGCGGCGGAGACGGTCACGGTAGGCAGCTGGCTGGCGGCATTGGCAGATGCAGCACCGGCAGCGTCTGACGGGGAAGACTGCGCCAGCACCAGCGCAGGGGAGCCGGCCAGCGCCATACTGAGGAAGACCGGGCGCAGGGCACGCGACATGGCGCTGGGACGCGCTGGCAGGGAAGACGGGAGCAAGGGATTCCTCTTCATTCTCATTGCAATTAATACGAACGATAATTGTTCTTATTTATTTTATGAAATATGACACAAAAAGGAAACCTCCCTGACAAAGTTTGTGACCCAAGGAGATGATGGCCTCGAACAGATTCGAGGCAAGGCTTCAAAAATTACTGAATGTGGTTGATCTCTTGCCGTCTATGCCCCTCAGTCGAACGGCTGGCTTTATCTTTCTTGCTCACTTTTTATGAAAGGAAGCGCACATGCCCAGGGCCATCATCCGTCTCGACGATCCCACCTCGCACGGCGGTGTCGTACAGGAAGGTTTCGCCAATGTGAAGTTGTACGGCAAGGCGATGGCCGGGGTTGGCCATCGCGGCTACTGCCCGCAATGCCGATGTGAATTCGTGATCCTGGCAGGTGAAGAAACCTACGAATACCTGGGACGCAAGGCCGCCGTGGAAGGCATGCTGACCTCCTGCGGCGCGGTGCTCATCGCGACCCAGCATCTGGCCAAGATAACGCCCACCCCGAAGCAGGCCTGATACAGGCATAAAAAATGGCCTGCTCACCGGGGTGAGCAGGCCAACTGCGGAAGATCGAACGCGAAACCAGCCAGGCAAGAGAGCGCCTTCCCTGGCCCTTCCGGCGGGCGCATCAGGCAGCAGCGATCTTCTTCAGGATCTCCTGCAACTGGTCGATATCGTAGGGCTTGGGTAGCGAGTGCGAGGCAAAGCCGACATTGCGCGCCACCATGGCGCCATAGCCGGAAGCGAAGATCACCGCCAGGTCGGGGAAGCGCTCCAGCGCACGCTTGGCCAGGTCAACACCCGACATGCCGGGCAGGTTGACGTCCGTGAAGAGCACATCAAAACTCTGCTCGCCCAGCGCCTGCTGCGCGTCTTCGGCGCTGACCACGCCACGCGCCTGGTGCCCCAGCGTCTCCAGCAGTTCGCACACCAGTTGCTGGGAATCGATGTTGTCCTCCACCACCAGCAAACGCAGTCCGCTGGCGGCGGCCCCGGCCTGCCCTGGCGCAGTGGCCAGCTCGGTGGCGCTGCTGCCCCCAGGCTGCTCGAAGTGCGCGTCCTGGCCTTCTGCCGGGCGCTGGCTGTCACCCACCGGCAGAATATGGAGCGCAGCGTTGGCATTGGCCTGGTCGCGCTCGTGCGTGAGCTGGGCCAGCTCGATGCGATGCGCGCGACTGGAGAGCATCTGCCGGATGCGCTGCGCCAGCTGGTTGATGCGATAGGGCTTGGAGAGCAGTTCCACACCTGCATCCAGCCGCCCCTCGTGCACGATGGCATCGCGCGGGTAGCCGGAAGTGAAGAGGATCTCGATGTCCGGCAACAGCTGCCGTGCCTGGCGCGCCAGCTCGGTCACGGGCACGCTGCCGGGCATGACCACGTCCGTAAACATCAGGTCGACCGCAATGCCGCTCTGCAGGATGGCCAGGGCGCGTTCGCCGTTATCGGCCTTGAGGACGCGATAGCCCAACGAAGAGAGGGTGTCGATCACCGTCAGTTGCAGGTTGGGATCATCCTCCACCACCAGGATGGTTTCGTCGCCGCCGCGCACTTCCATGTCGCGGTTGTCGTCGATCAGCACTTCCTCATCAACGCAGCGCGGGAAGTAGATGCGGATCGTGGTGCCCTTGCCGGCTTCGCTGTGCAGGCTGATGTGGCCACGGCTCTGCTTGACGAAGCCATAGGCCATCGACAGGCCCAGGCCGGTGCCCTCCCCTTCGCGCTTGGTCGTGAAGAAAGGCTCGAAGGCGCGCTCGCGCACCTCCGGCGACATGCCGGCGCCGTTGTCGGAGATCTGCAGTTCCACGTAATCGCCCGGCTGCAGGTCGGCCTGCGAAAGGAAGGCGGGGTCGCTCAACTGCACGTTGTCGATCTGCAGCGTGAGCCGGCCGCCGTTGGGCATGGCGTCGCGCGAATTGATGGCCGTGTTGATGATGAGGTTCTCGACCTGGTTGGGGTCGAGCATGGTGTTCCAGAGATCATGCGTGATGACCGTGGAGATCTCGATGTTTTCGCCCACGGCGCGACGCAGCAGGTCATCCATGTTCTGCACCACGCGCTCGAGGTTGATGCTGCGCGGCTGCAAGGGCTGGCGGCGGGCAAAGGCCAGTAGCTGCGAGGACAGCTTGGCACCGCGGTCGACCGCGCCGATGGCGGTGCGCACGCGCTGGCGGCTGCGGTCATCCAGGCGCGGATCGGTCTGCAGCAACTGCAGGTTGCCGCCAATGATCTGCAGCACGTTGTTGAAGTCGTGCGCCACGCCGCCGGTCAACTGGCCGACCGCCTCCATCTTCTGCATCTGGCGCAGCGCCGCTTCGGCACGGCTGCGCTCGACGATCTCCTCGACCACGCGCTGTTCCAGCGTATCGTTGAGCTCGCGCAAGGCGTCTTCGGCACGGCGCCGCTCGGTGATGTCGGTCGAGACCGCAATCATGGCTTGCGGACGGCCCTCATCATCGACGATGCGGCTGATGTCGCTGGAGACCCAGAAGGCACGGCCATCCGGGCGCAGGTAGCGTTTTTCCAGGGTGAAGGAACTGCCATCGGCGATGCAGCGATTGAACAGGTTCATGTTCATCGGCACGTCTTCCGGATGGGTCACATCGGCCAGGGTCATCTCCAGCATCTCGGCTTCGGTGCGGCCCAGCATGCGGCACAGTGCCTGGTTCACGCGCAGGTAGCGGCCCTGCAGGTCCAGTTCGGAGAAGCACACCGAGGCCTGGTTGAAGATGGCCGTCAAGCGGTTCTCGCTCCAGGACAGCGCTTGCAGCCCACGGCGCCGCTCGGTGAGGTCGACGAAGGTACAGAGTGCACCCTGCAGTTCGCCGTCCTGCCAGACCGGATGCGCCTGGTACTGGACCGGGAAACTGCTGCCATCGACACGGATGAAGTCCTCACTGTCCACGTGCGCGGTCAGGCCTTCACGCGCGGCCCTGAGCACGGCGCAATCGCTGCGCGAGCCGGCATCGTCATTGGCGCTGACGATCACCTCATGGATGTCGCGGCCCAGCACATCCTTCTCGCTGGCGTAACCGAGCAATTGCAGGAAGGCGGCATTGCATAGCGTGACGATGCCGTCACGGTCGATCGAGAAAAAGCCCTGGTCGGTCGAATCGAGCAGCTGCCGCACGAAGGCATTGTTGGCGCGCACGCTGGCTTCGGAGGCGGCCAGGGCCTGCTCCATGAGCTTGCGCGAGGTCACATCGAAGACCACCCCGACATAGCGTGAACCGGCGCGCGGATCGTCTTCCACCACCTCGCCCTTGCGCGCCAGCCAGCGCTGCTCACCGTCGGGACGGGTGATGTGGTATTCGGTATATTCCAGCGGATTGCGCGGGCCGCCTTCCTTGATGCGCGACGTACCCAGGTTGGGATGGAATTCTTCATCGATCATGTCCACCAGCTGCTGCGAGCTCACCTCGCCATCGGCCGGCAAGCCCCACAAGCGGCGGAACCGATCCGAGACCGCCAGCTTGCCGGAGACCGGGAACCACTCGAAGATACCGATTCCGCCGGCGCGGTCGACGATGCGCAAGCGCTCCTCGGCCACGAAGCGTTCGGTGACGTCGTTACCCTCGATGAAAATGCCGGCTACCTGGCCCTGGGCATCGCGTATCGGCTGGAACACGAAGTCCAGCACGGCGCCGGCAAAACCGATCTCATGCGTGCGCCGCAGGAACAGGCGTGCCCCGCGTTCGGTATAAGTCTGGCCGGTCTGGTACACCCGGTCCAGCAAGGCAAAAAGATTTTCGTCCAGCAGTTCGGGCAGTGCCTCGCGCGCCGGCAAGCCCAGCACCGGCCGATCGCCGAACAGTTTGAAGTAGGCGCCATTGACGCGTTCGAACACGTGCTGCGGGCCGCGCACCACGGCCTTGAAGCTGGGCGACTCTTCCATCAGGTCGCGCAACAGGTCGGTATGGGCCAGCGCGCTATCGAGCGTGGTTGCGCGCACCAGCGTGCACAGCACCCCGGCCACCTGCGCGGGCTGGCCATCGGCGCTGTCTTCCCACACTGGCACGCAGGTGAGATCCCACTGGCGGGCGATGTCCTGGGCTTGCCCGGTCTCCTGAAACAGGGACAGGCGCGGCAATTGTTGCTGTTGGCCATTGAAGGCGGCCCCGATCGCCGCTTCGCAGAGCCGGCCAGCGCCGCGCCAGAGCGGCGAGCCGCTCAACGGCGCGCCAAAGGCTGACGGATGGGCCGCGCCAATACAGGCGGCGAATGCGTCGTTGTAAAGCATCTGGCGTGCTGCGCCCCATACCAGCAGACTCGGGAGGGGCGAATGCAGCGCGATGTTGAGGGAGGTGCGCAAGGTCGGCGACCATTGCGCCGGCGCACCCAGGGGACTCGTGGTCCAGTCGGTCGCCGTGACGATCTGCGCGGCCAGGCCTGTACCGCGCAACCAAGAAATGTCTGCCATGTCGTGAAACTTACCTTTAAGCCTAGCTTTGAGCACCGAGGTCGGTCTGGCGGGCGACGGGTTTGTACCGTCGTTCTCCCGCTGGTCCCTTCATTGTTGTTCGCATCCGCTTGGAGCAGGCGTTGCGGACCAGGCGCATGCGCCCGGCGCGCCTGCTGCGTGCCGCGGATGATTATACGGGAAGCCCGCGCCGCTTCCGGACCTGCTCTCAGCGCGCGGAAAAACTGCCATCGGCCGCAAAACCGCATGGCGCAAGCATGACGGAAGACTTCCTGTTTTCCTACACGAAATCGCGCCACGCACCTACACGGGCAGGTCCACGCCGTCGGCGCATCAAAGGCTCCGCCATGCGACGGGTTTTCGCTGGCTCAGCTGGATTTCTCGGACTTCTTTTTCTGCGCCCGTTCCTCGCGCAGCAGGCGATTGAGTTCGGCCAGTTCCTGCACCGCTTCCTGGGTCAGGATGACAGGCTCGTTGGGCCGATAGGCGCGGCCGCCAAGGCGCCCATTCATGCCGATGTAGGCGCGCGCGCAGCGGCGCCGGTAGGCCAAAATGTCTTCCTCGCCATGCAGCGGCTGACCTGCGCTGTCATGCGCCGGCTCGGGATAGGCCGGCAAGGGCTCGGACTCGATCTCGCCGGCATGGGCCTGGGAGGAGATATGGTTGCGATAGGCCGTCCAGTCGCCTTGGGAAATGGCGATCAGAGGATCATAAGGATGGATGGAATCAGACTTGTCCATGAGGCTACCCTGCTCAAAGATCCGACGCCGACCACTTGCGCCGGGCTGGTTGCAACATCAGCTTGTCCTGTGCGGCATCGCGCCTGGCCTGGGCATGCAGGCGCTCGCGCTGCCACTGATCGACCAGCCGTGTCGTCTGGCCGACACTGTGATCGATCTTTTCCCTGTGTTTCATCGACAGCATGGGTGTTCGCTCCCTGATCTGCGCCAGGTCGCTTTACTGTCTTGCGCTTCGAACGACACTTCATTTTAGCCAGCCCGCGCCAAACTGGAAGAGCTTGATGCAAAGGGCTGCACGAATTGTGGTTTCTGAAGACTTGACAGCGCAGGACCGGGCTTTCTTTTCCCATGCGGCATCACCCCGACCCATCCATGGAGCAACAGGTCCGACCATGCCGCGTTGTTTCTGCGAGTTTTGAGAGATCTTAGGACCAGGCACGGATGAGTCCTATCGGACTGTACCGGATTGGCTTGTAGGACAAAATGGAAAATCCCTGCCCGCGCGAGACAAGCCGGATCGTCCAGCTGGGCAGCGGCGAATTAATTGTTGTGCAGGCTGCACGGAGCTTGACGATGACGCCTATAATTGGCCCTTCCCGAAGTAAAGAATGCGCATCATCTGCCACCGCAGCCTCAGGCTGCCGGACAGGAGCCCCGGGGTCTTCTGGATGCGCTGCACTTCGCCCCTCCAACTTGCGGCCGCGGAGATTTTTCGCGCCGGTAGTTCGATGCCCCGCCCCGGCTGGCATCGAGAAAGTAGTGCATGAGCAATCCTTACCACGCAGTGCGCCGTCGACCTGTCGACCTGAGCAATTGCGACCAGGAGCCGATCCACATTCCCGGCTCCATCCAGAATCACGGCGCCCTCCTGTGCTTTTCACCCGAAGGCCAGCTGGTCACGCGCAGCGCCAACGCCGCTGGCCTGCTGGGCAGCTTGCCCGAGGTCGGGCAGCCGCTGGGTGAGGAACACCTCAACGCCGCCGCTCGCGCGGTGATTCAAACCGCGCTCGAAGACCGCCACGGCTACGTGGATTCGCGCATGATCTCGCTCGACAGCGGCGCCTTCGACCTGGTCACCCACAAATCCGAAGGCGTGCTCATCGCCGAATTCGAACAGCGGCCGTCGGATGCACTCTCGCTGGAGGGCTTTGCCCTGGCCGCGCACCAGGCCATCCAGCGCATCCAGCGCCAGCCCGGCGTGGAAGACCTGCTGACGCTGGCGGTGGATGAAATCGCCCGCATCACCGGCTTCGACCGTGTGATGGCCTATCGCTTCCTGCATGACGACAGCGGCGAAGTGGTGGCCGAACACAAGCGTGAAGATCTCGAACCCTTCCTCGGCCAGCGCTATCCGGCCAGCGACATCCCGGCCCAGGCGCGGCGCCTGTACGTGATCAATCCGATTCGCCTGATCGCCGATGTGGGTGCACCCACCGTGGCGCTGGAACCGGATCACAACCCGCTGACCGGCGGCCCGCTGGACCTGAGCCACAGCATGTTGCGCAGCGTCTCGCCGGTGCACATCGAATACCTCAGCAACATGGGCGTGCGTGCGTCGATGAGCCTGTCGATCGTCATTGGCGAGCGTCTCTGGGGTCTCATCGCCTGCCACCACATGACCGCGCACCTGGTGCCGCATGCGGTCCGCATGTCGTGCCAGCTGCTGTCGCAATTCGTCAGCGCCCTGGTGGAACGCAATCTCAACGGTGAGCGCGCCCGCGCGCTGGAATACAGCGCCGACCTGCGGCGCCAGATCGTGGCGCAGGTGACCGACCGCGAAGACATCGTGCTGGCCCTGGCGGCCGACCATGATGGCTTCGTGCGCCTGATGAACGCGCACGGCGGTGCCATCTCCATGGAGCGCAAGACCCAGGTTTTCGGCAAGGCGCCCTCGCGCGAAGGCGTCAACGCACTCATCAACTGGCTCAACGAAAACGAACCCGGCGACATTTTTTCCACCAGCGCGCTGGGCGCCGATGCGCCCGCGCTGAAGGCGGTGATGGGCGATATCTGTGGCGTGCTGGCCGTGCGCTTCTATCGTGAACAGGATGGCTATGCCTTCTGGTTCCGCACCGAACAGGTGGAAGACGTGCGCTGGGGCGGCAATCCGGAAAAGAAATACAGCATCGGGCCGCTGGGCCCGCGCCTGACTCCGCGCGGCTCCTTCGCGGTCTGGAAGGAAACCGTGCGCGGCAAGAGCCTGCCCTGGGAAAAGACCGAAGCCGAGATCGCCAGCCAGCTGCGCCTGGACCTGCAGGAAGTGGCGCTGTCCAACGAGAATATGGTCAAGCGTGCACGCGAAACCCTGCTGGCCACGCTGGGGCACGATCTGCGCGATCCGCTGCAGGCCATCATGATGGCAGCACGCATGATCGAGGTGCGCGAGCATTCGCCTTCGAGCTCGAACCTGAGCAAGCGCATCTCCTCCTCATCGAGCCGCATGCATCGCCTGATTTTCCAGGTGCTTGACATCAGCCGCCTGCAAAGCGGCATGGGCCTGGATATCCAGCGCCGTCCGCTGGATGTGCGCAAGATGGTCACGGAAATCGTCAACGAAGCGCGCATGGCGTATCCGGACAACGAGATCATCCTCGAAGCGGAAGACTGCGGCGAGATCGAACTCGATGGCGACCGCATCAGCCAGGTGGTCTCCAACCTGCTGTCCAACACGCGCCATCACGGCGAAATCGGCAAGCCCTCGACGCTCATCGTGTTCCGCCGCGAGGATGTACTGACGATCTCCGTCTCGAACCACGGACCGGCCATCCCGGCGGCAGTGCGCGAGAACATGTTCAAGCCCTACAAGAAGGAATCCATGGGCAACCAGCGCAATGCACGCGGCCTGGGCCTGGGGCTGTACATCGTCAGCGAGATCGTCAGCGGCCACGGTGGCAAGATCGCCGTGAACTGCGACCATCACATCATTACCTTCACGGTCACCCTGCCGATTTTGCCCGGTTGAATCCGGGCCGGCCTGCAAGGCGCTCCAGGCGGAGCGCCTCAGGCGGCCAGCGGCAGCCTCACGAAGAAACTTGCACCCTGCCCTGGACCGGCGCTGGCCGCGCGCAAGCGGCCGCCATGCAACTCCACCAGCTGGCGGATGACGGCCAAGCCCAGGCCCAGTTCGGCGGCACTCCCCAACCGGCCTGCAGCCGCCTGCGGCGCCGGGAACAGGCGCGCCAATTCGGCGCCCTCCATGCCCTGTCCGCTATCGCGCACTTCCAGTTCGATCTCGCTGCCGTGCCGGTGCAGGCACAGCAGTACCCAGCCACGCGGTGGCGTGAAGCGGATGGCATTGCCCAGCAACTTGCCCAGCACCTGCCGCAAACGCGCCGCATCCCCCATTACCGTACCGGCAGCCGGCTCCGCCCGCAGCGCGATCTCCTTGGCTGCGGCAGCACTCTCGGCGGCCAGCATGGCATCACGAACCAGTTCGGCCAGCGCGACCGGTTCAGCCGCCAGGCGCAGCGTGCCGGAGAGCACGCGGTTGGCATCGAGGAGCTCCTCCACCCGTTGCGCCTGCAGGCGCGCATTGCGCTCGATGACCTGCAAGCCCTTGTTGAGCCCGGCCGGATCGGAGGCATCGCGCAACAGGTATTGGGTCCAGCCAAGGATGGCGTTGAGGGGCGTGCGCAGTTCATGCGAAAGCGTCGTGAGGAAGGTTTCGCGGGCGTTGCGCAGCCAGGCGATTTCGGCCTCTGCCTCACGCTGCGCCGCCAGCAAGGCATCCAGCTCCCGCTGCAGCTGCTGCACGGCCTGTCGCACCTGCGATTGCTGCTCCAGGACGCGCTGCACGGACTGCGGCAGGTGATCGAGGTAATCGCTGGTCTTGGGCAATACGTCGGCCACCCCGGCCCGCAAGGCCTCGATGATGCGCAATTCATCCGAGACGCCCGAGACCATGATGGCAGGGATCTCCACACCGGACGCGCGCAGGCTGCGGAAGAAATCCAGGCCGCTCTCCAGGGCCTGCAGGTTGTAGTCCACGATCAGCAGGTCGGGCCGCTCCTGCTGTACCGCCGCCTGGGCGGATTCGGCATCGGCCACGGCGGTGACACGGTGGCCCTGCTTGGTGAGGACACGGCGGGCCAGCGCAAGCAGGCCTTCGTCATCCTCCAGCACCAGTACGTGGGCAATGGGCACGGTCATCGGGACTCACTCTCCCTGGCCACCGCTGACGCTGGCGGCAGCTTGACCACCTGCAGGAAGAAACCCAGGCGCCGCACGGCTTCGATGAAGTCTTCGTATTCCACCGGCTTGGTGATGTAGACATTGCAGCCCACTTCGTAGCAATGGGCAATTTCGCGCGGGTCGTCCGTGGTGGTAAGCATGATGACGGGAATGGCGGCAGTGGCGGCCTCCTGCTTCATCCGGCGCAGGACCTCCACGCCATTGACGCGCGGCATGTTCACGTCCAGCAGCACCACCAGCTGCTGCAGCTCGGCCCGGGCCAGGTCGCCGCCGAAAAAATAATCCAGCGCTTCCTGCCCGTCGCGCAGCCGCTGGAAGCCGTTGACCAGGCCGGCACGCCGCAGGTTTTTTTCGACCAGCAAGGCGTGGCCGTCGTCGTCTTCGACCAGGATGATGTTGACGCTCTGCTCTGTGGCCATCTTGCTCTCCTTGTCAATGGATTCGTTGCACCGCCTGACGGGCTGCGTGCGGTTTCAGGACACCGGCGGGCGGGCCGGCAAGGCGACATAGAAACAGCTGCCCTGCCCTTCCACCGATTCCACCCAGATGCGCCCGCCATGCCGCTCCACCACCCGCTTGACCAGCGCCAGGCCGATGCCTTCGCCCTTGGCGACGTTGCCATGCAGGCGCTGGAAAGCGATGAACATCTTGTCCATGTAGGCCGCCGGGATGCCCAGGCCGTTGTCGCGCACGAAGTAGGTCACCAGGCTGGGCGCGGCAACCACGCTGTCTGCCTGGGGTACGTGGCCGATGGTGATATGGCCGGGCCGGGACGGATCCAGGTAATTGACGGCATTGCCCACCAGGTTGCCGAGCACCTGTTCGACAGAGGTCGGATCGCCATAGGCCGGGGGCAGGTTGTCCTCGATCTCGACCCGGGCCGACTTGGCCCGGATGCTGCCGCTCATGGCCGCGACAATACGGGTGGCGATGGCATGCATGTCCAGCATGACCGGCTGGTATTCAACACGGCCGGCACGGGACAGTCGCAACATGGCGTCAATAATGCCGGCCGAACGGGTGACCGCATTCTGGATGAAGCGCAGCGATGTATGGATGTCGTCTTCGACAAGCGTGCGCAGGCGCTGGCGGTCCGGCTCGGGCAATGCGAGGCGGTCGACTTCGTCCAGGAGGTCGCGGGTGGCGTGGGTGATTTCCTTGCTGAAACCCTGCAGGTTCACCAGCGGTGAGCGCAAGTCATGGGAGACGCTGTAGATGAACATCTCGTTGTCCTGGGTCTGCTGGCGCAGGTCGGTGTTGACGTCGGCCAGTTCGCGCGCCCGCTGTTCGAGTTCCTCGCGGTAGCCGCGGGCCTGCCGGGCAGCTTCGGTGAGACGCTCACTGCTGCGATGAAGGGCATCGTCCAGCAGGCAGATTTCGTCGCTGCCGCCCACGCGTGCGGCCAGCGGCTGGCCTTCGGAGAGGCGGCGGGCATTGCTGATCAGGACGTTCACGCGGGCCGCGATGCTGCGCGTAAAGGCCAGCGAGGCCAGCGCCGCCGTCACGATGGAGCCCAATACCGCCAGGATCAGCAGCCAGGTCTGCGAACGGCGTGCAGCCTGGACGCGCTCGCTGCGCTCGGCACCAAGGCGTCGCTCTTCTTCCACGAAGTTGTCGAGCTGGTTGAGGAATTCGGAAAGACGGTGCTGGCCCTGCTCCTCACGCAACTCGCGGATCAGGTCATCTCGCTGGCCACGCATCAGGCGCTCGCGGGCACTGTCGTCCCACCTGCGATAGCGCGCGATGGATTCATGCACCTCGCGCACGATGCGGCCCTGGCCCGCATTGTCGCTCACCAGGCGCGCCAGTTCACCGGCCTTGACCTCGATGTCGGCCCACATGTCGCTGCGGCTCAGGGTATCGGGCTGATCCAGCAAGACGGCATTGCGGATACGCGCAGCTTCCAGCAGCATGGGTTCGCGCAACGCGGCGGCCTGGTTCATCACCTGGAGGGAATGTGAGGCCCAGCGCTCGGCATCCTCGGCATCGGCCTGCGAGTTGAACAGTGCGCCCAGCAGCAGTATCTCAAACAGGCTTGGTATGGCAACGATCAGCAAGCCCTTGGTCAGCAATCTCATGTGCGTTCGCCCGCTTCATGATCATTCTTACGGTGCATCGCCATCGATCAAGCCGGGTCCTGGCTTGACCTGCAGTGCGCCCCCACGACATTTCCTTGTTGTTCTGCCCTGCGCACATCCTTGCTTGCGGACCGCTGCGATGTTGTCGTGCGATCCGGCCGGGTGCGTTTCCGGTAATCAATTGTTACGCACGATTATAAACTCACAATATGCACGCGCGCGCAGCCCGTGGCAAGTGCCCATGAAAAAGCCCGGCAACAAGGGGCCGGGCTTGCACTACGACGCTACAACGTACTGCGCACGCTCGCTCACGCGCGCTCGTCCACCGCCCGGGGATCGACAGCGGATCAAAATCGACCCAATCGCCTTCCCGGATGCTGCCCTCGGCGCGCTCCAGGTCGCTGGCCTGCAGGCCGCGCAGAAGTCGAATCACGTCGCTTCCCTCCTGCTCATCGGCTATGGCAACGGCCACCATCATGCCCGCCACACGGCGCGGCAGGGGCGCGTCATCGGTGGCGGCCAGGCTGCCAACCAGGCCACCCAGATGGCCGCCTACCAATCCACCGAGGGCCGCGCCGAGCGGGCCGGTCACCGGGGCCGTGGCCAGTCCCGCAGCGGCACCTGCACCGGCACCGGCGGCAACGCCGGCGGCGGCACCCCGGTCGGTTTCTTCGGCGCCCGGTGATTTGTCGCGGTCGCCACCGACGGCAAAGCGGTCATGCTGGCCTGCCGGATTGACGAAAAAACTGCTGATGCGCCCGCGCTCAAAGCCGGCCTCTTCCAGCACCGAGACCGCATGGGCGGCTTCTTCCTGCAGATCGAAACGGGCGGCGATGATGGTGCTCATGGCTTCTCCTGCACAAGGGCGGGCAGCGTGGTTTATCGGGTCGTGTCAGTCGCTGCACCTGCACTGGCAGCGTTGCGATAGCGGCGAATCAGGGCGTTGGTGGAACTGTCGTGATGCAGCGGTTCGGCGGGATCGAGCAACTGGCGGGCAGTACGCTTGGCCAATTGTTTGCCCAGCTCCACGCCCCACTGGTCGAAGGAATCGATGTTCCAGATCACGCCCTGGGTGAAGACGCTGTGCTCATACAAGGCCACCAGCGATCCCAGGCTAAAGGGGGTGAGCTTCTCGACCAGCATGCTGTTGCTGGGGCGGTTGCCAGGGAAGACGCGATGCGGGGCCAGCGCTTCCGAAGTACCTTCTTCGCGCACCCGCTGCGCATTCTTGCCGAAGGCCAGGGCCTCTGCCTGGGCGAACATGTTGGCCATCAACAGTGCATGATGCTGGCCGAGCGATTCGACCGGCTGGCAGAAGCCGATGAAATCGCAGGGAATCATCTGTGTACCCTGGTGCAGCAACTGGTAGAAGGAATGCTGGCCGTTGATGCCATTGTCGCCCCAGTAGACCGGCGAGGTCTGGTAATCCACCGCATCGCCTTGCAGGGTCACCTGCTTGCCATTGCTTTCCATGGTCAGTTGCTGGAGGTAGGCCGGCAGGCGCTTCAGGTACTGGCTGTAGGGCAGCACGGCCTGGCTGCTGGCGCCGAAGAAGTTGGTGTACCACACCGTGAGCATGCCGAGGATGGCCGGCAGGTTCTCCTCCAGCGGCGCCGTGCGGAAGTGTTCATCCATGGCATGGAAGCCCGCCAGCATCTCGCGGAAGTGCACTGGGCCGATGGCGATCATGGTGGACAGGCCAATGGCGCTGGTCATCGAATACCGTCCGCCGACCCAATCCCAGAAGCCGAACATGTTTTGTGGATCGATGCCGAAGCGGCTGGCCTCCTCGATATTGGTCGTCACGCCCACGAAATGACGGGCCACCGCTGCTTCCTCACCCAATTGCCGCACCAGCCACTGCCGCGCTGCCTGCGCATTGGTGGTGGTTTCGAGCGTGGTGAAGGTTTTTGAGCAGACGATGAAGAGCGTTTCCTCAGCGGGCAAGTCACGCACGGTTTCCAGCATGGCCGCCCCATCCACATCCGAGAGGAAGTGAAGGCTCAGGTCAGGCTGGCCATAGTGGCGCAGCGCCTCATACGCCATCATCGGCCCGAGGTCGGAACCCCCGATGCCGATATTGACCACGTGGCGGATACGGCGGCCGGTATGGCCGGTCCATTCACCGTTGCGCACCTGGTCGGCGAAGGCCTCCATGCGCGTGAGAACCTGCTGCACCTGGGCGATCACGTCTTCGCCGTCGACCACCAGGCGTTGGCTGGCGGGCATGCGCAGTGCCGTGTGCAGCACAGAACGCTGCTCGGTCGCATTGATGCGGTCGCCCCGGAACATGGCCTCGATGCGATCCTGCAGGCCGCACTGGCGCGCCAGGTCCATGAGCAGGGTCATGGTCTCGGTGGTGACCAGGTTCTTGGAATAATCGAGATAGATACCCGCGGCTTCGGCCACCAGGTTTTCGCCACGCTTGTCGTCGGCGGCGAAGAGGCGCTCCAGCCGGTAGTGGCGGGCATAGTATTGATGATGCTCCTGCAGGGCGATCCAGGCGCTCTTCTCGGTCAGCGACTCGCGCTGGCTATAGGTGAACAGCGGCAGCTGCAGATCGGCGGCGGGCAACTTGGTCATGCGCAAACTCCTTGTACGACATGGCAGATCCGGATGGAATGCCGGTATCGCCACATGGTAGTGGTGTGCGTCAATGACGTGACATCGGACGGCGGCACTTTCCCATGTAGGAAAAGCGGAAACCGCAAATGATTCACGCGATCAGCTGACCGAAACCGGAGCGTCCCGAGCCTGCATCGCCCCGGGACGCTTGCATCGTCAGATCAACTGAGGCGCAGCGTCAGCAATTCCACCGGCAGACTGCCCAGGATCTCGTCCACCGCGATGCTGCCCCCACGCGCTCCATCGGCCATGGCGCACTCTTCCAGCCCGCCCTGTCCGCTGGTGAGTACGCTGCGCCACTGGCGCAGCTCACTGCCCGCGTGCGATAACACCTGCGGAAGCGTGATGCGGGTATCGCCCCAGGCCTCTGCCGAGACCAGCGGCAAGGCTTCCTCACGGCGCCCTTCAAAGGACAGCAGGTGTCCGGCCAGGCGCGTGCAGATCACCACGGTAGCCTCGATATCGCCCGCCTCACCCTCCTTGCCCGGCAGCAGCCGCGCAAAGGCGATCACGTGACGCGCCAGCTTGCCATGCGTGGCCAACGGCAGGTACTGGCCCTGCGCGAACAAATCCGCATGTTCGCGCCGATACTGCAGCACTGCATGAATCAATTGCTGCTTGGCACTGCCACCCTGCCAGTCACGCAGGGATACCGGACGGCTGACGGCATCGGCCAGGCGCCGTTCACGCAGCGCGAAGTCGACGGGACGGCGATTGTCCGGATCCACCATGCTCAGGTCCCACAATTCGCTGCCCTGGTAGAAATCGGGCACGCCTGGCGAACTCATCTTGAGCATTGTCTGGGACAGGCTGTTGACTGCGCCCAGCGGCGCCAGCCGCCGCACGAAATCCTCCAGCTCGGTGAGGAAAGGATGATGACGCGGATCCAGTCCCGGATCGCACAGCAGCGCCCGCGTGAAACGCTCGCAGGCCGCTTCGTATTCCGTCTGCGGCACCACCCAGTCACTGCGGCGCTTGGCTTCCCGCAGGGCCTTGCGCTGCCAGGCAATGACACGCTCGGCCAGCTCGGCCAGCCCGCTGAGGTCATCGTCCCCGGCGCGCATGCCGTCTGGCCAGGCACCCACGAGGGTCTGGTACAGCATGCATTCATCCACGGCGTCGATGCCGCCCTGCTCGCCGGCAGTCGCAGCCACGATGGGCGCATTCAGTTGATGCCAGTGACGCAGGACCGTAGACCACTCTTCGGCAATCTCGGACAGCGCCGCCAGGCGCATGCGCGCATCTTCGCCACGCTTGTGGTCATGCGTGCCGGTGGCCAGGAGGCTGGCGGGAGTCTGTGCGGCGCGCCGTGCAGCCAGTTGATGGAAGTGCGCCACCGGCAAGGCCAGGTGGGCCGGCTCCGCCCCGACCTCATTGCGCGAGAGCAGCCGGCCGTAACGGTAGAAGGCCGTGTCTTCCATCGACTTGGCCGTCAGCGGCGGCGTCAGCTGCTGGAAACGGGCGATGGCGCGCAGCTGCAAGGTGCGACGATGCTGGTCACGGCCATCCTGCAGCAGGTCGCCGCCCAGCCATCCCTCCACCACGTGCAGCGTGGCATGGTCGGCTGCATGCAGGCTGGCGCTGGCCTTCTGCACGGTTTGCGCCAGCAGTTCGCGCTCCTGTGCGGGCATGCCCTGCGCATTCGCATACGTGCGATAGACCGGGAAATGCACCAGCAACTCGGCCACCGCGCGGCGAATGGACATGAGCGTCAGGTCGCGCGTCTGGGAAGCGCTGCGTGCGAGCTGGTGCAGGCACAGCGTGAGCGCATTGAATTCTGCCGCAAAGTTGCGGACCAGGAAGCTGCGCCGCGCTTCCTGCACGATGGTCGGGAAATGGCACAGCTCGCCCGGGCCGTGGCTTTGCAGTTGATCGGCGGTGGCGGGCAGTTCGCCGACGATGTCGCGCCAGAGTTCGTCCAATACCGGCTCGCCTTCGCCATCGTGCAGCACCGCCGCGCACTGGTCCATGAATTCATAGCCGGTAGTGCCGTCGAGCTGCCAGCCAGGCGGCAAGGCCTCGTCACCGGCAAGGATCTTCTCGGCGATCACATAAGGTTCATGATCCGGCCGCAGGCTCCGCAAACGCTCGCGCAGGCGCAGGCAATACGTGGCGGGATCGGTGAGGCCATCAATGTGGTCCAGGCGCAGCCCATCGATGATGCCTTCGGCGTAGAGGCGGAAGATCTCGGCATGCATGGCCTCGAAGACATCGTCGCGTTCTACCCGCATGCCCACCAGTTCGCTGACCTCGAAGAAGCGACGCCAGTTGATCTCGTCGGCGGCATTGCGCCAGTAGGCCAGGCGGTAGTGCTGGCGCTCCAGCAGCTGATGCATGGCGCTGCGGCCGTGCGGCTGGCTGGCCGAAAATGCGGCCAGCGCGGCATCGATGTCGGCCAGCGCATCGGGGTCGGCTGCGAGATGGCGTAGTTGCGCCCGGGCTGCCGCGCTGCGGACATCCTTGTCCGGTTGGGCGGGATCGAGCGCGGCGAAAGCCGCGATCACATCAGCCAGCCGGGCACTGCCGGCCGTCTCCAGCACGGCTGCGTAATCGGTCGGGGCGAGCGGGAAAAAATTGTCGTGATGCGCGATCAGCAGCTCGCCTTGTTCGGTGTCAAAGCGCAAGACCAGTTCACCGGCTTCCAGCGCTTCGGCATAGGGCTGCCCCAGGAAAGGCAGCAAGACCTTGCCGCTCAGTGCGGGGTCGGGGCTGTCCCAATGGATGTCGAACCATTCGGCGTGGCGGCTGGTGCGCCCCCAGCGCAGGACGTCCTGCCACCAGGCATTGTGATGGCCCACGGCCATATGGTTGGGAACGATGTCGACCACCAGGCCCATGCCCTGCGCACGCAGCCGCTGGTGCAGCTGCCGCAGGCCGGCTTCGCCGCCCAGTTCCGGATTGATGCGGGTGGCATCGACTACGTCATAGCCGTGGGTGGAACCGGGGCGCGCCACCAGGATGGGCGATAGATAAAAGTGGCTGATGCCGAGGCGGTGGTAGTACTGCACCGTTGCAGCCGCCTGTTCGAAGCGAAAATCGCGGTGCAATTGCAGCCGGGCGGTGGCGCGCGGGATGCCGGAGCGCGCCGGCGTTACGGGATGGTCTGGCATCAAATCTCCTTGGCGTTGCCGCCGCGCGCACGGCGCAGCCGCTCCAGCCTGGCTTTGGCGGCATAGGCGGCGAAGAGCTGCGACGTGTCTGCGGGCAGGCGGCGACGCCAGTTGGGGTGTGGCTCGGTCATGCCGGGCAGGTTGGGTTGCTGGGCCAGGCCCAGGATGTCTTCTACCGGCACCACGGCCAGCGGTGCCGGGGTAGCGGCCACATAGTCGAGCGCGGCATCCACGGCAATGCCGCAATCCTCCAGCGAAACCAGCAGCGCCGCATCGTCATCGGCCTCGACCGCTGCAGGGGCCACTTCAGGCAGCGGGCCGCTGGCCCAGCCCTGCTGCACCAGCGCCTGCCAGAGCTGGCTGCGCTCCTGGCGGCGCTGCTCCTGTGCCGCAGCCAAACCTTGGTCGAGCTGACCCAGGCGCGCCCGCCAGGCCAGGTCAGCGCCCGACCACCAGCCCGCTACCGTGGGCAGGTCATGCGTGGTGGTCACAGCAATGGCCTGGCGCGACCAGTCTGCGGGCGGCAGGAAACCCTTTTTGTCGCGCTGGAACCAGAGCACGCGAATGCCGGACACCCCAGCCTCGTCCAGCACCGTATCGAAACCGGGGGGCACCGTTCCCAGGTCTTCGCCGATGACCACCGTGCGATGGCGCCAGGACTCCAGCGCGATCAGGCGCAGCATGTCCTGCTGCGGATAGGCGACGTAGGCGCCAGCATCGGCCTCGCGCCCCTGTGGTACCAGCCACAAGCGGTTCAGGCCCAGGACGTGGTCGATGCGGACACCGCCGCCCTGGGCGAAGGTGGCACGCAGCATGGCGAGGTAGCCGCGATAGCCGGTGCGGCGCAAAGCCAGCGGCGAAAACGCTCCCAGGCCCCAGTTCTGGCCTTGCGGGGCCAGGCGGTCAGGCGGTGCGCCTACGGTCAGGCCGGCGGCGATTTCGTCCTGGTGACTCCAGGCCTGGCTGCCGCCGTTATCGGCGCCCACGGCGAGATCAGCGATCAGGCCGATGGGCATGCCCGCCTGGCGCGCATTCTCCTGGGCCTGGGCCAGCTGGCGCGCAGCCTGCCACTGCAGGAACAAGTGGAACTCGATCTCACCCGCATGCTCGGCCGCGAAGGCCTGCATCTCGGGGGTATCCGGATGACGACCGGCTTCGCCCCACTGGCGCCAGTCACAGCAGCCGGGCACGCCCTGGCTGCTCAGGTGATGGCTGTAGGCTTCGAACAAGGCATGCGCGCGCAGGGCAGCGCCCCCATCCAGCTGGAAGGCCGCGAAGGCCGCCTGCTGCTTCACGTCGTCGGCATGTTCCGTGCGGAACAGCGCATGGAGACGGCGCAGCAGGGACATCCGATGGGCAGCGGCGCGCGCCCAGTCGATCAGCCCGGCTTGCTGCAGGCGTTCATGGGTGGCAATCATTTCGGCGCCGCCCTCGGCCAGGACCTGGGCTTGCGCGTCGGCGCCGAGGATGCCGGCCGGGTCGATCAGAAAAGGATTGAGGAACAGGCGGCTGGACGGCGAATAAGGACTGCTGCGGCCCGGGTCGGCGGCAAACATCGCATGCACCGGCGACATGGCCAGTGCGGCGGCCCCGTATTGCGCCGCCATCGGGGCCAGCTCGGCCAAGGCGCCGAAGTGGCCGAGGCCGCCGTCGCCGTAGACCTTGCGGGCCTCCTTGAGGCTCTCGCTGCGCAGGCCGTAGACTTGCACGGCCAGTGCCCAGCCACGCTCCCGCCCCTGTTCAGCCAGCGCATCGGCGATGGTGTAGCAGCGCTGCGGCGCAATGGCCAGTGTCAGGATGTGGCCCGCCACCAGCAGGCGGTGATAGCCCGGCACGTCGATGGCCGGCAAGGTCGGCGGCTGGGTGAGGTCGGACGAAATCAGCAGCGTCAGGCGCGCGCCGTTGTCCAGCTCGACACGGCAGGACAGACCATGCAGGCGCGAGTGGGCCGGCAACTGCACCGGCTGGTGCTGCACACCGGTGAGCAGTGGCGGCAGGTACCCCACCGCATGCTCGCGATCAAGCTGGGCCAGGCTGGTGCGGCAGTCTTCGGCACTGTCGCAGGGCAGGCCCAGTGCAGCCAGGATGGCGCGCAGGGCATCGTCCTGCACCACTTGTGGTTGGTCATAGGCATCGATCCAGTGGACGGCGATGCCGGCACGTTCTGCCAAACGATATAAATCGTTTTCAGCCGGAGTTACGTTCATCGGGGCAGGCGCGGCCGGGCTGGACGGTGCCATTTCCCCGAAACGCTGGCGCAGGGCGGCGTTCATGCGGCGCTCCCGGTTTCAGTGAGCGCCGTCGGCGGCTCCCGCAGGGCCAGGATGGCATGCCCGGGGAAGCGCCCACCTGCCAGGGCGTCAAGCGCACCGCCGCTGTCGAAGAGCACGTCGGCTCCGGCTGGCTGGGCCAGGTCTTCCAGCGCTTCCTGCAACGGCGCCTCATCGAGATTGACAGTGATGTTGAGTACGCTGCCATTGCCCAGCTGCCAGCGTGCATGCACGGCCTTGGGACCGATGGCACGCGCACCCAGTGCTTTGGCACCGCGCAGGTAAGGCGCAATATGCAGCTTGCGGATGTGCAGCAGCTCGGCAGCGCGCCGCAGGCAGGCCGCCGATCCCGGGGCCGGTCCGGGCTCGGGAATCGAGGAGACGAAGGTGGCAAAGCTGTTGGGGTCGGGAATCTGTTCCAGCAGCTTTGGATCGGCGAATTGCGGGAAACGCGCAAACTCGCGGCGGCGCCCTTCCCGCACGGCCTTCACCAGTTCTTCATCGCGATGGCTGGTGAAATACAGGAAAGGCTGCACCGCGCAGAATTCTTCCCCCATGAACAGCATCGGCACCTGCGGCGCCAGCAGGATCAAGGCCTGCGCGGCATGCAGGGCCATCGGATGCGCCAGCACCGTCAGCCGCTCGCCAAAGGCGCGGTTGCCGATCTGGTCGTGGTTCTGCAGGAAGTTGACGAAGGCGGTGGGCGGCAGGTCCGCGCTGGGCTCACCACGCGGCTCGCCGGAATACGGCGACACCTCGCCCTGGTACACAAAGCCCTGTTGCAGGCACCGCGCCAGCTTCTCGGCCGGCGCCTCCGCGTAGGCGCTGTAATAGCCGCTCTCCTCGCCGGTGAGCAGCACGTGCAGGACGTGGTGGGCATCGTCGTTCCACTGCGCATCGTAGACATGGCTGGAACGCTCCCGTACCTGGCCGATCCCGGCCACTTCGGCTTCCGCTTCAACGGCAGCGGTGTAGCCCAGCAGATGCGCGGCGTTGCCGTCATGCTCCAGCACCAGGTGAATGTGACGTTCGCTGCCGATCTCGGCGCGGATGCGCTGGCCGAGCGCCACCAGCCAGTCGGGCTCGCAGATGGCGTGCACGGCATCCAGGCGCAGGCCATCGAAACGAAATTCCTGCAACCAGTACAGCGCGTTCTGGGTAAAGAAATCCGCGACTTCCGGTCGACGGAAATCGATGGTGGCGCCCCACAGCGTGTTCATGTCATGGCGGAAGAAGTCCGGCGCATAGCTGTGCAGGTAGTTGCCGTCGGGGCCGAAATGGTTGTAGACCACATCGAGGAAGACCATCATCCCCAGCCCGTGGGCGGTATCGATGAGGGCCTTCAACTGGTCCGGGGTCCCGTAGCTGGCATCGGGGGCGAACGGCAGCACGCCGTCGTAGCCCCAGTTGTGGGCCCCCGGGAATTCCGCCACCGGCATCAGCTCGATGGCCGTGATGCCCAGCTCGGCCAGTTCGGCCAGGCGTTGCTGGATGCCGGCGAACCCGCCCAGCGCGCCCGGATGCAATTCATAGAGCACGGTCTCTTCCCACGGGCGACCCTGCCAGTTGGGGTGCTGCCAGAGGTAGGACTGCGGGTCGATCACCACACTGGGATCGAAGACATCCCCGGCCTGCCCGCGCGAGGCCGGGTCCGGTGCGATGACCTCACCCTGCTCGCGGGTCTGGAACACGTAGCGGTACAGTGCGCCCGGGTCGCACTCGGCCTCCACGACGTACCAGGCCGGAGCAGCCGGATCCTCGGCCGCCATCGGCAGGCGGCCGCGACCGACGATGTCCACGGACACCGCATCAGCGCCCGGCGCCCACACGCGAAAGCGCACCTGGCCGGGCGCCGTGACCTGGGCGCCAAAGGGGAGCTTGACGGAAAAGCGGGCACTCATGCGCGTTCTCCCCATTCATTGCGTTTGATCCACTCATTGGCCGCCAGCGGATAGATGGCCGAGGACAGGTGCAAGGGCCGGTTGGCAAATACCTGCAAGGTATGGGCCTGGACCTGCACGCTGGCGCTGCCGTCAACAGTGACCTGCCCACCCTCGCCTTCCGGCATGCCGGTGGGCTGGGCGCAGTCGAGCAGCAGGAAGTACTCGCCCTCGGTACGCGGGAAGCTGAATTCGATCGGCTCGTGACCAGCATTGACGAAGATCATCAACACATCGGGCGGCACTTCCTGGGGGTCGCCTGCCCCATCGGCGCCGGTACCGGCGGCGTCATGCAGGCGCGAACTGAGTTGCTTGTGCGGCTCCAGGCGCTTGCCGGCCAGTTGCAGGGTGATGGCGCGCGCCACCGGATTGTTCCAGTCCTCGCTGGTGACGGGCTGTGCCGATTCGTCGAACCAGGCCACGTCCGGCAAGCCATCGGCCACCATCTGGTTGCCATGCAGGAAGTAGCTCGCGCGCAGGACGTCGAAATCACGCCGGATCGCGGTCACACGGCCCACGAACGCGGTCAGCGCGGCGCCCTCGGGCGAGCGGGCCTGTTCCCAGTTGATCCAGGAAATCTCGTTGTCCTGGCAATAGGCGTTGTTGTTGCCGCCCTGGCTGCGATTGAATTCGTCACCGGCCAGGAGCATCGGCGTACCCTGCGCCAGCAACGTGGAGGCCAGCATCGAGCGCTGCACACAGGCGCGGGTGGCCTGGATGCCAGGATCATCGGTCTCGCCTTCAGCGCCCCAGTTGTAGCTGGCGTTGTCGTTGTGGCCGTCGTTGTTGTTCTCGCCGTTGGCCTCATTGTGCTTGCCGTTGTAGCTGACCAGGTCGCGCAGGGTGAAGCCATCATGCGAAGCGATGAAGTTGACCGTCGCCCAGGGCTTGCGGCGATTGTGTTCGAACAGTTCGGCCGAGCCCAGCATGCGTTGGGCAAAGCCGCCGCGCATGGCTTCGTCGCCCTTCCAGAACTTGCGCAGGTCGTCGCGGAATTTGTCGTTCCACTCGCCGAAACGCGCCGGGTGATTGCCCAGCTGGTAGCCACCGGGGCCGATGTCCCACGGTTCTGAAATCAGCTTGAGCTTGGACAGCACCGGATCCTGCAGCAGCGCATCGAAGAAGCCCGAGCCCGGATCGAAGCCGTGCGGCTCACGCCCCAGGGTGGAACCGAGGTCGAAGCGGAAACCGTCGATATGGAAGGACTGCGCCCAGTAGCGCAGCGAATCCATGACCATCTGCAAGACACGCGGATGCGACAGGTTCAGGGTATTGCCGCAGCCGGTATCGTTGATGTGATAGCGCTCCTGCCCCGGCAGCAGCCGGAAGTAGCTGGCATTGTCGAGGCCACGGAAAGACAGCGTGGGCCCGAGCTCGCTGCCGCAGCTGGTGTGGTTGTAGACCACGTCGAGAATCACCTCGATACCGGCGCTGTGCAGGCGGCGTACCGCCATGCGCAGTTCGTTGGGGTCGCCCATGGACATGTAGGACGGCTCCGGGGCGAAATACGACAGCGTGCTGTAGCCCCAGTAGTTGGACAGGCCGCGTTCGATCAGGAAGCTGTCCTGCAGGAAGGCATGCACCGGCATCAGCTCCAGGGTGGTCACGCCCAGGCGCAGCAGGTGGTCGATGAAGGCCGGATCGGACAAGGCGGCGAAGGTGCCGCGCTCATGCGGCAGGAGGTCTTCGCGCATCCTGGAGATGCCCTTGACGTGGGCTTCGTAAATCACGGTCTTGTTCCATGGCACCTGCGGCAGGCGATCATGTTCCCACACGAAGGCATCATCGGTGACCATGGCCTTGGGCATGGCCGCGGCGCTGTCGCGGCGATCAAAGGACAGGTCGGCACGCGCCGAGTGCAGGCGGTAGCCGTAGAGCGCATCGGTCCAGCGCACCTGGCCGACCAGGCGCTTGGCGTACGGATCCAGCAGCAGCTTGTTGGGATTGAAACGATGGCCCTTGGTGGGCTCGTAAGGGCCGTGGGCGCGGAAGCCGTAGACCAGGCCAGGAGCGGCGCCGGGCAGGTAGCCGTGCCACACTTCATCGGTGCATTCCGGCAAGGTGATGCGCTTGAGTTCGCGCTTGCCGGAGGGGTCGAACAGGCAGAGATCCATGCGGGTGGCATTGGCCGAAAACACCGCAAAATTGACTCCCAGGCCATCGGAAGTGGCGCCCAGGGGGTAAGGCAAGCCTGGCATCAGGCGATCAGGAAAGGCGACGCTCATTATCAGGACTCTCTACGCAGGATCAGGGTGGATAGCGGGGGCAGGTTCAGTTCGATGGAAGTCGGGTGGCCATGCCAGCCGAATTCCTGCACTTGTACCTGGCCCAGGTTGCCGCTGTTGCTGCCGCCATAGACGGCGGCATCGGTATTGAGCACTTCGCGCCAGACGCCGTGATGGCCGGGCGCGATCGGGGGCACGCCGATGCGGTAATGGGTGCGCGGTACCGGGGTCAGGTTGACCACGATGAGCACCGGCGGACCTTCATCGGCATAGCGGAAATACGCCAGCACGCTGTTGACGCTGTCATCGCCCACGGCCCAGGAGAAACCATCGGCGCGGCAGTCGCGCTGGTGCAAGGCCGGTTCGCTGCGATACAGGTGGTTCAGGTCGCTGACCAGCTGGCGCAATTGACGGTGGCCGGCCGGATGGCCGCCGTGTTCATCGAGCAGGTGCCAGTACGGCGACTTGTCGTGATCGAATTCGTCAGGCTGGCCGAACTCGCTGCCCATGAACAGCAGCTTCTTGCCGGGATGCGTCCACATGAAACCGTAATATGTACGCACGTTGGCAAAGCGGCGCCATTCGTCGCCGGGCATCTTGTTCAACAGCGCGCGCTTGCCGTGGACCACCTCATCGTGCGATATCGGCAAGATGAAGTTTTCCGAGAATCCATATAGCAAACCGAATGTCATGTCGTGATGGTGATAACGACGGAACAGCGGGTCATGCTGCATGTAGCGCAATGTGTCGTTCATCCAGCCCATGTTCCACTTGTAGCTGAAGCCCAGGCCGTGATGGTCCGCTTCATTCTTGACTGCCGAGGTCACGCCGGGCCAGGAGGTCGATTCCTCGGCGATCATCAGCACGCCCGGGCAGCGCTGGGCCACGACCGTATTGAGTTCCCGCAGGAAGGCGACGGCCTCCAGGTTCTCGCGTCCGCCATGGATGTTGGGCACCCACTCGCCCGACTTGCGGCTGTAGTCGCGGTAGAGCATCGACGCCACCGCGTCGACACGCAGGCCGTCGATGTGGAAATGCTCGATCCATTCCAGCGCGCTGGCAATCAGGAAACCGCGCACCTCATTGCGGCCGAGATTGAAGATCAGCGTATTCCAGTCCTGGTGGAAGCCCTCGCGCGGGTCCGCATGTTCGTATAGGGCCGTACCGTCGAACTGGGCAAGGCCGTGCTGGTCGCTGGGGAAATGCGCGGGCACCCAATCCAGCAGGACGCCGATGCCGGCCTGGTGGCAGCGGTCGACGAAGGCAGCAAAGCGCTCCGGTTTGCCGAAGCGGGCACTGGGCGCAAACATGCTGATGGGCTGGTAGCCCCAGGAGCCACCGAAGGGATGTTCCATCACCGGCATCAGTTCGATGTGGGTGAAACCCATGCCGACCACGTAGGGAATCAGCTGGTCGGCCAGTTCGTCCCAGCTCAGGTTGCGGTGCGCCTGTTCCGGGATGCGGCGCCAGGAGGCGGGATGCAGCTCATAGATGGACATCGGCGCCGACATCGACTGGCGCTGCGCGCGCTCGGCCATCCACTGCTGGTCTTGCCACAGGTAAGGACGGGCGTCGGCTACCACCGAGGCAGTCGCCGGCGGCGGCTCTGTGGCGCGCGCGACAGGGTCAGCCTTGAGGGGCAGCAGCACGCCGTCGCGTCCGAGGATTTCGTATTTGTAGACATCGCCGGGACCGATGCGCGGAATGAACAGCTCCCACACACCGGATTCATGGCGCAGCCGCATGACGTGGCGACGGCCGTCCCACTGGTTGAAGTCGCCCACCACGGAAACGCGCTCGGCATTCGGTGCCCACACGGCGAACCGCGTTCCGGGTACGCCGTCGATCTCCATGGGAAGTGCGCCCAGGCAGTCGGCCAGCTGGCGATGGCGGCCTTCGCGCAGCAGGTGCAGGTCGAGTTCTCCGAGCAGGAGGCCAAAGGCATAGGGGTCTTCCGTGCTTTGAACGCTGCGGCTGCCGTCCGGGATCGCCCAGTCCACCTCAAGCACATACGGCACTTGATGGCGGCGCTGATCGAGGCCGGTCGCCACGCCGCTGAAGAAGCCGCTGGGCTGGCCATGCAGCTGGAACTGCTGCAATTCGCCCAGCAGCGCACCGCTGTGGCGGCAGCGCACACGCACTGCCGCCGCGCCGGGATGGAAGGCGCGGATGGCGGACACGCCGCTGGACTGGCTGGCATAGCGCGGGCCCAGCAGGGCGAAGGGCTGCGTCAGGCGGCCAGCCAGCAAGGCTTCGAGCAGGCCCTGCTCTTCAAAGGAAAGGGACAAGGCAGTTTGTTCCGGAAAATCGGTGGGATGAGAAAGGGAGGACGGTTGCGCCGAAGCGGAACCGGGGGGTGCCGAGCTGGCGTCGGAAGCCTCTTCCATGGACTCCGTGGAAGCCCTGTACGCCGTGACAGACATGCCGGACATGCACACTCCTGTTGTTGTTATCAGGTTGATCGAAATTACGCAAACAAGCGCAAGACAGCGGAATCAAAAACCGGCGCGTTGGAGCAGCGCGCCGGCAAACACCTCCCCTGCCCGGTCCACGGGGACCGGGTGAGGATCAGATCGGGATGTCGCCAAGGCCCGCAGGTCAGCGGGCCCAGCAAGCGTCGTTCAAGCGGCGGCCACCGACACCGGTACGCCCACCACTCCCGCCAGTGCAGCGGCAATGGCGGCGGCCGGGCTGACCGCGCGTTCATGCTGTGCATGGACCTGTGCGGCGGGCCGTTCGACGGCCAGCGGACGCGCAGCGAACAGCGGACGCACTGCCATGTCGGCCACGTGGGCATAGGCCTCGATGTAGGCACGGGTTGGGCCGGCCCAGTCGCAGTCGATGCTCATGGCATTGCGCTGCACGCTCTGCCAGCGCTCGGTGTCGCTGTAGAGGGCGAACGCGCGGGCCACGGCGTGCTGCATGTCGGCGGCGGTCTCGCCCTCGAAGAGCACACCGGTGGCGTGTTTCGGGTCAAGATCGGCATCGCACACGGTGTCGACCAGCCCACCGACGCGCGAGCCGATGGGGATGGCGCCGTAGCGCATCGCGTAGAGCGGCGTGAGACCGAAGGGTTCGAAACGGGTCGGGTGCAGCAGCATGTCGCTGCCGGCGTGAAGGGCATGGGCACGACGCTCGTCGTAACCGATATGCACCGCGATGCGGCCGCGATAGCGCTCGGCCAGGCCGAGGAAAGCGGCTTCATAGTCATGGTCACCGCAACCAAGGATCACCACTTGCAGGCGCGGATGGCGCTCCATGATGCCAGGCAGCGCTTCAATGACGACGTCGGCCATTTTCTGGTGCGACATGCGCGAGCCCAGGCCCATGACGGGCGCGAAAGGATCGATCGGCAAACCGAAGAGCTTTTGCAGGTCGCGCTTGCAGGACGCCTTGCCCTTCATGTTGCCGACGCTGAAGTTGCGGGCGATCAGCGGATCATCGGCCGGGTTCCAGAGTTCGGCATCGATGGCATTGGGGATGGCGCGCAGGTCCAGCTTGCGGAAGGAGAGAATGCCATCCATGCCGCAACCGAAGCGCGGCGTCATGATCTCTTGCGCATAGTTCTTGCTGACGGTGGAGACGCAATCGGAGAAGCGGATACCGGCTTTGAGGAAGGACAGCTTGCCCCAGTACTCCACGCCGTCGCCAGTCAGCAGATGCTCGGGAATACCGATCTGCTCGGCAGACTCCAAAGCAAAATTGCCCTGGAAGGCCAGGTTGTGAATGGTCAGCATGGTACCTACATGATCCAGTCCGCGCAGCTTGAGCAGGCAGGGAATCAGGCCGGCATGCCAGTCGTTGGCATGTACCACATGCGGCACCGGCAGGCTGGTCTCGCCGGCGCAGATGGCCACTGCCGCATGCGACAGGTCGGCGAAGCACAGCGCGTTGTCGCTGAACTCGACACCATCGGTATCGACGTAGGGATTGGCCCCGCGCTGGCGGAATCGCGCCGTATCCAGCAGCAGCGCCGGGACGTCGGTACCGGGGATGGTGCCGCGCAGGAGCCGGCCGGCGCCACCTGGCAGACCGTGCTTCAAGCCGATCTGTACCGTGTCGCCGAGGTTGCGGACCGCCTCCGGATAGGCGGGCATGAGGATGCTGGCATCAATGCCGACTTTGCGCAGCGAAACGGCTAGCGCGGTGATCACGTCGGCCAGGCCACCGGTCTTGACGAGCGGTACGGCCTCTGAGCTGACTAACAGAACTCGAGCTTGCAAGATGGACCCCTAATGGTTGAAAGCACCTGAGATGGAAAGCACCCTTGGCTCGTCGCATCGCATGGGTTTTCGTCTTTGCCGCAGCTTGATCTGCAGGCCAAGGCGAAAACCTGTCCTTGTTGTTGTGATGGCTGGACAGTCTTTTGAGCGCCGATGATTACGTTATACGGATCGCCAGAGCCGCTCACTATCGGACAGCGGCCTGAGATGGCGTAGGATGAATCCTACTGTTGCAGCGCGGCGAAAAAGTGCCAGCGTGAGCGCAGCAAGGCGCAAAGAAAAGCACGCGGCCGGCGCTCGCGCGCCGGCCTGCGTTGATCGGTCATGGTAGAGCTGGCTACGTTGCGCTGCCAGATGAGCTGGGAAAATGGCTAAATGATTTCCCCGGACAAGCTGCAGACGTCATCACGGGAATGCGCCGCGATTCCTGCTTCAGGCGCAGGCGAAGAGTCCTCAGCGAAGAGTCCTCAGCTTAGTCAGCGGGCCCGGCAGCGGCAAATTGAATCTCGCTATACGTGCGCGAGTTTCATTGTGTGCCTGCATCCCTCATCCGTGGCAGGCACCTGCGACAGATGCGAGGGATGCGAGAGAGCCCATCAGGTGTCGACGCGGAAGCCTATCTTCAGCCCGACCTGGAAATGGCCGATGCTGCCGTTCTCCACATGGCCACGGCACTGCGTGACCTCGAACCAGTCGACATTCTTGACCGTCTTGACGACGTCGGCGATGGCATTGCGGATGGCATCATCGGTGCCGTTGGGCGAACTGCCGACCACTTCGATGATCTTGTAGGTGCTGGAATTGTCTTGCTTGCGCTCGGTCATGGGGACTCCTTCCATTTGGGTTGGCTCATGCAGGGATGAGGCGAACGCATAGCCTAGACCGTCGCTTGGGCAGCCGGCATCGGCCAATGCCAGCAGCTTGCGTAGGACAGCATGTGAAGAGCAGATCGGCAGGCGGGAAGACAGCCTTGCCGTTTTTGCCCTGCAGCAAATCAATCTCCTGCTGAAGCCCCGATTGCCATCCCACAAGGATTGCCAGGCTTCAACACTGCACGTCCTCCTACAAAAAATTAAGCCGCACAACACCTGTTGCAGCGCACCCAAAACGGCTAATATTGCATCATCTGGCTTGCCAAAACGTTCATATAACTGATGGCTGCCCTGCCCGCACTGGTGCCTTGCTGCGGGCCTGCACGAGATTTTCATCGCTTGGAGATCATCATGTCGCAACTCAACCCCGGCCTGACCGCCCCTGCTCCCGCAGGCAACCCTGTGAAGGTCATCAGCGCACCGCCTGAAGACCTGCAACATGTCAACGACGACGCCGCTGCTGCCCGCAACCTGACCGCCATCCGCATTCGCGGGCAACTGGCAGAGCTTGACGCGGAACGTCAACCGTCCTGAGTGTCTCCTCAGGTTGGGCGTGAAGCCTGAAGCTTCATGCCCGTTACGGCCGGAATCATGAAGGGCGCCATGCCCTGAGCGATTCCGGCCGTTTTCTTTTGTTTTTCTTCACTGCCCCTGAAACCGCCGTCCCGGGCTACCGCAAGCCGAGGCGCCTGGCCAGCCGGTTCAGGTTGGCGCGGTCCAGTCCCAGCTCCCGGGCGGTGGCGGCCAGATTTCCTTCGTGCCGCGCCAGCGCTTCACCCACCAGCTTGCGTTCAAAGCGTTCTACAGCTTCACGCAAGCCCCCGGTTGGCGGCTCCGGCTCCGGCTGCACACGTGTGCCTTCCTGGGGCGACAGCGCCGAAGCGATTGCGGGCGGATGCTCCAGTTCCAGTGCTGCCGCATCGAGCGTCAGGATGCTCGGCCGAACCGGCTGAGAGGCGAGTGCCCGCAGGGCGCTGCGGCCGATCAAGTGCTCCAGTTCGCGGATGTTCCCGGGCCAGGGATAGTCCAGCAGCGCGCGCTGCGCATGGGCGGAGAGGCGCAAGCTGGACAGCCCCAGCCTTGCCCGGTTCTGCTCCAGGAAATAACCCGCCAGCAGCAATACGTCGCGCCCGCGCTCGCGCAGCGGTGGTACGCGGATCGGGAAGACCGAAAGCCGATGATAAAAATCTGCGCGGAAATGCCCGCGCTTGACCTCCTCGGCCAGGTCGCGGTTGGTGGCGGCGATCAGGCGCACATCCACGCGGTGCTCGCGATCCGAGCCGACCCGCTGCAACTGTCCGCTCTGCAGCACCCGCAGCAGCTTGGCCTGCACGGCCAGCGGCAATTCCCCCACCTCATCCAGGAAGAGCGTGCCGCCATCGGCCATCTCGAACTTGCCGCGCCGGTCTGCCACCGCGCCCGAGAAAGCGCCGCGCACGTGGCCGAACAATTCACTTTCGACCAAGGTATCGGGCAACGCAGCGCAGTTCAGGCTGATCATGGGCTTGTGGGCGCGGGGCGAAGCGGCATGCAGGGCATGCGCCACCAGCTCCTTGCCGGTGCCGGTTTCCCCGGTGACCAGGACCGTCATGTCGCTGGGGGCGGCCATGCGGATCTCGTCCATGAGCTGCAGTTGGGCTGCGCTTTGCCCGATCAATTCCCGCTTGCCCTGGCTTTCTTCCAGCCCCAGCCGGTAGGCCTCGGCACGCTGGCGCGCCTGCTCTCCGGCTTGCGCCAGGTCGTCGATGCGTTCGGCCACGTTGACTGTGGCCGCCGCCAGGGCCGCAAAGGCCTGCAGTGAGGCCATGTCCACCCCGTCAAAGCGCCCTGCCCCCAAGGCATCGAGCGTGACCAGCCCCCACGGACGCCCATTGACCGAGAGCGCGCAGCCCATGCAGTCGTGCACCTCCAGCGCACCTGAATTCGCATCATTGAGGCCATCGACCAGTCCGTCGTAGGGGTCGGGCAGGTTCGAATCGGCCGGAAACCGCGTGGGCGAGGCGTTGGCCAGCAGTACCCCAAAGCGCGGATGGTCGGCAATCCGGAAACGCCGGCCCAGGGTATCGCTGGAAAGGCCGTCGATGGCCAGCGGTACCAGCAGGTCGCCGTCCAGTCGCAGCAGCGCGGCGGCGTCGCAGGGAAACAGCGTGCGCAAGGTGTGCAACAGCCGGCGATAGCGCTCGCGGTCATCGATCTGGCGCGAGAGATCGGCCACCAGCGGGAGCAAGGCATCAAGCAGGACTTTGGAAGTCACTTTGACTCCATCCATTAGAATGAAAAGTCATTATGACATAGGTCACATCCACACGGATACATCGCAAGTCATTGATTTTATTGAGGTCGATGCATGGCATGCCTTTTGTAATAAGGAGGTAACCGGATCCACCGCCCCATCCACTCTCCAGAAAGGTCCAGCATGCTTACCGATGCCCAACTCGCCATCGTCAAATCCACCGTCCCCTTGCTCGAATCGGGCGGCGAGGCGCTGATCACGCATTTCTACAAGATGCTCATGCGCGACTATCCGCAGGTGCATCCCCTGTTCAACCGCGCGCACCAGGCCAGCGGCGACCAGCCGCGGGCACTGGCCAATGGCGTGCTGATGTACGCCCGCCACATCGATCGCCTGGAAGCCATGGGACCGCTGGCCGCGCAGATCGTCAACAAGCACGTCGCCGTGCAGGTGCTGCCCGAGCACTACCCCATGGTCGGCGACTGCCTGCTGCGCGCCATCCGCGAAGTGCTGGGCGCCGAGATCGCCACCGATGCCGTCATCGATGCCTGGGCGGCCGCCTATGGCCAGTTGGCCGACATCCTCATCGGCGCCGAGCGCCAGCAATACGACGCCAAGGCGGCAGCACCCGGCGGCTGGCGCGGGGCACGCAATTTCGTGGTCACGCGCAAGGTGGCCGAGAGCGAGGAAATCACGTCCTTCTACTTCATGCCCCAGGATGGCGGCGCCCTGCTGGACTTTGAACCGGGCCAGTACATCGGCCTGCGGATGGTGGTGGACGGGCTGGAACAGCGCCGCCAGTACTCGCTGTCGGCGCCGCTGCGCCAGGACGGACAGCCGCTGCAATACCGCATCAGCGTCAAGCGGGAAGCCGAGGGCAAGGTCTCGCGCCATCTGCACGACCAGATCCATGTGGGTTCGGTGGTCGAACTGTTCCCGCCGGCCGGCGACTTCACCCTCACGGCCAGTGACAAACCGCTGGTGCTCATCAGCGGGGGCGTCGGCATTACCCCGATGATGACCATGCTGGCGGCAGCACTGCCAACCGGTCGCCCGGTGCATTTCATCCATGCGGCGCGCCATGGCGGCGTGCACGCCTTCCGTCGCCAGGTGGAAGAACTGGCGGCGCAACACCCGCAGCTGCGGGCGCATTTCTGCTATGAACGCGCGCGCGCCGGCGATCCCGCCCCCTATGCCACCGGCTTCATTGATGCAGCCCTGCTGGAGCAATGGCTGCCCCAGACGCGGGACGTGGACGCCTACTTTGTCGGGCCCAAGCCCTTCATGAAAGCCATCAAGCGTGCGCTGGGCGAGCTGGGGGTACCGGCGGCGCAGAGCCGATATGAATTTTTCGGACCCGCCGCCGCGCTGGAATGAGCCGCGGCTCGCTCTCCCTCAAACCAAACAGGAAGCATCATGAATCTGGACAAGTATCGCCGCGAACACGCCGACATCATCGGCCACGTCAGCACCCTGCGCACGCTGTGCGCCCACGGCATCGCCGATGAGGCGGCAGCGATTGCCCGTGAGGTCATCGCCATGAGCTCGGTCATCAAGCTGCATCTCTCGGTGGAGGATCGCTATCTGTACCCTTCCATGCAGCAGGCTGCCCCCGCCCTGGCCGCCAAGGCCAGGCTTTATCAGGAGGAGATGAAGGACATTTCAGCGCAGTACGGCCAGTTCTCCCGGCGCTGGAATGACGCGCAGTCCATCGCGGAGCAGCCTGAAGCCTTCCGGGCCGATGCCAATCGTGTCCTCAAGCTGCTGTTCGACCGCATCGGGCGTGAGAACCGCGACTTCTATCCGATGGTGGAAGCCGCCTGAGCGCGTTATACCCGGCCGGCAGGTGGGGCGCCTGCCCCGCCGGCCGAGGCCTCGCAGTTTCTCCCGAAACCATTTATAAAATAAATCGTGTGATACCTGACCAATCCGTCCTGAATTGATCTTCGACAAGTTTTCCGCAATGCAGCAAATGCTATGCTGGGCGCTCCCCCTCCTCCTCCGAAAGACCGCCATGAGCGAAAAGCTGAGCGCCGAGCGCCACACTCCCGATGAATTGACCCAGGAACTGGAAGCACTGGACCTGGAGATCGTTCGCTGCGCCGTGATCTGCCAGGTGCGGCTGTTCGATCCAGGGGTACTCAATCAGGTCATGGACAACAACGAGCTGGTCTGCGGCCAGCCCCATCCGACCGCCTTCCAGAGCCTGCGCGGCCTGCTTTACCTGCATTTCGACATGCACCGCCAGCTGGCGCAGACCTATGGCGCCGATGACGCCGAGCACATCATCCAGCGCGTGCATGAACACCTGCGTCCGCGCATCGGCGAGCAGCTGGGCTCGCTGTTCGACGCCGGCCGGCATCCTCACTGATCAGGCGACCAGCCGCTCGCCCAGCGGGCGGCCGGCGGCGAAATCATTGAGGTTGGCGATGGTGGTCTGCATGATCTGGCCGATGGCTTCCTCGGTGAAGAAGGCCTGGTGGCCGGTGACGATGACGTTGGGAAAGGACACCAGGCGCTGGATCACGTCGTCGGTGATGATGGTCGAGGACAAATCCTGGAAGAACAGGCTGGCTTCCTGCTCATAGACATCGATGGCCAGGCCGCGCAGCTGGCCGCTCTTCAATGCGGCGATCGCGGCTTCGGTATCGACCAGCCCGCCACGGCTGGTATTGACCAGGATACAGCCGGGCTTGGTGCCGGCCAGGGTCTGGGCATTGACCAGGTAGCGCGTGGCTTCGGTCAAGGGGCAATGCAGCGAGATTACGTCGCTGGCGGCGAAGAGTTCGTCCCGGCTCACGTAGCGCCCGCCCAGGGCCTCGAATTCGGGATTGGGATGCACGTCGCTGCCCAGCACCGTGCAGCCGAAGCCGGCCATGATACGGGCAAACAGCGCGCCGATCTTGCCGGTACCGATCACCCCCACGGTCTTGCCGTGCAGGTCGAAGCCCATCAATCCTTCCAGCTCGAAATTGCCTTCGCGGGTGCGCATGCTGGCGCGCGCGATTTTGCGGTTGACCGCCAGCAGCAGGCCCACGGCAAACTCGGCCACCGACCAAGGTGAATAATCGGCCACGCGCGCCACCGTGATGCCCAGTCGTCGTGCGGCTTGCGTATCGATGTGGTTGAAGCCGGTCGAGCGCGTGGTGACGAAACGCACGCCCAGCGCGGACAGCCGCTCCAGCACGGCGGCACCCAGGTCATCGTTGACGAAGGCCGCCACGGCTTGGCAGCCGCTGGCCAGTTGCGCCGTGCCGGGATCGAGACGGTCTTGCAGGAACACCAGTTCATGCGCCGACCCGGCCGCGTCATTGGCGCGCGCAAGCAGGGTCTGGTCGTAGCGGCGAGCGCTGTAGACGGCAGTTTTCATACGAACCTTTCATGGATGGGCGGCGCAGGATGGACACCCGGCGCCATGACGCATTGCACCATACTTCGCGGTGTATCACATTGATCCAAAGCAGCTTGTCTTGGTGCCAGCGTTTCGGGCCGAAATGGCGGCTGAAGCTTTCATCCAGCTATCGAAAAAACCGATATTTGCTTGCGCAGCGCCGCAAGTGGGTCCCATGGATCACTTTCGGGCATAGAATCGGCGGCGCAATAGCTGTCCCCACAAAAAAAGATCCTGACACAAGCTGCCGCAAGGCGGTACGAGACAGGCGCAAGACCGGAATCAACACGGTCCGCCCAACAGATAACGAGGCACATATCATGACGACATCCACTTCTTCGCAATCGAAGTTTTCCACCGTGCTGCGGGTCACCAGCGGCAACTTCATGGAAATGTTCGATTTCTTCCTGTTCGGTTTCTACGCGACCCACATCTCGAAGGCCTTCTTCCCCAGCGACAACGAATTCGCCTCGCTGATGCTGACCTTCATGACCTTCGGCGCCGGCTTCCTGATGCGTCCGCTGGGCGCCATCATCCTGGGCGCCTATGTTGACCGCGTCGGCCGCCGCCAGGGCCTGATCGTGACCCTGGCGCTGATGGCACTGGGCACGATGCTCATCGCTTTCGTCCCCTCCTACGCCACCATCGGCGCGCTGGCCCCGATGCTGGTGTTGATCGGTCGCCTGCTGCAAGGCTTCTCGGCCGGCGTGGAACTGGGCGGCGTGTCGGTGTACCTGGCCGAAATGGCCACGCCCGGCAACAAGGGTTTTTATGTGAGCTGGCAATCGGCCAGCCAGCAGGTGGCCATCATCGTGGCCGCAGCCATCGGCTACCTGCTCTCGACCTCGCTCACCCCGGCCCAAGTCGGTGACTGGGGCTGGCGCATTCCCTTCTTCATCGGCTGCCTGATCGTGCCGGTGCTGTTCGTGATCCGCCGCTCGCTGCAGGAAACCGAAGAGTTCATGCGCCGCAAGCATCGTCCGAGCACCGGCCAGATCTTCCGTTCGATGATCGAGAACTGGAAGCTGGTCATTGCCGGCATGATGCTGGTATCGATGACCACCGTGTCTTTCTACCTGATCACGGTCTACACCCCGACCTTCGGCAAGAACGTGTTGAAGCTCTCCACCGAGGCCAGCCTGATCGTGACCTTGTGCGTGGGACTCTCCAACTTCATCTGGCTGCCCATCATGGGTGCGCTGTCGGACCGAATCGGCCGTCGCCCGATCCTGGTGGCCTTCACCGTGCTGACCATCCTGACCGCCTACCCGGCCGTGAACTGGCTGGTGCATGACGCCAGCTTCGCCAAGATGCTGATGGTGGAACTGTGGCTGTCCTTCCTGTACGCCAGCTACAACGGCGCCATGGTGGTGGCCCTGACCGAGGTGATGCCGGCCGACGTGCGCACCGCAGGATTCTCGCTGGCCTACAGCCTGGCCACTGCAGTCTTCGGCGGCTTCACCCCGGCCATTGCGACCGGCCTGATCCAGGCTACCGGCGACAAGGCAGCACCGGGCATCTGGATGAGTACGGCCGCCGTGTGCGGGCTGATCGCTACCCTGATCCTGTATCGCAACAAGGCGGCACGGCAGGCAGTGACGGCCTGAGACAGGTTCTTGTACTAGCTATTGGGATGGGCCGCAGAATTGCGGCCCTTTTTTATCTGGTCAGTGCCAGTGATCGGCCCCGGAATTCTCAGGCAGTCCTGATTTCTTCAAGCAGATCGGGATGGCGATCCAGCAACCTGAAGAGCTTCACCAGTGAAAGCGGCGGCTTGGCCTTCCCGTTCTCGTAGCGGGAAAAGGCGTTGACGCCGCCGCCGAACAACTCGGCGGCCTCACGCTGATCCAGATCAAGCTTGCGTCTGACCCGCGTGATATAGGCCGGGTCGACATAGGCGGCATTGACCGTTCGCTGAAATTTGCCGATTTGTGCGCTGTAGCGGTCGCCGTGTTCACGATCAAGCAGGACTTCGCCGCAGGCCGGACAGAAATCTCCCGTCACCGCTTCAATGAGGGTGCTCTGCCCTTTGTAGGTGTAGGGCAGATTGCGCGTCTCGCGGACCAGTTCAGCTGCACCGCAGCAAGGACATTTCATTTCATAGCTCCTTGAAGGAAACGACAAGCACATCATCCACCACGCTCAGCTTGAGATACACCTTGACGCCGCTGGCAAGCCGGGGGTGGTAAACATCCTGCCAGATGCGATGGTCGGCGTGCGTGGTCATGCTTTTATGGAAATCACGAACGGAAAGCCCGAGAATCACCGCACAGATGCCTTCCAGGTTGTCGATGCCGCAAGCCCGTGCCCCTGGAAGGCTGTAGCGGTCACCCTCACCCTGCCGGCCTCGATCAACGACCTGAGCAGGGGCAGTTTGCAATGTGCGGTGTGCTTCTCCATGGGAATTCCAACCTGTCAGGTGATTAAACCAAATAGGTTAAAAGATTCCACGTAAGGAACAAACGCGGCGGCTCACATTCAAGCCAAAAGCAAGAATTTCTTCAAATCTTATAGATGAGTTGAAGCGCTTTATTGGGATAGGCCACAGATTTGCCGCTCATTACTTATGGCTGCCGGAGAAATGCCGCTGCTTAACGTACCGACGCGAGGGACAAAAACAGCGTGAGCGGTGCGTCCTGCAGGGCGATGAAACCATGATGGCGATAAAAGGCTGAGGCTTGCGGGTCCTTGGCATCAACCACCAGTACCGCGCCAGGTATCTCCGCAGCGACGGCGCGGTGCAACGCATTGACCAGCAAAGCGCCACCGAGCCCCCGGCCCTTGAATTCCCGATCCACCGCAAGACGCCCCAGGCGGATGGCGGGAATGGCGCCATAGCGAGGCAGCTTGCGGCGCATCTCATCGGACAGGCCCACCAGCGGCACGCTGGCACTGGCCAGCGTGTAATAGCCGGCCACCCGCTGTTGGTCGTCCACTGCAACAAAGCAGGCCGCCACGCGGCGCCGGATATCCTGTGTTACCTGTTCCCGCAAATAGCGGTTCAATGCCGGCGTACCGCTGTCGAAGCGGCTACGATCGTGAAGGGCGGGTTCCAGCGCCGTCACGAGGAACGGCGGGCGCGTCATTCTTCGCTGCGCAATAGCTTGTCATGGCGCGCGATGGCGCGCTGCAGTGCCGCTGAAGGTGGCGGCGGAGCCAGCAGCGCCTCGGCGAAGCGCTGCTGGTCTTCCAGCGACAAGCGGATGACTTCGGCCTGCTCGATGGTCTTCTGCGCCGCTTCCTGCACCGCAGCGACGACAAAATCGGTCAGGGTGCGCCCTTCAATCTGGGCGGCACGTTTGAGCAATTGCTGCAGCTCCGGGCTGATCCGGGCTTCAAGTCGAGCAGTGGCGACGGCTGGTGTCATGCGTTTTCCCATGCAGTGAATTGTACGGCATTTTGCCGGGCATCGACAAAAAGTGTGCCCACGACAATAGCAGAGTCATGCCAAGGGATTGAGAACGGGGCAGCAATCCTTCGAAAAGCAAAAATTTCTTCAAGTCTTATATAAGAGTTGAAGCATTTCGCCCCGCTTAGGAGTAAACTACCGCTGTTTTTTGCCGCGGCCTTCTGGCAGCAGTACGCCAGCCATGCCGCCCCGGGAGACGAATTTCCGCGCAGCACAGCCGACAAGGAGGTGGCGCCAGCCCAGGCCGACAGAGCCCGGGCGGTCCATCCGGCGCTGCGGGGATCGCACCAAAGCACATCAACACACCAACGCAAGGACATCATCGTGACTACTGGCAACCCGACCATCATCTATACGCTGACCGACGAGGCACCCTATCTGGCGACCCACTCGCTCTTGCCCATCGTCAAGAAGTTCACCGCCGCGGCTGGCATCGACGTCGTCGAAAGCGATATCTCGGTGGCTGCGCGTATCCTGGCTGAATTCCCGGAGTACCTCACCGATGAACAGAAAGTCCCCGACAACCTGGCCGCACTGGGCGCCCTGACCCAGAGCCCGGAAGCCAACATCATCAAGCTGCCCAACATCAGCGCCTCGATCCTGCAGCTGCAAGCGGCCATCCGCGAACTGCAAGCGCGCGGTTACAAGCTGCCGGACTATCCGGAAAACCCCAGCACCGAAGAAGAAAAAGCCCTGCAAAAGCGCTACGCCAAGGTCACCGGCAGCGCCGTGAACCCGGTCCTGCGCGAAGGCAACTCGGACCGCCGCGCGCCCAACGCCGTCAAGAACTACGCCCGCAAGCACCCGCACTCGATGGCCAAGTGGTCCATGGCATCGCGCACCCACGTGGCGCACATGCACGGCGGCGACTTCTACGCCGGCGAAAAGAGCCTGACCCTGGACAAGGCCGTGGACGTCAAGATGGACCTGGTCACCAAGTCCGGCGAAACCATCGTCCTGAAGCCGAAGATCTCGCTGCAAGCCGGTGAAATCATCGACAGCATGTTCATGAGCAAGAAGGCCCTCTGTGCCTACTACGAAGAGCAGATGCAGGACGCCTTCGAGACCGACCTGCTGCTGTCGGTGCACGTCAAGGCCACCATGATGAAGGTCTCGCACCCGATCGTCTTCGGCCACGCCGTGCGCACCTACTACAAGGACACCTTTACCAAGCATGCCAAGCTGTTTGCTGAAATCGGCGTGAACCCGAACAACGGCATGTCCGGCGTCTACGAAAAGATCAACACCCTGCCCGAAGACAAGAAGGCCGAAGTGCTGGCCGACCTGAAGGCCGATGAAGCCAAGCGCCCGCGCCTGGCCATGGTGGATTCCGCCAAGGGCATCACCAACCTGCACGCCCCCAACGACGTGATCGTCGACGCCTCCATGCCGGCCATGATCCGCGCTGGCGGCAAGATGTGGAACGCCGCCGGCAAGACCGAAGACACCAAGGCCCTGCTGCCGGAATCGACCTTCGCCCGCATCTACCAGGAAATCATCAACTTCTGCAAGACCAACGGCGCCTTCGACCCGACCACCATGGGCACCGTGCCCAACGTCGGCCTGATGGCCCAGAAGGCCGAAGAATACGGTTCGCACGACAAGACCTTCGAAATCGCCCAGGCCGGCGTGGCGCGCATCGTCACCCTGGACGGCCAGGTGCTGCTGGAGCAGAACGTGGAAGAAGGCGACATCTGGCGCATGTGCCAGGTCAAGGACGCCGCCGTGCGTGACTGGGTCAAGCTGGCCGTGACCCGTGCCCGCCTGTCCGGCATGCCCGCCGTCTTCTGGCTGGACCCGTACCGTCCGCACGAAGCCGAACTGATCAAGAAGGTCAACACCTACCTGAAGGATCACGACCTGACCGGTGCCGACATCCAGATCATGTCGCAAGTGCGCGCCATGCGTTACACCCTGGAACGCGTCATCCGCGGCCTGGACACCATCTCGGTGACCGGCAACATCCTGCGCGACTACCTGACCGACCTGTTCCCGATCATGGAACTGGGCACCTCGGCCAAGATGCTGTCGATTGTCCCGCTGATGGCGGGTGGCGGCATGTTCGAAACCGGTGCCGGCGGCTCGGCCCCCAAGCACGTGCAGCAACTGGTCGGTGAAAACCACCTGCGCTGGGATTCGCTGGGTGAATTCCTGGCCCTGGCCGTGTCCATCGAAGACGTCGGCATCAAGACCGGCAACGCCCGCGCCAAGATCCTGGCCAAGACCCTGGATGCTGCCACCGGCAAGCTGCTGGACAACAACAAGTCGCCCTCGCCCAAGACCGGTGAGCTGGACAACCGTGGCAGCCACTTCTACCTGGCCCTGTACTGGGCCCAGGAACTGGCCGCCCAGAAGGATGACGCCGACCTGGCCAAGCAGTTCGCACCGCTGGCCAAGGCACTGTCCGAGAACGAGCAGAAGATCGTCGCAGAACTGAACTCGGTGCAGGGCAAGGAAGTCGATATCGGCGGCTACTACCTGCCGGACCGCGCCAAGACCTTCGCCGTGATGCGTCCGAGCGCCACGCTGAACCAGGCGCTGGAATCGCTGTAAAGCGTTGCTGCTTGAGGAAGGGTGGATGCATCGCCCTCCCCGCGCAGAAAGCAAAAGGCCGCGAATGAAAGTTCGCGGCCTTTTTCGTTGTTCCCGATAACACTTTGCGCTTCAGCTACGCCGGCTCAATCCCCACCGAGCAGGAAGTTGCGCCGCACATCCAGTTCCTCGCCCTCGCCGGCCGTCTCATCCTTCAAGGCCACGCCGGACAGGCCACGCTGGTGCGCCTGCGCCATCAGGTAATGCAGCTTGTAGGCCGCCTCCGGATAAGGCAAGCCTTCCGGCCGCACATTGGAGATGCAATTGCGGCTGGCATCGGTCAGCCCGCGTGCGGGCATCCAGGTCAGATAGAGTCCCATGCTGTCAGGCGAACTCAGTCCCGGTCGCTCGCCGATCAGGATCACCACCAGCTTCACGCCCAGCAATTCCCCGATTTCGTCGGCCACCGCCACCCGTCCCTGCTGCACGATCACCGGCGGTGCCATCGACCATCCCTCGGGCGCAATCCGCTGCATCACCTCGGCCAGGAACGGTGCAGCATTGCGCACGATGGCCAGCGCCGACAAGCCATCGGCGATCACGAAGCCCACATCGAAGCGCCGCTGCGGCTCGGTGCCGAAACGGTCAAGCAGTTGCTGGCGCGATGTTTCCGACAACCTGCGCCCGAAGTCCGGCCGCTGCAGGTAGACCAGGCGATCTGCTGCCGCGCTTTGCACATCGAGTACCTCTGCGGCTGCGCAGAGTCCTCGTTGCTGCAATTGATCTTTCAGCGCAGCCACATCCAGCGGCAAATGCACGGCATCGCGCGCCTGCGCGTGCGCCAACTGGAAATCCAGTTGTGGCGCGGTCGGCAGGCTCACGCCACTGCGCCCCAGGGCGATGCGCGCGGCGGTGAACCGGCGCAAGGCTTCCCACGGATTGGCCGTGACGTTTTCTGCACCGGGGCTGACGTTTTCTGCACCTTGCGGTGAAATGGCTTGGTCGTCCATGGTCATTGAAGGCGCAACAAGGTCTCGCGAAATCCCGATGGCATGTCGGCATGCAGGCGGAATGCCTGCTCCTCGTCACCCGCATTGAAGATCTGCATCCGGTGCAGCCATTCCTCGAACTCGGGGGCCGGCCGCGAACCCAGTACCCGCCTTGCATACAGCGCGTCATGGAAGGACGTGGTCTGGTAATTCAACATGATGTCATCCGAACCGGGGATACCCATGACGAAGGTGCAGCCGGCCACGCCCAGCAAGGTCAGCAAGACATCCATGTCATTCTGGTCCGCCTCGGCATGGTTGGTGTAGCAGACGTCGCAGCCCATGGGCAGGCCCAGCAGCTTGGCGCAGAAATGGTCTTCCAGTCCGGCGCGGATGATCTGCTTGCCGTCATACAGGTATTCCGGCCCGATGAAGCCCACGACCGTATTGACCAGCAGCGGCTTGAAGGCCCGTGCCACCGCATACGCGCGCGCCTCGCAGGTCTGCTGGTCGATGCCGTGATGGGCATTGGCCGACAGCGCGCTGCCCTGGCCGGTTTCGAAATACATGACGTTGTCGCCCACGGTGCCGCGCTTGAGGGACAGCGCGGCCTCACGGGCCTCGCCCAGGATGGCCAGGTCGATGCCGAAGCCGCGATTGGCCGCCTCGGTCCCGGCAATCGACTGGAACACCAGGTCCACCGGCGCACCGCGCTCGATGGCGGCAATCGTGTTGGTGACGTGGGTGAGCACGCAGGATTGCGTAGGAATCTCGTAGCGCGCGATCACATCGGCCATCATGCCGACCAGTTTGACCACCTGCGGCACGTTGTCGGTGGCGGGATTGATGCCGATGACGGCGTCGCCGTTGCCATACATGAGGCCATCGAGCATGCTGGCGGCGATGCCGCTGGCGTCATCGGTGGGGTGATTGGGCTGCAGGCGGGTCGAGAGCCGGCCCGGCAAGCCGATGGTATTGCGAAAGGCCGTGACCACGCGGCACTTCTTGGCCACCAGGATCAGGTCCTGGTTGCGCATGATCTTGGAGACGGCCGCGGCCATCTCCGGCGTCACCCCGGGAGCCACGGCGGCCAGGACCGTGCTGTCGGTGTCATCGGCCAGCAACCAGTTGCGGAAATCGCCCACCGTGAGGTGCGCAATCGGTGCAAAGGCGGCACGGTCGTGACCATCCAGGATCAGCCGCGTGACTTCATCCTCTTCGTAAGGTACCAGCGGCTCTTCCAGGAAAATCTTCAGCGGCAGGTTCGCCAGGGCCATCTGCGCAATGGCGCGCTCCTCGGCGCTGCTGGCCGCCACGCCGGCCAGCAGGTCGCCGGACCGGGCCGGACTGGCCTTGGCCATCACTTCCTTGAGATCGCGAAACACGTAGCTGGCGCTACCCACACTGTGCCGGAAACGGTGTTCGGCCATGATGATGCTCCTCCTGGATCAGCGCCGCCCAGGCAGGCAGCGGCGCGTCATGCACACAAACCGCCGATCAGGTGCTCAGCAGTTGCGGTGCGGTCTTGCCGTATTTGATGCTGGTTTCCGCCGGCAGCCAGTTGCCGGTCGACTCCTGGCGGCCCTGCAGCAGGAAGCGGGGCTTGGCTGCACTGATCTGCTCGGCCGCCAGTTTGGACAACTCGCCGATCTTGCCGTTCTTCATGCGATTGACGATGAGGCCATAACGGGTGTCCGGGAAGTCACGCAGCATATCGTAATCGCCGTCGCTGTCGCCTGCCACGAACAGCGGGCCATAACCCTTCTGCGCCACCAGCACCTGCTTGATGGCCACCGTCTTGCCCGGTCCCCAGGTCAGCGGCCACTCCTTCAGGTAGGCATTGCGGAAGACCTGGCCATTGCGCTCCAGGCGCAGGCCGATCACCTGCTCGCGGGCTACGCCATAGCCATACTTGGGATGCGTGGCGAAGACGGCCACCACATCTTCCAGCGAGGCGGTACAGACGTAGACATCGATGCCATTGCGGCGCAGGGCGTCCATCAAGGTGGCGATTTCGGTACACAGGCGGATGCCATGGAAGTGCGACACGCTCACCACGCCCGCCTTGCCCGCGCGGTCTGCCGGGCTGGTGTACTTGACCTTGGTCAGCGCCGCGCCCAGCGCAGCATCGTTGGAGGCTTCGGCCAGCGCGCTCACTTCGGCCACGCTCATGTTGGCGAAGAAGTAGATCACCCACGGATAACCGACGGCTACGCCATGGGTGTCGTTGACGGCTTCATAGAGGTAGTAGAGCTTGGTACGGAAGTCCTGGAACTCCGGCGTGGCGGTGATTTCTTCCAGGCTCTTGCTGCCGGCCATGCCCTTGTAGTTGGCGTACAGGAACGCATAATCCGCATCGAGGTCAGCGCAGATGGCTTCCAGATCCACGATGTTGCCTGCCGCATTCTTGAAGTCCTTGCTGAACGGGCCGGGTGGTACGTTCTGGCGGGTGATGGCGGCAAACTCGGCCGGTGTCAGCTTGAAGGACAGCGTATTGATCTGGTACATCAGCAACGCCTCTTCGCAGTCATTCATGATGCTGGTGTTGTCCCAGTCGAACACGGCATAAGGACGCTTGCCGCTCTGGTAGCCCGGCGCCAGCTTGCCGTGCTCGGCGATCATCTGCGCCACCATCTCATGATTGCGGGCAGCCCATTTGGCGCGGTCCAGCGCGACTTCAGCGCGGGCAGCCGCCTGGCCTGGCGTGGCGATGGTGGCCAGCGCGCCACCGGCTGCGGCCGCCAGCAGGCCACCCAGGAAGCCGCGGCGCTTGAGGGCGGGTGCGGCGGTATCGGTCGTCGGTTTGTGGTTGTTGTTCATGATGGCCCTGTCAAGTTATCGGTGTATCGGTATATCGGTATAAAAGGTTTATATCGTTCAGAATTCCGCAACCGCCGCCGCCCCTTCGGCACGCTGGCGCGCCGTGGCCAGGAACCAGGCATAGCCCAGCGCCAGCAAGGCCACGAAGATGCCGAAGATCAGCGGGTTGTAATAGATCATGGTGGCCATGCACACCAGCGCACCGAAGAGCGCGAAGGCCGGGAAGTAGGGATACAGCGGTGCCCGGAAAGGCCGCTCCAGGCCGGCCTCGGCACGGCGCAGGCGGAACAGCGAGAGCATCGACAGGATGTACATCAGGATCGCGCCGAACACCGACATGGTGACGATGTTGGCAGTGAGCGTCTGGCCGCCGATCTTGATGAGCTCGTCGCTGTAGATGGCGGCGATCCCGACCACACCGCCGGCCAGGATGGCGCGGTGCGGCGTCTTGAAACGGGGATGGACACGGGCGAAATACGCCGGCAGGTAGCCTTCGCGGGCCAGCGCGAAGATCTGGCGCGAATAGCCCAGGATGATGCCGTGGAAGGACGCCACCAGCCCGAACAGCCCCAGCCACACCAGCATGTGCAACCAGTTGCTGTTGTCGCCGACGATGAGCTTCATGGCCTGCGGCAGCGGGTCGTTGATGTTGGAGAGCTTGGTCCAGTCGCCTGCGCCGCCGGCGAAGAGCATCACGCCGATGGCCAGCACCACCAGCGTGAGGATGCCGGTGATGTAGGCGATGGGAATGGAACGCTTGGGATCCTTGGCCTCTTCGGCCGCCATGGCCACGCCTTCGATGGCCAGGAAAAACCAGATCGCAAACGGGATCGCCGCGAACATGCCCGGCACCGCCGCCATGCTGAAGCCATCGCTGCCGGACCAGCCGCCCTTGGTGAAATTGGCCAGCGAGAAGCCCGGTGCCACCACGCCCATGAAGACCAGCAGTTCGAAGATCGCCAGCAGCGTGACGAACAATTCAAAAGTCGCTGCGATCTGCACGCCGACGATGTTGAGCGTCATGAACACGAGATACGCTCCCAGTGCCGCCAGCTTGGGATCGATATCGGGGAACTGCACATTCAGGTAGGCGCCGATGGCCAGTGCAATGGCCGGGGGCGCAAAGACGAATTCAATCAGCGTGGCCGCGCCGGCCAGATAGCCGCCGACCGGACCGAAAGCGCGCTTGCTGTACGCAAACGGGCCGCCCGCATGGGGAATGGAGGTGGTCAGTTCGGTAAAGCTGAAGATGAAGGTGGCATACATGGCCGCAATGAACAGCGCCGTGACGGTGAAGCCCAGCGTACCGGCGCTGGCCCAGCCGTAGCTCCAGCCGAAGTATTCGCCGGAAATCACCAGCCCGACCGCAATGGCCCAGAGCTGCAGGGTGGACAGGACGGGCTTGAGCGTATGGCCCTGCCCTGAAGAGCTTGCATTCATCAGTTTCTCCCTTTGGCGCGACGGACAGGCCGCTGTGGTGCGGCCACTTTGTAAGGACGGGCGGGCATGGCGTTTGCTTGATTTCGCGCATTGCACTGCCTGCCGACGCAATATAGCAACGGCGATTTCGGCGGCGTTATCGAAATTCGGCAAAACTGCGCGGCTTGCCGGCCGCCAGTCGATCAAGGAGCCCGTTGATGTCCACTCCCGCACTGTCCCAAGCTGACACACCCGCCGCGCACAGCCAGCGGGCATTGCGCACCGCGATTGCGCGCGATGTGGATGAGCATGCGCACAACCTGACCGACTGGGAGCAGCGCTACGACCAGATCACCTGCGGGGCTTTTGAAGGGGTCCTGCAGGAGTGGCACAGCAGCGGCCTGCAGATCTTCTGCGAAGCCAGCAGCCGGGCCGTGCGCCAGTCCTGCCAGGTGTGGCCCGATGCCTACTGGTTCGGCATCGAGCCGCGTACCAGCGGCATGCGCATCAACGGTCGCCTGGTCGGCGAGGATGTGGTGATGACGCGTCCCGGGGCCTGCGAATTCGAACTGGTTACGCCGGATGCGCACGAGATCTACGGCATCGTGGTCCAGCGGGATGCCTTGCAGGCCAGCGCCGCGCGCCTGGGCTGCCAGCCGGATTGGCAGCGCCTGGGCCAGGCCGAGCTGCTCAAGGTCGATCACCAGGGCCTGGCCGATTGCCGCCAGCATATCCACGACCTGCTGTCACTGGCCGGGCAAGCCAGCGCCACCCATCACCACGCGGCGCTGCAGTTGCGCCAGGAAGCCGTGCTGGTGTCGCTGCTGGCCATGCTGGACGATGGCGAGATCGAGGCCGAAGCCGGTGCCAGCTTCCTGCGTCGCCGCCGCATCGTCAACGACGCCCGCGAATTCGCCATGGCCCACCAGGACAGCCCTGTCACCGTGCCCATGCTGTGCGAAGCGGTCCATGTCAGCCGCCGCACGCTGCAATATTGCTTCGAGGATGTGCTGGGCATGAGCCCCATGAGCTACCTGCGTTCGCTGCGCCTCAACGGTGTGCGCCGCGCCCTCTGCCATGGCGACGGCAACCAGCCCGTGGGCAGCATCGGCGACATCGCGGCCGCCTGGGGCTTTGCCAATTTCAGCCAGTTCTGCTGCGATTACAAGAAACTGTTCGGACAAACGCCCTCGTCCATGCTGCAGGGGCGGACCCGGCACTGAGCCTGGAGTCGCGCGAGTTCAAGGCGCTGGTACGGCAGGAAGCGACATATTCGGGCATATTCTGCAGATATGCCTTGGCATGCAAGCCTGCACTTGCTCATATGGCACAACGATGGCCCGGCCTGTCCGCTTATCTGCCCTGCTGCTCGCCGTCGGCCCTGTCGGTGATCTTCCCTTCGCAGGCCCCGGACAACGCCGGCCTTGCCAAAATACTGGCAGTGCGGCGGCAGAGACGGCACAATGCCCGCTGTCCAAGCCCGAGAATGAGAAAAAACGATGACGGCCCGCCCAGACGACATTTTCTCCCTGGAAAACTTCGAGTACCTTTGCTACGCCCGCCAGCAGGAGCCGGCCGCGCGCGAACTGGTGCGCCTGCTGCAATTGATCGACCGGCAGTATGGGCAACTGAGCGGCAAATTCTCCCTGCAGGTCTCCCCGGCAGTGACCCAGGCCGAACTGGAACAGCACATGCTGACCCGCGTGACCAGCGCCATTTCGGCCTTGCTCTCGGACCCGGGCTTCCATCTCAGTCCCAACGGTTTCGGGCAGCTGATCAACTTCCAGCGCTGGCTGTCCGCGCTCTTCGGCGCCAGCCATTTCATCAATGCCGATCACATCCTGCGCTCGCTCAACTTCGGCGGCCCGCAGTCGCAGGTGTTCGAGGTCAAGCCGCTGGACCTGGTGAAATTCTGCCTGCTTTATTCCCCCGAATCGGAACTGGCGCTGGATGTGGAAGCGCTGTGGGCACAGAACAAACCGCTGGCCGCCGCCCTCTTCCTGGCGCTGATGTCGCCGCGCTTCCTGGGTACGCCGGCGGCGCACTCCAAGCGCGAAGCGCTGCTGCAATGGCTGCCAGACCGGCTGCATGAACTGGAGTCGCTGGAAGGCTTGCCGGTCGGCGTGCTGCATGACGTGTACATGCATTGCAGCTACGCCGACCTGCCGCAGCGCCATCGCATCAAGGGCGCCATCAACCAGCTGCTGAAGAAGAAGCTGCACACCGAAGCACTGCACGACCTGGCGCAACCGGGTGACGCACGGGTCGATGGCAAGCCGGTCATGCTGGTGCTGCTGGAATGGTTTTCGGGCGGGCATTCGATCTATCGCACCCACTCCAAGACGCTGGAGGCCGCGCGCCGCCATTTCCACGTGGTCGCCATGGGCTATGCGAGCAATACCGATGAACTGGGCCGCGCGGTCTTCGATGAATTCATCACGCTGGAACAGCCGGCCGACCTGATGGCCAGCCTGCGCAGCGTGCGCGAGATTGCCCGGGCGCGTCGGCCGCGGGTGTTCTACATGCCCAGCGTGGGCATGTTCCCCATCACCATGTTTGCCGCCAACCTGCGCGTGGCGCCGTTGCAGGTGGCCGCGCTCGGGCATCCTGCGACCACGCATTCGCCCTGCATCGACTACATCAGCGTGGAGGACGATTTCGTGGGCGACCCGGCCTGCTTCAGCGAGAAGCTGCTGCGCCTGCCTGCCGACGGCCAACCCTATCGCCCCACCGCGATTCCCTTTGCCGTGCCGCGCCTGGAACGGTCCGACCAGCCGGTGGTCAACGTGGCCATTGCCGCCACCACCATGAAGCTCAATCCCCGCTTCCTGTCAGCCTGCCAGCGCATCGTTGATCTGTCGGCACAGCAAGCTGGCGGCCGGTCACGCCAGGTACGGCTGCACTTCCTGGTGGGGCAGGCGCAGGGGCTGCTCTATCCGCAGCTGCATCGGCTGATCCTGCGTTACGTGCCGGGCGCGCAGGTGTATCCGCACCAGCCCTACCAGCAGTACCTGTCGATCTTCAACCAGTGCGACATGTTTCTCTCGCCCCTGCCCTTCGGCAATACCAACGGCATCATCGACGCCTTCACCGTGGGCTTGCCTGGCATCTGCAAGACCGGGCCGGAAGTGTTCGAACATATCGATGAGGGGCTGTTTCGCCGCGTGGGCTTGCCCGACTGGACCATCGCCGCCACGCTGGACGATTACATCCTGGCGGCCGTACGCCTGGCCACCGACTATGAGGCACGCAGCGCGCTCTATGCCTTGCTGGCTGATCCCAAGGCCATGCAGACCCTTTTCGAGGGCCGACCCGAATCGCTGGGAGACGCACTGGCAGCGCTCTGCAGCCAAGCGCCACCGGCCTGAGGATTCAGGCAGGCAACACGGGCGCGGCCTGTTCCGGCGGCAACGCCGCCAGCACCGGCAAGCCCAAGGCCTGGCGTCGTTGCTGGCATTCGGGATTGGGCTGGCCATCCGCCTCCCAGGGCGAGAATTCGCGGCAGGTGCTGGGGCGCTGCGCATAGATGCGGCAACCGACGCCTGGCCGTCCCAGTTCACCCACGAGCGCGATGCAGCGGCCATGGCCGTGTTCGGTCCCCTTCATGCAGGCCAGCGTGTCGTTGACCTTGCTGGTCAGTTCCACCGGCACCATGCCGCCCAAACCATCGCTGAGTTCGCCACAGTAGAAGGACACGCGGAAATGCGCGCAGCAGCCGCCGCAGGCGGTGCAGGGATTGTCGGGGGAATCGGCCATGTCGGTGAAGAGGCGGTCTTCATCGATGATCCAGTGGAGGGCGGTGTTCTCACGCATGGGAACGGCAGCAAAGGCAAAGCCGCCATGATACGACAGGCACAGTCCGCAGTGCGGACTGTGCCGCTTCATGCTCAGCTGCCCTTGCGCTCCTTGAATACCGGCACGAACATGTCATGCCACACCGCCGGCTTGGTCTTGATGGTGCCGGCTTTGCCCATGAAGATCACGTATTGCATGATGTCCACCGGCGTCGAGGTGAACTCGGTGCCCGGGTCCGCCAGCATCTGTTCCACTTCTTCCTGGGGCAGCTTGAGCTTGGAGACGCGCAGGAAGATCTCGGCTGCGCCCTTGCGGTTCTTGGCGATGTAGGCGTTGGCCTCTTCCTGCGCGGCCATGAAGGCCTGGGTCAGCTTGGGATTCTTGTCGGTAAAGGACTTGAGCGCAAAGACCACATCGATGGTGATGTGGCCCAGTACATCGGTGGAATTGAGCACGCGCGTGATGCCCGGGGCCTTGGCTTCCTGGTAGGAGAACGGCGGCGAGGTGAAGTGCGCCGTGATCTCGGTCTTGCCCGAGACCAGGGAAGCCATCGCTTCCGGATGCGACAGGCTCACCGTCAGCGGATCCAGCTTGGCGTAGTTCTCGATGCCGAAGGTCTTGGCGGCAGCCATCTGCAGCAGCACGGCCGACAGCGAGGTCTTGATGCCGGGAATGGCGATCTTGTCCTTGGGCGTGAAGTCCTTGAGCGATTTGACGTTCGGGTTGTTGGTATTGAGCCAGAGCGGCGAAGTCGACAGCGCTCCCAATCCCACCACTTCCGAACGCGGGATGCCATGGGCCTTGGACCACAGCGTCACGAAACCCGGTGCGCCGGTGCCGGCGATGTCGAGGTTGCCGGCCAGCATGGCGTCATTGATGACATTGCCGCCGTCGAGCAGCACCCACTTGGTCTTGACTTCGCCCAGGCCCATGGTCTTGGCGTGCTTTTCCACCAGGTTCTGGTCGCGGATCACCATCAGCGGCAGGTACAGCAAGCCATAGCCGTGGGAGATGCGCACTTCCTGCGCTTCCGCGCGGGCGGTGCCGGATACGGCGGACAGCGCCAGGGCGCTGGCCATCATGAGGCTGGTAAAGGTACGTCGTTGCATGCTTGTCTCCTGAAGGTCGTCAGTTTATCGGTCTTGTATGGATCGTTGCGTGTTGATGTAGGGATTGCGCGGACCTTGTATGGAAACAAGGTCCGCCCGTCCGGCAGCTCAGTGCTGCATGCCCCAGCGGCGGATGGTGCGCTTCTCGATCTGGGCGAAGATCAGGTTCTCCACCACCAGGCCGATGATGATCACGAAGAACAGGCCCGAGAAGACATTGGCCGTTTCCAGCTGGTTGCGGTTTTCGAAGATGTACCAGCCCAGGCCACCCGCCCCCGAGGAGACGCCAAAGACCAGCTCGGCCGCGATCAGCGTGCGCCAGGCGAAGGCCCAGCCCACTTTCAGGCCGGTCAGGATGCTGGGGAAAGCGGCCGGGATCAGGATCGATTTCACCAGCGAGAAGCGGCGCAATCCATAGTTCTGGCCAACCATGCGCAGCGTGTTGGACACCGCCCGAAAGCCGCCATGCGTGTTGAGCGCCACCGCCCACAGCACCGAGTGCACCAGCACGAAGATGATGCTGCCGGTGCCCAGCCCGAACCAGATCAGCGCCAGCGGCAACAGCGCGATGGCCGGCAGCGGGTTGAACATCGAGGTCAGCGTTTCCAGCAGGTCATTGCCGATGCGCGAGCTGATGGCCACCGTCGTCAGCAGCCCGGCCAGCAGGATGCCCAGGCCATAGCCGACCAGCAGGGTCTGCATCGACACGGCGGCGCGCTGCAGCAGCACGCCGGAGCCGATGCCGGAGAGGAAGGCTTGCACCGTCTCGCTGAAGCTGGGGAAGAGCAAGGCATTGTCCAGCCAGCGGCCGTAGACTTCCCAGACCAGGGCCAGTACCAGCAGGATCACGGTCTTGCGCAGCCAGCCCATGCGGTACAGGGATTCGAAGGCCGACAGCGGGCGCTGCACTTCGGCAGTGGCGCCGGGATTGGGGTCCACCAGGATTTCCGGGCGGACGAAGGGCAGATTGGTTTGCATGATGAGGTCTCCTGCGCGGCTCAGTGATGGGCGAACAGCATGTCGTTGATGCGGGTTTCCAGTTCGGCCTGGGCAGCCGTTCCCAGCTGGCCGGGATCGATGCTGTTGAGTTCGGCGCGGACCTGGCCGGGGTGCGGCGTGAGCAGCAGGATGCGGGTGCCCACGCGGATCGCTTCTTCGATCGAGTGGGTCACGAAGAGCACGGTGAACTGGGTGTCGTCCCACAGGCGCAGCAGTTCATCCTGCATCTTGCGGCGGGTCAGTGCATCGAGGGCGGCAAAGGGCTCGTCCATCAACAGCACGTCCGGCTCCATGGCCATGCCACGGGCAATCGAGACACGCTGCTTCATGCCGCCGGAGAGCATGTGCGGATAGCTGTCGATGAACTTGGCCAGACCGACCTTGCTGATGTAGTACTCGGCGCGCTCGGCGGCAGCCTTTCCCTGCAGGCGGCCACTGGCGTGCAGCGCGAACTCCACGTTCTGGCGCACCGTCTTCCAGGGCAGCAGCTGGTCGAATTCCTGGAACACCATCATGCGGTCCGGTCCCGGCTCATGCACTTCCCGCCCCTTGAGACGGATCGCCCCCGAGGTCGGCTGCAGGTAGCCGCCGATGGCCTTCAACAGGGTGGACTTGCCGCAGCCCGAAGGGCCGAGCAGGATGTAGCGGTCGCCAGGATGGACGTTGAAACTGACGTTCTGGGTAGCGGTGACCAGCGAATCGGTGGTCTTGTACTGCAGGGTAACGCGGTCGATTTCCAGCAGCGGACGCGATGGGTCGAGGATAGCCGCAGCTTGGGCAGGGTCGCTCATGCCAGTCTCCAAATGATTTATAAGAATTATTGATGCTGGAACGGATGCTAGGCCGCCAAGCTGTAACGAATCTGACTAAATCCTGACGTCTTCTTTTCGTGAGCGGTTCGGACATACAATGACGACCTGCCCAAGCAGCGTCCAACAGCTGCGGCATCGAAAAACAACACTGGAGATCCCATGCGCATCCTGCTGGTCGAAGACACTGCCGACGTCGCCGAGGCCATCGTTTCCCACCTGGCCCGCATCGGCCACACCGTCGAATGGGAAAGCCACGGCGGCCACGCCGCGCGCCGCCTGGGCGAGGCCTTCGACCTGCTGATCCTGGACGTGATGCTGCCGCAGACCGATGGCTTCGCCCTGCTGGAGCAATTGCGCGCCCGTGGCCAGCACACGCCGGTGCTCATGCTCACCGCCTGCGGCGAGATCGAAGAACGCGTGCGCGCACTGGACCTGGGTGCCGACGATTACCTGGTCAAGCCTTTCGACTTCCGCGAACTGGAGGCGCGCATCCGCGTGCTCCTGCGCAGGAGCGGCGGCGAATCGACCAACCTGCTGCACTGTGCCAACCTGTGCATCGACCGCAAGAGCCGCACCGCCACGCTGGACGGGCAACCCATCGAACTGACCCGGCGCGAGGTGACGCTGCTGGAAATCATCGCCGCCCGGCCGGGACGCATCTTCAACAAGGATGAACTGATGGATCGGCTCTTCACGGTCGATGACACCCCCAACGCCAACACGGTCGAGCAATACGTGGCGCGCCTGCGCAAGAAACTGGCCGGTGCCGCCTTCGAGATCCGCACCCTGCGCGGACTCGGATATCAGCTGGTGTTGCAGGCCCCGGCAGCCGCTGAACCTGCGGCGTCCACCCCGGCCGCTGCCCTGCACTGATGCTGGGCCGCTCGCCCCACGTCGTCGCCGGGCGTTCGCTCTACACACGCCTGGTGGTGCGCGTGGGCGCGGTGCTGCTGGTGAGTGCCGCCGTGCTGCTCATCGCCATCTGGATCTCGACCCAGCTGGCCGCACGCCAGGCCTATGACCGCATCCTGGCCGGCAGCGCCTTGCAGATTGCCGAGAACACCTGGTACGACCATGGCGAAGTCAATGTCGATGTGCCGCTGGCGGCGCTGTCAATGCTGGGCACGGGGGACCATGCGATCTATGCGGTCTTCGATCCGCGTGGACGGGTGATTGCGGGTGATGCCGAATTCCGTCCGGAGATTCCCTGGAACGAGCTGGAGCAAGGCCCCTTGCTGCGCGATGGCGATTATCTGGGCACGCCCGTGCGCATGGCCATCATCGGGCGGCGCATGCCGGTCGACAGTCCGCATCCGTGGGCGGTCATCGTGCTGGCGCAGACCAACAATGCGCGCATGTCCTTTGCGCAGAGCCTGGGCGGCAAGGCGCTGGTGGTGATCGTGGCCATGAGCGCGCTGACCATCTTGGCAGCGATGTTCACGCTCTACCAGGCACTGGCGCCGCTCAAGCGCATCGAGGCGGCCATCCGTGAGCGGGACCTGAACGATCTTTCACCCCTGTCGCTGACCGTGCCGGCCGAGACGCATGCGCTGGTCTCGGCCATCAACGCCTTCATGGAGAGGCTGGTGGTCCACCGCGCCACCATGCGCCGCGTGATCGGCGATGCCGCGCACCAGCTGCGCACGCCCGTCACCGCCCTGGTGGCGCAGATGGAACTGCTGGCCACCGAACCCAGCGAAGAAAAGCGCCAGCGCCACCTGGCCCTGCTGCGCGAACGCACGCGCCACCTGGGTGCGCTGGTGAACCAGCTCATCAATCACGCCATGGTCCAGCATCGCAATGACAGCCGGCTGCAGGAGCGCATCGATCTGGCCGACCTGGTGCGCTCGCAGATGACCGAAGTGCTGTCCAATCGCGCGCGCACGCCGCACGACCTGGCGCTGGATGTGCCGCCCCTACCCTGTTTGATCCAGGGCGATCCGATTGCACTGGGCGAGGCCATCAAGAACATCCTCGACAACGCTCTGCAATACGGCGCGCCGGGGCTGTTGCACGTGCGGCTCGACAGCGACGGCCAGCGCCACCGCCTGAGCTTCATCGATGACGGGCCGGGGATAGCTGCCGAGGATTGGGAACGATTGCGCAAGCCCTTCGCCCCGCGCGGCGAGAACCGCATGGGGGCGAGCCTGGGCTTGTCCATCGTGGAAGAAGTCATGCGCGCGCATGCGGGCGAGATGCGCTTTGCTTACCTGCCTGACGGGCATTTTGCGGTCATGCTGGATTTTCCGGCCTGGCAGGAGCCGGCTTGAGGTTCTGATCGTCCTGGTCAGCGCCCTATTTCCATTCCAGGATCGCATTGCGGCGGTCCAGCCAATGCACCTTCACGCTGCCCGGTGCCACCTTGCGTGCCGCACAGGCGCTGGCGGCCAGCGCGAAGGAGGCATCGTAGTAACGTCCGCTGGCCGAGGAGCGCAGCGGCGTCTGCGGCGCATTGCGGGCAATCCACTCGGCCGCATTGGTGCGCAGGAAGATCATGCAGGCGCTGCCGCTGGTCTCGGCCACCTGGCAGGCGCAGCTGTTGCCGGAGGTGGTGATGGGTTCGCTGAGCTGCGGGTTACGGTTCAGCGCATCCGGAACCGGTACGGGGACCGGCACAGGAACCGGCACACCCTGCTGCGGACCATAGTGCCCGCCCAGGTCGCGGGTGGTGACCTGGGCCGTGGCCGGCAGGAGCAGCACGCCCAACAGCAGCGGCAGGCATCGGATCATGTTCATGGACGTTGGCTCCTTGCTGGCATCAGGTTGATTCAGGCGCGGGCGCGCAGGCGATACAGGCTGGTGGTTTCCTTGCTGCGCGCGGCATGCAGGGGATCGTCGCGATCGACTGCCTTGCCGTGGCGCGGCTTGATGTCGTGGCGCGCCACCACTTCGAGGCCGGCCTGGGCAATCGCCTCGGCCAGCATCCCGGGCGCGCGCAGACCCAGGTGTTCGGCGAAATCGGACAGGATGAGCCAGCCTTCGCCCTGCGGCGTGAGGTGATCGGCGAGGCCCTTCAGGTAGCCCAGCAGCATGCGGCTGTCCGGGTCATAGACCGCATGTTCGATCGGTGAACTGGGACGCGCCGGCAGCCAGGGCGGATTGCAGACGATCAGCGGTGCGCGTCCCGGCGGGAACAGGTCGGCCTCCTGCAATTGCACCTGCGGCAAGAGCCCCAGTCCTTGCAGGTTCTCGCGTGCGCAGGCCAGCGCGCGCGGGTCCATGTCGGTGGCGATGATCTTGCGCACGCCGCGCTGCGCCAGGACGGCGGAGAGCACACCACTGCCCACGCCGATATCAAAGGCCAGTTCGGTCGATGGCAGCGGCGCCTTGGCCACCAGGTCCACGTATTCACCGCGCACCGGTGAGAAGACGCCATACCACGGATGGATGCGGCCACCGAGTGCGGCGATCTCGACGCCCTTCTTGCGCCATTCATGCGCACCGATCAAGCCCTGCAGCTCGCGCAGCGAGACGGCAAAGGATGCCGCCTGCAGCGCCGGCTCATAAGCTTCGCTGCAGGCAGCCTGCACGTCTGGCGCACGGCGCAGCGGCACCACGAAACCGGGCTCGACGGGAATGAGCAGCATGCCAAGGATGCGCGCGCGCTGCGCCTGCATCTGGCGATGATGATGGAAGGCCTGTGCCGGGCTCTCGGCGGTGGCCGATTTGAATTTGCCTTTGGCCTGGGCGCGCTCGCGGGCGCGGTCCACACGTCGGCCCAGGGCTTGCAGCAGCTGGCGTGCATTCTGGAAGTCGCCGCGCCAGAGCAGGCCGGTCCCCTCGCAGGCCAGCTTGTAGGCAGTATCTGCGGCCATCTGGTCGTCCGCCTCGACCACGCGCTTGGGCGGCGCATTGCCGGCCTCGGAATGCCAGCGCAGCTGCTGTGAAGTGGCACCGGTGGTCCAGGTGATGAAGGCGGGAGTGTCGTCGTGTGAGGTCATGAATCAGGGGATCAGCGAGCGCGGCGCAGGGTGCACCGCGCAAAAACAGCCGCCAGTGTAACAAAGCACAGGCTGCACGCGGCGCTGCCGGAACTTACGACGGGCGGGCGGACCCAAACAGCAGAACTTGATGCCGGGCAAACCCCGGCGCCTTTTTTTGCCGGCCCGGGCGCGATGCGCCTATGATGGAGCCGGTCCATCACCGAAGGAGAATCCATGAGCGAGCCCATGCAAACCCCAGCGTTCGACCACCAGCGCCTGCTGGACATGGTCGGCCAGTTCGAGGCGGAATTGCAGAAACTGCCCGCTGGCAGCACCGAAGCCGACCAGCTGCGCGAAGACATCGCCCGTCTGCGCCAGCACCTGAGCCAACCGCAGCCGCATGCGGGACAGGTCGGCGATACCTGGCACTCCCTGCGCCGTGCCGCCGACAGCCTGGAAAACCAGGTCCTGAAGGACAGCCCCTACATCACCGAAATGGGGCGCATCATCGGGCTGATCTGATGGGTCGACCCATGAACGGCTGCAACGGCCGATGAAAAACCGCCTGTCGCTGGAATTGCGGCAGGCGGTTTTGTTCGTCAAGCTTCAGGCGCTGATCAATGCGCCGGCAGCGGAATCCACTCGGTCTCACCCGGAATGTCCGGGAACACGTTCTTGTCCCGGCCATTCCACGCGACCTTGGCCGCTTCGATCTTCTCGCGCGAGGTCGCCACGAAATTCCACCAGACGAAGCGCGGACCATCCAGCGGCGCACCGCCCAGGATCATGAAGACCGTTTCTCCCACCGCCTTGAGCGCCACTGCCGCACCGGGGGCCAGGATGGCCAGCGTGCCCGGCTCCATGCGCTCGCCGTCCAGCATCACCTCGCCGCGTACCACGTAGACCGCCCGCTCCTGCACATCGGCGGCAATCTCCAGCTCGGCGCCTTGCGTGGTGCTGCCCGCCACATACAGCGTCGGGCTGGCCGTGGCCACCGGCGAGCTCACGCCGAACGCCGAACCCGCCAGCACGTGCAGGCGCGCACCGCCGATTTGTGCCTCAGGCATGTCCTCCGAGGCGTAATGACGGAACAGCGGATCGCTCTCCTCCTGCTCGGCCGGCAGGGCCACCCACATCTGCAGTCCATGCACCGGCACTTTCTGCTCGCGGATATCGTCGGGGATGCGCTCGGAATGGACGATGCCGCGTCCCGAGGCCATCCAGTTGACCGCCCCCGGGGTGATGCGCTGGACCACGCCCAGGCTGTCACGGTGCATCATGGCGCCCGAGAACAGGTAAGTCACGGTGGCCAGGCCGATGTGGGGATGCGGACGCACATCGCCTTCGGTGGTGCCGGCATCGAATTCCACCGGCCCCATATGATCAAAAAAGACGAAGGGACCGACCGTGCGTGCAGCCGCCGCCGGCAGCAGGCGCCGGACCGGGAAACCGATGTCACGGGTCAGGCCGTGGATCTGGTGAAGAATGTTGCTCATGGTGCTCTCCTGGTGCGGCGGGCCTGGTTGGCGGCCCGCCTGCTGGGTTCATGGGGAATGCTTGCTCAGAAACGGCCGGCGCGGAAATCGTCGATGGCGGCTTCCACCTGTTCGCGGGTGTTCATCACGAACGGTCCCCACTGGGCGATCGGCTCGTTCAAGGGCTTGCCGGCGATGAGCAGGAAGCGGCTTCCCTGCTCGGCCCGCACCGTCACCCCAGCCGAACCGACGGCGTTGGAGAGCACGGCCATGCGGCCAGCCTCGGCGGCGCGGGTCTCGCTGCCTGCCGCGCCTACGGCCAGCTTGCCTTCATAGACGTAAAGGAAGGCATTGTGCGTGGCCGGGATCGGCAGGTCCAGCGTCACGCCGGATTCCAGCTTCAGGTCCAGGTACAGCGGCTCGGTGGTCTCGCGGCTGATGGCGCCCGCCACGCCAAAGGCGGTACCGGCCAGGACGCGTACCTTCACGCCCGGTTGCGGCTCGGTCTCGGGGATGCCCGCCGAGGGGATGTCCTGGTAGCCGGGATCGGTCATCTTGTCCTTGCCCGCCAGGTTCACCCACAACTGGAAGCCGCTCATGAGGCCGTTTTCCTGTTCCGGCAACTCCGAATGGACCAGCCCGCGGCCGGCGGTCATCCACTGCATGCCGCCCGGTTCCAGCAAGCCTTCGTTACCGGCATTGTCGCGGTGGCGCATGCGCCCGGCCAGCATGTAGGTCACGGTTTCAAAGCCGCGGTGCGGGTGGTCGGGGAAACCGGCCAGGTAATCGCTGGGCTCGTCCGAATGGAAAGCGTCGAGCATCAGGAACGGGTCCAGGCGGCGCTGCAGGTCGTGGGTCAGCACGCGGGTGAGGCTCACGCCGGCGCCATCCTGGGTGGGGATGCCGTTGACCAGGCGTTCGATTTGACGGGTGTAGGGGGTGCTCATGTTTGTCTCTCCTGAAGAGGCCGGCACTTCGTGGGTGCGGGCCGATGGATCATGGTCAAAGGATGCAATGGGACGCTGTGCGACTCAACGGCTTTCTTCCGGCTGGGCTTGCGGGTCGATCGAGGACACCAGCAGCAGCGCGCCGATCAAGGCCACGTTCTTGAGGAAGTGGATCATCTGGCCTTGGGCGGCAGCGCCTTCGAGCGTCCAGAAATGGTGGGCCGACAAGGTCGCGCCAACGGTGAAGAGCGCAATCACCAGCGACACCGGACGCACGCCACGGCCGCTCATGAGCAGCAAGCCGCCGCCGACTTCGACCAGGATGGTGACCAGCACGGCCAGGGTCGGGACCGGCAGGCCCAGGCTGCTGAAGTAGCCGACGGTGCCGGCAAAGCCGACGATCTTGAAGATGCCCGAAATGACGAACAAGGAAGCCAGCAGGACGCGGCCGATACGGAAGGTGGTGAAGTTGGTGATCATGGTAAGCCTCTCTGTGTTTGGGTGAACGACGATGTTTGAATTGTGATGCCGTGTTGCCTTGAATCTTGTTGCCTGATGCCAATCATTTAACCGGCTCTCGCTGTGCTCTGCTGTTTGCGCATTCGCTGCAGCCAGTGACGACAGAATAGGCAAGTTCCGTTTCGGCTAAAACTGATTATCTTTTTATAATCATGATCTAAATTTTAGATATAGTTGACACTTCATCACTTCAAAACTTCAAAACTTCAAAACTTCAAAACTTCATCGTAGCTTGAGGACAATATGAATATTGAACGTCTGTCGCTGGATCAGTTGCGGGTTTTCGTGCAGGTGGCTGACAGCGGCAGTTTCCTGGCGGCCGCACGCAAGCTGGCGCGGGCACAGTCGGCCGTCAGCTACGCCGTCGCTACGCTGGAAGACCAGCTTGGCGTGCTGCTTTTCGACCGCAGTGGTTACCGGCCCCAGCTGACCAGTCCCGGCGTGGCCTTGCTGGCCGATGCTCGGCAGGTGCTCGATCACGTGGATTCACTGCAGGTCCGGGCCAATTCCTATGCGCGCGGGCAGGAGCTGGAAGTATCGCTGGCCGTGGACGTGTTCTTCCCTACCGATTGCCTGGTGGACCTGTTGCAGCGCTTTCGCCAGGCCTTTCCGGCGGTGACGGTACGGCTGGAAGTCGAAGCGCTGGGGGCGGTGGCCGAGCGCGTCATTGACGGCCGCTCCATGCTGGGCATCTTGGGGACGCTGCCGACCACGCCGCCCAACCTGCTGCGCATTACGCTGCCCAGCGTGCAACTGGTGGCGGTGGTGGCACCGGACCACCCGCTGGCCCAGGTGAAAGGAAGGATTTCCGAAAAGCTCCTGCAGCAGCAAACCCAGCTGGTGCTGTCGGACCGCAGCGAGCTCACCGCCCGCCAGGATTTCTCGGTGCACTCGCGGCTGACCTGGCGCATGAGCGATCTGGGCACCAAGCACGCCCTGCTGCGCGCCGGCATGGGCTGGGGCAACATGCCGCTGCATGTGGTCAAGAATGACCTCGACACCGGGCGCCTGGTGAGCATCAGCACCATCCACCATCCGCCGCAAGGGGCGGAACTGCCGATCCAGTGCGTCTACAAACCCGACCATCCGGCGGGTCCGGCCCTGTCGTGGTGGCTGGACTCGCTGGCGGCATTGACGGCCTTGTCGCCGGTTAGCCCGGCGCAAGCATGAATACAGGCCAAAACCGATAATTTCAATTTATCGGCTTTAGGCGATAAAAGTAAAATATAAGATATTTCTTGTATTGCAGTTTTATCGCTCTTGTCCTATATTTTCGTCAACAGCCGCACGGCCCGGCCCTCCGCCGAGCCCACCGTCGCGGCTGCCTCCTTGTCTTGACGGAACTCCCATGGCCGATGATTTCCCCATCAGCCTCTCCATCCAGTTACGCGAGCATCTGCGCGCCTTGCGCAAGCAGCAGCGCTTGACACAGGCGCAACTGGGTAAACGCATCGGCGTGAGCCAGGCGCGCATTGCCGAGATCGAAGCCAATCCGGGGGCCGTCAGCGTGGAGCAGCTGCTGCTGCTCCTGGCGACGCTGGGGGCCGGTCTCAAGCTGCATGTACATGCAGCCGACCAGCCGATGCACAGTGTCGCGGAGCCGGGGGCAGCCTTTATCCCGGCCCGCAAACAGGGTTCCTGGTAATGCTGCACGCCTGGATGAACGGTGAGCTGGTCGGCACCTGGAGCGTGGAACGCCAGGTACATCGCTTCCGCTATGCGCCCACGTGGGTGCGCTCGTCGCATTTCCGTCCACTGTCGCTGTCCCTGCCGCTGACCGCCTCGGGCGAGCTGCGCGGCGACAGCGTGCGCAACTATTTCGACAACCTGCTCCCCGACAACGCCGATATTCGCGAACGGCTGCGGCAACGCTATCGCCTGCCCTCCACGGACGTCTTCGACCTGTTGCAGGCGCTGGGACGGGACTGCGTCGGGGCGCTGCAGTTGCTGCCACCGGACCTGGAACCAGAAGGCTGGCGCAGCATCCACTGCGAGCGCCTGGATGAGGCCGCGCTCGAGCAATTGCTGTATGCCCTGCCCTTGTCCTCGCCCCTGGCCAGCGCCCAGGAAGATGCGCTGCGCATCTCGATCGCAGGTGCACAGGAAAAGACCGCATTGACCTGGCATCGCGGCAAATGGTGCCGTCCCCTGGGTGCCACGCCGACCACGCACATCATCAAGCTGCCGCTGGGCCTCATCGGCGGCGTGATGCAGCGGGTCGATGCGGGGGACTCGGTCTACAACGAATGGCTGTGCTCCCGCATCCTGGCGGCGATGGGTCTGCCGGTGGCATCAGCGCGGGTGGAACATTTCGGGCGTCATACGGTGCTGGCCGTAGAGCGTTTCGACCGTGCCAGGATGAAGGAAGGATGGATCGCACGCCTGCCGCAGGAAGATTTCTGCCAGGCCTTCGGCCTGCCGCCGACCATGAAGTACGAAAGCCAGGGCGGTCCCGGCCTGAACCAATGCCTGGGCCTGCTCAACGCCAGCAGCCAGGGCGGCGACAAGACCTATTTCCTGCTGGCGCAACTGGCCTTCTTCCTGCTGGCGGCCACCGACGGCCATGCCAAGAATTTCTCGCTGCACCTGCATGCGGGTGGCCGTTACGAGATGACGCCGCTGTATGACGTGCTGTCGATGTGGCCCTACTTCGGCAAAGGCCCTAACCAGCTCCGCGCGCGCCAGGCCGGTCCGGCCATGCTGCTGCGCGGACGCAATCCGCATCGCCACTTCCATACCATCGAAGCCCGCCACTGGCGGCAGCTTGCCCTGCAGCACGGCGGGGAGCCGGTGTGGCAGGCCATGCTGGCGCTGGTGCAAGGCGCGGAGGATGCCCTCGCGGTCGCCGAAGGCGAACTCCCCGACGACTTCCCTGCACGCACCTGGGAGCGCATCAGCGAGGGTGTCCGCCACCACCGGCAGCGCTTCATGCGAGAGGCAGGCCAGTAAATCAGGAGGCCGCGAAGCGTTCGCGATATTGCCCGGGGCTCACGCCAAGCTGGCGCAGGAAGACCCGCCGCAGGTTCTGCTCTTCCCCGTAACCGGACTGGCTGGCGATGCGCTTGAGCGGCAGACGGGTTTCTTCCAGCGCGCGGCGCGCCGCTTCCAGGCGCATCAGCTCGACCGTGCGCGCCGGCGTACGGCCGGTCTCGGCCACATACAGCCGGGCGAAGGTACGCGGACTCATGTTGGCCTGGCGCGCCAGGTTCTCCACCCGCAGATCCGCCTCCAGATTGCCGGCGATCCAGGCATGCAGCTCGGCAAACCGCCCCGCCCCGGTCGCCTGCGCGGCCAGCGGCGTGCTGAATTGCGATTGTCCACCCGGCCGCTTGACGAACATCACCAGCTGGCGCGCCGTCGCAATGGCCGCGGCGTGGCCCAGGTCCTGCTCCACCAGCGCCAGGGTCAGGTCGATACCGGCAGTCACGCCCGCCGAGGTCCAGATACGGCCCTGACGGATGTAGATGGGCTCGCCATCCACTTCCAGCATCGGATAGCGCTGCTGCAGCTCGTGGGCGGATTCCCAGTGCGTGGTCACGCGCAGGCCATCCAATACGCCGGCCTCGGCCAGATGGAAAGCACCGGTACAGACCGAACAGACGCGCTGGGCCAGGGGTGCGGCCTCGCGGATCCAGGCGACCAGGGCGGGATCGATGCTGAAGACCTCGCCCGCACTGCCGCCGGGAGAAATCAAGGTATGCAGTCCCCCAGCAAGCAGCAGCGCGTCCGGCGCAGGGAGGGATTGCGTCAACACCGGCAGGCCGGCACTGGTGGTCACCGCGCCGCCTTCTGCCGAGGCCACGTGCAGGCGATAGACTTCGCGGCCCTGCAGCCGGTTGGTGGTCGCCAGCACCTGCATGGGGCCGGCAAGATCGAGCAGGTTCATGCCGGCATAGGCCAGCAGTACCACATTGCGAGCGGCCTGTGTGGCTTGCGCGGAAAGCACGGGGGTCATTGGAATCATCCTCCGATGTTAGCGCAGGCCCGCGGCCAGTGCCGTGCGCCCGCCACGCTGGGCCCACATCCAGCGCAGCGTGGCCAGCGCCGACACCAGCAGCACCGGCAGGATGGCCGCATTGAGCGTTTCCCAGCCGAAGCGGGCCAGCAAGGGACCGGCGCCCAGCGTCGCCAGGGCCGTGGCGGCATAGCGCATCAACTCGGCCAGGCCCTGGGTCTTGGCGCGTTCCGACGGGGTATAGGATTGCGCCAGCAAGGTAGTGCCACCGACGAACATGAAATTCCATCCCACGCCCAGCAGCAGCAAGGCCACGTAGAAAGCGGGCAGCGTGGTGGAGAGCATGGCGATGATGGCGCAGCCGAGGTTCATGCCCAGACCCGCCAGCAGCACCGGTCCCAGGCCGCAGCGCTGGATCAGGCGTCCGGCAAAGAAGGATGGCGCATACATGCCCACCAGGTGCCACTGGATGATGGCCGCGCCGTCATCGATGCCGTGATGGCAGGCCACCGCCGCCAGGGGGGCGGCCGTCATGATGAACATCATCACCATGGACCCGGCCACGTTGTTGGCCACCGAGGCCATGAACACCGGTGTGTGTGCAATGGCCGAGAGCGGGCGGGCCGGTGCAAGCTCGGCCTGCGACTGCGCCGCAGTGGACGGCTCGGCCTGGTCCCGATAGAACAACACCAGTACCACCACCGACAACAGCCCCATGAGCGCCACCACCAGATAGGCCCCGGCAAACAGCGCCGCCGGAAACCAATCCTTGCTCCAGGCCGCCAGCGCCGGGCCGACCAGGGCCGCGATGACACCCCCGGCCAGCACGGTGGAGATGGCGCGGCTCTTGGCCGCTTCGGCTACCGCATCGGCGGCGGCCAGCCGGTAATACTGCGCAAATGCCTGAAATACACCGACCAACGCGGTGCCAACGCAGAAGGTCCAGAACTGCCCGTGCCAGACCGACCACACCGAAATGAGCCCGCCGGCACAGCAGCTGGCCGCCCCCAGCACGAAGGACCAGCGCCGCCCCAGGCGCTGGATCAGGAAGGCCGCAAACCAGGTCACCACCGCGCCAGCCACGGTGATGAGGGCGAACGGCAAGGTTGCCAGCGCCTTGTCCGGCGCCAGTTGCCAGCCGGTCAGCGCGGTCAGGGTCAGGTCGATCGAGATGGCGCAGGTAAACAGGCCCTGGCACAAGGCCAGGATGGCGGCATTGCGGCTACCGCCAGGGGAACCCGCAGGCGAGGAAAAGCGCATGGATTTGCTCCGATGGGTCAATGATGGAAAAATTGTCGAATTCCCACCCGCTTGGCGTCAATGACACAAGACCTTCAATTTCTGCCAAGCCCATCAAGAACAGGACTCCCATGCTGATACAGGCCCCTCAATCCGCCCTGCTGGTGATCGATCCCCAGGAGCGCCTCCTGCCCGCCATCCATGACGGCCCTGCCGTACTGGCGCAGCTGGTGCGCATGGCCAGCATTGCCGGACTGCTGGGCGTGCCGGTGCTGGCCACCGAGCAGATGCCCGACAAGCTCGGGCCCAATCATCCGGAGATCGCGCGGCTGTGCGACAAGACCTTGTCCAAACAGCATTTCGATGCCTGCGCGGACGGCTTGCTACCCGTCATCCCGCCGGCCGTACGGCAGATCATCATCGCCGGGTGTGAAACCCACATTTGCGTGCTGCAGACGGCGCTTTCATTGCTGCGACAGGGCTATACGGTGCTGCCCCTGCTGGAGGCCTGCGGCTCGCGCCGCGCGCTGGACCGCGATGCCGCCTTCGAGCGCATGCGCGCGGCGGGCGCCATTCCCGTCACGCTGGAGATGGTGGCTTACGAATGGCTGCAGCACAGTGCGCATCCGCAGTTCCGGGCAGTCCTGAAACTGGTGAAGTAACGGGGCCCGCAAGGCCCAAAGGGGCCGGCGTAATCGAAAAGCAAGTTTCGCCTTGCCCCGATGAAAGTTTTGATTGGCAGGCCTGCGAATGCGTTTCACAGGTGAGAAGTGTGGTAAAAGTAACGAAAAAATCGCAGCGTGGCCGCATGACAATGTGGCGCATCACATATCATCACGCCAAGCCTTGGCCAGCCGACGCCGCCACAACACAGAGGAATCTCCAACGCTTATGTCCAGCTTACCTGTCCCCACGCCCATCCAGTCGCCGCCTCCGCTCACCCTGCACGCGCTGCGTGCCAGTTGCTCGGCCTGCAGCATGCACCAGCTGTGCCTGCCGATGGGGCTGGATCAGGGCGACATGCAGCGCCTGGAACAGGTCATCAACCGCCGCCGCAAGGTCAAGCGCGATGAAAGCCTGTACCGTCTCAACGACAAGTTCGACATGCTCTATGCCATCCGCCTGGGCCATTTCAAGACCTTCCAGGGCAATACCAATGGCGGCCAGCAGATCACCGGCTTCCAGATGGCCGGCGAACTGCTGGGCATGGATGCCATCGGCGCCGGCCATCACCTGTGCGAAGCGGTGGCGCTGGAAGACAGCGAAGTCTGCGAGATTCCCTTTACCCGCCTGGAGGAATTGTTCCGCGACATGCCCACGCTGCTGCGCCAGTTCCATCGCATGATGAGCCTGGAGATTTCGCGCGAGCAACGCGTCATGCTGACCCTGGGCAGCATGACCGCGCAGCAGAAGATGGCTGCCTTCATGCTCAACCTGTCCTCGCGCTACGCCAGCCGGGGCTATTCCTCGACCCGCTTCCAGCTGCGCATGACGCGTGAGGAAATCGGCAACTACCTGGGCCTGGCCGTGGAAAGCGTGAGCCGCCTGCTGACCAATTTCAAGAAGACCGGCGTCATCGAGGTCAACCACCGCGATGTGGAACTGTGCGACCTGCCGGCCCTGCGCGCCATCGCGCTGGGCAACGATCCCTGCGCCTGATCTGGGCGGCGAAGCCCCCGGCCCCCTTGCCGGGGAACGGGGCGCTGAGGTTAGAATGGCCGCATGACAGAACGACCGACTTCCTCCGCTCCCGCCCTCCAGCGTTTCCTGCGCGCCCGCATGGCGCGCGACCACCACCTCGGACTGCCGCTCACCACGGGCCTGATGGCCGTGCTGGCCACGGCCATGCTGTTTGCGCTGATCGCCTACGAAGTCAGCAGCAAAGGCGCACTCACGCACCTGGATCAGCAACTGGCGGACTGGTTCAACCAGCATGCCTTTTCACCCCTGACCGAACTGGTGCTCGGCTATACGCACCTGCATGGCACCATCGGCGTGCTGGTCATGGGCGCACTGTTGCTCTGGCACATGGTCCGCAAGCAGCGCTGGGCCTGGGTCACCGACCTGCTGCTGGTGCTGCCCGGCGGCATGCTGTGCAATTTCACCCTCAAGCACATTTTCGCGCGCCTGCGTCCCAGTTTTGACGACCCCATCCTGGTGTTGCACAGCTACAGCTTTCCCAGCGGACACACCATCGGCGCCACCCTGCTCTACGCCATGCTGGCGGCCTACCTGCTCAACCAGCCGGGCGTGACCGCCGCCATCGGTACGCGCCTGAAGACCGGCGAGCGCGGCGTGCAGGCCGCCGTCATCGGCGCAGCCCTGCTGCTGGTGGCGCTGACGGCCTTCAGCCGCGTCTACCTGGGCGCGCATTTCCTGAGTGACGTAGTGGGTGCGATGCTGCTGGGCACGGCCTGGTTCGCGCTGTGGACGACCGTGGTTTTCACGTGGCAGCGGCACTATTACGCGCAACCGCGCTCCAACGGGCTCTGAAACCATATTCCCATTGCCTGCGGATGACAGAACAAGACACGACCCAGGAATTGCCCGCCAGCCATGGCCACCCCGACGCGGCACGCCGCCCTGACGTGGTGGCCGCCATCAACGCCCGTGCCGGCGGCGGCCACGCCGACGAACTGGCCGCCCACATCACCGGAGAATTCGCCCGACACGGCCTGCACGCCGTGGTGCATCTGGCACGCAGCGGCGAAGACATGCTGCAGACTGCACGCAATGCCGTGCGCGACAAGATCGCGGTGGTCGCCGTGGGCGGCGGCGATGGCAGCGTCAATGCCGTCGCCTCCACCCTACTGGCCGATCCGCATTGCCAGAGTGCGCTGGGCGTGTTGCCGCTGGGCACGCTGAATCACTTTGCCAAGGACCTCAACATCCCGCTGACGCTGGACCAGGCCATCGCCAACATCGCCACCGGGCGCAAGCTCAAGGTCGACAGCGGCGAGGTCAATGGCGCGCCCTTCATCAACAATTCCAGCCTGGGTCTCTATCCCGACATCGTGCGCGAACGCGAAAAGCAGCAGGCGCGCCTGGGCCGAGGCAAATGGCTGGCCTTTACCTGGGCTGCCATGGGCGCGCTGCGACGCTATCCCTTCCTGCGCGTGCGGCTGTCCATCGATGGCAAGGAACACTGGCGGCGCACGCCCTTCGTCTTCATCGGCAACAACGAATACCTGATGAGCGGCCTGGACATCGGCAAGCGATCCACCCTCACAGACGGCCAGCTCAGTCTCTACGTGTGCCACCGCACCGGCCGCTGGGGCTTGCTGCGCCTGGCCCTGCATGCACTGTTCGGCCGCCTGCGCGAGGCGCACGACTTCGACGTGCTCACCTGCAGCGAGATCCACATCGAGACGCACAAAAAGCGCATGCGCGTGGCCACCGATGGCGAAGTCAACCTGATGCAGACACCGCTGCACTACCGCATCCGCCCCGCCTCACTGACCGTGATCGTGCCGCAGGCCGCCGCCCCGCAAACGGCCGGCAGCAGCGAGCCCGGCCTGCTCGACAAGCTGCTGGGGGAGAACTGATGCGTACCCTCATCCACCTGTCGGACCTGCATTTCGGCCGCACCGATCCGGAGATCATCGAACCCCTGGTCGCTCAGGTGCACGAGCTCAAGCCGGACCTGGTGGTGGTATCCGGCGACCTCACCCAGCGCGCCCGCAGCAGCCAGTTCAAAGAGGCCCGGGCGTTTCTCAACATGCTGCCGCAGCCGCAGCTGGTGGTACCCGGCAATCACGATGTCCCGCTCTTCAACGTTGCGGCGCGGCTGCTGCAGCCGCTGCGCAAGTACAAACGCCACATATCGGCCGATCTGCAGCCGCTGTACGTGGATGAGGAAATCGCCGTGGTCGGCATCAATACCGCGCGTTCCCTGACCATCCAGGATGGCCGCGTGAACGACCGGCAGATCGAGCACGCACGACGCGAACTGGCCGGTGTGGGCGATCACCTGGTCAAGATCATCGTCACCCATCATCCCTTCGACCTGCCGCCAGGCCCGCAACATCACGGCCTGGTCGGCCAGGCGGTGCCGGCCATGCGCGCCTTCGCGCTGTGTGGGGCCGACCTGCTGCTGGCAGGTCACGTGCACACCAGTTCGGCCGTCAGCAGCGCCGGGCGCTATCACATCCCCGGCTATTCGGCGCTGGTGGTGCAAGCAGGCACGGCCACCTCCACCCGCGGACGTGGCGAGAGCAATTCCTTCAACGTCTTGCAGGTGGAGGCGCACCAGATCGTGGTGCATCGACTGGGCTGGAAACCCGAGGTGAAAAGTTTTGCGCTGGCCGCGTCGCAGACCTTCGTACAACGCGGCAGCGAGTGGTTCGAGCAGACCGCCGATGGCCTGCTCCGTGAATGATCAGGCCGTAGCGCGGCGCGCGCGGGAATAACGGATCACATCCACCAGCAGGAACAGCAGCAGACTGGCACCCATCAGGGGCAGACTCCAGCCCAGCAGCAGGGCCAGCACCGCCAGCGTCAGGCGCTGCAGGGGCGCCAGGTGCATCACCGCCTGCGACAGGGGTGCCAGGCTGGCACCGGCCGCCGGGCGGCGCCGCCACCACATCACGTAGCCCAGCACGATGAGCCCGGTCAGGGCCACGCCGAAGAGGGCCATCAGGATCTGGTTTGCCACGCCAAACAGCACGCCCATGTGGGCATCCACACCCCAGCGGATCAGCTTGGCGATCAGCGGAAAGTCAGCGAAATCGGCACGGCTGGTGATGGCCATGCGGTCGGCATCGATGGCCACCGTATCGACCTGGGTCGGCCAGGAGCGATCCACCTCGCGGACCACCCAGGCCTGCTGGGCCGCGCGCGGCGGGCGGATCTCGATCTCGGCAGCATCGATGCCGCCTGCGCGGGCAATCTGCTGCACCATGTCGAAGCGGGCCGGGTCGCTGGCTTGCGGCATGGGCATCTGCATGCCATGCGCGCCCATGTGGTCGGCGTGTTCGCCCATGGACATGGCCGGCGCGCCTGCCTGCAATTGGGTCGAGACCGAAGGCGTGATCCAGCCCAGTTGCGTGCGCATCTGGCTCACGCGCTCACCGGCCCAGCGCGACCAGGTCAGGCCCGTGGCCGAGAAGAACACCAACCCCAGCACGATCCACAGCCCGACCAGCGCATGCAGCCGCCGCGCGTTCATGGGGCGCGGCGAACGCGCCGCACTGCCGGCGCGTCGCCGGCGCGCGTGCCACCACAGCCACACCCCGCCCAAGGCCCCCAGCCACAGCCAGGAAGCGGCCAGTTCGCTGTAATTGCGGCCGACATCGCCCAGCATCAGGTTGCGGTGCAGGTAATCGAGCGTGGTGCGCAAGGGCAGCACGCCGCTGGTGCCATAGACGATGAGGTCGCCCTTGACCTGCAGGCTGACCGGATCCACGAAGATGGCCCGGCTCTCCGAGTCGCCCAGGCCGGGCTGGGTGAACATCACGCGGGTATTCCATCCCTGCGCCTTGGCCGGGCGCACTGCGAACAGGCGCGCCTGCGGCCCCAGAAAGGCCTGCGCGGCCTTCACCTGTTCAGCCAGCGGCCGGGCCTCGCCCCTGCTTTGGTTATAGAGCTGGGCGGCATAGAGATGCGATTCGATCTGCGGGGTCAGCACGTACAGCGTGCCGGTCAGCGCGGCCACCAGGATGAAGGGGCCGACGAACAGGCCGATGTAGAAATGCAGGCGCAGCAGCACGGCATGCAAGGCGGAGCGGTGGGCGTCGCCGGTACGGGCGGTCGCGCTGGCGGCGTTGGCATTTGCATTGGCAGTGCCATCGCCGGCGGGCTGGAAGGAGGTGGTCATGGCTGCGGGCGGGGAGCGCCGAAAACGGAAAGAGGCTCGCGATTGTAGGCCGTGCGGCGCTCCCTGCGAATGTGGCAATTTGTCGCAGCCCCAATGAAAAAGAGCCGACGGAACAAATTCCGTGCGGCTCTTCCTGCCTGCGACCCGCGGCGCCGTGGTCACGGCGCGCAGAGGGGTCACATGGGATTTTCGTCGATCCAGTCGCCCGAAAAATCGAGGATGTAGGCGATCGCCTCGTCTTCGGTATCGAACTCATTGGTGGGCGCCTTGCGCTGGTAGCGCAGCTTGCCGCTGCCATCCTTGCCTTCGTGAATCACGAAGCAAGCCATGAATTTGCCGTTGTCGAGCTTCTTGATCTCCGGGATGACGGCGTTTCCCTTGTACGGGAAGATCTGGGACATGTGATGAAACCTCCTTGTTGCGAGGCGACATGCTAGCACAAGCCGGGCTTTCCTACCCGTGGACGGCCACTGGCAAGCCTCCTCCGGAAGCGCGATGCATGCGCCATTTGCACTCGCCAATTGCAACATAGTTGCATTTATGAGATATTCGCAACTCAGTTGCATTTACTTCAGCAGACCGGTCATCAGTTCAGCTGATGGCAACAGCCCTTCATCCACTCTTTCGCCGATTTCACGATTTCCATGACCTCCCCCCAACGCCAGCCCGGCGACCGCCGGCTTCCCGTGACGGTCCTCTCCGGTTTCCTCGGTGCCGGCAAGACCACCTTGCTCAACCACATCCTGCACAACCGTGAAGGGCGGCGGGTGGCGGTGATCGTCAATGACATGTCGGAAGTCAACATCGATGCTGCGCTGGTGCGCGATGGCGGCGCCGACCTCTCGCGCACGGAAGAAAAGCTGGTGGAGATGAGCAATGGCTGCATCTGCTGCACCCTGCGCGAAGACCTGCTGCTGGAAGTACGCAAGCTGGCACGCGAGCGCCGTTTCGACCAGCTGGTGATCGAATCGACCGGCATCTCCGAACCGCTGCCCGTGGCCGAGACGTTTACCTTCACCGATGAGGAGGGCGCCAGCCTGGCCGATGTGGCGCGGCTCGATACCATGGTCACGGTGGTGGACGCCTTCAATTTCCTCAAGCACTACAGCTCCCAGGACAGCCTGCAGGAGCGTGGCGAATCCATGGGCGAGGAAGACGGCCGCACCGTGGTCGACCTGCTCATCGAGCAGATCGAATTCTGCGACGTGATCGTGCTCAACAAGCTGGACCTGGTCTCGCCGCCTGAGCTGGAGCGGCTGCACGCCATCCTGCACAAGCTCAACCCGCGCGCACGCATCGTCACCGCGCAATTCGGCAAGGTCGCGCTGGACCAGGTATTGAACACCGGCCTGTTCGATTTCGACCAAGCCAGCCAGGCCCCCGGCTGGCTGCAGGAACTGCGCGGCGAGCACGTCCCGGAAAGCGAACAGTACGGCATCACCAGCTTCGCCTGGCGTGCGCGCCGGCCCATGCATCCGCAGCGCTTCCACGCTCTGGTCAACAGCGAATGGCCGGGCGTGGTGCGCTCCAAGGGATTCTTCTGGCTCGCCACACGTCCGGCCCATGCGGGTTCGTGGTCGCAGGCCGGTGCCGTCTGCCGCCACGGGCTGGCCGGCAAGTGGTGGGCCGCCGTGCCGCGCGAGAAGTGGCCGCAGGACCAGGAGTCCATCGACTTCATCCTCGAACAATGGGATGACAACGTCGGCGATGCGCGCCAGGAACTGGTGATGATCGGCATGGAGATGGACCAGGCGGCATTGACGGCCAAACTCGAAGCCTGCCTGCTGACCGATGCCGAGATGGCGCAAGGCCCGATGGGCTGGGCGCGCATGGCCGATCCTTTCCCCGGCTGGGAGTAAACGGCATGAGCGTCACCGACAAACGCAGCCCCCTGCCCGACGTCGCCCGCGACGAACCTGCCAGCATCGCCCTGCCCCTGCAATGGGTGGGCATGTGCGGCATCGCCCTGCCGCTGCGGCTGCCCGACGGCACGACACTGCCTGCCAGCGCCGAAGTGGCGGTCGACCTGCCCGACCCGCAGGCCAAGGGCATCCACATGTCGCGGCTGTACCTGCTGCTGGACACCTTCGCGGGTCGATCGCGCCTCACGCCCGCCGCCGTACATGAACTGCTGCGCCAGATGCGCGAGAGCCACGCTGATTGCCAGTCACGCGCCGCCTTGCTGCGGCTGGACTTCGCCTTGCTGCAGCAGCGGGCTGCGCTGGTCACGCCGGCGCTGACGGGCTGGAAGAGCTATCCGGTCAGCCTGTCAGCGCAACTGCGCGATGACACGCTCGATCTCCGCCTGACGGTGAGCGTGGCCTATTCTTCCACTTGCCCCTGCTCGGCAGCGCTATCGCGACAGGCCTTGCAGGATGCCTTTGCCACTGACTTCGCGCAGCACGAGGCCATCGACCGCGATGCCGCGCTGGGCTGGCTGGCGCGCCATGCCAGTGTGGCCACGCCGCACAGCCAGCGCAGTCAGGCCGTGCTGAGCATTGCGGTCAGCGGCGATGCCGCACAGTTCCCGCTGGTGGAATTGATCGATAGCGCCGAAGCCGCACTGGGAACGGCCGTGCAGACGGCCGTGCGGCGCGCGGATGAACAGGCCTTTGCGCTGGTCAATGGCGCCAACCTGATGTACGTGGAGGATGCTGCACGCCGGCTGCAACAAGCGCTGGAAGCGCGCTTTGCCGCCTGCTCGGTGCGCGTGTCGCACTTCGAAAGCCTGCACGCGCACGACGCCGTGGCGACCGCTGCAACGCCTGGCTGGCAGGAGCTGCTGCGCTGATGCCGGGCCGCTGCGACTGGCAGCGCCGCCCGAACCGGGGTATCGTTGCCCTTTCCGCTTCCCGTGTGTGCCGATGATGACGTCCGCTTTCCTTCCCTCTTCCCTGCGCAGGCTGCAATATGCGGCCTTCGCCCCCGGCCCGCGACTGCTGGTCCTCGGTGCCGTGCACGGCAATGAAACCTGCGGCACCCAGGCCATCGCCCGCCTGCAGCAAGACCTCGACAGCGGGCAACTGCGCCTGCAGCGCGGCCTGCTGACGCTGGTGCCGGTGACCAATCCGCTGGCCTATCAACGGCAACAGCGCCAGGGCGACCGCAACCTGAACCGCAACCTGCGCCCGCACCCGGCCCCCGCCAACTTCGAGGACCAGCTCTGCAACGTGCTCTGTCCGTGGATCGATGAGCACGAGATCCTGCTGGACCTGCATTCCTTCCATACCGGCGGCATGCCCTTTGCGATGCTAGGACCGGAAGACAATGGCGGCGAGGTCGAACCCTTTGCCCATGCGGCCGCCGAAGCGCGCATGGTGGCGCACCTGGGCTGCCAGCGCGTGGTGGAAGGATGGATGGGGGCCTATGTACGCGGAGTGGAGCGCCGCCGCCAGCAAGGCCATGCGGTTTCTCCCGACCTGCTGGACCGCCAGTATGGCGTGGGCACCACCGAATACGCGCGCAGCAAGGGTTTATACGGGGTGACCCTGGAATGCGGCCAGCACGATGATCCGCAAGCGCCGGAAATCGCCTATCGCGCCATCCTTCAGACGCTGGCGCTGCACGGCATGATCGATGCCCCCCTGCAGCCGCCGGCGGCCGATATCCAGCTGATCCGCCTGGTCGATGTGATCGACATGGAACATGCCGAGGACCGCTTCACCCGTGAATGGTCCAGCTTCGACCGTGTGCAGCAGGGTGAAGTGATCGGCCACCGGCATGACGGCCAGGCGGTGCTGGCGCCGGGCGACGGCTACATCGTCTTCCCCAATCCGCGCGCCTTGCCGGGCAATGAATGGTTCTACTTCGGGGTCGACAGCCAGCGTCGGCTGTGAAATCGCAAGCGCTTCAGCAATCCAGTGCGTAGAAGCGGGAATCGACCACCATCACCGGGAAGGCAGGCGGCAGCGTGCTCTTCTCGATGAGCCGGAAACCGTTTTTCTCGTAGAAGCGATGCGCCGCCAGGAACTTGTCGGTAGTGCCCAGGAAAATCTGCCGCACGCCCTGCGCGCGCGCCCAGGCGATGGCGCCTTCCAGCAACCGCGCGGCAGTGCCATGCTCCTTGCCGCGATGGCTGGCCGCCACGAACATCTTGCGCAGCGCCACCTGGGCGTTGCCGATATCGAGCAGGGAAATGGTACCGACCACCTTGCCGCCATCGAGCGCCACCCAGAAATTGCCGTGGCCCTTCTGGTAGAAACCGGCAATATCCTTCAGGTCAGGCTGACCCTCCAGCGTGATGGGGATACCGAACTCTTCCTGCTGGATGGGCAGGATAACGTCGACCACGCCCTGTGCGTGTTCCGGGCGATAGGCTTGAATCTCGATCATGGCAATTCTTTATAAATGATTTATAACGTTATTTCAGTTCATTTCCGGGCGTCAGCTCCCAGCAGCGGGGGCTGTGGGCGAAACCGATATGACTGTAGTAGTCGGTGGCATCGGGTGCAGCCAGCAAACGCAGGCGGCAGCGCGGACCGAGGCGGCTGCGGGCGGCGCGGATGAGTTCCTTGCCGATGCCACGGCGCTGGTACTGTTCATCGACGGCCAGCTCCGACATGTAGCAGGCATAGACGAAATCGGTGACGCAGCGCGCCACACCGACCAGCAGTTCGCCATCCCAGGCGGTCGCGGTCAGGCTGGCATGGGTGACCATGGCCTCCATGCATTCCCGGTCGTCGAGCGGACGGCGCGGGCCCAGCGAAGTACGGGAAAGAATGTCGATGAACTGATCGGCGGTCAGTGGAAGGTCGGTACGGTAGACGATGGGCATGGGCGCAGGCGGACGTGACGACGAAGCCGGTCACGTTAACACAAAACGCCGCAGGGCATGCAGCGCTGCGGCGTCCCTTGTGCCTCGCGCAGTCCGGCGGATCAGTCGGGCCGCGCGTAGACCTTGTGCGAGATGGGCTTGCCGCTGGCGTCGACCTGCACCAGCACCATTTCACCGGAGGCCACGCTCTCGCCGGTCCAGCGCCCGATGTTCACGTCATGCGTGACCAGGATCAGCGCCCGGCTGCCCTTGCCCGGCAAGGCCTTGCGCAGGTACTGTTCCAGCCGCTGGTTGGCGGTCTCGCCCTGGGCCGCGTCGTTGAAGAAGGAGGCCAGGCCATCCTGCACCTCGGGTGTGCCGAAACCCAGCAAGGTGGCGGTCTCCTTGGTACGGCACCACGGGCTGCTGGCCACCATGGCGCGAACCACGCCTTGCTGGCGCAACCAGTTGCCGATCTTGCGCGCCTGTTCACGCCCCTCTTCATTCAGGTTGCGCTGGGTGGCACAGTCATTGAGCGTGAAACCTGCGGGGTCCCCGATGCCCGGCGCACGCGCGTGGCGCATGATCAGGACATGATCGGGCTGGGACAGTTTGTCCGACAGTTCGGAAGCACCTGCCGCCACGGGCAGGCATGACAGCGCCAGCAGGGAGAACAGAAACGCGGCAATACGTGATGACATGGAACGCCTCGACGGGATCGGATGGATCAAATGAATCACGTGGATCATGTGGATCAAGGCTGCCAGTCTAGCCCAAGGCCATCGCACCACGCCCGCTTCAACGCCGCATTTGCCGCGTCAAAAACAGGTCATGGTGCAGAAAACGTCAGGCCATGTGCCGAAACGTTCAGGCGTTTTTCCAGCTCGGTGCGCGCTTTTCGAGGAAGGCATTGACGCCCTCCTTCTGGTCCTGGGTATCGAAGAGATCGACAAAGAGTTCGCGTTCGGTCTGCAGGATGGTGCCCAGCGGATTGTGACGCGCCCCCTGGATCAGCTGCTTGCTGGCCGCAACAGACGACGGGCTCTGCTTCTCGGCCTGCAAGGCCAGCGCCAGCGCACGTTCGCGCGCCTGGCCCTTGGGCACCACCTCTTCCACCAGGCCGATGCGCAGGGCGGTCTCGGCATTGACACGTTCCCCGCACAGGATCATGCGCTTGGCCCAGCCTTCACCGACCAGCCAGGGCAGGTTCTGCGTGCCGCCCGCGCAGGGCAGCAAGCCCACGGCGGCTTCCGGCAAGGCCATCTGGGCTTGCTCTTCGGCGATGCGGATGTCGCAGGCCAGGGCACACTCCAGGCCACCGCCCATGGCGTAGCCATTGATGGCGGCAATCGACACGCCACGGAAGCCCGACAAGGTCTCGAAGGCTTCCCCGAAGCGGCGCGCCATCTCCCGTGCCATGGCCTTGTCGCCATCGGCGAAGAGCTTGAGGTCAGCCCCGGCGGAGAAGAATTTCTCACCCTCGCCGGTCACGACCAGGGTGTAGATCTCACGGTCGGCATTGAGGTCCTTGACCAGGCGCGTGAGATCGGCCAGTGCTTCGCGGGTCCAGGTGTTGGCCGGGGGATTGGACAGGGTCAGCACGGCGGTGTGGCCGCATTTTTCCAGCTTCAGGTTGGTGTAGGTGCTCATGCGTTTCCTTGTGAGGGTTCAGCGGATGTCGTCCAGCGTGTCGCGGCCGAGCAGGTTGCGCGAGATGATGACGCGCATGATTTCGTTGGTGCCTTCCAGGATCTGGTGCACCCGCACGTCACGGAAATAGCGTTCCAGCGGATATTCGCGGATGTAGCCGTAGCCGCCGTGCAATTGCAGCGCCTCATTGCAGACCCGGAAACCCAGGTCAGTGGCCAGCCGCTTGGCCATGGCGCAATAGGTCGTGGCCTCTGGCGAGCCGGCATCCAGCTTGGCCGCTGCCAGCCGCACCATCTGGCGGGCGGCCACCAGTTCGGTCTGCATGTCGGCCAGCTTGAATTGCAGGGCCTGGAAGTCGGCAATCGGACGGCCGAACTGCTTGCGCTCCTTCATGTAGGCGTGGGCCGCGTCCAGCGCCGCCTGCGCCGCGCCCACCGAGCAGGTGGCGATATTGATGCGCCCGCCATCGAGCCCCTTCATGGCGAAGACGAAGCCCTCGCCCTCCTCGCCCAGCAGGTTGCCGGTCGGCACCTTGACGTTGTCGAAGCTGATGGAGCGCGTGGGCTGGCTGTTCCAGCCCATCTTGCTTTCCTTCTTGCCGTAGCTGATGCCGGGGGTGTCACCCGGCACTGCGATGGCCGAGACGCCGCGCGCACCGGGGCCGCCGGTGCGGGCCATCACCACCAGCAGGTCGGTGCTGCCGGCGCCCGAGATGAAGGCCTTGGACCCGTTGATGAGGTAGAAGTCATCGACCCGGCGCGCCGTGGTCTTGAGCGAGGCGGCATCCGAACCCGAGCCCGGTTCGGTGAGGCAGTAAGAGCCGATCTTCTGGCCGGCGGCCAGTTGTTCGCACCATTCTTCTTTCAGTTCCGCATGGCCCCAGGTGGCGACCATCCAGCTGACCATGTTGTGGATGGTGAGATAGGCTGCCGTGGAGGTACAGGCACGCGCCAGTTCCTCGAACACCACCGTGGCATCCAGGCGCGAGAGGCCCAGGCCGCCCACCTCTTCCGGGGTGTAGAGGCCGCAGAAGCCCAGCTCGCCAGCCTTGGCGATCACGTCCAGCGGGAAGTGCGCCTCCTCGTCCCACTGGGCGGCGAAGGGGGCCATGGCGCGCGCAGCGAAATCGCGCGCACTTTGCTGGAAGGCCAGCTGGTCTTCGTTGAGTTCAAAATCCATGCTTGTCTCCTGTTCGTTGTTCTTGCCAGGCAATGCGGGATGGCGAGGCGCCTCCCGCTTTGGCGATTAGCTTAATGGAATTCGCGGCAGGCAGTTGTCACCGGCGCGACATTGGAGGGTATTCTCACCCTGGCGCGGCCAGAACTGGTCAGGCCGCAGCCGGCGTTGCGCCAGGCGCTGGCTTCGTGCCGGCCTGCGCAAACGCTGCCAGCAATTGCGCCTGCCGCACCTGCATGGCCTGTACCGCCTGCTCCTTGACATGGCCGAAGCCGCGCACCTGTTCCGGCAACTGCGCCAGGGCGATGGCCTCGGCCAGATTGTCAGCCGTCAATGCGGGCAGCAGCTCCATCACCATCTCGCGATATTGCACGATCAGCGCCCGCTCCATGCGCCGTTCCGCGGTGCGCCCGAAGAGATCGAAGACCCCGCCGCGCAAGCCCTTGCAGCGTGCCAGCAGCTTGAAGGCCGTCATCATCCAGCTGCCATAGCGCGCCTTCACCAGTCGCCCCTGACCATCCTTGCGCGCGAAGATCGGCGGTGCCAGGTTGAAGCTGAGGGTGAAATCGCCCTCGAACTGCTGCGCCAGGTCCTTCTGGAACTGGCCGTTGGTATAGAGCCGCGCCACCTCGTATTCGTCCTTGTAAGCCATCAGGCGCGAGAGATTGCGGGCCACGGCCAGGGCCAGCTTGTCGCTGCCCAGCGGCGCTTCGGCGGCGCGCACGGCCTCTACCACTTCGACGAACCGGGCGGCGTAGGACGCATCCTGATACCCGGTCAGCAAGGCCACCCGGCGCTTGATCAGTTGGTCCAGCGACTGCGGCAGATGCACCACCACCGGCTGGGCCGGCAGCGCGATCTGCTCCACGCGGCGCAAGTCGACGGCAGCGCGGCGTCCCCAGCGGAAGGCGGTCTGGTTGGCCTCGACCGCTACGCCATTGAGTTCGATCGCACGCAGCAGCGCGGCTTCGGTCAAGGGCAGTTCACCGCGCTGCCAGGCATAGCCCAGCATGAAGAGATTGGTGGCGATGGCGTCGCCCATCAGGGCTGTGGCCAGGCGTGTGGCATCGATGAAGTCGGCCTGCTGGTCGACCGATTCCAGGATCAGCGCCTTGACCTCTTCGAACGGGAACTGCCAGTCGGGATTCTTGGCGAATTGACCGGGCGGCTGCTGGTGCAGGTTGACCACCGCCCGGGTGCGGCCGGGGCGCATCTTGGAGATGGCATCGAAGGCGCCCGCCGTGAGCATGTCGCACCCCAGCACCAGGTCGGCTTCGCCGGTAGCGATGCGCTGCGCACGGATGGAATCGCGCCGGGCGGCAATGCGCACGTGCGAGGTCACGGAACCGTTCTTCTGCGACATGCCGGTCATGTCCAGCACCGACGCACCCTTGCCTTCCAGATGCGCGGCCATGCCCATGAGTGCGCCGATGGTGATGACCCCGGTGCCACCGATGCCGTTGATGAGGATGTTGAAGGGCGTCTCGCAGGAAGGAATGGCCGGTTCGGGCAGCACACGGAAATCATCGGGCGCGCCCTTCTTGTGGACGCCGTTGCGCGACTTCTTCAACTGGCCGCCAGTCACGGTGACGAAACTGGGACAGAAGCCCTTCACGCAGGAATAATCCTTGTTGCAGGACGACTGGTCGATGACGCGCTTGCGGCCCAGTTCGGTCTCCAGCGGCAGGATCGAGGTGCAGTTGGACTGCACGCCGCAATCGCCGCAGCCCTCGCACACGGCGGCATTGATGAAGAGCCGTTCGTTGGGGTCAGGGAATTCTCCCTTCTTGCGGCGGCGGCGCTTTTCGGCGGCGCAGGTCTGGTCGTAGATGATCACGCTCACACCCGGGATCTCGCGCAGCTCGCGCTGCACGGCATCCATGTCCCTGCGGTCGTGCAGGCTCACTGCCTGCGGCAGGCCACTGCGGTCGGCGTAACGGCTGATGTCCTCCGAGACCAGCGCGATGCGTTGCACGCCTTCAGCAGCCATCTGCTGCGCGATCATCGGCACCGACACCGTGCCGTCCACCGGCTGTCCGCCCGTCATGGCCACGGCATCGTTGTACAGGATCTTGTAGGTCATGTTGACCCGCGCGGCCACGGCTGCGCGAATGGCCAGGTAACCCGAATGGAAATAGGTGCCATCGCCCAGGTTGGCGAACACGTGCGGCACCTTGGAGAATGGCGCCTGCCCGATCCAGGGCGCGCCCTCGCCGCCCATGTGGGTGGTCAGCTTGTTGAATTCCGGATAGATGGCGGTGGCCATGACGTGGCAGCCGATCCCTGCCAGCGCGAAGCTGCCCTCGGGCACGCGCGTGGAGGTATTGTGCGGACAGCCCGAACAATAGTAAGCCGGGCGCGGCGGCGTATTGACAGCCTTGCTCAGCACCGCATCCTTGGCATCGAGGAAGGCCAGGCGCGCCTTGATCAGGTCACTGGTATGGAAACGCGCGATGCGCGCGGCAATCACGCGGGCGATCTGCGCCACCGAGAAATCGGCCTTGGAGGTCAGCAGCCATTCGCCGCGCGGGGCCACCCATTCGCCCTTTTCGTCGAACTTGCCGATCACGCGCGGACGGACATCATCGCGCCAGTTGTAGAGCTGCTCCTTCAACTGGTATTCGACCATCTGGCGCTTTTCTTCCACCACCAGGATTTCATCGAGGCCCTGCGCGAATTCACGCACGCCATCCGGCTCCAGCGGCCAGGGCATGGAGACCTTGAAGACCCGCAGCCCGATCTCGGCCGCAAAGGCTTCGTCGATGCCCAGTTCGGACAAGGCTTCCAGTACATCCAGATAGGACTTGCCCGAGGCGATGATGCCCAGCCGCGCCCGGGGACTGTCGATCATCACGCGGTTGAGCTTGTTGGCGCGCGCGTAGGCCAGCGCGGCATAGATCTTGTAATCCTGCATCAGCGCTTCCTGCTTGCGCGCCTGCACGCCCAGGGTATCGGTGGAAAGCCGTGCGTTGAGGCCGCCCGCAGGCATGGCGAAATCGGTCGGCAGGCGGATCTCGACGCGGAAGGGATCGGCATCCACCGAGGCACTGGACTCGACGGTGTCAGCCAGCGCCTTGAACCCGACCACACAGCCGGAATAACGCGACATGGCCCAGCCGTGCAGGCCCAGGTCCAGGTATTCCTGCACGTTGCAGGGATAGAGCATCGGGATCATCGATGCCGAAAAAATATGGTCCGACTGGTGTGGCAGGGTCGAGGAATACGCCCCGTGGTCGTCCCCGGCCACCAGCAGCACGCCGCCCTGGGCGGAGGTGCCGGCGTGGTTCATGTGCTTCAACACATCACCGCAGCGGTCCACGCCGGGCCCCTTGCCGTACCACATGGCATAGACGCCGTCATAGTCGGAAGGACCGATCAGCTTGACCTGCTGCGTGCCCCAGACGGCGGTGGCGGCCATGTCTTCGTTCACGCCGGGCTGGAACTTCACGCGGTGCGCGGCCAGGTGCGGCTGGGCGTGCCAGAGGGCTTCATCCAGTCCGCCCAGGGGCGAGCCGCGATAGCCGGAAATGAAACCTGCCGTGTTCAAGCCCGCCGCACGGTCGCGGATTTGCTGCAGCATCGGCAGGCGGACCAGCGCCTGGATGCCGGAGAGATAGATGGCGCCTTCGGTGGCGGTGTATTTGTCGTCCAAACTGACAGGTGCCAGTCCGGAAGTGTCTGTAGCTGTACCGGTACGGTTGCCTGTCCGGTCAATGAAGTGTGCGGTGACGGTATGCAAGCCGTCAGTCGCGGGGGTGCCGGGTGTCTGGTCGAGGACCGGCGAGTGAGCGCTCACTGGGGTCACAGCCTGTGCGCAGTCGCGAACGCCTTCTACGGTTGGCGTCGCCGCTGCGGCAGGCTCAGCTGCCGAACGGAATTGCATTGCTTGTCTCCAAAATTTTTGTTTCAGATAGCGTCTGCCATTACTGCACCGGGTACGGCACATCACTGCCAGACACATCGACCGTGGTAGCGGTCCACACAACAATCTCCGTCTCGAAAACTGCTGTGACTGAAGTCTATCCGCAGGGGCCAACAATGCGGAAATACCGAATGAGGATAGGGGTATAAGGAAAAACGATAGCCCTGGAGAGCGCAAAGGGCTCCGGCTCCAGCTCATTGCCACGTGGAAATCCAGGGGCCATGCGCAAGGATTGCCACACTTTTTCATCGTTTTGACAGCGATACGCGTTATGCTTGCCGGCAAAATTTTTTGTGCTGCCTTGCGGCAGCATTTCTTGACGACAACCCGCCACTACCACGCCGCCACCACGAATCATGAGCAATCCGATCCAAGAACAGATGGAACCCGACAGCGCCGTCTACAAAACCCTGCTGGAATCGACCAAGGCGATTCCCTGGAAGATCGACTGGAGCACCATGCAGTTCGCCTACATCGGCCCGCAGATCGAGCAACTGCTGGGCTGGACCCCGGAGAGCTGGAAGACGGCCGATGACTGGGCCATGCGCATCCACGCCGAAGACCGCGAGGCCGTGGTCAACTTCTGCATCTCGCAATCCAAGGCAGGTGCCGATCACGAGGCCGACTACCGTGCCCTGACCCGCGATGGCGAGCACATCTGGATCCGCGACGTGGTGCACGTGGTGCGCAATCCCGATGGCAGCCCCAATGCGCTGATCGGCTTCATGTTCGACATCACCGAGCGCAAGAAGACCGAAGCGCGCCTGGCCGAGCTGCAGAAGGAGCTGGAGGCGCTGTCCTATCGCGACGGCCTGACCAATGTGGCCAACCGCCGCATGTTCGATTCGGCGCTGGAAGTGGAATGGGCCAATGCGGTCAATACGCGCGCACCGTTGTCGCTGATCATGCTCGACATCGATTACTTCAAGCAGTACAACGACCATTACGGCCATATCCGGGGTGACGAATGCCTCAAGCAGGTGGCCCAGCTGCTCAGCCAGAGCGCCACCCGCAGCCGCGATTTCTTTGCCCGCTATGGCGGCGAGGAATTCGTGCTGATCCTGCCCGAGTGCGATGAAAAGGCCGCCCTGCAGGTGGCCCAGCGCTGCCGCGCGCTCATCAACGAAGCCGCCATCCCGCACGCCAAGTCGCAGATCTCCGAGCACGTCACCATCAGCCTGGGCGTGGCCACCATCGTGCCCTCGCCCATGGACCAGCGCATCGCCTTCCTGGAGCAGGCAGACCGCCGCCTGTACCGCGCCAAACAGTTGGGCCGTGACTGTATTGCCGTGGACGAGTGAACTGTACCTGTCTCGCAGCGAAGGCCGTCGCTACAATCGGCCTTCCTGCTTGCGCTTTGGCGCAGGTCCCCTGACCTTGCTGCGAGACTTTCATGCCTGCCACCTACGCTTACCGCCTGCTCAACGTCTTCGCCGAATCGACCTTCGGCGGCAATCCCCTGTGCGTCTTCGAGGATGCGCGCGGCCTCGATGAGGCCACCATGCTGGCGCTGGCCCTGCAATTCAATCTCTCGGAAACCACCTTCATCCTGCCTTCGACCGTGGCCGATGCGCGGGTGCGCATCTTCACCACGGGCTACGAGATGCCCTTTGCCGGACATCCCACGCTGGGCAGCGCGCAGGTCGTGCGCGCGCTCCTGGGTGGCGGCGATGCACTGCGCCTGGAATTCAAGGCCGGGGTAGTGCCGGTACAAGCCGAGGGCGACGTCTGGACCTTCACCGCACCCTGCCCCGGCGGCCCGCGCACGGCGCCATCGCCCCTGTCGCGCCGCGAGGTGGCCGCCCTGCTGGGCCTGGACGAAAGCGACCTGGCCGCCGATCCCATGTGGGTCGATACCGGTGCCGACCAGTTCCTCATTGCGCTGCGCTCGCCCGAGGCAGTGCGCCGTGTCCAGCCCGACAGCGGCCTACTGGACCGCTGGCCGGCCAGCAGCCTGGGGCGCAAGACGGCCTATGTGTTCGCCTTTGATGAGGAGGCCCCCGGCCAGGTGCTGGCGCGCTACTTCTTCACCAAGCAAGGCGGCGGTGTGGCCGAAGACCCGGGCACCGGCTCGGCTTGCGCCAACCTGGGCGGCTGGCTCATTGCCACCGGCGCAAGCCTGCCGGCGCGCTATGCCATCGACCAGGGCGCCGCCGTCGACCGCCCGTCGCGCCTGCGCCTGGCCGTCGGCAGCGATGGCGCAATCCAGGTCGGCGGCCGCGTCATCGAGATCGGACGGGGGACCGTCACCATCGATCCGGTCGGCCAGACCCTGCTGGCCTGAACGGCGCCATCAAGGGCCGGCCTGGGCGATCAACGCGTCAGGCCGCCTTCCTGCGTGAGCGGAAAGATCAACGCATGCAGCCAGTCCATGAACTCGGCCAGCCGTGCCGGCACATGGCGCCGGCTGGCATAGAGCAGGTTGATGGGCATGGGCGCCGGGCGATATTGCGGCAACACTTCCACCAGCTTGCCACCGTCGAGCATCTTGCGTTTCTGCGCGCCGACCAGCGGTAGCTGGATCAGGCCCAGGCCGGCCTGGCAGGCGGCGTAATAGGTCTCCGTGCTGTTGACCGTGACGCTGCCGGCCATGGGCAGCGTGCGGGTCTGGGTACCGTCGAACCACTCCCAGCCCGGTGAACGTCCGCCCAGCACCTGGCGGTAGTGCACCAGCTGGTGATGGGCCAGGTCCTCCAGGGTGCGCGGCGTGCCGTGCTTTTTCAGGTAGGCGGCGCTGGCGCAGTTGATCTGTGCCAGATGCCCGATGGGCCTCGCCACCAGCGAGGAATCATCCAGCGTGCCGGTCCGCAGCACGCAATCGAAACCTTCGGCCACCAGGTCGACGCGACGGTCACTGGCCGACAGCTCGATCTCCAGCTGCGGATGCCGCGCCAGGAAAGTCGGCAAGGCCGGCAATACCACTTCACGCGCCATGGCGCTGGACATGTCGACCCGCAGCTTGCCGCTCAAAGGCTGCCCGCCCGCGCGGAACATGCCGCGCAGGGACTCGAATTCATCCAGCAAATCCTGGCTGCGCCGGTAGAAGGCTTCGCCATCGGCGGTCAGCTGCACGCGCCGCGTGGTGCGCTGGAGCAGGCGCGTGCCCAGCATCTGTTCCAGCTGCTGCACGGCCAGCGAGACGCTGGCATTGGGCAGCCCCAGCTGGCGCGCCGCACCGCTGAAACTGGCCAGTTCGGCCACGCGCTGGAAGATCTTGAGGGTATCCAACTGGTTCATGCGCTCATCCGATTATTATTAAATATTGAAAAGTCTAATAGCAAATCCGAAATTTATTCGCTTTTTCCTTCTCAATATACTGGCCTCCGTGGTCTTGCAACATCCCTTGCATCGCTTCTCTCAACGACTTCCGGAGCCTCACATGAACGCAGCAACCTCTTCCAACAACACCTCTCCCCGCATCGCCCTGATCACCGGCGGCAGCCGCGGCCTGGGCAAGAACGCGGCCCTGCACCTGGCCCGCCAAGGCGTGGGTATCCTCTTCACCTATGTGGGCAACCGTACTGCTGCCGACGCCACGGTGTCAGAAATCGAAGCCTTGGGTGTGCCGGTGGCGGCCCTGCAACTGGACTTGGCTGACAGCGCAAGTTTTACGGCCTTCGCACAACAAGTGTCCGATGCACTGTACCGGCACTGGCAGGCCAGCCAATTCAACTACCTGGTCAACAACGGCGGCATGGGCATCTATGGCGCCATTGCCGAGACCAGCGAGGCCGACTTCGATGCACTCTACAAAGTCCATCTGAAAGGCCCCTTCTTCCTGACCCAGGCACTGCTGCCGCTGCTGGCCGATGGCGGTCGCATCATCAACATCTCCAGCGGGCTGGCGCGTTTCACGCTGCCGGGCTATGGCGCCTATGCCGCCATGAAGGGCGGCGTGGAAGTGATGACGCGCTACATGGCCAAGGAATTCGGTGCACGCGGCATTGCCGTCAACACCGTGGCACCGGGTGCCATCGAGACCGATTTCGGCGGTGGCCGCGTGCGCGACAATGCCGAGCTCAATGCCCTCATCGCCGGCCAGACCGCACTGGGCCGCGTGGGCTTGCCGGACGACATCGGCGCCGCGATTGCCTCGCTGCTGCGTGAAGACAATGGCTGGATCAACGCCCAGCGCGTGGAGGTCTCGGGCGGCTTCTCCATCTGAGCAAGCCAGGCCCCTGCGGCCTGATCACGAGCGTGACCACAAGACCGGCGTTTCCGCCCAGGAAATGCCGGTTTTTTTATGCATGATCATTCACTTCGGCAGCAGCGCATCCTGGCTTTTCGAGGCCCGCATGCACAAGCCGCGCAGCCGCATGCAGCCTGCCGCTGCAGCCAATGACGCATTATGTTGCGCATTGGAATCTGCTCGGGTAACATCGCTCGGCATCTGATGAAGGACCGTTCATGCAGCCATGGCACGCACGCCAGCAGAACAGGTCATCACACCACCTCCACGGGCGGCAGATACACAACAACAGCGACAAGCCAGGACAAGCTCCTGGCATGGTGATTTCAGGGAAGGACGACACGCCACGGGCCCGCGCAGGATTGCGCATGCGGCGCTGGCTGGCGTCCACACAGTGGCGTATTCATGGGGGGCAGTATTTTCAGTCGACTCTTTCGCAATCGCGCAGTACGTGCCTGTGCGAGCGCGGCCACGCTTTTCACTGCACTGCTGGCTTCCCCGCTTTCCCACGCTGCTGGCCCTGCCATCGCCGGCGGGCCGGATTGTTCGCGCCCCTTCACGCTGGCGCTGCACGACCACGGCCTGCTCTACTCGGCCGCAACGGACACCGGGATCGACAAGGATTTCGCCGATGAGCTGATCCGCCGCAGCGGCTGCAAGGTCAATGTCAGCCTGATGTCGCGGGCGCGCATCTGGCAGCTCATCGAATCGGGCGCGCTGGACTTCAGCCTCTCGGGCATCACCAATCCGGACCGCGACAAGTTCGCCGCCTTCGCCTGGTACTTCAGCAACAAGTACTACCTGCTGGTGCGCAAGGATGCCGGCATCAACCAGCTGTCCGATGTCGCCCGCAACGAACGCTTCCAGCTGGGCGTCATCCGCAGCTTCCGCTACAGCAGCAATGCCAATCGCATGGTGGACCAGCTCGCTGCCGCCAACCGCGTCACCCTGGCCGGCGGCCTGGAACCGCTCTACGAAGCCCTGCTGCAGAACCGCATCCAGGGCATGATCATGGAGCCCTTCGATTACCCGGTGGTGGAAGAAAAACGCATTCGTGATGCCACCAACATCATCGGCTTCGAGGACCCCTCGGTACCGCATGGCCTGATCATGTCGCGCAAGGCGCTCTCGCCGGCCGAACTGGACAAATGGCGTGCCCTGGTCAATGGCATGCTGGCCGACGGCACGGTGCTGCGCATCTTCCGCAAGTACTTCAATGCGGAACTGGCGGCGGCCATGGTTGAATTCCAGAGCAAGCCGTGAACTGGATCCGCCCGATCCTGCTACCCGTCATCATCCTGGCCACAGGATTGGGCGTCACCTGGACCGCCTGGGACCACGAGCGCGAAGCCGCCGCCAAGGAAGTCCACACCCAGTTCGCCTCGGTCCTGCGCGAGACGGTCAGCCGCATCGAGCAGCGCATGGCCTCTTACGAACAGATGCTGCATGGCGTGCAGGGACTGGTCTCGGCCACCGGCAACATCGACCGCAACCAGTTCCGGGACTATGTCGAGGCGCTCAACCTGGACGCCAATTTCTCGGGCATCCAGGCCATCAGCATCGAGGAGTGGGTGCCGGCATCGCAGCTGGATGCGCACCTGGCCCGCATGACGCGCCAGGGCCTGGCCGACTACAAGATCCGCCCGCCCGGCGCGCGCATGGCCTATGCCCCGACCATCCTGCGCGAACCCTATGTGGGGCGCAACCGTCTTCCCTTCGGCAATGACCAGTGGTCTGATCCGGTGCGCCGCGCGGCCATGGAGAAGGCGCGCGACTCGGGCATGGCGACCGTTTCCGGCAAGATCGAACTGGCCGGCGAAGGTCCGGCAGCGCCGGCCTTCATGATGTACCTGCCGCTCTACGAGCGCGGCAAGCCGCAGTCCACCATCACCGAACGACGCGCCAGCCTGATTGGCTGGGTGCATGCGGTCTTCCGCATGAGCGACGTGATCGCCAGCCTCTATGGCGAGAGCAGCCGCACCATCGCCTTCACGCTCTACGACGGCGTGACCCAGCAACCGGAAGCCCTGCTCTATCGCTCGCCCCTGGCCAGCGGCCCCATGCATCGGCCGCGGCTGCAGGCCGACGAATACCTGGTGGTGGCCAACCACAACTGGACCCTGTCCATCAGCACCACCGACGCCTTCACCGCCCAGTTCGGCCGCAATGCCGAGCACCTCATCGCCGCCACCGGCATCGGCGCCAGCATCACCCTGGCATTGCTGGCCTGGCTGATGATGTCCAGCCGCAAGCGTGCCGTGCGCCTGGCCGAGAAAATGACCGCCGAACTGCGCGCCAGCGAAGAACAGTTCCGTGCCATCGCCGACTGCACCGTCAACTGGGAAGTCTGGTGGGGCCTGGATGGCCGTCCGCGCTGGATCAATCATGCAGTGCGCGACTACACCGGCTATACGGTGGAGCAATGCCTGTCGATGCCGGACTTCATCGGCACCATCGTCCATCCGGACGACGAGCGCCGCATCCGCGCCGAACTGGCACGCTGCATGGATGGACAAAAGCGCGAAGACGTCGAGTTCCGCTGCGTACGCAAGGATGGCACGGTGTTCTGGCTCTCGCTGTCGTCGGCGCCGATTGCCGACGCCCAGGGCAGCTTCACCGGTTTTCGCACCAGCGCGCGCGACATCACCGAGCGCAAGCAGATCGAAGCCGAACTGCGCATTTCGGCGGTGGCCTTCGATTCGCGCGAGGGCATGCTCATCACCGACGCCAACAGCAAGATCCTGCGCGTGAACAAGGCCTTCACCGAGATCACCGGGTATACCGCCGAGGAAATCGTTGGCAAGCATCCCAAGCTGCTGCGCTCGGATCGCCATGGTCCGGCCTTCTTCCAGGAGATGCGCGAGAGCATCCGCCGCTTCGGCAAATGGCAAGGTGAAATCTGGGACCGCCGCAAGAACGGCGAAGTCTATCCCGAGTGGCTGACCATCTCGGCCGTCAGGAACAAGGACAACCAGGTCACCCATTACGTGAGCACGCATCACGACATCAGCGACCGCAAGCTGGCCGAGGAGCGCATCCGCGAACTGGCCTTCTTCGATGCCCTGACCCGCCTGCCCAACCGTACCCTGCTGCTGGACCGGCTCAAGCAGGCCATCGCGCTGTCGCTGCGCACGCGCACCTGCGGCGCCCTGCTGTTCATCGACCTGGACCACTTCAAGACCTTGAACGATACGGTCGGCCATGAAAAGGGCGATACGCTCCTGAAGCAGGTGGCCCAGCGCCTGCTGGCCAACGTGCGTGAAAACGATACGGTGGCGCGCGTGGGCGGTGACGAATTCGTGGTGGTGCTCGAAGGACTCAACGACACCCAGCAGGAAGCCGCCACCCAGACCCGCGCCATCGGCGAGAAGATCCTGGCCGCCCTGGGCGAGACCTACCAGCTCGACGAAGTGGAATACCGCACCACCGCCAGCATCGGCGCCACCGTCTTCCTGGGCCGCGCAGCCTCGGTGGATGAACTCATGAAGCAGGCCGACCTGGCCATGTACAAGGCCAAGGAAACCGGCCGCAACGCGCTGCGCTTCTTCGATCCGGCCATGCAGACCGCCGTGCTGGAACGCGCCACGCTGGAAGCCGGACTGCGCAAGGCCATCGACGGCAACCAGCTGCTGCTGCACTACCAGCCGCAGGTGGTCGAAGGCGGCCGCGTGACCGGCGCCGAAGTGCTTGTGCGCTGGCAGCACCCGCAGCGGGGCATGGTGCCGCCGGGCGACTTCATCCCCCTGGCCGAAGAAACCGGGCTGATCCTCTCGCTGGGCAACTGGGTGCTGCAGACCGCCTGCAAACAACTGGCCGCGTGGGCCAAGCAACCGCGCATGGCTGAGCTCAGCATTGCCGTCAACGTCAGCGCGCCGCAGTTGCGCGAGCCTGATTTCGTGCAGACCGTGCTGGACATCATCGAACGCACCGGCGCCAACCCGCGCCGCCTGAAGCTGGAACTGACCGAAAGCCTGCTGGTGGACAACGTCGAAGACATCATCCAGAAGATGTTTGCCTTGAAGGCCTATGGCGTGGAGTTTTCGCTGGACGATTTCGGCACCGGCTATTCCTCGTTGTCCTACCTCAAGCGGCTGCCGCTGAATCAGCTTAAAATCGACCAGTCTTTCGTGCGCGATGTCCTGATCGATCCCAACGACGCCTCGATAGCCAAGACCATCGTCAACCTGGCCCAGAGCCTGGGGCTGGGGGTGATCGCCGAGGGCGTGGAAACCGATGCCCAGCGCTCCTTCCTGGCCGATGCCGGCTGCCATGCCTACCAGGGCTATTACTTCTGCCGGCCGGTAACGGTCGAGGCCTTCGAAAAATTCGCCCAGGACCGCGACCTCCTCATATCCGCTGCCTAGGAGTCCGATCTCATGAGTCACGCTTTGTCCGCCTTCGCCATCAATCAAAAATGGCCGGCCCAACATCCCGACCGCATCCAGCTGTATTCGCTGCCCACGCCCAATGGCGTGAAGGTCTCGATCATGCTGGAAGAAACCGGCCTGCCCTACGAAGCCCACCTGGTGAGCTTCGAGACCAATGACCAGCTCTCGCCGGAATTCCTGTCGCTCAACCCGAACAACAAGATCCCCGCCATCATCGATCCCAACGGCCCCAACGGCGCACCGCTGCCGCTGTTCGAATCGGGCGCCATCCTGCTCTACCTGGCCGAGAAGACCGGCCAGTTCCTGCCGGCCGATCCCGCTGCACGCTACCAGGTGATCCAGTGGGTGATGTTCCAGATGGGCGGCGTGGGTCCGATGTTCGGGCAGTTGGGCTTCTTCCACCGCTTTGCCGGCAAGGAGTACGAAGACAAGCGTCCGCGCGACCGCTACGTCAACGAATCCAGGCGCCTCCTGGGCGTGATGGACAAGCGCCTGGCCCAGAGCCAATGGCTGGGCGGCGACGCGTATTCCATCGCCGATATCGCCACCTTCCCGTGGATCCGCAACCTGATCGGCTTTTATGAAGCCGCCGAACTGGTCGGGTTCCAGGACTTCCCCAACGTCGCCCGCGCACTGGAAGCCTTCGTGGCGCGTCCGGCCGTGGTGCGCGGACTGAACATTCCGGCGCGCGGCTGATCGACGGCCTCTGCCAGCCGGGCACCGGGCGGCGCAAGGTGTAAATCGTTTTGCACCGTCCGGTCCCGCGCGTTAACATGGCGCCCATCACTGCGAACGCATCCTGCCTGCCATGACGAACCGATTTCCGTCTTGCCCTCCTGATCGCGCCCGCCTCGTGCGCCGTGGCCTGCTGGCTGCGCTGTGCGCGCTGCCACTGCTGGCCAGCCTGCCGGCGCAGGCGGTTGACCTGTCGCTGAAGACGATCCGCGTGGGCAATCTCTCGCGCGCCTATTTTTCCGAACGCAACGCCGTCGGTGAAGCACAGCCGCTGATCGTCGCGCTCCATGCCAGCGGCTCCAGTGGCTCGTTGATGGCGCGCGCCACCGGGCTGACCGAGATTGCCGAGGCGGCCGGCTACATGATCGTCTACCCCAACGGCACCGGGCTGGCCATCGATGCCCGCACCTGGAATTCCGGCGGCTGCTGCGGCTATGCGCAAATGCACAAGGTGGATGACGTGGCCTTCCTGCGCGCGCTGATCGACAAGCTGGTCAAGGATGGCCTGGCCGATCCGCAACGCATCTACCTGGTGGGCGTGTCCAATGGCGGCATGATGGCTTATCGCATGGCCGCTGAAGCACCTGAACTGTTCAAGGCGGTCGCCGTGGTCAGCGCCGTGCTGGATGTGCCGCCCGAGTCCGTGAAGGCGGCCATGCCGCTGCTGCACATCCATGGCAGCGATGATCCCTTCATTCCTTTCCTGGGTGGCATCGGCAAGCAGGAAGTCTCGCAGTTGCCGCGCCTGTCGGTGGCGCGCAGCATCGAAGCTTTCGTCAAGGCCGATGGCGCCAGTGCGCGGCCGACGGTCAACGACATCCCCGATACCGCCAACGATGGCACCACCATTCGCCAGTACACCTACGCCAGCAAGAGCGACCCGCAGGCCGTGGTGCTCTACGAGGTCAAGGGCGGTGGCCATGCCTGGCCAGGCGGCGTGGTGCCCATCGTCAATGGCGGCAAGTCGTCACAGAACCTGGATGCCTCGCGCACCGTCATCAACTTCTTCAATGCCCACGGCGGTGGCCGCCAGAACGAGCAGGTGGACGACAATCTCCCGCCCGGCGCCACACCGCTGCCCGCGCCGCCTGCCACACCGGCCTCCCCCTTGCCGACGAAGCCGCCCGTGCCTGCCGCGCCTGCACCCACGCGCCCCGGCATGAAGGGACTGGCCCCTGGCTGACGCTGCCATCGCAACACGATTCGCACTATCATAGGCCCCAGCGTTCAACCCTCCCGCTACGACAATGAAAAGACTCCTGACCAGCATCCTGATCGCCATCGTCCTGTATTTCCTGCTGCCCTGGATCGGCAAGCTGATTCCCCACTACCGCCTGGCGGTCATCTGCATCACGGCCGGCATCGTCTCCTTCGCCGTCTCCGCGCTCATGGACAAGACCTGAGCCCACCTGCGCGAAGCGCCAACGACAACGGCCGCAACGTCTTCACGTTGCGGCCGTTTCGTTTCATCACTTCAATTCAGATCAATACCGGTGAGCCTCAGCACTCACCTTTGCGCGCATGGCCCGGCGGGCAGTCGCGTCCGCGTCCCGGACCACGATGGTCGTCGTCAAAATCATCATGACGCGGACCGCGCCCCGGCGGCGGACCACCGCGCCAGCCACCGCGATCCAGTTCCCAGCCACGCGGCCCCTGGCGCCAGACCGGCTGCGCATAGACGTAACCGGGCCGCTCGCGTACCCAGTGACCTTCACGCCAGATGTGGCGGTAGCCATCCCAATCCCAGAAGCCGGGCGCCCACACGTAGCCGTGGCGCGGCGGCGGCAGCGGTTCTGCACGGGGCGGCGGCGGTGCGCCGATGTTGATGTTCACGGAAACTTGCGCCTGGGCAACCGGCAGCACGGCCGCCGACGCGCCCAGCGCTACGAGGCTGGCGAATATTATTTTTTTCATCATATAGAACAGTCAGGGGGTGAAGATGCTTGTAAGACACACGCCGGGCCCTTGCAGTTCCGGCCTTTACATGGCCAAGGCCCGGCGCGTCCTTCAGCCGCCCTTGGCGTTCTTGAACATGGTCTTGATGCCGCGGATGGCCTGGCGGATGCGCGATTCATTCTCGATCAGCGCGAAGCGCACATATTCGTCGCCGTATTCGCCGAAGCCGATGCCGGGCGAGACGCAGACCTTGGCCTGTTCCAGCAGGATGCGTGAAAATTCCAGCGAGCCGAACTGGCGATACGGTTCGGGAATGCGCGCCCAGATGTACATCGAGGCCTTGGGCACATCGACCATCCAGCCCGCCTCATGCAGGCCCTTGACCAGCACGTTGCGGCGTTTTTCGTAATTGGCGCGGATCTCCTCCACGCAGGACTGGTCACCTTCCAGCGCCGCGATGGCCGCCACCTGCACCGGGGTGAAGCTGCCATAGTCGTGATAGCTCTTGATGCGCGCCAGCGCCGCCACCAGGCGCGCATTGCCGACCATGAAGCCGATGCGCCAGCCGGCCATGTTGTAGCTCTTGGAGAGCGTGAAGAATTCCACCGCGACCTCGCGCGCGCCCGGCACCTGCATGATGGACGGGGCTTTCCAGCCATCGAAGGTGATGTCGGCATAGGCCAGGTCGTGCACCACCAGGATCTGGTGTTCGCGCGCCAGCTTGACCACGCGCTCGAAGAATTCCAGCTCCACGCATTGCGCGGTCGGATTGGAGGGGAAGCCCAGGATCATCATCTTGGGCTTGGGATAGCTCTCCCGCACCGCGCGTTCCAGTTCGTCGAAGAAGTCCACGCCCGGACTCATGCGCACCGAGCGGATGTTGGCGCCGGCAATCACCGCGCCATAGATGTGGATGGGGTAGCTGGGATTGGGGACCAGTACGGTATCCCCCTTGTCGAGGGTGGCCAGCATCAGGTGCGCCAGGCCTTCCTTGGATCCGATGGTGACGATGGCTTCGCTGTCGGGATCGAAGTCCACTTCGTAGCGGCTGCGATACCAGTGCGCAATCGCCCGCCGCAGGCGCGGGATGCCCTTGGAGGAAGAATAGCCGTGGGTATCGGGCCGCTGCGCCACTTCCACCAGCTTCTCGACGATGTGCGGCGGCGTGGGGCCATCGGGGTTGCCCATGGACATGTCGATGATGTCCTCGCCCCGGCGGCGCGCGGCCATCTTCAGTTCGGCGGTAATGTTGAAGACGTAGGGAGGCAGCCGTTCGATGCGCGGGAAGCTGACCGGGAAGGCGTCCGGGGACGTGGCAGGGGAAGAGGAAACAGCAGGCGTGCGCGAGGGATCGCGCGAATCGGCAGATTGCGTCATGGGTGTCTTTCACGTAAGCGCCCGGAACCGTCCGAGCGACGTTGGAACCAATGTTCCGTTGCCGATTCTATGCGCGAAGCTTCACCTGCACAAGCACAAATCGCCCTGCACCTTCGATCCCCTGCAAGCTCCTTCACTCATTCGTATTTCCGGGCGTCCTCAATGACCTTCCCATCATTGGGCAGGCTGCCCGGCGCCACCAGCAGCACATCGCCCCGCAGCTTGGTGACCTCGCGCAGGCTGCCAGCCAGCGCATTGACATCGATGGCCGGATCTTCCGGGTCACCCACTTCGCAATGCAGGGTCATGATGTCATTGGCCATCTCGCCCGACACGACCAGGCGCGCCCGCAAGATGTCTCCATGGCGGCGCAGTACGTCGGCCACCTGCGAAGGATGGACGAACATGCCGCGTACCTTGGTGGTCTGGTCGGCGCGCCCCATCCAGCCCTTGATGCGCGTATTGGTGCGTCCGCAGGGAGAGATGCCCTGCACCACCGCCGACAGGTCGCCGGTACCGAAGCGGATGAGCGGATAGTCGGGATTGAAGGAAGTCACCACCACTTCGCCGACCTCGCCCTCGGCCACGGGGTCGCCCGTGCCGGGACGCACGATTTCCAGGATCAGCGATTCGTCCAGCACCATGCCGGGATGCACCGCGCCCTCACTCATGGTCTCGTAGGCGATGTTACCGATGTCGGCCGAGGCATACAGCTGCAGCACCTGCGGCACGCCGTGTTCATGGAACCAGCTGCGCAGCGACGGCGGCAGTGCTTCGGCACTGACCAGGGCGCGCTGCACGCTGGAGATGTCGGCGCCCATCTCGCCTGCCTTCTCGATGATGATCTTCAGGAACGAGGGCGTGCCGACATAAGCATCAGGCTTCAAGGCCGCCATCGCATTGACCTGCAATTCGGTCTGGCCGATGCCGGCCGGGATCACCGCGCAGCCCAGCCGCGCCGCCGCGCCCTCGACCATGAAGGCCGCCGGCGTGAAATGATAGGCGAAGCAGTTCTGCAGGATGTGCCCGCCCTGCAACCCCAGCGCCTTCATCGGGCTGGCAAACCGCCACCAGTCCGCGCCCTGCCCTTCGGGATCGAAGATCGGACCGGGCGACACGAAGAGCCGCCGCAGTTGCCGCGCCGGGGTGGTGTTCAGGCCGCCAAAGGGGCTCTCGCGGGTCTGCAGTTCCTTGAGGTCGGACTTGCGCGTGACCGGCAATTTCGCCAGCGCCGCGCGCGAGGTGATCGCCCCCGCCTCCACGCCATTGAGGATGCGCGCCCAGCCCGGTGCACCCTGCGCGCGCGCCACCAGTTGCGGCAAGGCGCGCATCAGTTCCTGCTCGCGCTGTTGCGGATCGCGCCGCTCCAGCGCATCCAGTTCGGCCAGTACCTGTGTCGGATCGGACATGATGCCCTCCCCCCTTACGCCAGCCAGCGCTTGCGGCGGCGATAGAACTTCATGTCGCGGAAGTTCTTGCGTCCGCCACCGGAGACGCCCAGATAGAATTCCTTCACATCTTCGTTATCGGCCAGTTCGCTGGCGGCGCCCTCCATCACCACGCGGCCGTTTTCGAGGATGTAGCCGAAGTCGGCATAGCGCAGCGCCACCATGGTGTTCTGTTCGGCCAGCAGGAAGGAGACCTTCTCCTTGCTGTTCAAGTCCTTGACGATCTCGAAGATCTCTTCGACGATCTGCGGCGCCAGCCCCATTGAGGGTTCATCGAGCAGGATCATGGAAGGCTTGGCCATCATGGCGCGGCCAATGGCGGTCATCTGCTGTTCGCCGCCCGAGGTGTAGCCGGACTGCGATTTGCGGCGCACCTTCAGCCGCGGGAAATAATCGTAAATCTTTTCCAGTTCGTGCTTCACCTCGGCATTGCTGATGCCGCGCGTGTAGGCGCCGGTCAGCAGGTTTTCTTCCACCGTCAGGTGACCGAAGCAATGCCGCCCTTCCATCACCTGGATCACCCCGCGCTTGACCAGGTCGTTGGGCGTCATGCGGTCCACGCGCTCGCCACGGAATTCGATGCTGCCCTTGGTCACATCGCCGCGCTCGGCGTGCAGCAGGTTGGAGATGGCCTTCAAGGTGGTGCTCTTGCCGGCGCCATTGGCGCCGAGCAGGGCCACGATCTTCCCTTCGGGCACGTCCAGCGAGACGCCCTTCAGGACCAGGATCACGTGGTCATAGATCACTTCGATGTTGTTGATGGCCAGCGCCTTGGCCACCGCTGCCGTAGCGGCGGAAGGCGCGGCACTGGTCTGGATCGGTGTGGCATTCATGGTCGTTCGCATTCCCAAAAAAGCACCGGCGGCCGTGGGAGACGTGCAGAGCCGCCGGCGCAAGCGCCTACTTCATGCAGGCAGGAGTGATGCCTTTTTCTTTTGCGTATTTCGCGGCCGATGCCTTGAACAGCGGGTGGATCAGGTTCTTGTTGCCCTCGATCCAGTCCGACACCAGCACCCACTTGCTGCCATCCCATTGCTGGATCCTGACCTTGCCCGAACCTTCGTGGTTGTCGCACGAGGTCTTGATTTCAGGCAGCAGGCCAGTGGCGCCCAAGGCCTTCAGACGGGCATCGGTGATGTTGAGGTTTTCAAAGCCCCAGCGCACCTGCTCGCCGCTCATGACCTTGCCTTTGCCGTATTTGTCCTGGGCCGTGCGCACCGCTTCCACGGTGGCAATGGCTGCCGAGACGCCACGGTTGTAGAGGATGGAGCCGAGCTTGTTCTTGTCCTGCATGTTGCCCTTGCCCGCGCCATAGACCACCTTGTCGATGTCGGCAATCACGGGCACATCCTTGCCGGCCACGTTCCAGGTCGCAGACAGGTAGCCCTTGGCGGCGTCACCGGCGGGGATGGTGTCTTCTTCCGAGCCGGCCCACCAGGAACCGACGATCTTGTCACGCGGATAGCCGACCTTCTGCGCGGCCTTCAGTGCGGTCTGGTTCATCACGCCCCAGCCCCAGAAGATCACGTAGTCCGGGTTCTCCTGGCGGATGCGCAGCCACTGCGCGCCCTGCTCGTTGCCGGGGTGCGCCACCGGGATTTCCACCAGCTTGAACTTGCCGATGGAGGACTCCGCCTGCAACGCCACGATAGGCTCCTTGCCATAGGCCGAGTCGTGGTACAGGAAGACGATCTTCTTGCCCGCCAGCGAGCCATTGTTCTTGCCGGCCAGGTATTTCACGATGGCCGAGACCTGCATCTGGTAGGTCGTCACCAGCGGGAAGGCGTACGGGAACACCGAGCCATCCACCGCGTCGGTACGTCCATAGCCGATCATCACCAGGGGTACCTTGTCCTCGGCGGTCTTGTCGATGAGCGCATAGGAGATGCCGGTGGCCATGGGGTTGATGGCGGTGCCGCGCGTGACCTGATTCTTGTTCTTCATGCGTTCGTAGCACTCCACGCCCTTGGCGTTGTTGTACTCGGTCTCGCACTCTTCCCAGGACAGCTTGACGCCATTGACGCCGCCTTCCTTGATGTTGATGTAGTTGAGGTAATCGACATAGCCGCCGTAATACGACTGGCCATTGGTGCCATAGGGTCCGACCCGGTAGCTGGGGATAGCGATGAACTGGTCGCTGGCCTGCGCCAGTACCGGTGCCGCCGGGGCCAGCAGGCTGGCGGCGCAGGCGGTGGCCAGCAGCCACTGCCGCAGATGCTTCATGGTTTTCATGGTCTCGTCTCCTTGTTGTTGTCGTTGCCGACTTTTATCGGAGGCCGGTGTTCCGGTCTCCGCCTACCTCAATACGGTCTTGCCGCGCTCAGTGCGGGAACGGCCACAGGCGCAGTTTTTCCTTGGCGATCTGCCACAGCCGCGCCAGACCGTGCGGCTCGGCGATCAGGAAGAAGATGATCAGGGCACCGAACACCATCATCTGGATGTGCGACACCGTTGCATTGGTGAACGGCAGGTGCAACAGCGACGCCAGCGGCGGCAATGCGTTATCCAGGAAGATCGGCAGCAGCAGGATGAACGCCGAGCCCAGGAAGGACCCGAGGATGCTGCCCACACCACCGATGATGATCATGAAGAGAATCCGGAAGGACAGGTCCAGCGAGAAACCGTCCGGCTCCACCGAGCCCAGGTAGCAGAAGGCGTACAGGGCACCGGCCACGCCGCAGTAGAAGGAGCTCACGGCAAAGGCGGTCAGCTTGGTGCGCATGAGCGGGATGCCGATCACTTCGGCGGCCACGTCCATGTCGCGCACGGCCATCCAGGCGCGTCCGGTGGAGGAGCGCACCAGGTTCTTGGCCACCAGCGCCAGCAAGCTCACCACGGCCAGCACGAACAGGTATTTGCGTACCGGGGTATCGATGGCGATGCCGAAGAAATCGATCTTGGGTGTGCTGATCACGCCCGAGGACGAATTGTTGGAGAACCAGGGAAACTTGGTCAGCGCCCACACCACGAAGAACTGCGCCGCCAGCGTAGCCACGGCCAGGTAGAAGCCCTTGATGCGCAGCGAAGGCAAACCGAAGAGCACGCCCACCATGGCCGCACAGGCGCCCGAGAGCAGCAGCGTGGCGACGATGGGAATGCCCTCCACGCGCAGCTGGAAGTTGTAGGCCGCATAGGCCCCGACGGCCATGAAGGCGGCCGACCCCAGCGAGAGCTGGCCGGCGTAACCGGTCAGCACGTTCAGGCCCAGTGCAGCCAGCGCAAACACCAGGAACGGCACCAGGATGGCCGAGAACCAGTATTCGCTGCCCAACAGCGGCACGCCCACGAAGGCGAACACCATGAAGAGCGTGAAGATGATGCGATCCTGGCGGATCGGGAAGATCTGGCTGTCGGCGATGTAGCTTGTCTTGAATTGTCCTGCTTCACGGTACAGCATTGCGTTCTCCTTGTTACTGCATGGCACCCATGGCGACATATCGCCAACATTGGAATGAGCACATTGTCATACGCGGTCGATATGTCGCTCGCCGAACAAGCCTTCGGGCCGCACCAGCAGGAACAGCAGCGCGAACACGTAGGGGAACCAGCCCTCGATGCCGCCGAAGTTGCCACCAAAGGCATCCTGCATGACCGGCGGGATGTAGATCTCGGCCAGTTTCTCGGAAGCACCGATGATGAGCCCGCCCACGATCGCCCCGGGAATCGAGGTGAAGCCCCCGAGGATCAGCACCGGCAAGGCCTTCAGGGCCGTCATGGTCAGCGCGAACTGCACGCCATTGCGCGAGCCCCACAGCAGGCCGGCAATCAGCGCCACGAAGCCGGCCACACCCCAGACCACGGCCCAGATGTGCTGCAGCGGGATACCCAGCGACAGCGCCGCCTGGTGATCATCGGCCACCGCACGCAGGGCGCGGCCCACCTTGGTCTTCTGGAAGAACAGCGCCAATGCCGCCACCAGCGCCACCACCATGCCGGAGGCGAACAGGTCGAACTTGGAAATGCCGATGCCGATGCCGTCCATCACCGACTGGATCGGCTCATCGACGATGCCCAGGTCGATAGGCCGCACTTCGCTGCCGAACAGCAAGGGACCCAGCCCTTCTAGGAAAAAGGTCAGGCCGATGGTGGCCATGAAGAGCGTGATGGGCGGCTGGTTGACCAGCTTGCGCAAGACAAAGCGCTCGGTGGCCAGCCCCACCAGGATCATCACCACGAAGGCCCCGATGATGGCCGCCCACATCGGCATGCCCTTCTCCATCAGGCCCACCACGGCCAGCGCGGCGAAATACACCATCGCACCCTGGGCGAAATTGAAGACGCCGGAGGCCTTGTAGATCAGTACGAAACCCAGCGCCACCAGGGAATACATCAGCCCCGAGAGCAAACCGCTCAGGGTGACTTCGAGGAAGAATTGCATGTCGTCTCCTTGCCTGCCATGTCCATATTGTTTTTATTATTTATATTGTTTTCGTCTTCAGTGTTCGTCTTCAGTGGGAAGTCCCGAGATAGGCCTTGATGACTTCCGGATTGCTCATCACCTCATCGGGCGTGCCGTCGCCGATCTTCTTGCCGTAGTCCAGCACCACGACGCGGTCGGAGATGTCCATGACCACGCCCATGTCATGTTCGATGAGCACGATGGTGGTACCGAACTGGTCGTTGACGTCGAGGATGAAGCGGCACATGTCCTGCTTTTCTTCCACGTTCATGCCGGCCATGGGTTCGTCCAGCAGCAGCATGTGCGGCTCAGCCGCCAGTGCACGCGCCAGTTCCACGCGCTTTTGCAGGCCGTACGGCAGGCGTCCCACGGGAGTTTTGCGGATGTGCTGAATTTCAAGGAAATCGATCACTTCTTCGACTTTGCGCCGATGCTCGATTTCCTCGTTGCGGGCCGCGCCCCACCACAGCGCATTGGAAAACAGGCCCGAGCGCATCTTGGTGTTGCGGCCGGTCATGATGTTGTCCAGCACCGTCATGCCCTTGAAGAGCGCGATGTTCTGGAAGGTACGGGCGATGCCCTGGCGCGCGATGCTGCTGGGATGCATGCCCAGGCGCGGCTGGCCGCGATAGAGGATGCTGCCCTTCTGCGGATGGTAGACGCCGTTGATGACGTTGATCATCGAGCTCTTGCCGGCACCGTTGGGGCCGATGATGGCGCGGATCTCATGCTCGCGCACATCGAAGGAGATATCGGTGAGCGCCTTGACGCCGCCGAAGGACAGCGAAATGTTCTGCAGGTCGAGGATGACCTCGCCGATGCGTCGGCCATTGGCGGCGACCGCCGGGGCTTCGTCATCGGGGCTGGTCACGGGAGGCAGGCCCGCGGGCAGGATTTCGGAACTCAGGTGTCGTTTCATGATCGGGTTCATTCAGCAGTGGTCTGGTCGGGCTACGCTGCAAGCCGGCAGCGCTGGCGCTGCCGGGACGGGACTGCGTGCTGCTCAGGCGGCGCTCTGCAGCGTCTTGAAGGTCTTGGCGTCGGCGATCCTGAGGTCGGCCGAGATCATGCCCTGGCGGCCATCCTCGAACTTGACCTGGGTTTCGATGTACTGCGACGCATGGCCGGCATAGAGCGCCTCGATGAGGACCGCATACTTGTCGGCGATGAAGCCGCGCCGGACCTTGCGGGTACGGGTCAGCTCCTCGTCATCGGGATCGAGTTCCTTGTGCAGGATCAGGAAGCGATGGATCTGCGAATCGGCCAGCAGGGGGTCCGCCACCAGGTCGGCGTTGACCTTTTCCACGCAGTCACGCACCAGGTCGTAGACCGCCGGATTGGCGGCCAGGTCGGTATAGCCGCTGTAAGGCAGGTTGCGGCGCTCGGCCCAGTTGCCTACGGCATCCATGTCGATGTTGATGAAGGCCATGCATTGCTCGCGGCCATTGCCGAAGGTCACCGCTTCCTTGATGAAGGGGAAGAACTTCAGCTTGTTCTCGATGTACTTGGGCGCGAACATGCTGCCGCAGGCCATCTTGCCGACATCCTTGGCGCGGTCGATGATCTTGAGGTGGCCGTCGCTGTCGAAGAAACCTGCATCTCCCGTATGGAAGTAGCCGTCCTGGTCGATGGCTTCGGCGGTGGCATCGGGCCGCTTGAAATATTCCTTCATCAGGCCCGGGGAGCGCACCAGCACTTCGCCATTGGCATCGATGCGCACTTCCACGCCCTTCATCGGGCGGCCCACGCTATCGAGCTTGACGTCGCCCGAGGGCTGCATGCACACCGTCACGCAGGTCTCGGTCATGCCATAGAGCTGCTTCAGGTTGATGCCCAGCGAACGGTAGAAGTCGAACAGGTCCGGCCCGATGGCCTCGCCGCCGGTATAGGCCACGCGCAGGCGCGACATGCCCAGCACGTTCTTCAGCGGTCCGTAGACCAGCAGGTCGCCGATGGCGTATTGCAGGCGGTCTGCCAGCGACACGCCCGGCTTGCCATCGAGGATGCGCATGCCGACCCGGCGCGCCACCTTCATGAAACCATGGAACATCTTGCGCTTGATCCAGCCGGCGTCCTCGATGCGGATCATCACTTGCGTGAGGATGTTTTCGTAGACGCGCGGTGGCGCAAAGTAATACGTCGGGCCGATCTCGCGCAGGTCCGTCATCACCGTATTGGGCGACTCCGGGCAATTGAGGCAGAAGCCGGCCACATGCTGCTGGGCGAAGGAGTACAGGAAGTCGCCCACCCAGGCCAGCGGCAGATAGCAGAGGATGTCGTCGTTCTCATCCAGGTGATCGAACTCCACCAGCGTGGTGGCGGTGGTGATCATCGCGCGGTGCGAGTGGCACACGCCCTTGGGCTTGCCCGTGGTGCCGGAGGTGTAGAGGATGATGGCCACATCATCGGGCGAGCCCGCCGCCACCTCCTGCTCGAAGAACCCCGGATGCGCACGTTCGTAAGCGCGGCCCAGTTCCTGCACGCGGGCAAAGGACAGCAGCTCGGGCTGGTGATAGTTGCGCATGCCGCGTTCGTCGTCATAGATGACGTGGGCGATGCGGGGCAGGTTTTCCTTGATCTCGAAGACCTTGTCGACCTGCTCCTGGTCTTCGGCCATGACGAAGTCGACGTTGGCGTCGGCCAGCACGTAGGCCATGTCAGCCGCCGGCGCATCCTGGTAGAGCGGCACCGGCATGCCGCCCAGCGCCTGGGCGGCGCTCATGGCCCAGTACAGGCGCGGGCAATTGTTGCCGATGATGGCCAGGCTCATGCCGCGCTTGAATCCCAGCGCGGCCAGGCCGCAGGCAAAGCTGCGTACCTCGTCGGCCACCTGGCGCCAGGTCGTGGTCTGCCAGATGCCCAGGTCCTTCTCCCGGAAGGCCGCCCGCTCGGGGCGTCGTTGGGCATGCGCCAGCAGCAGCCGCGGAAAGGTCGCGGCTTCCTTGTCTTGTCTCGTCTCCACCATTTCCCACCTTCTTGTGCAGGTTCGAAAGATCCGTTTCCTTCATTGGATTGCATGAGGATACGAACCCGGTGTCGGATCAGTCTGTGCTGCCAGGCTTACGCTGCTCTTACTGCGGCAGTCATTGTGTCGGGCATGCCAGCTGTCCTGTCTCTATGATTGGCCAGGCTTTTGCCTGGGCCTTTTTTGCGATGATAGTAGAGGCAGTGGTTGCCAGTGGATGTCATCTCACCGACAATTGACAAAACTTTCGATATTGCGACGCATCATCATGGAGACATCAATTCGACGCATGCTGTCCAAGAGCATCTGGGCGCAGGCGCTGACCGAAGAACAGCTGGCCCGGGTGGAAGCGGAGGTGGTCAGCCGCAAGATTCCGGCCGGGGGCTACGTCTGCCGCAAGGGCGATCCGGTGGCGCACTGGATCGGTGTGCACGAGGGCTTGCTGAAGATGAGCAGCGTCTCGCCCGAAGGCAAGACCGTCTCCTTCGCCGGCATGGCCAATGGCGGCTGGCTGGGCGAAGGCTCGCTGCTCAAGGACGAACCGCGCAAGTACGATGTGGTGGCCCTGCGCGAGAGTGAATTGCTCTACATGCCCAAGGCCACCTATCTCTGGCTGCTGGACAACAGCATTCCCTTCAACCGCTTCCTGGTGACGCAATTGAACGAGCGCCTGGCGCTGTTCATTTCACTGGTGGAGTATGACCGCATGCTGGAGCCGGATGCGCGCGTGGCGCGCTGCCTGGCAGCCCTGTTCAACCCCTACCTGAATCCCGGTATCGGGCTGAACCTGCAGATCTCGCAGGAAGAAGTCGGCAACCTCTCCGGTACTTCGCGCCAGCGTGCCAACCAGGCCCTGCAGGTGCTGGAAAAGGCCGGCCTGCTGAAGGTGGACTATGGCAGCATCACCATCAATGACCTCGAAGGCCTGCGGCAATTTCCGGGATGAAACGCAGCCGCGCTCACGCGGCTTGAAGACAGGAAGACGTGAGGAAATGAAAAAAGCGCGGCCAGGCCGCGCTTTTTCGTTGGCTTGCCGCGCCGCTCAGGGCGTGGCCTTGGCGAGTTCATCCCCGCGCGCCGGACGATTGCGGTTGCGCCAGTAGATGCCGGTATCGACCACCGTGCCCATGAATTCCTTGGGGTCCGTGGATTTGACAACGTAACCATTGGCGCCGAGTTCGTAGCTCTGGTTGATGTCGCGCTGGTCGTCGGAAGAAGAAAACATCACCACCGGAATGTGCGAGGTGGCCGCATTGGACTTGATGATCTTGAGGAAATCGTGACCGCTCATCAGCGGCAGGTTCAGGTCCAGCAAGATCAGGTAGGGATGCAGGTCGCGGCGGCTCGCATATTCCCCCTGGAAGAAAAATTCCTCGGCCAGCTCCGCATCGGCAAACCAGGTCAGCTTGTCGGCCAGCTTGCGGCTGCCCAGCGCCAGGCGTGTCAACTCGGCCACTTCAGGGCTGTCGTCGACGAGGATGATGTCATATTGCTCGATATCCATGGATGGATCGCTTTCTTCAATTAATTTCAAGCTGGAACATTTATTGTCTGAATGACCATTCCTTGGCCACCCTGTATCGCACCACTGCCGCCCGCCCGGTCCATCCCCCGGACAGCGCCCGGCAGTGAGCTTCACTGCTGCGACTGCACCGCGGCCTCGTTCCAGCATCGGCGGTCTGCTTGAAATACCACTACGGACGCCGATCCCCGTACTGTCAGGGGATTATTGCACAGGCATTTTCAAAAAAAATCAGAAATTTCCTGAATGTGAATATGTCTTCACCCAGGCCCTTTGTCACTTGTCCGGAGTGGCAATGCCGGTACGAATCGCATAGCGCACCAGGCCGGGCACGTCGCGGATGTCCAGCCGCTCCATCAACTGCGCCCGGTGGGTCTCGATGGTCTTGGCGCTGACGTTCAACTGGTAGGCGATCTCCTTGGTATTGTTGCCTTCGGCGATCAACTGCAGGATTTCGCGCTGGCGCGGGGTGAGCACTTCGACGGGGGTCCCGTTTTGTGCAACGCGCTTCATATAGTTGTCGAGCGCCTCGCGCGAGATGTGCGAATCCAGGTACTGGCGCCCATGTTTTACTTCATACAGGGCTTTTTCCAGCTCGGTGGCGGCCGAATCCTTGAACAGATAGCCATTGGCGCCGGCATTCAAGGCCTGCATCACGTATTCCTCGCTGCCATACATGGACAGCATCAGGAAACGGATGGTCGGATAGTCGCCGCGCAGGCGGCGCAGGGCTTCCAGGCCGTTCATGCCCTTCATGGCGATGTCCAGCAGCACCAGGTCGGGCTTGAGCTGGGGGATCATCTCGATGACTTCGGCGCCATCGGACGCCTCGCCCACCACCTCTACCCCAGGCATGGCGGTCAGCAGCGCCTTGATGCCGCTGCGCACCAGCGCGTGGTCGTCGGCCAGCATGATTCGGGTCAGCATTTACATTCTCCTCACGATAGGGGCGACCGGCAGGTGCATGACGATTTCCGTCCCTGCGCCGGGCGCCGAAGTGATATCCATGGAACCGCCCACCAGCACCGCCCGCTCTTCCATGTTGAGCAGGCCGAAACTGGTGCCGGAAATGGCATTGCTGCGCGCACGCTCGATGTCGAAACCTTTGCCGTCATCGCGGATGCTGAGGTACACCTGGTCCTGCTGGCGGTCGATCTTGACCCAGATGTTCTGGCATTTCGCATGGCGCAGGATGTTGGTGACGGCCTCCTGCACGATGCGAAAGGCGGTGTTTTCGATGTCGTGGTGCAATTGTCCATCATGCCCGCTGCTCTCGAACCAGCCATTCACGTTGGCCAGCTTGGACTTCTGCTCCACGTAGGAACGCAGGGCGGCAATCAAGCCCAGGTTGTCCAGCTGCGGCGGGCGCAGGTCCAGCGACAGGCTGCGCACCTGGGCCAGCACGGCGGTGACGATGTCGATGCCGTTCTGCAGCGAGGGGCCTTCCAGCGAACCGGTCTTCTTGATGGTTTCCAGGTTGATCTTCAGGGCCGTCAGCGACTGGCCCACATCATCATGCAAGCCGCGCGCCAGGTGCTGGCGTTCGCGCTCCTGCACCTCGATCACGCGCGAGGACAGGATCTGCTGGCGCTGGATGGCCAGTTCCAGCTCGCGCCGCGACTGTTCACGCTCGGTCACATCGATGGCCAGGCCGGCCACCATGTCGCCCTTGCCTTCGCCGCTGATCGGGAACCGCACCACATCGAGGATGCGGGCATTGTGGTTGTGGTCGAAGACGGTTTCCTGGGTGTGCAACTCGCACTTTTCTTCCAGCACCTTGCGGTCGTATTCGCGCGAGGCTTCAGCGCCGCCCGAGGTCATCAGCTCGGCATCGGTCATGCCGTCCATGTCGTGCGGGGTCATGCCGTAGAAGGCGGACTGCGCCGGATTGACGTAGTTGTAGCGCAGCTGCCCGTCCTTGATCCAGGTGGGCATGGGTGCGGCGTTCATGAAGGCATTGAAGCGCGCCTGCATCTCGCGCAGGGCCTGGGCGCTGGCGCGCTGCTTGCGCCGCGCCTGGGCGTCGCGTAGTTCGCGGTCCACCGCATGCGGCAGGCGGGCGATGGCGCTTTTGAGGAAATAGTCCTGGGCGCCGGCCTTCATGACTTCCACCGCCGTCTGCTCGCCGATCACGCCGGAGACGATGATGAAGGGCGTCTGGTCATTGTCGGCCTTGACCAGCTTCAAGGCTTCCACGCCGGAGAACATCGGCATGGAGTAATCCGAGATGACGATATCCCAGCGCTGCGCCTGCAGCGCCGCCAACAGGGCCTGTTCGTCGTCGACCCGCTCCCAGGTCGGCTCGAAGCCGCCGCGCTTCAACTCGCGCACCATCAGTACGGCGTCTTCTTCCATGTCTTCGACGAACAGTACGCGCAACGGAATGCTCATGGGACCTTGTTCTCCTTCGGGCTCAGTGTGCCGGTTCAGTTGTCATCGGACGAGCGGCGCGACTCGCCCAGGCTGGGCACCACGCCCTTGCGCGGCAGCGCAAAGTAGAAGCTGGCGCCCTCCTTCGGTTTGCTCTCGGCCCAGACGCGCCCGGTATGGCGTACCACGATGCGCTGTACCAGGGCCAGGCCAATGCCGGTGCCGGCATATTCTTCCTGCCGATGCAGGCGCTGGAAGGTCCCGAACAGCTTGTGGGCGTAGCGCATGTCGAACCCGACCCCGTTGTCGTGCACGCCATAGACGTATTCTTCGGCCGTGGCCTGCATGGTCACGCGCACGCGCGGCTGCTCGCTCTTGCTGCTGAATTTCACGGCATTGGAGAGCAGGTTTTCCCACACCTGGGCGATCAGGCCGCGATTGGCCACGGCCCCTTCCAGGCGTGCCACCTCGAACACCACGGCCGGGTTCTCCTGCTGCAGGCCCGCCACCACCTGGCCCACCAGTTCTTCCATCGAGAAGCGCTGCAGGGTCAGCTCGCCGGTGGTGGACTTGGCCAGCTTGAGCAAGTCATTGATGAGCGCGTCCATCTTGCGCACGTTGCGCCGGATCACCTGCAACTGTTCGCGCCCCTTCTCGTCGATGGCGTGGGCGTAATCTTCTTCCAGGATCATGGCATAACCGGAGATGGCGCGCAGCGGCGCGCGCAAGTCGTGCGACACCGAGTAGGAGAAGCTCTCCAGTTCCTTGTTCACGTTGTGCAAGTGCTGGGCCTGCCGCTCCAGGTCGGCGTTGAGGGCTTCGATCTCGTCTTCGGCGCGCTTGCGATCGGAGATGTCATAAATCACGGTGCGGCTGATGAGCTTGCTGCGGTCACGGCTGGGGATGGCGGTGGCATTGACCAGCGCCGTGAACTCACTGCCGTCGGCGCGGCGGAAATTAAGGTCGATGCCGCTGATCTCGCGCCTGAGCAGGAACTGCGGATGCAGCTCCCGCAGGTAGCGCTCGGCGCTGGACGGGGCCAGCAGGTCGGCCTGGGTCATGCGGCCTACTACCTGTTCACGCGTGTAGCCCAGCCACTTGAGCTCGGTATCGTTGATCTTGATGATGCGCTTGTCGGTCTCGTCGACGGAGTGATAGCCGCAGGGGGCGTTGTTGTAGAGGTCTTCGATTTCGTCCGAATAGGCCTGGGCGCGCTGCTGGGCTTCGACCCGGCGCGTCATTTCCTTGCGCAGCTTGCGGTAGACCAGCAGCAGCAAGGCGATGCTGAGCAGGCTGCCGGAGATCACCATGAAGATGGTCAGGTTGGCGCTCACGGCGGTGTCATGCGAACGGGTAGCCAGCAAGGCATTCTCGTTGCCCTTCATCTGCTCAAAGCCTGCACGGATGCGTTCGCCCAGCTCCCTGCCCTCGAGCACGCGGGCGCGACCTTCTTCGGGGGTCAGCTCCATCAGCTGACGCGACATCGTCAGCCGCTGCATGACCAGATCTTCGGTCTGGCCCAGCAGCTCGGCCTGCTGCGGGTTGTCGCTCAGCAGGCGGCGCAGGTCCTGCAGCAACGCGTTGAGGTGGCGCACGCCGGCCTCGAAATTGCTGCGGTATTCCTGCTGTCCCGACAGCGCATAGCCGCGCGACGTGCTCACGGCGTCGCGCACGGTGGAATTGGCTTCTTCCAGCTTGTTGAGCACCGTGTAGCTGTGCTGCAGCCACACCGCACGACGCTCGAAGTCACGCACGCTGTGGTAGGAAAAAGCCGCCACCCCCACCGAGAGCAGCAAGGCCAGCAGGAAGAAGATGCCGGTGCTGGCGCGGGCCAGTCCGCTTTGTCTAGTTATCGGCATGGTTCATGTTTCATTGGTCTGCAAGTCACGCGCCCGGTTTGACAGCCGGTTACCCGGCCACCCGCCCGGAAGCGGCGTGCATGAAGCAAGGCTGCACTCGATCTTCACATGATGCATGTCAGGGAATCGCGCACGGCGAAGCACCGCAACCGGGCCTCGCCCTCTCCCCCGCAGCAGCCCTGCCACCCCGTCTGCGCCAGGGTATCGATGGAGCTGCTGAAGTGTCTCCTTGCTGCCTGTCCCGATATCGGAAGGAGGCTTAACCGATATCAACTGTTTTCTTTCTGTCAGCAAATGGAACCAAGTTCTTCGAATTCATGGAAAAGCTGTTGCGGGAATGCGCCAAGCAAGGCGCTTCAAACGCTGTCCTTCGGCATTTTCCGATTGTTTATTCGAATTAATTCTATAATAGATTCCGGTATTTACCCGTTTTTTCAGGCCGTTGGCCTAGGTCCTGCCGGCGCCCTGTTCCGATGAAACATTCACATTCCCTGCTGCTGGCCGTTGGTCTGCTGTGTTGCGTGAACCTGCAGACGCAGGCCGCCTCGTCGACCGGCAACCTTGATATTTCCGCCATCGTGCCCTCGCAATGCGTGGTGCAGAGTGCCGCCCTGCCCTTCGGCACCTACGCCGCCGGGGCCGTGCAGCAAAATGCCCAGATCGGCGTGCACTGTTCCAATGGCACCAGCTACACCGTGAGCCTGGATGCCGGCACCGGCAGCGGCGCCAGCGTGGCCAGCCGCAAGCTCAGCACGGCCGATGGCGTCAACACCCTCAACTACGGGCTCTACCAGGATGCCGGCCGCACTCGTGCCTGGGGCAACAGCAATGGCAGCGATACGGTCTCAGGGGTTGGCAACGGCAGCAGCCAGAGCCTCCCTGTCTACGGCTACATCCCGGGCGGCCAGACCGTGCGCGCGGGGAGCTACAGCGACGTGGTGGCGATCACCCTTTCCTACTGATCCCCGGTGACTGGTCGGGGTGCGCCGGCTCAGCGCCGGTGACGCAGCAAATGCAATATGCAATGGCGTGGGCTTTCTTCGAAGCCACGCCTTTTTGTATGCCCGCCCACCTGCTCAGCAGTTACCTTACAGAAAACTATTTGTTGATTATTGGTCACATTCGTAGCTGAAATGTAACTCTCTTCACACTTGTTGTCCTGTTTCGTTTTAATCTAGAAAGAAACTGACAATGGTCTGACAACCAGAGTGGAGATGCCGTAGCGTGAAAAAATCAGCATCCGGATGGGGACAAGGTCTGCGCTTGTTGGCGCTGGCCGGCATGGCGGCGATGGGGGTGGTGCAGGCGGCGTGGGCCTCCAACTTCGAGATTGCGCCAGTGGTATTGGAGTTGTCGTCTTCGCGTACGGCCGGCGTGATCAAGATCGTCAACAACGACAATCACAACGTTTCCCTGCAACTGCGCGCCTACGACTGGAACCAGGCTGACAGCAAGGATGAACTGCAGCCCTCGCAGAACCTGATCCTCAGCCCGCCGGTATTCAACCTCGCGCCCGGCGCCTCGCAGGTGATCCGGGTAGTGGCCAAACAGCCCGCCGCCAGCAATGAGATCGCCTATCGCCTGCTGATCGATGAAATCCCCTCGGCCACCGAAGGGGCCGCCATCAACTTCAAGTTCCGCATTTCCATGCCGGTCTTCATTGCGCCGGTCGGCTCGCCCAGGGCCCAGCTGGAATACCAGTTGCGCGCCGGCAAGCCGCTGCGCCTGCTGGTGGAAAACAGCGGCAACCGGCGCGCGCGACTGCTGGACCTGGCCCTGACCCTGCCCAATGGCAAGAAGCTCAGCGCCCCGGCCGGCGGCAATCCTTACACCCTGGCCGGCATCACCCGGCAGTACCTGATCGAGACCGATACCCCGCTTGCCGTGGGCAGCCGAGTCAAGCTGACTGCCAACAGCGATGCCGGGCCGATTGATGCCGAACTGACCGTGGCGCCTTGATTCGCACGACACATTGGCTCCTGTCCCTCACCGTGGCCACGCTCATGGCCATGGCAACGCTGGCGCGAGCAGCCACTGCTGAGCCGGGCGACGAGATCCTGCTGCTGGAAGTCTCCATCAACGGTCGCGCAACGAACCTGGTGGCGCAGTTCACCCGGCGCCAGCAAGTGCTTTACGTCACTGCAGCGGAGTTGCGCAGCCTCAAGCTGCGGGTCGATGGTGCTGACGAGGACCTCATCGCCCTGCGCGCACTGGCGACTGCCGTCGACCTCGACGAGGCCGGCGCCAAGATCAACCTCATGGTCCCGGCCCGTTTCATGAACACCACCGACATCGACGCTGCCAGCATTGCCAGCAAAGTGCCCCTGTCACCCGGCGCAAGCGGTCTGGTGCTCAATTACGACCTGCTGGCCTCCAGCAGTCAGCGCCAGCATGCGCTGGGCGGACTGTTCGATGCGCGCTGGTTCTCCGGCAGCAGTGTCTTCAGTTCGACCGGCCTGGGCTATACCGGCAACAGCGGCGGCGTGTCAGCCCGGCTGGAGTCGACCTACACCTATTCGGAACCGGCCACCCTGACCCGCTATCGCGTCGGCGACGTCATCAACGGCAGCCTGGCGTGGAGCCGCTCGGTGCGCCTGGGCGGTTTCCAGTATGCCTCCGACTTCAACCTGCGGCCGGACCTGGTGCGCTTTCCCACACCGTCCCTGGGCGGGGAAACGGTGGTGCCGTCCACCGTCGACCTGTTCGTCAATGGCGTGCGCCAGCTCTCCCAGCCGGTACCACCCGGTCCCTTCGAGATCCGCCAGCCCCCCATCGCCAGCGGCGCCGGGCAGATCGCCGTGGCGGTGACCGATGAACTGGGCCGCCAGACCTTCCGCACCATCAACTTCTACGCCACCGACCGGTTGTTGAAGCCAGGGCTGTCCTCCTATTCCGCCGAGGGTGGCTGGGTGCGGCGCAACTATGGGCTGCGCAGCAATGACTATGGGCAGTTCGCGCTATCCGGGACGGCGCGCCATGGCATGAGCGACTGGCTCACGCTGGAAGGCCACGCCGAAGCCATGCGCAGCCTCAAGCTGGCCGGCGGGGGCGCGGTCTTCAACCTGGGTAACCGCGCGGTGCTGGCAAGCTCGCTGGCCGCCAGCAGCAGCGAAGGCAATTCCGGCCAGCAAATGGCGCTGGCCATCGAACGCAATGCCGACCCGGTGAGCCTGTCCCTGTCGCGCACGCAGTCCACCCGCGGCTACCAGGATATCGGCGCGCTGCAAGGGGCTCCCGTCTCGCGCAGCGCTACCCTTGCCACGCTGGGCCTGAACCTGGGGCAATACGGGTCGCTCAGCATGGCCTATGCACGCAGCAAGAGCCCGCTGCTTTTCACCGGGCTTGGTACCAGCAGCCTGGCCGACAGCGAGACCGTCACCCTGACCTGGTTCAAGTCGGTCGGCAGCAGTTCCAACTTTTATCTCACCGCCTACCGCGACTTTCGCAGCAGCGGCTACGGTGCCACCATCGGCTTGATCATCCCCTTCGGCGGGCGCGACGTGGCCGGTGCCAGCGTGAGCAACAACAACGGCCAGCGCACCAGCACGCTGCAGGCCAGCCGCTCGACGGTGGCCATCGGCGACCTCGGCTGGCAATTGCAGGATACCGAAGGCAGCTATCGCCAGCGCATCGGCCAGCTCAACTACAAGAGCCGCTACGGCAGCGTGAGTGCGGCTGCTTCGCAGTCGGCCAACGCCACCAGCCAGCGACTGGGCGCGCGTGGCGCGCTGGCCTTCATGGATGGCAGCGCCTTTGCCACCGACTGGATCGATGACAGCTTTGCGGTGGTCAATGCCAGCGGTGTCAAGAATGTCGGCATCTACAACGAGAACCGCTATGCCGGCCGGACCGACGACAACGGCCAGTTGTTGCTGACCGACCTGCGCGCCTATGACGTCAACAAGATTTCGGTGGACGTGCTGGACCTGCCGCTGACCCTGCAGCTGGATCAGTCCGACCAGTACGTGAAGCCGCGTGACCGATCCGGCGTGGTGGTGCACTTCAATGCCCGGCGCGCCTCGGATGTGACCATCGTGCTCAAAGATGCGGCTGGCGAATTCATCCCCCTGGGCGCTTCCATCCGCGTACGCGAAAGCGGCCTGCAGGCACCGGTCGGCTATGACGGCGTGAGCTACCTGCCTGAGCTGGGTCCGGTCAATACCCTGGACGTACTGCTGCCCTCGGGCGCGCGCTGCCAGGCCACCCTGACGCTGCAGGCCGGCAGCGATGGCGGCATGCGCAACGAAGTCGTGATCTGCCGTTAGTGTTGTCAGGAAATGGCCCGCATCATGGAGAGCACATGAAGAAAAATGTCCATCCCCTGCCCTTGGCCACGCTGCTGCTGCCGCTGGCATTCATGCTGGGCTGCCGCCCGGCCCAGGCTCAGCAACTCTGCTCGGCCAGCTCCAATCCGGTGTCCTTCGGCCTGTACGACCCGCAATCGAGCGCCCACCTCGACAATACCGGCAGCATCACCGTGACCTGCCAGGCCACCGTGTCGCTGCTGATCGGCTATACCGTCAAACTCAGCGCCGGCAGCAGCGGCGCCTACGCGCAGCGCAAGATGCTCAGTGGCGCCAATAGCCTGAACTACCAGGCCTACGCCGACGCCGCACGCACTTCGGTATGGGGCGACGGCTCCTCCAGTACCAGTTTTGTCACCGATGGCTACCTGCTGCAGGTCCTCACCCCGGTCAGCAAGACCTACACCGTCTATGGGCGCGTGCCGGGCAGCCAGAACGTGAAGGCCGGCAGCTATCTCGACACCCTCACGGTGCTCATCACTTACTAGGCCTGTTCATGTTCAAGCTGCGAGTGCCGACTGCATGTGAACAAGCCCTGATAAAACGGATGAGCTTGAGAAGGCTTCTCGTTGCGATTCAGGTTTTCCCTGACGTGAATTGATGATTGATAGGGAATCCCCGGATGTCGGATGCGGGCCCCGGAAATTAAAGTATCTCCATACCAACGCTGCACAGGGAAGTTCTTGCAAGGGGCGAGGACGGGGCAGCCAGACAAGGAGAAACACATGTTCTTCATCAAGAAAAACCGCTTCGTTGCTGCTTCCATCGCTGCTGTCGTGCTGGCCTCCAGCGCACCGGCTTCCATCGCGGCTACCGCCAGCGGCACGCTGACCATCAGCGCTTCGGTGGTCGCAGCCTGCACCGTGGTCGGTTCGGCCATCGCCTTTGGCGCCTACACCCAGAGCGTAGTCAACCAGAGCGGCACCATCACGGTACTCTGCACCAACGGCACGACCTACAACGTTGGCCTGGATGCCGGCACAGGTACGGGCGCAACGGTGAGCAACCGCAAGATGAGCGCGGCCGGCGGCGGCACCCTGAACTATGCGCTGTACCGCGACTCGGCTCGCACCAACAACTGGGGCTCCACCATCGGTACCGATACCCAGGCAGGCACCGGCTCGGGCCTGACCCAGACGCTGACGGTCTATGGCCAGATTCCTGCATCCCAGACACCGCTGGCCGGCGCCTACTCGGATACCGTGACACTGACCTATTGAACCAAGCCCGATGGACGAGCTGATGTGCCAGGATGACGCGCTTTTGACACCAGGATCCCGCTGCCGGCATTGCGCTGCAGCTTGACGATGTAGCAAGGCGCGGACTACAACATCAGTTGCGATGCATACCGGGGAAACCGGAGGGGGTGGGCGGTGTACTTCAGGATGAAGTACACCGTTTTTTTTCGCCCTTTTCAGCGACGTTCGTTTACAGCGGGAACACGGCCTGCACCAGTGCAGCCTGCTGCATGTAGTGAGTGCTCTTGGAGGCGGTCGGACCCGAGTCGGTATCGGGGCGCGTCACGGCCCGCAGACCTGCCTGCGTCGGCATGGCCGCCTCGATGGCATCCCGCACGCACAGCCACGCGCCCTGCTTGCGTTCTTCCTCCTGGACCCAGATCACCTCTTCCAGCTGCGGATACCCCCGCAACTGCGCGGCCAGGCTTTCCACCGGGAAGGGATGCAGTTGCTCCACGGCCAGCAGCGCGGTAGCGGTATCGCCCGCCTGGCGGCGCGCCTCCACCAGGTCATGGCTGACCTTGCCACTGCACAGCACCACCCGCCGCACCTGTGCGGCGGGCAGCGCTTGCGCATCCGGCAGCAGCGGCTGGAAGCTTCCGTGCAACAGCGCCGAGAGCGGCGACTGGGACCGCACCTCGGCATGCAGCACCGACTTGGGCGTGAAGACGACCAGCGGACGATCGCCCTGCAGCGCCTGCTGGCGCAAGAGATGGAACCATTGCGCCGAGTTCGAGGGATACGCCACGCGCATGTTCTGCTGCGCGCACAGCAGCAGCATGCGGCTCAGGTAGCCGGTCGAATGCTCCGGGCCCACGCCTTCATAGCCGTGCGGCAGCAGCACCGTCAGGGCCGAGGCATAGCCCCATTTGCCGCGCCCGGAGCTGATGTACTGGTCGATCATGATCTGCGCGCCATTGACGAAGTCGCCAAACTGGGCCTCCCAGATCACCAGCGCACCGGCGCCGGCCTGGACGCTGAACCCGTATTCGAAGCCCACCACGGCCTCTTCGCTCAGCGGCGAATTGATGACCTCCAGTGCTGCGCCGGGTGCCGCCACCTGGCGCAGCGGCCAGAAGGCCTGCTGCACGCCTTGTGCGGCATCGACCGCGTGCCAGACGGCATGGCGCTGCATGAAGGTACCGCGCTGCACATCCATGCCCGACAGCCGCAGACCCATTCCTTCCGACAGCAGGCTGGCATAGGCCATGTTTTCGGCAAAGTTCCAGCTGCAGGGATGATCGGGAGCGCTCACGCTGTCCTGCCATTGCGTGATCAGGCGGGTGATGGCCGCATGGGCGTCGAAGCCCTCGGGCAAGCGCGTCATGCGTTCGACGAATTGGCGCAGGCGCTGCAGGTCCGGTGCAACCGGGCTCGCGGCCATCGGCGTGGCCTTGGCCGCAGCAGGCGCCGCAGGGCGGCTGGCGCGAAAGCCCGCCAGGGCCTCCTGACTGCTGGCGGCCAGCAGCGCCGCCCCCTCGTGCGAGCCCGGCCAGCCGGCTTGGGCATAGAGCTGCGTGACCGGCGGATGCTTGTCGATGAAACCGTGCAGCAGCGGCTGGGTCACGGTCGCCGTATCCTGCTCGGCATGCCCCCAGCGGCGATAGCCGACCAGGTCGATCACGACATCGGCACCGAACTGCATGCGGTAGTCAAAGGCGATCCGTGCCGCCCTCAATACCGCCTCCGGCTGGTCGGCATTGACGTGCAGCACGGGCGCGCCAACGATGCGGGCGATGTCGGTGCAGTAGCCGTGATTGAGCGGATCGAGCGGATTGGGGGTGGTAAAGCCGATCTGGTTGTTGACGATCACGTGCACCGTGCCGCCCACGCCGTAACCCGCATGCTGGGCCAGCTTGAGCGACTCCATCACCACGCCCTGTCCGCAGAAGGCGGCGTCACCGTGGATCACCACCGAGGCCGGCATGGGCGATTGCGGATGCGCGCTGCGATAGCCACGCACCATGCCCAGCAGGACGGGATAGGCACTTTCCAGGTGCGAGGGATTGTGGGCCATGAACAGGCCCAGCTTGCCGTGGGCAGTGCTGCGCACGGTCTCGGCACCGAGGTGGTAAGGCAGGTCGACCGCGCCCGCGGCGGCTTGCGTGGTGCGCTTGGCGTCGAAATACGCGACGATCTCTGCCGCCGGCATCTGCATCAGGTTCACCAGCAGGTTCAGGCGACCACGATGCGGCATGGCCAGGAACAGCTGCTCCAGCTGGTAGAAACTGCTGCGCTCGACCAGTGCATCCATGAGCACCAGCAACGCTTCGCAACCCTCCAGCGAAAAACGCTTGGCCTGCGGATAGTCTTGTTGCAGGTAGTGCTCCCATTGCTCGGCGGCGGCCAGCCGGGCCAGGACGGCAGCACGTTCGCCCAGGGCCGCCTCACCACCGTGCTCGCGCGCAGCCAGGCGGGCGAAGAGCCACTGGCGCCGGCCTTCGTCGCGCACACCGCTGGCATCGAGCGCCAGCGGACCACAATAGAGGCGGCTCAGGAAATGCGTCAGTTCCTTCACGTTGGTCAGACCCAGTCCCTCCAGGAAGCGGTGCTGGCCCAAGGCCAGGTCCTCATCCTTCAGGTCATGGCTTTGCGGCAGCAAGGCGGGGATCTCCGGTACCGAGACCGTGCCCAGCGGATCGATGTCGGCGATGCGGTAGCCTTCGTGGCGATAGGCTTCGATGAAGGACTGGATGCGGGCATGGGCCAGGGCCTGGCGCGCATCGGAGATCTGTTCGGTGCTGCTGGCGTGGGCGTGGTGGAGCGTCATGAGTAACCTTTCTGGGCAAGGACGGGGACGGTGCAGCGCGCAGCGCCCTGCAGCAGCAGCGACGCACGCAACGGACGTGTCCGCTCCTGCCAGCCGGCTGCCAGGCCTTTTCCGGCCTGGTGCGGCAGCAGCTTGCAGGGGGACACTTTGTTGTTGTCGCGCCCACAGTGATGCAGCGGGCGCGGTCTCCTCGCAGATACGGGGTCAGGCGGCAGGCACGCCGCCCGGGGGAAGCCTCAGCCCTGGATCAGGGACAGCTCGGGCTGGATGATCTTTTCGCGCGGACCGTTGCGCGGGGAAGTGGCGTAGCCGCCGGCAGCGCCGTTGGCCAGCAACTCGCTGAGGCGGAAGCGGCCCATCAGCGCCGACAGCTGCTCGGCCTGCGATTGCAAGGCCTGGGAGGCGGCCGCGTTCTGTTCCACCAGGGCCGAATTTTCCTGGGTCATCTGGTCCATCTGGCTGATGGCCTGGTTGATCTGCTCGATGCCCTCGCTCTGCTCCTTGCTGGAGGCGCTGATATCGGTGATGAGGTCAGTGGCATGCTTGATGCTGGCGATGACTTCGTCGATGGTGGAGACGGTCTGTTCGACGATGGCGCTGCCGGCCTTCACATGGCCGACCGAGCCCTCGATGAGCGATTTGATTTCCTTGGCTGCCACTGCACTGCGCTGGGCCAGGCCGCGCACTTCGCTGGCCACTACCGCAAAACCACGTCCGTGCTCGCCGGCGCGCGCCGCTTCAACGGCCGCGTTCAGCGCCAGCAGGTTGGTCTGGAAGGCGATGCCATCGATGACCGTGATGATGTCGGCGATCTTGCCGGAGGAGGTGCTGATGGCCGTCATGATGTTGACCACCTGCTCCACCGAGGCCCCGCCGCGCACGGCCACATCCGAGGCCGAGACGGCCAGTTCGCTGGCTTGACGCGCATTGTCGGCGTTCTGGCGCACAGCCGAGGTGAGCTGCTCCATGGCCGAGGCGGTTTCTTCCAGCGAACTGGCTTGCTGTTCGGTGCGGTCAGACAGGCTCAGGTTGCCCTGCGCCAGCTCACGCGCGGCCATATCAATGGCGGAGGTGCCATTGCGCACGTTGGAGACGGTGTCATGCAGGTTATCGCTCATGTGCTGCAGTGCCTGCAGCAGTCGGCTGATCTCATCCTTGCCGGCGGCATTGAGGCGATACGACAGGTCGCCCTGCGCCACGGCCTCGGCCAGCACCACCGCGTGGCGCACCGGAGCGGTGATGGAGCGCGTGATGAGCACGCCGATGACCGACGCCAGCACCACGGCTACGCCTGCCAGCACGATCATCTGGATCACGGCCAGTTGTCCATCCACGGCGACCTGGTGTGAGTCTTCCACCATTTCCTGTGCCAGCGAATTGACCATCTTGTCGACCATGACGAAGTACTCCACCTGCAGGCGTGACATGTCGCCCTGGTAGAGCGTGGTCGCCTCGGTCCGCTCGCCACTCTTCATCAGTTCGAAGAACTTGCGCACGGCCACACCGTAGGCCGAGCGGGCGGTGGTCTGTTCGGCGTAGAGCGACTTGGTCTTGTCGGAATCGAGCATGCCTTCCAGCTTCTGGTAAGCCTCGGTGTTGGCCTTGCGCAGGCCGGCGTAGTCATCCATGTACTTCGCCGAGGCCTCGGGCGCGGTCGCCAGCAAGATGTTGGACAGCAATGCATTGGCCTTGTAGCCATTGTTCTTGATCTGGTTGCTCAAGGCGATGAGCTGGTATTTCTCGTTGACGATGCTGTTGATTTCAGCATTGTTGGAAGCCTGGTTCCTGATGCCCACCATGGCCGTGACCACGATCAGCAGCAAAACTACTGCAAACGCGGCGCCCAGGCGGACGCCGATATTGAAATTGGCGAGCTTCATCGCTACCCCCTTGTTGATCCCATTTGATGTCCACGTGCAGGCCCTGGCCGGACGACGCTGCCCCGCGCCGTCACTCATTGCCCTGCTTGCCCATGACACTGCACCACTTTGCGAATCCGCAATGCGTTTCGTGGGTTCTCTTCACATCTTTGGGGAGCGGCTCTTGCCCTTCTTCCTCGGCTCGCATGCAGCGGGCCGGGTTCCCTCAAAAACATTGTCTGCCCCGGCTGTGCCGGTCTCCTGTTTTTTCAGAAACTGCAAATTCGAGACCAGTGTAAACATTTCCATGTGGAAAAGTACTTGAAACTCACATTTATTTGATACGTGTGGCGTAATTTTCTCAGATCGGATTCATGCGGCGAGTGAGAGAAAATTCATCTGCAAAAACAAAAACGCCCCGTTCTTACGAACGAGGCGTTTTATTTGGCGGAGCGGACGGGGCTCTCCTACACAAGCGCAGGCCGCGGAATCGCTTGCAAGCGATTCCCTTCTCGCCCAGCCGGGAGCCGCGCAGGCGGCTCCCTCCACTCCGCAGGTTTTTGCTTCGCAAAAACAAAAACGCCTCATTCTTTCGAATGAGGCGTTTTATTTGGCGGAGCGGACGGGGCTCGAACCCGCGACCCCCGGCGTGACAGGCCGGTATTCTAACCAACTGAACTACCGCTCCTAAACTGGTGCCGACTGCAAGATGCTGGTGGGCGCTGAGAGGCTCGAACTCCCGACCTAAGCCTTGTAAGGGCTCCGCTCTACCAACTGAGCTAAGCGCCCCGGCAAACTTGACAGTCTCGTTGCTTTGTTACCTCAGCAACGAAAGAACATTATTTTATAGCATCTTTTAAAGCTTTGCCAGCTTTAAATTTAGGAACCTTCGATGCCTTGATCTTCAGGGCAGCCCCCGTCTGCGGATTGCGGCCCGTCCGCGCAGCGCGCTTGCCCACGGCGAAGGTCCCGAAACCTACCAGGGTGACCGTGCCGTTCTTCTTCAGCGTGTTCTTCACTGCACCAATGAATGCGTCTATCGCACGTCCCGCTGCTGCCTTGGAGATGTCGGCCTCGCCGGCAATGTGCTCAATCAGTTCGCCTTTATTCACTTACGCCCCTCGAACAAGTTTCTGGTTGTTTGATTTCAAACGACGGTGCCTCGGCTCCAACACATCGCGACAGAGCCCTCCACACCATCGCTTGCCTGACGGAAATTTTCCGCAGCGGCTATTAAACAAGCCCGTCCAGAGCCCTGTCAAGCCAAGCTGCAGGCTTGATGCGATTTTCAGTGAGATTTTCAAGCTCATTCCCATGAGCCGATACATGAATCCTTTTGGCACATAAAAAAGGCGCCTCAACTGAGGCGCCTTTCAAGGCGGAAGACTCCCGCCGGATCAATGCTTCACCACCGGATCCGTCGCGCCTTCCTTGGGCTTGACGGCCGCTTCGACAATGGCTTCATCTTCCGTCAGCGGAACCGGCTGGCGTTCCAGCGCGACTTCCAGGACCTTGTCGATCCAGCGCACCGGAATGATCTCCAGCTTGTTCTTGACGTTGTCCGGAATCTCGGCCAGATCCTTCACATTCTGCTCAGGAATCAGGACGGTCTTGATGCCGCCACGATGCGCCGCCAGCAGCTTTTCCTTCAGACCACCGATGGGCAGCACTTCGCCGCGCAGCGTGATTTCACCAGTCATCGCCACATCAGCCCGCACCGGAATGCCGCTGAAGATGGACACCAGCGCCGTGGTCATCGCGATACCCGCCGACGGACCATCCTTGGGCGTCGCACCTTCCGGCACGTGGATGTGGATGTCGCTCTTCTCGAACACTTCGTTCTTGATGCCCAGCTTGCGGGCACGGCTGCGGACCACGGTACGTGCGGCTTCGATCGATTCCTTCATCACGTCACCCAGGGTACCGGTGCGGATGATCTGGCCCTTGCCGGGCATGTTCACCGCTTCGATGGTCAGCAGGTCGCCACCGACTTCGGTCCATGCCAGGCCGACCACCTGGCCGATCTGGTTTTCCTTCTCGGCGATGCCGAAGTCATAGCGACGCACGCCCAGGAACTTGTCCAGGTTGCGCGAGGTGACGGTGACCTTCTTCTCCTGCTTCTTGAGCAGCAGCAGCTTGACCACCTTGCGGCAAATCTTCGAGACTTCGCGTTCCAGCGAACGCACACCGGCTTCACGGGTGTAGTAGCGGATGATGTCGCGGATGGCCGATTCGGCCACGCTGATCTCGCCTTCCTTCAGGCCGTTGTTCTTGATCTGCTTGGGCAGCAGGTAACGCTGCGCAATGCTGGTCTTCTCGTCCTCGGTGTAACCCGACAGGCGGATCACTTCCATCCGGTCCAGCAGCGCCGGCGGGATGTTGAAGGAGTTCGAGGTCGCCACGAACATCACGTCCGACAGGTCGAAATCGACTTCGATGTAGTGGTCGGAGAAGGTGTGGTTCTGCTCCGGATCCAGCACTTCCAGCAGGGCCGACGACGGATCGCCACGGAAATCCATGCCCAGCTTGTCGATTTCATCCAGCAGGAACAGCGGATTGCGCACGCCGACCTTGGACAGGCTCTGCAGGATCTTGCCCGGCATGGAACCGATGTAGGTGCGGCGGTGGCCACGAATCTCGGCTTCATCGCGCACGCCGCCCAGCGCCATGCGCACGAACTTGCGGTTCGTCGCACGGGCGATGGACTGGCCCAGCGAGGTCTTGCCCACGCCCGGAGGACCGACGAAGCACAGGATCGGTGCCTTCAGCTTGTCCACGCGCTGTTGCACGGCGAGGTATTCCAGAATGCGTTCCTTGACCTTCTCCAGACCATAGTGATCGCCTTCGAGGACCTTCTCGGCATTGGTGAGGTCATTGTTGACCTTGGACTTCTTCTTCCAGGGCAGCGCCACCAGCGTGTCGATGTAGTTGCGCACCACGGTCGCTTCAGCCGACATGGGCGACATGAGCTTCAACTTCTTGAGCTCGGATTGCGCCTTTTCCAGGGCTTCCTTGGGCATCTTGGCGGCGGCGATCTTCTTTTCCAGCTCTTCCAGATCGGCACCGTCTTCGCCTTCGCCCAGTTCCTTCTGGATGGCCTTGACCTGTTCGTTCAGGTAGTACTCGCGCTGCGACTTTTCCATCTGGCGCTTGACGCGTCCACGGATACGCTTCTCCACCTGCAGGATGTCCAGTTCGCCTTCCAGCTGGCCCAGCAGATGCTCGTAGCGCTTGGTGACGTTGAAAATCTCCAGGATCACCTGCTTCTGCTCAAGCTTGAGCGGCAGATGCGCGGCGATGGTGTCGGCCAGGCGGCCGGCGTCGTCGATACCGGCCAGCGAGGTCAGGATCTCGGGCGGGATCTTCTTGTTCAGCTTCACGTACTGGTCGAACTGCTGCACGATGGTACGGCGCATGGCTTCGACTTCAGCCTCGTCGCCCTGCTCGGATTCGACCGGGGTCAGTTCGGCGACGAAGTGGGTTTCCAGTTCGCTGATGTGATGGATGCGGGCACGCTGCGCGCCCTCGACCAGCACCTTCACGGTGCCGTCAGGCAGCTTCAGCATCTGCAGGATATTGGCCACGCAGCCGATTTCATAAATGTCTTCGGCCGAAGGCTCATCCTTGGCAGCCGCCTTCTGGGCTGCCAGCATGATGCTCTTGCCTTGCTCCATGGCCGCTTCCAGCGCCTTGATCGACTTCGGGCGGCCGACGAAGAGCGGGATCACCATATGCGGGAAGACAACCACATCCCGTAAGGGCAACAGCGGCAATTGCGATTGTTCTGTGAGTATAGGAGTCGTCATGGCGGGCCTTATCAATAAGTACTGTGAATGATGTTGGCACGAGTGACCAAAACACAAGTCCGGCGGAATAAATATTCACCAGCTGCGCGTTGTCATGATCGCAACAAAATAAAAAAGCCACACGCGAAGCTAGCTCCGGGTGGCTTTTCGATGGAAGCCAGTAATGTGCGCCGGTTTATTTTACCGTGTTTGCGGTGACCGGACTTCGTGGTGGCTTCTTGCTACCGGAAGGCCCCGGATGAGGCCTTCCTTTTCCTGCTCTTTACTCTTTACTGTTTACTTCACCTGCCGGGACAATCAACCACCCGACACCTTCGGCTGGTCGTGATAGATCAACAGCGGCTTGGCGCCGTTGGTGATGGTGTTTTCGTCGACCACCACCTTGGCCACGTTCTGCTCGCTCGGAAGTTCATACATCACATCCAGCAGGGCGTGCTCAAGGATGGACCGCAAGCCACGTGCGCCGGTCTTGCGCGCCAGGGCCTTCTTGGCGATGGCATGCATGGCGGCCGGACGGATTTCCAGCTCGGCGCCTTCCATCTGCAACAGCTTGGCATATTGCTTGATGAGCGCATTCTTGGGCTCGACCAGGATCTGGATCAGGGCTTCCTCATCCAGCTCGTTCAAGGTGGCGATCACCGGCAGACGGCCGACCAGTTCCGGGATCAGGCCGAACTTGACCAGATCTTCCGGCTCGGCATTCAACAGCACTTCCGAATTGCTCTTCTGGGTCTGGCTCTTGACGCTGGCCGAGAAACCGATGCCGCTCTTCTCGGAACGGTCGGAAATGATCTTGGCCAGGCCATCGAAGGCGCCGCCGCAGATGAACATGATGTTGGTCGTGTCGATCTGCACGAAGTCCTGGTTCGGATGCTTGCGGCCACCCTGCGGAGGCACCGAAGCCATGGTGCCTTCGATCAGCTTCAGGAGGGCCTGCTGCACGCCTTCACCGGAGACGTCGCGGGTGATGGAGGGGTTGTCCGACTTGCGCGAAATCTTGTCGATCTCGTCGATGTAGACGATGCCCTTCTGGGCTTTCTCGACTTCGTAATTGCAGTTTTGCAGCAGCTTCTGGATGATGTTCTCGACGTCCTCGCCGACATAGCCGGCTTCGGTCAGGGTGGTCGCATCCGCGATCACGAACGGGACGTTGAGCATGCGCGCCAGGGTCTGTGCCAGCAGCGTCTTGCCGGAGCCGGTGGGGCCGACCAGCAGGATGTTGCTCTTGGCCAGTTCGACGTCATCCTTCTTGCCGAGGTGCTTCAAGCGCTTGTAGTGGTTGTAGACCGCCACCGACAGGATGCGCTTGGCGGTAGCCTGTCCGATCACGTACTGGTCCAGCAGGTCGGTGATTTCCTGCGGGGTCGGCAGATCCGACTTGGTGCCGGTAACGCTCTCCACGCTGGCGGCTTCATCACGGATGATGTCGTTGCACAGATCGATGCATTCGTCGCAGATGAAGACCGAAGGACCGGCGATGAGCTTCTTCACTTCATGCTGGCTTTTGCCGCAGAAGGAGCAGTAAAGCAGTTTTTCGCCGCTGGAAGATTTTTTCTCGGACATAGAGCTACTAGAGTAAAAGTTACGACCCGATCATACCCGCGAAATCCGGATTCGTCACGGCTTGGTCATTTTTGATGTCCCAAATTGCTTCACAGGACTGCCGTATGACCGTTATATGTCAGCCCAGGTGCCATTTATCAAGCAAACAGAACCCAAAAAGCCGCTCTGTGCCAATTTCGTCAAAATTTGGCCAAAAAAAATGCCCGAACCGTATTACGTTCGGGCATTTTTTCGCGTTGGATGGTCGCCAATGCGATGACGCAAACTCAAGCGCGCTGGGTCAGCACCTGGTCGATCAGGCCATATTCCGCGGCGGCCTCGGCCGACATGAAATTGTCGCGATCGGTGTCCTTGCTGATCTGCTCGACGCTACGGCCGGTCTTTTCAGCGAGGATGGTGTTCAGGCGTTCACGCAGGTACAGGATTTCACGTGCCTGGATCTCGATATCCGATGCCTGGCCCTGGGCGCCGCCCAGGGGCTGGTGAATCATGATGCGCGAGTTCGGCAGCGAGAAACGCTTGCCCTTGGCGCCGGCAGCCAGCAGGAAAGCCCCCATGGACGCGGCCAGACCCGTGCACAGCGTCGACACTTGCGGCTTGATGAATTGCATCGTGTCGAAGATCGCCATGCCGGCCGAGACCGAACCGCCAGGCGAATTGATGTACAGGGAAATGTCCTTGTCCGGGTTTTCGCTTTCCAGGAACAGCAGCTGGGCCACGATCAGGTTGGCCATCGCATCATTGACCGGTCCGACCAGGAAAATGATGCGTTCCTTCAGCAGGCGCGAATAGATGTCGTAAGCACGTTCGCCACGACCACTCTGTTCGATCACCATCGGCACCATGCCGAGCATTTGCGTATCCAGTGCAGATTGCTTCATCAGACCTGTCATGTATGCATCCTTAAGCGTAAGAGTTTTCTGATACTACTAGAGAAAACCGGATTACGCTTGCGCCTGATTACCCATCAGTTCGTCGAACGAAACCGGCTTTTCCGAGACCTTGGCCTTGCCGAGAACGTAGTTGACGACGTTTTCTTCCAAAACAAGAGCTTCGACTTCAGCCAGGCGGCGACGGTCGGAGAAGTAGTACTTCAGCACTTGTTGCGGATCTTCGTAGCTCTGGGCGAAATCTTCGATCTGCGCCTTGACCTGTTCTTCGGTGGCTTCCAGCTTGTTCTGCTTGACCACTTCAGCCAGGATCAGACCCAGGCGCACGCGGCGCTCGGCCTGGGCGGTGAACAGTTCCTTGGGCAGTTGCATGACCTTCGGGTCCATGCCGCGCTGGGCCATGTCCTGACGGGCCATTTCGGACAGGCGCTCGACGTCCTGATCGATCAGGGCCTTGGGCACTTCCAGTTCCGACGCCTTGATCAGGGCGTTCATGACGCTGTCCTTGGTCTTGGCCTTGGTGCGGGCGGTGACTTCGCGCTCCAGGTTCTTCTTGATGTCTTCGCGCATCTTGGTCAGGTCGCCGTCTTCGATGCCCAGGGATTGGGCGAAGACTGCATCGACTTCAGGCATGTGGGCCCATTCGATCTTCTTGACGGTGATGGTGAATTCAGCGGTCTTGCCGGCCACGTCCTTGCCGTGATAGTCCTCAGGGAAAGCCAGCGGGAAGGACTTCGACTCGCCGACCTTCAGGCCGATGGTCGCTGCTTCGAATTCCGGCAGCATGCGGCCTTCGCCCAGCACGAACGGGAAGGCATCGGCCTTGCCGCCTTGGAATTCGACGCCGTCGATCTTGCCGACGAAGTCCACGGTCACGCGGTCGCCGTTCTGGGCCGATTGGTCGGCACCGCCGTCGCCGTGCGCGCCTTGCTCGCCCTTGACGTGGTAGTGCACGCGCTGCTTGCGCAGGATGTCGATGGTCTTGTCGATTTCGGCGTCGGAGACGGCTGCGGTGGTCTTCTCGACTTCAGCGCCGGACAGGTCGCCCAGGGTGACTTCCGGATAGACTTCGAAGGTGGCGTCGAAGGCCAGCTTGCCTTCACCGGCTTCTTCGCTGGTCTTGGGTTCGATGCGGGGGAAACCAGCCACGCGCAGGTTGTTTTCGACAGCGGCGTCGTTGAATGCGCGGCCGACCTTGTCGTTCAGGACTTCGGTTTCGACCTGGTAGCCGAACTGGGCGGCAACCATCTTCATCGGCACTTTACCCGGACGGAAACCCGGTGCCTTGGCGGTACGGGCGCGCACCTTCAGGCGCTTTTCCACTTCAGCCTGAACATCGGCCAGCGGGAAAGACAGGGTCATACGACGTTCGAGTTTGCTCAGGGTTTCGACTGCAGTTGCCATTTAAATCGTCCAAATGTTAAGAATTCCGTAAGCCGGAGCATGCTGTCTTCCATCCCAATCATCAGACTGCAGACGAAAAGCGCCCTGCCCGGCCGCGCTAAAGCTCGCTATTTTATACGCAAAAAGCGCCGATAGTCCAAAAATGGGCTTGCCACGCTGCAAAGAGCGGCAAATCCCCTCCAAAGCCCGCAGGACCAGCCCCGGCGCGGCCCGCCAACGCGCTACCGCCGCTGATGGATTGCCTGCCGGCAAAGTCCGGCGTAAAGAATTTAGAGAATTTCCCTCATTTCACCGGAATCGGCGTGGAAGGTGCCACCGGCACGGCGGTCACCGCGTTCATTGGGCTGCCATCGATGAGCTTGTCGGAATAGGTCAGGTAGACCAGCGTATTGCGCTTGGTATCGACCACGCGCACCACGTGCAGGCGCTTGAACAGAATCGACATGCGCTCGCTGAAGACATCTTCCTGGACCGGCAGCTTGTCCTGGAATTGCAGGGTCGGTGCCACCTGGCGGCAGGCGATGGAGGCTTCGGACTTGTCCTCGGCCAGGCCAACCGTGCCTTTCACGCCGCCGGTGCGGGCGCGCGAGACGTAACAGGTCACGCCGACCACCTTGGGATCATCATAGGCTTCGATGACCACGCGGTCGTTCTTGCCGAGCCAGCGGAAGGCCGTGCTGACATCGGCCAGCTCTTCGGCCGAGGCGGCATGTGGAACAGCGGCGGCGATTGCGAAGAAGGAGAACATCGCGCCAACCAGGGCGCGTGCTTGATGGTTCATGAGGATGCCCGGATAAAGTGAATCAAACAGAGAAAAAGACAGACAACAGTGCGATAGACCGCCGTACGCAGGCATTGTTCAGCTTGAGCGCTGTGCCGCCGCGGTGGGACGGCGACGTCGACGGGGAGCAAGCAGCGTCAGTCTTCGATCTTCTCGAAACGCGGCACCTGCCTGCCCTCGACGTCCACCATCTCGAAGAAGGCCGTGCGTGGACGCAGCCAGAGCCGGCCATCGGCGGCGCGGTAGACGATCATGGGAGTCAGGTCGGCCTCGAGGATGGCCTCGTCGATATATTCATAAATGCCGCCCTTGTAGTGACGATAACGTGTCATGGGAATCCTGCCCGGTAATAAGACAGGCGGCATGGTACTACCGATGGGCGGCGACGAGAAAATGTCCCCACAGAAAAACGCCCACAGTGACAACACCTTGCAGTACAATGGCGCGCTTTGACGAATTGCTACCTGCATCGGTAGCGGCAGGTCTGCGGCGCACCCGCTGCCAGACTGCTATCGCACCGGTGCCCGACACCTTCAGCGAGGATGGCGAAATTGGTAGACGCACCAGGTTTAGGTCCTGACGCCAGCAATGGTGTGGGGGTTCGAGTCCCCCTCCTCGCACCAAAAAAACCCTTAAAATCAATAACTTGAAGATTTTAGGCCGCCATTATTTTAGGAATGTTTTGGCACAGTAAACCCAACATCAGGACAAGCTGATTGGGGACTGGTGAAACAAAGAGGCCTATATGTTGAATTGCACTAAAAACTGACCCACTTTCCCCGGAAATTTGCATCCTAAGTTGACCCATGTTTAGACCACAATCCTGCTCATGACAGCGAGC
>NZ_NJGV01000054.1 GCF_002213425.1 Herbaspirillum aquaticum | reverse complement strand
AGCTATTTCGCTTCTTCTTTGCTTCACTCATTCTCGTCATCCCTTCCAGGACGACAGCTTAAATCAGTGTCTCAAATTCGGGGTCCACTTTAGTACGCTTCCGGTCAGTGCGAAATACGTAGCGAATGAGCATGGTTGGCATTTGGCTATTTGACTGCACTCTTACTCCCTCCTGCGTCAACTTAGCGGTCAGGTCCAGGCGGATTTGAGTTTTGGTGTCCTCCGACGCGTTAAGGTAATCCTCCTGGTAAAGGGTCAGGCATCCAGCAAGCAGGCTATACAACGTTTCGTTGGAGCGGGTGTATTCGCCTCGTTGCCATTCGTCGCGTGTAGCGCACAGCTCGTCCAACTGCGTTGTTATGCTTTGCACGACTTGAGTGTCAGGTTGAGTTGCTTTCTTCGACTTTTTCATTTGATGGCTCCTTATAAAAGTTTTGTTTCGCTTTCAATTCTTGCGGAGAGCGTTGCGCTCAACCACGAAGCCATCGTACTGACATTAACTGATATGATCCCAAACAATAACTTTCTTCATTATTTCTGTTAATACATGCGACTTGTCGAGGATAGTGATCTATTGACCCGGTTGCTTGCGGTAAGCAAGAAAAAGTACGGGCTCACTGTGCAAGCGGACTGGCGTTATCAATACTTCTTTGAATACCTACAAATTAGCCCCAGCTATTGGGCCGCCCATTTGGTTGCTACGACTAAGAACGGCACTTTGGAAGGCAATAAATACCTGCCATCCGACTTTGTCGATGTGATGAAGACATATCAGGCCTTTGGAGATGTTTGGCGCACCAGTTTCTGGGACTGGTGGGTCAAGAAAGCGCAGTACGTTTTTGGCGTACGACATCCGCCCAGAATCCACGAGCTAGGAAGGTGTGACCTTGGCGTCGCTATGGAGCAAGCCAATTTGATAAAAACGCAACAGAATGCGCAGCAGTATTTGATTTCTGACAGGATCGTGGAGGGGATGCCAGCATCAATTATTCTTGCGATTCCATTGCATCAGAATCGGAGAGATATCCTTAAAAGCTTGGCGGGAACTATCGACAATGCACTGCGTGAACTCTCTGAACACGAGCCACTGGCCGAGTTTGTTCTTCTGAAGAACAAAATCCATAAGAAAACCCTGGACGACGCACGCAAGGTCTAAAGTGGACCCCGAATTTGAGACACTGATTTAAGCTGTCGTCCTGGAAGGGATGACGAGAATGAGTGAAGCAAAGAAGAAGCGAAATAGCT
>NZ_NJGV01000053.1 GCF_002213425.1 Herbaspirillum aquaticum | reverse complement strand
TAGCTATTTCGCTTCTTCTTTGCTTCACTCATTCTCGTCATCCCTTCCAGGACGACAGCTTAAATCAGTGTCTCAAATTCGGGGTCCACTTTAACAATCCCGCCAAAGCAACCTTGGCGATTGGTGGTGCGGATCTTGGGAAAAAGGCAAAAGCTGGAGATGGAACCGGGCGTCCCGTACTGAGGGTGTTTCAGCGTGTGGAGGTTGATGCCCATAAGCTGGACGGCAGATTTTGTGTGATGGTTCCTCAGCTGGACGGAGATGCGACTCCTAAGATCGTGCATCGGCTTTGGGTAATCGTTATTTTAGAAGTCCTCACCAGAGCAGTGCTTGGATACTATTTTTCAATGGGAAAAGAGGTCTCCAAGTCAGATGTACTTCAAGCGATCAAGATGTCACTCAGTAAGTGGAAGCGGAAACAAATTACTTTTTCCGACGAAGCCTATACCGCAAACGCTGCGCTTCCATCTGGTTACAGTGATCGCTTCGTGGGCATCTGTTATGACGAATTTAGTGTCGATGGGGCTTTAGCAAATACTTGCAAGACGGTGGAAACACAACTAAGAGATATTGCTGGGACAGTGCTTGTGACTCCTAATAACAGCTATGCGGTACGTCGTAGTAAAGATGACCGCCCTTTTATTGAAAGTTTTTTCACAAAACTTGGGAAAAACGGCTTTCAACGCATGAGCAACACAACCGGAGGGAAAGCGTCTGAAAATCTTGGTAAGTCAGGTGAAATGATCGCCGTGACTAGTCAGTTCCAATATGAATACGCACAGGAACTGATTGATGTATTTATCGCTAACTACAATGCTTCCCCTCACACAAGTCTAGGTAATCGCTCGCCGCTAGAAGTGCTGATTTACCTCAGCGGTCGGGGCGACTTCAATCCTCGGTATGCGGATCCAAAGGATGTTAATTGCATTTTCAGCGTACGCAAACCATGCACGGTGAAAGGGGGATATAAAACTGGCCGGCGACCATACATCAATTTTGAGGGGAGCCGTTATTCAGCTGATTGGCTCGACCGCCGGCAAGATCTAGTCGGAGAGAAAATATGGGCTATCAATGATGATGAATACAACGCATGCGTCATCATGGTTTCGACCTCAGACGGCGAAATTCTTGGCCACCTACGTGCCCATCCTCCTTGGCACCTGACTCCACACACTCTGCGTGTTCGTAAGCAGATAAATTCCCTCGTTGCCAGAAAAGTAAAGTGGACCCCGAATTTGAGACACTGATTTAAGCTGTCGTCCTGGAAGGGATGACGAGAATGAGTGAAGCAAAGAAGAAGCGAAATAGCT
>NZ_NJGV01000052.1 GCF_002213425.1 Herbaspirillum aquaticum | reverse complement strand
CAGGATCAGGGCAGCGCTGTTCTGCTGCAAGTGAAGTCATGGATGCAGCTTAAATTCTGGCAAACGCTGTCTTGACGGATGGGTCCACTTTAGCGGAAACATCTGATTCAATTCATACATGATGTCTTCCAACAGCGCCTGCGGAAGCTTCTGACTGAAATACACGCAGTCATGCGCGAATAAAATCGGCTCATAACCGTGTTCCATAGCTCGTTCGCCAAAATGGGTTATTGCATGTGATTCCATGACTTGGTAAATCCACGCCAGCTTTTGGTTGGCCGTACGTTTTTTGTGAAACTCGCTGTTCGGATCAATAGCATCGTACTTGCGTCCCAAAAACTCGAAATCATCCGGGAACGATGCAGCAATGGTTTTCCTTACTGCATCCATGCATTCATAGATGTGGCGAAACTGTCTGTTCGCCATTAATACATCGTATTTCTCCTTGCCGAGTTTTCCGCGAATAGATGTGTAGGGGTTATCGGCTGTGCTGGCGCCAAAGCCTAAAGACGTGAAAATGTCTTTCATCCATTCATCTGAAATTTCGATATCCGAAGCAATTTTCTTGCGAATGTCACTGCGTTTTCGAATGTATTCCCCGATGGTCGCAATCTTGAGTTCTGGATTAATATTTTTCGCGAGACCAGTCATCAGTCCATAACTAGACGCTTTGAAGTCGTATTTGTGGCATCGGCCGAGTGCTGCGTTTCGGACTTCCTGCGAAATGCGTTGCAGGCTTAAGGCTCGTCCGTACATACGGCCACTATCGGTCTCCGTCCAATGTTCCGGCAGATAAAAGCTCCCTTCATCCTCAAATGCCAAATCTCGTAATCGTCTTGCGGTTAGCAAGTTGCGAAGAAGCTTTTGGCAATATTTTTCTGAAACGCCGTCTGCCCGCTCAAACGTGATCCGAGTTTTCTTTATGAAGCTCTCCAGGCTTGCAAGATTTGCTTTCAGGTGCACATTGGCTTCCGCATAAGTTTCACAAATGAGTTTCGGCATGGGAGCTGGAGCCAGATAAATGAGCTCTGACCATATCTCGTTCTGGTAAAGCGGATTCAATGACACTCTTGAATTCTTACCAACGTTGCCTCTAAAGTCGATCAGTACGAGTGAAGTGTTCCGATTCTTGTGCAGGAACTCGACTGTCCATTCATTTTTACCGTCAATACGTATGCGTCCGACGTTTTCTCGCATCTGTGTTATTGGCAAAGATAATTGGTCGTCTGCAAATCCAAAGTTCACAACGGAATACGCGATTTCAGAGAGCATCGCGTCAACATACTTATCAATACATTTCTGCGCCTGATACAACTTTAGCGATGGAGCTCGCGCCATAAGTTCTTTAAAGTGGACCCATCCGTCAAGACAGCGTTTGCCAGAATTTAAGCTGCATCCATGACTTCACTTGCAGCAGAACAGCGCTGCCCTGATCCTG
>NZ_NJGV01000051.1 GCF_002213425.1 Herbaspirillum aquaticum | reverse complement strand
CCCGTTGAAGCGAATTTACATCCCGAAAAGTAACGGCAAGATGCGTCCCCTTAGCATCCCTACCATGCGAGACAGGGCCATGCAGGCACTGCATTTATTGGCGCTCGATCCCGTCTCTGAAACGGTTTCGGATGAACAATCTTATGGGTTCCGTAAGGCTCGTTCCACGCACGACGCTATTCAACAGTGCCTCCTGAACTCTCGTTTCAATGGAAGCATGAGTAGCGTTGGGGCTAGACGTTCCGCCGCATGGATTCTAGAGGCGGACATACAAGGATGCTTCGACAACATTGACCACGACTGGCTAATCCAACATGTTCCTATGGACAAAACGGTGCTCCGGAAGTGGCTGAGAGCTGGTTACATGGAAGGAAGTGTGCTGGCGCCTACAGAGGCTGGTACACCCCAGGGTGGAATTATCAGTCCCGTGTTGGCGAACTTTGCGCTCAATGGATTGGAAGCGGCTCTGCGTGATCAATTCAAGAACCACAGCCAATTCGAGAAGGCCAAAGTAAATCTAGTACGTTACGCAGATGACTTCGTGATCACCGGTATCAGCCGGGAGCTGTTGGAGGAAAAGATTAAGCCTGCGGTCGAGCGCTTCCTTGCGATACGCGGGCTATCTCTCTCTCCCGAGAAAACGAAGATCACCCACATTGAAGACGGTTACGATTTTCTGGGGCAGAACGTTCGACGATACGGCAAGAAGCTGCTTATCAAGCCCTCGAAAAAGAATGTTCAGGCATTTCTCCAGAAGATACGTGGTGTGGTGCGAAGCCTGGGGGCCGTACCGCAGCGGAGGGTTATTGAGAAGCTCAACCCAATGATAAGCGGATGGGCTCGGTACCACCATCACGTCGTATCCACAAAAACCTTCTCATATGTGGACAGCCAGATATGGGAATGCCTGTGGCGATGGGCCAAACGGCGGCACCCGAAGCGGGTTCCAAAATGGATAGCACCTCGGTACTTCCACCGCATTGGAGACCGTAGCTGGATGTTTGCCGTGAAGGAGGCACCGTCGTCGCAGTCGGACGAGGACAGATACTACGCCCTGCGTCATGCTTCGCAACTCCCTATCAAGCGTCATCAGAAGATTAAGTCTGACGCGAACCCCTACGACCCGATGTGGGAAGAATACTTTGAAGACCGCGCAATCTGGCGGATGAAAGGTTCAACTCAAGGTCGAAAAAGGTTGGCCAATCTATGGATGTCGCAACAAGGCAAATGCCTAGTCTGTGATCAACTGCTTGAAATTGGCGATCTTCATATCCACCATCTCATCGAGAGGTGCCACGGTGGCAAAGAGATTGCGTCAAATGAGGTGCTTCTGCATGACACCTGCCACAAGCAGGTACATAGCCAAGGTATCAAGTTACAGAAACCGGGTCCGTGGTTCACGGGCCTTTGAGAGGCTTGAGCCGTATGCCGGGAAACTGGCACGTACGGTTCTTAGGGGGCGGAGGCACGGCGACGTGTCTTTGCTACCCGACT
>NZ_NJGV01000050.1 GCF_002213425.1 Herbaspirillum aquaticum | reverse complement strand
TAGCTATTTCGCTTCTTCTTTGCTTCACTCATTCTCGTCATCCCTTCCAGGACGACAGCTTAAATCAGTGTCTCAAATTCGGGGTCCACTTTACAGACTTCCCCCGGACATTGGCATTACGACCAAGTGGCGGATGGCTATCTCACCAAGAAAAACTTCGAAGTGCTGTACAAGCGACTGGGGAAATTCCTTCACGCGGACAACCCCTGGGGATCAGATAAAGGGTGGAAGCAAATACAGGTAGACATTCCCCCAGCGATAGAAAAAATAAGATCGCTACTCAGGAAGCATCGAACAATGATCCGAGAAGAAAAATACAGTGGTGTTTGGATCGTGGATGCTCCGAGCGACGGGACTCCTTCGCGAATGATTCAAGCCATAGCCGAAGGGGATTTCATAATCCCCAAGAAGTGACGAGGATTTTTTAATGAACACAAAGAATAAAAATCACGATGATCCAGAAAAGATTAAACAGATCAAAGAATGGATCAGCAATGGGGAAATCGACACCATCACGATTGATACAACAGTGTTTGATGACGCTGGTATGCGATTGGACCGTGGCCCCTTTTCCCTGTTGAAACAGTTTGGCCGGCATCCCACCACTTTGGTTATTTCTGAGGTCGTTTTAAAAGAAATTAAAAAACATCTCAGAGAACGTCTTGGCAAGGTAAAGGCACGTCTTGCCAGAGACATGAATGATGCATTGGAGTTGATCGGCGGTAGTCGCGAAGACTTTTATGAAATAAAAAAGAAAATTAAAGAGTTGCCGGATGCAGTGACCCTTTGTGAAATGCAGACTGACCTCTTCGTGAGCGAAGCCAAAGCGGAAATTATAGAGGCTAATCCACACGTGAAAATGAGCGACCTGATTGATCTTTATTTCAATCAGAGGCCTCCGTTCCAAAAAGGGAATCCGAAAAAAAGCGAATTTCCAGATGCAATTTCTCTTTCCAGTTTAGAAGCTTGGGCGGTCAAGAACGACAAGAAAATAGTAGTGGTTTCCAGGGACGGCGATTGGAAAAGTTTTTGTGAACAATCATTGCATCTGCACATCATCAAGGACTTGTCCACTGCTCTGGCGTTATTTCAGACGCCTGACGAGGTTGTTCAAGAAGTGATGCGGCGACTGACAGAAGAACTCACGAAGAACAATTCTTTGCTGAAAATGATGATCCTAAAAACATTGTCCGGCAACGATTGGTATGGGGATGCGAGCATCATGGCCGGATGTCACCGCTTTCATTTCGATGTTGAAGATGTGGAATTGTTGGAAATCTCAAGATTCAATTTGAACGAAGAGGCAGGAATTAATCTAGTTGGAATTGACTATGAGAATGTTTCCGTTACTTGCGAATTTTCTGTATCGGCGAGATTTGCTGTTGAATTTCTCTTCAACAGCTGGCTTGAAGACAGCGAAGAATACGCGGAGGCAGGCCGAGCCAGGATTGAAGAAAGCTCTGACTTTAAGGTGTCAGTTTTCTTAACGACTCCGATCAAGCATGGTGATCTTGAACACTTTGAGACGGAGACAAGAGTTGAGGAATTGACACTCGGCTTTGGGTTTATCGAACCTAATGAGTTAAGTGATCGAGAATAAGATAAATAAAAAATTTATACACCCGACGCACTATTCCCTCTGAGCTTCTGGGAGAGTGCTTGATTTATAAAATAAAGTGGACCCATCCGTCAAGACAGCGTTTGCCAGAATTTAAGCTGCATCCATGACTTCACTTGCAGCAGAACAGCGCTGCCCTGATCCT
>NZ_NJGV01000049.1 GCF_002213425.1 Herbaspirillum aquaticum | reverse complement strand
GGTGGCGTCCCATTTGTGATGGAGAGGGTTTGGAACTGTCAGCAGATTTAGGGCAATAGCAAGAATGCTTAGATTTGCAGTTAGCCTACTCAATACTGATAGGGCTCTTTGCCTATGGTTGTTAACAATCTGATCCATTATTTCCGACCTCTTTTGTTGGGAAGAAGGAGCAAAGAGCCGTCAGCGCTGGTGACGATACCAGCGGAAACTAGCCTGGCGAGGTCCTTATACAAGGACGTTGGCACTTGCTTATGCCGTCGAAGACGCGATAGGAGGCCTTTTACTCTTGTCTCTGTCCACACTTGACCTGTAGAGGTCAGAAGCTGGTGACTATTCAGCAAGGCTGCAATAGATTTAAAGGATAAGTTTGATCGAATCGATTCAATCAGGATCAGTAGAGTCTTTGTGGCGTTAAAACTTTTAATCTGTTTAGATTCTTCAGGCATGGGGAGTCCCTTTCAATTAAATGAATTAGTAATAAGTAAGTTTTGGGATGGTGTAAACGACAAAGGCCGCCCGAGGAACTACTAGGCGGCCCTTATTGGGATGTGTGGAAAACGTTTTTCCCTACACTATTTAATTATACCCCTACACCTCTGATTTGTCAAGCACAAATTGACATTCCTTGTCAAGAAAAATAAATCTTAAGCTAGAGCATATGCCTTTGGTTGGTTAGATATCTTTCCAATGGCTATTAGATCAATATAGGTTTTTACGTCCTCGACTCGGTATAGGAAATTGTTTCCAAAGCGAGCATAAATTGGCCCGCTTCCCCGGTTGCGCCATGCCTTAAGAGTACTGACTTTGTTGCCGGTGAGTATTGCTAGCTCTTCTTCCGTAATGCACTCCATCATGTGTGCGAGGGTTGAGAGCTGTTCTTCTTGGTTCATTAGATTCCTCCTTAAAAATGTCGGTAGCGTTGCTCCTTGGTTGGTAATTAAAACGTACAGGCGTAACAAATGAAAAGTCCACCTTAGGCACATTAAAAAGCTGGTCTAAGCCAGCTTTTCGCATCCCGGTATCCCGTCCACCCCAAATAGGGCTTCGTTGCTTCATAAGTTGTATGGAAGACTATACACGGGCTTGGGTGTCATTTGTTGTTAATTTTGCAAAAACGTCTTCTGCTGTTGTATGTGTGTAACGTTTAAGCATCTTCCAGTCTTTGTGTCCTGTTAATACCGAAACGGTAGGGATATCTAACCCCATCCTGAAAAGTTTGCCAGTGGCATAGTGTCTTAGATCGTGGAAGTGCAAATCTTCTATGTCTAGTGCTAGGCAGGCTCGGGTAAAAGCAGTCGATACAGAGGCAGAGTTGAAAGGAAAGAGTCTTCCTTCAGTACGGGATTCCATAATTGGTGCAACGATGCACCAAGCGTCCGGCAGTAGTGGCACCCTTTGGTTATTGCCTATCTTTTTCCTTGGGTCTTTTCTGTCTCTAATGATTACGGTAGGTTTCTGTGGATATCCGCTAATATCCTCGATGAGAATTGAGCATATTTCATCCTGCCTCATGGCCGTTGCAATCGCAAACCTGCAAATCGTAGTCATGGGTATGATTTGCCGGGGATTGTTGTCCCAGTGTGCGTAAAGCCGATCAAGCTCGCTTTGGGTAGGCTCCCTATCGCGCTCTGTACTACGAGTGTTCAATTTAAATCCGGCGAGTTGCCTGCGGGCATCTAGCGCAAGATTTTCGGGTACGTCGAGTAAAAGCGCGTCACGTGCAAATCTTAAGACGCTGCCAAGAATGGACAAGTCACCTGCAATGGTCACGCCGCCCGCAGTCTTCATCCTTTGAATGATAAAATCTCGCAAATGGCTGGCACCTAGCTTAGCCAGCAGAATGTTGCCAAGAGAATTTCTAAGCATCTGAAGGGTTGCAGTTTTAGTCTTTTGACCGGGCGGAGTTCTCTCAATGTACGTGTCAACCAATTTGGCAACCGTATAACCCTCTGGTACAGGTTGCTTCCCATAAGCAGCTATATGCTCCGCCTGTGACTCAATTGCCATTGCCCATTGCAGGGCATCTCGTTTTAGCGTGAAAGTCTGACTCTTTGACTTGTGGCCTTTGCGTCTCACCAGGGCGCGCCAATTTCCACTAGGTAATCTACTAATGTGTGCCATTTGTGCAATTCATGTGCATTTGGATATGTATGAATTATGTATCAATGATGAGTTTCGTGTGCAATTCGTGTGCAGTGCGTGTGCAAATGAGGTGTTTTAATGAATAAAAAATCCTTTAAAAACAAGAGGATAGTATCTGTTGCGCCCATGATGGACTGGAC
>NZ_NJGV01000048.1 GCF_002213425.1 Herbaspirillum aquaticum | reverse complement strand
GTAGCTATTTCGCTTCTTCTTTGCTTCACTCATTCTCGTCATCCCTTCCAGGACGACAGCTTAAATCAGTGTCTCAAATTCGGGGTCCACTTTATGGCACAGCGACAGGATGAAAAATATCCTTATCTTTTTTATAGACATCACTTAGTAAACCGAAGGCACCCATGACGCTGTGAAAAACATAATCCTGTGAATAGTTCTGATTTCGAACCGGTAGTGGATTGGCCAGATTTCTGCGCTCGGCAAATTTGTCTGACATCCAGACGAGAAAAGGAATGTTTGTTTGGACTGCGGGAGCAATCGAATACGGTATGCCATGCAGGTACAGGCCGTTTTCACCTAAAGATTCACCATGATCCGACACGTACATCATTACGGAGGCCGTGTTCTCGCGCGGTTTCAGTAAAGCAATAACTTGATTGAGCAAAAAATCCGTGTACAGGACTGTATTGTCATAGGTGTTAATTAATTCATCAGAACTGCATTTTTGCTGATCCACCGTCCGACATACCGGTTTGAATATTTCAAATTCAGGCGGATATTTTTTAAAATACTGCGGACCGTGGCTGCCAGACTGGTGGAGGACAATCAATATTTTCTTTCCATTCCGGGCGTTCTCCAGGCGTTCCTCAATCTTGTAGAGCAGCACTTCGTCATAACCCTCGCGTGGACAGTTATCCCGGCATTCTTTCCGGATCTCATCCGCCTTTTGAAAACTGCTTACCTTCATTGGCGGTTCGCCAAAATTATTGCTGCGCCAGATGACTTCCACGCCATGCCTGTCCAGATAGCTCGTTAAGGGCTCATACCCACCTCCAATTGGTGCGCCACCGCCCAGATGGGACAACATGCACTGGAGTGATCTCGTGGTGTAAGTGGCGCAGGAAGTGGTGTTTGGCATCACGGTAACGCCGGCGTTCGCCAGGAGCGGATTAGTGTCCCTGTGATAACCATAAAGGGAAAAATCCTGGGCGCGCGCAGATTCACCAATCACCAGGACGACGACAACGCTCTTTTCATCGGTAAATCGAAGGCTTGGTAGAAGGCGCTGCTCCTGGCGACTCGACGTTATTTCATTGTAATAGCGGGCGGAATTGACAATATAGGACCAAGGCAAAATCAATCCGCCGAACTGCTTAGCATTCTTATCAATCCAAAGCCAACTTTTGGCGTTAGCATAGATCCATGAACTTCCTATAAGCAAAGTAGAGAATAGAAACAGCACGCGTTTTGTTCTAGATACATACGTGAACGTTATTGTTTTTATAACAAAAGCGGGAATAATGCCGAGAAAAACTAGAAAAATCATTAGTCTTGGGTGGGCAAACCCGGTAACTTCACTGAAATTGGTATTGAAAACATTACCCATCATCGTGGCGTCCAGAATGGTTCCGTAGGCAACAATGAAATAAAGTGCAACCGCGCTTCCTATGGTCAGTAGGATGCAAACAAGTTTTGTCAGGCGAACTGAAATGAGCGAAATAGTGGTCAATATCACCATCGATACTATCATCTGAAATACAAATAGCGTAGCCAGAGACAAGGAGCCACCGAAATCTAGGGTTTCTAAGCTTAGAATCGCCCGATGATATAGTGGCCCTTGAAACAACACCGAGTTGACAATAGAATACAAAAAAATAAATAAAACTATATTGCAGCGAATTTTTCTGACTTTATAAAATAAAAACTTAAGTTTTTTAAAGATTTTCATAGAAACGTTATACCGGTATTATTCGTAAAATTCTGTTTGGCCAAGAATACATTCTTTCGGATTAGCCGCAGACCAAAAATGCCTCGGATAAATAGCAAGCCAGGATGTCAAAGACGAGGAAAGCCTATAGTTATTGATACTAATGCTCCGTGACGGGATAAGGTTCCGATAAGATCACACCTGCTTATTCATGGGTTAAAACATGGATCCCAAAATTACTTTTGGCACCCACAGTCAAGAAAACATATCCGCTGCGGGGCCAAAGCAACTAGGCAGGATTTTTCTGAAACTTGCTTTAAAATTAAATAAAATTAATCGTAAAATATTGACATTCGAATAAGCACGGCATAGATATCTTGGATGGCGACCTCAAGCAAATAGCCAGGTTAGAATCTTTTATTCTCAACAGCAATTGCAATGTCGACATACATTGTTTTCACTAATTTGATCAATATAATCGCTTTTAAATCAATCGAGGTTCAAATCCTTGCTCACGAGGGAATAAAGTGGACCCATCCGTCAAGACAGCGTTTGCCAGAATTTAAGCTGCATCCATGACTTCACTTGCAGCAGAACAGCGCTGCCCTGATCCTGC
>NZ_NJGV01000047.1 GCF_002213425.1 Herbaspirillum aquaticum | reverse complement strand
GCAGGATCAGGGCAGCGCTGTTCTGCTGCAAGTGAAGTCATGGATGCAGCTTAAATTCTGGCAAACGCTGTCTTGACGGATGGGTCCACTTTAGGTAGAACGTGTTTGCGTGAGCTCATCGAGTAGCTCCTGATGAGAGAGGGGAAATTCAGCGAATGAAGTCCGATGAGGTTGGGATTGGAGAGATTCGACGTATTCAGCGGTAAGGCCTAGTTCTTCCACCATGTCCCGAAATTTCCCAAGCAATTCAAGATATGGCGGCTCGGCCTTCGCCGACCGCGTGTTGAGGGCCGCGATATCCGCATGCAGGGAAGTCTTTCCTTTGTGAGCGGTCATGAAAGCTTGTATCTCTGATCGCCGTTTGGACAGTGCTTCACGTTGATGATCCGAAACCCCTTTGATTTTGAAATATTGCCCGTCAGGGATAACCTCAAATCCGAGTTGAGCGATGTGGTACGCCAGATCGACCCGAAACAGTATTCCGGTGGTCATCTTGTGATCGAACTGGGCCTTGTTATCCAAAGCACTCCATTCGTTTGTGCTGGGGCGTTTTCCCAGATTGAATAGGAATGCGTGAACGTGCAGTTGCGGCTGAATTGCTCTGCTGGCAAAGTGTGGATAGCAAGCAGCAATGATTGATGAGACCTTCTTTTTGATGCGGCCTGCTGCACCGTGACGTGTAACAGAGACCGACTGAACATAATCCATTGCTGACTGTACGGACTTCTGCATGCAGTCGTTGATTGCCGATTGTGTGGAAGAGCCGGCGGCGGCGAAGACCGCAGAAACGTCTTTGGGAGCGCTAAACGTCATGTCGATGCCCATCACATGAAGTGCCCCTGCGCCGCGAACCAATGCCTCGCCATCCGTGGGGGAGTATCCCCAGGCTAGTTTTTCGACTTGATTGAGATCAACCCGATCCGGCAGGCTAAATTCCAGTACGCCACTACCTGCCCAAAATGGTTGGGGCTCTGCGACGGATTGGTCTGGGCTGAGGTAATCGAGAAAATCAGTGCGTTGTCGTGTTCCTGACGATTGCAGGTAAAAAAGGTAACCACCAGGTGCCGCAGCTGAGTGCTTAGTTTGGTTATAAGCACTATTTATCTTTGCGATTGAGAGCATGACGGCCCTAATGAACGAGAAGTTCAGAGGGACGGAAATGGGGGCCAGCGTTCATGTTCGAATCCTCCTTCTCGATAAGCGGATAAGGGCTTTTGGGCGGGCATTCGATCACGTACGTTCACAGGGAATGGCTCGGAGATGGGCTTTAACCGATCAACATCAAGCAGAGCCACGATATAAACCCGTCGGGTCATAGGTTTCAATTGGATTTAATTCCTGAATCGACGAACGACTTCCTCGGGACGGAGATTTGCGTAACGTCGAAGCATCTCAATGCTCTTGTGGCCAACGATTTCCATGATCTCAAACACGCTGATATTGCGACGTTGGAGAACCATTCGACTGATGGCTTCGTGCCTTAGATCGTGAAAACGCAGGTTGACAATTTTGAGTCTCTTGAAGAGGAAGAAGAACCTCATCGAGACTGTCACGCTATCTTTTAAACAAAAAAAGAGTCGAGAGGATGTGGTCGGACGCAATTGATTTAGCCGTTGAACCACTCGGCAAGCCTCATCACTCAACGGCACGTTACGAAGGGTTTTTGATTTGGTATGTTCTTCTGGGATGCACCAAAGAAAATTTTCGAGATCAAATTCATGTGATTCGGCCAAGATCATTTCATTAAGGCGTGCTCCTGTCGCCAAAGCTAAATCTAGCAATAGCCTTAAATGCTCGGCATCTCTCTTTCGTCCAGTGGCTAGTGCTGTAACGATCAGTTGATACTCAGATTCTGAGAGTCTTCGGTTTCGCTTTGCACCTTTCTTAGGAAAGTTCTTGCGAGAGAACAAATTCGAGGAAGGAACAATTTCGTAGTCAGCTGCGTGCCATTTATAGATTCTGGAAAGTGCATTGAGATGTTTATGAATGGTGGAGGAACTGTAAAATTTCCCTTGCTTGTTGATACTGCGAGCCATGTTCTTGACGTATTTTGCGATGAAGCCCTGAGTGATATCAGCAATCGTTGCATCGCCAATGAACTTAATAATGGAGTTAATTTCATTTTTATGCTGGCCTTTGTTTTCAGGGGACGCTAAGAAATTCGCAATCACATCCCGAAACTTTGTCTGATAAAAAATATTATTTCTGGAATGTGGATTCTTTCCGTTTAGGATTGCCGCTTTTTCTTCTGCAAGCGCACAGAAGGCTTTTGCTTCATCTTCGTGATCAAAGGTCTTCGAAATAGAGACTCTGCCCTCGATCCGGATTTGTACCTGCCATCCAATAGAACCATTTTTACGAACGCGTTTTGAAATACTGGCCATACGATCTCCTCAGTTTTTAGGAATCCCCAAGGCTTGTGAAAAAGAAAATTTTCACGGCGGGATTGCAAGGAGAAAATGGTGCCGCTGCAATCCAACTCCTGCACGGGGAAGAGAAAATGCAGGAGTTGGATAAAGACATCTCGTAAACATATGTTGATTACAAGGCCCTCACGAACGTAAAAATGCTTAGGAAAATGCCTCCAATGCGGAGTTAAAACAAAGAAAAATCGACGTTTGATGGCGTTATGTGATGACACTAGAGGGCTTAGTGTTGATCTTTTCAAGCGTTTTTATCTGTTTTGTGCTCTTCAATTGAATTCGTGCTGCATCATTTGCAGCGTTTTCTTTCCGACGAGCGGTAGGTTCCTCTTGAATTAGATTCCGGAAAAGGCTTTTCTTATTAGCCCTATGTTCTCCGATTCATTAAAAGGAGAGGGTATGCATGAGAAAGTCATGGAAGAAGTCCAAAATCGAGAGTGCCGCATTCGGAAAATTCTGAACGAGAGGTTCCCGTTTTCGCCGTTGTTGATTTCAGTAAGAGCAGTGGCAGAAATTTTAGGAATTCCTTATCGTACTAAAGTGGACCCATCCGTCAAGACAGCGTTTGCCAGAATTTAAGCTGCATCCATGACTTCACTTGCAGCAGAACAGCGCTGCCCTGATCCTGC
>NZ_NJGV01000046.1 GCF_002213425.1 Herbaspirillum aquaticum | reverse complement strand
TAGCTATTTCGCTTCTTCTTTGCTTCACTCATTCTCGTCATCCCTTCCAGGACGACAGCTTAAATCAGTGTCTCAAATTCGGGGTCCACTTTACATAGGCCAGATTCGATTCTATCTTCAAACGAAGTTACCTAGACCAGCAGCCGGCTCAAAATGGATGCTCCTCGGCCTCCTCCTGATCAATCTCCGCCTGAGAGGTCACGGGGCTTTGGCGTCCCTGCGGTGGGCACACCCATTTCGAAGGGACGATTGCGGGTCTTTGGTCGGGGAAATTTTGAAATGGGAAGAATAGTTCATACGCGTCTCCTCCGGTGACTAGGGCCATCACCACCCCGCCTTCCTTCACGTCGGCCCCAAGCCTAGATCCGAGTTCAGAGGGATGATAGAGCGGGATGGTCTCTCGGCTGTAAGAGACCGTGGCACTTTCCGGTCCACCTCCCGTAGGCCGTGTTACCGAGATGTTTTTCCGCTCCACTTCATGCGATCCCATCGCCTTGGCCAGCGTATCGGCAGTGTTGCCGGGGCCGACCTTTCCCACTAATAGCGTGCCGGACATCGAGAGCAACGCTCTCACGAAGTTCTTTCCGTAGATGTCTTCCAGTTGAACCAGATCTTGGCAAATCAGGAAGCAACGGACCCCACGCGACCGTCCCATCGAAAACAACTGTCGGATCGGAACGTTGCCCATCTCGGCGGCCTCATCGGCACAAATCCAGATCTTGCGATTCGGATCATCGTCAATCTCCACGCTACTGATGATGCTTGAAATGACACTCAGGATGCCCTGCACGTATGCCTGGGTGACTTCGGGATAGCCTCCGTGGCCTTGTAAGATGATTTGCCGGTTTTTCTTAGGATCCTCTTTTGTCCACTCAGAGAAACTGATCATTCGCTCTTTGGGCAGTCCTTCCCAAGCATCTGCAAGATCGTAGATTGCAGAGCAGTACGATGCAAGATTGATGAGGATTCCTTGCGTAGTCACCGAAAATTTCTCGACGGCCCTGACTGCTTCGGGATGGTGCTGCCTCATGATGCCTAGCAATTCAACGGCAGGTGTGGAAAGACCTACCGCCAACTCTCTCCAAGACCAATCTAATCCGTGATTTGCATTTAAATACTTGGTCAGCCCGACTTGGATCTGTCGAGCCGCATTCGACCACATCGGATCTTTCCCCTCTTTAATCATCGCAGCAGCGAATCGGCGCATATCACCAATCGTTCGGATGTCTTTTCCAATGTTCCAGCCAAAGCCACGGGCATCCCACGGCCCGACGATTACTGGCTTCTCAAACGCTTTCGTAAAATCGCCTTTCGGATCAAACAAGATCAGCCGCTCATTGCTCTTGATGATCTTTTTGATCAGGGGCTTAGCGACCGACGACTTCCCAGCACCGACACCACCCACCATCAGAACATGCCTGGTCCATCTAGTCGCAGGGTAGGTCACGAAAGGACTAATAGAATGGTCTGGACACTCCCGGCACTCACGCAGTAGATATCGATTCAACTGGCGAACGGCATCTTCGCCTTCGTGACGCTTTGCACCTCGGAGGTAGATCAAGCCATCCCTAGGCACCAGATAAATGTGTGCCCAAACGATTGCAGGAAGAATGCCGCAACAGCCAGCAATGAAAATCCGACCGTGCATTGCAGCCCACTCCCCTGTTCCAGCCCAATAGACCAACAGAGCCTTATAGTGAGCAGCCTCCTTTGAAAATAGGGAGGGAAAGGCGGCATGAATCAGAGAGGCAAGCCAGTGCCACACATGAACGCTTAGTGCTCCTGGCGGCCCCTGAAAACTCCAAAATGGGCGCCAAAGAACCCCCAAACTTAAAAAGAAAAAAAACAAACCGGAGATGACGCTTGCAACAAGCCAGCCCAACGGATCTCTGGAATGAAGTGATGGAATCTGGCGCCACTTCCTACCCCACCTGGATTTTCTTTGTCTTTGCATGAAGCCTCCTCACTGAGAGGCATCCAGGGCCGACCTAGTGATGGTTTTTCATGAAGCAGAAGCGGCTTGGAAAATAACAAAAACAAAACACCACGTTATGTCTTCTTCTGAAAATTCTTCTCAAATATCTTGAGATTTTTCGTGAGGATACACACACTCCACAGCCCATTTCCGCCCGTCAACTACAAAGGAATTTATGTCACAAACTTATACTTATGCCACCCAAGAACAAGTCCAATCTGCTTTGGATTTGATGTCTATATCAGACTATCAAATGCTGTGTGATCGTGCTCGTCTATACATCACGGGAACAATCTATTCGGAAGAAATGGATCTCGTCCATGAAGCGCTGGATCGTGTTCTTAATGGCAATCGCAGATGGCCCATTGAAGTTCCATTCACAACGTTTTTAATTCAATGTATGAAAAGCATTGTGTCCGCAGAAAGAAACTCGCTTCTTAATCGACACATCAAAACAGAGAACCATTTTGGGTCTCTGGGATACGATGCCCTATCGATCCTGTCGCCCAAAACTCCCTCAACAGAAGAGATCATCTTGCAGCAAGAACGACTTCGACAACTCATTGATATTAAGAATCAATTTCTAGCAGAGTTCTTTGATGACCCTCAGGCTCAGATGATCATCAACAGTTGGGGCACAGGGCTGACGCCGCTTGAAATCACCTCGAAGATGGGATGTTTACGAAATGAATACCGGGCCGCCTCAGCACGTGTTGATAGGAAAGTCCAGGCACATCGACGGAAGCGACCTGGCTTATGACCATCTATTCTCCTTACAGAAACAGCCGCTTCATGCGGCTGTTTCTCTGCCTCACTCGCGTCTCTTAATGTTGCGAATCCAGTCCACAGGATTTCTATCACGCTCATTCAATATATCCAACATCGCCTTCTTGAACGCGTCCTCTGACGGCGACGGCTGTTCGAGAATCGTCTGAGGAATCACAGATGTATCTGCGTACCAGCAAACGAAATCTTCTACGTCAACCATCGGTGTTCTATTGATCATTCGATGTCGGATAAAGAACGTGTTTCGTTTCACCTGCCCGTACACAGTATAAAGTGGACCCCGAATTTGAGACACTGATTTAAGCTGTCGTCCTGGAAGGGATGACGAGAATGAGTGAAGCAAAGAAGAAGCGAAATAGCT
>NZ_NJGV01000045.1 GCF_002213425.1 Herbaspirillum aquaticum | reverse complement strand
AGGATCAGGGCAGCGCTGTTCTGCTGCAAGTGAAGTCATGGATGCAGCTTAAATTCTGGCAAACGCTGTCTTGACGGATGGGTCCACTTTAGTCGCTGCACCGCAAACCCTGGTGGCAAACGAGCATGGGGGTGACATGGTTCAGGGTGAAGTGCTGGAGGTCGATCGCGATTTTGCAAAAGTGATTATTAAGCATCACGCGTTGGTCGGACTGGGGATGCCAGCAATGACAATGGCGTTTAGCGTACCGGATACTGCTGTGCTTGACAGCTTGCAAGCCGGGGCTCATATAAAATTTCTCGCTCAAATTGCTCCCCACGGCCTTGCGATTGCCAAAATCGAGTTAGTCAGGGACTGAAAGCGTTCCCTGTCTATGACACATTCCATAAACGTAGGTACACTATCGCTGTCTGTTTTTTGCAATTGGTAGAAAATTCATCACGTCGTGTGCTGGACGATTTAGCGCCAACAGCAGTTCTAGCGCCAATGTCATGCGCATTACCAGTATGATTTAGGGCGTTTAGCTTGCTGGGCGGCAACAAAAACAAGTTTAAACAGTCCAATGAACCTTCACGACCAGTCATTTATTTTCGTTTTTGTCCTATTCAGTAGCAGTATCATAGGTGGTGCTCGATGGCTTGAGGCGAGGGCCTATAGCAGGCTACTTACTGCCGTCATCATTGCTTGCCTCGGTGTCATGGCCGTATTTCATATTTTCTTTTTGAGTAAAGAAGGTGAAATCCCGATTCATTTCACGGTATTGGCGATTGCACAATTTGGCGTATTGGGACTGGCCTTCAAGCTTTGGCTCGCTTTGAACTATCCTAATTTCAAGCGGCCTATTCGTATAGTGATTCATGTGATATCGCATTCGTCTTTTGCGCTCATCATTATGATTGGTTATTGGGCAAAGACTAACCACCCGCTCATGGTATTTTTACTGTACCCCCTTTCCGGGCTGTCAGTTTCGCTGATTGGTGAAAGTATTGAAGAGGCAATAGAACATCGACGTGACACTAGGGAAGCGCTGAACAAAGCATAATGTCAAACTTAAATAAGTCGCCTATGACTTGATCATGTTTTATCTAGAATAATTGTTGTAAATTGTAAATAAGCTAGTTTTTGGCATTTTCGCCGCCTTTTAAAGTATGCCCGGCCGGCTCCAGCGTAAATTTCTTCGAGAACAAAATTATTATGATGTTGAAAATATTTTTTCTAAGTCATTAGGCTGTGTGTGCGTTTTCAATCTAATTTTCGTAAAGATTCTTTAAGCCGTACGATCATTTTTTTGATGATCGGTATTTGGTTCGTCCATTGGATTACTTGCTCAGCGTTTTTACATCATGTTAGCAATCCAGCTGTTAGTTGCCATAAGTTGGTTAAAGCTAACGTAGCTGTCGAAGGCAATATCGTTTTGGCGGAGAATTTTGATCAGAGTATTGAAGAGACCGGCTCACCGATGGAAAAGTGTGCAAGTGATGAGCAAACCGTGGTGCATTTGCCTGTCCTGCTTGCTTATCTTGGCATTTTTCTGCTTTTTCGTTATTTACCTCCATCTAATTCGGCTCGTATCCTTTTAATACGCTGGTTAAAAAATTGGCGCCAAATCAAGCTACCGGTATCTCATTGCCGGCGCAATCTAAAATCTAGTTGTTCGCCGCACGCTCCTCCGCATTAACCCCCGCTGTACGCCGTATTCCGTCTAGCTCATGCAGTTGAGACTCGCTTGTCTCGGTATGGGCGTGGGTTAATTATTTGAGTGAGTGTGTGATGAAAAACTGTATTAATTGCAGCCTGTGTTTTAAATCGAGTACGTGGCACTGTCCGCATTGTGGATTCCTCCCCGCGCAATACGATAACCACGTGTCTTTTGTCTGTGAAGAAGGTATTGCTGCCGATACATTTAATCCAAAGATTTTTGCGAAGTATGCCACGATTGATACCTCGCATTTTTGGTTTTCTGCGCGCAGTTCGTTAATTGTTGACCTCGTCGGCAGGCATTTTTCAAAAGCAACTTCCATGCTCGAAATCGGCTGCGGTACAGCCGCAGTCCTGCAGGCCATGAAGGGCGCCTACCCGGCCATGGCATTATCAGGCTCCGATCTCTCAGTAGAAGGCTTGAGGTATAGCAGCAGTAAAAAGCTTGGTGCGAACTTGTATCGCATGGACGCGACAGAGATTCCATTTACTGAGCATTTCGACATTATCGGTGCGTTTGACGTGCTTGAGCATATTGAAGATGACCGACTAGTTTTGCGAGAGCTGTATCGTGCCTGCAATCCTGGCGGCGGTGTAATTCTGGCAGTGCCGCAGCATCGTTGGCTATGGAGTCCAACCGACGAGTATGCCGGTCATGTGCGTCGCTATACCCGCCGCGAACTGGTCACCAAGGTGGAGCAGGCAGGGTTTCAAGTAGAACGCGTCACGTCATTCGTATCTCTCTTGCTGCCCCTGATGCTTCTTTCGCGGCTGAAGCAGCGTTTAATGCCGCTTCAGAAAGAAATCGACGAAGGCTTTTTTATTTCTCCCGGCATAAATCGCATACTAAGGTATGTTCTGTCTTTTGAGCAATTCTTGATCAGTAGGGACATGTCGCTGCCAATCGGCGGTTCACTGTTTGTCGTAGCTAGAAAAAAACCGCAGCCGACCAATTCAGCAAAAATCGATGTCTGATATTCAGGAAGAACTTTTATATTCAAAAATCAGTGCGTCGCTTACTTCTATATCTCTATGCCCAAATTAGAGAAGACTTTTGCTAACTGTGGTTGCTTACTTCGGTGTATTGCAGTCCCAGTTACTAACACTAGCTTTCAAGCACAGGTAGAAATCGTGCGATATTGGGACAAGAAGCTACTTGTGAGCAAGACTATTGTATCTTCGCTACCGCTTCACAGTGCCAGCGAAGCAATCGAATGTGCGCGCGCGTGGTCAGTGAACTGGGTCAGACAAAACGGCTCGCCCCTGCGATAAATTGTGTCTTTCAATATCACGTTAAAAAGGAAGGGGTCGCTGCCGTCATAATTGAGTCAGTTATAAGGTATTCTAAAGTGGACCCCGAATTTGAGACACTGATTTAAGCTGTCGTCCTGGAAGGGATGACGAGAATGAGTGAAGCAAAGAAGAAGCGAAATAGCT
>NZ_NJGV01000004.1 GCF_002213425.1 Herbaspirillum aquaticum | reverse complement strand
AGCTATTTCGCTTCTTCTTTGCTTCACTCATTCTCGTCATCCCTTCCAGGACGACAGCTTAAATCAGTGTCTCAAATTCGGGGTCCACTTTACGCCGCCGATAGCAGTCTTAAACGCGGTGTGATAATATTTATGCAAATCGCTTGGCAGTCCTCATCCCCGAAAACGGTTCTAGTCGGCTGTCGAGTTTCAGGCAAAACGTAAGCGAAAGCCCGCCTCTGGCGGGCTTTCTTCATTTTCGGCCTCCGTTTTTGCATCTTGCATTGCTGAAAACAAATTTCCGGTGGGAAAAGGTAAATCAACCCGATGCCTTCGAGCCAGACGACATTGCTCCAGACGCTTGGCCCACGGCACCAGCCCCGAGTATTCCTGCACATTTCATTTATATCTGGAGGCCCGCTACTGGCCGATTGCTGCTGTTAAACGATAACATGAGGGCCTTACATCTCAGATTTCAAAAGTATGTATCAAAAAACGGGGGTAATAACCCGGTAGGGATTGAGCGAAAGCGAAAACGGCAGATCCGGTGAGCTGTTGCGGGTGATGACGGATCGGGCGTCTTCCTCGGTGACGATGGTCTTCAGGCGGGGCGGCTCATCCTCTTCCATGCCCTCAGCCGCCTCCAGCCGCGCCTCGGCAAAACGGACGGACTGCCAGCCATCGTCGAACTCCTCCCGCGCCACCGACTCATAGCGGCCACGCAGGTTGGTGACCGCGCCCCGGCCCTTCTGCGCTACCTGGTCGCGGTGGATGAAGGTTTCTGGCGTCAGGGTGGCGTCGTCCTCTCCGGAGGTCGCCGAACGGGCCGGCTGCCCCGGGAAAGGCCGGGCAATGCCCTGCGGGAATTTGGGAAAAGAGGCCAAGGAAAGCCCATCAATACTGTGTTTATATACAGTATTTTGCCTTCACTTCGAACGCGCTGCAAATGCTGTTTCAATTTGTCCCCCTGCCGCATTAATCGGTTATGCTTGTTCACCCTCAGCTTCCCATCAGCGAAGAAAGCGACCATATAGGGGGAACAAGGACCGCCAGAGGTCCCAAGGAGACAAGGATGCAATACCAGGCAAACCGGCCCGGTGCCGGTGCATTGCTGGGCGCTTCGCCCCTGGTGCAGGCCAGCGCCGATGGTGTGCCGGACCTGCAGGCCATCGAACGCTCGCACCAGCGCAGCTCGTCCTACGGCATCACGCGCGGCCAGCGGCCCGACCTGGATTCACTCTCGCGCGCCGACCTGGCCCAGACGCTGGAAGCCAACCAGGCCCTCTCCGGCCATGCCCGCCCGGTCATGGAAACCCTCTACGACCAGATCCGCAATACCCACAGCATGGTGATCCTCTCGGACGCCGAGGGCACCATCCTGCATACGCTGGGCGACAGCGACTTCCTGGCCAAGGCCGATCGCGTAGCCCTGGGCCCAGGCGGACGCTGGTCCGAGCAATTGCGCGGCACCAATGCCATCGGCACGGCCCTCTTCGAGCAAAAACCCACCACCGTGCACGCCCAGCAGCATTACCTGGATGCCAACCGCTTCCTGACCTGCTCGGCCGCGCCCATCTTCGACCATCGCGGCCAGGTGCTGGGGGTACTGGATGTCTCGGGCGAATGCGGCAGCTTCCACAAGCACACCATGGCCCTGGTGCGCATGTCGGCGCAGATGATTGAAAACCACCTGCTGGCCGGCAGCTTCCCCGATTGCATTACCCTGCACTTCCACAGCCGCGCCGAATTCGTGGGCACGCTGGTCGAAGGCATCGTCAGCTTCACACCGGGCGGACGTTTCCTGGCGGCCAACCGCAGCGCGCAATTCCAGCTGGGGCTGACGCTCTCGGCGCTGCAGTCGCATACCTTTGCGTCGCTCTTCGGGGTGCCGCTGTCGCTGCTGTTCGAACACCATCGCAAGGCCGCATCGGGCTTGCTGGAGCTGTGCCTGCACAACGGCATCCGCATCCATGGCCGCGCCGAGCTGAGGCTGCGCGACCAGCATTTCCAGAACGCGCGCGAGGCCGTGATCGAGGCCCCGGAAGGACTGCCCACCAGTCCGGCCACACGCCAGGCACCGCCCGTGCGCCCCCATCCGGGCCAGCCGCGTGGCGGCCTGCAAGCCCTCGATACCGGCGACGCCCGCATGAGCGCCATCATCGCCAAGCTGCGCAAGGTGATCGACCGCGACATCCCGGTGCTCATCACCGGCGAAACCGGTACCGGCAAGGAGTGGCTGGCTCAAGCCATCCACCGCGAAAGCGCGCGCTTCCACGCCAGCCAAACCCGGGGTGGCGCAGCGCCTTTCGTGGCCGTGAATTGTTCGGCCATTCCAGAGAACCTGATCGAGGCCGAACTCTTCGGCTATGAAGACGGCGCCTTCACCGGTGCCCGCCGCAAGGGCGCGCTGGGCAAGATCGCGCAAGCCCAGGGCGGCACACTCTTCCTCGATGAAATCGGCGACATGCCGCTGGCCCTGCAGGGCCGCCTGCTGCGCGTGCTCCAGGAGCGCGCAGTGACGCCACTGGGCAGCCAGCGTGTGATCCCGGTGGACTTTGCGCTGGTCTGTGCCACCAACCAGCCCTTGCGCGAGATGGCCGCGCGCCATGCCTTCCGTGAAGATTTGTATTACCGCATCAACGGCTTGCAGGTAAAACTGCCCGCCTTGCGCGAGCGCAGCGACCTGGGCAAGCTGATCGACCGCATCCTGGAGCAGGAAGGCGGACGCCATGCCCCTCGCTTCGATGCCCAGGCCATGGCATTGCTGCAGGCCAGCCGCTGGCCGGGCAACCTGCGGCAGCTGTCCAACCTGATCCGCACCGCCCTGGCCATGGCCGATGGAGAGACCTGGATAGGCGTGGAACACCTGCCAGATGATTTTCTGGACGAGGCAGCGCCGCTGCAGGCGGCTGGTGGCATGCCGGCCCCCGCAACCCATGAAGAAACGGGCGAAAAGCCGCTGTCCATGCTCGACAGCGAATGGGCTGCCATCGAGCGTGCCCTGCGCACCCATGACGGCAACGTCAGCGCGGCCGCCAAGGCGCTGGGGGTGTCGCGCAATACGCTCTATCGCCGCTTCAAGTCACGCGGGCACTGAGCGGGGCAAGCGCGTCATATTCCTCATCGGAAAACAGCCGCGAGCGCGTCAGGAAGCGCTTGCCGCTGCCGTTCTCCAGCGAGAACATGCCGCCGTTGCCGGTGACCACATCGATGATCAGTTGCGTGTGTTTCCAGTATTCGAACTGGTCGGCACCGATGTAGAACGGCACCCCATCGATTTCCCCGAGATGCACGTCGGTGTCGCCCAGCGTAAAGTCGCCGGCCGGATAGCACATCGGCGCACTGCCATCGCAGCAGCCGCCGGATTGAAAAAAGATCAGTTCGCCATGCCGCGCCTTCAACTGGCGCAGCAACTCCACCGTCGCCTCGGTGGCCGTCACCCTGGGCAATGCATTCATTCGCCGCTCTCCTGTTGAGTCTGGTTCTGCCAATAAAAGCGGCACCGGCCGCGAGAGTTGCGGACCGGTGCCGAAGCTGCCTTGCTGCAAGGAGTCAAACGAAATCACGCCATCAGAAGAAGCCCAGCGCCTTGGGGCTGTAGCTGACCAACAGGTTCTTGGTCTGCTGGTAGTGATCCAGCATCATCTTGTGGTTTTCGCGGCCGATGCCGGATTGCTTGTAGCCGCCGAAGGCTGCATGGGCCGGATACAGGTGGTAGCAGTTGGTCCACACGCGGCCGGCCTGGATCTCGCGGCCCATGCGGAAGGCACGCGTGCCATCGCGGGTCCACAGGCCCGCGCCCAGGCCGTAGAGGGTGTCGTTGGCGATGGCCAGGGCTTCTTCCTCGTCCTTGAAGGTGGTCACCGAGACCACGGGGCCGAAGATTTCTTCCTGGAAGATGCGCATCTTGTTGTTGCCCTGGAAGACGGTCGGCTTGACGTAGTAGCCCGTGGCCAGGTCGCCGCCCAGTTCTTCACGTCCGCCGCCGGCCAGCACCTTGGCGCCTTCCTGCTTGCCGATGTCGATGTAGGAGAGGATTTTTTCCAGCTGCTCCTGCGAAGCCTGCGCGCCGATCATGGTGCTCTTGTCCAGCGGATTGCCCTGCTTGATGGCGGCCACGCGTTTCAAGGCACGTTCGATGAAGCGGTCATAGATCGATTCCTGCACCAGCACGCGCGAGGGGCAGGTACAGACCTCGCCCTGGTTCAGCGCGAACATGGCGAAACCTTCCAGGGCCTTGTCGAAGAACTCGTCATCCTTGTCCAGCACGTCGGCAAAGAAGATGTTGGGCGACTTGCCACCCAGCTCCAGGGTCACCGGGATCAGGTTCTGCGAGGCGTACTGCATGATCAGGCGGCCGGTGGTGGTCTCGCCGGTGAAGGCGATCTTGGCGATGCGCTTGTTGGAGGCCAGCGGCTTGCCGGCTTCGACGCCAAAGCCCTGCACGATGTTGACCACGCCCGGCGGGATCAGGTCGGCAATCAGTTCGATCAGGACCATGATGGAAGCCGGCGTCTGCTCGGCCGGCTTCAACACCACGCAGTTGCCGGCAGCCAGTGCCGGGGCAAGCTTCCACACCGCCATCAGGATGGGGAAGTTCCAGGGGATGATCTGGCCGACCACGCCCAGCGGCTCATGGAAGTGATAGGCGTAAGTGTCGCTGTCGATGGGACAGATGCTGCCTTCCTGGGTGCGCACGGCAGCGGCGAAATAGCGGAAGTGATCGATGGCCAGCGGGATGTCGGCGGCCATGGTTTCGCGGATGGGCTTGCCGTTGTCCAGGGTCTCGGCGGTGGCCAGCAATTCGAGGTTGGCTTCCATGCGGTCGGCGATCTTGAGCAGCATGTTGGCGCGCTCGGTGGGGGAAGTCTTGCCCCAGCTCTTCTTGGCCGCGTGGGCGGCGTCCAGCGCCAGCTCCACGTCTTCGGCGCTGGAACGCGCCACTTCACAGAAGGCGCGGCCGATCACCGGGCTGATGTTCTCGAAGTATTCGCCCTTGACCGGCGGCACGAATTTGCCACCGATGAAGTTGTCGTAACGTTGCTTGAAGGGATCGCGTACGCCGAGTTTGCTGATGTCTGCCAGGTTCATGTCGTCTCCGTTCGGGTTATGGTTGAAATCCCGCCGCGATCATGGCCGCAGCGGAGGTTCACCCTTCAAGATGGCAAATCGCATGCCAGCCTGCAAACCCGCTCTGCAAGCGCCTCTTGCGCCAGCGCCATTGTCACGTTGTGTCAATCTGGCGCAGCCTGGGACAGCGTTGAGCAACAGCCTGCCACACCCTGCGCACTTCTCTGCGGACGTAAAAAAACCGGCCAGAGGCCGGTCTTTCGTGCTTCATGAGGCGCGGGGAGATCTGGATCAGACGGCATCCGGGCCGGTTTCGCCGGTACGGATACGGATCACCTGCTCCACTTCCTGCACGAAGATCTTGCCGTCGCCGATCTTGCCGGTGCGGGCAGCCTTGATGATGGCGTCCACGGCCTGCTCGACCACCTTGTCGTCCACCACGACCTCGATCTTGACCTTGGGCAGGAAGTCGACCACGTATTCGGCACCGCGATAGAGTTCGGTGTGACCCTTCTGGCGTCCGAAGCCCTTCACTTCGGTGACCGTCAGGCCCGTGACGCCGACTTCGGCGAGGGATTCACGCACCTCGTCCAGCTTGAACGGTTTGATGATGGCGGTCACTTGTTTCATGGCAATTCCTCTCTTGGTATGTCGTAAAGAAACGATTTCAACGATCTGTTGAATAGCGGATACAACCTTCGTTGTTATTTTACTGGCAAGGCCGTGGTGCCCTGCCCACTTGCACATTGTCAATCAGGCGTGCCCGGCTTTCAACCTTCTTGAACCAGCCGGGCCATAAAAAGCCGTTTTTTCAGGCTTCCAGATCGGGAATGCGCTCCAGATCCTGCAACCAGACCGTAGCCTCGCCATCGCTGGGCGCACGCCAATCACCACGCGGCGAGAGCGAGCCGCCCGAACCGACCTTGGGGGCATTGGGCACGCAGGAGCGCTTGAACTGGCTGGTCTTGAAGAAGCGATAGACGAAGATGCCCAGGTTTTTCTTGATCTGCGGCAAGCTGTACTGGTTGCGCGCCCCATGCAGCCCATCCGGCCAATGGCCGATGCTGCGGTCTTGCCAGGCGCTGTGCGCCAGGAAAGCCACCTTGGCCGGCGTGAAGCCATAGCGCAGGATGTAATAGAGATTGAAATCCTGCAGCTCGTAGGGACCGATGAAATCCTGCGTGCGCTGGCCCGGCTCGCCGTCCGAGGCGCCCGGCACCAGTTCCGGGCTGATCTCGGTTTCGAGGATGTGGATCAGCACTTCCGGCTGCTTCAGTTCCAGCGAACCCGATTCGGCCACCCAGCGCACCAGGTGCGTGATCAAGGTCTTGGGCACGCTGGCGTTGACGTTGTAGTGCGACATGTGGTCGCCCACGCCATAGGTGCACCAGCCCAGCGCCAGTTCGGACAGGTCGCCGGTGCCGATGACGATGGCACCGTGATGATTGGCCAGGCGGAACAGGTGATTGGTGCGCTCGCCCGCCTGCACGTTTTCGAAGGTGATGTCATAGACCGGCTCACCGCGTGAATACGGGTGATCCAGGTCCTTCAACATCTGTTCGCAGCTGGGGCGGATATCGATCTCCTGCGCCGAACAGCCCACTTGCGCCATCAGCTGATGCGCCTGCACCAGCGTGCGGCTGCTGGTGGCAAAGCCGGGCATGGTATAGGCCAGGATGTTGGAACGCGGCAGGCCCAGCTTGTCCATGGCCTTGGCGCAGACCAGCAGCGCATGGGTCGAATCGAGGCCACCGGACACACCGATGACGACCTTCTTGATGTTCGAGGAAGACAGGCGCTGCACCAGTGCCTGCACCTGGATGTTGTAGACCTCGCGGCAGCGCAGTTCGCGCTGTTCGGCATTGGCTGGCACGTAGGGGAAGCGTGCGACCCGGCGTTGCAGCGGCAAGTCCTGGTCTTGCGGAACCTGCACATCGAAACGCACCACCTCGAAGCGGCGCACTTCGTCGGCGTGGCGGCGCACCGACTGGCCAAATGTGGTCTGGTGGAAGCGTTCGCGCGAGAGGCGTTCCAGGTCGATGTCGGCATAGATCACGTGACCGCCTTCGGCGAAGCGCTCGGACTCGGCCAGCAGTTCACCGTTCTCGCAGATCAGGGCCTGGCCGTCCCAGGCCAGGTCGGTGGTGGACTCGCCATTGCCCGCCGACGAATACAGATAGGCCGCCAGGCAGCGCGCCGATTGCTGCGACACCAGCTGATGGCGGTAACCCGACTTGCCGACCACGATGTTGGAGGCCGACAGGTTCACCAGCACGGTGGCACCGGCCAGCGCGGCAAAGGAAGACGGCGGGATCGGCACCCACACGTCTTCGCAGATCTCGATATGGAAACGGAAGTCGGGGATGTTGCCGATCTCGAACAGCAGATGGCTGCCGAAGTCCACGTCCTGACCCAGCAGGCGGGTGCGGCGGGTGACGGCGCAATCGGCGCTGCTGAACTGGCGCGCTTCGTAGAATTCGCTGTAGTTGGGCAGGTAGCTCTTGGGCACCACACCCAGGATGCGGCCGGCATGCACGACCACGGCGCAGTTGTAGAGCTGGTGATCGACCTTCAGCGGCAGGCCGACGATGAGGGCCGGGGCGATGCGCAAGGAAGCCTGCAGCACCGATTGCAGGGCCTGCAGGGAAGCCTCCAGCAAGGCGCGCTGCTGGAACAGGTCTTCGCAGCTGTAGGCCGACAGGCCCAGTTCGGGGAAGGAAACCAGGGCCGCGCCACGGGCGGCGGCCTGTTCGGCCAGGGCGATGGTGCGCTCGGCGTTGAAGCCGGGATCGGCCACCTTGCAGTCCGGCACCGCCACGGCGACGCGTGCGAAACCGTGGTTGTAGAGATTGAAGAAGGGGCTTTGCATAGCGTGTGTTGGACTCCGTGCACTTCGCCAGGGCGGCGACGCGTTCTGTTCATTTTGCGTAGAATGCCTGTTCCAGCGGGGCCGAGGGCCGCGCCAACTTTCGCAGGTCACTCGCAGTCCATGGATTATCGCACGCGAATCGTTTCTTCTCTGGCCGAGATCGGCCCGGCCCGCTGGGACGCGCTGGTCGCCGCCCAGGCCGAGGGCAATCCTTTCCTGTCGTACGCCTTCCTGCATGCGCTGCATGAGAGCGGCAGCGCCAGTCCCGAGTCCGGCTGGGAGCCGCATTACCTGACGCTGTGGCAGGGCGAGGGCCAGCAGGAGCAACTGGTGGCCGCCCTGCCCCTGTACCGCAAGTTTCACTCCTACGGTGAATACGTCTTTGACTGGGCCTGGGCCGAGGCGTACCAGCGGCATGGCGTGGATTACTACCCCAAGCTGCTCTCGGCCATCCCCTTCACGCCGGTACGCGGCGCACGCCTGATGGCCATCGACGAGACCGCGCGCGGCGCGCTGGTGGCCGCACTACGGGCGCTGCAGGAGCGAAATGAAGTTTCCTCCACCCACATCCTCTATCCCCCGCCGGAACAGGCGCAGCAGCTGGCCGACGCCGGGTTCCTGCTGCGCAGCGGGGTGCAGTTCCATTGGCACAATGAAGGGTATGGCAATTTTGCGGAATTCGTCGACACGCTGGACCGCAAGAAGCGCAAGAACATCCTGGCCGAACGGCGCAAGGTGGCCGAGCAAGGCGTGCGCTTCGCCTGGCTGCGCGGGGCCGAGATCACGGAGGCGCACTGGCGCTTCTTCAACCGCTGCTATCGACACACCTATGCGGCGCACTATTCCACGCCTTACCTGAACCTGGATTTCTTCCGCCGTATCGGTGAAACCATGCCGCAGCACCTGCTGTTGACGGTGGCGCTGCGGGGGGATGAGCCAATCGCTTCCTCGCTGACGGTGCATGACGCCGATACACTCTATGGCCGCTACTGGGGCGCACTGGAACACGTGCCCTGCCTGCATTTCGAGACCGCGTATTACCAGCCGCTGGAATTCTGCATCGCCGAGAAAATCACCTGGTTCGAAGGCGGTGCCCAGGGCGAGCACAAGATGGCACGCGGTTTCCTGCCGCAGAAGACCTGGTCGGCGCACTGGCTGGCGCATCCGGGGTTCTATGATGCGGTGGAGCACTTCCTCTCGCGGGAAAGCAATGGCATCGATGGCTATATCTCGGAGCTGAACGAGCACAATCCCTTCCGGGATCCGCCGCGCTGATTCGTCCTTCTCTCGCAGACAAAAAAAACCGATCCGTGCACCACACGGACCGGCCTCATCAAAAAATATAAACGATTTAAATCGTTTAAATCCTTTTAATTATTTATAGCCAACACGATCCAGCATCTGCAACACCTTCTGCTGGTTGGCACCGACCGCACCCACGTTGATGACTTCGGCCTTGAACGGGCCCATCTTCACCAGTGCCGGATTCTCGGTTTTCACGCTCTTGACGGCGGGCCACTCGTTGTTGCCTTCAGCGAAGTAGCGCTGGGCCGAATCGCTGGCCAGGTATTCCAGGAACTGCACGGCTTCAGCCTTGTGCGGCGCATGCTTGGCCACACCGCCACCGGCGATGTTGACGTGCGCACCGTAGCTCTTCTGGTTGGGCCAGACGATGCCAACCTTTTCCATCAGTGCCACGTCTTCCGGCTTGGTCGAACGCAGCAGGCGCGCCACGTAATAGGAGTTGGAGATGGCCACGCCGCACTCACCCGAACCGACCGCCTTGATCTGGTCGGTATCGCCACCGACCGGCTGGCGCGCCTGGTTGGCAACCATGCCCTTCAAGATGGCTTCGGTCTTGGCCGCGCCGTCATGTTCCAGCAGCGCGCCGAACAGCGACACGTTATAGGGGTGCGAACCACTGCGGGTGCACAGCTTGCCCTTGTTCTTCGGGTCGCCCAGGGCTTCATAGGTATCCACGTCTTCCGGCTTGACGCTGCCCTTGTTGTAGACGATCACGCGGGCACGGGTCGAGAAGCCGAACCACTGCGTCCCCTCGCTGCCTTCCTTGCTGTGCAGGTTGGCGGGGATACGCTCATCGAGCAGCTTGGACTTGACCGGCTGGAACAGCCCTTCGCTCTGTGCCTTCCACAGACGGGCCGCATCCACCAGCAGGATCACGTCGGCCGGACTGGAAGCGCCTTCACTCTTCAAGCGCGCGAGGATGCCTGCATCATCACCGTCGACACGGTTGATCTTGATGCCGGTGGCCTTGGTGAAATCGGCGTAGAGCGCTTCGTCAGTCTGGTAGTGGCGCGCCGAATAGAGATTGATGACCTTCTCCTGCGCAAAGCTGGAAGCGGCAATGGCAGCCAGCACGGCGCCGACGGCGAGTTGACGGTGGAACATGGACCATCCTTTTCAAAAAGAGTGAACGACCGCCGTCGTGGAAACGGCGTTTTCTTTTGGCGCGGAAGGCGGTCCAGGGAGAGTGGACTTGGCTGTCGCAGTGGGCGATCTCGGGATCACCTCGTTGTGGGCGCATGGCGGTGACGCCATGGCAGTGTGGTTCATAGACCGCTGGCGACTATATCACAAACAAGAAGCATTATCATCTACACGGATGTACGTCGCGCCGGCCGCCATGAAAAACGCCCTTGCCGGCTCTCGCTCGGCAAGGGCGTGTCAGGCGCCATATGAAGAAATCAGATGAGCTTGACCGCAAAGTCCACACCAATGCCGGCCCACCATTCCTGTTCCTTCTGGAACCAGAAGGAAATGCTCGGATGCTCCTTGATGTAATCGCGGCGGATCTCCAGGTCGATGCGGCTCTTGAGCTTGACCCTGACCTTCTCCAGGTCCAGCGTGATGTGCGCATGGCGGAACATCACCGCCAGCCGCAAGGCCAGTACCGCCTTGGCGAAATCGACATCGGCCAGCATCTCGCTGATCTTTTTCAGGTTGCCCTTCTGCCCGAGGATGAGCGTGCTCATGAGGCGCTGCTCGCGCGTGGTGAAGCCGGGCAAGTCGGCATTGGCGATCATGTAGGCCGAATGTTTGTGATAGCCGGTGGGCGAGACCACCAGGCCGGTTTCATGCAGCAGTGCACTCCAGTAGAGATAGCGCGCATAGGAATCGGTAGCCGGCTTCAGGCTCTGGAAGAAGCCCTGCGCCGTATCGGCCACGCCGTGGGCACGTGCCGCATCGACGTGGAAGCGGCGGGCGAATTCTTCCACCGAACGGTCGCGGCGGTCGGCCTTGGTGGCACGCAGTTGCAGGTCCCACATCACGCCCATGCGCAGGCCGGCTTCCACCGGGGTGATGACCTCGATGCCGAACTCCTGCATGAAGCCGATCAGCACCGCGAGTCCACCCATGATGACGCCGGCGCGGTCGGGCTTCATGCCGTCCAGCGAGATCTGGCTGACGTGGCCGAAATCGATCAGGCGCTGCATCAGGTCGGCCAGGCTGGGCAGCGTGACACGGCCGTCGCCCATGTTGTTGCGGCGGATGGTATCGGCAATGGCACGCATGGTGCCGGACGATCCATAGACATTGACGCTGGCCGCATCGAAGCTGAACAGATGCACCGCATCTTCCACATGCGAACGGGCGGAAATGATGGCGCGCTCGAAGGCCGCTGCCGTGATCGCCCCATCGGGGAAGAAAGCCAGGCTCTGGTTGACGGTACCGATGCCAAAGGATTCGACGTGGCGGATATGTTCGCCCAGGCCACGGATGACTTCGGTGGAACCGCCGCCGATGTCGATGACCATGCGCTCTTCACCCGCATCGGACAGCACGCCGGCCACGCCCATGTAGATCAGGCGCCCTTCTTCCTCGCCGGAAATGATTTCGACCGGATAACCGATGGCGCGCTCCAGTTCCGGCAGCAGCTCGGCGGCATTCCTGGCCACGCGCAAGGTATTGGTGGCCACCACCCGCACGGCGGTCAGCGGATAGTCGCGCAGGACGGAGCGAAAACGGGTCAGCGAGTCGATGGCGCTCTGGCAGGCCTGCGGCGTGAGGTTGCCGCTCTTGTCGATGCCCGCGGCCAGGCGGATGGGGTCACGCGCGCTCTTGATGACGCGTATGCCGTCGTCCTCATACTTGCCGATGTGCAAGCGAAAACTGTTGGAACCGAGATCTACCGCTGCAAACATGCATTTCCTTTCGCAAGGGTTGCGGGCCGGGCGGCGCGCAGCAATTGCTAAATAATTTAAACCGCATCCTGTCTCCCATCCGACAAGATAATGGGCGCGCATTACACTTTGATGACAGCTTGCACCCTGTAGAATGGCGGCTCAGCGAAGTCGTGCTGCGTTGCACATATTATTTTATACAATTTATCCCATTTTCCCTTCCATGCCCGGCATTCTTTACCTGGTTCCCAACACGCTGGGAACGACCGAGCTTGCTGCCGACCCCGGCGCAGTGCATCCGCTGGAGTCCATCATCCCGCGCCAGGTGCAGGCCATCGCGGCGCGCCTGGATTATTTTGTGGCCGAGAACGCCAAGACCACGCGCGCCTTCTTGAAGCTGCTGGGCAGCAGCACCGCACTGGCCAAGCCCATCCAGGAAATCCAGATCAGCGAACTCAACGTCAACACGCCCCCGGCCGCCCTGCCCGCCTTGCTGGCACCGCTGCTGGAAGGCCGCGACGGTGGCCTGATCTCGGAAGCCGGTGTGCCGGCGGTGGCCGACCCCGGCGCCAACCTGGTGCGCCTGGCGCATCAGCACGGGATCACCGTGCGGCCGCTGGTGGGACCGTCGTCCCTGCTGCTGGCGGTGATGGCCAGCGGACTGAACGGCCAGAGCTTCGCCTTCAACGGCTACCTGCCCACCGACGCCGAAGCCCGCAGCAAGCGCATCCGCCAGTTGGAGGACCGCTCCCGCAAGGAGAAGCAGACCCAGCTGCTGATCGAAACGCCCTATCGCAACGGTGCCATGCTGGAAGCGCTGGCGCAGTCCTGCCAGCCGGGCACGCTGATCTGCGTGGCGACCGATCTTTCGCTGCCCACCGAAACGGTACGCACGCAGAGCGCCGCGCAATGGAAGGCCGCGCTGGCGGCCAACAAGGCACCGGACTTCCACAAGAAGCCGACGGTGTTCCTGCTGCTGGCTGAATAAGCATCACAAAAAAAACAAAGGCCGGTTGCATCAGCAACCGGCCTTTTGCTTGAATGCTGCGGAATCGCTCAGCGCAACTGCGACAACGGCGCCGACATCAAGGTCTTGGCAAAGCCCGCACCGAAGGCCACACCGAATTTCTTCAACACGCGTTCGGAGAGATTCTCGGTCTGGGTGTAGTCCACCACATCCTCGGCCTTGATCACATCGCGCGCCACGCTGTCGACCGTCCCATAGCCATCGGCCAGGCCCAGTTCGACTGCCTTGGAGCCGGTCCACACCAGGCCCGAGAAGGTGTCCGGCGTTTCCTTCAGGCGCGTGCCGCGGCCCTGGCGCACCACTTCGATGAACTGCTGGTGGATCTCCTGCAGCATCGATTGCGCGTATTCACGCTGCTTGGGGCTCTGCGGGCTGAAGGGATCAAGGAAGCTCTTGTTCTCGCCCGCCGTCAGCAGGCGGCGCTCCACGCCCAGCTTGTCCATCAGGCCGGTGAAGCCGAAGCCATCCATCAGCACGCCCACCGAACCGATCAGGCTGGCCTTGTTGACGTAGATCTTGTCGGCCGCCACGGCGATGTAATAGCCGCCCGAAGCGCACATCTCTTCGACCACCACATAGATCGGCTTCTTGGGATAGGCCTTGCGCAGGCGGGTGATCTCGTCGTTGATCATGCCGGCCTGCACGGGGCTGCCGCCGGGGCTGTTGATCTTCAGGATCACGCCTACCGAGTCGCTGGCCGCAAAGGCTTTATCCAGCGCCGGAATGACCACCCCGGCCGAACCCTGGCCTTCGGATTCGATGGTGCCGCGAATCTCGACCAGGGCGGTATGGGTGCCCAGCGGTTCGCTCTCGATCTTGTTGTAGGTGAAGGCCATCCAGCCGCCCAGCACGATCACCACCAGGATGGCGATGCGGAAGAAGATGCCCCAGCGGCGGCGGGCGCGCTGTTCCTTGACGGCGAACAGGGCCAGCTTTTCCAGGACGTCGCGCTCCCAGCCGCTCTTCTTGTCCTCGCGCACGCTGGCGGGGATGGAGGAAGACGGTGCTGCGGGCGGCGGGGAAGCCGGGGAAGAAGACTGGGGGGGACGGTCTTGCGGGTTGTCAGATTCGTTGTTGCTCATAGGCTCACTCTGGGCAGCGCCATCGCGCTACGCTGGTTTTTCCGCGAAGCTCATGCCTCGACGGGCTGGACGATGTCATCCGGACGCCAGAACACCTGGCCGTCGCGTTCCACCGCCATGATCTTACGCAAATGCGCACCGGTACAAGGTCCGCCTGCGCATTTTCCGGTATCGGGCGCATAAACCGCGCCATGTGTTGCGCACATGAGATACAGGCCGCTGGATTCAAAGAATTCCCCTTCCGCCCAATCCAGTTCGATGGGCACATGGGCGCAACGATTCAGGTAGCCGTACACCACGCCGCCATAGCGCACCACGAAGCCGGTGGTCTCATCCCCGTGTACCTGCACCGGGAAGCGCTTGCCCAGGCCGCCCTCCTGGAGGGCGGCTGAGGGGCAGATGAAGATTTCTTCAGGCGTCGTCATGGCAAGCCGCCTCAGGCGTGCTCATTGAGCCATTGATGCAGCTCGCGGATGGAACGGGCTGAATAAAGCGGCGCCAAGGTCTGCAGCTGCTGCGGCGGATGCGCGCCGAACTCCACGGCCACGCCCTTGGCTCCGGCGTTGATGGCCATCTGCAGGTCGTGGGTGGTGTCGCCGATCATGACGGTGCGGTGCATGTCCTGGCCCAGTTCGCGGGTCAGTTCCTGCAACATGGCCGGATGCGGCTTGGAGAAGGTTTCATCGGCGCAGCGCGTGGCATCGAATTTGGAGAGCAGGCCGGTGCTGTTCATGGCCCGGTTCAGCCCCACCCGGCTCTTGCCGGTGGCCACGGCCAGGAAATAGCCCTGCTGCGACAGGTCGGCCAGCATCTCGGGCACGCCCTCGAAGAGCGTGAGGTCCTTGTCCTGGCCGAGATAGTGATGGCGGTAGCGCTCCACGATGCGCGGATAGTACTTCGGGTCCACATCGGGAATGGCGGCCTGCATTGCGTCCTGCAAGCCCAGGCCGATCACGTAGGACGCCGCGCTCTTGTCGGGAATGGGCAGCCCGAGGTCGCGCGCGGCCGCCTGGATGCAGCGCACGATGGTCGAGGTGCTGTCCATGAGGGTGCCGTCCCAGTCGAAGACGATCAGGTCGAATTGCTTTCTTGCCATGTGCTGAGCTCTTTCCGCTGGCATGCTGCCGGTTCGATTGCCATGATGGCAATTGCCAGATGAGCATGCGTTTCTGTTAATGCCGGGCAGAAAGTATCACATCCCGGCCGTCTGCGCGCATCCCTTCACTCTTCGGTTCCGGCCAACATGTTGTGGGGCAGCAGGTCACCCTCGGCACCGCCTTCGAGGCTGCGCAGGAAGCGCGCGCATTCCTCGGGCAGGCCGGCCTTGAGGGTGACGGTCTCGCCGCTTTCCGGATGGCGGAAACTGATGCGCCAGGCATGCAGGAACATGCGCTTGAAGGCCACGCGATTGCCATCGGCCTTCTGCAGCGACTTGTTCAACGTGAAATCGCCGTACTTGTCATCGCCCACGATGGGAAAACCGCTGGAAGACAGGTGCACCCGGATCTGATGGGTGCGACCGGTCTTGAGTTCAGCTTCCAGCAAGGCAAATTCACCGAAACGGCGCAACAGCGAGAAGATCGTATGCGAAGGCTGGCCATCGGCCTGCACCCGCACGCGGCGCTCGCCATCCGGGGTGCTGTACTTGAAGAGCGGCAACTTCACGTGCTGGCGGGCATTCTTCCAGTCGCCCTGCACCAGCGTGAAATACCGCTTGTCGGTGGTACCTTCGCGCATCTGGTCGTGCAGGTTGGTCAGGGCCGAACGCTTCTTGGCGATCAGCAGCACGCCCGAGGTATCGCGGTCCAGGCGGTGCACCAACTCCAGGAACTTGGCCTGCGGGCGCGCTGCGCGCAACTGTTCGATCACGCCATAGCTCACGCCCGAGCCGCCATGCACGGCCACGCCGGCCGGCTTGTCGATGACCAGCATGTGGCTGTCTTCCAGCAGGATGCGGAATTCGGCCCCGGGGACCACCTGTTCTTGTTTCTCGGCAACTCGTATTGGCGGCACGCGCACCACATCGCCTTCGGCCAGGCGATAGGTCTGGTCGATGCGGCCCTTGTTGACGCGCACCTCGCCCGAACGCAGGACACGGTAGATATGGCTCTTGGGAACACCCTTGCAGATACGCAGCAGGAAATTGTCAATCCGCTGCCCGGCTTCTTCGTCGGAAATGGTCAGCAACTGCACCTGGGGAAGGTTCTGCGAGGCGGCTTCGCTCCGGGAGGCAGGCGCGGTTGCGGCGCTTTCAGAAGCCCCCCTAGAAAATCTCGCTAAGTCCTTCATTTTGAATATATAATCGTTCGACGCTGAACAAAAAATCAGCGTCAGTAGAATAAAAAGGAACATTCTACACAAGAGGAGACTTCGTCAGCCTCGCTCATTTGCAAAATAGACGGAGGGGGCCCCGAAAACCACGACGCGCGGCATCGCAGACGCAATAAAAGCGCTGCAACGGTTGACAATACAGCCGATCATGCCGCTTGCCTGGTCCACGTAAAGGCCTCGAAACGAGTACGCACCTTCCCTGCGCGATTCCAGTTTGCACCGCAGTTGCAATCGGACAGCGCGCCTGGAAGTGGAACAGAATTGTTTGGATCATCAGGATAAAAGTCTGGCAAGACTCGCATCCGGTGTTCCGGTTCAGGTCCGCAGCGCACAGCCCCCGGCAAAGCAGTATCTTGCAGCGCAACCGGCGGCAGGCTCATCCGCCCGCCCCTCTTGCAGCGCATTGCCCGGGCCAATGCCGCAGTCCTGGCCGAAGCACCGCGAAGCTTGCCGGTTGATGCAACAGAACCCGATCGCCGTCGCCAACCCATCACCATGTTACGTTTGGCTCCACAGACCAGCTTACCGTCCGCAGTTGCCTGCGCGACCGCCTATGGCGGAGCGCGCGGCGCGGATACGGTGCTGCCCGGCGTTCCCGTCTGCCGCATCCGCGCCCCCTTGTGCTGGAGCGCCCGCTAAGGCGCACTCACACAATCAAGGCAATTCCCTCCCCAATCACTTCGTTCTCGCGTACATCCCCTGTACTTTTGGCCCGCTACCACATACGGACGGGCCATTTGAAGGATCTTCGGATCCCGGAGTGAAAACATGAAACGTATGTTGTTCAACGCCACGCAGCAGGAAGAACTGCGCGTAGCGATCGTTGACGGTCAGAAGCTGATCGACATCGACATCGAAACCACCGGACGCGAGCAGCGCAAGTCCAACATCTACAAGGGCGTCATCACCCGCATCGAGCCCTCGCTGGAAGCCTGCTTCGTCAACTACGGCGAAGAGCGCCACGGCTTCCTGCCCTTCAAGGAAGTGGCCCGCACCTATTTCAAGGAAGGCATTGACGTCCGCAACGCCAGCATCAAGGAAGCGCTGCGCGAAGGCCAGGAAATCATCGTCCAGGTCGAGAAGGAAGAACGCGGCAACAAGGGCGCGGCCCTGACCTCGTTCATCTCCCTGGCCGGCCGCTACCTGGTGCTCATGCCCAACAACCCGCGCGGCGGTGGCGTCTCGCGCCGCGTCGAAGGCGAAGACCGCCAGGAACTGCGCGAAACCATGGACAAGCTGGACCTGCCCAGCGGCATGTCCGTCATCGCCCGTACCGCCGGCATCGGCCGCAACGTCGATGAACTGCAGTGGGACCTGAACTACCTGATGCAACTCTGGCGCGCCATCGAAGGCGCCGGCCAGTCCGGCTCGGGTGCCTTCCTGATCTACCAGGAATCGTCACTGGTCATCCGCGCCATCCGCGACTACTTCCAGCCCGACATCGGCGAAATCCTGATCGATACCGACGACATCCACGACCAGGCCCAGCAGTTCATGGCCCACGTGATGCCGGACATGGTCCATCGCGTCAAGCGCTACCGCGACGACGTGCCGCTGTTCTCGCGCTTCCAGATCGAACACCAGATCGAGACCGCCTACTCGCGTACGGTCCCGCTGCCTTCCGGCGGCGCCATCGTCATCGACCACACTGAAGCGCTGGTGTCGGTGGACGTGAACTCGGCGCGCGCCACCCGTGGCAGCGACATCGAGACCACCGCCTTCAACACCAACCTCGAAGCCGCCGATGAAGTGGCCCGCCAGTTGCGCCTGCGCGACCTGGGCGGCCTGATCGTGATCGACTTCATCGACATGGAGAACTCCAAGAACCAGCGCGAAGTGGAAGGCCGCCTCAAGGACGCCCTGCACCACGACCGCGCCCGCGTTCAGATGGGCAAGATCTCCCGCTTTGGCCTGATGGAACTGTCGCGCCAGCGCCTGCGTCCGTCGCTGTCCGAGGGCAGCCACGTGACCTGCCCGCGTTGCAACGGCACCGGCCACATCCGCGATACCGAATCCTCCGCCCTGCAGGTGCTGCGCATCATCCAGGAAGAGGCGATGAAGGAAAATTCAGCCGCCATCCACGTGCAAGCGCCGGTGGACGTAGCCGCCTTCCTGTTGAACGAGAAGCGTGGCGAAATCCTGAAGATCGAGACGCGCCATCGCGTCACGGTCATCATGATCCCCAACAAGCACCTGGAAACCCCGCACTACAAGATGGAACGGATCAAGCACGACGATCCGCGCCTGGACGACGCCCAAGCCAGCTACACCATGGCCGAGCAAGCCGATACCGATATCGGCTACAGCAAGCGCCAGAAGGAAGAAGTGCGTCCGCGCCAGGAAGCCGTGGTCAAGGGCATCACCCCCGACCAGCCGGCCCCGATCGTCGAGCGCAAGGCCCCGGAACCGGTGGCTGCCCCCGTACCACCGCCGACCCTGGCCCCGGAATCGGGCCTGCTGGGCAAGATCTTCGCCTTCTTCCGCAAGAAGCCGGTCGCACCGGTGGAAGTGCCTGCGCCGGTGGAAGCCAAGGCCCCGGCCAAGCGCGAAGGTGATCGCAATGGCCGTGGTGGCGACCGCAATGGCCGCAACCGCAACCGTGGTGAACGCGGCGAGCGCAATGCTGAGCAGCGTGCCCCGCGTGGCCCGGCTGCCGTCGAACTGAAGACCGGCGACGCCGCTGAAGCCAAGCAAGCCCGTGCACCGCGTGGTCCGCGCGAGCCCAAGGAAGGCCGCGAACCGCGTGAAGGCCGTGAAGTGCGCGAGGGCCGCGAGCCGCGCGAAGCCCGCGAAGGCCAGGAACCGAAGGAAGCCCGCCGCAACGAGCCGCGTGAAGCCCGTGAGCCCCGCGAACCGCGCGAAGGCCGCGAGCCGCGCGAGGGTCGTGAAGGCCGTGAACCGCGCCAGCCGCGTGAACCGCGCGCCCCGCGTGCTGAACGCAAGGACCTGAAGGCCGAGGAAGGCCTGCCGCTGGAAGTCGCACTGGCTGCCGGCGCAGCCACCGCAGGCGTAGCAGTTGCCGCCGGTGCCGTGGCCCTGTCCAATGACGAGCAAGCCGCCCAGGTGGAAGCTGCGCAAGTCGAAGGCTCCGAAGCCACTGAAGGCGTCGAGGGCGCGGAAGCTGCCGAAGGCGGCACCGAACCCCGTCGTCGTCGCCGTCGTGGCGGCCGCAACCGTCATCGTCGCGAACGTGATGAAAACGGCAATGTGATCGACAACGGCGAAGGTGAAGGATCGGAGCAATCCGAAGCCGCCGAAGGCGTAGAGACGGTGGTCGTGGCCAGCGCCGCTGCTGCCAGCGTGAACGTCGAGACCGTCGCCGAGACCCCGGCTGCTCCCGTGGAGGTGGCGCAAGCCGCTGTGGCGCAGGCCTCCTTCGCTACCTCCCCGGTGCCGGAACAAGCCCCGTCTGAGGCTGCCGTGCACGTGGAAAGCGGCGTGAACTCGGTCGAAGCCGTGGCCGCAGCCGCTGCTGAAGCGACCCAGGCCGTGTTCTCGAACCAGCCGGCCATCGAACCGGCGGCCCCGTCGATCGATGCCAGCTTCGCCCCGACCCCGGCCTTCGAGCCGGTGCAAGCCCCCGCTGCGGCTCCTGCCGCATCGGAAGCCCCGGTCGAGGTGGTGCATGCTGCTCCTGCAGCACCGGCCGTGCCGCAACAGATCAGCCTGCTCGACGCCGTTGAATCCAGCCCGGCACCGGTGGCCGTCGAACCGGCTCCGGTCGTGGCGCAAGCCGCACCGGCAGCCGCTGCAGCCCCTGCACCCGCAGCGGCAGCCAGCACCGGCAACGGCGCCCGCTCGGAGTCGCTGGAGCAGATGCTGTCGCAAGCCGGCCTGACCCTGGCCACGACCGATCCGGTCAAGCTGCGCGCTGCCCAGGAAGCCGCGGCTGCCTTCGTCCCGGCACCGCGCGTGCCGCGCGAACGCAAGCCGCTGCCGCCGCAGTCGACCGAACCGCTGGTGCAGGTCGAAACCCGCCGTTGATAAAGCATCCGGCCACCCTGCCGCAGGGTGGCCCGGAAGCTGGACATCGTGGCAATGATCAAGGGAGCTCAGGCTCCCTTTTTCATGTCTACAGGTTTTCGAATGAAGCCTTTGCCTTCACCGTCCATCGGCAACAGACCTCCTATTTCGGCACAGTTGCCACCTCGCCGCCGCGATACAGTCACGGCAGTCCACGACCACGCTGCAAGCCAGACGCCAGCGGGGCCGCACGGCGGGCGGCAGCTGGCGCGAGATTCAGTCGTACGCATACACTATATGCATGATCGTGCATCTGCGCGCCAGCCGCAGGCGTGCTATCGTTACACACCTTTTATCGCCAGATCGTATGAACAAGCGCGTCATCCCCATCGTCGATGTCCGGCAAGCCCCGACTGCTATTGCGGCCGGCCTGCTGACGCCGGTCGCGGTCGAGCCGACCGGCTGGCTGGGCGACAGCCTGGGACGTCCGCTGCACGACCTGCGCATTTCGGTAACTGACCGCTGCAATTTCCGCTGTGTCTATTGCATGCCCAAGGATGTCTTCGACAAGCAATACCAGTTCCTCCCGCACTCCGACCTGCTGACCTTCGAAGAGCTGACCCGCGTGGCGGCCCAGTTCGTGGCGCATGGCGTGCGCAAGATCCGCCTGACCGGTGGCGAGCCGCTGCTGCGCAAGAACATCGAGACCCTGATCGCCATGCTGGCCGCCCTGCGCACCCCGGACGGCGAAGAAATCGACCTGACCCTCACCACCAACGGCACGCTGTTGAAGCAGAAGGCCCAGGCGCTCAAGGCGGCCGGGCTCAGGCGCGTGACGGTGTCGCTGGATTCGCTGGATGACGAGAGCTTCCGCCGCATGAACGACGTCGACTTCCCGGTGGCGCGCGTGCTGGAAGGGATCGAAGCGGCCCACGCCGCCGGCCTCGGCCCGATCAAGATCAACATGGTGGTCAAGAAGGGCGTCAACGACGACCAGATCCTGCCCATGGCGCGCTACTTCAAGGGCAGCCCGGCCATCCTGCGCTTCATCGAATACATGGACGTGGGCTCTTCCAACGGCTGGCGCATGGATGAAGTGCTGCCCTCGCGCGAAGTGGTCCGCCGCATCGCCGCCGAGATGCCCTTGGAAGTGGCCGACCCCAACTACACCGGCGAGACCGCCGAGCGCTGGCGCTATGTGGATGGCAGCGGCGAGATCGGCGTGATCTCCAGCGTGACCCAGGCTTTCTGCCAGGATTGTTCACGCGCGCGCCTCTCTACCGAAGGCAAGGTCTACACCTGCCTCTTCGCCAGCGAAGGCCATGACCTGCGCAGCCTGGTGCGCAATGGCAGCAGCGATGCCGAGATTGCCGGTGCCATCGCCGCCCTCTGGGGCCAGCGCGGCGACCGTTATTCCGAGCTGCGCAGCGCCATGCAGGCGACCCCGGCGCGCAAGGTCGAGATGTCTTACATCGGCGGCTGATCAGGCACGCCTGCCCTGCTCCTTCATTTTCCGTCCCATGTCTTCCCCCGCCACCGCCGCCAGCCACATCACCGGCCTGGTCCTATCAGGCGGGCGTGGCACGCGCATGGGCGGCGTGGACAAGGGCCTGCAAGTCCTGCATGGCAAGCCGCTGGTGCAGCATGTGCTGGAACGCCTGGCCCCGCAGGTCGGCACCCTGGCGATCAACGCCAACCGCTCCCAACTGGAATACGCGCGCTTCGGCTATCCGGTCTGGCACGACCTGCAGGGGGATTTCCCCGGCCCGCTGGCGGGTCTGCAATGCGGCCTGGCCCATTGCCATACGCCGCTGCTGGCCACCGTTCCGTGCGACTCGCCGCTGATCCCCTATGACCTGGTGGCACACCTGTACGACGCCCTCAGCGCCAGCGGCGCACAGGCCGCCATCGCGGTTACCGAGGGCGTACACGGACGCCAGCGCCATCCTGTCTGCTCGCTGCTCCAGGCGACGACGCGCGCGTCGCTGGACGCCTTCCTGGCCGCCGGCGGCCGCAAGATGGACCGCTGGTTTGCCAGCCTTGATTGCATCGAAGTGGATTTCCCCGACGAGCGCGCCTTCAGCAACATCAATACCGGGCTGGATTTGCAACAGCTCGAAGCAGAACAATGACCGAGACCCACACCGCCACACTCCACGACATCGTCAGCTGCATCAGCGGCTATGACCCCAACGCCATGACGGTGGCGCGCGCGCAAGCCGTGATCCAGGAATTCATCACGCCCATCGAGGCCGTGGAAAAGCTGGCCATCCGCAGCGCCCTCTCGCGCGTGCTGGCACGCGACATCATTTCCCGCATCGACGTCCCGGCGCACGACAACTCGGCCATGGATGGCTATGCCCTGCGTGGCGAGGACGTGGCCGCGGGCCAGCAAGTGCGCCTGCAGATCGTGGGCGCCGTACATGCCGGCGAACAATTCGCCGGCAGCGTCGGCCCCGGCCAGTGCGTGCGCATCATGACCGGCGCACCCATGCCCGAGGGCTGCGACACCGTGATCCCGCAGGAACTGACCACCGACGCCGACGCGCAAGGCGTGACCCTGCCTGCCGGCCGCGTGCGTCCCGGCGACAATCGCCGCCTGCGGGGCGAAGACCTGGCCCTGGGCAGCGTGGCGCTGCCGCGCGGGCGCGTGCTACGCCCCTCCGACATCGGCCTGCTGGCCTCGCTGGGCATCGCCGAAGTGCCGGTGCAGCGCCGTTTGCGCGTGGCCTTCTTCTCCACCGGCGACGAATTGCGTTCGGTCGGCGAGCCGCTCGATGCCGGCTGCGTCTATGACTCCAATCGCTACACCCTGCACGGCATGCTCACGCGCCTCGGTTGCGAGGTGCTGGACATGGGCGTGGTGCCGGACGATCCGGCCGCCCTGGAAGCGGCTTTCCGCAGTGCCTGCGAAGAAGCCGATGCGGTCATCACCTCCGGTGGCGTCTCCGTTGGTGCGGCGGATTACACCAAGCAGATCATGGCCAGCCTGGGCGAGATGACGTTCTGGAAGATCGCCATGCGCCCCGGCCGTCCGCTGGCCTTTGGCCGCATCCGCTCGCGCGGGCGGGAGGCTTACCTGTTCGGTTTGCCGGGCAATCCGGTGGCGGTGCAGGTGAGTTTTTCCTTCTTCGTGCGCGATGCACTGCTGCGCCTGGCCGGTGCTGAAGCCAGGCCGCTGCCGCGCCTGCGGGTGAAGACGGCCACGGCCATTCGCAAGAAGGCCGGCCGCACCGAATACCAGCGCGGCATCCTGGCCCCGGACGAGAATGGTCAGTGGCAAGTGCGGCTGACCGGCATGCAGGGTTCGGGCATCCTGCGCTCGATGTCGGACGCCAACTGCATCATCGAACTGGAACACGAACGCAGTGATGTGGCTGCCGGCGAAGAGGTGGCGGTGGTGCTGTTCGACGGCCTGGTGTGATGGTTTTTCAGGCGCAGATGAAGAAAAAGGGACGGCAAGCCGTCCCTTTGTGTTTTCCAGCCTCCTGAGCCTCGTCCGCTAGTGAAGGAAAAGGCCAAAAAGGCCAATCAGACGCCCTCGGCATCCTCACCCAGATCCAGCTCCCCGGTACCCAGCAGCTTCTGCGCATTTTCCACCGGCAGCGCCTCCACCGACTTGAGCTTGCGCGTCATCTGGCGGGTGCGGGTCTCGGCCTGGTCGATGTTCTTGGCCGCGCGCTCCAGCGCCGTCTTGGTGGCCGCCAGCACTTCGCCAAACTTGCCGAACTCGGTCTTGACCGCGCCCAGCACCTGCCACACCTCCGACGAACGCTTTTCCAGTGCCAGCGTGCGGAAGCCCATCTGCAAGCTGTTGAGCAGCGCCGACAAGGTCGACGGGCCCGCAATGGTGACCCGGCAGGTGCGCTGCAATTCATCCGACAGACCTGGTCGGCGCATCACTTCCGCATACAGCCCCTCGGTGGGCAGGAAGAGGATGGCGAAGTCGGTCGTCAACGGCGGCGACAGGTATTTCTCGGCAATCGTCTTGGCCTCGCCGCGCACGGCCCGCTCCAGCTCGCGGCCGGCCGTGGCCACGCCCTCGGCATCGGCGCGCTCGGCGGCATCGACCAGGCGTTCGTACTGTTCCTTGGGGAATTTGGCGTCGATGGGCATCCAGACTTGGCCGGCGTCTTCCTTGGCACCCGGCAGGCGGATGGCGAACTCCACCCGCTCGCCGCTGGCCGGGACGGTTTCAACGTTCTTGGCGTACTGGTCCGGAGTCAACATCTGCTCCAGCAGGATTTCCAGCTGCACTTCGCCCCAGGTGCCGCGCGTCTTGACGTTGGTCAGCACACGCTTCAAGTCGCCCACGCCGGTGGCCAGCTGCTGCATTTCGCCCAGGCCCTGGTGCACCTTGTCCAGCCGGTCCGAGACCAGCTTGAAGGATTCACCCAGCCGCTGCTCCAGCGTGGCATGCAGTTTCTCGTCCACGGTCTTGCGCATCTCTTCCAGCTTTTGCGCGTTGTCGTTCTGCAGGTCCTTGATCCTGGCTTCCAGCGTGGCACGTACCTCGGCCATGCGCTGGGCGTTCGACTCGGTCAGCGCCGAGAGTTGCTGGTGCAAGGTATCGCCGAAACGCTTGAGCGAGACCGCCTGCTCTTCACGGTTCACCTGGGCCTGCAGCGTGATGGACTGGCGCATGCTTTCCAGCTGCTGCGTGTTGCTTTCGTTGAGCTTGACCAGCTGCTGCGCAAAGCCATCGATCTGCTGGTTCTGCAAACCCGCCACGCTGGTCAGTTGCGTGGCCAGCGTCTGCTGCAGGTGGGCAAAGTTCGCGCCCAGTTCCTGGCGCGTGTTCTGGGCACTGGCCTGCACCTGGCTGCGCAGCTCGCGCTCGATGCGCTCGCCGGTGTCCTGCTGGTGGCGTTGCAGGTCCTGCTTGACCTGCAGCAGCGCGTCTTCGATCACCAGCGCAGTGTCGTCCTCCTGACGCTGGCTGCCGCGCAGCAGGATCAGCACTTGCAGCACGACGCCGACCACGACCAGGCCGGTGAGGATCATTTCAAAAAGGGACATGGAACCCATCCAGTGCGTGTTACTCGGGCTTGTTACTCGGGCTTGTTGCGCATCCAGTCGGCCGTCTGGTAGAGCGCGGCCAGCAGGCGCTTCATCAGGTCTTCCGGCAGGCCGACGTCCTGCATGGCCCAGGTCATGCAGCGCAGCCACTGGTCGCGCTCGGAGATGCCGATGGGGAAAGGCAGGTGGCGTGCCCGCAGGCGCGGATGGCCGAATTTTTCCATGTACAGGCTGGGACCGCCGGTCCAGCCGGAGAGGAACATGTAGGTCTTCTCGCGCGAGCCCTCCAGCGAAGGCGGATGCAGTGCGCGGATGCCGGCGAACTCCGGTTCCAGGTCCATCAGGTCATAGAAACGGTCGACCATCTCGCGCAGCTTTTCTGCGCCGCCGATGAGTTCGAACGTGGTCGGTTGGTTGGGATCTTCGATTTGCATAAGACCGCCATGATACCGCAGCCGGCCTGCCGCGTCGGGCCGCCCGGCTGCGATTGCCAGCCTTGTTTGACCTGGATCGGATCAGGCCTCGCGCAAGGTCTGCAGCGGCGGACGGCGCAACACGTGGCGCAATCCGGCCCAGCCCCCAAGGGCCGAGCAAGCCGCGCCCAGTCCCATGCCCGCTACCCACACCAGCGGACTGAAGCTCCACTCGAAATTGAAGACGTAATGCGCCAGCGCCCAGCCGATGCCCGCCGCGCCGCTGGCGGCCAGCAGCCCGGCCAGCGAACCCACCAGCAGCACCTCGATGCGCTGGGCGCGGGAGAGCTCCTGGCGGGTCGCACCAAGGGCACGCAACAGGCCAGCTTCCCGTACACGTTCATCCTGGGACCCTGCCAGTGCAGCGTACAGTACCAGTACACCTGAACACAAAGTGAACAGGAACAGGAACTCTACAGCTGCAATCACTTGACCGACCACTTCCTGGATCTGTGCCAGTACACTTCCTATGTCCACAACGGTCAGATTGGGGAAGTCGCGCGCCAGCGTATTGCCCAAGGCCTCCTGCTGTGGCGTCAGGTGTACCGCCGTGATCCAGCTTTGCGGCGTATCGCGCATGAGCGTCGGGTTGAGGATGACGAAGAAATTCACCCGCAGCGATCCCCACTCCAGCTTGCGCAGGCTGGTCACGGGGGCCTCCACCAGTTGTCCGGCGATGTCGAATTGCAGCTTGTCCCCCAGCTTGATGCCCAGGGTCTGTGCCAGTCCGCGTTCCACCGAGGCTTCGGGTTGGCGGTCGTCGTACCAGCGCCCGGCCACGATGCCATTGCCGGGCGGGATGTCACGCATGGTCGAGAGATTGAATTCGCGATCCACCAGCCGCTTGGCACGGTCTTCCTGATAATCCGCCGCCGAGATCGCACGGCCATTGATCTGCACCAGCCGCCCGCGAATCATCGGATACAGCGCCGCATCCTGCACCCCGCCCTGGCGCAGCGCCTGTTGCACGGCGTCGCGCTGGTCCGGCTGGATGTTGATGATGAAGCGGTTGGGGGCATCGGCCGGCGTGGCCTGCTGCCATGCGCCCACCAGGTCGCCGCGGATCACGGTCAGCAACAGCAGCGCCATCAACCCCAGGCCCAGCGCCACCACCTGCATGACGGCCGCCGCCGGACGACGCTGCAAGCCGTCGATGGCAAAGCGCCAGCTCTGGCGATCCACCATGCCGCGCAGCGAACGCAGCGCGCGCAGGCACAGCCAGGCCACCAGCGCGAAGAGACCAAAGCCGCCGAGGAAGCCGGCGATGGTCAGCAGCCCCAGCTTGAGATCGCCCGCCTGCCACAGCAGCAGCCCGGAAAACACCAGCGTGCCCAGCACATAAGTGCCCACCGTGAGCGCCTGCGGTGCACCCTGGTCGCGGCGGATCACGCGGTTGTGCGGCACGTTGCGCAATTGCAGGATGGGGGGCAAGGCAAAACCGACCAGCAGCAGCAAACCGGTGGCCACGCCCTGCAGCGCGGGCGCCCAGCCCGGTGGCGGCAAGGCGGTCGGGAGGAAGTTGCCCAGCCATTGCAGCAGGGCGAAGTGGGCGGCAAAGCCGACCAGCATGCCGATGAAGCTGGCCGCCAGTCCGATCAGAATGAATTCGGTCAGGTAGAGCGTGGTCACCTGCGCCTGGGTCATGCCGAAACAACGCAGCATGGCGCAGGCATCCAGGTGGCGCAGCATGAAGCGGCGCGCTGCCATGGCCACTGCGAGCGCAGCCAGCATGGCCGACAGCAGCCCGACCAGCGACAGGAATTGCTCGGCACGGTCCAGCGTGGCGCGCATTTCCGGACGGCCGTTTTCCAGCGATTCCAGGCGCACGCCGCGCAGCTTGTCAGTCTCGATCTGGCCTTCGATCTGCTGCTGGTAGCGCTGCACGGCCTCGGGCGGCCCGGCGATCAACAGGCGGTAGGTCACGCGCGAACCCACCTGCACCAGGTGCGTGGCGGCCAGGTCGCCGTCATTGAGCATCACGCGCGGCGCGAAATTGACGAAGGCGCTGCCGCGATCCGGTTCCATGGCGATGACGGCGGCGATCTTCAGGGGCAGGTCACCGAGCTGCAGGGTGTCGCCGACCTGCACGCCCAGTTGCGACAGGATCTGCGGATCCACCCAGACCGTACCCGCTTGGGGGATGCCCTGGGCGGGCCGGTCGCGGCCATCGCCGCCCTGCAGGCGCAACTGGCCGCGCAAGGGATAGCCGGTGGTCACGGCCTTGATGGAGGCCAGTACCGAGCGCGCCGCATCGCCCTGCCCGGCTTGCGCCATGCTGGGAAAGACCTGGGTCTGCGCCTGCTGCAGGCCTTGCGTAGCGGCCTGTTGCAGCCATTGCGGCGCCAGCGGCTGGTCGGCCGCAATCAGGAGGTCGGCCCCCAGCAGCTGGTGCGCATCGCGCGTCATGCCGGCGCGCATGCGGTCGACGAAGAAACCGACCGAGGACAATGCCGCTACCGCCACGATCAGTGCGATCAGCAGGAAACGGAGTTCACCGGTGCGCCAGTCGCGCAGGGTCATGCGCAATGCTTGTTGGAACATGCAGGGCCAGTCGTCAAGAAATCAGGAATCAGGGATCAGGAAAAACCAAACGCGACGTTCAGCGCAGCCACAGCGCCGCCACGCCCACCGCCAGCAGCACGCAGAAGGCCCCCAGCATGCGCAGGCGGCGGCGCATGGCATCCATGGTGGCAACCAGTTGTGCGTTCTGCTCGGCCAGGGTGTTGATCAACTGGCTGGCTTCGAGCTGCTCGGCTTCCAGCTGGACGATGCGCTGGGCCAGCTGGCCGACGTCGCCGGTGACCGGCGCGGGCGGCGCGGCATCGACTGCGGTCTTGGCCTTGCGGGTGCGCGACCACAGGTCACACGCGCCCTTGACGATGCCGGGGGTGGCCTGGACCACGTCGCCCCAGGGAATCAGTTTGATGGCGGACAGCCAGCTCAATCCCATCTGCGCTACTCCTGAAAAAGATTTGGATAAGGAAAATCAGATACGGCTTGTTGCAATTTCGTTGCAGAAACGGGCGAACCGGCCTGCTCCGTCTTCTTCTAAGACAGGCAAAATGTCATTTTATCCCGACAAGCTGCAAGCCCTCCGCAAGTCGCCACGATGACCCTGCCGACCGGGAGCATGCAGCCTCGTCCCCTGAGAAACCGGAGTCCTGTCCCATGAAAGCCCCCCTGTCCCTGCTGGCGGCCGCCCTGCTACTGTGTGCCGGCAGCGCCTTCGCCGCCGATTGCACCAAGGCTGCCACCCAGGCCGAAATGAATGCCTGCGCCTCGCAGACCCTGACCCAGAACGATGCCGATCTCAATGCCACCTACATGGCCTATCGCGACAAGCTCAACAAGGCGCAGCAGAACCAGTTGCGCGAAGTGCAGCTGGCCTGGCTGAAGTATCGCGACCTGTCCTGCCGCTTTGAGAGTTCGGCCAGCGCCGGCGGGTCCGCCGCTTCACTTGCGCTGCAAACCTGCCTGGCCGACAAGACCCGCCAGCGTGCGGACGAACTGAAGAATCTGGCGGGCTGCCAGGAAGGCGACCTCAACTGCGTGCGCTAGTCAGAACATTAACTTTCATGCTGTAATGCTCGCGTCTGAAGAATCAGACCGATCAGACCCACGAATCCACCTTGCCCCAGGGAGTCTCTCATGAAAAAAATGTTCTTCGCCATGACCTCGTTCGCACTGGCCGCCCCGCTGCTGCTGGGTTCCCCCGCCATGGCCCAGAATGCGCAGCAGGACAAGATGAAGCAATGCAACGCCGACGCCGCCGGCAAGAAAGGCGATGAGCGCAAGGCCTTCATGTCCTCCTGCCTGAAGAAGGAACAGCCCAAGCCGGCCACCCAGCAAGACAAGATGAAGCAATGTAACGCCGACGCCGCCGGCAAGAAGGGCGATGAGCGCAAAGCCTTCATGTCGTCCTGCCTGAAGAAGGACAAGTAATTTCCCTTCACCTCCCCGCCAGGCCGGTGGGGATGCCCAACAAAAAACCCGCAAGCTGCCTTGCGGGTTTTTTGTTGTCTGCGGGCGGGCCGGAGACTGTTCAGTGCTGTGTGCGCTTGAAGAAGAACAGCCCGGCACCCACCAGCATCAGCACACCGCCGAAGAAACGGTTCTGCGCCTTGATCGCCTTCTGGCTGCGGAAGAAGCGTTGCAGGCGGCTGGCCGCAAAGGCGTAGCCGTGCATGACCACCAGGTCCACCGCCACCATGGTCACGGCCAGCACCAGCAGCTGCAGCCACAGCGGGCGTTCGTGATCGATGAATTGCGGCAGCACCGCCACCATGAAGACGATGCCCTTGGGGTTGGTGGCATTGGTGAGGAAACCCGTCATGCAACGCTGCCACCAGTGCTGGCCGCGCTGCGCGCGCGCCACGGCGTTGGCGTTGTCGAGGGCTTCGCCTTCCTGCTCCGAAGGCACGCGCGCACGCCACTGCGAGAAGCCCAGGTAGATCAGGTACAGGGCACCGGCAATCTTGACCACGTTGAAGGCGGTTTCAGAAGCCACCAGCAGCGAACCCACACCGGCACCGGCGATGATGAGGACGACCACCAGGGCAATCTCCAGGCCCAGGATGGTGGCGGTAGTACGGCGCAGGCCGTAATTGAGACCGTGGCTCATGGAGAGCACCGCACCCGATCCGGGCGAGATGGCGATGACACAGGCGGCGAGGAAAAATGCAAACCAGGTTTGATAGGCCATGAGAAAACTCGATGAGGCAACAGGAAAGAAGGAACGGCAAAGACCACCGGCAAGGCACGCGGTGCAGCGGAGAAGCCCGCAAGCAGCGCTGAAACACCGCTGCACCAACGTGCCAACCATTATAAGCAAAGCAGCAACGAATGCTTACAAATCCACGATGAATTGAAACACTTTCACGTCGTCTTTCACGTCGACGGCTCGTTATAGGAAGCAAGGCGACACGACATGATGAAGCGATTACGCAAAATCAAGCGCCGAGCGTAACAACCACTTTCTAAAGGAAATTGCCATGAAAACCAAATCCGTCATCGTCGCTTCCCTGCTGAGCGCACTGGCCCTGCCGGTGTTCGCACAGACCGGCAGCGCTGCGCCGGCCGCGCCAGCAGCAGCTACGGCCAAGGCGGAAGCCGGCAAGACCGACACCGCGCCCAAGGCCAAGACCACCCATCACGCCAAGCACAAGAAGTCCGAAAAGTCGGAGAAGAAGGCTGGCGCCAAGAGCGAAGCCAAGACCGACACCAAGGCCGCCACCGATACAGCGACCAAGAGCAAGTAAGACCGTACCGGGCCAGTCCCGGTACAGATAGCAGATACAAAGCAGTAACGTAGCAGACACGCAGCACACACCGTACGCACCGTACTACTGACGCAAACAGACACTTGTCTCTGAAAGGACATCACCATGAATACCAAGACCATCATCGTTGCCTCCCTGCTGTCGGCCCTGACCCTGCCGGTGTTCGCCCAGACTGGCGCAGCAGCCGCGCCGGCCGCCCCGGCCACCACCGCAACCGCCCCGGCCAAGGCGGAAGCCGCCAAGACCGAGACCGCACCGAAGGCCAAGGCCAAGGCCACGCATCACGCCAAGCACAAGAAGTCCGAGAAGTCGGAGAAGTCGGAGAAAAAGGCTGACACCAAGACGGAAGCCAAGGCTGAGAAGAAGGAAGCCGGCACTGCCGACACCAAGACAGCCGCCACCGACACGGCCGCCAAGACCAAGTAATCAAGGCCAGACCGTACCGGGCCAGCGCCCGGTACAGATAGCAAACACTTGGCAGACACATCGCACACACCGTGCACACGTATTACTGACACTGACCAGACACCCGTCGTTGAAAGGACATCACCATGAAGACCAAGACCATCATCGTTGCCTCCCTGCTGTCGGCCCTGACCCTGCCGGTATTCGCCCAGACCGGCGCCGCCGCTGCCTCGGCCGCTCCGGCTGCCACCACCGCTGCTCCGGCCAAGGCGGAAGCTGCCAAGACCGAGACCGCGCCGAAGGCCAAGTCGGAACATCACGCCAAGCACAAGAAGTCGGAAAAGAAGGCTGAAGGCAAGACCGAGAAGAAGGCCGCCAAGAAGGAAGCCGCAGGCACCGAAAAGCCGGCCGCTGACGCCGCCGCCAAGTAAGACGTCCGCAAGGAGCAGCAACCCGGGCATCGGATCGATCTGCTGCCCGGACATGTCAGGGATGACAGGGATATCGCCCCCGCACCTTCAGGTCCGGGGGCGATATTTTTTATATCATTTAAATTGTTTGCATCGCTTCGGCTACCGAGCCAGGCCGATACGCCCGATGCGGATCAATCCTGCTGCCACCGCAAGGCGACGCGTTCTCCCGCATGCGCAAAGTGCGCACAGTCCATGCCCACGCCCGCCGCGAACAGCAAGTCTTCTCCCGCCCACACCAGCGGCAGGTAAGGCCGCTCCCACGCAGGTACATCCGCGCTCTGGTACTGCTGCTTGAGGCTGCGCGCCGGACGATTCTGCGCCAGCTTGATGCGCTCTCCCCCGCTGCGTCCACACACCAGCAGCGATTGCGCACGCAGCCACGCGGCATCAAAGCCGGGCCGCGCATCGCCAGCGGAAACGGGCTCGAACTGCAGGGTGCCGTGGAAGACCGGTACATGGACCTGCGCCTGCCCGCTCCAGCGCAGCGACAGTGACGCGCCCTCATCAGGCAGGCTGCGGCGCGGGGCCAGGAAGACGCGCTCGCGGTAGCGATGCACTTCGCCGTCAGGGTGGGAGACGCACAGCTGCGCCTCCACATCGGCTTCCAGCAACTGGCTGCGCATCTCCTGCATCCACGCGGCCGATGGCATGCGCATGCCGCGCAGTGCGAACCAGTGACGCATCAGGTTCAGGAAACGCTGCTCGCTCAGGGCGCGCAGCGCAGGCATGCGCAGATGATCGTCTTCACGGCATTGGGCCAGATCCTGTTCGGCCACTTCGCGCAGCAGTTCCTGCGCGCCCTGCGCATGCCCGGCCGCACGCGCCAGGCGCTGCTGGTAGCCCGGGAAGACCTGGCCCAGCGCTGGCATTACCTGATGGCGCAAGGCATTGCGGGTATAGCGCGGATCACTGTTGGATTCATCCTCGATCCAGGCGAGCGACCAGGCGCGTGCGCCTTCTTCCAACTGGGCGCGCGGGATGGCCAGGAAAGGCCGTGCGACCAGCGTATCGGCATCGCCCAGCAAACCGGGCGCGGCATTGCATTGATCCATGCCGGACATGCCCGCCAGCCCGCTGCCGCGCAGCAGTTGCAGCAGCACCGTTTCGGCCTGGTCATCGAGGTGATGTGCGGTCAGCAGCAGGCGCGCGCCGTGCGCCCGGCACAGCCGTCCCAGCGCGGCATAACGCGCCAGCCTTGCCGCTTCTTCCACGCCGCTGTCGGCCACCCGTTCCAGTTGCACGCGCTCGTGCGCGCAGGTGAGGCCGCGCTGCGCACATACCTGCTCGGCGTGCGCCAGCCAGGCATCCGCATTGGGTGACAGCCCATGATGCACATGCAGCGCCACCACGCGGGCGCCGCTTTCACGCTGCCACTGAGCGGCCGCTTCCAGCAGCACCGTGGAATCGAGTCCACCGCTGAAGGCTACGGCCAGCGTGTCCTGTGCGGGATCGAAACCGGTTGCGGCCAGCGTGGCCTGCAGTGCCTGCAGCAGCTTGCCGGTGATCTTGCCGGAGGAAGGAGAAGAAGGATGTTCGGACATGGGAAACCGGCGCCAGAAAAGACAAACGCCAGCGAAGCTATCGCTGGCGCCTGGGAGGACAGGAATGCGAACCGGAAATTATTCGGCCGAATTCAATTCCTTGAACTTGCCATAGGCCATCAGCTTTTCGTGACGCGCGGCCAGCAGGTCCTTGGTCTTCATGCCCTGGAACTGGCGCAGCGAATCCGACAGCGCGCGCTTGAGCAAACCGGCCATCTGCTTGGGATCACGATGGGCGCCGCCCAGCGGTTCGTTGACGATCTTGTCGATCAGGCCGATGGCCTTCAAGCGATGGGCGGTCAGGCCCAGCGCTTCGGCCGCATCGGCGGCGCGGTCGGCGGTCTTCCACAGGATGGAAGCGCAGCCTTCCGGCGAGATCACCGAGTAGGTCGCATATTGCAGCATCAGCACCGAGTCACCCACGGCGATGGCCAGCGCGCCGCCGGAACCGCCTTCACCGATGATGGTGGCGATCAGCGGCACCTTCAGTTCGGCCATCACGTACAGGTTGTGGCCGATGGCTTCGGACTGGCCGCGCTCTTCGGCATCGATGCCGGGGAAGGCGCCTGGGGTGTCAACGAAGGTAAAAATCGGCAAACCGAACTTTTCGGCCACTTTCATCAGGCGCATCGCCTTGCGATAGCCTTCCGGCTTGGGCATGCCGAAGTTGCGCATGGCGCGTTCCTTGGTGTCGCGCCCCTTCTGGTGACCGATCACCATGCAAGCCTGGCCGTTGAAACGGGCCAGGCCGCCGACGATGGACTGGTCGTCCGCAAAGGTGCGGTCGCCATGCAGTTCGTGGAAATCGGTGAAGATCTCGCGCACGTAGTCCATGGTGTAGGGACGCTGCGGATGGCGCGCAATCTGCGAGACCTGCCAGGGCGTGAGCTTGGCGTAGATGTCCTTGGTCAGCTGCTGGCTCTTCTTGACCAGGCGCTCGATCTCTTCGGAGATGTCGACGGCCGAGTCATCCTGTACAAAACGCAACTCTTCGATCTTGGCATCCAGCTCGGCGATGGCCTGCTCGAAGCCCAGAAAAGTCGTTGTCGATTTACTCATTGTGTTCCTTTTTCAACAAGTCCGATCATCTGACAGGGACGCCGGCCCGGTGCGGGTTGCGGCTCGATGATCCCCGGATGCATCGGTTTGCCTTCAAATCTTGGGAGGTGCGGAGTATACACCAGCACGGCGCCAGCGCAGCAGCGCCGGACGCACCCTCTTCCCCTTGGATCAATAATCGGAGGGCAGCGGGTCCAGGCTGCGCCACAGATACCAGGTCGCCACGGTGCGCCACGGTTCCCAGTTCGCGGCGACTTCCCGCGCATCGCTGCGCGAGACGGGCTCGCCCGAGAAATAGCTGATGCTGATGCCCTTGAGCAATCCCAGGTCATCCAGCGGCAGCACGTTCGGGCGCAGCAGATTAAATATCAAAAACATCTCGGCTGTCCAGCGGCCGATCCCACGGATCTGGATCATCTCGGCAATGACGGCTTCGTCTTCCATCTCCGCCCATTTGTCGGGATGTACCGTCTTGGCCTTGAAGTGGGCCGCCAGATCGAGGATGTATTCGGCCTTGCGCTTGGACAGGCCGCAGGCCGCCAGCCCTTCCGGACCGGTGCGCATCACCTGGCCCGGCGTACAACGCGGACAGGCTTCCAGGAAGCGCTGCCAGACCGCATTGGCGGCCTTGGTCGAGATCTGCTGGCCGATCACCGAACGCGCCAGCGTGGTGAAGGCGTCGCCACGCACCGTCAGTTGCAGATCCCCGAACTGCGGGATGATCTTGCGCATGATGCGGTCGCGCTTCATCAGCTCGGCCTTGGCCTCTTCCCAGTAGGCCGGCACGATCATGCCGGGATCGGCCTCGCTGGCTTTTCGGTTGGTATTCAAATCAAGCTCTCCGCCATTCGGTCAGGCCGCCCGGTTTGTCTTCCAGAATGATGCCGGCCGCGGTCAGCTCGGCACGCAGGCGGTCGGCTTCGGCGAAGTTCTTGCCCGCCTTGGCCGCCTTGCGCGCTTCGATCAAGGCTTCGATCTCGGCTTCGCCCAGACCGTCTGCCGCTGCCACGCCGCCCTTGAGGTACTCGCCCGGCTCGCGCTGCAGCAGGCCGAGGATGCCGGCCAGCGCCTTCAACTGGCGCGCCTGCGCCGGGGAACGGTCGCGATTGACTTCATTGGCCAGCTCGAAGAGCACCGATATCGCCACCGGCGTGTTGAAGTCATCGTTCAAGGCCTCTGTGAACCTTTGTGCATGGGCTTCATCGGCCAGCAGCGCGCCCGCTTCCGGCGGCACATCCTTCAAGGCCGTGTACAGGCGGGTGAGCGCCTGGCGGGCATCGTCCAGATGGGCATCCGAGTAGTTCAGCGGGCTGCGATAATGCGCGCGCAAGATGAAGAAACGCAGCACTTCCGGATCGTACTTCTTGAGCACGTCGCGAATCGTGAAGAAGTTGCCCAGGGACTTGGACATCTTCTCGTTGTCGATGCGCACGAAGCCGTTGTGCATCCAGTAGTTCACGAAGGTGTGCTGGTGCGCACCCTCCGACTGGGCGATCTCGTTTTCATGATGCGGGAACTGCAGATCCTGTCCGCCGCCGTGGATGTCGAAATGGTCGCCCAGCAGGTCGCTGGACATGGCCGAGCACTCGATGTGCCAGCCCGGACGACCACAGCCCCAGGGCGAGTCCCACTTGGCTTCGTCCGGCTCGCTGGGCTTGGCGGCTTTCCAGAGCACGAAGTCCAGCGGATAGCGCTTGCCGGTGTTCACATCCACCCGTTCGCCGGCGCGCAGGTCGTCCAGCGACTTGCCGGAGAGCTTGCCGTAGCCGGGGAAATCGCGCACGGAGTAATTGACGTCGCCATCGCTGGCCTTGTAGGCCAGGCCGTTCTTTTCCAGCTTGCCGATCAGGTCCAGCATCTTCGGCACGTACTTCGTCGCACGCGGTTCATGGTCGGGACGCTGCACGCCCAGGGCGGCGGCATCCTCGTTCATGGCATCGATGAAGCGATTGGTCAGCTGGGCGATGGTCTCGCCGTTCTCGGCGGCACGATGGATGATCTTGTCGTCAATATCGGTGATGTTGCGCACGTAGGTCACGGCATAGCCGGAGGCGCGCAGCCAGCGCTGCACCATGTCGAACACCACCAGCACGCGCGCATGGCCAATATGGCAATAGTCATACACGGTCATGCCGCACACGTACAAGCGCACCTTGCCGGGTTCGATCGGGGAAAAGGTCTGCTTATCACGCGCCAGCGTGTTGTAAATCTTGAGCTCGCTCATGGGATGGGAATTCTGGGGTTGGCGTTGCCGCTGTGGGCGACGGGTTCATGCACTACCTGGGGCCGGCACCGTGTAAAAGCGTGGCGCTGGCAGGCCCCTGCCTGGGTTTCATTGTTCTAGCAGCAGTTGCAACATGAACGGGTCACGGTAGCCAAACCTCTTTTTGTCTTACTTGTTTGATATAAAATGCCAGCTTTCTTCGAATTTCTTCGAGTATAGCATCGATAAAACCATGGCCCCAGAATCACAAGAAGAGACATCCATTCATGGTTTGCGCGGTTTGATCAGCAAGACTGCCCACAAGACGGCAGTGTTGTCGAGCCTGGTGGCAGCCCTCTTCGGGGTGCCCGCCACGCTTGCGCATGCCAGTGAAATGTCTGACATCAACAAGCTGATGCGGGCCGGACAGTATGCCGAAGCACTGACCAAGACCGATGCCGTGCTGGCCAAACACCCGCGCGATGCGCAACTGCGTTTCACGAAGGGCCTGATCTTAGCAGAACAAAACCGTTCTGCCGAGGCCATCGCGGTGTTCACCAAGCTCACCGAGGACTTCCCCGACCTGCCTGAGCCGTACAACAACCTGGCCGTGCTGTATGCGGCCGACGGCCAGTACGACAAGGCGCGCGCGGCGCTGGACATGGCCATGCGCACCAATCCGACCTATGCCACCGCACTGGAAAACCTGGGCGACGTCTATGCCAAGCTGGCCAGCCAGGCTTATGACAAGGCGCTGCAGATCGATCCGGGCGCCAACGTGCCGCAGCCCAAGCTGACCCTGCTGCGCTCGCTCAACGGCAACACCACCGGTGGCACCGTGCCGCGCCTGGCGTCGGCCGCAGCAGCCCAGCGCGACGCCAAGGCCAAGGCCGAAGCGGCAGCGGCAGAACAGCAGGAACGCAATCGCGCCCTGGCGGCCGAAAAACTGGCGCAGCAGGCAGCGGCCGACAAGGCCGAAGCGGAAAAGACGGCCATCTCCAAGGCCACCAGCGAGAAGGAAAAGGCCGCAGCCGACAAGGCGGCCGCCGAGAAAGCCGCTGCCGACAAGGCTGCCGCGGACAAGGCCGCCACCGAGAAGGCGGCAGCAGACCGCGCCGCCGCCGAGCGTGCCAAGGCCGAGAAGGCGCGCGCCGAACAGCTGGCAGCCGAACAGGCGCGTGCGCAGAAGGCCGCCGCCGACAAGGCCGCCGCCGAGCAGAAGCAGAAGGAACTGCAAGCGCAGAAGGACAAGGAACACGCCGACAAGCTGGCCCGCGAACAAGCCGCCCGCGCCGAGAAGGACAAGGCCGCCCAGGCGGCCGCCGAGAAGGCGCAAGCCGACAAGCTGGCTGCGGCCGAGAAGGCCAAGGCGGAGAAACTGGCGGCTGCAGAGAAGGCCAAGGCCGAGAAACTGGCGGCAGCAGAAAAGGCCAAGGCCGACAAGGCCCGTGCCGACAAGGAAAAGGCCAAGGCCGAAGCCAGCGCCGAACAGGACAAGGCCACCGTGCTGGCGGCCTTGAATGGCTGGGCCAAGGCCTGGAGCGACAAGGACGTGCGCAGCTACCTGGGCCATTACGCCAGCGACTTCGACACGCCCCGTGGTGCCTCCCGCAAGGAATGGGCCGAAGAGCGCCGTGCCCGCATCGAGGACAAGGGCCGCATCAGTGTCAAGGTCAGCAACGCCACGGTGAGCATCAATGGCAACATCGCGACCGTGCGCTATCGCCAGATATATAATTCGGATCGGCTGACGGTGGACAGCCGCAAGACCCTGATTTTCGTCAAACAGGGCAATCGATGGCTGATCAAACAGGAACGATCGGGAGGGTAATTGGTGGCTAGCGCTTTGCAAGGGCGTCCCGCGCGCATGCTGGGACGCCTGTTGATGTTGTGCCTGGCGGGTGTGCCTGCAATGGGCAGCGTGGCATCCTCGTCTTCCATCCCGCCGCCGGCCAATACGGCCGGCGCGCCTGTGGCCAAGCCGGATCCGGAAGCCCTGCTCATCGATATCTACAAGGACCTGGGTGCCAACCGCCTGCGCGAAGCCCAGGCCAAGGCCGACGCGCTGGTGGCGGCCTATCCCACCTTCCGCCTGGGCCACCTGGTACGCGGCGACCTGCTGTTGATGCATGCCCGTCCAGTGCGCAATTTCGGCGCCATGGCCGACGGCCCCAGCGACAAGCTCAAGGAACTGCGCGATGAAGCCATGGTGCGCATCCGCTCCCTGCAGGAAAAGCCGGACCCCAAGCTGATCCCCAAGGCGGTGCTGCAAGTGGGCGAGGACCAGAAGAACGTGCTGGTGGTCGACACCACCCGTTCGCGCATGTACGTCTACGAGAACCAGGGCGGCGAACTGAAGTTCCAGAACGACTTCTACATTTCCCAAGGCCGCTTCGGCGCCAACAAGACCAAGTCCGGCGACCAGCGCACGCCCATCGGCGTGTATTACGTGAACAATCGCATCCCCGGCCCCAAGCTGCCCGATTTCTATGGCACCGGCGCCCTGCCGCTGTCCTATCCCAATGAATGGGACAAGCGCAACGGCCGCAGCGGCTATGGCATCTGGCTGCATGGCACGCCCTCGGACAATTTCAGCCGTCCACCGCTGTCCTCCGATGGCTGCGTGGTACTGGCCAATCCGGACCTGCAAAACCTCTATTCCACCGCCGAGGTCGGCAAGACCGTGGTGGTCATCAGCCAGCACGTGCAGTTCGTCGACAAAAACGAATGGGCCCGCCAGCGCGACGCCGCCTCCTCCATGCTGGAACAGTGGGGCCAGTCGCTGGAGAATGCGGATGCCGACAAGGTGCTGTCGTATTACTCTCCGGAATTCCGCTCGGCCCAGGGCGAGAACCTGGCCACCTGGTTCGGCCGCCAGCAGAAGAGCCTGAACGGTGCGCGCTATACCAGTGTCAAACTGCGCGATGTCAGCCTGTTCCGCTATCCCGGCACACCGGAAGACATGATCGTCAGCACTTTCACCCAGGAAAGTGCGGTCGGCAAGAGCAAGAACGCGATCCGCAAGCGCCAGTACTGGGTGCGTGAAGGATCGCAATGGAAAATCATTTACGAAGGCAACGCATGATCCTCTCCCGTCGTCATCTGCTGCGCATGGCCGCAGCATTCTCCCTGTCGGCCACGCTGGCCGCCCCTGTGCTGGCGGCCGATGCACCGCGCGTGCTGCTCAAGACCAGCATGGGTGACATCACCCTGGAACTGAACCCCGAAAAGGCCCCGGTCTCGGTCGACAATTTCCTGAAATACGTCAAGAAGGGCCAGTACAACGGCACCGTCTTCCACCGCATCATCAACGGCTTCATGATCCAGGGCGGCGGCTACGACCAGAACATGCGCGAGAAGGCCACCGAGGCGCCCATCAAGAACGAGGCCAATAACGGATTGAAGAACGAGGTTTATACTGTGGCCATGGCGCGCACGTCGGCACCGCATTCGGCAACGGCCCAGTTCTTCATCAACGTGGCGGACAACCGCTTCCTGAACTACCCCGGCCAGGACGGCTGGGGCTACGCCGTGTTCGGCCGGGTCATCGCCGGTACCGACGTGGTCGACAAGATCAAGCAGGTGCGCACCGGCGCCGGCGACGTGCCGGCCACGCCCGTGGTGATCGAATCGGCCACCCTGGTCAAGTAAGGCCGGCCTGCCGTCACGCAGCCAAGGCGGGCCCAAGTCGCCCGCCGGTTTTTTTCATTCCCCCACAAGCAAAGGATTCATCATGGCAGTTCTGCTCACCACCAACCACGGCACGATCAAGATCGAACTGGATGCCGAGAAGGCCCCCAAGACCGTTGAGAACTTCCTGGCCTACGTCAACGCCGGCCACTACAACGGCACCATCTTCCACCGCGTCATCGACGGTTTCATGATCCAGGGCGGCGGCTTCGAACCCGGCATGAAGCAGAAGGAAACCCGCGAGCCGATCGAGAACGAAGCCAAGAACGGCTTGAAGAACGAGCCCTACACCCTGGCCATGGCCCGCACCGCCGCGCCGCACTCGGCCTCGGCGCAGTTCTTCATCAACGTCAAGAACAACAGCTTCCTGGACTACCCGGGCCAGGACGGCTGGGGCTACTGCGTCTTCGGCAAGGTCGTCGAAGGCACTGAAGTGGTCGACAAGATCAAGGGCGTCAAGACCACCCGCGCCGGCATGTTCGCCGACGTGCCTGCTGAAGATGTGGTGATCGAGAAGGCAGAAGTGGTCTGAGCCTGATCCGGACCGCTGACTTCACCGACCATGACTGATTTCCAGTTCATGCAGAAAGCGCAACCGACGGTTGCGCTTTTTGTTTCCGACCTCCATTTGCAAGCCGCCCTGCCCCGCACCACGCAAGCCTTTCTCTCCTTCCTGCAGAGCCATGCAGTATGGACGCAGCAACTGTACTTGCTGGGTGACGTGTTCGAGTACTGGGCCGGTGACGACGACCGTACTGCTCCCTACAACCAACTGATTGCTGACGCATTGAGAACTGTACAGGCGCAAGGCGTGCAACTGTACTGGATGGCGGGCAACCGCGATTTCCTGGTCGGCCAGGCATTTGCCGATGCCGCCGGGCTGACGCTGCTCGACGACCCGCACGTCATCACCGCCGCCGGCCGTACGCTGGCCCTGGCCCATGGCGACGCGCAATGCACCGATGACCATGCCTACATGGCCTTCCGCGCCCAGGTGCGGCAACCGGCCTACCAGCAGCAGTTCCTGGCCATGCCGCTGGCGCAGCGCAAGGCCATCATTGAAGGTATCCGCAAGAACAGCCAGGACGCCAACCAGAGCAAGGACATGGCGATCATGGATGTGAATGCCGGTGCCATTGATGCGCTCTTCGCGCAGACCGGGACCGATATCCTGATCCACGGCCATACGCACCGCCCTGCCCTGCATCGCCTGGACGGCGGCAAGCTGCGCTATGTGCTGCCGGATTGGGAATACGACGTGGAAACGCCGCGTGGCGGCTGGATCAGCCTGACGGCCGACGGCGCGCTGCACCGGCATGATGTCAACGGCGACGAGATCGCCTGATCCCGCACAGTTCACTGTCTCATCACCTCATCGCTGCGGCACAGGCCGTGGCGAACGACGCAGCCGGTTTGACCCCGGCTGCGTCCCTGCTCCTCAATCGACCAGCCGGTTCAGTTGCGCGGCGTCGAATTGTCCGGCCTCTTCAAGGCGTCGACACCCTATCCCCGCACCCTGCAAGGCGGCCAGCACGGCTTCCAGTTGCTGCTCCTGGGTGGCGACCTGGTTGATGAGCCCATGCAAGGCCTTCGACAGCGGATCATCGCCATTGGGCATGACGCCATAGGCCGCAAACAGGCGCGCTGCGGCCTGCTCACGCCCGGACGGTACGACATTGCGCTCGACGATGCGCGCCGGGTTGCCCACGGCGGTGGCGCCGGCCGGCACTTCCTTGGTGACCACCGCATTGGAGCCGACCTTGGCGCCATCCCCGACCGTAAATCCGCCCAGCACCTTGGCGCCGGCACCGATGATGACACCGCGTCCCAGCGTCGGATGACGCTTGGCTCCCTTGGCCAGCGACGTACCGCCCAGGGTCACGCCCTGGTAGATGGTGGAATCGTCACCAACAATGGCAGTCTCGCCGATCACCACGCCCATGCCGTGATCGATGAACACACGGCGGCCGATGGTCGCACCGGGATGGATCTCGATGCCGGTCAGCGTGCGGCCGACCTGCGAGATGAAGCGGCCCAGCCACTTCAGGTCGGCCTTCCAGCAAGCCTGGGCCCAGCGATGCAGGATCACCGCATGCAGGCCCGGATAACAGGTCAGCACCTCCCAGCTGTTGCGTGCGGCGGGGTCGCGCTCGCGGATGCTGGCGATGTCTTCTCTGAGTCGGTTGAACATGGTGTGCTTCCTGAAACGTTGAATGAAAACGGCTACTGAAGTGAAATTGAAGTGATCCAACAATGGAACGGCAAAAAAAATCGCCGGACGCGAAGTCCGGCGATGGTGTCATGCGGGATGACCGGACTTACTTGGGCAAGCGCTGGCGTCGCGCCTCGTACAGACAGACGCCGGACGCCACGGAGACGTTGAGGCTCTCGACCGAACCGAACATGGGGATGTTGACCAGCACATCGCAGGTCTCACGGGTGAGACGGCGCATGCCTTCGCCTTCGGAACCCATCACCAGTGCGGTGGGACCGGTGAAGTCGCCTTCGTAGAGGCCCTTCTCCGCATCATCGGAAGTGCCGATGATCCATACACCGCGCTCCTTGAGGTCGCGCATGGTGCGGGCCAGGTTGGTGACGGTGATGTAGGGCACGGTGTCGGAGGCACCGCTGGAGACCTTCATGGCCGTGGCATTCAGGCCCACGGCGCGATCCTTGGGAGCGATCACGGCATGCGCGCCGGCACCATCGGCCACGCGCAGGCAGGCGCCCAGGTTGTGCGGATCGGTGATGCCGTCGAGGATCAGCAGCAGCGGCGGACCGACCACCGCATCCAGCAGTTCATCGAGGGTGCGCGCCAGCGACAGCGCAGCGGCCTTGGCTACCACGCCCTGGTGACGGCGCGTACCGACCATCGCGGCCAGGCGCTGGTCGTCGGCCTGGATGATGCGTACATTGGCTTCCTTGGCGGCATGCAGCAAATCCAGCATGCGGCGGTCGCGGCGCTCGGCATCCACGTAAATCTCGTCCACCGAGGAAGCCTCGTGGCGGATACGGGAGGTCACGGCATGGAAGCCGAAAATCATTTTGCTCTTCATAGATCCTGCTTGTGTCTTTCGTCTTGCTTGGTGGGGCATGTGCCCCGCGTTCCATCAAACCCGGCCTGCGCAAACCGCAGGTCCGGGGACATGCTCATCGCTTCTTCTTGCCCTTGGTGTAGCCCTTGGATGCCGCGCGCTTGCGGTCGGCTTCGCCGGGGCGTGCCGTGGCGGCGCGCGCGGCACCAGCCTTGGCCTTGGCGCCACCCTTGGGCTTGCTGCCCGCTGCAGCCGCAGCTGGCTTGGCGGCAGCGCCCTTCTTGCCGCGCGCGGCAGGCTGAACTTCAGCCTGGGCTTGCCTGCCACCACCGGACTTGCCACGCGCGGCGTTTTCAGCGCGCTTGGCTTCATTCTTGATGAGGGTGCGGATGCCCGGCTCGTTGACCAGTGCCAGGTCGATCTTGCGTGCATCCAGGTCCACGCGGCTGACCTGCACGGTGACGCGATCGGTCAGCTGGTAGCGGATGCCGGTGCGCTCGCCGCGCAGCTCGTGGCGCGCTTCGTCGTACTGGAAGTAATCGGCACCCAGTTCGGTGACGTGCACCAGGCCTTCGATGTACAGGGCATCCAGTTGAACGAAGATGCCGAAGGTGGCCACGCCGGCGATGGTGCCGGTGAATTCCTCGCCCAGCTTGTCGCGGATGAAGTAGCACTTGAGCCAGGCTTCCACATCGCGCGAAGCCTCATCGGCACGGCGCTCATTGGCCGAACAGTGCAGGCCCAATGCTTCCCAGATCGCCAGGGCGCTCTCGCCACGCGGCTTCTTGCCGGCGGCCTTGTCGGCGGCACGCTGCTGCGCCTGCGCCTTGCGGGCGGCGGGCGAGATCGAGGTGTTCAGCGCCGTGCTGTCGATGCCCTTGGGCTCATAGCGCTTGCCCTGCAGCACGGCCTTGATGGCGCGGTGCGTCAGCAGGTCGGGATAGCGGCGGATCGGGCTGGTGAAGTGCGCATAGGATTCATAGGACAGGCCGAAGTGGCCGATGTTGTCGGGGCTGTAGACCGCCTGCTGCATCGAGCGCAGCAGCATGGTCTGGATCAGCACCGCATCGGGACGCGCCTTGACCTTGGGCATGAGCTCGGCGTAATCGGACGCGCTGGGGGTGTCGCCACCGCCCAGGGTCAGGCCGATCTGCTTGAGGAAGGTGCGCAGCTGCGTCAGCTTTTCCTTGGTCGGACCGGCGTGGATGCGGTAGAGCGCCGGATGATCGTGGCGCTTCAACAGGTCGGCCGCGCAGACGTTGGCGGCCAGCATGCATTCCTCGATCAGGCGGTGCGCATCATTGCGGGTGCGCGGCAGGATCTTCTCGATCTTGCCGGCGGCGTTGCAGACGATGTAGGTCTCGGTGGTCTCGAAGTCGATGGCACCGCGTGCCTGGCGTGCCGTCAGCAGCGCCTGGAAAACTTCGTAGAGGTGCGTCAGGTGCGGCACCAGGCCGATGCGGCGCGCCGCTTCCGGGCCCTTGGTATTGGCCAGGATCGAGGCCACTTCGGTATAGGTCAGGCGGGCTGCCGAGTGGATCACGGCCGGATAGAACTGGTAGGCCTTGATCTCGCCCTTGGCGGTGATGACGGCATCGCACACCAGGGTCAGGCGGTCCACGTCCGGGTTCAGCGAGCACAGGCCGTTGGAGAGTTTTTCCGGCAGCATCGGGATCACCCGGCGCGGGAAATACACCGAGGTGCTGCGCTCGAGCGCATCCACGTCCAAGGCGTCGTTGGGCTTGACGTAGTGGCTCACGTCGGCAATGGCAACGATCAGGCGATAGCCCTTGGTGCGGCCGATCTTGACCGGTTCGCAGTAGACGGCATCATCGAAGTCGCGTGCGTCTTCGCCGTCGATGGTGACCAGCGGCACGTCGCGCAGGTCGACGCGATCCTTGAGGTCGGCGGCCTTGACTTCGCTGGGCAGCTTGGAAGAGAGCTTCTTGGCGGCTTCCGAGAATTCGTGCGGCACGCCGTACTTGCGCACGGCGATTTCGATTTCCATGCCGGGGTCGTCGATGTCACCGAGGATCTCGACGATCTTGCCCACCGGCTGCGTGTAGCGGGAAGGATGTTCGGTCAGCTCCACACTGACCACCTGCCCGGCCTTGGCCTTGCCCGGGGGGCCTGCCAGCAGCACGTCGTGGCCGATGCGCTTGTCTTCGGGGGCGACCACCCAGACGCCGTTTTCATTGAGCAGACGGCCGATCACGTGGGTGTTGGCGCGCTCCACCACTTCGACGATGGTCCCTTCGGGGCGGCCACGGCGGTCGGTGCCGGTGATGCGGGCCTGCACGCGGTCGCCGTGCATGACCTTCTGCATTTCCTTCTCGGGCAGGAACAGGTCATCGGTGCCTTCATCGGGCAGCAGGAAACCGAAGCCATCGCGGTGGGCCGAAACACGGCCCAGGATGAAGTCCGGCGAATGGGTCAGCTTGTAGTGTCCGGCGCGATCCGGCTTGATCTGGCCGTCGCGTTCCATGGCGTTGAGGCGGCGCGTGAGGCCATCCATTTCTTCAGGCTTGACGCCGAGCGCGGCGGCCAGCGCGGCAGCATTTTGCGCGCCCGAGGAAGTACGCAGGATGCCGAGGATCTCTTCCCGGCTGGGAATGGAATAGGGGAATTGGCTCAAAAGTTTCGTTTCGCGCAATTGTTATAAATGCCAAGGCGAAAGTCGCCCAGGCGGACGGATGTGCCTAGTGTAACGGAGTTGCGGCCATTTACCTAACCGCAATACGAAGCTTAAAAAGGGGCGAAGCATCGTATTGCAACGAAAATGATGGAACGGCATCAAAAAAGTTGTTGACATCGCCTTCAGACCAACTATAATCACGGTCTTCGCTTTACAGCGCAGCCCACGTGGCGGAATTGGTAGACGCGCATGGTTCAGGTCCATGTGCCGCGAGGTGTGGGGGTTCGAGTCCCTCCGTGGGCACCAAAATAGAAAAGGTCGATTGACGAAAGTCAGTCGGCCTTTTGTATTTTGGGGTCCACGAGCAAGGCGCTTGCGCGCCTTGCGGGAGGGACGAGAAAGTCCGGCCTTGCAAGGCCGGACGGGGTCGCGGAACGTGACCGAGGTCCTCCGTGCGCAGCAAAACAAAAAAGGCCGATTGACGAAAGTCAGTCGGCCTTTAGTTTTTTGGGGACCGCGAGCAAGGCGCCTGCGCGCCCTGCCCTGGTTTTCTTATCCCTTCAAACGAAACACGCTCACGGTCTCACTCAAGCCCGCCGCCTGCTCCTGCATCTGCCGCGCCGCCGCAGCCGCCTGTTCCACCAGCGCCGCATTCTGCTGGGTCGCTTCGTCCATCAGGTTGATGGCCTGGTTGACCTGCTCGATCCCGTCACTCTGCTCCTGCGAAGCCGAGGTGATTTCGGCCACGATGTCGGTCACGCGGCGCACGCTGGCCACCACTTCTTCCATCGTCGAACCAGCCTGCTCGACCAGCTTGCTGCCCGCCTCCACCTTGCCCACCGAGTCACCGATGAGTTCCTTGATCTCCTTGGCGGCACTGGCCGAACGCTGCGCCAGGGTACGCACCTCGGAGGCCACCACCGCAAAGCCGCGCCCCTGCTCGCCTGCGCGCGCTGCTTCCACGGCGGCATTGAGGGCGAGGATATTGGTCTGGAAAGCGATGCCATCGATGACCGCAATGATGTCCACGATCTTGCGCGAGGAATCGTTGATCGAGCCCATGGTGGCCACCACCTCCGACACCACCGAACCGCCCTGCACCGCCACCTCCGATGCCGACACCGCCAACTGGTTGGCCTGGCGCGCGTTATCAGCGTTCTGCTTCACGGTCGAGGTCAGTTCTTCCATGGCCGAGGCGGTCTCTTCCAGCGAACTGGCTTGCTGCTCGGTGCGATTGGACAGGTCCAGGTTGCCATCGGCGATCTCGCTGGAGGCCGTGGCGATGGTATCGGTGCCTTGGCGCACCCGGGTGACGATGCCCACCAAATTGTCATTCATTTCCTTGAGTGCGCGCATGAGCTGGCCGGTTTCATCCTGGCCGCGCACCTCGATATGGTTGTCCAGCTGCCCCTTGGCCACGCGGCTGGCCACGTCCACCGCCTTGTGCAGCGGTGCCGTGATCGAACGCGTGATGGCCCACGCCAGGGCCACGCCCAGCAGCAGCGCGACTACGCCCAGCACGATCATGAGCGTACGCGCATTGCGGAAGAGACTATCGATTTCTGCGGTCTGGTTCTTGATGCGGTCGGACTGCATCACGGCCAGCTTGTCGATGGCAGCCAGGTAGACGCGCGTACTCGGCAGCAGCAGCTCGTCCACCGCCTTGCGCGCCCCCTCTTCGTTGCCTGCGTCTTTTTCCTTGAAGACCTGCGCATTGGCCGCCAGCACCACCTTGCGGCGTTCGTTGATCTCGGCCAGGGCAGCACGCCCGGCATCATCGGTGATCAGTTCTTCCATCCGCTTGACCAGCTCATTGTTCTTGCTGATGGTGGCACCGATCTCCTGCTTGTAGAACTTCTGCTGTTCGACATCCGGATTCTTGGCCGCGGCCACGATGCGGCCGACGTTGAGCTCGATGGAGCGATAGAACGTGATGACCAGCCTTTCCTTGACCAGCGCGTCATTGACCATCGTGTCATTGAGGTTTCCCACCGCTTGCAGCCGCCCCACGCCAATGGCGGCAATCACCAGCATCAAACCCAGAATCGCGGCAAAACCCAGCCCCAGCCGGGTGCCGATCGTCATGTTCTTCATTGTTTCCCCATCTCCCATTGCACGAGACGCATGCGGATCGCAGCGCCTTCCCTCGTTCTCCGCATCGTATGCGGATACGTGATTATCGGCCAGACGATAGCCTCCTTGAGATGCGACGGGTCAAATCCATGAAAATCTTTTATCATTCACCAAAAACGCTACCAACCAGTAGCCACCGCCGCAACGTGATTCCGTTTGCGCGGGCCGAAGTCAAACCCATTGAAGAAGAACAGCAACGCAATGCCCCAATTCGACAAGTCCCTGGTCTGGTTCCGCCGCGACCTGCGCCACACCGATCATGCTGCCCTCTACTACGCGCTCACGCAGAGCCAGTCCGTGTGGTGCGTGTTCGTCTTCGATACCAACATCCTCGATGCCTTGAAGGCCGATGGAGTGGAGCAGGATCGCCGCGTCGACTTCCTGCTGGCCAGCGTGGCCGAGCTGGATGAGGCCTTGCGCAAGGCCGGCGGCGGGCTGATCGTGCTGCACGGATCGGCCGCCACATGCATTCCGGACCTGGCCGCCGAGCTGGGCGTGCAGGCGGTCTTTGCCAACACCGACTATGAGCCTGCGGCCATCGCGCGGGATGCGGCCGTAGACAAGGCCCTCAAGAAACACGGCGCACAACTGCTGAGCTACAAGGACCAGGTGATCTTTGAAAAGGACGAAGTACTGACCCAGTCGGCCAAGCCCTTCTCGGTCTTCACGCCCTACAAGAATGCGTGGATGGCCAGGCTGGCGGCCGCCGGTGGCGACTTCTACCTCAAACCCTATCCGGTCGAGAAATACTTCAGGGCCTTGGCCAAGCCGCCAGGCAAGGCGCATCACGGACTACCTTCGCACAAGGCCCTGGGCTTCCAACCCAGCAACCTGCAGGAACTGAACATTCCGACCGGCATGTCCGGTGCCCAGTCCCTGCTGGAGGACTTCCTGGGCCGTATCGGCGCCTACGGCACGGCGCGTGATTTTCCGGCAGTGAAGGGGCCATCCTACCTGTCGATCCACCTGCGCTTCGGCACGGTCTCCATCCGCACGCTCGCGCGGGCCGCGATGCAGGCCATGCATGCCGGACAAGGCGCGGCGGGTGCGGCGGTCTGGCTGTCGGAGCTGACCTGGCGCGATTTCTACTTCATGATCCTGCACCACCATCCGCGCGTGACGGCCAAGGCCTTCAAGCCCGAGTACGATGCGATCAAATGGGAGCACGGCAAGCACGCCGAAGAACTCTTTGCCGCCTGGTGCGAGGGACGCACCGGCTATCCGCTGGTAGATGCCGCCATGGCGCAGATCAACCAGACCGGCTACATGCACAACCGCCTGCGCATGGTGGTGGCCAGTTTCCTCACCAAGGACCTGGGGATCGACTGGCGCTGGGGTGAGAAATATTTTGCGCTCCATCTCAACGACTTCGACCTCTCGGCCAACAATGGCGGCTGGCAGTGGGCGTCGTCTTCAGGCTGTGATGCGCAGCCCTACTTCCGCATCTTCAATCCGGTCACGCAATCGGAGAAGTTTGATCCGGAAGGCAAGTTCATACGCCGCTACCTGCCGCAACTGGCCAAGCTCTCGGACAAGCGCATCCATGCACCGTGGACGGCCACACCCGATGAGCGCATGTCGGCCGGCGTGACGCTGGGAACGAACTATCCGCGCCCCATCGTGGATCACGCCGAGGCGCGCGAACGCACGCTGGAACGCTATGCCGTGGTCAAGAAAACGGAAAAGGCCGAATAAGCGCGCCGCGCTACTTCAAGCACCACAAGCATGGCAAGCATCACAAGCACGGCAAGCAAAAAAAAACGGACCTGCGGGTCCGTTTTTGCATGCGGCCGGCCCATGCCAGTCATTCCGACATCACCGGCTCGACCTTCTTGTCCTGGTCAAAGCGGATGGGTGGCACGCGCCGCACCATCCACAGCCCTGCCAGCGCGGCCACGATGGCAATGGCGATGCCCATGTGAATGGCCCCGACCAGCGCCTCGCGCGCCGCTTCCAGCAAGGCCGAGCCATCATGTCCGGCCTGCATCAGCTGGGCCAGCAGCACCGACTGGATGTCATGGTTGACCAGCACTTCCGGATCACTGAAGTCCTTGAGCCATTGCGCCGCGTGGTCTCCTTCCAGGGCCTTCTGCACGCCTGCGCCATACATCTGGCTCACCAGCGTGCCGGTGATGGCCGTCCCCAGCATGCCGCCGATCATGCGCAGTGACTGCAGCAAGGCAGTGGCGATGCCCAGGTGCTCGCGTGCGGCAGCCTGCTGGGCAAACACGGTGAGATTGGGCAAGACCAGGCCCAGCCCGAAACCACCGGCCAGCATCACTGCCAGCAGGAAGCCATTGCCGGTCGTGCGATCACACAGCACCACACCCAGGCAGGACGCAGCGATCAGTGCAAAGCCCAGGTTCATCATCAGGTTGGGATTGGGAATGCGCGTGATGATGCGGCCATTGACGATGCTGGCCACGGTAATACAGGCCACCAGCGGCGTGATGAGCAGCCCGGCTTCACGCGGGCTCAAACCGAATCCGCCCTGGAACAGCAGCGGCGCATACATCAGCAGAGAGAACATGGCAAAGCCGGCCAGTACCGACAGCAGGAACAGGCTGGCCAGCGCACGGTCACGCAGCATTTCAAAGGGCAGGATGGGCTGCGCGGCGCGCTGCTCCCACTTCCAGAGCGCATAAAAGGCCGCCACCGAAAGCGCCAGCAAGAGCAGCATGCTGCCGGTGATGCCGCGCTTGGGCAGCAGTTCGACCAGCAATTGCAGGCTGCCCAGCGAAAGCGAGATCAACAGCGCACCCGGCCAGTCCAGCCGCATCTTGCCCGCGTGCTGCATGTGGCGGATGTGGGGTACGAAGCGCCAGACGAAAAACAGCGACAGCACGCCGATGGGCAGGTTGCAATAGAACACCCAGCGCCAGCCCAGCCCTTGCGTGAGGAAGCCGCCCAGCGAAGGACCGACTGCCGTGGCGATGCCGAAGGAGGCCGACAGGATGATCTGCCAGCGCAAGCGCACGCGCGGATCGGGAAACAGGTCAGCGATGGAAGCGAAACAGGTGCCCACCAGCATGCCCCCGCCAATGCCCTGCAGCCCGCGCGCGAGCACCAGGAACAGCATGCTGTTGGCCATGCCGCACAAGGCGGAAGCACCGACGAAGACGATGATGGAGGCAATCACGAAAGGCTTGCGCCCGAAATAATCGCCGAGCCGTCCGAAGATGGGCACGGTGATGACCGAGGTCAGCAGATAGGCCGTGGCGACCCAGGCATAGAGTTCAAAGCCCTTGAGTTCGGCCACGATGGTCGGCAGCGCAGTGCCGACGATAGTCTGGTCCAGGGCCACCAGCATGATGACGAAGCAGATGCCCAGCGTGGCCAGCAGGGATTCGCGGAACGGCAGGACTTGGCCGCTGGAGTGGGCGGCGTCGGTGTGTAGGGCCATGTGCGGAGAACGAATGTCCGAAGTTGCGCGCGTGCGCCAATCCGACATTCTAGCGCTGAGCGGCATGGCCTGCCTTGCGTGCTACAGCAGCAGTTCGTAGCGCTGCTCGTTGAGCTTGACGCCCCAATGCGAGCCGATGCGCTCCTCGGTGAGGATGAATCCGTGACGCTGGTAGAGGTTGTGCGCGGCGTGCAGGCCCTCGAAGGTCCACAGGTAGATCGAGGGGAAATCGCACTGCGCGCAGAAGCGGATGGCCTCGCTCAGCAGGGCATCGCCCACGCCGCGTCCACGCAATTTTTCGGAAGAGATGAACCAGCGCAGCCAGGCGCCCTGCTGCTGCCCATGCTGGCCGTCGATGGTCAGCGAACCTTCGACGCGGCCATGCACGGTGGCCGTCCAGAAGCCGTCACGGCTGTCGTCGTAGCGGCTCATGAAGGCCGCCAGTTCAGTGGCGATGCGGGCTTCGAAATACACGCCGAAGCTCCAGTTTTCGGTGTAATACGCCGCGTGCAGCTCGGCTACACGCCCGATGGCGCCTGGCAGATAGCCGCGCCGGATGTGGATGTCGTCCATGGCTTGCCTCCCCAAGATGGGCGGCGCTGGCCGTGGCACCACCCGGTGCGCCAACGGCGGCCGGGCGGCGTGCTGCACGATCAGTCGCCAGCGATGGTCATGTTTTCCAGCAGGATGGAACCCGTTTCCTTGCTGCCGCGAATGAGCGTGTCGTTACCCACGCCCACGATCTGGCGCAGCATGTCCTTCATGTTGCCGGCGATGGTGATTTCTTCCACCGGATACTGGATCACGCCATTCTCGACCCAGTAACCCGAAGCGCCACGCGAATAGTCGCCGGTCACGTAGTTCACGCCCTGCCCCATCAGCTCGGTCACCAGCAGACCTGTGCCCATCTTCTTCAACATGCCCTTGAAGGTATCGGCCTTGGTGGTCAGGTCCGAGCGCAGCGTCAGGTTGTGCGAGCCACCGGAGTTGCCGGTGGTCTGCATGCCCAGCTTGCGGGCCGAATACGTCGACAGGAAGTAGCCCTGCACCACGCCATCCTTGATGACCTCGCGCTTGACGGTACGCACGCCCTCTTCATCGAAGGGCGCCGAACCGACACCGCCGACCACGTGCGGATCTTCCAGGATCTGGATGTGCTCGGGGAAGACCTGCTGGCCCAGCGAATCGAGCAGGAAGGTCGACTTGCGGTACAACGCACCGCCCGACACCGCCTGCACGAAAGCCCCCAGGAGACCCGCTGCCAGCGGCGCTTCGAACAGCACCGGGCACTTGCGGGTCGTGAGCTTGCGCGCGTTCAGGCGGGCCAGCGCGCGCTCGGCGGCGTAACGGCCGATGGCTTCGGGCTTGGCGAGTTTCTTCGGATCGCGTTTGGAGGAATACCAGTCATCGCGCTGCATGCCCGCGCCCTTGCCGGCGATGGGGGCCACCGAGATGGTATGGCGCGAGAACGGATAGCCGCCCATGAAACCACGGCTGTTGGCCGCGACGAAATGCGAGTGCTGGACGTAGACGCCGGCCCCTTCGCTGTTGGTGATGCGCGGGTCGGTCTCGAGGGCTGCGGTCTCGCAGCGTTGGGCCAGCGCCACAGCTTCTTCGGCGGAAATGTTCCATGGCGAAAACAGTTTCAGGTCGCGCGGGGCCATTTCCAGCATCTCGGCGTCGGGCAGGCCGGCGCAATCATCGATGGCGGTGAAGCGGGCGATGTTGTAGGCGGCCTCGACCGTTTCCTTCAGCGCCTGCTGCGAAAAATCCGAGGTGCTGGCATTGCCGCGCCGCACCTGGCGGCCTTCTCCGAGGAACACCGTCACGCCGATGCCCTTGTCCTTGTTCTGCTCGATGGTCTCGATCTTGCCCTTGCGCACCGCTACCGAGAGGCCACTGCCTTCGCTGATGTCGACGGCGGCGTCCGAGGCGCCCTTGTCCCGGGCATAACGCAAGACATCCTGCGCCAACTGCTTCAACTGGTCCTGACTGTGCGTGAATGGGGTATCGCTCATGAGCCTGTTTTCTCTGAAATGCGGGTAAAGCGGTTATCATAGCAGTCGTTAAGCTTTATTTCTCGAAGTCACGATATGCCCAATGCCAACCGCGGTGCTGTCGGATTCCAATCCAGCGAATTCGAACAGGAATACGACCGCCCCTCCAAGTCCCAGCTCAAGCGCGAGATGGATGCCCTGCAAAAGCTGGGCGAATCGCTGGTCAATGAACCGCGCGACCGCGTCAAGCGCGTCCCCATGCCCGAAGACGTGCGCGACGCCATCCTCGAATGCCAGCAGATCAAGGATCACGAAGGCCGTCGCCGCCAGATGCAGTACGTGGGCAAGAAAATGCGCACGCTGGAAGCCGACGAGATCGCCATCATCCAGAAGACCATCGACAGCTGGCACGGCGCCTCCAAGGCTGAAACCGCCGCCATGCACGCCCTGGAACGCCGCCGCGAAAAGCTGCTGGCCGATGACCAGGCGTTGACCGAACTGCTGAACCGCCATCCCGAAGTTGACGTGCAGCACATGCGCACGCTCATCCGCAATGCCCGCAAGGAGCAGGCGGAAAACAAGCCGCCCAAGGCCTACCGCGAAATCTTCCAGATCCTCAAGCAGTTGCAGGCCGACGCCGCGCGCGCCAAGAACGAAGCCGCCGAGGATGAGGCCGGCGAGCAGGATGACGATGAACGTTGAGGCCGTCACGCCCGTCGTCCGTGAGGTGCTGCGGGTCGGGCTGGTCTCCATCTCCGACCGCGCCTCGGGTGGCGTCTACCAGGACCAGGGCATCCCCGCCCTGCAGGAATGGCTCAGCAAAGCGCTCACCAGCGCTTTCGAAGTCGAGACCCGCCTGATCCCCGATGAACGTGCACAGATCGAACAGACCCTGGTGGAGCTGGTCGATGTGGCCCGATGCGACCTGGTGCTGACCACTGGCGGCACCGGCCCGTCGCGCCGCGACGTCACGCCCGAAGCCACGCTGGCCATCGGTACCAAGGAAATGCCGGGCTTTGGCGAACAGATGCGCCAGATCAGCCTGCAGTTCGTGCCCACCGCCATTCTCTCGCGCCAGGTTGCCGTCATCCGCGAGACCGACGGCCATGCCGCGCTGGTCCTGAACCTGCCCGGCCAGCCCAAGTCCATCCGCGAAACACTGGAAGGGTTGAAGGACCAGGACGGCAAGGTCAAGGTGCCCGGCATCTTCGCCGCCATCCCCTACTGCATCGACCTCATCGGTGGTCCTTACATCGACACTGATGAGAGCGTCTGCAAGGCCTTCCGGCCCAAGTCGGCAATCCGCCCTGCCAGCAAGTAACAGCAGCCCGGCGGCCCGCACGACCATGCGGGCCCGCCTTCCCCTCAGTTAGGACACTTCCCCTCCTCCGGCCCACCGCACAGCGTGGCCGCATTGAGCAGATCCAGATACTGCTGCAGCCCGGCCGGCGAGATCCGGTACGGATATTGTTTCAGCGCATTTTCGGTCGGCGGACGCCAGCTGAACTGCACGACAAACAGTTGCTGCTTGCCCTGGTACACCGCCAGTACAGTTCCCTCGCCATAGGGCGCAACTGGCCCGGTACGGTCGCAGAAGCCGCCGCTGACAGAGACGGGAATATTGTTGGTGCTGCCATCCTTCTGCGCCATCGCCACGAAGCGGCCCGGGCAATTGCGCTGGGCGCCCTGCATTACTTCAGTCAAGGCCACCTGCGCCACGGTGAGGTTGCGCGCCTGGATGTTGGCCACGAGGCCGGCATCGGGATAGCCACGGCGCTGCACGCCCATGTAGCCCTCGCGCCAGGAGTCATGGGCTTCGTTGGGCGGCAGGAAGTCGACGACATAATTGCCGTCCGGGTCGCCGTCCATGTAGGCCAGGCGCCAGCCCGGCGGGGGCGAGATCATCAGGTTTTCGCCGCGTGGCTGGAACAGCCGGCCTTCGGCTTCGGCATGTCCGGCCAGGGGCACCATGGCCAGCAGGGAGGCCAGCAGCGGGGCCAGCAGGCGGCGCGATGGGATGCACTTCATGGGTTTTCCTTTTGCAGCGCCGCCATCGCAGCGGCGTTCATCGTATGATGTGAGCCCATTGCAGCGCAGACGCTGCGCATGACAAGGGGCAAGGCCGTATTGTGCTCCCGTGCAGGGACAGACACAAATGCCGCGCCCCGCCCTTTCATCCACCGACCGCAACAGGAACCGCACGCTTATGTCCGCCCCCCTTGAGACGATACAGATCGATACCGCCCCCAACCCCACTGCCTCCGTCATCTGGCTGCACGGCCTGGGTGCCGATGGTTCGGACTTCGTACCCATCGTGCGCGAGCTGGACCTGTCCGGCTGCCCACCCATCCGCTTCATCTTCCCAACCGCGCCGACCATGCCGGTGACCATCAACGGCGGCTACGTGATGCGCGCCTGGTACGACATCTTCGCGCCCGACCTGGTCCGCCGTGAAGACGAACCCGGCCTGCGCGCCTCGCAGGCCGCCATCGAAGCGCTGATCGCCCAGGAACGCGCGCGCGGCATCCCCGCCGAGCGCATCGTGCTGGCCGGTTTCTCGCAGGGCTGCGCAATGACCTTGCAGACCGGCCTGCGCCATCCGGAGCGCCTGGCCGGCCTGATGTGCCTGTCCGGCTACCTGCCGCTGGCCGCCACCATCGAAGCCGAACGCCAGGCTGCCAACCACGACACGCCCATCTTCATGGCCCACGGCACCATGGATCCGGTGGTGGTGCTGGAACGCGCCGTCAAGTCGCGCGAATTGCTGACCCAGCTGGGCCACAAGGTCGAGTGGCATGACTATCCGATGCAGCATTCGGTGTGCGGTGAGGAAGTCGAGGATATTGGCGCGTGGCTGGCCAAGGTCCTGGCCTGAGTCCGATCACGCAGCACCTGCACCTGCAATGACAACGCCCCCGCACGATGCACTCGTGCGGGGGCGTTGTCGTTTTCCCTGCGCGGTGTCAAGCGCAGGGCAGCCTTGCAATTACTTCAGGCGGAACTTCAGTTCTTCGCCAGCCTGGCGCATCGCGGTCTGCACGGCCGGGACCTTGGCCAGCACGTTCAACAGACCGAAGTCGTGGATCATGCCGTTGTAACGCACGCTGGTCACGGCCACGCCGGCGGCTTGCAGCTTGCGGCCATAGGCTTCGCCTTCGTCACGCAGCACGTCGTTTTCGGCGGTCTGGATCAGGGTCGGCGGCAGGCCGGCCAGTTGCGCCGGGGTCGCATTCAAGGGCGAGGCGGTGATTTCCTTGCGCTTGGCGGCATCGGTGGTGTAGCTGTCCCAGAACCACTTCATCATGTTCTTGGTGAGGAAGTAGCCATTGGCGAACTGGTTGTAGGAAGCAGTCTCGAAGTTGGCATCGGTCACCGGCCACAGCAGCACTTCCGAACGCAGCGCGGGGCCACCCTTGTCCTTGGCCATCAGGGCCACGACAGCGGCCATGTTGCCACCGACGCTGTTGCCGGCCACGGCCAGGCGCTTGCCGTCAACCTTGATTTCCTTGCCGTGCTCGGCCACCCACTTGGTGGCGGCATAGGCCTGGTTGATGGCCACGCCGTAGCCGGCTTCCGGCGACGGGGTGTAGTTCACGAACACGGCCACGGCACCCGAGTTGGCCACCAGGTCACGCACCAGGCGTTCGTGGGTCGGGAAGTCGCCCAGCACCCAGCCGCCGCCGTGGAAGAACATGAAGGCCGGCAAGGTCTTGGTCACGCCCGCCGGACGCACGATGGTCAGCTTGATCTGCTGGCCGTCGGCGGTGATGGTCTTTTCCGAGACGTCTGCCTTGGGCAGCTCCAGCTTCACGCTAGCTTGCGCACCCACCAGCACGGCACGTGCATCCTGCGGCGAGAGCTGTTCCAGGGGCTTGCCACCGCCGGCTTCCAGCGCCTGCAAGAAGGATTGGGTGGTCGGTTCCACGCCGGCATCACCGGCGGCATAGGCGTTGCCAAAAACGAGGCCAATGGCGGCGACGGCGGCGAGTTGCTTGAACGAGGTCATGATCTTCTTCCTTTTCTCTAATCTCAGATGAGCGAATCGGTGGGGTTCACCGGGTAAGTGCTGCGAGGGAACTGCATGTTTGTTGCTTTGCTACCGGGTACTGCTGTACTGCTGTCCTGCTGTACTGCTCCGGCCGTTGCCGGCCAGGAAAACTGTCAATGCGAGAAAAACATAAATACCTATTAAATAGCAAACTACTTAGTTGGCGCTATTGGCTCTGGGTATAACTGCGGCTCCACGAATGATGCGATTGCACCACTTCCGTTGCCTGGCGACTGCCGATGCCAGTTGCCAGCGATTTTTCCCGAGCGACCTGCCAACAATATACTGAACTATTTAATAGTGCACTATATATTTAACTTTCAAAAAGGGACTTGGCATCGTCGCCGCGTCCCTCGGACCTGCCCTGCTCACTCGCCCGTATTCTTGTGCAAGCGGGCCCGCAAGGCCATCAACTCTTCCTTCATGGCGGTCAGTTCCGCCGCCGTCGACTCGGTCGCCCGCAATACTTCACGGGGCAGCTCGACCGCCTGTTCGCGCAGCTTGTCACCGTCTGCGGTGAGCGAGACGACCACTTGCCGTTCGTCGCTGGCCGCACGTTCCCGGGTCACCAGGCCTTGTGCCTCCATGCGCTTGAGCAGCGGGGTCAGCGTGGCCGAATCCAGTACCAGGCGTTCACCGATGTCCGACACCGTCAACTGGTCCTGCTCCCACAACACCATCAGCACCAGGTACTGCGAATAGGTGATGCCCATGTTGCGCAACAGCTTGCGATAGAGCTTGCTCATCGACAGCGAGGTCGAGTACAGCGCAAAACACAACTGGGCATCCAGCAGCGGGGCCGACTTGCGTTTGTCTGTTTTCGAATTCATGCAGCGCAGTTTAACGAGGCCAAAATTAAATAGCAAGCGATTTAATAAAAAAATTTACGCATTGTCGTCGCAGCTTTGCCACGCCCCTTCCTCGCACAAACAGCAGCGCGATTGCGCACCATCGCGAAGCACGCCTGCACAAGGAGGAAGGACGGGTGCGCGACGTCGCACGCCATCGCCCGCTTCGCAGCCATCCGGCGGGAGGCCTGCCCCGCCTGCTTTCCCGGCCCGTGATAGGAGTTTTCCGACCGACGCGAAGCTGCCGCCATGGCACGCTTCCTGCATGTCTTCGTCGTTGTATACATTGACGTATCCGTGCTTGCCTTCACCGTATCCATCGCCCAAGCTGGCCCGATGGCCATGGCAGGCGGGCTTGCCGCCCAAGCCGGTTGCGCTCGATCCGTGATGACTTCTGAAAGGAAAAACGAATGAACCAGCGTGTCTCCCGTTTCCTGCTGTCCGCAATGTCCTCGGCCGTGCTGGCCGCCTGCAGCCTGCCCGCATGGGCGGTGACGCTCAACATCTCCCTGGATGCCGACCCCGGCAAGCTCGATCCCACGCAGTCTTCCATGCTCAACGAACGCATCGTCTACCAGAGCATCTTCGACAAGCTGGTGGACCTGGATGGCGAGGGCAAGATCATCCCCATGCTGGCCGAGCGCTGGACCGTGTCCGAGGATCAGAAGACCTACACGCTGTTCCTGCGCAAGGGAGTCAAGTTCCAGGACGGCACGCCCTTCGATGCCAAGGCGGTGGAATTCAACCTGTTGCGCGGCCAGGAAAAAACCTCCCTGCGCCGCAATGAACTGAAATACGTCAGCAAGATCACGGTGGTGGATGACCACACCATCAAGCTGGACCTGTCCACGCCCTTCGCGCCCTTCCTCTCCATCCTCACCGACCGCGCGGGCATGATGTCGTCACCCGCAGCAGTGAAGAAATACGGCGAAGACTACGTCAACCATCCGGTCGGCACCGGGCCCTTCGTCTACGAAGGCCGCCTCAAGGGGGCCACCATCACGCTCAAGAAGAATCCCGACTACTGGCGCGCCGGCCTGCCCAAGGTGGATGAAGTGGTCTACAAGATCATGCCGGACGTCAATGTGGCCTTCAACAACCTGCGCAGCGGCCAGGTCGACATCAGCAACCGCTTCCCCTACAAGGAAATCACCAACGTCCCCGCCAACGCCAGCTACACCGTGCTCAACAAGCCGTCGCTGGGCTTCCGCGGCTTCTACATGAACACCGGCAAGCCCCCCTTCGACAAGAAGGAAGTGCGCGAAGCCGTCGACATCCTGATCGACCGCAACGCCATCGCCAAGGTGGTCTACAACAATGCCGTGGCGGCCGGCCATTCGCCCTTCTCCAAGGCGCAGTTTGCCAATGGCCCCAGCGACGTGCCGCCCAAGGTCGACCTGGCCCGCGCCAAGGCCCTGCTCAAGGCGGCCGGCAAAGAAAATGGCTTCAGCTTCAAGCTGACCCTGCCGACCACGCCCGATGAATTGCAGGTCGGCCAGATGATCCAGGGCATGCTGCGCCCGGCCGGCATCACCGTCACGCTGGAGAAGACCGAACTGGCCACCCAGATCGAGGCCGGCAAGGCGGGCAACTTTGAAGGCCTGTTCGTGGGCTGGAGCGGGCGTCCCGATCCGGACCAGAACATCTACGACTTCGTCACCACCAATGGCTCGCTGAACTACTCGCACTTCGGCGCCAAGGAAGTGGACGACCTGCTGCACCAGGCCCGCGTGGAAGGCGACCAGGCCAAGCGCAAGTCGCTCTACGACCAGGCCATGGCGATCCTGGTCAAGGAAGTGCCCTACATCTACACCGTGCATGACAACGTGCTCTTCGGCATTGCCAAGTCGGTCAAGGGCTTCCAGTACGTGCCGGATGGCGTGATCCGCACTGCGACCGTTTCCAAGTAAGCCACATGGCCACGACGATCAAGCTGCCCAAGCTGGCCCGGCGATTGCTGCTGTCGATCCCCACCCTGCTGCTGGTGAGCATGGTGGTGTTCTCTCTGCTGGCGGTGCTCCCGGGCGACCCGGTGGCCGCCATCCTCGGCATGGAAGCCACGCCGGAAGCGGCGGCCGCGCTGCGCCTGAAACTGGGCCTGGATGATCCGCTGCTGGTGCAGTACGGGCGCTGGCTGTGGGCGGTGCTGCATGGCGACCTGGGCCGCTCCTTCATCGACAACACCCCGGTGGCCGATGCCTTGTGGCAGCGCCTGCCGGTGACCATCGAACTGGCCATCGGCAGTTTCCTGGTGGCCGTCATCATTGCGGTGCCGGCCGGCATCCTCTCGGCGGCACGCCCACGCGGCTGGGCCAATGCCATCGGTACCCTGGTCGCGCTGTTCGGCATGTCGGTGCCGCACTTCTGGCTGGGCATGCTGTTCATCATCCTCTTTGCGGTCAAGCTGGGCTGGCTGCCGGCCTCGGGCTTCGTGCCGCTGTCGGTGGACTGGCACGCCAACCTGATCGCCATGATCATGCCCATGGTCGTGACCGGCCTGCGTGAATCGGCCATCCTCATGCGCATGGTGCGCAGCAGTTTGCTGGAAGTGCTCAACGAGGATTACATCCGCACCGCCTTCTCCAAGGGCCTGCGCGACTGGCAGGTGGTGCTGGGCCATGCGCTGCGCAATGCCATGATCCCGGTGGTCACGGCCAGCGGCCTGATGGTCTCCGGCATGCTGGGCGGACTGGTCATCACCGAAAGCATCTTTGGCATTCCCGGCATGGGCAAGATGATCGTCGACGCCATCTTCCAGCGCGACTACGTGACTGTACAGGCCGGTGTACTGGCCGCCACCGTGATGGTGGTCATCGTCAACCTGTGCGTGGACCTGCTCTACAGCGTGATCGACCCGCGCATCGCCCGCTGATTGCCCGTCCAGCGCATCCAACCATGACGTCTCCCGACATGAACCCTCCCTCCCCTGCGCAGGCCCTGCCGGCGCTGCCCCGCTGGCGTACCCTGCGCCGCTTCAGCCGCAACCGTCTGGCGGTGATCGGTGCGGTGATCATCGCTGTACTGGTACTGTTGGCCATCACTGCACCGGTACTGGCCCGGTACGATCCGATTTTTGATCAGGACTACGGCAACCTGCTGTCTGGTCCCAGTGCCGAGCACTGGCTCGGTACCGATGACCTGGGCCGCGACATCTATACCCGCATGCTCTACGGTTCGCGCATCTCCCTGCAGGCCGCGCTGATCTCGGTCGGGCTGGCCTTTTCATTGGGCGTGCCCATCGGCATCGTCAGCGGCTACTATCGCGGCGCGGTCGATGCCATCGTCATGCGCGTGGTCGATGCGCTGCAGGCCTTTCCTTCGCTGATCCTGGCGCTGGCGCTGGCGGCGGCGCTGGGGGGCGGTTTCTACAATGCCATGGTGGCCGTCGGCATCGGCTTCACCTCGTCCTTCGTGCGGCTGGCGCGCGGGCAGGCCATGACCATCCGCAACCTCGACTACGTGATGGCGGCACGCTCCATCGGTGCCGGGCACCTGCGCATCATGTGGCGCTACATCCTGCCCAATTCCCTGGCGCCCCTGGTGATCCAGGCCACCTTCGCCATGGGCACGGCCATCATCGCCGAAGCCGGGCTGTCCTATCTCGGCCTGGGCGCCAAGCCGGAAGACCCGAGCTGGGGTTCCATGCTGCACATTGCCCAGGGCTACCTGAACACCACGCCGATGCTGGCCATGTGGCCGGGACTGGCGATCTTCCTGGTGGTGCTGGGCTTCAACCTGCTGGGCGATGGCATCCGCGAAGTGTTCGACCCCAAACTGAGCCGCTGAGGAACCACCATGCTCACCATCGAAAATCTCAAGATCGAATTCAAGAGCCACGGCCGCCGCGTTGCACCCGTCGATGGCGTCTCCTTTTCGCTGGGCCAGGATGAAACCGTGGGCCTCTTGGGTGAATCCGGCTGCGGCAAGAGCGTCACCGCCCTGTCCATCCTGCGCCTGTTCCCCATGGCCAGCCAGGCCAGGCTGTCGGGCGCGATCCGCTTTGGCGAGCGCGACCTGCTGCAGGCCGATGACGCCACCCTGCGCAGCATCCGCGGCAAGGAGATCGCCATGATCTTCCAGGAGCCGATGACCTCGCTGAACCCGCTGCATCGCATCGGCGACCAATTGGGCGAGATGCTGCGCATCCACACCTCGCTGTCGCGCCAGGCGATCGACGCCAAGGTCATCGCCATGCTGGAACGCGTGGGCCTCTCGCGTGCGGCGCAGCTGGTGGACGAATATCCGCACAGCCTTTCCGGCGGCATGCGCCAGCGCGTCATGATTGCCATGGCCCTGCTGTGCCAGCCGCGCCTGCTGGTGTGCGATGAACCGACGACCGCGCTGGACGTGACCATCCAGGCGCAGATCCTCGACCTGATGCGCGACCTCAAGCGCGAGCAGAAGACTTCCATCCTCATGATCACCCACGACTTGGGCGTGGTGGCCGAGATGTGCCAGCGCGTGGTGGTGATGTATGCCGGCCAGGTGGTGGAGCAGAGCAGCGTGGAAGACCTGTTCGACCGCCCCGCCCATCCTTACACGCATGCCCTGATGCGCGCGCGCCCGGCGCTGGACGCCACGCCCGGTGCGTCCTTGACCGCCATCCCCGGCAGCGTGCCACCGCCCGGCACCATCGCGCAGGGCTGCCGCTTCGCCGCCCGCTGCACCCGCGCCCAGGACATCTGCCGCCAGGAGATGCCGGTACTGGAAAACCTGGGCGATGGCCACAGCGTGCGCTGCTGGTATCCGCATTGAAGGCCTGATCATGACGACACTACCTCCCCTGCTCGAAGTCCACGGGCTGAAAAAATATTTCGCTTCCGGCAGCAGCACCGTCAAGGCCGTTGACGATGTCTCCTTCAGCCTGGCCGAAGGACAGACCCTGGGCCTGGTCGGCGAATCCGGCTGCGGCAAGTCCACCACCGGTCGCAGCGTGCTGCGCCTGATCGAACCCAGCGAAGGCAGCGTGCGCTTCATGGGCCAGGAACTGACCTTGCTTCCCGAGGGCCAGTTGCGTGCCATGCGCCGGCACATGCAGATGGTGTTCCAGGATCCGTATGCCTCGCTGAACCCGCGCATGACCATCGGCGAAGTGCTGGAAGAACCGCTGATCGTGCACAAGCTGCACGACCGCGCCACCCGCAAGCGCGGGGTAGCCGAAGCGCTGGACATGGTCGGCCTCAACCCGGCCTATGCAGCACGCCATCCGCATGAGTTCTCCGGTGGCCAGCGCCAGCGCGTGGGCATCGCCCGCGCCATCATCACGCGGCCCAAGCTGGTGGTGGCCGATGAAGCCGTGTCGGCCCTCGATGTCTCGATCCAGGCGCAGATCCTGAACCTCCTGCGCGAGCTGCAGCAGGAGCTGGGGCTGACCTATCTTTTCGTCTCGCACGACCTGGCCGTAATCCGTCATGTCAGCGACACCATCGGCGTGATGTACCTCGGACGCATGGTCGAATCGGGCAGATGTGAAGAGGTCTACACCCAGCCGCGCCATCCCTATACGCAGGCGCTGCTGTCAGCCATCCCACGTGAACATCCACGCCAACATCGTGAACGCATCATCCTGCAGGGCAGCATCCCCAATCCGGCCGCCCCGCCTTCGGGCTGTCATTTTCATCCACGCTGCCCGTCCTGCATGGAAATATGCAAGACCGAAGCGCCAGCGGCCGTCAAGGTCAGCGCTACCCATACTGTGGCCTGCCACCTGAGCCGCCCTGAGCTGAAGCTGCACCCCACGTAATACGCAAGCCAAACGATAAAATACGCCCCTGAACCAAGAACGAGAGACCGCCATGCCCGCCTTCCCCGACTTCAGCAGCAACCACTATCCCTACTTTTCGCGCCGCAGCGCCGTCTATGCCCGGCGCGGCATGGTAGCGACCTCGCAGCCACTGGCCGCGCAGGCCGGGCTGGAAGTCCTGCAGCGCGGCGGCAACGCCATCGATGCGGCCATCGCAGCAGCTGCGGCATTGACCGTGGTGGAGCCGACCGCCAACGGTATCGGCGGCGATGCCTTCGCCTTGGTCTGGCATGGCGGCAAGCTGCATGGTTTGAATGCCAGCGGCCCGGCGCCGCAATCGATCTCCGCCGACAAGCTCACCAGCGCCGGCCTGAAGGACGTACCCAAGTACGGTGCCCTGCCGGTCACCGTGCCCGGCACGCCCAGTGCCTGGGCCGCCATGGCCAAGCGCTTCGGCAAGCTGGCGCTGACCGATTCCATGGCCGGCGCCATCACCCTGGCGCGTGAGGGCTTCCCGGTCTCGCCGATGGTGGCGCATGCCTGGCAGGTCGCGCAGCAGAACTTCAAGCGCGAGTTCAAGGAGCCGCATTTCCAGTCCTGGTTCGATACCTTCTGCATCGAAGGCCAGGCACCGCAAGCCGGCCAGCTGTGGCGCTCGGCCGGCCATGCCGCCACCCTGCAGGCCATTGCCGAGGACAATGCCGAGGGCTTCTATCGCGGTGCCCTGGCGGAGAAGATTGCCGCCTTCCTGCAGCAGGCCGGCGGCTACATGCAGGCCTCCGACCTGGCGGCGTTCCAGCCGGAATGGGTGGACCCCATCGGCGTGAATTATCGCGGATATGACGTTTGGGAAATCCCGCCCAATGGCCACGGCATGGTGGCCCTGATGGCGCTGAACCTGCTGAAGGCCTACGACTTCTCCGAGCGCGACACGCTGGCGACCTACCATCGCCAGATCGAAGCCATCAAGCTGGCCTATGCCGATGGCCTGGCCCATATCGCCGACCCGGCGCACATGAAGGTGACGGTGGAGCAGTTGCTCTCGGACGCCTATGCCGATGAACGCCGCAAGCTGATCGGCCCGCGCGCCACGCTGCCGGTGGCGGGCGACCCTTCGCGCGGCGGCACGGTGTACCTGTGCACCGCCGATGCCGAGGGCAACATGGTGTCCTTCATCCAGAGCAACTACATGGGCTTCGGCTCGGGCCTTGTAGTACCGGGCACCGGCATCGCGCTCCACAATCGCGGCAACAATTTCACGCTGCAAGCCGGGCATCCCAATGTGCTGGCCGCGGGCAAGCGTCCGTACCACACCATCATCCCCGGCTTCATGACGCGCAATGGGCAGGCAGTCGGTCCCTTCGGCGTGATGGGTGGCTTCATGCAGCCGCAGGGACACGTGCAGGTGGTGATGAACACCGTCGACTTCGGCCTCAATCCACAAGCCGCGCTGGATGCACCGCGCTGGGAATGGGAGAAAGGAAACAAGGTCAGCATCGAGCACACCACGGCCGAACATCTCTTCCGTGGCCTGGGCGGGCTGGGACACGAAGTGTCGTGGTCGGGCAACCAGCTCGGCTTCGGTCGCGGCCAGATCATCTGGCGCAATGACGAAGGCGTGCTCTGCGGCGGGACCGAACCGCGTACCGATGGCAGTGTGGCAGCCTGGTAAAGAAAGCCCATCGTGAAAAGCCTGGCCGCTCCCTCCCCCGCCGCTGACGCCGTTGCGCTCGCCCCTGATGCCGAGGGCGAGGACGCGCTGGTGCGCAATGGCTCCCTGCCCGAGTATGTCTATGCCCAATTGCGGCAGGACATCTTCGACATGCGCCTCTTGCCTGGCGACCAGATCACCGAGACCGAGATTGCGGCGCATTTCAAGGTCTCGCGCACGCCGGTGCGGCAGGCGCTGCAACGCCTGCAGAACGATGGCCTGATGCAGGGCTATGTGCGCGGGGGCTGGGAGGTAGTGCCGATCGATTTCAAGCGTTTTTCCGATCTTTATGAAATGCGCAAGCTCATCGAGACGCACGCCGTGCGCCGCCTCTGCGCCCAGGGCGCAGACCAGTCCGTGCTGGCCGGGCTGCGCGCGACCTGGTGTGTGGCCGCCGAGGCACGGGAACCGGACGGGCCCAAGGCAGCCCAGCTCGATGAGGTCTTCCACCAGAGCCTGGTGCGCGCGGCCGGCAACCAGGAGATGGCCGAGTCATTCGACCGTCTTACCGACCGTATCCGCATCGTGCGGCGGCTGGATTTCCTGTATGGCGATTGCCTGCACTCGACCTACGAGGAACATGCCGCCATCCTCGACAGCATCGCCGCCGGCGACGCCGAGGGCGCGATGCGCCTGATGGGCGAGCACATCGATGGCAGCCATGCGGAGGTCAACCAGATCACCTTGCATCGGCTGCATAGCGCGCGGGCCACCGCGACCACCAAGCCGCCAGCGTATGTGTCGGTGCGGGTGCGGCGGTCGTTCTGAGGGTATTGTAGATTCAATGTGCGACTGTCAAGCTGCGTCGCACGCCTTCTGCATCGGCGCAGTACCGCCTCGCATTGGTCGACTTCAACCGATTAATACGACGGCATGCAAAATTTTCGACTTCTTCTGGCGTATTACCTCTCGATTGTGAGCAGGACCTTGAGACAGTAGTAAAGTCACCGGTCTCGCCAATCGGAGGCGAGACTTGGGCACAAAACGAGTTTCCTGACACCAGAGGTCAAGATCATGTCGGCAGATGAAAAGAGCAAGACCATCAATGACGAATTGTTCGAGCTCTGTGAGAAGCTGTATTTCCACGAAGTAGATACTCGCGACAAGGTGAACGCGCGGCTCCAAATGCCATTCGCCATCGGAGTCGCAATGGCGGGCATCCTGAGCTTCATGCTGCAGAACCTTGACCGGGCGGCCTCGGGAACTTGGCTGTATGTATTTTACGGATGCTATTTCTTCTCGGGCTCCTTCATCTTTCTTGGCACCTGGTATTTCATCAAAGCCGCATGGAGTACCGAGTATCAATTTGTAGCGCCTGGCGTGTTCTGGACGAACTACAAAGCAGAGTGTTACTACTCCTATGAGCATCTCGAAAACGCCGACGAGCTTGCCAGGAACGCGTTTCGTTCGATGTTATCCGACCAATACGGCCGCACATCATCAGCGAATGCGATTGCCAACGACATGAGGGCTTACCATCTGCATCTCACGCTGAAATTTCTCATTCATGCCGGAATGTATGCCATGTTTGCCTTGATGGTGTTTTACTTTTCCGGATTGAACAAGCAGGAAAAAGACTCACCTGTACGGGTATTGATCACCGCGCCCATCACACTGGAGAAGTAAATGAGCGAAACCAAAAAGATTCCACCGCCCCCACCGCCGCCTCCCATTCGATACGTTCAAGATAATCGCCCCCCTGCTCCACTCAAACCGGTGCCGTCCAAGCCATCTTCGGCGCCTCGATAGCCCGCCGTCGGATGCCTCCTCGCTCTGATCAGGCGAAGGTCAGCCCGAGCTTTATCGATGCAAGCTCAGCTGTCCCCGGCACGCCGGCTCTCTCCTGTCCAATGCTGACCTGCGCTGAAAGCGCGCCGACGCTGTGTTAGGCTTCCCGCCTGACTTCAATTTGCCAAGCGGGGAGACACACATGAAAGTTGCCGTGATGGGCGCAGGTGCCGTGGGATGTTATTTCGCCGGGATGCTGGCGCGGGCCGGACACGAGGTGGTCCTGGTGGGCCGGCCACAACACGTGGAGGCCTTCAATACCAAGGGCCTGCGGCTGGAAGCCAAAACCTTCGATGCGACCATCCCCGTCAAGGCCAGCACCGATCCGGCCATCGTGGCAGGTGCCGACCTGGTGCTCTTCTGCGTCAAATCCCCCGATACCGAAACCGCCGGCGCGCAACTGCGTGCGCATCTTGCCCCCGATACGCTGGTGCTGACGCTGCAGAACGGCACTGACAATGCCGAGCGCCTGCGCACGGTGATCCCGCAACCGGTCTCGGCGGCCGTGGTCTACGTCGCCACGGAAATGGCCGGACCCGGACACGTCAAGCACCACGGCCGTGGCGAGCTGGTGATCGAACCGGCCGCACGCAGCCAGCAAGCCGCCGAGGCGCTGATTGCGGCCGGCGTGCCGACCGAGATTTCCGACAACGTGCGCGGCGCGCTGTGGTTGAAACTCATCATCAACTGCGCCTACAACGCTCTCTCTGCCATCACGCAGCTGCCCTACGGCAAGCTGGTCGAAGGCGTGGGTGTGCCGGAAGTGATGGGCCACCTGGTCAGCGAATGCAAGGCCGTAGCCGCCGCCGAGGGCGTGACCCTGGCCGGGGATGTGGATGTGGCCATCCGCAAGATCATCGAGACCATGCCCACGCAATTCTCTTCCACTGCGCAGGACGTGGCGCGCGGCAAGCCCAGCGAAATCGATCACCTCAACGGCTACATCGTGCGGCGTGGACAGGCGCATGGCATCGCAACGCCGGTCAACCTGACCGTGCATGCGCTGGTCAAGCTGATCGAGAGCAAGGCGCGCTGAAAGCGGGCCATGGGTTCAACCGAAGAGCCGGGCGTCGAAACGGAAGAGCTTTTTTTCCAGCACCTTGACGCTGGCCATCTGCGCATGCAGCGGATTGAGCAAGAGATTGAAATCGGTCGGGCTCACCACCGATGGCACCTTCATCACCAGTTGCTTGCCCTGTTCAATCCAGTGCTGGCCGATGGCGGCGGTGCTGGCCGGGTCGCGCGCGATGTCGGACCAGTCCGGCGGCAAGCCAGGCACATAGGCCTTGCGCACTTCGGTGTCTGGTATCTCCAGCACGATGAGGAAGTAGTTGGCCCGCGGCATCAGCCCGGCCATGTGCACCAGCGACTCCAGCAAGGCCGTCGAAGCGCTGCAGCAGGTGTAGAGCACGCGCAAGCCGCGCGGATTCCAGCGGCCGCCGCTGAGCGCGGCGCCATTGCCGGACAAGTCATCGGCCGCATAGTGCCCCGGCTTGTCCTTGGCCAGCCGGTATACCTTCAAGCCGCCACCCCGAAGGCGATGCGGGCCAGGATGTCGCGCACCCGGTCATAACCCGGCTGGGTATCGAGCACTTCCAGCGGGGTCAATCCCCCCAGCGCCGCATTGCCGCGACGCATCCACTGCGCAGCCAGGTCCGCATCCTCGAACACATCGGCCGCCTGCTCACGGATGTAGAGCACACGGGCGATGCGGTCGGACTCGGAACCGGAAAGGCGTTCCTTGCGGGAAATCTTGCGCAGGATGGTGGAACTGGGCAGCCCCAGGCCGGACAGCAAGGTCTGCAAGGGAATCTGCAACAGCTCCCGGGCGACGCGCTCGGCAATGATGGCGTCCATACCGTCGCGGATGGTGCGGCCCTGGCTGATCGGATCCATGCGGGCAAACCGTTCGAAGTCGCGCGGTTTGGCACCCAATCCGGGGGAACGCTTGCTGGCGGCGGCCTCGACCGTAGCACGTGTTGCCATGTTCAACCTCTCATTTGGTCAGATGCAGACTCTCATCTTAGAAGCTTCCCAAATGAGCGTCAATCTCCCATCAAATGAGAGTTGCCTGCCGTCACCGCAACATGGCCGACATCGCCGACAAACTGTTGAGCACCCGCACCGCATATTCCGCCGTGGGGGCATCGAATTCGACGGTGACGTTGTCAGTACGCTCAAGTATCGGCAACTGGCTGAAGAGATCCGCCAGCGCCACCGTCTGCGCCTGCAGGCGACAACGCAGCGGGCCGCGCAAGGGCAGTACCGGCATGGCCGCCGGGTTGGCCAGCAGCGCAGTGACAGCCTGGCGGGCGCGCTCTTCCAGCAGCGCGCAGGATTGCCCGGGCGTGAGCGAATCGCCGCTGTTGGCGCCATAGGCCTTCTTGGTTTCGGCAAAGATCGCATGCGGGAACAAGGGCTGATTCTCTTCGATGAAGGCATCGTCACCGCTGCCGAAAATCACCGGCACGCCATGTTCGGCCGCCAGTGCGCCATACAGCCCGGCCTCGCCCAACTCCTGCCCGCCCAGCCATACACGGGCGAAGGCAAAGCTGTTGGTGGTGTGCGCCAGGATGCCGCGCCCTTGTGCACGCGAGTGGTAACCCACCAGCATGACCGCATCGATATCCTGATCCACGCCGCCCATCATGCCCAGCACGCGCGGCTTGCCCAGTACCATGCGCGCATCCGGATGCAGCAGGTCCGGCAGCAGGTTGCGGAAGCCGCCATGCGAATCGTTGACCTTGATGGCCGTCGCGCCGGCCGCCAATGCGCCTCGGATGACGGCATTGGCCTCTTCGGTCATCCAGCGCCGGGCGCGTTCATATTCGCCATTGCCGGCGCGGGTCTGCTCGGTGTGGAAGACCCCGGCCACGCCTTCGATGTCGACGGAAACCAGGATGTTTGCACGCTTGTTCATGAGGCGGTCTTTCAGGGGAAGCAATTCAGGAAGCCAGGCGCTCGCGCAGGCTCAGGCGTACATGGCCATCACGCCCGCGCAAGGTCTCGGCCGCAAAGAGCGCATGCACGATGGCTTGTTCGATGCAATCAGCGGCGGCATGGAACAGCGGGTCCAGCAGATGATCGGCCAGCAGCGCCAGGTGCAGGCAATCGGCATCGGCCTCGATGGCCTGGGCGGTCGAGAAGGCCAGCGCAATATCGCCGCTGCCATGGCCGTAGGCCGACCCGGTGCGCGCCAGTCCTGCCCCGGCGCGGATGGCCAGGCGCTTCAACTGCCGCGCATCCAGCGGCGCATCGGTAGCCAGGATCATGATGATGGAGCCCTTCTCGGGCGCGGTATCGGGTGTTTCGCTGGCAGCCAATCGCGCACCCAGCGGATCGCCTGCCAGGATCAGTTCGGGCAGGCGCCCGAAGTTGGAGAGCACCAGCGCGCCGACGGTATAGGACTGCCCCTGTGAATCCAAGGTGGCCACGCGCGAAGCGGTACCGATACCACCCTTGAGGCCAAAGCTGGACATGCCCCGCCCCGCCCCGACCGCGCCTTGCGCGACCTCGACCGACAAGGCCGCCATCGCCAACTCAAAATGCGCTGGCTGCACGGCCATGGCCTGCAGGTCGTTGAGATAGCCGTCATTGCATTCCAGCACCAGCCCGTTGACCGTGGGCAGGCTGCGCCCGCATTCCGGATTGGCGCGCACGGTGTGGGCGATTTGCGCATTGAGCAGCGCCCCCACGGCAAAGGTGTTGGAAAGCGCGATGGGCGTTTCCAGCAAACCCAGTTCTTCCAGCTGCACCAGCCCCGCACTCTTGCCGAAACCGTTGATGACGGCCGCCGCCGCCGGCAGCTTGTGGGTGAAGAGATTGCCGCCATGCGGCGCAATCACGGTCACTCCGGTCTGCACCGCACCGGCATCGAGGGTGCAGTGACCCACGCGCACGCCCTCCACATCGGTGATGCTGTTGCGCGCACCGGCGGGCAAGCGGCCGATATGTGGCACCTGCAGCGGCACCTGCGGGTTCATCATCAGCGCTGGTCGATCTTGGGATCGAGCGCGTCGCGCAAGCCGTCGCCCAGCAGGTTGAAGGCCAGCACGGTCAGGAAGATCGCGATGCTGGGCACCAGCGCCACGTGCGGCGAGGTGACCATGTCGGCGCGGGCTTCGTTCAGCATCAGGCCCCACTCGGGCGTGGGCGATTGCGCGCCCAGGCCGAGGAAGGACAGGCCGGCCGCCGTGATGATGGAGGTACCGATGCGCATGGTGAAATACACCACGATGGCCGAGATGGTACCGGGGAAGATGTGCTTCCACATGATGGTGGTGTCGGACGCACCGATGCTGCGGGTGGCCTCGATGTAGGTCAGGTTCTTGAGCTGCAGCGTATTGCCGCGCACCAGGCGCGCAAAGGCCGGGATGCTGAACACCGACACCGAGATGATGACGTTGATCATGCCGCCGCCCAGGATGGCGACGATGCCGATGGCCAGCAAGATGCCGGGGAAGGCGAACAGCACGTCGCAGATGCGCATGACGATGCGGTCCCACCAGCCTTCATAGTAGCCGGCCAGCAGGCCGAACACAGTGCCGATCACGGCACCGATGGCCACCGAGAAGAAGCCCGAGGCCAGCGAGATGCGCGCCCCCATCAGGATGCGGCTGAAGATGTCGCGGCCCAGCGAATCGACCCCGAACCAGTGGGTCCAGGTCGGTGGCGAATTGAGGGCATCGTAGTCGAAGAAATTCTCGGCGTCGAAGGGCACGATCCAGGGAGCCAGGATGGCAATGAGGATCAGCAGCAGGATGAACACGCCCGCGTAAACGGCCAGGCGCTGCTTCTTGAACTTGCGCCAGAACTCGCGCCAGGGGGTGCGGATCTTCTGGCCGGAAGCGGCGACGGCGGCCGGATCGGGCGGCGGCAGCGGTGCGCCGGTTTCGGAGGTAGTGGCCAGAGGCGAATTGGAGAGCGACATGATTCCCCTCACTTGAAACGAATGCTGGGGTTGATCACGGCATAGAGCACGTCCACCACCAGGTTGATGAAAATGAATTCCAGCGAGAACAGCAGGATCTCGGCCTGGATGATGGGGTAGTCACGCATCTCGACGGCATCGACCAGCAGGCGTCCCATGCCCGGCCAGTTGAACACCACCTCGACCAGGATGGAGCCGCCCAGCAGGAAACCGAACTGCAGGCCCATCATCGTCACCACCGGGATCAACGCATTGCGCAGGCAGTGCTTGATGACCACCACGGTCTCGGTCAGGCCCTTGGCACGGGCGGTACGGACGAAGTCTTCCTGCAAGATCTCGATGAAGGAAGAACGGGTAAAGCGCGCCATCACCGCGGCCACTGCCGCACCCAGCGTCAGTGAGGGAAGGATGTAGTGGCGCCAGGTTTCGTCACCGACCGTGGGCAGCCAGCCCAGCTCGACCGAGAAGACCTGCATGAGCAGGATGCCCAGCGAGAACGCCGGGAAGGAAATGCCGGAGACCGCCAGCGTCATGCCCAGGCGATCCGGCCACTTGTTGCGCCACACGGCCGAGGAAATGCCGATGATCAGACCGAACAGCACGGCCCAGATCATCGCCACGATGGTCAAACACAAGGTGGGCCAGAAGCGCGCGGCGATCTCTTCGGAGACCGGGCGCTTGCTGCGGATGGAACGGCCGAAGTCGCCGTGGGCGGCATTGATGAAGAAGTTGACGAACTGCTCCGGCAGCGGCTTGTCCAGGCCGAGGTCGGCACGCACCAGGGCGACCGTCTTTTCATCGGCTTCGGGACCAGCGGCCAGGCGTGCCGGGTCACCCGGCAGCAGGTGCACGAACAGGAAAACCAGCACCGCCACCAGCAACAGCGTGGGAATGAGGCCTAACAGGCGTTTGATGACATAGGAAAACATGGGACTCTCTGAATAAGGCTGCCCGTCGCTGGTGTGTCCACACCCTGCGGTGGAGTCGCTCCCTGCGCTGCCGGCTTGCATGGCAACGCATCGTGAATCTGTGGGGGAGGATGGCCAGCCACCCTCCCCGCTTCATTGCTGCTCTTTTCTGCTCGTTACGACGATGCAGAGAACCTGCCCGGTGCTGCAAAACTGCATGACGCGGTCTCACAGCACTGCATTTTTGCATCGGCCCGCAAGGGCCGAAAACACAGCGCCTGCTTACTTGGTGAACTCGATGTTCTCAAATTCGTAAGCCTGGTCCGGCATGATGTAGATGCCCTTGAGGTTCTTGGCGCGGGCATACAGCAGCTTTTCGGTGACCAGGAAGGCCCACGGTGCGTCCTTCCAGACTTCCTGCTGGGCGTCCTTGTACAGCGCTTCCTTTTCCTTGCGGTCGGAGACGGTCAGGGCCTTGGCGATGTCCGCATCGACCTTGTCGCTCTTGTAGTAAGCGGTGTTGAACAGGCGCGGCGGGAAGGATTCCGATGCCAGCAGCGGACGCAGGCCCCAGTCGGCTTCACCGGTCGAGGACGACCAGCCGACGTAGAACAGGCGGATCGGCGCGGTGGCCGGATCCTGCCAGCTTTCCACACGCTCCACGCGCTGGCCGGCTTCCAGGGCCTGGATCTTGGTCTTGATGCCCACTTGCGCCAGCTGCTGCTGCAGGAACTGGATCACCTTCATGGCGGTGGTGTGGGTGTAGGCCGACCACAGTTCGGTTTCGAAGCCGTTCGGATAACCGGCTTCGGCCAGCAGGGCCTTGGCCTTCTTCACGTCATAGGGCCAGGGACCGGTCTTGAAGGCGTAGTCCACGCCTTGCGGCAGCACGCCATCCATCGGGGTGGCATAGCCATTGAAGGCAACCTTGGCCAGGGCATCCTTGTTGATGGCGTAGTTGATCGCTTCGCGCACCTTCGGATTGTCGAACGGCTTCTGCTTGACGTTCATCGACATGTAGCGCTGGATGATGGAGGGACCGGCGATCACGTCCAGGTTGCCCTTGCCCTTGAGCAGGTCAGCCTGTTCGTAGGGCAGCGGATAGGTGAACTGGGCTTCGCCGGTCTGCAGCATGGCCGAGCGCGAGTTGTTGTCCACCACCGGCTTCCACAGGATCTCGTCGACCTTGGGGTAGCCCTGCTTCCAGTAACCGTCGAACTTGGCCACCTTCACGTAGTCGGTCTGCTTCCATTCCACGAACTTGAAGGGACCGGTACCGACCGGGTGGAAGGCGATGTCCTTGTTGCCGTACTGCTTCAGCGCAGCCGGGGAGATCATCGCGGCCGACGGGTGCGCCAGCACGTTGATGAAGGCCGAGAACGGTTCCTTCAACACCACCTTGACGGTGTAGTCGTTGAGCACTTCGGTCTTGGCGATGCGGTTGAAGAGGTTGTAGCGCTTCAACTTGTTGTCCGGGTTGGTCACGCGGTCGAAGACGGCCTTGACGGCGTCGGCCTTGAAGACGGTACCGTCATGGAACTTCACGCCTTGCTTCAGGCGGATGGTGTATTCCAGGCCATCCTTGCTCACCAGGTAGCCTTCGGCCAGCACCGGGATCAGCTTCATGTCCTTGTCGAAGCCATAGAGGCCCTGGTAGAAGGACTTCATCACCGACAGCGACAGCGTATCGTTGGCGTCATACGGGTCCATCGTGGTGAAGGTCGACGCTACGGCCACGGTAGCGGTCTTGGCGGCGAAGGCATTGGCCGCGCCGAATTGCAGGGCGGCGCCCAGGGTACCCAGGGCCAGCCATTTGGCGGCGCTCATTGCTTTGTTTTTTGCGGATGCGGACATCGGTCTCTCCTGATCAGTGACGCTTGAGTGGTTACAGCTTGGTTGAGATTACTGCGCTGACTGCATTTACCAAATTACAGATACGACTGAGGGAACATCACGCCAGCGCTCAAAAAGCGCCGGCAATACGGTGCTGGGCCACGAAGTGCCCCGGAGCCACTTCCCGCAGCGGCTCCACCTTGGGCTCATCGCCCACCAGCCGGATCGGGCTGGGAATTTCATCGGTCATCAGTTTCTTGCCCGGCTGGCGCAGGGTCGGATCGGCCACCGGCACGGCCGCCATCAGCTTGCGCGTGTAAGGGTGCTGGGGATTTTCGAAGATGGCGCGGCGCGGTCCGATCTCCACGATCTGCCCCAGGTACATCACCGCCACCCGATGGCTGATGCGTTCCACCACCGCCATGTCGTGCGAGATGAAGATGAAGGAGATGCCCAGCTCGGCCTGCAGGTCCAGCATCAGGTTGACGATCTGGGCTTGGATCGATACGTCCAGCGCCGATACCGATTCATCGGCGATGACGATCTTGGGGTTCAACGCCAGTGCGCGGGCGATGCAGATGCGCTGGCGCTGGCCACCGGAAAATTCGTGCGGATAGCGCTGGCCGTGCTCAGGTGTCAGGCCCACGCGGGTCAGCAGCGCATCCACGCGTTCCTGCGCACCCTCCTTCAGGCCGTGCACCAGCATCGGCTCCATGATGGAGTAGCCCACCGTCATGCGCGGGTCAAGCGAAGCGAAAGGATCCTGGAAGATGAACTGGATATCGCGGCGCAGCTCGCGCAGTTCCGAACGCGGCAGTTGCGCCAGGTCGCGGCCACCGAACTCGACCTTGCCGCCGGCGATGTCGACCAGGCGCAGCAACGAGCGCCCGGTGGTGGACTTGCCGCAACCGGATTCGCCGACGATGGCCAGGGTCTCGCCGGAATAGAGATCGAAGCTCACCTTCTCGACCGCATGCACGCGCTGCTTGACGCGGCCGAAGATGCCGCTCTTCACGTCAAAGCGTGTGGTCAGGTCGCGCACCTTGAGGATGGGCTGGCGCTGCGCGGCAATCTCCGCCTGGGCCTGCAGTTCACTGGCGATCAGGTCGGGACGCACCTCGGCCTGGGGCGCGATGCCAAAGCGCAGCGGCTTGTCGGTGCCGCGCATGGAACCCAGGCGCGGTACGGCCGCCAGCAGGGATTGGGTGTAGGGATGCGCAGGAGCGGCAAAGAGTGGCTTGACCTCGTTCTCTTCCACCTTCTCGCCACGGCACATCACCACCACGCGGTCGGCCACTTCGGCCACCACGCCCATGTCGTGGGTGATGAAGATCACACCCATCTGCATCTCCTGCTGCAGCGAACGGATCAGTTGCAGGATCTGGGCCTGGATGGTCACATCCAGCGCCGTGGTCGGTTCATCGGCAATGAGCAGCGAGGGCTTGCAGGACAAGGCCATGGCGATCATCACGCGTTGGCGCATGCCGCCGGAGAGCTGGTGCGGATGACGGCCCAGCACGCGCCTGGCTTCAGGAATGCGCACCATCTCCAGCATGCGCAGCGCCTCGGCCTGGGCGGCGGCACGGCTCATCCCCTGGTGCAGGCGGATCGATTCAGCAATCTGCTCGCCGACGGTGAAGACCGGATTGAGCGAGGTCATCGGTTCCTGGAAGATCATGGCGATCTCCGCGCCCCGGATGCTGCGCATGGTGGCGTTGTCGGCCTGCGCCAGGTCCAGCGACTGGCCGCTGCGGCGCAGGAACTGCATGCTGCCGCTGGCGATCTTGCCGCCGCCGTGTTCGATCAGGCGCATGATGGCCAGCGACGACACCGACTTGCCCGAGCCCGATTCACCGACGATGGCCAGGGTCTCGCCCTGGTTGACGTGGAAGGACAGGTCGCGCACCGCATCGACCGTCCGTTCGGAGGTGGCAAAGCGGACATTGAGCTGACGGACATCCAGCACGCGTTGGGACTGTTGCATCTTGATTCTCTCCTGCTCGGCCGCTTCAGGCCGGTGCTGCGTAAATGGCGGTGACCGGGGCCAGTTCGCCACAGCCCCAGGCGCGATACATGCCTTCGGTATTGAAGGGCAAGGCCAGGTTGCCATGGCGGTCGATGGCGATGAGGCCACCGCGTCCGCCCACCTTGGGCAAGGTCTCGAAGACCACGGCGCGGCTGGCGTCTTCCAGCGACTGGCCGGCATAGGCCATGCGCGCGCCGATGTCGTAGCAGGCGGCGGTGCGCATGAAGGCTTCGCCGGTGCCGGTGGCCGACACGGCCACGGTGGCGTTGTTGGCATAGCAGCCGGCCCCGATGATGGGCGAATCGCCTACGCGGCCGGGCTGCTTGTTGGTGATGCCGCCGGTCGAGGTGGCCGCAGCGAGGTTGCCGAACTGGTCCAGCGCGACGGCACCGACGGTGCCGAACTTGTTGTCGGGGTCGATGGGCTCCTTGGGCTCGGCGGCTTTTTCCGCGAAGGCGAAGGAGGAGGCATCGTGGTCCAGCATCGCGCGCGACTGGCCGCGCACGCGCTGCCATTGTTCGTGGCGCGCATCGGTATGAAAGTAAGCGGGTTCGACCGTGACCGCACCGTGGCGCGCCGCAAAGGCTTCGGCGGCGGGGCCTACCAGCAGGACGTGTTCGCTGTTTTCCATCACCGTGCGTGCGGCCAGGATGGGGTTGCGCAGCTTGGTCACGCAGGCCACCGCGCCCGAGGCGAGGTCGGCACCATTCATGACACAAGCGTCCAGCTCATGCTTGCCTTCGCTGGTGTAGACGGCACCATGGCCGGCGTTGAAGAGCGGGCAGTCTTCCAGCAGGCGCACGGCTTCGGTGACGGCTTCCAGCGCCGAACCGCCGGCGTTGAGCACGGCCTGGCCGGCCGCGACGATGTCGGACAGGGCCTGGTGATAGCGGGCCTCGTCCTCGGCCGTGAGCGAAGCGCGCGTGATGGTACCTGCGCCGCCATGGATGGCAATTACCGGAGTGGTCATGCGTTGGTCTTTCCTTTGATTGGAGCGCGCTTGGCAGTGGCCCGCACGGGCTTGCCGACCGGCGTGGCGCCGCCGCGCTGTTGCTGCTGGGCCAGGTACAGCCAGGGCAGCACGAATTCAGTCATTTGCGTAGCCGCCTGCACCGAGCGGCGTGCGCGATGCGCCACCGCATCGCACAGGGCCTGGATCAGGATCAGTGCGGCCGCATCCGAAGTGGGCGCCAGGCGGCCATGGGTCTGGGCATACAAAGCGACGTCGGCCAGCGGCACCAGCGGCGAGCCGGGCGTATCGGTGAGTGCGATCACCCGTGCCCCCTTCTCCACCGCGCGCTGGGTGAGCCAGACGGTGTCAGCCGCATAGCGGGGGAAGACCATGGCAATCACCAGGTCATCACTGTCGAGCTTGAAGAACTGGCGCGCCGCCTGCGAGGGGCCGCCCGCCATGGCCACCGAGCTGACGGTGCGCACATAGGGTTCCAGCGTATGGGCCATCAGGCCGGACAGATAGGCCGAGGCACCAAAGCCGGTGATGAAGATGCGCTGCGCCGAGAGGATCATCTCGACCGCCTGCTCGCAGTGTTCAGGCGTGAGCATGCGGCGCGTGGCCTCGATGTTGGCGATGTCGCTGTCGAAGGCGGCGGCCATGATCTCGGCACTGGTAGCGGTACGCTGGACCTGCTCGCGCAGTTTTTCCACCGGGGCCAGGGTGGTCGCAAAATCGGAAACCAGCGCGGCGCGGAAAGAGGCATAGCCGTCGAAGCCCAGCGCATGGGCGAAGCGGTTGGCGGTGGCCACCGAGATGCCGGCCGCTTCCGAGAGTTCGTCGATGGTCATGGTGGCGGCGCGGAAGGGATTGCCCAGCACGTAGTCGGCCGTCTTGCGGTGCGACTTGGACAATTGCGGATACAGCTTGCCCACGGCCTGCGCTACCGCACCGGCTCCCTGCAAACTGATGTTCTTCGGCTGTTGTGTCACCGCCCGCTACCCCGTCGTCATTGAATCCACCGCTCCCTGCAAACAAAGCGCAAAAGAAATAAATCGTTCAAATCATTTATTTCGTTTATCTCGTTTGCAGGGAGCCCTGCCACCACTGTTCTTGTCCTGTTGCGCCCGCTGGGGCGGACGTCTTTATCATCGCGCAGGACTTGTCATTTGCATCAGTCCCGCCGAAAAAATGTAAATATATTTTCATTTTCCCCGCGAGTAAAGAAAAAATACTTTCAAAAACCGAATATCCTTATAACGCACCAGAAGCACGCGATTGCCCGCATGAAATGCACCAGATGTGCGCCGGATCAACGAAGATTCATTGCGCAGCGCACCAAAAATGACAGGCCGAAGGCCGATCCGAAGACGATAAAATACGCCCCTTCCCCCAGCCCTGCCCGCTCATGAATATCCGCTTTCTTGAAACCTTCGTCTGGCTGGCCCGCTTGCGCAATTTCCGGCTCACCGCCGAGCGGCTGCACACCACGCAGGCCGCCGTCTCCAGCCGCATCGCCTCGCTCGAACAGGACTTCGGCGTGCGCCTGTTCGACCGCAGCGCGCGCGAAGTCGCGCTGACGGCCGATGGCAGCAAGGCGCTGGTGTATGCCGAACGCATGGTCAAGCTCATGCGCGAGATGAAGGACGACATGTCCGACCGTGAAGTGTTTGCCGGCGTCATTCGCATCGGCGTGATCGAATCCATCGTGCACAGCTGGTTTCCGGATTTCCTCGGGCGCCTGCATAAAGCCTTTCCGCGCCTGCAGATCGAGATCGTCAGCGACACCACCATCCACCTGCACGAGCAGTTCAGCAAAAGCAACCTGGACCTGGTCCTGCAGGCCGAGCCGGTGATCGGGCCGCAAGTCAGCAACATCGCGCTGTGCGAATTCCCCATGCGCTGGGTCGGCAGCCCCAAGCTCGACATCGGCAGCGAGACGCTCTCGCTGGCCGACCTGGCGGCCTTCCCCATCATCAGCTTCGCCCGCAATTCGGGGCCGCATGCGGTGATCGAGCGCTTGTTCTCGGGCAGCGAGCGCGGTGAGCGCACGCTGCACATCAACTGCATCGCCTCGGTGGCCACCATGATCCGGCTGGCCACCGATGGCTTCGGCATCACGGCCGTGCCACCGGCCATCATCCAGCGCGAGCTCAACGAAGAGAGCCTGCACCTGCTGCGCGTGGATACCGAGTTTCCGGCGCTGGCGCTGATCGCCTGTTTCCGCGCCGATCATGAAAACCCGCTGACCGAAACCGTGGCCCGCATCGCGCAGGAAACGGCGTCCGACTTCGCACTCAATTGGGGCCAGGAGATTGCGCGGCTGCCCGCCCCGCCCGGCTGAGGTCGCCCGTCCTCCCGCCTGCACGCTGGCCTGCGCGCCGATGAGCGGGCGCGCCTGGACAGCACCATCCTGAAGCAAACGGCGCCCTGCTTTTGCTCATAAGATTTTTCAATCAAGGCCGTTCAGATTTTCTTGTTGGACAGCGCCCGCCCTGCATCCCCATACTGAATTCAGACCGGCGCCTTTGGGCTGGCTCCGGAATGCCCAGCCCTGCAATGCCTGCAGCCGCTCCCATCCCAACCATGCAGAACACGACACGGCGCCGTCACGCGGACGCCGGCCACACTTGAGGAGGTTTTCCATGTCCTATTCCCCATCCGCTGCGGCCACCGCGGTGCCCGCGGCCAGCAGCAGCGCCAGCCTTGAGGCCACCTACGGCAAGATCGCCTGGCGCCTGATTCCCTTCCTGGTTTTCCTGTTCGTGCTGGCCTGGATCGATCGCGTCAACGTCGGCTTCGCCAAACTGCAGATGCTGCAGGACCTGCAGTTCTCCGAGGCGGTCTACGGGCTGGGCGCGGGCATCTTCTTCATCGGCTATTTCCTCTTTGAAGTGCCCAGCAACCTGCTGCTGGAAAAAATCGGTGCCCGCAAGACGCTGGCCCGCATCACCATCCTCTGGGGCCTGGCTTCGATGGCCATGGCCTACGTCACCACGCCGACCAGTTTCTACATCCTGCGCTTCCTGCTGGGCATCTTTGAAGCCGGCTTCTTCCCCGGCGTGGTGCTGTATCTGACCTACTGGTTCCCGGCCAAGCGCCGTGCCCGCGTCAATGGCCTCTTCATGACCTCGTTCGCCATCGCCGGTGCAGTCGGCGGCCCCATTGCCGGGCTCATCATGAGCGGCATGGAAGGCGTGGGCCACCTGGCCAACTGGCAATGGCTCTTCATCATCGAGGGCATTCCGTCCATCCTGGCGGGCTTCGCCGTGCTGGCCTGGCTGCCGGAAAAGCCGGCCAATGCCAAGTGGCTCAGCGATGCTGAAAAAACCGCCGTCACGCAAGTGCTGGCCGCCGAGAACAGCGCACCGGGCAAGCATTTTTCTTTCAAGGACGCCTGTGCCAACTACCGCGTCTGGATCTGCGCCGCCGTGTATTTCTGCGTGGTCAGCGGCAATGCCACCATCGCCTTCTGGGCGCCGTCCATCATCAAGGAAATCGGCGTCAAGGGTAACCTGCAGATCGGCCTGATCTCGGCCATCCCCTTCGTGGCCGGCACGCTGGCCATGGTGTGGAACGGCTTCCACTCCGACAAGACCGGCGAGCGCCACCTGCACAGCGCCATCGCCACGCTCATCGCCTGCATCGGCTTGCTCGCTACCGGCATGACGCTGGGCAATGCGACGCTGGCCCTGTGCTCGCTGACGCTGGCCGCTATCGGCATCCTGGCAGCCTTCCCGGTGTTCTGGTCGATTCCCGGTGCGTTCCTGGCCGGCACGGCTGCGGCCGGTGGCATCGCCCTGATCAACTCCATCGGCAACCTGGCCGGCTTCGTGGCCCCTTACATGATCGGCGCATTGAAGACCAGCACCGGGTCGCTCTCGTCGGGCCTGTATTTCGTGGCCGCCCTTGAATTCCTCGCCAGCTTCCTGGTGGTGGTATTCGTCAAAAAACACTGATGATGCACTGATCTCCCCCTCTGGCTGGCCGCCTCCCCGGCCAGCCTCCCCTGAATCACCCTGTAGGAACAGAAACTCATGAAGCTGACCTTTACCCTCCCCGACCAATCCACCCTCCAGGCCGACATCGACACGCTGGTCATTGCCGGCTGGGCCGGCCGCGACATGGCGGCCATCGAGCATCACATCGAAGAACTGGAAGCCCTGGGCATCTCGCGTCCCAGCGCGGTGCCGCTGTTCTATCGCGTCTCGGCCAACCAGCTCTCGCAGGCTGCGCAGGTGCAGGTGCTGGGCGAGGCGTCTTCCGGCGAAGTGGAGACCTTCGTCTTCAACTGCGGTGGCCAACTGTATGTCTCGATCGCCTCCGACCACACCGACCGCAAGCTGGAAGCGCACAGCGTGGCCTTCTCCAAGCAGGCCTGCGTGAAGCCCGTGGGCAGCAGCGCATGGAAGCTCTCGGAGGTGGCCGAGTACTGGGATGAACTGGTGATCCGCTCCTGGATCGAGGAAGACGGCGCCACCAAGCTCTACCAGGAAGGCACGCTGGCCTCGCTGCGTACCCCCGGCGACCTGATCGCGCGCTTCACGCAAGGCGGCGCCACCCTGCCCGAGGGCTGCGGCATGACCTGCGGCACCGTGGGGGCCATCGGCGGCATCCGTGCTGCGGCCTCCTTCACCATGGAATTGTTCGACCCGCGCCGCCAGCGCGCCCTGCGCCACCATTACGTGGCCGAGTCGCTGGCCGAAGTGGCCTGATTTTCCAGGGCGGTCCAGCCGGGCCGCCCATGTGCCTTTGTTGGATGCGCCAGGCAATGCGATACTTGCGCATCTGCGAAATGTCTTCGTCCGACCAAACGACTTCCTCATCATGCCGAGCACACTCTCCCAACTGGCCGCCGACCTCGATGCCGGCCGCATCACTTCCCTGCAACTGACCGAACAAGCCCTGGCCCGCATCGCCGATCCGGCGGGCGAAGGCGCGCGCGTCTTCACCAGCGTCTACGCCGAGCAGGCGCGCGCCGCCGCCCGCGCTTCCGACACGCTGCGCGCGGCCAAACTGTGCCGCTCGCCGCTGGAAGGTGTACCGGTCTCGGTCAAGGATCTGTTTGATGTCGCCGGCGAAACCACGCTGGCCGGCTCGGTCGTGCTGCGCGGCAAGCCCGCTGCCAACGCACATGCGGCGGTGGTGCAGAACCTGCTCAAGGCCGGTGCCATCGTCATCGGCAAGACCAACATGACCGAGTTCGCCTACTCGGGCCTGGGCATCAATCCGCATTACGGCACGCCGCAAAACACCTGGGAGCGCAATGTCGAAGGCGGCCGCATTCCCGGCGGTTCTTCTTCCGGCGCGGCCATCTCGGTGACCGATGGCATGGCCTTCGCGGCGGTCGGGTCCGATACCGGCGGCTCCGTGCGCATCCCCTCGGCACTGAACGGCCTGACCGGATTCAAGCCTACGGCCGCACGGGTGTCCATGCAAGGTGTACTGCCACTGTCCGCTTACCTGGACTCGATTGGCCCGCTGGCTGTATCGGTAGAATGCTGCGCCATCATGGATGCTGTACTGGCCGGTGAAACGTATGTGCCTGTGGTCCCGCACCCGCTGCGCGGCCTGCGCCTGCTGGCCCCGACCAACGTGGTGCTGGACGCCATGGACGAGACCGTCGGCAAGGCCTATCGCGCCGCCCTGGACAAACTCGCCGCCGCCGGTGCCGTCATCGTCGAAGCCGAAGTACCGGCCTTCAACGCCCTGGCCGCCATCAACGCCAAGGGCGGCTTCACCGCTGCCGAAGCCTACGCCTGGCATCGCGCCCTGATCGCCGAGAACGCCGCCGGCTACGACCAGCGCGTGGTCTCGCGCATCCTGCGCGGCAAGGACATGAGCGCCGCCGACCTGCTCGACGTGCTGCACGCCCGTCCGCGCTGGATCGCCCAGGTGCAGGCGCAACTGGCCGGCTACGATGCGCTGGTCATGCCGACCGTCCCCATCGTTGCGCCCCGCATTGCCGAACTGCAAGCCAGCGATGATGCCTATTACGCCGCCAACGGCAAGATCCTGCGCAATCCGACGCTGATCAACTTCCTCGATGGCTGCGCCGTCTCCCTGCCCTGCCATGCGCCGGGCAGCGCCCCGGTCGGGCTGTCGCTGGCGGCGGCCGGCGGTGAGGACAAGCGCCTGCTGTCGATTGCCCTGGCGGTGGAAGGACTGCTGGCCGCCTGATCCCCGGATTTGCTCCCTTGACAAGGCTTGCGTGCGCGCAAGCCTTTTTTGTGTGCGCTTTTAGCCGCATTTACATGCTGTTACCGACAAGTCCTGCCCGGTAGGGAACAATCCGCCTTGCCAGACGCCGAATCCACGGAATTTTCATTAGAATGCGCTTTTGCAGCGCAAGATGGCCCCCAGGCGGGCCGCTGCGCTGGATGAACAGACAACAACCCTCCGGCATCAGCCACGACCACTCATCTGCATGGCAACCAAAAAAACAACCCCGTCCGATTACAGTGAATCATCGATCCGTGTCCTCAAGGGACTGGAGCCGGTCAAGCAGCGTCCGGGCATGTACACGCGCACCGAGAATCCGCTGCACATCCTCCAGGAAGTGATCGACAACGCCTCCGACGAAGCGCTGGGCGGCTACGGCAAGAGCATCGTCGTCACCATCAACGCCGACGGCAGCGTCAGCGTCGAGGACGATGGCCGCGGCATCCCGGTCGGCCTGCACCCGGAAGAAAAGGTCCCGACCGTCGAGATCGTCTTCACCCGCCTGCATGCGGGCGGCAAGTTCGACAAGGGGTCGGGCGGCGCCTACGCCTTCTCCGGCGGCCTGCACGGCGTGGGCGTCTCGGTCACCAATGCGCTGGCCACGCGCCTGGAAATCACGGTCTGGCGCGAAGGCGGCGTGCACACGCTGGCCTTCTCGGGCGGCGACGTCATCGAGAAACTGAAGTCGCGCACCGCCACCCGCGAGGACAAGAAGTCCGGCACCCGCGTGACCGTCTGGCCGGATGCCAAATACTTCGACTCGGCCACCATTCCGCTGGGCGAGCTGCAACGCCTGCTGCGCTCCAAGGCGGTGCTGCTGCCGGGCGTGAAGGTCACGCTGGTCAACGCCAAAACCGGCGACACCCAGAACTGGCAGTACGATCAAGGCCTGCGCGGCTACCTGATGGAGCAGCTGGCCCAGACCGGCAGCGGCGAAACCTTGATCCCGCTGTTTGAAGGCGAACAGTTCGCCGGCAAGGATGCCGAAGGCTTCGCCGAGGGCGAAGGCGCCTCCTGGGTGGTGGCCTGGACCGAAGAAGGTGCCGTGGTGCGCGAGTCCTACGTCAACCTGATCCCCACCTCCAACGGCGGCACCCACGAATCGGGCCTGCGTGAAGGCCTGTTCTCGGCGGTGAAGAGTTTTGCGGAGATGCATTCGCTGCTGCCCAAGGGCGTCAAACTGCTGGCCGAAGACGTGTTTGCGCGCGTCTCCTTCGTACTCTCGGCCAAGGTGCTGGACCCGCAATTCCAGGGCCAGATCAAGGAGCGCCTGAACTCACGCGATGCCGTGCGGCTGGTCGCCGGCTACTCGCGTCCGGCGCTGGAGCTGTGGCTGAACCAGCACGTGGAATACGGCAAGAAGCTGGCCGAGTTGGTCATCAAGCAGGCCCAGAGCCGCCTGCGCTCGGCGCGAAAGGTCGAAAAGAAGAAATCTTCAGGCGTGGCCGTGCTGCCGGGCAAGCTGACCGATTGCGAATCCTCGGATGTGACGCGCAATGAAATTTTCCTGGTGGAGGGTGACTCCGCCGGTGGCTCGGCCAAGATGGGCCGCGACAAGGAATTCCAGGCCATCCTGCCCTTGCGCGGCAAGGTCTTGAACGCCTGGGAAACCGAGCGCGACCGCCTCTTCGCCAACAATGAAATCCACGACATCGCCGTGGCCATCGGCGTCGATCCGCATGGCATCAACGACACGCCGGATCTGTCCGGCCTGCGCTACGGCAAGATCTGCATCCTGTCAGATGCAGACGTGGACGGTTCACACATCCAAGTGCTGCTCCTGACGCTGTTCTTCCGCCACTTCCCCAAGCTGATCGAGAACGGCCACATCTGCGTGGCGCGCCCGCCGCTGTATCGCGTGGATGCCCCGGCACGCGGCAAGAAGCCGGTGCAGAAGCTCTATGCGCTGGACGATGGCGAACTCGAAGCCATCGAAGACAAGCTGCGCAAGGATGGCTTGAAGGAAGGCGCCTGGAGCATCTCCCGCTTCAAGGGCTTGGGCGAGATGAACGCCGAGCAGCTGTGGGAAACCACCATGAACCCGGACACCCGCCGCCTGCTGCCGATCAGCTTCGGCGAGCCTGGCGTGCAGACTTCCGAAGAGCGTTTCAACATGCTCATGGGCAAGGGCGAAGCCGCTTCCCGCCGCGCCTGGATCGAAGAGCACGGCAACGAAGCCGAAGCGGACATCTGACATGCGCCGCGCCGCGTTCCTGCACACCAGCGCTGTCGCCGCCCTCCTGGGCGCGGCGGCGCTGCTCTGCGCCGGACCGGTACAGTCGCAGCAAGTGGTCCGGTACACCGATGCCGATGGTGTACAGCACATGCGGGTGGAAGCAGCGGACAGTGGCCGGGACAGTACCGGTACGGCTGCCGCTGCAAAGAAGTCCAAGACCATTGTGTACCGGTACACCGATGCCGATGGCGCGGTGCACTTCTATGCCCAGACCCTGGACGACCCGGACAAGCTCATGGCCAGCAGTGCATCGCTGCTCAATCATCCCGGCAGCAAGGAAGCGGTGACGCCGGCCGATCCGCCTTTCGTCAAGACCATGCTGGCCCATCGCGATGCCCGCAAGTACGACAGCCTGCTCACCGAAGCGGCCAGCGACTTCGGCCTGGATGCGGCGCTGCTCAAGGCCGTCATGACGGCCGAATCCGGCTTCAATGCCACGGCGGTGTCCAGCAAGGGTGCGGTGGGCCTGATGCAGATCCTGCCCGATACTGCCGAGCGTTACGGCCTGCAGGGCGATCGCCGCAAGACGCTGCACCAGAAGCTGACCGACCCGAAGATCAACATCCGCCTGGCCGCGCGCTACCTGCGCGATCTGATGGCAATGTTCCCGCAGCACGTGGAACTGGCCATTGCCTCCTACAACGCCGGGGAAGGCGCGGTGCAGAAGTATGGCAACAAGATCCCGCCCTATCCCGAGACCCAGGGCTATGTGCGGCTGGTGTCGCGTTTCTATGAACTGTACCGGCCGGGGCAGCCCATGCCGCTGGCGCAAGCCGCGCGCAACGATGCCGCGGGCGGACCGCGCCTGAAGGTGACACTCCCTCCTCGGGTCCCCCCCAGCGGCCAGTAGGACCAGTAGCACCCAACAAGACCAAGAAATCCATCATTTCGGGGAACGGCAGCAATGATCATCGCAATTGATTTAGGCACCACCAATAGTCTGGTCGCCGTCTGGCGCAACGGCCAAGCAGAAATCATTCCCAACGGACTGGGAGAAAACCTCACGCCATCCTGCGTCGGCATTGATGACGACGGCGGCCTGCTGGTCGGCAAGGCCGCGCAGGAGCGGTTGCAAACCCACCCTGAATTGAGTACCTCCCTCTTCAAACGCTACATGGGCAGCGACAAACGCATCGCGCTGGGCAACAAGGTATTCCGTCCGGAAGAGTTGTCCTCGATCGTCCTGCGCGCACTCAAAGCCGATGCCGAAGCATTCCTGGGCGAGCCCGTGACCGAAGCCGTCATTACCGTGCCCGCCTATTTCAGCGATGCCCAGCGCAAGGCCACCCGCCATGCTGGTCAACTGGCTGGTCTGAAGGTCGACTCCCTGCTCAACGAGCCCACAGCTGCAGCGCTGGCCTTTGGCATGCACCAGCAACAGGCCGAGAGCAAGTTCCTCATCTTCGACCTGGGCGGCGGCACCTTTGACGTCTCCATTCTCGAACTCTTCGATGGCGTCATGGAAGTGCGCGCCACCGCCGGCGACAACTTCCTCGGCGGCGAAGATTTTCTGCAGGCGATGACGCTGGACTTCCTCAAACGCAGCGGCCTGGGACAACGCTTGGGTGGCATCGCGCTGGATCCACGCCAGTCCCGCAAACTGCGCGAAGAAATGGAACGCGGCAAGCGCGCGCTCTCGGAACAGGCGACGACCACCCTGCGGGTGCATTACGAAGGCGAGGAATATCGGTGTGAACTGGACGAAGACACCCTGGCCCGCCTGGCAGAATCTTTGCTGGAGCGACTGCGCCTGCCAGTGGAACGCGCCATGCGCGATGCCCGCATCCGCACCCATGAACTGGACAAGGTGGTGCTCGCTGGCGGTGCCACCCGCATGCCGCTGGTGCGCAAACTGGTCTCGCGCTTGTTTGGCAGATTCCCCGACATCACGGTCAATCCGGATGAAGTCGTGGTGCTGGGCGCGGCCGTGCAGGGCGGACTGAAGATGCGCGACGCGGCCCTGCAAGAGATCGTCTTGACCGATGTGGCCCCTTATTCCCTGGGCATCGCCACCTCGCGACAAGTCGGGCCCAGCCACTATACCCATGGGCATTACCTGCCCATCATCGAACGCAACACCGTCATTCCTTCCTCACGCGTGCAGAATGTGGCGACCATTCGCGACAACCAGGAAGAAGTCGATGTCCATATCTACCAGGGCGAATCTCGGCTTGTGGCCGATAATATCTCGCTGGGCCAGATCAGCGTACCCATTCCCAAGCGCAAGGCGGGCGAAGTATCACTGGATATCCGTTTTACCTACGATATCAACGGTATCCTCGAAGTGGAAGTCAAGGTGCTGGGCAGCGATGAGGTCCACAAGCTGGTGATCCTGGAGTCGCCCGGTGTGATGACGCAGGCCCAGATTGAGCAGCGTCTTGCCGAACTGAGCGAACTGAAGATCCATCCGCGTGACCAGATGCAGACGCGTACCTTGCTGGCTCGCGCCGATCGCATCTATGAGCAATCGCTGGGCGAACGCCGCCAGTTCCTCTCGCAGGTCATCGCGCACTACCAGGCCGTGCTCGAAACGCAGGACAGCCATTTGATCCGCAAGGAGCACGTCCAGTTGGACCAGATGCTGGACCAGATCGAGCAGGAGAGTGCGCTGTGATGTACGCAGAATGGAACAAATGGGCCTGGGATCTGCTGCAACTTGCGCCGACCACCGATACTCGTGCAGTTAAGCGCGCTTATGCGGCCGGCCTGAAGACCACTCGACCAGATGACGATGCTGAACGCTTCCAGAAGCTGCGCCAGGCGTATGAACTTGCACTGAATCTGGCCCAGTCAGCACTGGAAGACGACGGCGTAGCCGCCCAAGCGGAAAGCATCGCGCCAACGGCTGCAGCCGCATCAATACAGCCCGCACCGCCGGAGCCGGACTCATCGGCCGCGCCCATCAACATCGTCACGCTGCCAGCCTTGCCCCCGGCAGCGGCTGCGCCAGTCATTTTCCAGGCCAGCCGTACGCCGGCGCAAAGCTGGGAAGACTTCCTGCGCGACTATGCCAATGCCTTCGCCGAAAGTCTGCATTACAGCCTGGCCAATGCATTGACCAAACATACGCGTGGCCAGGACTTCGACAACCTCGATTTTGCCCAGGCTTTCGAACTCGAAGCTGCACGTTACTGCGCGCAGCCGGATCCAGACCCGGATCTGATCGAAGGTCTCAATGCCTTTTATCGCTGGGAAGAAAACCCATCTCATCTAAATGCCCTCCAGCCCGGACTGACTTGGCCTATCCTGTCGGAACTGCGCGCCTTGCGCATGCACCAGCATCTGGTCAAACTCAAGACCGAGGCGGCGCGCGCCCTGCTGGCCGACAGCCCGCCGACATGGAGCAGCAAACTCTACAATCGCCGCTTCACCGAAGAAATGCAGCAGTTGATCCAGCACATGCGCTGGAATTGTCCTGAGATCCTGCACCGCAAGCTCAATGCCGAGGTGATCGCCTGGTGGGAGCCGCGCCTGACGCGCAAGCGCCTGCAAGGCCAGCATTTGCTGGCCTCTATCGTGCTGGGCATCGTTTTCTCGGCGATGCTGTTTTCATCGCTGGACTTCAGCAAGCTGGATGATTATTTACAGCAGGCGGTAGGACGAAACAACTACTACATCGGTGGCTGGTTGCTGGGTCAGTTGTTGTTCCTGGTGCTGGTATGCCTACAGGTGTTCGGAAACCCGTCCCGATCAGAGCGCCTGGGTCAGATAGTGAGGTCGCGCAACGGGCAACTGTTTTGGATTATCCCTGCCGCCCTGCTGGACCTGCTCCTGATGACACTTCAGCACAGCGGTCCTTGGGTACTGCTACCTTTGTGCCTGGGGCTATCGGTAGTAGCGCTGTACGTGATCTGCATCGGTACGCCGCGCCAGAATGACGGCATTGGCCTGCTGAAACTCATCGGTCTATTCATCGGCATGTGGTTGGTCTTCAATGCCTACACCCTTATCTTTGGGCCCATGTTCCTGCCCTGGGCCTACCTGCTGGTCATCGGGGGCGAGTATTATTACCGGCTGCTGGATGCGCCTTGCAAGCACCTCACCAAACTGCGCGCAGGCTGGCTGCTCCTGAGTGTGCTGACGGTAGCCGGCGGCGTGAGCCACGGTCCTGAAAGCTCAGTGGCACTGATGCTCATCAGCTGGTCATTGGCTGTGATGGGAATGGTTTTGTCCGATATCTATGCGCATTCGCGCACACTGCCTTTCCTGTGTGTCTTCACGTATTTCATGGTGAACAAGTTTGCCAATCTCTTCGTATTGACCGAGATGGTCGGGATGCGCGAGATGTCGATCCCCATGACAATGCTGGTGACGACCATGGTCTTTACCATCTGCAACCTGTTGAGCCGAGCCGTCTCCAAACGCGCCTTTTCCTGAGCAGGGGCATGATTGCTCCATGCTGATGCACCACTTATGCAAGAACCTTACAAAGACTGACCAATGACAGAACAAGCCAACCTGTTTGACCAGACACCATCGGCCCCGGACGGCGACACCCTGACGCTGTCCACCTTCGCCGAGCGCGCCTATCTCGATTACGCGATCTCGGTGGTCAAGGGCCGCGCCCTGCCTGATGTCGCCGACGGCCAGAAACCGGTACAGCGCCGCATCCTCTACGCGATGAACGAACTGTCGCTGAACTCGGCGGCCAAGCCGCGCAAGTCCGCCGCCGTGGTCGGTGACGTGCTGGGCAAGCTGCACCCGCACGGCGACCAGTCGGTGTATGACGCGCTGGTGCGCATGGCGCAGGATTTTTCACTGCGCTATCCCCTCATCGACGGCCACGGCAACTTCGGTTCGCGCGATGGCGATGGCGCAGCGGCGATGCGCTACACCGAAGCACGCCTGACCCCCATCAGCAAATTGCTGCTCGACGAAATCGACATGGGCACGGTGGATTTCCAGCCCAACTATGATGGCTCCACCGAAGAGCCGCGCCTCTTGCCGGCGCGCCTGCCCTTCCTGCTCTTGAACGGTGCCTCCGGCATTGCCGTGGGCATGGCCACTGAAATCCCCTCGCACAACCTGACCGAAGTGGCCAAGGCGGCCGTGGCGATGATCCGCAATCAGAAGATCACGCACGCCGAGCTGATGGAATTGATCCCCGGCCCGGACTTCCCCGGTGGCGGCCAGATCATCACCCCGAAATCGACCATCGCCGAGATGTACCAGAGCGGCCGTGGCAGCCTGAAGGTGCGTGCGCGCTGGAAGATCGAAGACCTGGCGCGCGGCCAGTGGCAGGCGGTCATTACCGAACTGCCGCCGGGCGTTTCCTCGCAGCGCGTGCTGGAAGAAATCGAAGAGCTGACCAACCCCAAGCTGAAGCTGGGCAAGAAGTCGCTCACGCCCGAACAGCAGGCGCAGAAGGCTGCCATCCTGGGCCTGCTCGATGCAGTGCGCGACGAATCCGGCCGCGAAGCGCCGGTGCGCCTGGTGTTCGAGCCCAAGTCCAAGAACCAGGACCAGACCGAGTTCATGAACACGCTCCTGGCACAGACCTCGCTGGAGACCAGTGCCTCGCTGAACCTGGTGATGATCGGCGGCGATGGCCGTCCGCGCCAGAAGAATCTGACCGATATCCTCACCGAGTGGATCAGCTTCCGCTTCGACACGGTGACCCGCCGCACGCAGTTCCGCATGCAGAAGGTGGACGACCGCATCCACATCCTGGAAGGCCGGGAAGCGGTGCTGTTGAACATCGACAAGGTCATCAAGATCATCCGCGAATCGGACGAACCGAAGCCGGCCCTGATGGACGCCTTCAAGCTCTCCGACCGCCAGGCCGAAGACATCCTGGAAATCCGCCTGCGCCAGCTGGCGCGACTGGAAGCCATCAAGATCCAGCAGGAGCTGGCCGAACTGCGCAGCGAGAAGACCACGCTGCAGGACCTGCTGGACAATCCGTCCTCGATGAAGCGTCTGGTCATCAAGGAAATCGAAGGCGACGCCAAGACCTACGGCGATGCCCGCCGCACCATCATCGAAGAAGCCGAGCGTGCCACCTTCGAGCAGAAGGTGATCGATGAACCGGTGACGGTGATCATTTCGCAGAAGGGCTGGGTGCGCGCGCGTACCGGCCATGGCCACGATGCGACGCAGTTCACCTTCAAGGCCGGTGACGGTCTCTATGGCGCGTTTGAATGCCGCACCGTGGACAACCTGCTGGCCTTCGGCTCCAACGGCCGGGTCTACACGATTGCGGTCAATGCGCTGCCCAATGCGCGCGGCGATGGTGTGCCTGTCACCACGCTGATCGAACTGGCCAGCGGCAGCAGCATCCAGCACTACTTTGCCGGTCCGGCCGATACCACGCTGTTGCTGGCCTCTGATGCGGCGGCTGGTTTCATCGCCAAGGCGTCCGACATGTTTGGCCGCGTCAAGGGCGGCAAGAGCTTCTTCACGCTCGATGAAGGTGCGCTGCCGCTGGCACCGACGCCGGTGGCCGCCGACGCCAGCGCCGTGGCCTGCGTCTCGGCCAATGGCCGCCTGCTGGTGTTTGGCCTGGACGAGATGAAGACCCTGTCTTCCGGTGGCCGTGGCGTAAACCTGATGGAGCTGGAAAAGAACGAAAAGCTGGTTGCCGCACAGGCCATCAGCCAGAAGGGTGTCGTGGTCAACGGCACCGGCAACATGAGCAAGCCCAAGGAGATCGCCTTGAGCGGCGAGAAGCTGCTGGCGCACGTGGGCAAGCGCGCACGCAAGGGCCGCGTGCTGGAGTCGCGCATCAAGGCGACGGGGTTGCGTTCGCAGGGTTGATGCCCGGTTTCTTTTTGCGGTGAAGTCGCCCCCTGTGCAGTTTGGCAGGGGGCGATTTTTTGATGGCTTGCACAACTGATTGCTTCGTGGGCAAGGGGTGGTCGAAGCAATTCGAATGCGGGGTGGAGTTTGGGGTGATGGCGTGGAAGAGCCAACACCTGCTGGGGAGAATGCGCGCTCCCAAAGCGGATTCGTATCACTGCCCCGGAAACATTGGTCCTCTTTCAAGCGACTCCCGAACGAAGATCTGCAAGGCCCCGCGCCTGCCAATGACGACCGGAAATATTATTTAAATGATTTATGCCAGCAACAGGCAACATCAGTGAGCCAACCATGAACAAGATCAAGACAGCGGTTTCTCACCACGAGCGTGAAATCGCCGAACTGCGCGCGAACCCTCTGCTGGCCATCGAGTACCTGAAGGCTGCTTTGGAGTCACTGGACAGTCCGGATGATCGCCCTGCCGCGTTGCTGGCACTGCGCGCCATCGGCGAAGCGTATGCCAATGGCGGCACCTGAAACCACTTCACCCAATCGCCACCGACACCCGATACACCAACACCCCCAGCAATCCAAACGCCCCCGCCAGCATGCAATAAGGTGCCCAGCGTTGCGCGCGTTGACCATAGCCGATCAGCAGCAGTGCGATGCTGATGAGCGGTATCCAGGTAGAGGGGCTGTTGAAGTCCATGATGATTGCTCCCGGTTGATTCCATCGCTATTCATGCGGGCACGGCAGCGTTGCGTGCCCTCCTCCATCACGCCATCTGGCTGATGGTCTTCCTGAACCGGCCCAGTGCAGCTACAAACAGGACCAGGCCAATTGCCAGGATAGCCAGCAGTTGCGGCCAGATCACTTCCAGGCCAGCGCCCCGGTACAGTATGGCTTGCCCTGCCGCTACAAAATGCGTCGTCGGGGCCGCCAGCATGATGTCCTGTACCGGTACAGGCATGCTCTCGCGCGGCGTGGAGCCTCCCGACAGCAGCTGCAGCGGCAACAGCACCAGTACGGTGAGCATCCCGAACTGCGGCATCGAGCGCGCCAAGGTCGCCATGAAAATGCCCATCGACGTAGTCGCAAACAGGTGCAGCACCGTCACCAGCATGAACAGCGCCAACGAGCCCTCGATGGGGACCTGCAAGGCCCCGCGCACGATCAGCAGCAGCGACATCAAGGCCGCCAGCGCCACGACCGAACCCATGGCCCACACCTTGGCCAGCATGATCTCGGCCGGACTCACCGGCATCACCAGCAGGTGTTCGATGGTGCCGTGCTCGCGCTCGCGAATGAGCGCCGCCCCCGTCAGGATGATGGAGAGCATGGTGACATTGTTGATGATCTCCATGAGCGAGCCGAACCAGGACTGCTCCAGGTTGGGATTGAAGCGCATGCGCAAGGCCAGCCCCACCGGCGTACTGCCGATGGCCTCGCTACGCTGGACGAATTGCGTGACCTCGTTGCCGACCATCTGCTGGATGTAACTGTTGCCGGTGAAGGCCTGGCTCATGCGCGTGGCATCCACATTCAGCTGCACCGCCGGCGCGCGCCCGGCCAGCACGTCGCGCTGGAAATCCGCGGGGATGTCCAATACGAAGGTGTAGTCCCCCGCATCCAGCCCGGCATCGGCCTGGCGCGCCGTCACCAGCCGGGCCACCTTGAAATGCGGCGGATAGAACAAGGACGCAATGCGCGCCGACAGCGGCGAGCCATCGTTGTCGACGATGGCAATGGCGGCATTGTGCAGGCTCTCCGGCATGGCCGTGGCAGCCACGTAGATGGAGAGCGTGAAGGTATAGGCGATCAGGACCAGCATGGCCGGATCACGCAACAGGCTCCACAGCTCCTTGATGCCGAGGCGGAAAATGTTGGACAGGCTGGCAGGCGCGCGCCGCATCTCATTGCTCCTGCTTCTTCAACAGCCACACCGACAAACCCAGGATCACCGGTGCGGCCAGCACCAGCGGCCAGAACGAGGCCCCCAGGTCGCCTACCGACAGTGCCTTGCTGAACACGCCACGGCTGATGGTGAGTAAATGCGTGGCCGGATAGACCTGCCCGATCAGCGCCCCCATGCCTTCGAGCGAAGAGACCGGATTCAAGAGCCCGGCGAACTGCACGCAGGGAATGATGGTGCCGATCATGGTCACGAACAGGGCGGCAATCTGGCTGCGCGTAAAGGTCGAGGCCAGCAGGCCAAAGCCGGTCGAGCAAATGATGAACACCAGCGCCGCCAGCGTCAGCGTGGCCAGACTGCCCTTGACCGGCACTCCGAACACGGTCACCGCCAGCAGCGTCAACATGGCGAAATTGAGCATGCCCAGCACCAGGTAAGGCAGCTGCTTGCCCAGCAGGAATTCGGTGCGCGTGACCGGCGTGACGTAGAGATTGAGGATGGAGCCCAGTTCCTTCTCGCGCACCACCGACAGCGCCGTCAGCATGGCCGGGATCATCATCAGCAACAGCGGAATGATGGCCGGCACCATGGCCGGGAGGCTCTTCACGTCCGGGTTGTAGCGATAGCGCGTCTCGATGGTGGCCGGCTGCGCCAGGCGCTGGCCCAGCCGGTGCGTGGCCATGTCGGCCAGCCACAGTTGATGCATGCCCTGCACATAGCCGCGCACGGTCTCGGCACGCGTGGGCATGGCGCCATCGACCCATGCCCCCACTTCCACCGGCTTGCCGCGCGCGATGTCGCGGGCGAAGCCGGGCGGGATTTCGATGGCCAGCGAAATCTCGCCGCTGCGCATGCGCCGGTCCAGGTCCTGGTAATCGCGGATGGGCGGCTGCTCGATGAAGTAGCGCGAGCCCGAAAGGTTGAGCGCATAGTTCTGGCTCAGGCCGGTCTGGTCGCGGTCGAGCACCGCGTAGCTGAGGTTTTCGACATCGAGGTTGATGCCATAGCCGATGATGAACATCAGGATCACCGTGCCCAGCAAGGCCAAGGTGGCGCGCACCGGATCGCGCCGCAGTTCCAGGCTTTCGCGCTGGCTGTAGCTGAGCGCACGGCCCAGGCTGGTGCGCAGGCGACTGGCACCAGCAGGAGCGTGGTCCGGGGCCGATGTGACTTTTACTTCCGGCGCAGGCGTCGTTGCGCCCTTCCCCGCCGCCTCTTCCAGGTAGGCAATGAAGGCCAGTTCCAGGCTCGCCGCCCCGCGCTGGCGGATCAGCTCCTCCGGCGTAGCGCTGACCAGTACGCGGCCGGCGTGCATGAGCGAGATGCGGTCGCAGCGCTGGGCCTCGTTCATGAAATGGGTGGAGATGAAAATGGTCACCTGGTCGCGCCGCGCCAGGTCGATCATCAATTGCCAGAACAGGTCGCGCGCAATCGGGTCCACGCCCGAGGTCGGTTCATCCAGGATCAAGAGCTCCGGCTTGTGCACCATCGCCACGGCCAGCGAGAGTCGCTGGCGGATGCCCAGCGGCAGGCTCTCGGGCAGGCTGTCCATCACCTCCAGCAGGCCGAAGCGCTGCGCCATCTCTTCGGTGCGGGCGGCAATCTGGTCGTGCGGCACGCGATAGAGCCGTGCATGCAGCACCAGGTTCTGGCGTACGCTCAGTTCGCCATAGAGCGAAAAGGCCTGCGACATGTAGCCCACGCGCGCACGCGTGGCCATGTCGCGCGGATCGACGGCCTGGCCGAACAGCCAGGCCTGGCCTTCGCTGGCGGGCAGCAGGCCGGTCAACATCTTCATGGTGGTGGATTTGCCGCAGCCGTTGGAGCCGAGGAATCCGAAGATCTCGCCACGCCGGATGCGGAAGTCCACATGATCCACCGCCACGAAATCGCCGAAGCGCATGGTCAGGCCGCGCGCTTCGATGGCGATGTCCGCTTGCCGCGCCGGGTCCAGCGGAGTCACCCGCACGGGCTGGTGGCCGCGCCGTTTGTCCGGTGGCAGCAAGGCGATGAAGGCCTCTTCCAGTGCCGCCGTGCCGGTACGCGCATGCAGCTCGGCTGGCGTGCCGGTGGCCAGGACCTGGCCGTCATCCATGGCCACCAGGAAATCGAAGCGGTCCGCTTCTTCCATGTAGGCCGTGGCCACGATGACGCTCATGCCGGGCCGCTGCTGGCGTATGTGCGCGATCAGGTCCCAGAACTGCGCACGCGAAAGCGGATCGACGCCGGTCGTCGGCTCGTCCAGGATCAGCAGGTCAGGATCGTGGATCAGCGAACAGCACAATCCCAGCTTCTGCTTCATGCCGCCGGAGAGCTTGCCGGCCGGGCGCGCCAGGAAAGGCGCGAGGCCGGTACCGGCGGTGAGTGTATCGATGCGCTGGCGGCGCTCCTGCGCGGACTGGCCGAACAGGCGTCCAAAGAATTGCAGGTTCTCTTCCACCGACAGCGTCGGATACAGGTTCTTGCCCAACCCCTGCGGCATGTAGGCGATGCGCGGGCAGACCGCTTCACGATGCCCGGTGCGGCGCATGTCGCCGCCAAGCACCTCCACGTCGCCGTCCTGCAGGGCGCGTGCACCGGCCACCAGCGACAGCAGACTGGATTTGCCCACGCCATCCGGCCCGATCAGGCCGACCATGCAACCGGCCGGAATCTCCAGCGAGATCGCCTGCAGGGCCGGCTTCTGGCCATAGCGCAGTGATACGCCCGACAGGCGCGCCACCAGGCTTGGGCCATGGGTCCCTGTCATTGCGGGACCTTCACCGCCAGCGTGGCGGCCCAGTCACGCGCATTGTCGGTGCGCACCCAGGCCACGCCGGGCAAGCCGGTCTTGACCAGGGTCAGGTGCTGGCGCAGCAGCGCCGGATCGATCTGCGCCTTGACGCGAAACATCAGCTTCTGCCGCTCGCTGGCGGTCTCCACCGTCTTGGGGGTGAACTGGGCGGTGCTGGCCACGAATGAAATCCGCGCCGGGATCACGTATTGCGGGGCGGCGTCCAGCACGATGCGTGCTTCGCTGCCCAGCGCCAGCTTGCCGGCCACGGTCTCGGGAACGAAGAAGGTCATGTAGACATCACTCAAGTCCACCAGGTTGAGCAGCTTGCCGCCACCGCCCAGCACTTCGCCCGGCTGCGCGATGCGGTATTGCACGCGCCCGGCGCGCGGCGCGACGAGGGTGCTATCGTCGATGTCGACCTTGATGCGCTGGACCGTGGCCACGGCTGCGGTCACCGTGGCGCGTGCGCCGCTGACCTGGGTGCGGGCCGCCGCCACGGCGGCCTGGGCGGCGGTCACCTGCGCTTGGGCGGCGGTGACGGCCGCTTCCATGCCCAGCACGCGGGCACGGTCATCATCCACTTCCTGCAGCGAAGAGGCGCCCTCCTTGACCAGCACCTCCGAGCGCGCCAGCCGACGCCGTGCCGCATCCAGCTCGCTGGCGCGCTGCGCGGCCAGCGCCAGTGCGGCCTGATGATCGCTCTCGCGCACGGCCACCTGGGCCTCGGCACTGGCCACGGCCGAGACCGACTGCTGCTGGCGTGCCTGGGCTTCGTCGCGCTGGGCCTCCAACGAGAGCACCTGCATGCGGGCCAGCGGCTGGCCGGCGCTGACGAAGTCGCCCTCATTGACGAGGATGGCATCGACCCGGCCGCCCAGCTTGGTGGCCACGTCCACCTCGGTGGCTTCGATGCGGCCGTTGCCGCTGGCCAGTCCCTCGCCGGGGCCGCTGTGATGCAGGCGCAGCCAGGCATAGGCCGCACCGCCGGCGAGGATCACGGCCAGCGCAGCGGCCAGCAAAGGTTTCTTGGCGTGAGGGAGCGTCATGGTCGAGGTCCGGAAGAAAGGGGGAAGGCCGTGGGCGCATTGCTGTCGCCACCCAGCGCGGCATACAGCGCCACCGACGAGGACAGCAGCGCACGCCGGATCTGCACCCGCTGCTGGCGTGCGCTCAGCAGGTCGCGCTGGGCATCGAGCACGTCGAGGAAAGGCGCAGCGCCGTTGTCATAGCGCAGCGTGGACAGGCGCGCCCGCTCGGTCTGGACTTGCACTGCGGTCTCGGCGATGGCCAGTTGGCGAGTGAGCCACTGGCGCGCGGCGAGCGCATCGGCGACGTCGCGGAAGGCAGACTGGATGGCTTTTTCGTAATTGGCCACGGCCAGGTCGCGCCGTACTTCGGCCAGGTCCAGGTTGTTGCGCAGGCGGCCGGCCGTGAAGATCGGCAGCGACAGGCTGGGCGAGAAACTCCAGGCATGGCTGCCATCGCGGAACAATCCACTCAGTTCAGCGCTGGCCGTGCCGAGGTTGCCGGTGAGCGAAATGCTGGGAAAGAAGGCCGCACGTGCGGCACCGATGTTGGCGTTGGCCGCTTGCAGGCGGTGTTCGGCAGCGGCCACGTCAGGGCGGCGCGTGAGCAGCAGCGAGGGCGTACCCGGTGGCAGCTCCGGGAACACCGCATCCAGGGCCGGCCGGGCCTGGCCGACTGGCAGCTCCACGGTTGAACCTGCCAGCAGCGTGAGGGCATTCAAACGCTGCGCGCGTTGCTGCTCCAGTTGTGCACCCAGGGCCTGCGCTTGCGTGAGCAGGGTTTCGATCTGGGTCAGGTTCAGGCGCGAGGTGGCCCCCACCTCGACCCGGCGCGCAAAGATGCGGTAGCTCTCCTGGCGGCTGGCGATGGTGTCGCGGGCGATGGCCAGGCGTTCGTCGATCTCGGCCAGCTCCAGCCAGGCATCGGCCACCTGGGCCACCAGGCTCAGGGCCGCAGCCCGGCGCGTGGCTTCGCTGGCCAGCGCAGTTTGCAGCGCGGCGTCATCCAGGCTGCGCAGGCGGCCCCACAGGTCCAGCTCCCAGCTGCTCAGCCCCACACCGGCTTGATAGGCGCTGCCCACCAGCGGACGGCCGGTCAGGTTGAGGTCGGCGGGGGTACGCGAGCGGTCCAGGCCTGCCTGGGCGCCAACGGCAGGGAACAGGTCGGCACGCTGGATCCCGTAGAGCGCCCTCGCCTCTTCGACCCGCAAGGCCGCCGCGCGCAGGTCGCGATTGTTGGCCAGGGCCTGGGCGATGATGGCTTGCAGTTGCGGATCGCGGAACCAGGCTTGCCAGCCGAGTGCCGGCACGGCTTCACCCGCGTCATCGGCCTGCTGCGGATAGCGCGCCGCCACCGGCGCGGCAGGCCGCTGGTAGTCCGGCGCCATGGACTGGCAGGCCGCCAGCAGCAGCGGCAAGGCAGCCAGCAGGGGGCGGATTCGCAGAGAGGGCTCGCACATCGTTTATCTCGGCTCGGGCGGGAAATGTGGTGACGCAATGCTTCGTCTTGTGTGTCCACATTATGAAGAGGCCTGCTGAAAACCCGATTGATGTACGTCAGGTTACTGACTGATGAGTCGGTAATTTATGAAGGATGTGACGGGGATAGGCCGGGGGTGGCCGTTTGCGGGGGGATGTGCGAAAAGTGCGAAAAGTGCGGGAAGCGCGTGGGGCAACGCGGCCTTACTGCGGCACGCCCACCTGATCCACGTAATGCTGCGCCTCGGCGACGACGGCAGTGAACAGGGTCCGCAGCTCGGGCAGGCTGGCCACGGCGCTTTGGGGTGGTTCGGCACGGGACTGTACCTCGACGGCCTTGAGCATCTCAGTCAGCACGCCGGCACCGACCAGGGCCGTGGTGCTCTTGAGGCTGTGGGCTTCGCGTTTGACCTGGACCGCATCGTCCTGCTGGATGGCTGCATCCAGCCGCGCGAAGGTGGCCGGTGCGCTCTTGAGGAAGGTGCCAAACATGTGCCGGCAGGCGGCAACATCCCCGCCCATGGCATCGAGCAAGGGTTCGGGGTTGATGTGCTGGTATTGATGGTCGTTCACGCGTTTCTCCCTGTGGCCGACGCAATATACGCAAGATATTGCTCCTGTGCCAATTTCTTTTGAGCAGCTGGTCCGGCGATGCCGGGTCGTGAGCGGTGACTGAACTGCGGTGCAGAGTGTGTAACGTAACCAAGCAGGTAAGCGGCGTCAATCACAACCATGTCAATGGACGCAAAAAAACCGCCCGGTGAAACGGGCGGTGATGGTGAGGCGGCTGCCTTAAATGGCTGCCGCCCGGTGCCAGGTCGGTGATCAGGCGGCGCGTTCCAGACGCTGCACGTTGCTGTCCTCGACGGCACCGATTTCGATCTTGCGCGGCTTCAGTGCTTCGGGGATTTCACGGACCAGCTCGATGTTGAGCAGGCCGTTTTCCAGGTTGGCACCGACCACCTTGATGTGGTTGGCCAGCTGGAAGCGCTGTTCGAAGTCACGGGCGGCGATGCCACGGTGCAGGAAGTTGACCTGCTTGTCTTCCTTCTGCTTGCGGCCGGTGATCTTGAGGGTCTCGTTTTCGGTCTCGATGTCGATTTCGCTGCGGGCGAAACCGGCTACGGCCATGGTGATCCGGTACTTGTCTTCGGCCACCAGTTCAATGTTGTACGGGGGATAGCTGGGCTGATCAGCGCGCTGGGCGTTGTCGAACATCTGGGCCAGGCGATCGAAGCCGATAGCGGTACGGTACAGGGGGGAGAGATCAAAAGTACGCATAAAAATATCCTTTCAGTTAAGCGATGTTTTCGTCGCAGACCTCAACGTCGAGCATCTGCTGGTACCGATCTAGGGATGGGAATTTTGGTTTTCAAGGGATTTTTAGAAAAAATTTGAGCCCTCTTTTGTATCGCCATACGATACGCGATTTTTCCCTCCAAGCAAGCCGACATCGCGACACGCGTGTCATTGCACCATCGAAAAGCCAGACGCTGTCACGGCATTGCCTACCGTAGGATCCTGCTCCTATCCGGTCTCGATTTTTTCCTAGAAAAAGTCAGAGCATCTTTGAGATTGCCTGCCTATTCAGGCGGGCAATGCGCCATCAGCAGACTTGTTTGGCATGCTCGCTCCTCTTTCAACTTCATGCGATCACGCAGAGACAAAAAGATGAGCTACAGAAATTTGGCACCAGAAAGCTGGCTTCCAGCAAACGTGCTGTTACTGAACATGTCCCTCCCCCATGCAAAACAACTGTCCCCGGCATGGTTAGTAACGGCGTCGCCCATTACCCCGGCACCAAGGTCCTGAACATGTTCTGGCGCGCTTTCATCCGTGAAGGGGATACCGTGATTCCTGGCGGAGGCCTGGTCCAGCCGACAGCACAAAGTCCTCGGATTCGGTATAGCGGGAAGTTGGCTTGCTTCGAAGGTGATCCTGTTTACTGCAATTCCTGCAATAGCTGGGGAACTACTCAATGTGTTCAGCCATTTCGTCCGCACAAGGGGCCCGACGGCAGGCAAGTCAATCTTGATGGTGACCTATGCCTTTGCAAATGCCCTGAACCGCCCAGACTCAAAGCCTTGCATAGCGATGTCCGGATGGGATTCGAGGGTGAGCTCCGCCACGCATCCAGCTCACATCCTGGCGGCCGGCAAGACGACTTCTCCCTTGCCGCTCTCTACGATCAGCGTTTTCTAGTTCAACACGCACACAGCGGCGCACCAATGGCAAATGTCAGATACAGAATCACGCTGGCTGACGGCAAAACCTGTATCGGTCTGACAAACGAAGACGGATTCACTGAAACGGTGTCCTCCGATACCGCGCAGCACGTCAAACTTGAGGTCCCTTTTTATGACGACAACCCAAACACTCTTGACCCCTGCCTCGGATCCGACACCTGTCGTTGTTAATACGCTGCCTGAACTGAGCGGTCCACAATGGGTAACACGATTTCCCGGCAGCAATCGCACAAACGATCTGAATAGCAGTTTTCGTCAATCTGCAGAAGACTTCATCGTAGCGTTGAAAGCTGCAGGAGCGAATGTCAGAATATCGGCCACTTACAGGCCGCGTGAACGCGCTTACCTGATGCACTATTGCGTGAAGATTTCGAAGGGGCTGATTTCACCTGACAGGGTTCCCAAGATGAGTGGCGTTGAAATAGAGTGGGATCACGGTGATGAACGTGCCTCCAAAAACGCTGCGGCAGAAATGGCCAGAGGCTACACAATCGTTCATCCGCCCGCTTTGACCTCCCGGCACACGGAACGTGCCGCCATCGATATGACGATCACGGGAATCATCGGAAAGACGATGCTTGACGCATCTGCGCAAGCTGTTGAAGTCACCGACAATACCGTGCTCTATCGCGTTGGCGCGTCCTACGGATGCCACAAGCTCATTCCCGACCCGCCACATTGGTCCGATAACGGGACGTGATAAGCGATGAAACTGGTACCAATCATCTATTTGCTAGTGCTCTCCCCGCTGGCACAAGCGCAAATCGCCATCGGCTTCTACAAACAAGAAAGGGACGGTCTGAGCCTCTATACGACAGCCCCACTGACCGCGATTCACAGGATTGCGCTTTGTGCCGATCCGTCTGATAACCCGTCAGATTGCCATTGGCTCAAACCAAAAGAGTTCAAGCAAGCTGAACCAGTGGATGATGTCATGGCAGAGCAGACAGTGATGCACTACCGCATGAGCAGGCACATCAGTCCTGGTATCAAGACAGGACAGGGCATCGCGATCATCAACGCTGAGCAGGTCAGGCGCTCTGCCAACAGCAGCTTCATCGCAATCGCCCAGCGCAAGCACTACAAGATTCTGATTTGTACGGGTGTTGAAGGAATCAACCTTGAGCTGCTCGATGGCCCGCGCAAGCTTCACAACCTGTATTTCTATCTCGGTTACGATACCCTTCCGACTTGTGAAGATACCGGGCCGGTCGACGACAAGGGTCAGTAAAGCGGAATATCAAATCGTTACCAGACACAGAAGACGTGGTGAAAGCCTTCCTCGGCACAATGGCAACAACAGAAGATGCCTCATGGATTTTTATGTTGTCGCTCTTTTGCAGGTCTCGGCTGCAGTCCTTCATTTTGAAAAGCGGTTCCGTCATCGGAACATATCGACCATTCTTCTGGTCGTCTCCGCTCTGCTGGCTCCACTGCTTTTGATCGCCGGGTTTTACTTTGCAATGCGACCCGTCGCGTAAGAGTCACCGTATTTCGAATGCGTCTTACGTCTGCCAGCGCCTTGAAAACTGACGATCCAGCTCCATTGCAACACGCTCGCGCTCATTGCGCACCGCCTGCGCGCCCGCTGCCAAACCCTCCATGGCCGTAAAGCGCAGGTCATGCAGCCCGATGGTCGCCAGCGCCACCTTCAGGTAGGGCGTGAGGAAATCCGGCTGTCGTGCAAACGCGCCGGTGAAGCGCCCGCCGGACACCACCACCACATGGACCGGCCGGTCGCGCAGCAGGCCGGCCTTGCCGTCCGGCGTGATGGCAAAGGTGCGGCGCACCCGCACCACGTGATCGATCCAGGCTTTCAGCACCGACGGGACGGTGTAGTTGTGCATGGGTGTGCCGATCACCACCTGGTCGGCCTGCTCCAGCTCGTCGATGAGACGATCCGACAGGGTCAGCGTGCCCTGCCCCGCATCGCTGCCGTCGAAGGCAACCGGGGAGCCCAGGGCATCGGCATAGGCCGCATCGACATGCGCAATCCCGCTGGCATAGAGGTCGCGCAGGATGACCTCCGCCTGTGCATGCTGTGCAGCCAGGCGCTCGACGATCTGGCGCGACAGCCACCAAGTATTGGAAGCCGCCTGGCGCGGCGAGGCAAGCAGATGCAGGATCTTCACGCGGCACCTCCGATGGCCTTGCCGAAGCGCAGTGCGCCGGTCAGCATGCCCTGGCGGAAATAGAAGCGCTGTGCCAGCGCATTGGCCATGCCGGTATCGAGCACCAGGCGCACGCAACCGGCCTGGGCCGCCACATCCTCCAGCGCAGAGAGCAGCCGTTCGCCCCAGCGCTTGCCGCGCTCAGTACTGGCGGACACCAGGTCATCGACATAGAGGAAGGGACCATAGACCAGGTTCTCCTGGAAGCGGTAACCGGCCAGGGCAACTACCTTTCCTTGCTCCCAGGCGGCCAGGATGCGGTAGCCCTGAGAGGCGGCACGGCCGATGCGCGCAAGGAATTCGTCGCTGTCGCGCAGGTGCGGACGCAGTTCGTGCATCACCGCAAAACAGGCCAGCTGGTCGGAGACGATATCGGCGTGGCGCAGGGCGACGTCGGTGAGGCGCCAATCGGGCGCAGGAGTGATCTCGGAAAATGGGTCCATGGTAGGAGCATCGATGCCATCAGAGTGGAAGGAGCTTCATCCTAATGAGCCGATGGCATAATCGGGAGATCCAAGAAATGACATTTTGACTGGTCCATGATGTCCCATCCTCCCTCATCCTTGTTCCGACTCGACAGCAGCACCGGCGAAGCTTACTACCGCCAGATCTACACCCGCCTGCGCAGCGCCGTGGCTGACGGCCTGCTGCAGCCGGGGGATCGCATCCCCTCGGCGCGGGCGCTGGCCGCTGAACTGGGACTGGCACGGGGCACGGTGGAGGCCGCCTACTCGCTGCTGGCCGCCGAAGGCTACGTGGAGGCGCGCGGACAAGCCGGGACGGTCATTGCCGCCGGGGTCCGCCCGGCCGTGCAGGCAGCGGCCAGCAAGGCAACAGCGTCGCGCCCGCGGACCGTCGCGGTACCGGCGCGTCATCCTCTGCTGCCGGAAGAGGGACAGGACGAAGCAAAAGGCCCGCGCCCCTTCCAGATGGGCATCCCGGCGCTGGACGCCTTTCCGCGCAAGATCTGGGCACGCCTGGCCGCACGGGCGGTGCGGGCTACGCAAGCCGCCGACATGCTCTATCCCTCCCCGGCCGGACTGATGGCGCTGCGCACGGAGATTGCGCGCTACCTGCAACTGTCACGCGGTATCGATTGCCGGGCCGAACAGGTCTTCGTCACCTCGGGCTATCGCGACAGCCTCAACCTGATCACGCGCACCCTGCTCCAGCCGGGCGACAAGATCTGGGTGGAAGACCCCGGCTATGCACCAAGCGCCGCGCTGCTGCGCGAGGCCGGCATGCAGCTGGCTGGCATACCGGTGGACGCCGAGGGCATGCAGGTCGAGTACGGACTGCGCCACGCGGCCCGCGCACGCGCCGCCGTGGTCACGCCGGCGCACCAGAGCCCGACTTGCGTGGCCCTGTCGCTGCCGCGCCGCCTGGCCTTGCTGGAATGGGCAGCGCGTGAGCAGGCCTGGATCGTGGAAGATGACTATGACGGCGAATACCGTTACGTCAGCCGCCCCTTGCCCGCACTCAAGAGCCTGGACCGCGAGGATCGCGTCCTCTATGCCGGCACCTTCAGCAAGGTGCTGTTCCCGGCCATCCGCCTTGCCTACCTGGTGGTGCCGCGATCGCAGGTGGAGCGCTTCAGGCGCAGTGCGCAACTCTTCTCCGGAGCCGCGCCGGCCCTGACGCAGCATATCGTCGCCGACTTCATGGCCGAGGGGCATTTTGCCCGCCACATCCAGCGCATGCGGCGCCTCTATGCCCATCGCCGCACCATGGCCATCGCCGGACTGGAAGGCGTATTGCATTCCCACGTCCGAATCGATTCGCCGCCCGGCGGCATGCATCTGTTATTGCGCCTGCAGGGCCGCCGCTCGGACCGGCTGCTGGCCGAAAAGATGCGCCAGCACGGCATGTTCAGCCGCGCCCTGTCGGAGTGCCTGCTGGCACCGCGCGCCGGTGTGGCGCCAATGATCATGCTCAGCTTCACCAATATCGACAGCCGCCGCCGCGCCGCCGAGCTGGCACGGCGCATCCTGCCCCTGCTGGCGCCGGCCTGACATGGACCAGTTCAAATATCATTGCTGGCATTGATCGACTGGTCCATGCAGGGTCATGATGCATTCATGATGGAGTAAAGCGCCGCGCCTCAGGACGACTTCAACGCCGCCACCAGCGTGCGCAGCGCGGTCTGCAAGCGCGGCTCCTTGAGCCGTGCATGCAGTCTTACCTGTGCCAGAGGCAGCTTGGGCAAGCCCAAGCGCTCGCCCACCTCCACCGCACCAGGCGGGGCGCTGCGGTGGAGCAGCGCCGACACCGCCAGGCCCGCGCTGACCGCTGCCCCCACGGCAAGGATGCCGCCACCGACGAAGACCTCCACCCACGGTATGCCGGCCGCATCAAGCCGCCGCAAGGACAGCTCGCGGATGCGGCAGGCCGAGGAAAACGTCGCCACCCGCAAGGCCGGACCGGCCCAGCATTGCGCATCGGGATGGGCGAACCAGCCGATGCGTTCTTCCATGACCAGCTTGCCGCCCTTGTCCTGCGGTTCGCGCCGCACGATGACGGCATCGAGCTCGCCGCGCTCGTAGGCCGGCATCAGGTCATGCGAAGAACCCACGCGCACCTCCACCACCACGCCGGGATCAACCGCATGCACCTGCGCCAGCGCACGCGGCAAGGTGGCACCGGCCACATGGTCGCTGATGCCGACCGAAAAGCGGACCGGTCCCTGGTCCAGCTGTTCCAGCGCGCGGTCATGCGCCGCCAGCAGGCCACGCGCGGCCGGAAGGAACTGCTGCCCCTCGGCCGACAGGCGCACCTGGCGCGGCGTGCGCTCCAGCAGGCGACGGCCCAGGCGCTGCTCCAGCTTCTTGAGCTTGAAACTGATGGCCGATTGCGTGCTGTCCAGCGCCTCGGCCGCACGGGTGAAGCTTTGCAGATCGGCGGCCAGGACGAAAGCCTGGACGGCGTCCAGATCCAGCGGTTTATCCATGATGCAGGGCCCTCGCGGTGCAGATTCAATGATGACGAATTTCAATCATTGAAATCATCAATCAGTGGTTTTTCAAATGATTGCTCCAGCATAGCATGCAAGGCATGGAGAGCAAGCGCTCCGCCATTTTCAACAACCCGCAAGGAGAACATCATGCCCCTGGTCCGCATTTCCGTATTGCGCGGCAAGTCCCGCAGCGATCGCCGCGCCATCGCCGACAACATCTACGAAGCCCTGCGCGAGAGTTTCAATGTGCCCGAGGAAGACCGCTTCATGGTCATTACCGAACACGATCCGGAAGACCTGGTCTTCAGCCGCAGCTACATGGGCATGGCGCGTACGGATGATTTCGTGCTGATCCAGCTGACGGTCAGCAATACCCGTAGCCAGGCGCAGAAGAACGCGCTCTACGCCTCCATCGTGGCGCGCCTGCAGCAGGACCCGGGCATCGCGCCGGATGACGTGATGATCAGCCTGGTCGAGGGCGACAAGGGCAACTGGTCATTCGGGCGCGGACTGGCGCAGTACGTGATGTAGCGCCACCGGGCTCAGCGCCTGCAGGCCGCGCTGCGGCCTGCTAGGATGTCGCTCATCGTCATCACTGCGCGGCTGCCGCGCCTCCTCCATGCCCCCTGCGACATCCTGCCTGAGGCAGCCCCTGCGACCTCTCGCCCGTGGCCTGGCAGTCCTGCTGCTGGCCGCCGGACTGACTGCCTGCTCTTCCTCCAGCAAGTACTACGATCCCAACAAGAGCAATCGCACCGAGACGGGGTTTCGCAACAACTACCCGCAACCCGAACGCGGCTCCTTCTGGAAATGGCAGTGGGAACGCCTGACCCAGGGCCTGCCCAAACCGCCCGAGAACAATTACCAGTTCCCGGTCGTCAAGCCCGACCTGGCCTGGCTCAAGGCCAACCGCGACAGGCCCAGCGTGACCTGGATCGGCCATGCCACGGCGCTGGTGCAACTGGGCGGCAAGAACGTGCTGACCGATCCGATGTTCTCGCAGCGGGCCTCGCCCTTCTCTTTCATCGGGCCGTCCCGCAAGGTGCCGCTGCCGGTACAGATCAGCGAGCTGCCGCACGTCGACGTGGTGGTGATCTCGCACAACCACTACGACCACCTGGACCAGGCGAGCGTGGAGCAACTGAATCTTCAGGCGGGCGGGCCGCCGCTGTTCCTGGTGCCGCTGGGGGTGCGTGAGTGGTTCCTGGCGTTGGGCATCACCAACGTGAAGGAAATGGACTGGTGGGACAAGACCGTGCTGGACAACCTGGACATCTACTTCGTCCCGGCCACGCACTGGTCGGCGCGTGGCGTGTTCGACCGTTCAGAGACCTTGTGGGGTGGCTGGGTGATCCAGGCGGCGCAGCAAGCGGGTGGCGAGCCCTTCTCCGTCTATTTTGCGGGCGATACGGGTTATTCGAAGGACTTCCGCGACATCGGCGAACGCTTCGGACGATTCGACCTGGCGCTCATCCCCATCGGTGCCTACGCGCCACGCTGGTTCATGCAGAACCAGCACGTGGACCCGGCCCAGGCCGTCCTGATCCATGAGGACGTGCGGGCCAAGCGTTCGATAGCCATCCACTGGGGGACCTTCGAACTGGCCGACGACCCGCTCGACGAACCGCCCAAGGAACTGGCCAAGGCCCTGCGTGAGGCGGGGTTGCCGCAGGAGCAGTTTGTTGCGCTCAAGCATGGGGAGACTTTGAAGCTCAGCGACTAGCCCAAAATTTTCTGAAAAACCTCATTAAAATCGAGCGACGTTACTAGCCTTGTTATATGTTCGGGATATGCTCCGCGTTCACCTAAAGACTGAGAAGAATGTGTGTCAATCAGGATCAGACGATATGAGAGATAGATCAGCGTTCACTGTAGAAAGCGGAGAACCGATAGTTCCGGGAAATTCATTGCCCAAACAATCTTCGCTCCACCGAAAAGCAGACTGTCGGGAGTGGAGTAACGTCGAAGGTTACATTCCAGTGACGCCACGAGACGCCGAATTTCTGCTGGAGTTGCTCAATAGCGAGTCAGAGCCGAATGAGAAGATGATTCGCGCGGCAAATCGTCACCGGCCTTGATATAAAAAAAGCTGGACCTGATTACAGGTCCAGCTTTCATTTTGTGTGGCGGGGACAACGTCGTTATCCACCATTCCCTCGCCAATCAATCCACGATGAACAACTTCGCCCCCACCGCCGTCGACGACCGGTGCGGCTCAGCCCCGTCAGCCACCTGGTAGCTCATGCCCGGCTTGAGGACAAAAGTGCGGCCATCCTCCAGCTCGGTATGCAGCTCCCCTTCCAGGCAGAGCAGCACATGCCCTTTCACGCACCAGTGGTCAGCCAGGTAACCGGGCGTGTATTCGACCATGCGCACGCGCAGGTCGCCGAACTGGCAAGTGCGCCACCAGGCGGTGCCGGTGACGCCGGCATGCTCGGTGGCGGGGACCTGGCTCCAGTCCGTAGTGCCGAAGGGCAGATTGGCGATCTTCATCCGTGAACCGATCGGCCCTGCTTACAGCTTGGAAGCGATCAGCTTGCCCAGGCGCTCCACACCGGCGCGGATCTGCTCCGGCGGCACCGTCACGAAGGACAGGCGCAGCGTGTTCTTCTGCGCCACGTTGGCGTAGAACGGTGCGCCGGGGACGAAGGCGACCTTCTCCTGTTCCACCGCCTCGTTCAGCAGCGCGCTGGCATCCAGGTGCTCGGGCAGGGTCACCCAGATGAACATGCCGCCTTCCGGCTTGCTCCAGCTGCAGCTGGCCGGGAAGTACTGTTGCAGCGCGTCCAGCATGGCCTGGCACTGGTCGCCATAGAGCTTGCGGATGGTCGGCACGTGCTGGTCCAGGAAGCCGTCCTTGATGGCTTCGTACACCACCATCTGGGTCAGCTGCGCAGTGTGCAGGTCGGTGGCCTGCTTGGCTTGCTCCATCTTCAGGATCAGCGGGCGCGGTGCCACCACGTAGCCCAGGCGGATGCCGGGGGTCAGCACCTTGGAGAAGGAGCCCATGTAGATCACGCCCGACGGATTCATCGACAGCATCTTGGGCAGCGGCGCATTCTGGTAGCTCAGGGCACCGTAGGGATCATCTTCGATCAGCGGCAGGCCCAGGCGGGCACAGGTTTCCACCAGCTTGAAACGGCGCTCGGTGGGCAGGGTGCGGCCGGTCGGGTTCTGGAAATTGGGCAGCGAATACAGCATGCGCGCGCCACCGGCGATGGCTTCGATGGTCTCGGGTTGCAGGCCGAATTCGTCGCTGGGCACCGACTCGAACTTGGCGCCATACAGCGAGAAGGCCTGCAGTGCGCCCAGGTAGCTGGGAGTCTCGACCAGCACCTTGCTGCCTTCGTCGATCATCACCTTGCCCAGCAGGTCCAGGCCTTGCTGGGAACCGGAAACCATCAGCACCTGTTCGGCGGTGATCTGGGCGCCATTGGTGGAGAGCGATGCGGCGATCCATTCACGCAGCGGCAGGTAGCCATCGGTGGGGCCGTATTGCAGGGCCATCTTGCCTTGCTGGCTCAGCACGCGGTCGAAGGCAGCCTTCATGTGCTCGACCGGGAAGGTCAGCGGCGACGGCAGGCCACCGGCGAAGGAGGTGATGTCGGGACGCATCGTCACCTTGAGGATTTCGCGGATGGCCGAGCTCTTCATGGCTTCGGCGCGCTGGGAGAACTGCCACTGCAGCGGTGCGGGATTTTCGAGTTTCATACGGGTCGTTCAGTCTGTGTTCTGTGTGTAAGGTCGTGCGGCCGGGCGGCTACTGTGGCCGCCCCGGCCCTGTCATGCAAGGCGATCAGGCGATCTCGGCGATCATCTCGATTTCGACGCAAGCGCCCATGGGCAGCTGCGCCACGCCGAAGGCCGAACGGGCGTGCTTGCCGGCGTCGCCGAAGACTTCGCCGATCAGCTCGGAGGCGCCATTGGTCACCAGGTGGTGCTCGGTGAATTCGCCGGTGGAATTGACCAGGCTCATCAGCTTGACGATGCGCTTGACGCGGGTCAGGTCACCGCCACAGGCCGCCTGCAGGGTGGCGATCAGGTCCACCGCCACGGCGCGTGCGGCCAGTTTGGCGTCGTCGGTGCCGATGTCGCGTCCCAGCTGGCCGACCCATACCTTGCCATCCTTCTTGGCCAGGTGGCCGGAGAGGAAGACGGTATTGCCGGTTTGTGCATACATCACATAGGCTGCTGCCGGGGTGGCCACGGCGGGCAGTTCGATGTTCAATGCTTTCAGCTTTTCATAGACGGACATGCGGTACTCCCTGTTGGACAGCGCCCGCTTGCGGCCAAAAGGCAGTTGGCTCGCGCGTTGCGCGTTGACAAAATGTGAAAAAACAAGTGTTCGATTATCTCAAAAAACTGCCGCTTTAGCCCGTACCAGCTGAACTATTTCGGCTCGCAAACCCGGTCAGAGCTGCGTCAGCGGCTTCCTGCCCCCCTGGCTGCGCGGCCTTCAGCGGCGCACCGCCATGCGGCGGCCGATGGCCACCACCACGATCACGGCCAGGGCAAAGAGCATGTTGCTCGCATCCAGCGCTTCGTGGGCGATCACCGCCGCGCCCAGCAGGCTCATGAAAGGTTGCAACAATTGCACCTGACCCACACGGGCGATGCCGCCCAGGGCCAGGCCCTTGTACCAGAAGAAAAAGCCGATGAACATCGAGAACAGCGATACGTAGGCAAAGGCCAGCCAGGCCGGCGACGAAGCGCTCACGCCGTACTGCCAGCCCAGCCACACCGACACCGGCAGCATCACCGGCAAGGCCACCACCAGCGCCCAGGCAATCACGTTCTGGCCGCCCATGGTCTGCGCCAGGCGCCCGCCTTCGGCATAGCCCATGGCGGCGGTGACCACGGCGGCAAACAGGGCGAAATCAGCCAGATGGAAACTGCCGCCCCCTTCGCGCAGGGCAAAGGCGATCACGATGCCGGAGCCCGCCAGCGCGGCCAGCCAGAAACCCTTCGAAGGCCGCTCACCGAAGCGCAGCGCGCCAAACAGGGCCGTGGCCAGAGGCAGGAGGCCGACCACCACGGCACCATGGGCGGCCGGGACGTAACGCATGGCAATCGAAGAAAACAGCGGGAAACCCACCACCACGCCCAGGGCGGTGATGATGAGGCCGCGCAATTGCTGCCGGGTCGGACGCGGGGCCTTGATCCAGGCCAGCAGCACGAGGGCGCAGACGCCTGCCACAACCGCACGGCCGAAGGCGACGAAGGCCGGGTTGAGCTCGGCCACTGCAATGCGCGTAAAGGGCAGCGTGAGGCTGAAGATGGCCACGCCGATCAGGCCCAGCCACATGCCGCGGCTTTCGTGGCGGGCCGTAGCGGTACCGGGCGCTGCTGCGGGATGACTGGTCTTGCTGCTGGCTTGCATGAGGGTCCCCCTGGGTTCAAAACGCGTTATTGATATTGATGTAAATAATTTCCCTGCCCTGCCTCTGCTACAGCCAGATCGCCAGCGCCGAATAAAGTGTCAGCAGGATCATGACCGCCGCAAAGATCGCGCGCCACCGGGGCTGTTCGAGATAGCGCCGCAAGAGCGCACCGGCACCGGCCCACACCGATACGCAAGGCAGGTTGATGGCACAGAACACCGCACAGTAGATCAGGATGGCCAGCCATCCGGACTGCTTATGCAACAACGGCATGAAGGCCGAAGCACCGGTGATGGCCATCACCCACGCCTTGGGATTGGCGAACTGGAACATGGCGGCCGCCCGGAACGACATCGGCCGCACCGCCCGCTCACCCGCCCCGGAGACGGCCATGCGGCGCAACTGCCAAGCCAGGTAGAGCAGGTAAGCGCAGCCCAGCGCCTTCAACAGCAGCACCACCTGCGGCAGCGCCACCACCAGTTCGCCTATACCGAATGCGCATACGGCCAGCAGCACGCCGAAGCCGAACGTGATGCCCAGCATGTGCGGCAGGGAACGACGGAAGCCGAACCAGATGCCCGAGGAGGTCAGCATGATGTTGTTCGGTCCCGGTGTGATGGAGGAGACGAAAGCAAACGACATCAGCGGCAGCAAGGCTTCGATCATGCGTTTCTCCTTTGCGCAGCCTGCGCCAGCGACACCACTTGTGCCGGCGCCAGCAGTGCATCGGCGGCCTCGCTGGAGCGCGCCAGGACACCGGCAAACACGTCATGGTCGACATTGCCGCCGGAGAGCGTGACACCGATCTTCTTGCCGCGCAGCCGCGTGCGCAGTTGCAGGGCCGCCGCCAGCGCACAGGCGCCCGCGCCCTCGGCCACGTTGTGGGTGGCGATGAAGGCCAGCTTCATGGCGTCCATCACTTCGTCGTCGGTGACGGCCACAACCTCATCGACCTGCGACAACATCACCTGCAGCGACGCCTCATCCGGTACGCGACAGGCCACGCCATCGGCGATGCGGGTCGAGACCGGCGCTTCGATCTTGCGGCCGGCTTCAAAAGAGAGCTTGTAGGCCAGCGCATGCGCCGAGACCACGCCGATGATGCGTGTCTTCAACCCCAGTGCATTGCGGGCCGCGACCGCGCCGCACATTCCCGAGCCCTGGCCGATGGGCACCAGCACCACATCCAGCGCGGGCTGGGCGGCCAACAGTTCCATCCAGTAGGTCGACACGCCCGCCACCAGGTCGCGATGGAAGGAAGGGATCATGTGCAACTGCTGCTCGCGGGCCAGGCGCTGGGCGTGTTCGCGACTGTCCTGGAATTCGCGGCCATGTTCGACCAGGTCCACGCCGAGCGCGCGCATGGCGGCGTTCTTCTCGCGGCTGTTGCCTTCGGGCACCACAATCGTGGCGGGGATGCCGAAGCGGCGCGCCGACAGGCCGACCGACTGGCCGTGATTGCCGCGTGTGGCGGAAATGACGCCGGACAGTTGCGGCTGCTGCCGGGCCAGGTGATGCAGATAGACCATGCCGCCGCGCACCTTGAAGGCACCGGTCGGCGCATGATTCTCATGCTTGACCCACACCTCGGCACCCAGCGCCTGGTTCAGCAGCGGCCAGCACAGTTGCGGGGTCGGGGCCATGCCGGCATAGACGATGCCGGCCGCCTGCTCGATCTCGCCCAGGCCGGGCAGCAGGTCGCTGGCCGTGCGGGTAACTTGGCTGGCTTGGATGGACAGGCTGGTCATGACGATGGTCTCCTCGAAAAGATGCGAAACAAGAGCAGTGATCGCAGCGCAGTCCAGCGCATTTCCACCAGGCCACTTACTCTTGCATTGGCTGATATCCTAGCCGACAATACCAGTACAGTACCTATACACTTTTCCAAATAGTTTCAAACATTGTCACGGTAAAATGACCAATACAGTCAAGCATCTGCGCAGCATCCCCGCCAAGACAGTTGTCCCTGACAGCGGCCTGCCCGGCTGGCCCCTGCTCATTCGCGAGGGCGGCGAATCCCTGGTGGAGCAGATCGTGCGCGGCGTGCGCGCGCGCATCGACGACAAGCTGCTGCGGGGCGGCGCGCGCATGCCCTCGATCCGGCAGTTTGCCGATGCCCATGAGATCTCGCGCTTCACGGTGGTGGAAGCCTTTGACCGGCTGGTGGCGCAGGGTTACCTGGAGTCGCGGCGGGGCTCGGGTTTCTACGTCAAGGAGCGGGTGGCCATTGCCAACGGCTACGGCAACATGGCCGCACAGGCCGAAGCGGTCGCCGAGGCCGAGCGCGGACTGGATGTGGTCTGGCTGGTACGCAACATGTTCCGCCAGATGCCGCCGCACAAGATGCCCGGAGGCGGCCTGCTGCCGCCGGACTGGCTCGACGGCGAACTGATCGCCAATGCCCTGCGCGCCATCAGCCGCGACAATCCTTCCCTGCTGCTGGGCTATGGCACGCCGCTGGGATTCCTGCCGCTGCGCCAGCAGTTGCAGCTCAAGCTGGCCGAACTGGAGATCGCCGCAGCACCCGAGCAGTTCGTGCTGACCACGGGCGTGACGCAAGCCATCGATACGGTGGCGCGGCATTTCCTGCGGCCGGGGGATGTGGTGTTCGTGGATGATCCTGCGTGGTTCCTGATGTTCGGTTCCTTTGCGGCGCTGGGTGCGAAGATCGTGGGCATCCCGCGCCTGGCTGACGGCCCGGACATCGCCCAGTTGCGCGAACTGGCGGAGATCCACAAGCCCAAGCTGTACGTGATCAACTCGGTGCTGCACAACCCGACCTCCACTTCCCTGTCGGCCGCCAAGGCGTTCCAGGTGCTGCGCATCGCCGAGGAAAATGACTTCATCATCGTCGAGGACGACATCTATTGCGACATGCATCCGGGCTCGGCGGTACAGGCGGCCACACGCATCGCGGCGCTGGACCAGCTGCAGCGGGTGATCTACCTGGGGGGATTTTCCAAGACGCTCTCGGCCAACCTGCGTGTGGGCTTCATCGCCACCTCGGCCGAACTGGCGCGCAGCCTGGCTGACCGCAAGCTGCTCTCAACCCTCACGACGGGCGAGATCGGCGAGCGGATAGCCTACCGGGTGCTCTCCGAAGGGCACTACCGCAAGCATGCCGAACGCCTGCGCGCACGCTTGAACGGTGCGCGCGACAAGGTGATGCGCCAGCTTGAGCGCATGGGCATGGAGGTGGGCGACCCGCCCCCCTGTGGCATGTTCCTGTGGGTGGAGACCGGCCGCGATACCAATGTGCTGACCGAAGAGGCAATGGAAGAAGGATTCCTGCTGGCGCCGGGCAGCCTGTTCTCCCCCGCCCAGCTGCCCTCCACCCGCATGCGCATCAACGTGGCCGGGATGTCGGACCCCGGCATCTGGCGCTTCCTGGAACGGGCGATGGATCGGTAACCATCGCCCTTCCTGTGCTTGCCCCTCAGGCCGTCAGCGCATCAGCGCATCAGGCCGTCACCAGGTGGATGCGGGCGATTTCCTGGTTGCTGGCGTTGTAGAAGGCATAGTCGGTCGAACCGGGGAAGTAGACGTAGTGGTCCGAGCCGTTGGCCATGATCTGCAAGCTCTCGGAGGTACTCATCTTGACCGTGAGGATCTTGGAGATGCCAGTACCCGCCATGCCCATCTGACGTACATCATCGGCCGTGATGATCACGTTGGTGCCGCTACCCGCACTCACATCCAGCGTGGTGATGCCGGTGACCTTGCTGGAGAAATTGCTCAGGTTCAGTGTGGACCCCAGGTCGGCAAAGTGCAGCGTCGTCACACCTGCGCCACCGCTGATGCTGTTGATATTGGAGGTGCCGGTGGTCTGGTTGACCATGTCGCTCTGCGCGCCCCCAGCACTGTGCGAACCAGCACTGACGTTGATGAGGTTGTTGCCGCTGCCGACCGTGACGGTATTGGTGCCGCCATCGACCACGTTGAACACATCGGTCCCTGAACTCGCCCCACCGCCGCTGAGCACGTTGGTGGTGGCCGTGCCGCGTGCGGAAAGGATGTTGGCCCCGCCGTTGCCGGTCAGGGTGCTGTTGACGCTGGCGCTGCCTTCCAGATTGGCAATGCCGATATAGATGTCGCCGCTGGCATCACCCGAACTGCCGCTGCCCGATGCGAGGCTGGCGTTGATATCCCCGCTGATCGAATACAGGTAGCTCACGGTATCGCTGCCCCCGGCCCCGCCGTTGAAGGTATTGGCCGCACTGCTGGCGTAGAAGGTATCGCTGCCGGCACTGCCCGTGACGTTCTGGATGTTGACGTAGGTATCCCCCGCCGCGTAGCCGCCGCTGCCGGTGCCGTGGAACAGGTCCACCACGACCGGCGTGCTGCCCGAGCGCGCGTAGTTGACCGTGTTGTTGCCCGTCCCGCCGTTGAAGCTGTTGGCCACGCTGCTGGCATAGAAGGTGTCGTTGCCGGAGCCGCCGATGAGGTTGGCGATGTTGGTGAAGGTATCACCGGCCGCATAGGCGCCGATGGCGGCAATGGTGTTGGTGAGGTCCACCGTCACGCCACCGGTATCGTACTCGTAACTCACCGTATCGACCCCGCCACTGCCGCCATCGAACTTGTTGAACTGGGTACTGGCCTTGAAGAGGTCATTGAAGGCGCTGCCGATGACGTTGTCGATGTTGACCAGGGTATCTCCCTGTGCATCGCCGCCGGTGCCGGTGCCATTCTGGAGATCGATGGTCACCGCCGAGCCCGAACCGGCATAGGACGCATAGGTGGCGCCACGATTGGTGAGAGCCGCCGTGATGGTGTCAGCACCACCGCCGCCTTCCAGCACCGATTGGGTACCGGACGTGGCGAAACCGGTCAGGGTGTCGTTGAAGGCGCTGCCGACCACGTTCTCGATGTTGACGTAGGTATCACCCTGCGCGTAGTTGCCGCTGCCCGCCCCCGTGGACAGGTTCACGGTCACGCCAGTGGTGCCGTCGCTACTGGTGGAGAGCGAGTAGTTCACCGTATCGGAACCACCCGCGCCGCCATTGAGCTTGTTGGCATTGACGCTGGCGAAGAAAGTATCGCTGAGGCTGCTGCCGATCAGGTTGTCGATATTGTAGAGCCGGTCACCGGCAGCATCGCCGCCCGTGCCCACGCCGGTCTGCAGGTTGATGCTCACGCCCGCTGTGGAACCTGCGTAGGACGCATACGTGTCGGCCCGGTTGGCGATCACCGCCGTGATGCTGTCGGCGCCCTTGCCACCGGTCAGTACCGAGGAGACGCCTGGGGTCGCAAAGCCGGTCAGGGTATCGGCAAAGTCGCTGCCGATCACGTTCTGGATGTTGCTGTAGGTATCGTTCTGGGCGAAGTTGCCCGAGCCGGTGCCCGCGCTCAGGTCCACCGTGACGCCGGTGGTATTGCTGCTGGTCGAACGGGCGTAGCTGACCGTATTGGAGCCAAGGCCGCCTTCGAGCGCGTTGCCGGCGGCACTGGCGATGAAGGTATCGTCAAAGTTGCTGCCGGTGAGGTCCTGGATATTGACCAGGGTGTCGCCCGCCGCATAGCCGCCCGAGGTGCCGGTGCCATCGGTAAAGTTCAGGTCCACCGTGACCGCCGCATTGGAACTGGCGTAGCTGACGCGGTTGTGCAGCGAGCCGGTACCGCCGTCGAAACGGTTGCCCAGGGCGCTGGCGACGAAGACATCGTCGTAGATGCTGCCGGTCAGGTCCTGGATGTTGGTCAGGGTATCACCTGTGGCATAGCCGCCCGAGGTACCGGAGCCGTCGGCAAAGTTCAGGTCCACGGTGACGGCCGCGTTCGAGCTGGCATAGCTGACCCGGTTGTGCTGGGTGCCGGTGCCGCCGTCGAAGTTGTTGGCCACGCTGCTGGCCACGAAGGTATCGTCGAAGGCACTGCCGGTCAGGTCCTGGATGTTGGAGAGCTTGTCACCGGCCGCATAACCGCCCGAGGTGCCGGTGCCATCGGTAAAGTTCAGGTCCACCGTGACGGCCGCGTTGGAGCTGGCGTAGCTGACCCGGTTGTGCGTGCCGCCGCTGCCGTCGATGACATTGGCCACGCTGCTGGCCAGGATGGTGTCGTTGAAGGACGAACCGATGACGTTGGGGATACCGCTGTAGCTGTCGCCCTGGGCGAAGCCACCGGTGCCGGTTCCCCCGGCCAGGTCGACCGTGACCGCCGCAGTCGAATTGACGTAGCTGACCGTATCGGAACCACCGCCACCAGTGAAACTGTTGACGTTGTTGTCGGCGATGAAGAGATCGGCATAGCTGCTGCCGATGACGTTCTGGATGTTGCTGTAGGTATCGCCTGCCGCAAAACCGTTGCTGCCCACGTGCTGGAACAGGTCCACGGTGACGCCGACGCCGTCATTGGCGCGCGCATAGCTGACCGTATTGGTCCCGGCACCGCCCTCGAAATTGTTGGCGGCGGCACTGGCCACGAAGGTGTCGTTGAAGTCACTGCCGGTGAGGTCCTGGATGTTGACCAGGGTATCGCCCGCTGCATAGCCACCGGAGGTACCGGTGCCGTCAGTGGAGTTCAGGTCGACCACCACGCCGGCGGTCGAATTGGCATAGCTGACGCGGTTGTGCAGCGAGCCGGTACCACCGTCGAAACGGTTGCCCAAGGCGCTGGCGACGAAGACATCGTCGTAGATGCTGCCGGTCAGGTCCTGGATGTTGGTCAGCGTATCGCCGGTGGCATAGCCGCCCGAGGTGCCGTTGCCGTTGGTGAAGTTCAGGTCCACCGTGACGGCCGCGTCGGAGCTGGCATAGCTCACGCGGTTGTGCTGGGTGCCGGTGCCGCCGTCGAAGTTGTTGGCCACGCTGCTGGCCACGAAGGTATCGTCGAAGGCGCTGCCGGTCAGGTCCTGGATGTTGGAAAGCTTGTCACCGGCCGCGTAGCCGCCCGAGGTGCCGGTGCCATCGGTAAAGTTCAGATTCACCGTGACGCCCGTATCCGAACTGGCATAGCTCACGCGATTGTGCGTACCGCCGCTGCCGTCGATGACATTGGCCACGCTGCTGGCCAGGATGGTGTCGTTGAAGGAAGAACCGATGACGTTGGGGACACCGCTGTAGCTGTCGCCCTGGGCGAAGCCACCGGTGCCGGTTCCGCCGGCCAGGTCGACCGTGACCGCGGCTGTCGAATTGACGTAGCTGACCGTATCGGAACCACCGCCACCGGTGAAACTGTTGACGTTGTTGTCGGCGATGAAGAGATCGGCGTAGCTGCTGCCGATGACGTTCTGGATGTTGCTGTAGGTATCGCCTGCCGCAAAACCGTTGCTGCCCACGTGCTGGAACAGGTCCACGGTGACGCCGACGCCGTCATTGGCGCGCGCATAGCTGACCGTGTTGGTCCCGCCACCGCCCTCGAAATTGTTGGCGGCAGCGCTGGCCACGAAAGTGTCATTGAAGTCGCTGCCGGTGAGGTCCTGGATGTTGACCAGGGTATCGCCCGCTGCATAGCCACCGGAGGTACCGGTGCCGTCAGTGGAGTTCAGGTCGACCACCACGCCCGCATCCGACCTGGCATAGCTGACGCGGTTGTGCGAGCTTGCCGTGCTGGTGCCGCCATCGAATCGGTTGGCCGCATTGCTGGCCACGAAGGTGTCATCGAAGCTGCTGCCGGTGAGGTCCTGGATGTTGGTCAGCGTATCGCCGGCCGCATAGCCGCCCGAGGTACCGGTACCGTTGGTGAAATTCAGGTCCACCGTGACGGCCGCGTTGGAGCTGGCATAACTGACCCGGTTGTGCGAGGAGCCGCCGCCGTCGAAGTTGTTGGCCGCCAGGCTGGCGACGAAGGTATCGTCGAAGCCGCTGCCGGTGAGATCCTGGATGTTGGCGAGCTTGTCGCCGGTGGCGTAACCGCCGGAGGTACCGTTGCCATTGGTGAAGTTCAAGTCCACCGTCACGCCCGCATCCGAACTGGCATAGCTGACGCGGTTGTGCGAGCTGGCCGTACTGGTGCCGCCATCGATGCTGTTGGCTTCGCTGCTGGCGATGATCAGGTCGTCCAGCGAGGAGCCGACCACGTTCTGGATGCCGGTGTAGGTGTCGCCTGCGGCAAAGCCGCCGCTGCCACTGCCGGTGACCAGGTTGACGGTCACCGCTGCCGTCGAGAAGGCGTAGCTGACCGTATTGGAACCGAGCCCGCCGGCAAAGACATTGGTGTTGCTGTCGGCGATGAAGGTGTCGTCGTAGGCCGAGCCGATCACGTTCTGGATGCCGCTGTAGGTATCACCACCCGCAAAACCGTTGCTGCCGGTGCCATGGAACAGGTCCACGATGACGCCGTTGCCGTCGCTGGCCTTGGCATAGCTGACCGTATTGGTGCCGCCTCCGCCGACGAAATCATTGGCGGCCAGGCTGGCGATGAACGTGTCGTTGGCGGTGCTGCCGGTGACGTTCTGGATGTTGACGTAGGTATCGTTGTCGGCATAGCCGCCGCTGCCGCTGCCCAATACCAGGTCCACGATGACGCCCGCGTTCGATGCGGCATAGCTGACGCGGTTCGACCCGGCCCCGCCGTCGAAGTTGTTGGCCGCGGCACTGGCCACGAAGGTGTCGTTGCCGACCCCGCCGGTGAGGTCCTGGATGTTGGAGAGCTTGTCGCCCTGCGCGTAGCCGCCGGAGGTGCCGGTGCCGTCGGCGTAGTTCAGGTCCACCGTCACTGCGGTGGTGGAGGCGGCATAGCTGACGCGGTTGTGGTTGGAGCCCGCGCCATCAAAGGTATTGGCGTCGGCGCTGGCCACGAAGGTGTCGTCGTAGGCGCTGCCGATCAGGTTCTGGATGTTGCTGAAGGAGTCGCCTGCGGCATAGTAGCCGCCGGTGCCGGTGCCAATCGCATTGGTCAGGTCGATCGTCACGCCACCGGTCGAGAAGATGTAGCTGACCGTATTGGAGCCGCCGCCGCCATTGAAATTGTTGACGTCGGCGCTGGCGATGAAGGTATCGTTGTAGGCGCTGCCGATCAGGTTCTGGATATGCGCCAGCACATCGCCCTGGGCATAGCCGCCGAAGGTGCCGGTGCCGTCCGTATGGGTCAGGTCGACCGTGACTGCGGCGTTGGAACTGGCGTAGCTGACCGTATCCGAGCCACCCAGTCCGCCGTTGAAATTGTTGGCGGCAGCACTGGCGATGAAGGTGTCGGAATAGGAGCTGCCGACGATGTTCTGGATGTTGGTGTAGGTATTGTTCTGGGCGTAGCCGCCGCTGCCGCTCATGGTGATCATGTTCACCGTGACCGCACCGGTGGAGGCCCCGTAGTTCACCGTGTCGGAACCACCGCTGCCACCGTCGAAGTGCACGCTGTCCACACCGGCGATGAAGACGTCATCGAAGGCTGAGCCGATCGCATTCTGGATGTGGTTGTAGCTGTCGCCCTCGGCATAGCCACCGGTGCCGCGTCCGGAGACGAAGTTGATCGACACCCCGGCCGTCGAGCCGGCATAGCTGACCGTATCGCTGCCGCCGCTGCCGCCATCGAAACTGTTGACGTCCGCACTGCCCACGAAGGTATCGTTGTAGGCGGTACCGATGATGTTCTGGATGCGCACGTAGCTGTCACCCGCCGCCGCCCCGCCGCTGCCCACCCCGCTTTGCAGGTTGACGTTCACCCCGGCGTTGGAGCTGGCATAGGACACCGTGTTGGATCCCAGCCCGCCATCGAAACGATTGGCCTCGCCACTGGCGACAAAGACGTCGTTGTAGTCGCTGCCGATGACGTTCTGGATATGTGTATAGGTGTCGCCCTGCGCGTATCCGCCGGTGCCGGTGCCGGTGACCAGGTTGACTGTTACGGCACTGTTCGATGAAGTGTACGACACTGTATCGGACCCGCCGCTGCCACCGTCGAGCCGGTTGACTGCTGCATTGGCCACGAAGGTATCGTCGAAGGCGCTGCCGCGCAGGTTCTGGATGTTGCTCAGCTGGTCGCCCTGGGCATCGCCGCCGGTGCCGGCACCAGTCACCAGGTTGACCGTCACACCGGCCGAGGAACCGGCATAGCTGGCGGTGTTGACGTTGGTGCCGGTGCTGTTGACGCCGCCCACGATCTGGTCGGCCCCGGCCCCGCCCTGGAAGAAGGTATTTCCGGTCCCGCCGATGAGCACGTCGTTGCCGCTGCCGCCGTAGAGCAGGTCATTGGCATTGCTGCCATAGACGGTCACGCCGCCGTTGCCGGCATGGATCTCGTGCGGCAGGCCCTGGGCCGGCAGCACCAGCACCGGGTCGCCGGTGGCCGGATCGAGGTAGCTCAGGTCGCCATAGGCGGTGGCATCCTTGACGGCCACATGGCGCGTATCGTTGAGGGTGAGCTGGCCATTGGAGGTGGCCACGACGGTGCTGAAGCTCAGGTCGAAGGCCTGGTGTACCGGTGAGGCTGAATTGGCTTCCACCGTACTGTACTGGAACTGTATCGGGAAGTCGGTCTGGCCGGCAGCCACCGTCATCTGGAAGCGTCCGCCACCAAGGTCGGTGCCGTTGACGATGGTCATGCCTGCCGGCACGCCCGAGACCGTCACCGACAGCACCGTACCGTTGCCGGTGATGGTGACATCGAAGACCTTGATGAAGGTGCCGGCATTGTTGCCTGCCGCGTAGATGGTACGCACGCTGTCAGGGGCATTGATGACCTGGGTACTGAACTGCAAGGGCAGCCCCGCATCCGTGGCCGAGACAGGAATGCCGCCGCTGCCGTAAAGCGTGTCGCCGGTCTGTGTGGTGGTGGCCAGGTTGACCAGCTTGATCGCCATGGACGGCTGGGACGGATCGACCACAATGGTGGAGGGCTTGGTACCAGGGCGTTCCGGTGGCAGCTGCGGTTCGGTCGGCTTGACCGGCGCATCATTGGAATTCGGATTGATCTGGGGCGAAAACACCGGAGGCGTATTGGACACCAGGTTTTGCGCGGCCGCTGCCGTGGCCCCGACGGTGGTGTGGGTGGTATCGCCACCGACGACCGCGCCGGCCGAGGTGGAAGACTTGGACGTGCCGCTGCTGGTGGTCAGCGAGGCTGAATTGTCGCTGATGATCTGGGCGAACTGGGTCGCGCCTTCATTGCCGATGCTGGCCGAGTTGCGGTCCACCGTGACCTGCTGGGCCGGTGCCACGTTGGGCGGGGCGACCACCGGATCGGAATTGAGCACCCGCGACTGATCATTGGGCTTGAGCGAGATCTTGCCGACGGTATCGAGCAGCTTGCCGGTATCGGCGCTGATGTCGTTGAACTTGACCTTGGACTTGTCGTCCATGGCCTCCATGGCACCGCCGGCCAGCACCACCTTGGTGCCATCGGCCATGTGCAGCACCATGTCCACATCGACCACCTGCACGTGCTGCACGGCCGCGCGGTTGGCGCTGACCTGGAAGCTGCCGGCCTGGTCGGGCATGACCACGCGCACGGGTCCTGCCACTTTGTCCGCGGAGTTCGCTTGTGATGAGCTTGCGGTTGCCATGTTTCCTCGCTATCGAAGATGGTTCGGATGTCGAATCTGAATCTGAATCTGAATCTGAATCAAAATCTGGATCTGGTTCAAGGTGAACCTGCCAGGCAGGATCACTGCAAAATCTGGTCGCGCGGTCCATCTGCCACGATGCGCCCGCCATCGATGACGATGATGCGGTCCACGTGGCGCAACAGCGCCGGGCTATGGGTGGCCACCACCAGCGTGCGCGGGCCTGCATAGGCCGCCAGCCGCTCGATGATGCGGGCCTCGGTCTGCTGGTCCACGCCGGTGGTCGGTTCGTCCAGCAGCAGGATGCGCGGGGTGCAGGCAATCACGCGCGCCAGGGCCACCATCTGGCGCTGGCCACCGGAGAGATTGCCGGGCGCCTTGATGGCCTGGTCCAGGCGCAGCTCGCCGCGCGCGATCAGGTCATCCAGCGAAGACACCGCCAGCGCCGCTTCGTAGACCTGCCCCGGCACGCGGTCACCCACGAAAATGTTGGCCGCCACCGTACCATCGAAGAGGAAGGGTTCCTGCGGCTTGAAACCGATACAGCGCATGCGTACCTCGGGCGCATAGGCCGTCACGGCCACGCCATCGATGAGGACATGCCCCTCATCGGGCTTGTGCAGGCCGGCCAGGGCACGCAGCAGCGTGGACTTGCCGGAGCCCGAGCGGCCCACCAGGCCGACTTTCTCGCCAGGCTGGATGGTCAGCGAGATGTTCTTCAGGGTGGCGTTTTCTTTCTGGTCCAGGTGCAGCAGCAGGTTGCCGACCTGGATCAGGCCGCGCATTTCCTGGCGCAGTACATCGGCGGTCGGGGTCTGCTCCTGCTCTTCGAAAAGCTGGTCGAATTCGGCGCGGGCGCGGCGGAACATCTCGATGCGGCCCAGCAGTGCCGCCAGCGACGACAATACCGTGGTGGCGCGGCTGATCAGCAGCGAGCAGGCAATCAGCGCGCCGACGGTGAGCAGGTTGTCCTCCACCAGATAGACGCCCACCACCAGCGTGGCCACCGAGATGAAGGTATAGCCCACGGTAGAAATGGCATAGCTGGTATTCATCCAGAAGCGGCTCTTGGCCTGCGCCACGGCATTGGCGCCGGCATCGGCCAGGAAGGCGCGCATGAGGCGGTCCTGCAGCGGGGTGGTCTTGAGCGTCTCCATGCCGTAGACGATGCTGGCCAGTTTATCGACCTTGCCGGTACCGGCCTTCATGGCCGCGTGCGCATAATCATTGGCCGGGACTTTGAGCAGCAGCTGCATGCCCACCAGCAGCCCGCCGCCTACCAGCAGTACCCACACCATGTGGCCGCCGATCAAGCCCAGCACCACCAGGTACAACGCCAGGAAAGGCAGGTCCACCAGCAGCAGCATGTAGTTCGACGAGAGCAGGTCACGTGCGGCCGAGAGATCACGGTAGCGCGCCAGCACCACGCCCACCGGCGCCTGCACCTTGGCCGTGAGCAGACGGCGTGCCGACACCTCATCGAATTGCCCATCCAGGCGACCGGCCAGCTGCTCGGTGTAATACACGCGGATGATGCGCAACACCAGCTCCAGCCCGATGAAGAGCAGCATGCCCAGCGTCAGCGCCCAGAGCGTTTCCGGGATGTGGTTGCCCAGTACCTTGTCGTAGATCAGCCGCGAATAGAGCGGCATGAGCAAACCCAGCAGGTTGACCAGGATGCCGGCTACGATGATTTCGACGAAGCGGCTGCCATAGGCGCGCAGCAGCGTCAGGTAAGTGGGATCGGCGCGCAGGTCCGTACGGACTTGCGGCTGATCGATGTGGACCTGTTCGCTGGCGTTCATGGTGCGCGGTGATCGTCGTCAGGCCGGCATCAGGCCTGGCCGCCGCGATTGGTCGCGGTGAGTTCGCGGATCGCTTCGCGCAGTTCCAGGCGCAAGTCCTTGACCATGGTCTGGCGGCCGATGCGCATTTCTTCGATGACGGTCTGCCAGTTGATGTTCTGGCGCATCAGCGCTTCGGTGATCGAGGTCAGCGATTGCGGGATGGCGCCCAGGTTCTTGACGCGGTCGTTCTGCGTGGCCATGTGCTTGGCCAGGTCGATCTGCAGCTGGCGTGCCGAGAGTGCATCGCGCGCCATGTTGCTGGAGTTCTCGCCGATGGTGTTGCCCAGCTCGTTCAGGCGTGCCGCCACGGTGGCCTGCAGTTCGCCCTGGTACTGGATGGCGCCCATCTCGTCGGCCAGGCGCACCGAAATCTGGTTCAGCAGTGCCGGCAGCTGCGCGATGTTCTGCGCGTTCTTTTCGTTCATGTTGGAAATTTCGCCCTGCTGGGTCTGCAGCGAATTGAGCGCCGACGACAGCGCCAGCTGGCCGGCCTGGATGGTGGTGACGATCTGCGGCAGCACTTCGAAGGTGCGGTTGGCGATGTCGCCGTTGACCGAGAGGCGTTCTTCCAGCGAAGACAGGCTGTCGGAGAGATCGCGCGCCGAGGTGATCTTGGTGTTGATCAACTGGCCGACGTTGCGGATCTCTTCCAGCGTCTGCTGCGCGGTCTCGTGCATGCGCGGGCCGAAGGCGACCAGCTGGCGCAGGCTGCGCGATTCTTCCATGCTGTCGTTGAAGAGCTGGACGATGTTGTTCAGGCGGTCGTTGAGGCCTTCAAGCTTGATGCCGGCCTGCAGCGACGCTTCCGAGCTGTTGCGGGCGGCCATGATGGATTCGCGCTGCAGCACCATCAAATCTTGCAGGAATTCGGCGAGGAAGGTTTCCGACACGCCCTGGCGCTGGGTGGCCGCCGGGCCGCTCATGTCGTGCACCACGTGCTGCACCATGTCGCTGATGCATTCGCGCGCGCGCGTGACCAGCTTCTTGCTGGCCGCACGCAGCGGCGTCAGGGTCAGGCCCAGTGCGAGCGAGCCGATCAGGCCGAACATCGAGGCCGAGAAGGCGGTACCCATCGACGCCAGCGGCTTTTGCAGGTCGGCCACCAGGTGCATGAAGGAGGCATCCATGTCGCCGGCGGTGCTGGCCTTGCCGAAGCCATCGATCAGCGCAGCGGTGCTGACCAGGGTTTCCAGCAGGCCGATGAAGGTACCGAGCAGGCCCAGCGCGATCATGAAACCGGTCAGGAATTGCGGGAACTCGGTCTTGGCATCGAGGTGCGCGCGCAGGTCGTGCAGCGAGCCTTCGATGGTTTCCTGTTCGATACGGGAAGTCAGCCGGCCCTTGGTGCTGGCCACCGACACCAGCACCTGGCCGATCTCGGTGCCTTCGAATTCAGGGGCCTTGACCAGGCTTTCCATCGATTCGCCCGCCTTGGTGCGGTCGTAGAACTGCATCAGCTTGTCGTATTCCCAGTTGACGCGATAGAGGTTGTAGACGATCAAGCCGATACCGAACACCGCCACCGCGATGATGAACAGGTTCAGGAAGGGATTGATCTGGATCGCGTGCCCCACGAATCCCCGGAACAGGAAAGCGCCCAACAGCAGCAGGAGCGTCGGGATGGCGGCAAGTGCGTAGAACTGGCGAAGGTTTTTCATACGTGCGATGTTCCGGAAAAAAGAACGCAGGGAAAGTGGATGGTGCAGAAAACGTCAACCGCCGAAAAGCCTTGCTGGATGCAGCTTTGCGGCGAACAAAAAGTCGCTGCGGGGATGGCGGCGCAGTTCATCGCGGCTCCCGCAGGGCACCCTGGCCGAAGCGCGACAGCGGCGACATCAGGTACTGCCACACCGTGCGGCGGCCGACGATGATGTCGGCGCTGGCGGTCATGCCGGGCATCAGCGCCAGCTTGCGCTGCAGTTCGCTATCACCGCGCTGGACGGCGATCTTGATGCGATAGCTGCGCTCGCCGCGTGGATTGTTTTCGTCCGGGACGGTGTCGGCGCTGATCTCGGTGACCACGCCTTCCATGGCACCGTAGACGCCATAGTCATAAGCCGAGACCTTCACGCGCGCCTTGGCACCGGCAGCCAGTTCGGCGCGATCGGTGGGAGAGATGCGGGCTTCGATGACCAGCTTGTCGTCGCTGGGGGTCATCTCGATGATGGGGTCGCCCGGACGTACCACGCCGCCCACGGTATTGATCATGACGCGGTTGACCACGCCATCCATGGGGGCCTTCACCTCCGAGCGCGAGACGCGGTCATTGCGTGATTTGATTTCTTCCTGCAGGCGCGCCAGTTCGGTTTCCGCCGCAGTGAGTTCGGCGCGGGCATCCGAACGGAAGCGCGAGGACGCTTCGCCCATCTTGGCCTGCGATTCGGCGATGGCCGCTTTCAGGCGCGGGATCATGGCGTCGTTGGCCGAGAGCTTGCTCTGCGCGTCCTGCACGCGGGCGGCAGCCTGGATGTCTTCCAGCTGCGAGGCGGCATTGCGTTCGAGCATGTTGTGGATCAGCTTGTACTGGCGCTGCGCCAGGTCCAGTTCGCTGGCCTGGCTTTTCTGGCGGCTGAGCGCTTCGCCCAGTTCGGCCTGGCGTTGCGCGGCCTGCTCGCGCAGCACCGACATTTCCTGCATGAGCTTGGCAGAGCGCGCAGCAAAGGCGGCTTGCTCGCTCTGTACGGCGGGGTCATCGCGCTCGAGGTCGGCCGGCATCTGCAGGCTGGCGGCACCGGCCGCTTCGGCCGAGAGACGCGCAATCTTGGCGCGCAGGCCGAGGATCTTGACACGGCCTTCGCCGAGATCGGCATTGGCACGTACGTCGGCAATCGAGATCAGGGTCTGGCCCTTCTTGACCACGGCGCCTTCGCGCACCAGGATGGCCGAGACGATGCCGCCTTCCAGGTGCTGGATGACCTGGTTGTGTTCGGAGGCGACGATGCGCCCGCTGCCGCGCACCACCATATCAATCGGGGCCAGCATCGACCAGATCACCAGCAAGGCCAGCAGCAGCGCGCAGGCCAGCACCGCCAGGCGCGGGCGTGGCATGGCCTGCAGCTCACCCAGGCGACGGTCCAGTCGCGGCGCCACGCGGCGCATGAAGCCCTTGCTGCGGGAACGGATCCCGTGGCCGGTGCCGGGCTTGAGCGAGAGCGTCATTTTGCCGAGGCCTGGTATTGCACGATCACGCGGGCGTCATTGCCGCTGCCGTTTTCATCGGTGGCCACGCGGCTGGTCACGCGCTCCTTGTCCACGCCGGCATCGATGAGATAGTTGCGGACCGCCACGGTGCGATAGTAGGCGCGGCGCCGGCTCTCGCTGTAGGCACCGCTGCCGATGACGCCGGTGACCACGATCTTGCCCTGGCTGGACTTGGCGCGGCGTACCCAGTCGCCGATGCTCTTGTCGAGCGCCTTGGACCCTTCGTCGTTCAACTGGGTGGAGTCGGCGTCGAAGTTCAGGGTCACCGCTTTTTCGTTGGCATCGATGCGCAGGCCCGGTGCGACTTCCTTGTCATTGGGTTCGGTCTTGACCTGGATCGCATTGGGGCTGGAGGGTGCGGCGGCGCTGCGCAGGCTGCCGTTGTCGGACTGCAGGGGCGGCGCGGCCAGCTTGGCCTTGAGGCTGGCCACTTCGCGCTTCAACTGCTCGATCTCCTGCGCCTTCTCGCGCTCGCCGGGCGTTTCGGCACTGTTGGTACTGGTGTTGTCGGCGGTGGCGATGGTGTCGGTCTTCTTGGCCTTGGATTCACCCACGACCTGCACCTGGCCTTGCGAGATCAGCTTGCTGACCTTCATCTGCGCCAGCTTCTGCGAGTAGTAGAACAGCGTCACCACGAACACCACCACCACGAAAATCATCACCAGCACCACGTTGGACAGCGCGTCCACGAAGCCTGGCCAGAAATTCTGTTCCTTGCCGCCCTCCATCATTCCCCCGTCTTGTTCGACGCCCGCGTGGGCAGGGTTTCCAGTGCAGTTGCGCGACCGGTGTTGCGCAGGATCTGGTAGCTCAGGTCAGCCTGCTGGAACAGCAGGTTGGCAAAATCCATGCGCGCCTGGTAGGCCTGCTGGTAGGCGTCCAGCACGTCCAGCAATTGCTTGCTGCCGGTGGAGAGCTGTTCCAGGAAGACATCGGCCACGTTGGCATTGGTCAAATAGGCCTGGCGCGAAATCTCCATGCGCTTTCTCACCGCCCCCAGGGTGCGGTAATTGATCTCGATCTGCTCACGCAATTTGCGTTCCAGGTCCAGCGCGGTATTGCTCTTTTCCACGTACTTGGCACCGGCCTGCTTGCTGTAATACAGGTCGGAGCCGCCATTGAGCAGGTTCATGCTCACCACCATCATCAGGCGGCGGTCGGTGGTCAGCTGCAGGCTGTTGTCGGTGGTATCGATGGCACCGCCCGCACCGCGGGTCTTGGTCTGGGTCCATTCCAGGGCCACCGTGGGCGAGAACTTGGCGCGCGCCGACTTCAGTTCCTGGTTGGCCGCTTCCACGTCGCGCCGCGCGGCGCGCACGCCGGGGTTGGTCTCGTAGACATCCTGCAGGGCCAGCTTGGAGGTGTCCGGCACGGTCGGCATCATGTGGTCCGGCACTTCGATCTGCTCGATCTTGCGGCCGGTGATCTGGTTCAGCGACACCATGGCGCTTTCCAGCGCCCCTTCGGCCTCGGCCACGGCGGACTGGGCCGTGAGCGAACGGCCGCGCACGCGCTCGAAGTCGATACGGCTGGCGCCCCCGCCTTCGAGGCGCTTGTTCATGTAATTCAGCAAGGCGCCCATGCGCTGGGCATAGCTGCGCGAGAACGACAGCGTGGCATAGGCGCGCATGACGTCGTAATACGCCTTGATGGCGTTGTAATACAGGGTCTCGCGGGCGTCGTCGCGACGCAGGTCGGCGGCGTCGGCCAGGGCGCTGCTCTTGCGGTAGTCGTAATACGAACCGGGGGCGAAGATCGGCTGGCGGCCGATCAGGGTCACGTCCCAGCGCTTGTGGTACGAGGCGCGCTGGATCAGCCCGGTATTGGGGTCGATCACCGAGGACGGCGAAGAATATTCATTGCCCTTCTGCGCGCGCACATCCAGGGTCGGGCCCAGCTGGCCAGCCGTCGCCTTGGAGGCATAGCGTGCCTGGTCGGCTTGCGCGGCGGTGGCGGCGTAGCTGTAGCTGTTGTTGAGCGCAAGGTCGAGCACGCTGCGCAGGCTCAGGTCCGGGACCGGCTCACCCTCGGTGACGATGCTGATCTGCGGCAGGACGATCTGGTTGCCCGAGAAACCTGGATCGGACTGGCGCAGCAACAGCAGGATTTCATCCTGGGTCGAGGGCGGCGGGGTATCGGCCGGCAAACCCGGCAGACGATAGTCCGTCGCCGCTGGCCCGGCCGGATCGGCACCCAGCCGGATCTGCGGCGGCGCATCCAGTTTGTTGTCGAAGGAACCCGGCGTGGCCGGAGTGGCTTGCACGGTGGCTGCGGCGCCAGCGGCCGGCGGCTTGTCAGCCGCCTGGGGCGCAGAATGCGCGGCCAAGCCCAATGAAACGCCCAGTATGAAACGCTTGCTCTTGAGAACTCTCATCAACACGATCAGCCGGTATCCCACCGGCCTCCCCTACCCAACCCACATCCCAGGAAAGAATCGTCAGCCCTCTGCGATTCCCGTCATCAAACCGGGGCACTCCTGTTCTTTTTCTTGGGGGAGCTCCGGCTTGTACATCCGTTCGATCAGCCTGATCGAATTTGTTACCATTTTGTTAAAACAATTTTATCACCGGCGGATTGCAACTCAATTACAAATAACCCGGAAAAATCGTTTAATTTCAATTGACTTGATAAAAGTTAACTCCGGCAATTATGGTCAGCTTGTTGACTTCGTGCCATCAGGAAATACCGCAATACTCACGAACTGATCAAAAATGACAAAAATTGCGGTTGAAAAACCACAAGTCTCTCCCTATATCCTGCCCACAGACGATTACCTCTGCCTATTTCACTCATCCATTTCTTCAATAAGGACAACCACATGGCAACCGAAAAACAGACCATGGGCTTCCAGGCCGAAGTCAAGCAACTGCTGCAATTGATGATCCACTCGCTGTATTCGAACAAGGAAATCTTCCTGCGCGAGCTGGTCTCCAATGCCTCGGATGCGGCGGACAAGCTGCGCTTCGAGGCCATCAACAATGGCAGCCTGTTCGAGGACGATCCGGAACTGAAGATCAAGATCAGCTTCGACAAGGCGGCGCGCACCATCACCATCTCCGACAACGGCATCGGCATGAACCGGGATGAGGCCATCTCGCACCTGGGCACCATCGCCAAGTCGGGCACCAAGGAATTCTTCTCGCGCCTGTCGGGCGACCAGCAGAAGGACGCCGCCCTGATCGGCCAGTTCGGCGTGGGCTTCTACTCGGGCTTCATCATCGCCGACCGCATCACGGTCGAGACGCGCCGTGCCGGCACCCCTGCTTCTGAAGGCGTGCGCTGGGAATCCGAAGGCGCAGGCGACTTCTCCATCGAGCAGATCACCAAGCCGGGCCGCGGCACCGACATCATCCTGCACCTGCGTGAAGGTGAAGATGAATTCCTCTCTGCATGGCAGCTCAAGTCCATCATCCGCAAGTATTCCGACCACATTTCCCTGCCCATCCTGATGAACAAGGAAGAATGGGATGAGGAAAAGAAGGAAACCGTGCAGAAGGACGAGCTGGAGACGGTCAACCAGGCCAGCGCCCTGTGGACCCGCAGCAAGTCGGAAGTCACGCCCGAGCAATATGAAGAGTTCTACAAGCACGTCTCGCACGACTTCGGCGCTCCCCTGGCCTATACCCACAACCGCGTGGAAGGCCGCAGCGAATACACCCAGCTGCTCTACATCCCGGCGCGCGCCCCGTTCGACCTGTGGGACCGCAACAAGCGTGGCGGCATCAAGCTCTACGTCAAGCGCGTGTTCATCATGGACGATGCCGAGCAGCTGATGCCGGTGTACCTGCGCTTCGTCAAGGGTGTGATCGATTCGGCCGACCTGCCACTGAACGTCTCGCGCGAGATCCTGCAGGAGTCGCGCGATGTGCGCGCCATCCGCGACGGTTCGGCCAAGCGCGTGCTGAGCCTGCTGGAAGAGCTGGCCAACAGCGAAGACCAGGCGCAGAAGGACAAGTACACCACCTTCTGGACCGAGTTCGGCCAGGTGCTCAAGGAAGGTATCGGCGAAGACGCGACCAACAAGGAGCGCATCGCCAAGCTGCTGCGCTTTGCTTCCACCCACAATGACAGCGATGTGCAGAATGTTTCGCTGGCCGATTATGTGGCCCGCATGAAGGAAGGCCAGGACAAGATCTACTACGTCACTGCCGAGACCTGGCAGGCCGCCAAGAACAGCCCGCACCTGGAGATCTTCCGCAAGAAGGGTGTGGAAGTGCTGCTGCTGACCGACCGCGTGGACGAATGGATGCTGTCCTTCCTGACCGAATTCGAGGGCAAGGAACTGGCCTCGGTGGCCAAGGGTGGCCTGGACCTGGGCCAGCTGGAGAACGAAGCCGAGAAGAAGCAGCACGAAGAAACGCAAGCCGAGTACAAGGAACTGGTCGAGAAGATGAAGACCGCCCTGGGCGACAAGGCCAAGGAAGTGCGCGTGACCTTCCGCCTGACCGATTCCCCGGCTTGCCTGGTGGCCGACGAGAACGAACTGTCGGGCAACCTGGTGCGCATGTTGAAGGCAGCCGGCCAGGCGGCACCGGAATCCAAGCCCACGCTGGAAATCAACCCGGACCACCCGCTGGTGCAGCGCCTGAAATACGAAGAGGCGCGCTTCGACGACTGGTCGCACATCCTGTATGACCAGGCCCTGCTGGCTGAAGGCGGTGCACTGGCCGATCCGGCCAGCTTCGTCAAGCGCTTGAACGACATGCTGCTGGCCATGGCCGCCAAGTAAGTTCGTTCATATGCCGGACCATGCCGACAGGCCGTGATGGCCTGGCTGGCAGGAACGCCGCCTGCGGGAACTCCCGCAGGCGGCGTTTTCATTCATATCGGCTTGCAGCCACGATGCTGGCTGGTTAACATCGGCCTATGGAATTGCACTTCATCAATCCCCGCAAGAATGCCCTCGCCTACCTGGTCAAGATCCTCTCCGGCTGCCTGATCCTGTGGTACGGACTGCGCGCGCTGGGTATCGAGGAGCCCTACTGGGCGATGATTTCGCTCATCATCGTGACCGAACCGGACATGACGGTGGCCAAGGCCAATTTCCGCGCGCGGCTGATCAACACGATTTCCGGCTGCATCGTTTCCTGCATCGCGCTGGTGATATTCGGGCCGACCTTCCTGGCCATGCTGGTGGCCCTGACCGCAGCGGTAGTGGTGGCCATGCTGCTGCAGAACTATCCGAGCAACTGGCGGCTGGGACCGGCCACCGTGGTGATCCTGCTCTCGGCCGCCTTCACCGGCAATGGCCTGAGCCAGGAACTGCACCTGGCCTTGATGCGGGTGGGGGAAGTCATCGTCGGAAGTACGGTGGCATTGTTGCAAACGGTGGTCTACATGTGGTTGCTGAAATCCAAACAAACGTCCGTCAACAATGACACAACGTCATCCTGAAGAGCCTTTATTGCAAGGTCCCCGCGTAGTCCTGCGGCGATGGCGAGCGGAGGATCGCGAAGCGCTGGCGGCGATCAACGCCGATCCGGTGGCCATGCAGCACTTCCCCCAATGCCTGACTCGAGCAGAGAGCGATGCCTTGGCCGACAAGGTAGAAGAGCATTTCGTCCAGCATGGATTTGGCCCATGGGCGTTGGAAATCCCTGGCGTCAGTGAAATGGCCGGGGTCGTTGGCTTGATGCAAGTCGGATTCGAGGCGCATTTCACGCCTGCCGTCGAAATCAGCTGGCGGCTGGCCCCTGCGCTTTGGGGGCGGGGCTATGTCACGGAGGCAGCGCGCTGCGCGCTGGATTTCGGCTTTCTGAAGCTGGCGCTGCCTCGGATCGTTGCTTTTACGGTACCTGCCAACGCCCGTTCGCTAGCGGTGATGCAGCGACTGGGCATGCGCTCGGAAATGAAGGATGACTTTCTCCATCCGCGCTTGCCAGCAGGTCACGCATTGAGCCTGCACAGGCTCTACCAGATCGATCAGGGAACGTGGCGCGATTGGCGACGTGGCGAAGATTTCCCTCTGATTTCCTGACAAAAAAAGCAGGGCCGCAGCCCTGCTTCTTCATACGCTTCGCAAAAATCAGTGCGTCACGCGGGTGGTGCGTCCGTTGGAGAGCAGACGGACACGTTCGCCGATGCGGAAAGGTTCATCTGCATCCTGGGTGATGGCGCGCAGCTCGCCGTTATCCAGGCGCACGGTGATTTCCAGGCCGGGACGGTTGTTCAGGTGGGCTTCGGCCTGGTTGCCCAGGACGCCGCCGGCCAGTGCGCCGACGATACCGGCAGCCAGGGCACCATTGCCGCCGCCGATGTTGGAACCGGCCGCGATGCCGCCCAATGCGGCGCCGCCGAGAGTACCGACGCCGGTCGAGCCCTTGTCGATGGTCACGTTGCGGATAGACTCGACCACGCCCATGCGCACGGTCTGCTCACCCTGCGCCTGGCGGGTGTTGTAGACGCTGGCCGAGTTGGGGGTCACTGCGCAGCCGGCTACCAGGGAGCCCAGGGCTGCGATCACAAGCAATTTCTTCATACTAAAAACTCCGACTGAGAACTATTGGCCCGTTTCCGGGCAGCGGGGGGATTCGAGCGTCCGCGCGAACGCAACATGATCGCGCATCTCGCCCGCAAGCACACATTCCTTTACATCTTAATACAAAGAGGCTGCGCGTCGGCAATCGTTCCCGCAAGGACTTCTTCAGTAGGCGATATGCCAACGCCGGTACAGGAAAGCCAGCACGAACAAGGGCCCCACCAGCAGAAACCGCAGGTCCTCGAAGAAAGATGGCTTCTTGCCCTCGATGCGATGGCCGATGAACTGGCCGATCCAGGCCAGCACGAAGACCGACGCCGACACCGGCAGGACAGCGCCCAAGGGTAGCCGCGCCAGCACCACCAGCATCACCGCCGACATGGCCAGCATGCCCACGGCAAAGGGCGGCGACAGGCGCAGGTACCAGGCCAGCACAGCGGCGGCCACCAGCAGCGCCACGGCCGGTGAAACGATCCAGCACAGGCCCAGCAGCGAAAATACGATGGCCGGCACACAGATGCAGTGGATCAATTCATTCATCGGATGGCGATGGCTCTCGGCATAGCGGGCCAGCAGCACATCGATGCGGCGCGGGGAGACGGTGCTGGTGCTATCCATGAGAGCTCCTCGTTCAATGAGCGGGCGTAGCCTCAGCGGCCGCCGGAGACGTCGATGAAGGTGCCGGTGGCATAGGAAGACTCCTCCGACAGCAGCCACAGGATGGCGTTGGCCACTTCCTCGGCGGTGCCGCCGCGCTTCATGGGGACGGCATCCTTGAGCCGGTCGACACGGCCCGCTTCGCCACCGCTGGCGTGGATGTCGGTATAGATCAGGCCGGGACGCACGGCGTTGACGCGAATACCCTCAGCCGCCACTTCCTTGGCCAGGCCGATGGTGAAGGCGTCGATGGCGCCCTTGGAGGCGGCGTAGTCCACGTATTCACCGGGGCCGCCCAGCTTGGCGGCCATCGACGACAGGTTGACGATGGCCCCACCCTGCCCGCCGTGGCGGGTGGACATGCGCTTGACCGCCTCGCGCGCGCACAGCAGGCTGCCGGTGACGTTGGCCACCAGCACCCTGGTGATGCGTTCGGCGCTCATGGTGTCGAGGCGGGACTGGTGTTCGAGGATACCGGCGTTGTTGACCAAGGCGGTGACGCGGCCCAGCTCCTGGTCGGTGGTGGTGAACAGGCGCAGCACGTCCTCTTCTTTGGAGACATCGCCGGCGACGGTGATGGCGCGGCCGCCGGCGGCGCGGATCTGCCCGGCCACCGAATCGGCGGCTTCGCGGTTGGAGACGTAGTTCACGCACACGGCGTAGCCGCGTTGGGCTGCCAGCAGTGCGGTGGCCGCGCCGATACCACGGCTGCCGCCGGTGACGATGATGACTTTATCTGTCATGTTCAGTTTCCCTTGATATGAATGGCCCGGCACGTGACGCCAAGGCAGCTTACGCTAAGATGTGAATTCTTGTGCATTTTGCCGCAAGCCTGACGCCTCTGCAGCCGCGCCATTGTGCACGCACTGCGATGCGGCTGGTGCTTGCTGAAATTCTTTTCATCCCGGCCGTTTCCATGCCTGCTCGCCCTTCCTCTGCCGCCGCCACCTGCTCTGCCACTGATGCTTCCCCCGATGCCGATACAGCCACGACGGATCCCTTGCTGGCCAGCTTTGCGCCGGTAGTGGCGTCGGACACGCGCATCCTGATCCTGGGCAGCTTGCCGGGAACGGCCTCGCTGGCGATCCGGCAGTATTACGGGCATCCGCGCAATGCGTTCTGGCGGCTGGTGGGCGACGTGATCGGGGCGGACCTTTACGCGATGGACTATGACGCCAGGCTGGCCACCTTGCTGCAACATCGCATCGGCCTGTGGGATGTGATCGCCCAAGCCAGGCGTATCGGCAGTCTCGACAGCGAAATCAGGGATCACAGCGGCAATGACTTGCTGACGCTGATCGCCAGGCTGCCTGCACTGGAGACCATCGCCTTCAATGGTGGCACCGCCGGCAAGATCGGGATCAAGGCGCTGGGTACCAAGGCGCAGGACTATCGGGTGGTGGTGTTGCCGTCGAGCAGTCCGGCGCATGCGGCGTTGGGGTATGAGGACAAGCGTGCGCGCTGGCTGGACGCACTGCGCTGATCATCGCCGCAGAGGCTGCCGGCCGGGCCTTAAAGATAGTGATAGCGACAAGCGATGATATTGAGCTGATCGTCAGTGGCTTCGTACACCAGTCGGTTCACATCATCAATGCGGCGCGACCAGAATCCTTGCAGATTGGCTTTCAAGGGCTCAGGTTTGCCTATCCCTTCGAAGGGGGCGCGTTGCGCTTCGCGAATGAGCTGATTGATGCGTTTGAGGGTCTTTCTTTCTTGCGTTTGCCAGTATTGGTAGTCCTCCCACGCTGCTGCCGTGAACATGACGCGTCGACTGGCACTCATTGCTCATCCAGCTTCTTTTCCTCGACCTTGGCGGCGCGAAGTTGGGCAATCGACCGCTCCAGGTGGGCGACGTTGGAGGGCGAACGCAGCAGGTGAACCGTTTCCATCAGGCTATCGAAGTAGTCTTGCGACATCAGCACCGCATTGGGAGCATCGCGCCGGGTGATCAAGGTCACATCGGCATCTTCGACGACGCGATCGATCACGTTCTTGAGGTTGCTGCGGGCGTCAGTAAAGTGGACTGTGCGCATGGGTAGCCTCCTGCGGTGAACGAAAGCTGCATCGTAGCACATGTACATATTATGGTACATGTGCTACTACCCTTTAATCACTTCCTGAGGAACAGGTAGTCATAAAACTCCCCCGAAAACCCGCCATTGAAAATCAAATACTGCAACGCCTTCGCGAAAAACACGATGGCGCAGAAGACGATGGCCAGCTTCAGGCAGAGGATGAGGTTCTTGAGCATGGCGCAAGTTTAATGGAGCACAGACCGCCAGCGCATCACCGCCACGGCAAGCGGACGAAAAAAAACCGCCCGGCCAGATGGCGGGCGGTGCGGAGAGCAAGCCTTGTCGCGGGATTCAGAACGCCGGCACCAGCGATCCCTTGAACTCGGTCTCGATGAACTTGCGCACTTCCTCCGACTGGTAGGCCTGCACCAGCTTCTTGGCCCAGGGCTTGTCCTTGTCTTCGGCACGGGTGGCGATGATGTTGGCGTAACGGCCGCGCGGATCTTCCACCGCGATGGTGTCCTTCTGCAGGGACAGGCCGGCTTTGTAGGCGTAGTCATTGTTGATTGAGGCCGCCGCCAGGTCGTCCAGCGAGCGTGGCAGTTGCGCCGCATCCAGTTCGATCAGCTTGAGCTTGCGCGGATTGTCGATGATGTCCAGCGGGGTGGCATTGACGCCGTTTTCACCCACGCCCGGCTTGAGCTTGATCAGGCCGGCCTTCTGCAGCAGCAGGAGGGCGCGGTTGCCGTTGGAAGGATCGTTCTGGATGCCGACCTGCGCCCCATTGGGCAACTGGTCCACCGATTTGAACTTGCGCGAGTAGATGCCCAGCGGCGCCGTGATGGTCAGCCCGACCGGCACGATCTTGTAGCCGCGCGCAGCGATCTGGCTTTCCAGGTAAGGACGGTGCTGGAAGGCGTTGGCGTCAAGGTCGCCGGAGGCCAGTGCCGCATTGGGTTGGAGATAGTCACTGAAGACCACGGTCTGGATCTCCAGTCCGTCGCGGGCAGCAACTTTCTTGACCACCTCGAAGATGGCTTCGGCACTGCCGACCGAGATACCGACCTTGATCTTGTTCTTGTCCTGCGCGCTGGCGCCATGCGGCGCCAGGACCAGGGCCAGCGCAGCAGCGGCGGCGATGCGCTTGATGATTGCAGCCAATGGCATGGGAACTCCGGAAATGATGAGGTCCGCATCCTCACATACGTGCGGGGCCGGCAGAAGGAATGAATTTGCATGTCGATATGCGCAAAGCGCGCAGCGGCCGCTGGCAGGCCCTCAAGGCAAGGTATCATTCGGCATCCGCAGGCGGCCTCCCCGGCTGCCGCGCCGTTTCATTCATATCATGCTCATCCGAAGAAAATCCATCGAAGCCCAGGCCAATACCAAGGCCGGCCCCAATCGTCGTCGCCAACAGCTCGAAGCCGACGCCAGCAAACCGCGCAAACCCAAATATGCCCCCGTGACGCTCTCCGAACTGGAAGGCGTGCGCTACCTGCATTTCGGGACCGAGTGGGTGCAGGGTGCGATGCGCATCCGCAAACCAGACTGGATCGAACTGGAATACGCCCAGCAGATGATGGCGTGGATGCTCTTCAACCGCACGCCCCGCCACATCGTGCAGCTGGGCCTGGGCACCGGCGCACTGACCAAGTTCAGCTACCGGCAATTCCCGCAGGCGCAGGTGACGGCGGTGGAGCTCAATCCTGCCGTCATCGCCATCTGCCACAGCATGTTCAAGCTGCCCGAGCCGGATGAGCGTTTGATGATCATCGAAAGCGATGCCATGGACTTCATCGTCCATGCCGCCACCCACGGCATCATCGATGCACTGCAGGTCGATCTCTACGATGCCACGGCGCGTGGGCCGGTGCTCGACAGCCCCGAGTTCTACCAGGCCTGCTATGACAGCCTGGCGCCCGGGGGCGTGATGACGGTCAACCTCTTTGGCGACCACCCGAGCTATGCCAAGAACCTGCGGGCCATGGAATATGCCTTCGATACCGTGGTCTCGCTGCCGGAAGTCCACGACGGCAACGTGGTGGCGCTGGCCTTCAAGGGCGCGGTGCAATTCGATTTCCCCGAACTGTATGCCCGCGCCGCCTTGATCGAGAGCCAGACCAAGCTGCCGGCCAAATCCTGGGTCAACGGGATCAAGGCGGGCTTGTAAGAAAGTGGCATCAAAAAACCAGGCCGGGCGTGGTGCCGATGCCCAAGAGATAAAATATTTTCATCTTTTCCCAAAAAAAGCTTGCACCACCCCGACCTCCCTCCTATAATGCGCTCTCTCTTGCAGCACTGAGGCAACAACGAAGTGCAGCAACGGGGCGTTAGCTCAGCTGGTAGAGCAGCGGACTCTTAATCCGTAGGTCCACAGTTCGAATCTGTGACGCCCCACCAATAACGAAAAGCACCACGAGCGATCGTGGTGCTTTTTTCGTTTCTGCGCGTCTTGTGCGTAATTCTGCGTGCTTCTGTGAACTGCCTGTCTCAGGCTCCTCGTCAATCGCGCTCAGCGCCCCTCGCGATCACATCCAGCGTTTCACGCGCCCCGCCCTCACACCCGCTTTTTTGCCGCCTGCGCTTACTCCCTGGTCTGCGCGGAAGTGGCCGGGCCAGACTCCCCTGCGCTTGCGCCCTGCGCCGAATCCGCCGACGCCTTGCGTTGACGCCCCGGCCGGATACGCTTGACTTCGCTGGCCGATGGCAGGTCACGCTTCTTCTTGCCCGACTTCGACATCTGCGACAAACCCGTCAAGAGCTGCACCAGCGAACTGCGCAGGGTGGCATCCACGGCGCGATAACAGGCAATGAGCTCACTCTCCTGCTGGGTGGGCGTCGACCCGCGCACACCGGTGAGCACATAGGTGACATCCACTCCGATCTCGCCCAGGCCGTGCAGATAATAGGCGTCCGGGGCGGTCTCGCCGATCTCGTACTTGATTTGCGTGCGTGCTGTGATGTCGAGCTGGTCGGCTACCGATTTCTGGGTATGGCCACAGCGGCCCCGCTCTTCAGCCAGGCGATCACCAAGTATTGTCAAAAATTCAGTTTTATTCGATGACATATGAAAAGGACCTCTCCTAGAATGTTGCTTTCAGTCCAACAACGAGGAGACATCTTATGGCACACAGGCAACAAAACGAACGCAAGCCCGCAAAAGGAGCGACGCGTCTGGTGAATTTTCGATTAAATGAGGCGGAATTCGAGGAAGCCACCCTCCTGGCGCAACAAACTTACCGCTCGCGCGCGCTGTTCTTGCGCACGATGTATTTGCTGGGACTGCAGGCATATCGCCGCCAGCATCCGGCGGACTGATTCCGTGCGTGGGGCGCGCGCATAACTCGAAAGGAGATGGGGGCTGCCGCCGGCATCAGAGGATGCCCAGCCGCAGCAGGAAATCTTTCACCGCCACCAGAACCTGATCCGGCTGCTCCCGATGGGGGACGTGGCCGCATTGCGCCAGCACCTGGAATTGGCCCTGCCCGGGGAACGCGCACGGCAGGCCGGCGATCATGCGCGGATGCGCGAGGGTGCCGAATTCATCCAGGTCACCATGCAGTGCCAGCACCGGGCAGGTGAGCCTGGCCAGCATGGGCGCCAGCGACCACTGCGCAAAGGAAGGCGAGAGCCAGGTATCGATCCAGGCCGAGAGCACCCAGCGCGCCTGCTGCGGGTCGTTGCCGTGGTATTTCGCCAGGCGCGCCAGCTGGTCCTGGTCGGCAAAGCTGGCGCGAGCATCGCGGATGCCTTCCAAGGTGCGCTCCTCGACGAAAGCCTGCGCAGATTCGGTGATCACGGCCAGCACGCGTTGCGGCATCTGCGCCGCAGCGGACACGGCCATGCCACCTCCCACGCTATGGCCGAACAGAACGGCTTGCGCCACGCCGAAATGCTGCAGAACGGCCTGCAGGGATCCATGGGCTTCGGCCGCGATGAAGTCGGGAGACAGCGCCTCGCTGCGCGCAGTGGACCGCCCGAATCCTGCACGATCGTAGGCGATCACGGGCAATCCCGTCGCTTGCGCCAACCGGGCAGGGAAATCACGCCACAAGGCCACCGCGCCCAAGGAATCGTGCAGCAGCACGACCGGTGTGCGCCCAGCCTGCGCCCCGCCCCACAAGACGGCGTAAAGGAGTGCGCCCTCTTGCTCGATGAACTCTTCCTGCCGTTCTGACATGGATGCTCCTCGTCTCGCGCCGGCCACGTCGGACAGACCTGGCGTAGCCGCGCGAACAGGAAATAAAAAGGCGCACCGGGGGGTGCGCCTGAATCAGCCTTCAAGGGGGTATGGCTCCCCCTCAATATACCGGACACGCTATCAGCTTGCGCGACGTGCGAGCCCCAGTATCACGCTTGGCGCATGGCTGATGCCGCGTCGCTCGCAGCCCTCAGTGATGCGCGCCGCCGCCCAGATAGGCAGCCTTGACCGCCGGGTCGTTCTGCAGCTTGTCGGCGGGTCCGTGTACGGAGATCTTGCCATTCTCCAACACATAGCCATAGTCCGCAACATTGAGCGCAGCAGCGGCAAACTGCTCCACCAGCAGCATGGTCACGCCCTGCTCCTTGAGCCGCAGGATGATGCGGAAGACCTCGTCCACCAGGATCGGGGCCAGTCCCATCGAGGGCTCGTCCAGCAGGATCACTTCGGGATTCAACATCACCGCGCGCGCCATGGCCAGCATCTGCTGCTCGCCGCCCGACAGGGTACCGGCCAGCTGCGTCTGCCGTTCTTTCAGGCGCGGGAACAGCTCCAGCGCGCGCTCCAGGTCGTGCGCGATATCGCCCTTGGGGCGAGCCCGCGTAAAGCGCGGGAAAGCGCCCAGCAGCAGGTTGTCGGTCACGCTCATGGTGGCGAAGACGCGACGACCTTCGGGCGAATGCGCCAGGCCGTAGCGGGCGATGCGATGCGAATCCAGGCCGGTGATGTTCTTGCCGCCGAGCGTGACTTCCCCGCCCTTCGGTTTGATCATGCCGGAAATGGCGCGCATGGTGGTGGTCTTGCCGGCGCCGTTGGAACCGATCAGGGTCACCACCTTGCCCTTGGGGACGTCCATCGAAATGCCATGCAGCACCTCGACCTTGCCGTAAGCGGCGTGCAGATTGGAAATGGTCAGCATGTTCAGGCTCCCGCGGGGCTGGATGTGTTGTCGTGGGCATCGCCTGCGCCACTGCCGAGGTAGGCTTCGATGACCTTGGGGTCAGCCTGGACCTGGGCCGGCTTGCCTTCGGCGATCTTCTGGCCGAAGTCGAGCACCGTGACGGTATCGCAGATCGACATGACCACGTCCATGTGGTGTTCGATCAGGATGATGGTGATGCCGGCTTCGCGGATCTTGCGGATGATGGCGACGAGCTCCTTGATGTCCGGCGCGGTCAAGCCGGCGGCCGGCTCATCGAGCAGCAGCAGGCTGGGGTTGAGGCCCAGCGCACGGCCGATTTCCAGCAGGCGCTGCTTGCCGTAAGGCAGGTTGCGCGCCTCCTCGTTGGCCAAGTTGGCCAGGCCCACAAACTCCAGGATGGCGGCGGCGCGTTCACGTGCGGCTTGCTCTTCGCGCACGTAGCGCGGCGTATTGACCATCACGTCGACCACGTTGCTGTTGAAGGTGTGGTGCAGGCCCACCAGCACGTTTTCAGTGGCCGTCATTTCACCGAACAGCTGCACGTTCTGGAAAGTGCGCGCCACGCCGCCCAGGGCGATGGTCGAAGGCGTATTGCCGGAGATCGGGCGCCCGTCGTATTCCACCACGCCATCGGTCGGCCGGTAGATGCCGGTCAGCACGTTCATCATGGTGCTCTTGCCCGAGCCGTTGGGGCCGATCAAGCCGTGCACGGTTCCCTTGCGCACGTCCAGGTCAACCCGGTTCAGCGCCTTGAGGCCGCCGAACTGCATCAGGATCTGGTTCACCTTCAGCAGGGTTGCACCCTCATCCTTGACGGAATCGGTGGTGATGACGGCACGCTCCTTGTCACCGGCGATCTGCTGTGCCACCGGCACGTGCTTGGTCAACACGCGACCGAACAGGTTGCGGCAGAAGCCGACGATGCCATCCTGCAGGTAATACACGACAAACAGCGTCATCAGACCGAAGATGGTCAGGCGCCAGTCGGTGATGTTTTCCAGCTTGTAGGAGAAGGCGGCCATGGCGATGGTCGCCACCACCGGCACGGCGATGCCGCGCGCGGTCTTGGTCCCCTTGGCCAGCTGCACGCCGGCGCCGATGACCACGATCACGGCCAAGACGGTGGCGATCTGGCGGAACAGCGCGATGTCCGACAGCAGGCTGGGCAGCATCACCACGATCAATGCGCCGATCAGCGAACCGATGCGCGACTTGCGGCCACCCATGATCACCGCCAGCAGGAACAGGATGGTCAGTTCGAAGTTGTAGGTATTGGGCGAGATGTACTCTTCCGAATACGCATACAAAGCCCCCGACAGACCGGCCAGCGCCGCACTGATGATGAAGGCATAGACCTTGTAGCGATACACCGACACGCCCATGCAGTCCGAGGCGATCGGACTGTCGCGCAGCGCCTGGAAGGCACGGCCGAGGTTGGACTTGAGGATGCGATGCACCACCAGCATGGAGATGACCATCAGGATCGCCACCAGGTAGAAGAACTGCACTTCGTTCATCTTCTCGCCACCCAGCATCGGCTTGGCGACCTTGATCCCGAGCGGACCTTCGGTGAGGAAGGTCATCTCGTTGATCAGGATCTGGATGATGGTCCCGAAGGCCAGCGTCACCATCGCCAGGTAAGGGCCGGTCACCCGCAGTGCAGGCAGCGCCAGGATGGCACCGAACACGGCCGTCACTGCAATGGCCGCCGGGATGGTCACGAAGATCGGCAGGCCCAGCTTGAAGAACAGCACGCCGGCGGCGTAGGAGCCGATGCCGAACAGGCCCGCATGGCCCAGCGAGACCTGGCCGGTGTAGCCGACCACGATATCGAGCCCGAACAGCAGGATGGCGTAGATGAGGATGGTTTCGATCAGGTGCAGGTAATACGGGTTGTGCACCACCATGGGAATGCCGCCCAGCGCGGCGATGCCCAGCAAGGACAGCAGCAGGATTTTCTTGTTCATGGTGTCAGACCTTCTTGATCGCAGTTTTGCCGAAGAGGCCCGCAGGTTTCACCGCCAGCACCAGCAGCAGCAGCACCAGTCCCGGTACTTCCTTGTAGCCGGTCGAGATATAGAAACCGGTCACGGTTTCAGCCACGCCCAGGATCAGGCCGCCGACGATGGCGCCCATGCCCGAAGTCAGGCCGCCAATGATGGCCACCGCGAAGGCTTTCAGCCCCAGTGCCGCGCCCATGGTGGCGCCGGTCAGCGTCAGCGGCGCCACCAGCACGCCAGCGAAGGCGGCCGTGGCCGAAGACAGGGCATATGAAAAAGTGATCACCATGCTGGTATTGATGCCCATCAAGCCCGCCGCATCGCGGTCGTTGGAGGTGGCCACCACAGCCTTGCCATAGATCGACTTGCGATTGAACAATTCGACCGCCGCCATGATGAGCAAGGCACCGATCACCACCAGCACCTGCATCGGCTGCACGTTGGCACCGAAGACCTGGAAGGGCGTGCCGGAGATGGGCGACGGGAACGGCAGGTCGTCCTTGCCCCAGATGTTCTCGGCGACGTTCTTGAAGATGATGGCCAGCGCGATGGTGGACATGATCCAGCCGAATTCGGACTTGATCTTGATGGCCGGACGCACGCCGATCCATTCCACGAACATGCCCTGCAGGGCACCGAAGACCAGCACGATGGGGATCATCAGCCAGTAATTGAGATAAGGCCCGCCGTGGATGTTGCCCACCACGGAGAGCCCGACCAGCGCGCCCAGCATCAGGGCTTCACCCTGGCCGAAGTTGAGCGTGCCGGACGTGGCAAAGGTCAGTTGGTAACCGAAGGCGATCACGGCATAGATCATGCCGAGCGCGATCCCGGAGAAGACCAGTTGTAAGAGGATGTCCATTGTATTTCCCAAGAAGCGGCTACCGCCGGGTGGCGGCGTAGAGCTGCAACGATCCCGCGGCAACCGCCCCCGGTGCCGTTAGAAATTCGTCAACAGATCGTGTGAAAAAGGCCAGCCCCCGGATCGCAAGGACTGGCCTCTTCGACTGCGTTACGTGAAGTGAAGCGAGTCGGTTCTTATTTGCCGAGGATGACGCGGCCGTTCTTGACCTCGCCCATCACGACCATGCCCGCCTTGATGGCTTCGTGATCGTCACGGGTGAACGGCTTGTCATAGGTGGTGACCACGCCTTCGACCTTGGTATTGAGGTTTTCCAGTGCAGCACGGACCTTGTCGCCATCGGTGGTGCCGGCCTGCTTGATGGCAGCGGCCAGCAGCAGGATGGAGTCGTAACCCTGGGCAGCCGAGACGGCCGAAGGCATGCGGTCAACCTTGTAGGCCTTCTGGTAAGCCTCGATGAAAGCCTTGCGCTTGGGCGTGTTGCCGTCCTGGATGAAGGTTTGCGGCATGCGGGCACCGTTGCCGTTCTTGCCGGAGTTGTCGATGAAGTTGCCCATCGACAGCGGCCAGCTGCCGATGATGGGCACCTGCCAGTTCAGCTTTTCCATGCCGTTGGCGATCTGCGCCAGTTCCGGGCCGATGCCGTAGGTCAGCACGGCTTGTGCGCCGCCCTGCTTGGACTTGAGCAGCTGGGCCGTCATGTCCACGTCCTTGATGTTGTACTTTTCGACGGCCACCGGGGTGACCTTCTTGTCGGCCAGCACTTTTTCCAGGTCTTCACGGCCGAGCTGGCCGTAGTTGGTGGAGTCGGCCAGGATGGCGACCTTGGTGAATTTCTGCTTGTCGACGGCTTCGTCGGCGATCATCTTGGCCTGGATCTTGTCAGCGGCCGAGGTGCGGAAAATGTAGTTGTCCTTTTCCTTCTCGAACTGCTTGGTGATCACGGTGCCGGTGGCCACGTTGTTGATCACCGGGATCTTGGCTTCCTGGTAGAAGCGCTGGGAGGCCAGTGCCACGCCGGTGTTGATGAAGCCGACGGTGGCGACCACCTTTTCCTTGTTGATCAGTTCCTGGGCGATCTGCACGCCGCGTTCGTTCTTGGCCTCATCATCGCGCTCGACCAGTTGGATCTGGCGGCCCAGCACGCCGCCGGCCGCATTGATCTCGGCTACGGCCAGCTTGACGCCATCACGCATGGACACGCCCATCGGGGCAGAGCCACCGGTGTAAGGGCCGGAAACGCCGATCTTGATCGGATCCGCAGCCTGCGAAGTGAGCGCCAGGCTCATCAGGGCAGCGGCAACAAAGGCTTGGGTCTTGTAGCTCATGTCATCCTCCAGAATGTAATTGTTGGCTAGCACGCGAGCGGGCATAGCGCTTTTGGAACCCGCTCCGTGTGAACGAATTCTCCGCTCCCCTTCGCTCTGTGGCGAATCCTTGCGGGAGTGTCGGGGCCGATTCTGTCCCAGTTTCCTTGCGCCAAACTTACAAGCTTGTCAGGAGCTGTCGCAGCTTCTCAGGCAACGCGGTGGATTTCTCTTTCTTGAAATCGACCCAGACGATTTTTGCGGCACCATCAGCATAAATGATCTGTTCATCGGCAGCGTCGCGGATGACATACGTAGTTTCCACACTCGTGCGCCCCAGGTGCCCGGCGCCCATCTGCACCAGGATGCTGGCGGGATACTTCATCTGGCGGCGGAAATTGCAGTGCGCATTGACGATCACCGGCCCTTCCTCGCCTGCGATGGTGGGCCCGAATACCTCTTCCAGCCACTCGATGCGGCACTGCTCCATGAAGCGAAAATAGAGCGTGTTGTTGACGTGGCCGAAGGCGTCCATGTCACCCCACCGGATGCGTTGCTGCGAGACGTACAGGGGCTTGCTTGCGGCGGCTTCGTGACTGCTCATCGTGGGTCCTTTCCCGGTTTGATTCATCAATGAATGTAATTTTTTTCATGCGCGGTGTGCGCGACCTGTCGCATTTACGACGAAGTGTCGACCCGCATCTGCCGGGACTTCCTGCTTCATTATCGAGTCACCCTGCTCGCCAATACGCCCTCACCGCAGTGACCGCGCATAACAAAGGGTTATCAGGCCACGCCAATACGGTATGAGCCCCGTGCAGAAAATCCCATAAAATACGGCACCTCCGGAAACCTTCCGGTGCGGCGCGATTTTCCGGCAGGACAGTCCGCTTGCAGTGCATTGTTTCAGATATGAACGTTAGAAGTTGAATAAAAAGGACAGCGAAATGGTCCTTCCCTCTAGCGTTCCTTCGAAAAATACTTAACAATAGCACGATCGTTCGAAAAACAGGCAGTTCACATAACACGGGACACCCATGACTTCTTCTCAAGACTTGCTCGCACAATACGGCCCTCGCGAATCGATGGAATATGATGTCGTCATCGTCGGCGGCGGCCCCGCAGGCCTGTCGGCGGCGATTCGCCTCAAGCAGCTGGCTGCGCAACAGAACCGGGAAGTCTCGGTCTGCGTGCTGGAAAAAGGCAGCGAAGTCGGCGCCCACATCCTTTCCGGCGCGGTAATGGACCCGCGTGCCTTGACCGAACTGATCCCCGACTGGAAGGAACAAGGCGCCCCCCTGAACACGCCGGTGACTGAAGACCGCTTCCTGTTCCTCTCCGAGAGCAAGGCCTACAAGACCCCGAACTGGTTGTTGCCGACCTGCTTCCAGAATCATGGCAACTTCGTGATCTCGCTGTCCAACGTCACCCGCTGGCTGGGCCAGCAGGCCGAGGCGCTGGGCGTGGAGATCTTCCCCGGTTTCCCGGCAGCCGAAGTGCTGTACCACGAGGACGGCTCGGTCAAGGGTGTGGCCACCGGCAACCTGGGCATCAACAAGGAAGGCGAACCGACCGTTGACTTCCAGCTGGGCATGGAGCTGCACGCGAAATACACCTTCTTCGCCGAAGGTGCGCGCGGCCACCTGGGCAAGCAGCTCATCGCCAAGTACAAGCTCGACGCCGGCCGCGATCCGCAGACCTATGCCATCGGCATCAAGGAGCTGTGGGAGGTGAAGCCCGAAGTGCACCAGCCCGGCCTGGTGGTCCACACCGCCGGCTGGCCGCTGGCCAATGACACCTACGGCGGTTCCTTCCTGTATCACCTGGAGAACAACCAGGTCGCCGTCGGTTACGTGGTGGGACTGGCTTACCAGAATCCGTATCTCTCGCCCTTCGAGGAATTCCAGCGCTACAAGACCCATCCCGAGATCCGCAAGTTCTTCGAAGGCGGCAAGCGCATCTCCTATGGCGCCCGTGCGATCACCGCCGGTGGCGTGCAATCGCTGCCCAAGCTGGTCTTCCCCGGTGGTGCGCTGCTGGGTTGCGATGCGGGCTTCCTCAATGCCTCGCGCATCAAGGGCAGCCATGCCGCGATCAAGAGCGGCATGCTGGCCGCAGACGCCGCCTTCGCGGCGCTGGGTGAGAACCGACAGTCCGATGAGCTGGCAGCCTACCCGGCCGCCTTCGAGGCCTCCTGGTTGAAGGAGGAGCTGCACAAGGCGCGCAACTTCAAGCCCTCGATGAGCAAGGGCCTGATCACCGGCACCCTGCTGGTCGGCATCGATCAGGTGCTCTTCGGTGGCAAGGCGCCATGGACCCTGCGCCATACCCACGCCGACCACGAATGCCTGCGCCCTGCTTCGGACTTCGCACCGATCGCCTATCCGAAACCGGACGGCAAGCTGACCTTCGACCGCCTGTCTTCGGTGTTCATCTCCAATACCAACCACGGCGAAGACCAGCCCGCGCACCTGACGCTGAAGGACAAGAACGTTCCGGTGCAAGTGAACCTGGCCAAGTACGCCGGTCCGGAATCACGCTACTGCCCGGCAGGCGTCTATGAATTCGTGAAGAACGAAGACAATTCCGATCGCCTGCAGATCAACGCGCAGAATTGCGTACACTGCAAGACCTGCGACATCAAGGACCCGACGCAGAACATCGTGTGGGTCACGCCGGAAGGCGGCGGCGGGCCGAACTACTCGGGCATGTAAGCGCCCTGCCCCGTCTGGCAAAAACGAAAGCCGCATCCTTGTCGGGATGCGGCTTTTTTCATCGGGTCAGTGCTGGCCTCAGATACCGGCCGGACGTTGCGGCGGCGTCCAGCTGCCATTGACGATCTTCTCCAGCCAGAACATGCCGATCACGGTCTTCACATCGGTGATCTGCCCATTGCGCACCTGCTCCAGCAGCTCGGCCAGCGGGGCCTTGTAGATGTCGAGGAATTCACCTTCGTCCAATTCACGCTCGCCCTCCTTCAAGCCCCGCGCCAGATACAGCACCAGGTGTTCATCGGAGTAGGCGATGGCATTGTGAATGGTGCAGACGTACTGCCATTCGGTGGCGGTATAACCGGTTTCTTCCTTCAGTTCGCGCTTGGCGCAATCCAGCGTATCTTCGCCCGGATCGATCTTCCCGGCCGGGAATTCGATGAAGACGCGGTCCAGCGGATAACGGAACTGGCGCTCCATCAGCACGCTGCCGTCATCGAACAGCGGCAGCACGGCGACCGCGCCAGGATGCTTGATGTATTCGCGGGTGCTTTCCTTCCCGTCCGGCAGCACGATGGTGTCCTTCTGGACCTTGAGGAAATGGCCGTCGTAGACCTGGCGACTGTCTTTCTGCGTCTCTTTGAGATGGGCGTCCATGATATGAGCGAGGGAATAAGGGAGTGAGGGGAAGAGGAAAAAACCAATGGCCGCGCCGGCAGGCAGCACCCAATAAAAAAGGCGCCGGTCCGTGACCGACGCCTCATTCAGGCTGCTTCAGGCGTGCTGCTTGCGCAGGTAGCGCATCACGTAGCCGGGGTAAGCCAGCACCAGGAACAGGCAGCCGGTGATGGCATAGAATTCCCAGCCCTGGGTGAAGACGTTGCCGATGCCCGCTTCCAGCAGGTGGGCCACCATGCCGACAGCGAAATACAGCACCACCAATTCCACCAGGCGCAGCCAGATCGGCTTGACCCAGGAAGCGTCCTTGCGGAGCGGAACCAGGCCGAACAATTGCTGGTTGAAGAAAGGCAAATTGGCCGCCAGGGCGGCCAACAGGATGACGATCCAGCTGAACAGGGAAACGTTCATTCCCCTGTTTCCTTACGCCACGACCTTGCTGAGGAAGGTCGCCAGGGTGCTGACGATGGCATTGGTGCAGGCATCCATCAGGTGACCCGGCCACAGGCCGATGGCCAGGGCGGCAATGCCGTTCAAGCTCAGCACGACACGCATTTCCGGCGTGGCGACGATCTTGCTGGTGTCGGTGGGCTCATCGAAGTACATCACCTTGACCACACGGATGTAGTAGAAGGCACCGATCAACGAGAAGACCACGGCCAGCACCGGCAGCCAGATCTGGCCAGTGGCCATGGCGGCCTGCAGCACCGACAGCTTGGCGTAGAAGCCCACCAGCGGGGGGATACCGGCCAGCGAGAACATCATGATCATCATCACAGCAGCGAACCACGGGCTGCGCTGGTTGAGGCCCTTGAAGTCTTCCAGCGTATCGGCTTCGAAGCCCGAGCGCGACAGCAGGATGATGACGCCGAAGGAACCCAGGGTGGTGATCACGTAGGTCACCGCGTAGAACAGCGAAGAGCTGTAGGCGTTGACGGCCGAGAACAGGTTGCCGTCGACCACGCCCGACATCATGCCCAAGAGCATGAAGCCCATGTGCGAGATGGTCGAGTAGGCCAGCATGCGCTTGATGTTGGTCTGCGCGATGGCGGTGACGTTACCGAGGATGATGGACAGCACGGCCAGCACCATCAGCATCTGCTGCCAGTCCACGGCCAGCGGCAGCATGCCTTCGACCAGCAGACGGAAGGTGATGGCGAAAGTCGCCAGCTTCGGTGCGGCACCCAGCAGCAGGGTCACCGGGGTGGGCGAACCTTGGTAGACGTCAGGCACCCACATGTGGAAGGGTACGGCACCCAGCTTGAAGGCCAGGCCAGCCACCACGAACACGATGCCGAACACCAGCGGGGTGCGGTCAACGGTACCCGAAACGATGGCACGGAAGACTTCGTTGAGTTCCAGGGCACCGCCGGTGGCGCCATACAGCATCGACATGCCGTACAGCAGGAAACCGGAGGCCAGTGCGCCCAGGATGAAGTACTTCATGCCGGCTTCGGTGGAAGCCGCGTGATCACGGCGCAGGGCCACCAGTGCGTACAGCGACAGCGACATCAGTTCCAGGCCCAGGTAGATGGACAGGAAGCTGTTGCCGGAGATCATGACCATCTGGCCCAGCAGCGCGAACAGCGCCAGGGCGTAGTATTCGCCGCCCAGCGGACCACCGGTGATGCCGCGTGCGGTGTTGTACTGGCGCGAGTAGATGAGCGTAACGCCCACACCCAGGTAGGTGAACAGCTTCAACAGGTTGGCCAGCGGATCGGACACGAACATGTTGTTGAACGTGTAGACCGTAGCGCCCGTGTTGAGGTCGGCAAAGGTCAGTACCGCACACACCACCAGCGCTGCCAGGGACAGCAGATAGGTGATGACGCGCTTGCTTTCCGGCAGGAACATATCGATCAGCAGGATCGCGGAAGTCGCGATCAGCAGAAATATTTCCGGATAGACAGGGATCAGATTCATGTTATTCATTTAGTTACTACCGCTTGTGTACGCCCGCTTGTGTCGCGACCTTGATCGCGCCGCCCGACCGGCAATGCCACACCGGCTCGTCTCGTTACTCGTTGTTGCCCAGCTTGGTTGTTGGCGGGACGCGAGCGCCCCGCCCTTCACTTCTGCAGCGCAGATCAGTTGATCTTGGAGACCGCCACGTGCTTCAGCAGGTCGGTCACCGAGGTCTGGATGCTGTCGGTGATGATGCCGGGATAGATACCCATGACCAGGGTAGCGATCGCCAGCAGGCCCAGGATGAAGAACTCACGGCCATTCACATCCACCAGCTCGGCCACGTGATGGTTGGTCACGGCGCCGAAGATGACGCGCTTGGCCAGCCACAGCGAGTACGCCGCGCCCAGGATCAGGGCGGTGGCGGCCAGCAGGCCAATCCAGAAATTGAACTTCACTGCACCCAGGATCACCATGAATTCGCCGACGAAACCGGAGGTGGCCGGCAGGCCGCAATTGGCCAGCGAGAACAGGATGAAGAAGAAGGCGAAACGCGGCATCTTGTTGACCACACCGCCGTACTGGGCAATCTCACGGGTGTGCATCTGGTCATACAGCACGCCGATACACATGAACATCGCGCCGGAGACGAAACCGTGCGAGATCATCTGCACGATACCGCCCTGCACTGCCATGTCGTTGAACATGAAGAAGCCCAGGGTGACGAAGCCCATGTGGGCGATCGACGAGTAGGCGACCAGTTTCTTCATATCCTGCTGGACCAGGGCCACCAGACCGATGTAGATCACGGCCACCAGCGACAGGAAGATCATGAAGCCCGACAGCGCATGGCTGGCGTCCGGCAGGATCGGCAGCGAGAAGCGCAGGAAACCGTAGGCACCCAGCTTCAGCATGATCGCGGCCAGCACGATGGAGCCACCGGTCGGTGCCTGCACGTGGGCGTCCGGCAGCCAGGTGTGCACCGGCCACATCGGCACCTTCACGGCAAAGGCAGCCAGGAAGGCGAAGAACAGGATCTTCTGTTCCATCATCGACAGCGGCACCTGATGCCAGGTCGGGATCTCGAAGCTGCCGCCCGACACGTAGTACAGGTAGATCAGGGCGATCAACATCAGCAGCGAACCGAGCAGCGTGTACAGGAACAGCTTGAAGGCTGCATACACGCGGTTGTCGCCGCCCCAGACGCCCACGATGATGAACATCGGGATCAGGGTCGCTTCGAAGAAGGCGTAGAACAGCATCGCATCCAGCGAGGAGAACACGCCGATCATGATGCCGGAGAGGATCAGGAAGGCACCCATGTACTGGGCCACGCGCTTCTGGATCACCACCCAGCCGGCCAGCACCACGATGACCGTGATGAAGGCGGTCAGCGGCACGAACCACAGCGAGATGCCGTCCAGGCCCAGGAAGTAGCTGATGCTGAAGCGGTCGATCCAGGGCGTCTTTTCGACGAACTGGTAACCGTGCGCCAGCGGATCGAAGTGCTGGATCAGCGGGAAAGTAACGACCAGGCCGACCAGCGAACCGAACAGCGCCAGCCAGCGGGTCAGGCCCGGATTGCTGTCGCGGCCCAGTGCCAGGACGAGGATGCCGAAGACGATCGGTACCCAGATCGCGAGGCTCAAGATGGGAAATGTTGACTGCATCATGGTTGTTATTTACTCGGACAGCTTATTTGGCGAACGGGAACGGCATGAACCACACCAGGAAACCCAGCACCCCGATGATCATCACGAACGCATAGTGATAGATGTAACCGGACTGCCAGAGACGCGTGAATTTCGAGAACCAGCCGACGACCTTGGCGCTGCCGTTGACGAACAGGCCGTCGATGATGCCACGGTCGCCCACGGTGGACAGTCCGCTGCCCAGCAGGCGGGCACCGCCGGCAAAGACGACTTCGTTGAACTTGTCCATGTAGTACTTGTTGTCCAGGATAGTGTAGATGATGCTGAACTTTTCCTTGAACCAGGCCGGCACGCGCGGATTGATCATGTAGCAGTAGTACGCCACGACCACACCGGCGATGGCCAGCCACAGCGGCGCGCTGGTGAAGGCGTGCAGCACCATGGCCACCGGGCCGTGGTATTCGTGGGCCAGTTCTTCCATGACCTTGTGGTTTTCACCGAAGAAGATCACGCCCTTGAAGAAGTCGCCATACAGCATCGGCGAGATCGCGAAGAAACCGACGATGACCGAGGGAATGGCCAGCAGGATCAGCGGCAGGGTCACCACCAGCGGCGACTCGTGCGGCTTCTGGCCCGGGGCCAGGCCGTGATGATGCTCATCGTGGCCGTGATCGTCGTGCGCATCGTGGGCATGGTCGTCATGCACGCCATGGGCGGCAGCCGGAGCGTGGTGATCGTCATGGCCGTGCGCCTGGCCGAAGCGCTCCTTGCCATGGAAGACCATGAAATACATGCGGAAGGAGTAGAAGGCCGTCACGAACACGCTGGCCAGCACGGCGAAGTAGGCAAAGCCCGAACCCGCCAGGTGCGACTCGGCCGCGGCTTCGATGATCGAATCCTTGGAGTAGAAGCCCGAGAAGAACGGGGTACCGATCAGCGCCAGCGAACCCAAGAGCGAAGTGATCCAGGTGATGGGCATGTACTTGCGCAGGCCGCCCATGTTGCGCATGTCCTGGTCGTGGTGCATGCCGATGATGACCGAACCGGCGCCCAGGAACAGCAGTGCCTTGAAGAAAGCGTGGGTCATCAGGTGGAACACGGCCACCGAGTAGGCCGAAGCACCCAGTGCCACGGTCATGTAACCCAGCTGCGACAGCGTGGAGTAAGCCACCACGCGCTTGATGTCGTTCTGCATGGTGCCCAGGAAGCCCATGAACAGCGCCGTGATGGCACCGATCACCAGGATGAAGGACAGCGCGGTGTCGGACAGTTCGAACAGCGGCGACATGCGGGTGACCATGAAGATACCGGCCGTCACCATGGTGGCAGCGTGGATCAGCGCGGAAATCGGGGTCGGGCCTTCCATCGAGTCCGGCAGCCAGACGTGCAGCGGGAACTGGGCCGACTTGCCCATGGCGCCCACGAACAGGCAGATGCAAGCCACGGTCAGCAGCATCCAGTCGGTACCCGGCAGGGTCAGCTGGGCCAGCTCGGCGCGCTTGTCAAAGACTTCGGTGTAGTTCATCGAACCGGCGTAAGCCAGCAGCAGGCCGATACCCAGGATGAAGCCGAAGTCACCGACGCGGTTGACCAGGAAGGCCTTCATGTTGGCCTTGATGGCGGTCGGGCGGGTGTACCAGAAACCGATCAGCAGATAGGACACCAGGCCCACCGCTTCCCAGCCGAAGAACAGCTGCAGGAAGTTGTTGCTCATGACCAGCATGAGCATGGAGAAGGTGAACAGCGAGATGTAGGAGAAGAAGCGGTTGTAGCCCTCATCTTCAGCCATGTAGCCGATGGTGTAAATGTGCACCATCAGGGACACGAAGGTCACCACGCACATCATCATCGCGGTCAGGCTGTCGACCATGAAGCCGATCTCCAGCTTGAGGCCGGCCACCGTCATCCAGTTGTACAGCGTACCGTTGTAGGTGGCGCCGTCCAGCACTGCGAGCAGGGTCTGGAGGGAGATGATGGCGGCAATCAGCACGCCCAGGATGGTCGCGGTATGCGACACCTTGCGGCCAACCACGTTGCCGAAGAATTTGGTACCCAAGAGGCCGGCGATGGCCGAGCCTGCCAGCGGCGCCAGGGGTACAGCAAGAAGAAGATGTGGGTTAAGTTGCCCAGCCATGATGAACCTTATCGCTTATTGGCTGCCCCGCCCGCAGCGCTGCTGCAAGGGGGCCTCCCATCTTTAAATGAAATTCAAACCAGAACGCAAAAACAGGATGCTGCGGATGCCGACTCAGCCCTTGAGGCTGTCGAGGTCTTCCACGTTGATGGTATCCAGGTTACGGAACAGCACCACCAGAATCGCCAGACCGATGGCGGACTCGGCCGCAGCCACGGTCAGGATGAAGAACACGAAGATCTGTCCGCCCGCGTCACCGAGGTAATGCGAGAAAGCAATGAAGTTCATGTTGACCGCAAGCAGCATCAGTTCGATGGCCATCAGCAGGACGATGACGTTCTTGCGGTTCAGGAAAATGCCGACGATCGAGATCGCGAACAGGATCGCGCCGATGATCAGGTAGTGGGAGAGCGTGATTGCCATGATTCTTGTTCGCCCTTCTTAAGATTGTTGACCCGCGGCCGGCTTGTCGGCCGCTGCAGCGGCAGCTGCGGGCGCATTGCGGGTGGATTCGGCCTTCATGCTGACCAGGCGCACGCGGTCCGATGCCTTGACCTTGACTGCCTGGGCCGGATCGAAGTACTTGCTGTCCTTGCGCTTGCGCAATGTCAGGGCCACGGCGGCGACGATGGCCACCAGCAGGATCACGGCCGCGATTTCAAAGGCGTAGACGTATTCGGTGAAGATCAGCTTGCCCAGCGGCTTGGTCTGGCCCAGCGTGTCGGAGACGGCCGGCACCTGCGATTCATAGACCCAGAAGCTGTTGAGCAGAACCGCCGCCATTTCCAGCACGATGATCACGCCGATGGTGGCCGCCAGCGGGAAGTAACCCCAGAAGCCCTCGCGCAGCTTGTCCATGTTGATATCGAGCATCATCACCACGAACAGGAACAGCACCATCACCGCGCCGACATAGACCAGCACCAGCACGATGGCCAGGAACTCGGCCTTGAGCAGCATCCAGAGGCCGGCCGCCGAGAAGAACGACAGCACCAGGAACAGCGCCGCATGCACCGGGTTGCGGGCCGTGATGACGCGAACGGCGGCGATTACCACCAGCACCGCGAACACGTAGAACAAGACAGTTTTAAATTCCATAATCAACCAGAAGTTGGTTCATTCAATCAGCACGGGGACCACACAGCAGGCCATCCCATCGCAATACATCCAACACGTTGCCGCAAGCCCTGCACCACCCTGCCCGGCCGCCCCGTATTACGCAGGGCCGCCTGGCAGCACCGATCAACGGTAGGCGGCGTCGGCTGCACGTGCAGCGGCGATTTCGTTTTCGTAACGGTCGCCCACTGCCAGCAGCATTTCCTTGGTGTAGTACAGGTCGCCCCGCTTTTCACCGTGGTATTCCAGGATGTGCGTTTCGACGATCGAGTCGACCGGGCAGGACTCTTCGCAGAAACCGCAGAAGATGCACTTGGTCAGGTCGATGTCGTAGCGGCTGGTACGACGGGTACCGTCTTCACGCTGCTCGGATTCGATGGTGATGGCCATCGCCGGGCAGACCGCTTCGCACAGCTTGCAAGCGATGCAGCGTTCTTCACCGTTGGGATAACGGCGCAGCGCGTGCAGGCCGCGGAAACGCGGGGACATCGGCGTCTTTTCCTCGGGGAACTGCACGGTGATCTTGCGCTTGAACAGGTAGCGACCGGTCAGGGCCAGGCCCTTGAACAGTTCGCGGAGCATCAGGCTGCCGAAAAAATCCTTAATAGCTTCCATTTTTAGCCTCAGCCTTCCAACTTATTTCCAGATATTCCAGGGCGACTGGATCCAGATCGCCACGACCACCAGCCAGACCAGGGTCAGCGGGATGAACACTTTCCAGCCCAGACGCATGATCTGGTCATAGCGGTAGCGCGGGAACGATGCGCGGATCCACACGTACAGCGACAGGAAGAAGAAGGTCTTCAAGCCTAGCCAGATCCAGCCCGGGATGAAGTCCAGCGCGGACACCGGAGCCGACCAGCCGCCGAAGAACAGCAGTGCGGTCAGGATCGAGATCAGGATCATCGCGGCGTATTCAGCCAGGAAGAACATGGCGAAGGACATGCCCGAGTACTCGATCATGTGACCGGCCACGATTTCGGATTCACCTTCCACGACGTCGAACGGGTGACGGTTGGTTTCAGCCACGCCGGAGACGAAGTAGATGACGAAAATCGGCAGCAGCGGCAACCAGTTCCACGACAGGAAGTTCAGGCCCATGGAGGCGAAGTGGCCCTGGGTCTGACCCATGACGATATCAGTCATGTTCAGGCTGCCAGAAACCATCAGCACCACGACCAGGCAGAAGCCCATGGAGATTTCGTAGGACACCATCTGTGCCGAAGCACGCATCGCACCGAGGAAGGCGTACTTCGAGTTCGAAGCCCAGCCGGCGATGATGATGCCGTAGACTTCCATCGAAGTAATGGCCATCAGGTACAAGAGGCCCGCGTTGACGTTGGCCAGCACGTGTTCCGGCGAGAACGGCACGACCGCCCAGGCGGCCAGCGCCGGCATGATGGTCATCACCGGTGCCAGGTAGAACAGTGCCTTGTTGGCCTTGGACGGGGTCGAGATTTCCTTGAAGATCAGCTTGACGGCGTCAGCAATGGGCTGCAGCAGACCAGCAGGACCCACGCGGTTCGGGCCCAGGCGCACGTGCATCCAGCCGATCAGCTTGCGCTCCCAGTAGGTCATGTAGGCCACGCACACCAGCAGCGGCACCATCACCACCAGGATCTTGACCAGGGTCCACACCAGCGCGAACAGGGTCGGACCCAGCAGCGCCGGTCCCACGTTGTTGATTTGGGCGATCAGGTGATCCATTTTTACGCTTTCTCCACGACGATTGCGCCAAACATGCCGCCCAGTGCAGCGGTGGAGGCGTGCGCAGCAGCCACGCGCACCACGTTTTCCGGCAGTTTCTTATCGATGGCGGCGGTCAGCGCAGCGCTGCCCGAGCCTTGCTTGACATTGACCTTGTCGCCTTCGACCACGCCCAGCTTGGCGGCCAGGGAAGCCGACAGCCATGCCTTGGGTGCCTGGCCGTCGCGGGTTTCCAGCAGCGGCGGCGAACGGCGTGCGATTGCGTCGGCAAAGTAGATGGGCACATCGGCCACACGCTCGACACCACCCGCCGCAGCTTGCACAGCCTGCGCTTGCACGCTGGCGATGTTGTTCAGGCGGGCCGACAGGTCGGTTTCCCTGCCCAGCAGCTCGTCGCGGATGGATTCGGCGGTTTCGTAATCGAAGTTTTCCAGTTCCAGCAGGTTGCCCAGCACGCGCAGGACCTTCCAGCCCGGACGTGCATCGCCGGCCGGCTTGACGGTACCGTTGAAGCTCTGGGCACGGCCTTCGGCATTGACGAAGGTGCCGGCGGTTTCGGTGAAGGGCGCGATCGGCAGCAGCACGTCGGCGTAGTCGGCACCGTGCTGGTAGGCCGACATCACCACGACCATCTCGGCCTGGTTCAGGGCGGCACGCGCAGCTTGCGGATCGTAGCTGTCCAGTTCCGGCTCGGCGTTGAGCAGCAGGTAAGCCTTGCGCGGCTGTGCGAATGCGGCAGCGGCGTTGGCGCCCTTGCCCGGGGTCGGCACGGCGTTGGCCAGGTAGCCGCCGACGGCGTTGCCGCCATCGGTCAGCACACCCAGCTTGGCACCGGTCTGTTCGGCGATCCACTGTGCGGCTGCATGCAGTTGCGCAGCTTGCGGATGCTGGACGGCGGCGTTGCCGAGGAAGAGGCCACGGCCTTCACCGGACAGCAGGCTGGCAGCGGTTGCCTTGGCAGCGTCCGATGCCACCACGCCAGCGTAGGCGGCAGGAGCAGCCACACCCTTGGCTTCAGCCACGGCCACGGCCACTTCGGCGAGGGCGGACAGCCATGCCGAAGGAGCGGCGATGATCTTGTTGGCGATCGGCATCAGCAGATCGTCGTCGGTGGCGTGCAGCACGCTGACCTTGGCACCGCTCTTGGCGGACTGGCGCAGGCGGGCCGACAGCAGCGGATGATCCTTGCGCAGGAAGGAACCGATCACGAAGACGCGGTTCAGCTGCGAGAATTCGACGATGGACATGCCCAGCCACGGCTTGATCTGGCCATCCAGGCCGAAGTCGGACTGGCGCAGGCGGAAGTCGACGTTATCCGAACCGACACCGCGCACCAGCTTCTGCAGCAGGCTCAGTTCTTCCAGCGTGGAGTACGGGGTAGCCAGCGCGGCGATGGAATCGGCACCGTGCTCATGACGGATGTTGCGCAGGCCATGGGCGACGTATTCCAGCGCGGTCTGCCAATCCACTTCCTGCCACTTGCCGTCTTGCTTCAACATCGGCTTGGTCAGGCGTTGTTCGCTGTCCAGCGCTTCGTAGGCGAAACGGTCCTTGTCGGAGATCCAGCACTCGTTGACTTCTTCGTTTTCGAAGGGCAGCACGCGCATGACCTTGCCATTCTTGACCTGGACGATCAGGTTGGCACCAACGCTGTCGTGCGGGCTCACCGACTTGCGGCGCGACAGTTCCCAGGTACGGGCGCTGTAGCGGAACGGCTTGGAGGTCAGCGCACCGACCGGGCACAGATCGATCATGTTGCCCGACAGTTCGGAGTCCACGGTCTTGCCGACGAAGGTAGTGATCTCGGAATGTTCACCGCGGCCCAGCATGCCCAGCTCCATCACGCCGGCCACTTCCTGGCCGAAGCGCACGCAGCGGGTGCAGTGGATGCAGCGGTTCATTTCCTTCATGGAGATCAGCGGACCGACGTCCTTGGGCTCCACGACACGCTTTTCTTCCTGGTAGCGCGAGGAGGAACCGCCGTAACCGACGGCCAGATCCTGCAGCTGGCACTCACCGCCCTGGTCGCAAATGGGGCAATCCAGCGGGTGGTTGATCAGGAGGAATTCCATCACGCCCTTCTGGGCCTTGACGGCCTTGTCGCTGGCGGTGCGCACGATCATGCCGTTGTTGACCGGCGTGGCGCAGGCAGGTAGCGGCTTCGGGGCCTTTTCGACCTCGACCAGGCACATGCGGCAGTTGGCCGCGATGGATAGTTTCTTGTGATAGCAGAAGTGAGGGATGTACGTGCCGATCTTGTTGGCAGCGTCCATGACCATGCTGCCTTCTTGCACTTCAACCTTCTTGCCGTCTATTTCGATTTCAACCATGGCTGTTTGCCCAAGCTAAATATTCTTTGCCAACGATGCCGGCGGAAGGCTTATCGCATCCCGCCCGGCATCCCCTGCCCTGTTCAGATGTAAGCCGGAACCAGGCAGTGTTTGTGCTCGATGTGGTATTCGAACTCTTCGCGGAAATTCTTCACGAACGCGCGCACCGGCATCGCCGCAGCATCACCGAGCGCGCAGATGGTGCGGCCCTGGATGTTGTCGGCCACCGAATTGAGCACGTCCAGATCTTCCATCTTGCCGTGACCGTTTTCGATACGCTCCACCATGCGGTACATCCAGCCGGTGCCTTCGCGGCACGGCGTGCACTGGCCGCAGGATTCTTCATAGTAGAAGTAGGACAGGCGCAGCAGCGACTTGACCATGCAGCGCGTCTCGTCCATCACGATCACCGCGCCCGAACCCAGCATCGAACCGGCCTTGGCGATGGCGTCGTAATCCATGGTGGTGTCCATCATGACGTCGCCACGGATCACCGGTGCGGACGAGCCACCCGGGATGACGGCCTTGATCTTCTTGCCGCCGCGCATGCCACCAGCCAGTTCCAGCAAGGTGGAGAACGGCGTGCCCAGCGGGATCTCGTAGTTGCCCGGACGCTCGACGTCACCCGAGATCGAGAAGATCTTGGTGCCGCCGTTGTTGGGCTTGCCCATCTCGGCGTAGGCCTGCGGGCCTACCTTGAAGATGAAGGGAACGGCCGCGAAGGTCTCGGTGTTGTTGATGGTGGTCGGCTTGCCGTACAGGCCGAAGCTGGCCGGGAACGGCGGCTTGAAGCGCGGCTGGCCCTTCTTGCCTTCCAGCGACTCCAGCAGCGCGGTTTCTTCGCCGCAGATGTAGGCGCCGTAACCATGGTGCGCGTGCAGCTGGAAGCTGAAACCGGTGCCGAGGATGTTGTCACCCAGGAAGCCGGCCGCACGGGCTTCTTCCAGGGCTTCTTCGAAACGCTCGTACTCGGCGAAGATCTCACCGTGGATGTAGTTGTAGCCGACCGTGATGCCCATGGCATAGCCGCCGATGATCATGCCTTCGATCAGCGCGTGCGGATTGTAACGAATGATGTCACGGTCCTTGAAAGTGCCCGGCTCACCTTCATCTGTATTGCAGACGAGGTATTTCTGGCCAGGGAACTGGCGCGGCATGAAGCTCCACTTCAGGCCGGTAGGGAAACCCGCACCACCGCGGCCACGCAGGCCCGAGGCCTTGAGGTCGGCGATGACTTGTTCCGGAGTGATCTTCTCGTTGAGGATGCGCTTGAGCGAATCGTAGCCGCCGCGCTTGACGTAATCCTCGAGATGCCAGTTCTCGCCATTCAGGTCGGCGAGGATCAGCGGTTTGATGTGGCGGTCGTGCAGGCAGGTCATTTCTTCAGTTCCTCCAGCAGCGCGTCGATCTTTTCGTTGGACATCCAGCTGCACATTTGATGGTTGTTGACCAGCATGACCGGAGCGTCGCCGCAAGCGCCCATGCATTCGCCTTCCATCAGCGTGAACTGGCCGTCGGCCGTGGTTTCGCGATAATCGATGCCCAGCTTGTGCTTCAGGTGATGGGCAGCGCGCTCGCCACCCGACAGCAGACACGGCAGGTTGGTGCACACGGTGATCTTGTGCTTGCCCACCGGGCTGGTGTTGAACATGTTGTAGAAGGTCGCGACTTCCTGCACGGCCACGGCGGGCATGCCGATGTAGTCGGCAATTTCCTGCTGCAGCTCGGCCGGCAGCCAGCCATGCTCCACCTGAGCGATGCGCAGCGCGGACATGACCGCAGACTGGCGCTGGTCCGCCGGGTATTTCGCGAGTTCGCGATCGATTTTCTTAAGGGCTTCTTGACTTAACAGCATATCGTTGGCCATCCATGCGCATCATTACTGCGCGGTTATTGGATATTCCCCAAACCTGACGGGCTTCCTGAAGAAGCCCGCCTTGACTCTTGCTTTTCGACTTATCGGTCGATTTCCCCGAACACGATGTCTTGCGTACCAATGATGGTGACCGCATCGGCAATCATGTGACCCTTGGCCATTTCGTTCAGGGCTTGCAGGTGGGCAAAGCCCGGGGCACGGATCTTCAGGCGGTACGGCTTGTTGGCACCGTCGGAGACCAGGTAGATACCGAATTCGCCCTTCGGATGCTCGACGGCAGCATACGCCTCGCCGGCAGGCACGCGGAAGCCTTCGGTGAACAGCTTGAAGTGGTGGATCAGGTCTTCCATGTTGGACTTCATGTCCGCACGTTTGGGAGGCGCGATCTTGTGGTTGTCGGTAATGACCGGACCCGGATTGTTGCGCAGCCACTCCACACATTGCTTGATGATGCGGTTGGACTGGCGCATTTCAGCCACGCGCACCAGGTAACGGTCGTAGCAGTCACCGTTCTTGCCGATGGGGATGTCGAAGTCCAGCAGGTCATACACTTCGTAAGGCTGCTTCTTGCGCAAGTCCCAGGCGATGCCCGAACCACGCAGCATCGGACCGGTGAAGCCCATCTGCAATGCACGTTCCGGCGAGACCACGCCCACGCCCACCAGGCGCTGCTTCCAGATACGGTTGTCGGTCAGCAGGGTTTCGTATTCGTCGACATAGGTCGGGAAACGATTGGTGAAGTCTTCGATGAAGTCCAGCAGCGAGCCCTGACGGTTTTCGTTCAGTTCGCGGATGGCCTTCTCGTTGCGCACGATGGAAGCCTTGTACTGCGGCATGCTGTCCGGCAGGTCGCGGTAGACGCCGCCTGGACGATAGTAGGCCGCGTGCATGCGGGCGCCGGAGACGGCTTCGTAGCAGTCGAACAGGTCTTCGCGCTCACGGAAGGCATACAGCAGCACGCCCATCGCACCCACGTCCAGCGCGTGTGCGCCGATCCACATCAGGTGGTTCAGCAGGCGGGTGATTTCGTCGAACATCACGCGGATGTACTGCGCGCGCAGCGGCACTTCGATGCCCAGCAGGCGCTCGATGGCCAGCACGTAACCGTGCTCGTTGCTCATCATCGAGACGTAGTCCAGGCGATCCATGTAAGGCACGGATTGCAGGAAGGTCTTTTGCTCGGCCAGTTTTTCGGTGCCACGGTGCAGCAGGCCGATGTGCGGGTCGGCACGCTGGATGACTTCACCGTCCAGCTCCAGCACCAGGCGCAGCACGCCGTGCGCGGCCGGGTGCTGGGGACCGAAGTTCAGCGTATAGTTTTTGATCTCTGCCATTATTTGATCCCGTAGTTTTCTTCACGAATGATGCGCGGGGTGATTTCGCGCGGCTCGATCGTTACGGGTTGATAGATGACGCGTTTCTGTTCGGCGTCGTAACGCATTTCGACATAGCCGGACACCGGGAAGTCCTTGCGGAACGGGTGGCCAATGAAGCCATAGTCGGTCAGGATGCGGCGCAGGTCGGGGTGACCGTCGAAGAGGATGCCGTAGAAGTCAAACGCTTCACGTTCATACCAGCCAGCCGAATTCCAGATCGGATCGACCGAGGCCACGATGGGCAGATCATCATCCGGCGCAAACACGCGCACACGCACACGCCAGTTGTGCGAGATCGACATCAGGTGCGACACCACGGCAAAGCGCGGACCGTCCCAGGCACCATCGCCATAGGTCGAGTAATCCACGCCGCACAGGTCGATCAGTTGTTCGAAACGGGTGTCGGCATGGTCGCGCAGCACGCGCATGGCCGACAGGTAGTCAGCGGCCTTGACCACCACGGTGACTTCACCGAGGGCCACAGTCAGGTTCTGAAGATACCCTCCAAGCGCATTACGCAGGGCGGCTTCGAGAGTTTCCAATTTTGTCGTCATACTGCCCTCTTAGCGCGCGATGGTGTTGGTGCGCTTGATCTTGTTCTGCAGCTGGATCACGCCATACAGCAGCGCCTCAGCCGTCGGCGGGCAACCCGGGACATACACGTCGACCGGCACGATGCGGTCGCAGCCACGCACCACCGAGTACGAATAGTGGTAATAGCCACCGCCGTTGGCACAGGAGCCCATGGAGATGACCCAGCGCGGCTCCGGCATCTGGTCGTAAACCTTGCGCAGCGCCGGCGCCATCTTGTTGCACAGGGTGCCGGCCACGATCATCAGGTCGGACTGGCGCGGCGACGGACGGAACACCGCACCGAAGCGGTCCAGGTCGTAACGCGACGCACCGACGTGCATCATTTCAACCGCGCAGCACGCCAGACCGAAGGTCATGGGCCACAGGGATCCGGTACGGGTCCAGTTGATTACCTTATCCAGCGAGGTGGTAACAAACCCCTCATTCAATACGCCTTCAATAGACATGGCTTACTCCCAATCCAGGGCACCCTTTTTCCAGATGTACCAAAATCCGACAACAAATTCAGCGATGAAGACCATCATCGTGACGAAACCTTGCCAGCCCAGCTCACGCATGGACACGCCCCAAGGGAAGAAGAAGGCGGTTTCCAGGTCAAACAGGATGAACAGGATGGCGATCAGGTAGTAGCGCACATCGAACTTCATGCGCGCATCTTCGAATGCTTCGAAACCGCATTCGTAAGGAGAAGTTTTTTGAGCGTCCGGCTTGTGCGGACCAAGAAGACGACCGAGGAGCTGGGGAGCGACACCGACACCGATGCCGACAAGAATAAACAGGAGGACTGGGAAGTAATTTTCGAGGTTCACGATTGGCCGCTATGCGTTGGTTTATCGATGGGAATGATTCTCAATATCAATCAGAAACTTCCTCGACAAAAAGCCAGCTCAGGCACTAGGACCTTCGCTGGCTTTTCATTTCATTTCTATGGTGCCGACGACGAGACTCGAACTCGTACAGCTTTCGCCACTACCCCCTCAAGATAGCGTGTCTACCAATTTCACCACGTCGGCTTGAAGCAGCTATTGTACCTTCATTTGTTACTCTTGTTCAATGCACAATCAGCAAAAAAGAAAGATTCTTCCTACTTTATTCTTCGATTATTCCAGAATCCGCAAAGGCTTATTTCGGAATCTGATTCGACTGGTCGCCCGGCTTTGCAGCGTCGGTCGGCGCAGCCGGTGCGGCGGGTGCAGCCTGCTGGGCAGGAGCGGCCGGCACCTGCAGATTATCCATCACGCTGCCGCTTTGCGCAGTGTGGTGATTGCCGATGAAGGTCAGGCCCAGGGTGGCCACGAAGAAAATGCCGGCGGCCACGGCCGTCGACTTCGACAGGAAGTTCGACGAGCCGGTCGCACCGAAGAGGCTGCCCGACGCGCCGGAGCCGAAGGCAGCGCCCATGTCAGCACCCTTGCCGTGCTGCAGCAACACCAGACCGATGATCGCCAGCGCTGCCAGCACCTGAACTACAACCACAACCAAAAACAAAGTATTCATTTAAACAAGTCCACTCTTGATGTTTCAATCGCCTGCTGCATCTGCGTCAAAGTATCGCTTCCGCAACTGACAAACCCCTTACTCTACTTCAGGCCGCTGCCTTGATGATGGCCAGGAAATCCGCCGCCTTCAATGCCGCACCGCCGATGAGACCGCCATCGATGTCAGCCATGGCCAGCAACTGCTCGGCATTGTCCGGCTTCATGCTGCCGCCGTACAGGATACGTACCTTGGCTGCCGCTTCCGCACTCTTGGCACCGAGACGCGCACGCAGCATCGCATGCACTTCCTGCGCCATTTCCGGCGTGGCGGTCTTGCCGGTACCAATCGCCCAGACCGGCTCGTAGGCCACCACGATGCGGGCTGCCTCTTCCACGCTCAGCGCTGCCAGAACGACGTCAAGCTGGCCACCCACGATTTCATTGGTCTGGCCGGCTTCGCGCTGCTCCAGCGTTTCACCCACGCAAACCACCGGCACCAGGCCGGCCTTCAATGCTGCTACCGTCTTGGCCGCCACCGCTGCGTCGGTCTCGCCGTGATAGGCGCGACGCTCGGAGTGACCCAGGATGACATATTGCACACCGAATTCCTGCAGCATCGCTGCAGACACCTCGCCGGTGTAGGCACCGGCAGCGTGCGCGGACATGTCCTGCGCACCCAGTGCCACGGCCGAACCAGCCACCGCACCCTGCACCTGCGCCAGGTAAGGCGCCGGCACACAGACGGCCACATCGCACACATCAGCCGGCAGGCTTTCCTTGATTCCAGCCACCAGGGCTGCATTGGCAGCCAGGCTGCCATTCATTTTCCAGTTACCGGCTACGAGTTTGCGACGCATAGGCTGATTTCTACGAGATGGGTGTCAATTTGGATAACCTCGTATTGTAGCCGGTACGGGCGCTTGGCGCAAAGCCGGACTGTCGCGGCCGTGCGTCCCACCCTCCCCCGCTCACAGTTCCAGCATGATCTTGCCGATGTGGGCGCTCGATTCCATCATGGCATGGGCCTGTGCCGCCAGCTCCAGCGGGAAACGATGATGGATCACCGGCTTGATCTTGCCGGCCTCGATCAGCGGCCACACGTGCTGGCGCAGCTTGGCCGCAATCGCCGCCTTGAAGGCGACCGGGCGCGGACGCAGGGTCGAGCCGGTGATGGTCAGGCGGCGGCGCATGACTTGCCCCATGTCCAGCTCACCCTTGGATCCACCCAGCTGGGCGATGAAGACCAGGCGGCCATCATCGGCCAGGGACTTGATCTCGCGCGGCAGGTAGTCGCCGCCGACCATGTCCAGAATCACGTCCACACCTTTGCCGCCAGTCAATTCCTTGACCACAGCCTCGAAATCCTCGGTTTTGTAGTTGATGGCCCGCTCTGCACCCAATTCTTCACATGCTCGGCACTTGTCGGCACTGCCGGCCGTGGCAAACACGCGATGCCCCAGCGCACGGGCGATCTGGATGGCCGTCACGCCGATGCCGGAAGAGCCGCCCTGCACCAGCAAGGTTTCTTCACCTGACAATTGGCCACGGTCGAAGACGTTGCTCCACACAGTGAAGTAATTTTCCGGCAGGGCCGCCGCCTCCAGCGCGCTCAATCCTTTGGGCACCGGCAGGCACTGGGCCAGCGGCGCCGCGCAGAACTCGGCATAGCCTCCGCCCTGCACCAGCGCACAGACCAGGTCGCCCAGCTTGAACCCGCTGTCGCCCAGGTCGCCGGCGACGATCTCACCGGCCACTTCCAGGCCCGGCAGCTCCGAAGCACCAGGCGGCACCGGATAGTTGCCGGTGCGCTGGAATACGTCCGGACGGTTCACGCCCGCCGCATGCACCTTGATGAGCACTTCACCTGCCTTCAACTCCGGCACGGGCCGCTCACAGGCCTGCAATACCTCGGGGCCGCCAAATTGCTTGATCTCGATTGCGCGCATGTGTCCTATCCTTCAATTCAATGGGGTGTGATGGGTCTCAGAGCGAAGCCGCCGCCCGCGCCGCCGTGTCATACAGCCCGGAAGCATTGCGCAGCAGCTGGGCCGCCTCGCCGATGGCCTGGTTGGGAATGCCGCTCTCGGCCTGTACCTCGATGAGGCAGCGCTCGCGCACCTCGCGGTACTTCATGCACAGCGCCTGCCCGGCCGGGGTGGTCGAAAACAGCAATTCCTTGCCGGCCTTCTCGCTCTTGACGTAGCCGGCCTTGACCAGCTTCTTCAAGGCATAGGTGACCACGTGGGTGTCCTCGACGTTCAATACGAAACAGATATCGGCCAGTTTTTTCTTGCGGTCCCGATGGTTGACGTGATGCAGCAGGGAGACCTCAATGGCCGTCATGTCCTTCGCACCGGCGGCGGCCATGCAGCGCACCATCCAGCGGTTGAAGGCATTGCTGGCCATGATGAGGGCATATTCCAGCTCGGAGAGCTCGGCACTGCGTTCGGAAACCAGGTGCTGCGACGACACGATCTTGGTCGGGCGCGGTGCCGGGTCGGCACCGGGCAATTCAGTCTGGACGGGCTTGGACGTCTCGTTGTTCTCTTGGCTCATGGGAAGCGTGGGGCTCAGGACGACAGAATGGCAACACTATAGCGCAAAGATTAAATAAATAATTTATCGACATATTGTTTATATTTTCTTTGAAATGTAATATCCGCAAAAAAGCAGGGCATCACCAGACGCACCTTGACCCCGGCAGCGGCATGGCCGGGTTCTCAACAAAAATCTCAGCCGAGGCGAGAGACACATGCAGCCACCCCAGCTCCACCCTTTGGGCGACCGCGCACTGCTCTGCAGTTTGCCGGCCCCCGCCACCCTGCCCCAGCAGCAACGCATCTGGGCGCTGGCCACGCTGGCCAGTGAATGGGAAGAAGTCAGCGAAGTCGTGCCCGGCATGAACAACCTGACCCTGATCACCAAGCGCCCCGTCATCGATCTGGATACCCTGTCGCAGCGCGTCCTGAAGAGCTGGCCCAAGCTCGGCAGCTCGGCCAGCGAAGGCCGCATGGTCGAGATCCCGGTGGTCTATGGCGGCAGCGCCGGTCCGGACCTGGACAACGTGGCCCGTCACACCGGCCTGTCGACCAGGGAAGTGATCGAACGCCACAGCCACGCCGAATACGTGGTGTATTTCCTCGGCTTCCTGCCCGGCTTCGCCTACATGGGCGGGCTTGACGCCAGCCTGGCCACGCCGCGCCACACCACGCCGCGGGTGAGCATCCCGGCCGGGTCGGTAGGCATCGGCGGGGAACAGACCGGTATCTATCCGATGGCCTCCCCCGGCGGCTGGCAACTCATCGGCCGCACCGCCCTGCAACTGTTCGATCCTTCCCAGCAACCGCCGACGCTGCTGCGTCCCGGCGACCGTGTACGCTTTACCGTGGAGCGCGTGGCCTCATGATCGACATCATCCAACCCGGCATGCTGGCCTCGGTGCAGGACATGGGCCGCAGCGGCCATCGCAGCCTGGGCATCCATCCCGGCGGCGCCCTCAATACGCTGGCGCTGGCCAGCGCCAACCTGCTGGTCGGCAATCCGGTCGATGCGGCCGGACTTGAAATCACCATGGGCGTGGCCGAACTGCGCTTCACCCGCGACACCCGCATCGCCCTCGGTGGCGACGATATCGGGGCCACCCTCGATGGCAAACCCATCGCCGCCTGCTGGAGCATTCCGGTGCGCGCCGGCAGCGTGCTCAAGCTGAGCCTGGCGGCCGCGGATTCCCCCGAGCAGGCGCCTCGCCACAGCATGCGGACCTACCTCGCTGTGGCCGGTGGTATCGATGTGCCGGTAGTGCTGGGCTCACGCAGCACGGACCTGAAAGCCGGCTTCGGCGGCCACCAGGGGCGTGCCCTCAAGCGTGGCGACAAGCTCCCCATCGGCGACGCCAGCGCCGCCTCTGCCGCGGTCCATGGTCCGGCCTTCGGCGTGCGTTCCCCGCGCTGGAGCGGCCTGGCCCTGCGTGCCGATGAACACAGCCAGCACGTCACCCTGCGCGTGCTGCCCGGCCCCGAATTCGATCAGTTCAGCAAGACCTCGCGTGAAGCGCTGTGGTCCGACACCTGGCGCGTCACACCCAACAGCAACCGCATGGGCTATCGCCTCGAAGGTCCGGAACTCAAGCGCAAGCAAGGCCGCGACATGCTCTCGCATGGCGTGGTGCCGGGCGTGATCCAGGTGCCGCCCTCGGGCCAGCCCATCATCCTGATGGGTGATGCCCAGACTACCGGCGGCTATCCGAAGATCGGCGTGATCATCGGTGCCGACCTGTGGAAGCTGGCACAAGCCCCGCTGAATGCCACCCTGCGGCTGGAACCCTGCGAGCTGGCCGATGCCCTGGCCGCCGCCGAAGAACAGCAGCGCTATCTCGATTCCATCCGCGCCACGGTCGCCGCCCTGGACTGGTCGCGCGCCACGCTCTACAAGAAATAAGGGAACGCCATGCATATCGATCTCAATGCCGACCTCGGCGAAGGCTGCGACACCGACGAACAACTGCTGACCCTGGTCAGCTCCGCCAACATCGCCTGCGGCTGGCATGCGGGCGACGCCAGCACCATGCGGCGCAGCGTGCGCTGGGCGATCCAGAATCACGTAGCCATCGGCGCCCACCCCAGCTTCCCCGACCGTGAAAACTTCGGCCGCAGCGCCATGCAATTGCCGCCCGAGGACATCATCAGCGGCATGCTTTATCAACTCGGCGCGCTCGACGCCATCGTGCGCGCCGAAGGCGGCCGCATGACCCACGTCAAGCCGCACGGTGCGCTCTACAACCAGGCCGCCAAGGATGCCGTGCTGGCCAATGCCATCTGCGCCGCCATCCGCACCTTCAATCCCGAACTGAGCCTGTATGGCCTGGCCGGCAGCGAACTGATCGCCGCCGCCCGCCATGCCGACCTCAATGCGGTCGAAGAAGTGTTTGCCGATCGCGCCTATGAAGCCGATGGCAGCCTGGTCGCACGCAGCAAGCCCGGTGCCATGATCGAGAACGATGCCGAGGCCATCGCCCAGACCCTGATGCTGGTCAAGCAAAAGAAGGTCAAGGCCATCGACGGCAGCCTGGTCGAAGTCAATGCACAGACCGTGTGCCTGCACGGAGATGGCGCGCACGCACTGGATTTCGCGCGCCAGATTCGGGCACGCCTGCACGCCGAGCAGATTGCCGTGCGCGCGACGGTATGAAGGATTTTTCCAGCGTCCTCGCAAGACGCAGGAAAGTAGGCACCTGCACTTGAACACGGGGTGCCGCAAGCTGTAGTTCGTTTCCGAAAACAACAAGAAAAGCCGCCAGCCTGAGGCCCGCGAGGTCGCAGGAAAAGTCACGCCCCTGCCCTTTGCAAATTCACGCAAATCCAGTCTGGGCGCGGCTTTGCGCGACATCGCTGGCACGGACCTTGCACCATGGTGGCAGGATTTTTCCTCATTCACATAGGGAGTTTTTCATGGAGAGTACGACACTGTTGCCGCTGATCGGGATACCGATCGTCGTGGCCGGTTTTGCCTTGCGTTTCAACCCGCTGCTGGTAGTCACGGTCGCGGGTCTCACCACCGGCCTGTCGGTCGGCATGGACTTCGGCATGCTGCTGGAGACCTTCGGCGAGAAGTTCGTCAACAGCCGTTCGCTGGCGACCTTCCTGCTGATCCTGCCGATCATCGGCCTGTTGGAACATTACGGCCTCAAGGAACGCGCCCAGGCGTGGATCTCCAGCATCGCCAGCGCCACCTCGGCGCGCATCCTGATGCTTTACTTCATTCTGCGCGAAGGCACGGCCGCACTCGGCCTGATCTATCTCGGCGGCCAGGCGCAGACGGTGCGCCCGCTGCTGGCACCGATGGCTGAAGGCGCAGCGGTCAACGCCTATGGCGAAGACCTGCCGCAACACATCCGCGACAAGATCAAGGCCCATGCCGCCGCCTGCGACAACATCGCCGTGTTCTTCGGCGAGGACATCTTCATCGCCTTCGGCGCGGTGCTGCTGATGGATGCCTTCCTGAAGGAGAACGGCATCACCAACATCGAGCCGCTGCACATCGGCCTGTGGGCCATCCCCACGGCCCTGTCGGCGCTGGTGATCCACATGTTCCGCCTGACCCGCCTCGACGCCTCCATCCGCCGCGATGTCGATGCGTGGAAAGCTACCCAATCCGCTGCCAAGGTATCCGCATGAATACGCTCATCTCGATCAACCGCATCTACTACCTCATCGGCATCATCGTCATGATGCTGACCGTGATGACCCTGCGCGACAAGGGCAACCCCAAGCGTTTCACGACGGCCCTGTTCTGGTTCCTGTTCGGCGCCGTGTTCCTGTTCGGCGACCTGCTGGTGGAAAACCTGGGCAAGTCCATGGCTCACCGCATCATCGGCGGCACCGTCATCATCATCTCGCTCATCGCCGGCACCGGCCTGCTCTCCATGGGCAGCTATGCAACCTCCACGCATGAAGAGCGCGTGACCTCCTCCAAGCGACTGGGCAACTGGCTGTTCTTCCCGGCGGTGCTGATCCCGGTCATCACGGTGGCCTGTACCGTACTGCTCAAGGGTGTCTCGGTCGGCGGCCTGATGCTGCTGGACCAGAAGCAGCTGACCCTGGCCGCCCTGTGCGTAGCCTGCGTGTGCGCGCTCATCGCCGGTTGCGTGCTTACCCGTGGCACGCCGCTGCAGGCAGTGCGCCAGTCGCGCCGCCTGGTGGACTCCATCGGCTGGGCCGCGATCCTGCCGCTGATGCTGGCCATGCTCGGCGGCGTCTTCGTGGCTGCCAAGACCGGTACCTCGGTGCAGCAGGTGGTGAGCCTGTTCGTCAATCCGGACAATCGCTTCCTGGTGGTGGTGATCTACTGCGTGGGCATGGCGCTGTTCACGATGGTGATGGGCAATGCGTTCGCCGCCTTCCCGGTGATGAGCGCGGGCATCGCGCTGCCCTTCCTGATCCTGGGGCATCACGCCGATCCGGCACCGCTGGTGGCCATCGGCATGTACTCGGGCTATTGCGGCACGCTGATGACGCCCATGGCCGCGAACTACAACATCGTGCCGGCCGCGCTGCTGGAACTGAAGAACAAGTACCAGGTCATCAAGGTGCAGATCCCCACCGCACTGACGCTGCTGACCGTGAACGTGTTCCTGATGTACTTCCTCGCCTTCCGCTGACCTGAACGGATGGCCGGACCTGGCCGCATGCGCTGTTGCGGCCAGGTCGCCCCACTTGCTTCAAGGAGTCCCCATGCAACTCACTCTCGACCGGGCCGAACAATTTGCCCGCATGCCGCTGGCCTACCTGCGCCAGGAATATCCCAACCACATCATGCACGTGCTCAACGGCCCCGAAGACGTGCTCTCGCCGCGCGCCATGCATCCGGTCTTCTATGGCTGCTACGACTGGCATTCGGCCGTGCATGGCTTCTGGCTGCTGCTGCGCTGCGTCCAGCGCTATCCTCAACTGCCCCCACGCAGCGATATCGAGGCCATCTTCGATGAGCACTTCACGCCGGAATTGATGGAGCGCGAGACCGACTATTTCCGTGTCGGTGGCCGCGCCTCATTCGAACGTCCCTACGGTTTCGGCTGGATCCTTGCGCTGGACCAGGAACTGGCGCAATCCACACTGCCGCGCGCCGCCGCATGGCGTGCCGCGATGCAGCCGCTGACGCTGGAGATCCGCCGCCGCCTGCTGGACTACCTGTCCAAGCTGAGCTATCCGATCCGGGTCGGCACGCATTACAACACCGCCTTTGCCCTGGCGCTGTCGCTGGACCAGGCCCGCCACATCAAGGATGGCGAACTGGAGCAGGTGATCCTGGCCAGCGCACAACGCTATTACGGCAAGGACACCGACTACCCCGCCCACTACGAACCCGGCGGTGACGAATACATCTCCGGCGCACTGACCGAAGCCCTGCTGATGAGCAAAGTTCTCCCGGCGCAGGAGTTCGCGACCTGGTTCGATCGGTATCTGCCGCGCGTGTCGGAAGTCGAACAGATCATGCAGCCGGCCCACGTCTCCGACCCGACCGATCCCAAGATCGCGCACCTGGACGGCCTGAACCTCTCGCGCGCCTGGTGCATGAAAAACGTGCTGCGTCACCTGCCAGCCCACCACGCTGCGCGCAGTGCCATCGAGGCGTCGATCCAGCGTCACATCGCGGCGTCGATCGACCAGGTGGTCGGCAGCCACTACAGCGGTGGCCACTGGCTGGCCAGCTTTGCCATGCTGGCGCTGGAAGACTGATCCACACCTCGTGCTCCTGCGAAAAAGCCCTCGCTCCCGATGACGGAAGCGAGGGCTTTTTGCTGGAACGCAGGCTGAATCTACTCAGCCACTTCCTTGCGCAAGGCCTGCTGCCCAGGCTGGGTCGGCATGGTCGCCGAGATCACGCGCGCACTGCGCTTGAAGGTGAAATACGCCCAGGCCCAATCGGCCATCACCATGATGCGATTGCGGAAGCCGATCAGGAAATACACGTGCACGAACAGCCAGAACAGCCAGGCCGGATACCCCGAGAACTTGAGCTTGCCGACCATCGCAATGGCAGCCCGGCGACCGATGGTGGCCAGCGATCCGTAGTCCTTGTAGACGAAGCTCTCGGCCGGCTGCCCGGCAATGTGATGCTTGATGTTGCGCGCAGCTACGCGGCCCATCTGCTTGGCCGCCGGTGACACGCCTGGCACCGGCTTGCCCTCCGACTGTGCGGCAGCCAGGTCACCGATCACAAACACTTCGTCGTGACCACCAATACAGAGCTGCGGCGTGACCGGTACACGACCAGCACGGTCCACCGGTACACCCAGTTTCTTGCCCAGCGGCGAGGCCGCTACACCCGCCGACCAGATCACCGTGCGCGTGGCCAGGCTCTGCTCGCCATCGAAATTGGCGTAGCGCACGCAGGTCTCGTCGATATGCACCACACGGCAACCGGTGCGCACATCCACCCCGAGCTTGTGCAGCTGCTCGCGGGCTTTCTCGGAGAGGTCCGCAGGATAAGCGCCGAGCACGCGCTCCGAACCTTCCACCAGCACCACGCGGGCCGAATGCGGATCGATGTTGCGGAATTCGCCCGAGAGCGTATGGCGCGCGATTTCCACCAGCGTACCCGCCATCTCCACGCCCGTGGCGCCGCCGCCGATGACGGTGAAGGTCAGCCATTCCTGGCGGCGGCGCGCGTCGGTCTCGCGCTCGGCATGCTCAAAGGCCATCAGGATGCGCTTGCGGATTTCGAAGGCATCTTCCAGCGTCTTCAGGCCCGGTGCCAGCGTGCTCCATTCATCGTGACCGAAGTAGCTATGCGTGGAGCCTGCCGCCACGATGAGGTAGTCATAGGCCAGCACGCTGCCGTCTTCCAGCGTGACCGATTTGCCGGCGGTATCGATCCCGGTCACCGCCGCCATCAGCGTGGTGAGGTTGCGCTGCTGCGCCAGGATGGCGCGGATCGGCGCACTGATGGCCGGGGCCGACAGCCCGGCCGTAGCCACCTGGTACAGCAAGGGCTGGAACAGGTGGTGGTTGCTGCGATCGATCATGGTGATGCGCACATCGGCGTGGGCCAGTTCACGCGCTGCGGCCAGACCGCCGAAGCCGCAACCGATGATGATGACGTGGGGCATTGCCTTCCTTTCAAAAGTAACGTGTTGTTCTGTCCGCGCAAGCCGGTCATGAGAATCTGACCTGGCTGCACAGCTGTCCCCTACTCTCTATTCGGAACTGCATCTCTGCAGGTCTGCCTGCTGGCAGTGCCACGCCTTCCCCCTGATGAGCGCGGCATACCGGAACCTTGATGTCCCTCAAAGCAGACGGACAGAATCGCACACTTTTGGTTCGAAATCACTTGGGCAGATTGTCCGTATCCTGTTGCGCACGCCAAAAAAAATCCCCCGGCCTTGCGGCACGGGGGATTTCCTTGTTGCCTGTGCAGGCAGAAGGGATTACTGCGCTTCTTGCGGAGCGGCAGCGTCGCCTTCTTCAGCCTGGGCAGCCTTCATCGACAGCTTCAGGCGGCCGCGGTCATCGGTTTCCAGAACCTTGACGCGCACTTGCTGGCCTTCCTTGAGGTAGTCGGCCACGGCGTTGACACGCTCGTTGGCGATCTGGCTGATGTGCAGCAGACCATCCTTGCCCGGCAGGACCTGGACGATGGCGCCGAAGTCCAGCAGCTTCAGGACGGTGCCTTCGTAGATCTTGCCCACTTCCACGGAAGCGGTCAGCTCTTCGATGCGGCGCTTGGCTTCCTGGCCAGCCGACGCATCCACGGAGGCGATGGTGACCACGCCTTCGTCGCTGATGTCGATCTGGGTGCCGGTTTCTTCGGTCAGCGCGCGAATGACGGCGCCGCCCTTGCCGATCACGTCACGGATCTTTTCCGGGTTGATCTTGATGGTGATCAGGCGCGGTGCGAAGTCGGACAGCTCGGCACGGCCGGCCGGCACGGCTTCCTGCATCTTGCCCAGGATGTGGTGGCGGCCTTCCTTGGCCTGCTCCAGCGCGACCTGCATGATTTCCTTGGTGATGCCCTGGATCTTGATGTCCATCTGCAGGGCGGTAATGCCGTTGGCAGTACCGGCCACCTTGAAGTCCATGTCGCCCAGGTGATCTTCATCGCCCAGGATGTCGGTCAGCACGGCGAACTTGTTGCCTTCCTTGATCAGGCCCATGGCGATGCCGGCCACGTGGGCCTTCATCGGCACACCGGCGTCCATCAGTGCCAGGCAGCCGCCGCACACCGACGCCATCGAGGAGGAACCGTTGGACTCAGTGATTTCCGAGACCAGGCGCACCGAGTAGCTGAACTCGTCAGCAGCCGGCAGCGCGGCGATCAGCGCGCGCTTGGCCAGGCGGCCGTGGCCGATTTCGCGGCGCTTCGGGGTGCCCACGCGGCCGGTTTCGCCGGTGGCGAACGGAGGCATGTTGTAGTGGAGCATGAAGCGGTCGGAGTATTCACCCAGCAGGCCGTCGATCTTCTGTTCGTCGCGTGCGGTACCCAGGGTCGCGATGACCAGGGCTTGCGTTTCGCCACGGGTGAACAGGGCCGAACCGTGGGTACGCGGCAGCACGCCGGTACGGATCGAGATCGGACGCACGGTGCGGGTGTCGCGGCCGTCGATGCGGGGTTCGCCTTCCAGGATCTGCGAACGCACGATCTTGGCTTCCAGGTCGAAGAGGATGGAACCGACTTCGGCAGAATCAGCGGCCACGCCGTTGTTGGCAGCGGCTTCAGCGACCAGGGCTTCGTTGACCTGGGCGGTCACGGCCTTGAGCTTTTCGGTACGGGCTTGCTTGTCCTTGGTCTGGTAGGCTTCGCGCAGCGGGCCTTCGGCCAGTTGCGAGACGCGTGCGATCAGGGCTTCGTTCTTGGCCGGGGCGGTCCACTGGACTTCCGGCTTGCCGCCTTCACGCACCAGGGCGTGGATGGCTTCGATGACGGCCTTGGACTGGTCGTGACCGAACACGACGGCACCCAGCATGACTTCTTCGGACAGCTGGTCGGCTTCGGATTCCACCATCAGCACGGCGGTTTCGGTACCGGCCACCACCAGGTCCAGCTGCGAGGACTTCAGCTGCGAGGTGGTCGGGTTCAGGACGTACTGGCCGTCGATGTAACCCACACGGGCTGCGCCCACCGGGCCATTGAAGGGGATGCCGGCCAGCGACAGGGCTGCCGAGGCACCGATCATGGCGGGGATGTCCGGATCGATTTCAGGGTTCACCGACAGCACGTGGATGATCACCTGCACTTCGTTGAGGTAGCCTTCCGGGAACAGCGGGCGGATCGGACGATCGATCAGGCGCGAGGTCAGGGTTTCCTTTTCGGAAGGCTTGCCTTCACGCTTGAAGAAACCGCCGGGGATGCGGCCGGCTGCATAGGTCTTCTCGATGTAGTCGACCGTCAGGGGGAAGAAGTCCTGGCCGGGCTTGGCTTCCTTGCGGGCCACCACGGTGGCCAGGATGACGGTGTCTTCCACCGACACCACCACGGCGCCAGAAGCCTGGCGAGCGATTTCGCCGGTTTCCAGGGTCACTTGATGCTGACCGTACTGGAAGGTCTTGGTTACTTTATTGAACACGGTATTTCCTTTCTTTTATGGAGCCGGCCCCGACTGTGTCCGCGGTGCACGGCTTCCTTTTGCCGACAGATTTTCAGGCGCTGTCGTTCACCTCACCACAGTGGCCGGCGAAACCGGTCACTCACGACGAACGCGGCATTGATCACACAAACAGCCTGCCGCGATGAAACGATGATGCATTCCTGCCCCGAGGGAGGGTGTTTTGCGAGGGTGCTTGCCCCGGCTTATGCCTGAGCTTGCGGAATCGCAAAAAACAAAATGCCCGCGTCAACGAGTGACGCAGGCATTTCGTGGTGGTCCGGGGCGCAAACCCCGGGACCCAGACGCGGAGTCAAATTACTTGCGCAGACCGAGTTTCTCGATCAGGGCGCGGTAACGGTCAGCGTCCTTGTTCTTCAGGTAGGACAGCAGGCTCTTGCGACGGTTGACCATCTTGATCAGGCCACGACGGGAGTGGTGATCCTTGACGTGGGCCTTGAAGTGGCCGTTCAGGTCGTTGATGCGTGCAGTCAGCAGCGCCACTTGCACTTCCGGAGAACCGGTGTCGTTCGTGCCGCGGGCGTTTTCGGAGATAATGGCAGCCTTGGCTGCTTTTTCGATGGACATTGCTTTTACCTTTCACAAGCGGTGTGCGGAGCGTCGGAAATCCCTGCCCTGCATACCGTGAACAAAAATGAGAATCCGGTCAAACCGACCGGACGCGAAATTATATAGCAAAAAACCATTCCGACCAACTTTGGCAAGCATAGCCGCACGATTGCTGCCGATGACGCTGCGTCCCTGCCACAGCCAGCCGGAATGACAACTTACCCAGGAGTCGACATGCCTTCCCCCGTTTCCCTCATGCAACGCGCCTGCCCCAAGCTGGTGGCCGCCCTGCTGGCCGCCGCTGCCCTGTCCGGATGCGCCTCGCTGCTGCAACCGCCGGTGCAGCCGGGCGAGCCCGAAGAACAGGTCGTGGCCCGCCTGGGTGCGCCCACCAATGTGTATCCGGATGGCAACGGCCGCGTCTTTGAATACGCTGCCGGTGCTTTCGGCCAATACCAGTACATGGCCCGCATCGGCCCCGATCATCGCTTGATTTCCTACGAGCAAGTGTGGACGCTGCAGAATTTCCACGCCATCCGTCCCAAGCAGGACACCAAGCTGGATGTGCTGCGCCGCGTGGGCCGTCCCACTGAAGTGACGCGCTATGCCCGCATCCCCTTCGAGGCGTGGAACTACGGCTTCAAGGAAAGCGGCGTCTGGAATTCGCAGATGACCGTGTATTTCAACGACCAGGGCATCGTGGAGAAGATCGAGAACGGTCCTGATCCGCGTTTCGATGATTCGCGTTTCCGCAACTGAGCACGCGCATCCCCTGCCTCACACCTGCACGATCAAGAAAGAAGAAAGGCTGCCCGGATCACTCCGGGCAGCCTTTATTTTTCAGCGCAAGAACTGCAGCGTACTTACACCACCGTCGCCAGCGCCAGCGTGAACAGCAGGGCCAGCACCGAGACCAGGGTTTCCATCACGGTCCAGGTCTTGAAGGTCTGCGGAACCGTCATGTTGAAGTATTCCTTGACCAGCCAGAAACCGCCGTCATTGACGTGCGACAGGATCAGCGAGCCGGCACCGGTAGCCAGCACCATCAGCTCCGGACGCACGCCACCGACGGTGGAGACGATGGGCGCCACGATACCGCAGGCGGTAGTCATGGCCACCGTCGCCGAACCGGTCGCCACGCGGATCAGCGCCGCCACGAACCAGCCCAGGATCAGCGGCGACAGATGCGCATCGGTAGCGATGCCAACGATGGCCTTGGAGACACCGCCGTCCATCAGGATGCGGCCAAAGCCCGCACCCGCACCGACCACCAGCGTGATACCCGCGATGGGTGCCAGGCACTCGTTGGTGAATTTCAGGATCTGGTCGGCGCCGAAGCCACGGGCGCGGCCGAAGGTCCAGAAGCTCACCAGGGTGGCGATCAGCAGCGCGATCACGGAGTTGCCGATCAGGCGCAGGAAATCATTGGCGAAGGTCTTGGGTGCAAAGAACAGGTCCGCCCAGCTGCCGATCAGCATCAGCGCCACCGGCAAGAGGATGGTGAAGAGCGTGATGCCGAAGCCCGGCAGTTCGCGGTCCTTCTTGCTGTCATCGACGAATTGCGAAATCAGCGGATTGTCCGGATTGGGGATCACCACCTTGGAGATCAACTTGCCGAAGATCGGACCGGCGATGATGGCCGTGGGAATACCGACGATCAGCGCATACAGGATGGTGCGGCCGATATCGGCACTATACGCGGTCACTGCCAGCAGGGCTGCCGGGTGCGGCGGGATGAGGCCGTGCACCACCGACAGGCCGGCCACCATGGGAATGCCCACCAGCACCATGTTGGTCCCGGTACGCTTGGCGACGTTGAAGGCGATCGGCACCAGCAGCACGAAACCGACTTCGAAGAACACCGGCAAGCCGACGATGAAGGCCACCGTCATCATGGCCCAGTGCACGTTCTTTTCACCGAAGGCCTTGATCATGGTGTTGGCGATACGCTCGGCACCGCCCGACTCGGCCATCATCTTGCCCAGCATGGTTCCCAGGCCCACCACCAGCGCGATGTGGCCCAGCGCATTGCCCACACCGGTCTCGAAGGCCTTGACGATATTGCCCATGGGCATGCCCACGGCCAGGCCCAGCACCAGCGACACCACGATCAGCACGATGAACGGGTTCATCTTGAATTTGGCGATCAGCACGATCAACGCGATCACCGCTACCAGTGCATAGACCAGTAGCGCACTTCCTTGTACAGCCTCCATCTGTTGCTCCTCTTCAGAAGGTAAAAGACACCGCCGGCGATACGGCACCCCTGCCGGCAAACATGAACTGCGAAACCTGCAAAGCTTTCAAACCTTCAAAAGCTTTAAATTTTTTATATCTTTTAAATCTTTTAAATCTTTTATGGCGTTTGTTGCTCTTGTTGTTCTTGTTGTTCTTGTTGTTCTTGTTGTTCTTGTTCTTCTTGCCCTGCTTGCCCTACTTTCGGGGGACAAGGCGGCCAGGCGCCGCCCTGCCCTGGCGGCATCAGCGCTTGAAGGCCACGCAATCCACCTCGACCTTGCAGTCCACCACCATGCTGGAGACCACGCAGGCACGTGCCGGCGGATTGGCGCCGAAGTATTCCTTGAAGACCTTGTTGAAGGACTGGAAGTCGCGCGGATCATCGAGCCACACGCCACAGCGCACCACGTGCTCGGGGCCGTAGCCGGCTTCCTTCAGGATGGCCAGCACGTTCTGGATGGCCTTGTGCGACTGCGCCACGATGCCGCCGTCGATCACTTCGCCGTTCTCCATGGCCACCTGGCCCGAGACGTACAGCCAGCCATCGGCGGCCACTGCGCGTGCGAACGGCAGATGCTGGCCACCTGTGCCGCTGCCACCTTCCACACCAAATCGTTGAATGCTCATTGCTGCTCCTTTATTGAACTCGGATTGAACTCAGACGCGAATCTGAAAAAATGAATCTGAAAAAAAGAATCTAAAAAGCGATTTGAAACTTGAAGTTGATAATCGCCCCCTGACGTTTTCTGCAACTCAGGCTGACGTTTTCTGCACCGTGCGCGCCAGGAAGCGTCCGGCACGCGCGCTGGTGGATTGCTTGTCCTGGCCGCGATAGGCCAGCTGCCCGTTGACCCACACCGCATCGATGCCATGCGCCGGCTGCATGGGATCAGTGAAGCTGGCAGCATCGCGGATGGTCTCGGGATCGAACAGCACCAGGTCGGCGTGATAACCCTCGCGCACGAAACCGCGCTGCGCCAGGCCGAAGCGCTGCGCCGACAGGCCGGTCATCTTGTGCACGGCGGTGGCCAGCGAAAACAGTTTCTGCTCGCGGCTGTAATACCCCAGCACGCGCGGGAAAGCGCCCCACAGGCGCGGATGCGGCAAGGGATCATTGGGCAGGCCGTCGGAACCGACCACGGTGGCCGGATGCGAGAGGATGCGATTGACATCGTCATCCGACATGCAGTGGTAGACGGCCCCGGCCGGCATCAGCCGGGCGGCAGCGGCATGCAGGTCCACACCCCAGTCGGCGGCGATCTGCTTCAACATCTTGCCGCCCTGCTCCGGATGCGGCTCCGACCAGGTGACCTGGATGTCGTAATCGGCGGTGACCTGCTTCAAGTCGAGCGTAGAAGAGCTGGCGGTGTAGGGATAGCAGTCGCAGCCCACATGCTGGTGGCGCGAGGCGGCTTCCAGTGCCTGCAGCACTTCGCTGCTGCGGCCCCAGTTCTCCACACCCGCGCACTTGAGGTGCGAGATCACCACCGGCACGCGCGCATGCTTGCCGATGCGGAAGGCTTCCTCCATCGCATTGAGGATGTCGGCGAATTCGCTGCGCAAGTGAGTGGCGTAGAGCCCGCCAAATTCGGCCAGCGGCTCGGCCAGGGCCAGCACTTCTTCCGTGGGCGCATTGATGGCATTGCCGTAGGCGAGGCCCGTGGAAAGCCCCAGCGCACCGTGCTCCAGCGCCTCGCGCAATTGCGCGCGCATGCCGGCGATTTCCGCATCGCTGGCCGCACGGTCGAGACGGTCCATGTGGTTGTTGCGCAGGGCCGTGTGACCGACCAGCGCAGCCACGTTGATGGCCGGCTGCGCGGCATTGACGGCCTCGACATAGCTGGCAAAGCTCGGATAGTGGAAGGCCTCGGACTTGCCCAGCAGGTTCATCGGGTCCGGCGGATCGCCCTTGAGCGTGACCGGCGCGGCACTGATGCCGCAATTGCCGACCACCACCGTGGTCACGCCCTGCGACAGCTTGGGGAACATCCCGGGGGTGCGGATGACGTTGGTGTCGTCATGCGTGTGCGCATCGATGAAGCCGGGCGAGAGCACGCGTGCGCTGCCATCGATTTCCTGGTCGGCCTGCCAGCCAGAAAGCTGGCCGACGGCGACGATGCGGCCATCGCGCACGGCCACATCGGCGGCTACCGGTTCGGCGCCGCTGCCATCGATGACCAGGGCATGGCGGATCAGGGTGTCGCAGTGCTGAAGGCCGCGCGGCGATTGCGGAGTGGATGTCATGTCAGTCTCCCAGTGGCTGGTGCAAGTCGCCGCCGCCGCGATGGGCATCGAGCACGTACTTGAGGCGGCGCAGGCGTTCCTGGCTGCTTTCCTTGTGCAGCAAGGCCAGCTCCAGCACCAGCATGTCCAGCGTCGCCATCATGGCGTAGCGCGACGAGGACGGTTTGAAAATCAGGTCGGTTTCCAGCGTCTTGATGGGCAGCAGCACATCGGCCATCTTGGCCAGGGGCGAGCCGAGTGCCGTGATGGCGATCAGCTTGACGCCGTATTCGCGCGCCACCTCGCAACTGGCCAGCAGCTCGGGCACGCTGCCGGTGGTCGAGAAGACCAGCAGCACGTCGTCCTTGTCGAGGGTGGCCGCCACCATCTTCTGCAGTACCGCATCGTGATAGGTCGCCACCGGACGGCCCAGGCGCACCAGGCGATAGCGCGCCTCGTCGGACATCATGGTGGAGCCGCCGCCCATGCCGAAGCAGTAGATCATGCGCGCGCCCAGCAGCAGGTGCGCGGCTTGCATCAGCATGTCAGGGTTGAGCATGGCGCGGTTCAGTTCCAGCACCGCGTGGATGTCGCGGTAGACCACGTCGGCCAGTTCCGGCGGCTGTTCGGAGGGCAGCGTCTTGGCCCCATCGAAGAAGCGCTGCCCCACGGCCACCGCCTGGGCCAGCAGGAACTTGAATTCGCGCACGTCGCGGCAGCCCATGGCCTTGGCAAAGCGCGTCACGCTGGCCACCGACACGCCCGCCTTCTCGGCCAGCTCGCCGATGCTGGCGCTGGCAGCGGCGGCCAGATCACCCAGGATCGCTTCAGCCACTTTCTGTTCGGCCAGGCGCAAGGTACTGCTGCGCTCGGTGATGCGGGAAATGATGTCCAATGTCTGCGCCATGGGAAGGAAAATTCAGTCTGCGGGAATGGGCGGGCGATCAAGCCGGCGACCCCGGAAGGCGCCGCGGAAACAATTTATGTTATTTACTAACACGGCGTAAACATAGTAAATTCAAGGCTATTATTACGTCAATCCTAATTTCACAGGAATTAAAGCGATGAGTGATACAAACTACCAAGGCCAATTCCAGGCCGGCATGATCGACCCGCTCAACAAGGGCCTGGGTGCGCTGGCGCAGCCGCTCGCCCCGCAGCAGGCGGGCCAGGTGCGCTGGAACCTGCTCAATGAAGACATCAGCTTGCCGGCCGCGGTGTTGTATGAAGAAAAGATCGCCCACAACCTGAAGTGGATGCAGGACTTCGTCGGCCAGTACCAGGTCAAGCTGGCCCCGCACGGCAAGACCACCATGGCCCCCAAGCTCTTCGCGCGCCAGCTCGATACCGGCGCCTGGGGCATCACCCTGGCCACGGCCCACCAGACCCTGGCCGCCTATCATCACGGCGTGCGCCGCGTCATCATGGCCAATCAGCTGGTGGGCAAGCGCAATATGGCCATCATTTCGGAGTTGCTGGCCGATCCCTCGTTTGAATTCTTCTGCCTGGTCGACTCCGCCGCGCTGGCTGACCAGCTGGGCCGCTTCTTCGCCGAGCGCAAGCAGACCCTCAACGTCCTGCTGGAACTGGGCCCGGCAGGCGGGCGCACCGGCGTGCGTGACGACGCGCAGCAGCAGGCGGTGCTGGCCGCCATCGGCCGCTGGGACAGCCTGGCTCTGGCCGGTGTGGAGGTATATGAAGGTGTGCTCAAGGAAGAGGCCGACATCCGCCGTTTCCTGCAGCGCGCTGTAGCCTGCCTGAAGGATCTTTCCGCACGCGGGCAACTGGCGCGCCGCCTGGCTCAGGGCCCGGCAGTCCTGACCGGAGCCGGTTCAGCCTGGTATGACGTGGTCGCCGAGGAATTCGGCCAGGCCGACATCGGCGCTGCGCTGGACGTGGTGCTGCGCCCAGGCTGCTACCTCACCCATGACGTGGGCATCTATCGTGCTGCGCAATCGCAGATCCAGGTGCGCAATCCGGTGGCGCACAGCATGCGCAGCCAGCTGCAGCCGGCACTGCAGCTGTGGGCTTACGTGCAATCCATCCCCGAGGCGGACAAGGCCATCATCGCCCTGGGCAAGCGCGATGCGGCGTTCGATGCCGGCCTGCCGGCCCCGGTCACGCGCTTCCGCCCGGGCCAGGATACGCAGCCGCAAGCCACCCCGGCGCACTGGGAAGTGACCGGCATGATGGACCAGCACGCCTACCTGAAGATTGCCGAAGGCGACGACATCCAGGTGGGCGATATGATCGCCTTCGACATCTCGCACCCCTGCCTGACCTTCGACAAGTGGCGGCACCTGGTGGTGGTGGACCAGCGCTTCGATGTGACCGACATCGTGCAGACCTTCTTCTGATCGGCGTCGAGGAAAGAACAGCCCATGAACAAACCCATCCTCGCCTACGGCGAAGCCATGGTGGAATTCAACCAGCGCATCGACACCCCGCGCCAGTACCTGCAAGGCTTTGGCGGCGATACCTCCAACTTCGCCATCGCGGCAGCCCGGCAGGGCGCCGTGTCGGGCTATATCAGCGCCGTCGGGGATGACCACTTCGGCCAGGACCTGCTGGCGCTGTGGCGGCGCGAGCAGGTCGACGTGCAGCACGTGGCGGTGCAAGCCAATGGCAGTACCGGCCTGTACTTCGTCACCCACGATGAGCAGGGTCATCACTTCCACTACCGCCGCGCCGGCTCGGCCGCCAGCCGCTACGGCGTGAACGACTTGCCATTGCAAGCCATCGCCGCCGCCGGTGCCCTGCACCTCTCAGGGATCAGCCTGGCCATCAGCGAGAGTGCCTGTGACGCCGGCCTGGCCGCCATGGCGCATGCGCGTGCGGCCGGTGTGACCACCTCGCTCGATACCAACCTGCGGCTGCGCTTGTGGCCGCTGGAACGCGCCCGGGCGAAGATGGCCGAAGCCTTCCGCCTGTGCGATGTCTGCTTGCCGAGCTGGGAAGATGTGTCGATGCTGACCGGCCTCAACGACCGTGATGCGATCGTCGATCACTTGCTGGATTACGGTGTGAAGCTGGTGGCCTTCAAGCTGGGCCATGAAGGCTGCTATGTGGCCACGCCCGAGCAGCGCCGCATGGTCGCGCCGTATCCGGTGCAGGCGCTGGATGCGACGGGTGCAGGCGACTGTTTTGGCGGGGCCTTCATGGCCGAGCTGATTGCCGGGCGTGATCCCTTCCAGGCCGCACGCTATGCCAACGTCGCGGCCGCCCTCTCCACCACCGGCTACGGCGCGGTGGAACCCATTCCCGGCCGTGACCAGGTGGAAGCGGTGCTCAGGGACGCCGCCTGATCAGGCCCGGCATCGTGGCGCGCCGCTTCACTGCCGGCGTGCCACGAACAGCATGCCCGCCACCGGCTGGCGCACTTCCTCGCGCAATACTTCATCATTCTGGTACACCGCTGCCAGCCCGTGCGCCTGCAGCAGCGTGCGCACGTAATCACGGCCATGGCGGTAGCGTCCGCTGGCATGCAGGCAATAGCCATCGGCCACCGCATCCTGGGGGGTGAGCACCTCTACCGTGAAGACGAAATGGCCGCCCGGCCTCAAGACCGTGGCGACCGCCTTGAACACCTTCTCCAGGTCACCGAAATAGATCATCGTATCGGCCGCCGTGACCAGGTCGCAACTTTGCGGGTGGCGCAGCAGGTAGTCGGTAATCTCGGCCTTTTCCAGCTGGTCGTAAAGGCCGGTCGCCGCCGCCTTCTCCAGCATCTTGCCAGCCAGGTCGACGCCGGTCAGGTGATGCGAATAGGGCCGCAGATGTTCACCGCACAAGCCGGTCCCGCAGCCGATGTCGATGGTGGCAAACTGGCGCGCCGCTTGCGCCACCCGACCCACGCCTTGCCCGATCAGGCTGGGGCCGCGATAGCCCAGGCTATGCAGCAGGTTGGTTTCGAAGGTCTCGGCGTAGCGGTCGAAGTGCGATTCGATGTAGCGATCCGAGGCGCGCGTGGGCACATCCCGCTGTGAGCAGGCGGCCAGCATGTGGGCCGCAATCGGATTGTCGGGTTCGCTGGCCAGCCAGGCGCGGTAGGCTTGTGCGGCTTCTTCCAGCCGACCGAGGAAGTAGAAGGAAATCCCGACCATCTCCCAGGACTTGCCTTCCATCGGCGGCAACACATAGGCGCGGCACTGGTAATGCGAGGCCTGCATCTTGTCGCCTGCGGCCTCGAAGAGATTGCCCAGGTGCAGCAGCGACGGCAGGAATTCCGGCGCGATCTCCACGGCGCGCTGGAAAGCGGCAATGGCCTCCTCGTTGCGGCCCTGCTGCATCTGGGCAGCACCCAGGTTGTTCCAGACCGTGTGGTCATCGGGCGTGATGTCCAGTGCCGCACCGTAGGCCCCGGCAGCGGCCTCGAACTCGCCGACGGCAAAGAACACATTGCCCAGGTCGTTGTGCCAGGCGGCATTGTCGGGTTCGAGGGCGCTGGCCAGTTCCAGCTTCTCTACCGCTTCGGCATGACGTCCGGCCTGGTGCAGCCAGATGCCATAGAAGTGCAGCGCCACCGGTTCAATGGGGTCTTCCTCCAGCACGGCCTCATAGACGGCCCGAGCTTCGTCCAGGCGGCCGGCCATGTGGGCGTCGATAGCCGCATTCAGGCGCGCCGCGTGCGGCGACAGGGTGGACGTACTGTGCTGCGGCTCAGGCATGGACTGCTCTCCCTCGTAAAGCGCATCAGGCACGGGACGACATGTCCGTGGCCTTTACATTTTCTTTACAAGTCTGCAGCAGACTGCCCTTTCGGGCAATACCTGATTCTCCGTGTTGGCTGCCAGATACTACAGGGAAGCCAGGCTGTGGCCGATGCTCCCCAGGCGGCGCAGGGCCTGGTCCAGTTCGCGCGTGAAGGGATGGCCGCAGCAAATGCGCAGGAAGTGACCGTAGCGGTTGGAGTTGGAGAAGATCGCCCCGGGGGAAACGCCCACCCCTTCCAGCAGGGCGCGCTCGAACAACTGCTGGGAACAGACCTGCACCGGCAGCTCCACCCACAGCCCCACGCCGCCATTGGGGACGTTCAGGCGCGTGCCTTCCGGGAAATAGGCTGCGATCGATTCCGCCATGCGCTCGCGCTGTTCCTTGAGCAACTGGCGCAGGCGCCGCAGGTGGCGGTCATAGGCGGGGCTGGCGATGAAGTCGGCAGCGGTGACCTGAGTCCACTCCTCGTTGGCACGGGTGTGGGTGAACTTGAGCATCTTGACCCGCTCATGCCAGCGCCCGCCATTCATCCAGCCCAGCCGCATGCCGGGGGCCAGCACCTTGTTCAGCGATGCGCAGTAGATCACGTTGCCGTTGCGGTCGCGGCTCTTGAGGCTGGAGGGCGGCACGTTGCCATCAGCCAGCTCGGTATAGGCGTCGTCTTCGATCAGGGGCAGGCGCAATTCTTCACACAGGCGCACCAGCTTGTCCTTGTGTTCGTCGGGCATGATGCAGCCCAGCGGATTCTGCAGGTTGGGCACCACCACCACGCCCTTGATGTTGCCGTAGGTGCGCACAGCCAGCTCCAGCGCTTCGACCGAGATCCCGGTGTGCGGGCTGGTCGGAATTTCCAGCGCCTTCATGCCCAGGTTTTCCAGCGCCTGCAGCAGGCCGAAGTAAGTCGGCGACTCCACCGCAATCGTGTCGCCCGGCCCGGCCACCGCGCGCAAGGCCAGGTTGAGCGCTTCGATGCAGCCGTGGGTGACGACCACTTCTTCATGGTCGATGCGCATGCCGTGATGCAATGCGCGCCGTGCCACCGCCTGCCGGAAGGTCGCATTGCCGTTGTGCGGCATGGCGCTGGTGAGCAGCTCAGGCCGCTCGCGCAGGGCGCGCATGGCAGCCTGCTTCAGGGTTTCCACCGCATACAGTTCGGGCGCACAGGTCATGCCGGAGAGATCGATGCGCGGCGCGCCGCTCTGGCGCAGGGCGATGTACTTGGAGACCTTTTCGTGGATGCCCACGTACTGCTCGGGATCGATGGCCATCAGGCTCTTGGGCTCCTGCACTGGCCGGATCGCCGAGCGGCGCGGCTGGCGCACGAAGTAGCCGGAACGCGGACGCGCTTCCAGCCAGCCGCCCTCTTCCATATGCCGCAGCGTCTGCAAGGCCGTCGACAAACTGACCTGGTGCTGGCGCATCAGGTCGCGCACCGAGGGCATGCGGTCGCCCGCCACCAGGGTGCCGGACTGGATGGCCCCCTGGTAGTGCTCGGCCAGGCGCCGATACAGGGGTTGACGCCCGGTGTCGGGGGTGGCGGCAAGGGCCGCCGGCGGCGTGCCCGGCGGCAGCGCCGCAGGCTTCATGTCGGGGAGGTGGAGGCGGGTATCCATAACAGTCATCATCTTATCGAGGGCCAGACCAGAACAGATACAGAGTAGGCGAAAAGCAGGGGTAACAGAGCAAAAAGCTGCGGCCTGTTACGCAGCAGAGTGAATTTCCCTGTGCCTGTTGCGCCTGCGCTGCCGTCCCTAGACTGCAGGCAGGCCCATTCGACAAGGAGAACACCATGCCCGCTCGCACCACCACCCAGACCCTGCCACTGGCTGCCGGCCAGCACCTGCAACTGTGGCTGCCTGCCGGTAGCCAGCTGCTGTGCCAGGCGCCGCACATGCGCGTGACCGAATCGGCGCAATGGCAGGCGGACCGCCTGGTCAGCCGCCAGACCCGGCTCAACGACGGGGAAAGGATGGTGCTGGCGCAGGAAGGCTGGGTCGGCGTGCTGGCGCCGCAAGGAGGCGAGCTGCTGTGCCTGCGTCCGCTGGCGCGGGCATGGTATACCCCCTTGGTCGCCCTGTTCCGACTTCCGCGCGGCGGACGGAATGCGCCGGGATGGGAAGCGGGCCGGTGAAAGACGCGGTCACGAACACGCGGATAGGTTGATGAAAATTAACTTTCAATCAACAAATCCGCATCATCCGCGCTTTTCGAGCAATAAAGTTGCGCAAAAGAGGGTGAACTGACGGTGGAAGAGCTGCAGCAGTTTCCGTAAAACTATTACACTTCATCATCAGCAAAAGATGAAGTGTCATGCAGAACGAATCCTCCCTCGCCCGCTCCGCCCCGGCTTCCATCCCGGCCCTTTCTGAACAAGAGACTTTCGACCTGACGCCTGTTTCCTTGTGGAAAGAAGACTACAGTGGCTTGAAGCGCCTGTTCGACCAGTGGCGCGCCGACGGCGTGACCGACCTGCGCAGTTACCTCACCCAGGATCCCAGCCGCGCCCAGGCCTGTGCCATGCAGATCCGCGTGGTCGACGTCAACCGGCGCACCCTGGAATGGTATGAAGCGCGCGACCTGGCTCACCTGGTGGCCAACCTGGACAAGGTGTTCCGGGATGACATGATCGATACCTTCATCGATGAAATGGTGCAGCTCTGGAATGGCGGCACCACCTTCTCCAGCTATACCGTCAACTACACCCTGGGCGGCAAGCGGCTGGACATCCAGCTCTCCGGGCGCATCATGCCCGGCAGCGAAGAGAACTGGGACTACGTGCTGCTGGCCATCGAGAATGTCACCGAGCGCGAGACCGCCCGCAAGAAGCTCTCCCGCAGCGAAAACTATGCGCGCGGCCTGTTCGAATATTCACCCATTTCGCTGTGGGTGGAAGACTTCAGCGCGGTCAAGCGCCTCTTCGACGACCTGCACCGCATCGGCATCACCGATTTCCGTACCTTCACGGATGTGCATCCGGAGTTCGTGGAACGCTGCATGCAGGAAATCCGCGTCATCGATGTGAACCTGCAGACACTGTCCATGTTCGGCGCCCCGGACAAGGCCACCCTGCTCTCGCGTTTGTCCGACGTGTTCCGCGACGACATGCGTCCGCATTTCAATGAACAGTTGATCGAGCTGTGGAACGGCAACCTGTTACACCACAGGGAAGTGGTGAACTACTCGCTGACCGGCGAAACCCTTCACGTCCACCTGCAGTTTTCTGTCTTCCCGGGACACGAAAACAACTGGGACCTGGTGCTGGTGGCGCTCACCGACATTACCGCCCGCAAGAAGGCCGAAGCCTACCTGGAATTCCTCGGCAAGCACGACGAACTGACCAAGCTGCACAACCGTGCCTACATGGTCGATGAACTGAACCGGCTGGAGCGCAAGGGCCCCTTCCCGGTCAGCGTGATCGTGGCCGATCTCAATGGCTTGAAGGAAGTCAACGACGAGCTGGGCCACGCCACCGGCGACGCCCTGCTGCGCCGCGTGGGCGAAGTGCTGGGCAAGGCGGTGGAACGTCCCGGCAGCGTGGCGCGTACCGGCGGTGACGAATTCGCCATCCTGCTGCCGGCCACCGACGAACGTGGCTGCCAGTTGCTCATGGACCAGATCCAGAAACTGGTCGAAGTGAACAACCAGTACTACTCGGGCGTCGCGTTGAGCCTGTCCATGGGCGCGGCTACCGGTGTTCCCGGCGAGCGCCTGGAACAGGTCGTGCAGCGTGCCGACAGCTTGATGTATGAAGCAAAACGCCATTACTACGCCAGCACGCCGGGCCTGGAACGCCGTCATCCTGACGACTGACAGGGACACCGAGACCGTGTCCGCGCCCTCTTCCTGCCCGCATGAAGAACTGGCCCTGGCAGCAGGCGCGGAAACGCTGGCGGCCGATATCCTGCGCAGCGCACCCGCCCAGCCGGTCCATACGCTGGTGCTGCATGGGGCCGGGCAAGGCGATCGCCAACGCCAATGGCCGCTGCGGCAGGCCCTGGCTGCACGCGGCTGTGCCAGTGCCGCCATCGACTTTTCCGGCCACGGCCACAGCAGCGCCCTGCTGCCCAATTCCCTCTCCAAACGCCTGGATGAAGCGCAAGCTGCGCTGGACCGCTTTACCCTCGCCCCCCGCACCATCGTCGGTGTGAGCATGAGCGGCGAAATCGCCCTGCGCCTGGCCTGCCGCGCGGAGAACGAGATTGCCCATGTGGTCACGCTGGTCGGCGCGCTCTACGATGCTGCCGCCTTTACGCTGCCTTTCGGGCCGGCCTTCAGTGCGGCTTTAAGGCGCCCGCACAGTTGGCGGGATGCCGAAGTGCTGCAGATGATCCGCCATTATCGAGGGCGGCTCACCCTGGTCCGCGCCAGCGAGGATGCCGTCATCCCGGCCGAGATCGCCGAACTGATCCGCCAGCACGCCACCGCTGCCAGCGCATGCCGCATCATTGATTTGCCGGGCGTGGACCATCGCGTGAGCGAACGCAGCGCGCAGGATGCCGCATTGTGCGCACGGCTGGCCGCGCTCATCACCGACTGAAGCTGCTGGAAGAAAATCGGCCTGGTTCAGGCCATGGTGGAGATCAGGCCGCCGACGACGTTCTGGTTGACGATGTCTTCGACGATGGAACCGGTCAGGTCAGGCTGGGACTTGAGCAGCAATGACAACTCCGAACTGAGCCCCTGCCCTGCAAACATGCCCGAACCATCATAGACGCCCGAGGTGGCGTCCGGCATGACAATGCTGCCCAACACCCCCTGGTAATAGCTCTGGCTGGCCTGGTTCTGGGTCAGGTCGGTGGAGGTGCCGGCCGAGGAGCCGGCATTGACGATGGCATCGAACAGCCCCGCAGCGTTGTAGGTCAGGCCGGAATTGCCGGAAGAACCGCCGCCCAGGGTCACGATCACGGAAGCCTCCGACGACAGCTCGACCGCCTGCGCCACGGCAGCAGGGTTGCTGGCCGCAGTGACGGGGTTGGGGGTGCCGCTGGACGCGCTGCTGCCCAGGCCGTAAGGATCCAGGCTGCCCAGCGTGACCGAGGTGGAGGATGTGATCGCCATGTTCATACCATCAACGCGCGATATGCATTAACGCGCCTACCATCGGATTTTAGGAAACTGTGGGCCGCTCGGCAAGGCAGACGTGGCGGCGGGGACAGGCCGATGCCCCGCGCAATGAAAAACACCCGGCCGGAGCCGGGTGTTTCTTGTCCTGCAGGAAGAGGATCAGCGAACCTCAGCAGGCATGACGGGCATCAATGCGGCGCATCGCCATGCTCATCCTTGGTCTGGACGATACTGACCGGCTTGCCCTTGAGGCGGCGCCAGATGTAGACGCCATAGCCGGACAGGCCATACAGCACGAACAGCCCGAACAACACCTTGGACGGGTCGCTGGAAATGAGCACCAGCGCCACCACCACCAGCAATGCCGCAATGAAGGGCACCGGCTTGCGGAAGTTGACATCCTTGAAGCTGTAGAACGGCACGTTGGTGACCATGGTGATGCCGGCGTACAGGGTGATGACCCAGCCGTACCAGCTCAGGTCAGTGCCGGCAAAGCGCAGGTCATCCATGAGCCAGACGAAACCTGCCACCAGGGCCGCTGCCGCCGGGCTGGGCAAGCCCTGGAAGTAGCGCTTGTCGACCACGGCGATGTTGGTATTGAAGCGGGCCAGGCGCAACGCGCCGCCGGCGCAATACACGAAGGCTGCCAGCCAGCCCAGCTTGCCCATGCCGCGCAGCGACCATTCATAGACCACCAGCGCCGGCGCGGCACCGAAGGAAACCATGTCGGAGAGGCTGTCGTACTGGGCGCCGAATTCGCTTTGCGTGTTGGTCATGCGGGCCACGCGGCCATCCAGGCTGTCGAGCACCATGGCCACGAAGATGGCGATGGAGGCGTAGTCGAACTTGAGGTTCATGGCCATCACGATGGCGTAGAAACCGCAGAACAGCGCCGCCGTCGTGAAGGCGTTGGGCAACAGGTAGATGCCGCGCGAGCGCCGCCGTGCCACTACCTGCCCGGCCTCGTCCAGTTGCGCGGCCTTGGGGCGGCGCAGCGATTTCGGGAAGGGAATGCCGGCTTTGGCCTTGCGTCGTCGTAATGTGGGCATCGATGTCTATCAGTGAGGAGGACGGAAATCGCAGCACGCAGTCTGCGCTCGGGCCTCATCCGTGACGCCGCTGCAAGCACAGGCTGGCGCACGGCACGGTGAGGCCTTCATGGTGTGATCAGAGTTCGGCCAGAATGGTTTCGGTGGCCGAGACCTTTTCACCGACGGTGACCTTGGGCGTGGCCGTCAGCGGCAGGTAGACGTCCACACGCGAACCGAAACGGATGAAACCGTAGCGCTGGCCACGGGCCAGGGTGTCGCCCGCCTTGACGTAGCACAGGATGCGGCGTGCGATCAGGCCGGCCACCTGCACGCAGGTCACGCTGTGACCGCTGGTGGTGGTGATGGCCAGGGCATTGCGCTCGTTTTCCAGCGAGGCCTTGTCGAGGTCGGCATTGACGAACTTGCCGGGGAAATACTGCACCTTCTCGATCTTGCCATCCACCGGGGCGCGGTTGGAGTGGACGTTGAACACGTTCATGAAGACGCTGATCTTCAGGGCTTCACGGTCGGTGTAGGGATCGTGGGCGCGGGCCACCACGACGATGCGGCCATCGGCCGGGGACAGCACGGCATTGGCGGCCTGCGGGATCACGCGCGGGGGATCGCGGAAGAATTGCAGCACGAACAGCGCGATGATCCACAGCGGGAAGGACCAGGCGCCGCAGAAATAGGTTGCCAGCGCTGCCACGACCACGGCGATGGTCAGGAAGGGCCAGCCTTCACGGGCGATGATGGGATGGGGATAGTGGTTATTGTTCAATGTTGCTCCAATGATCGCGCAGTGCTCGCGGAAAGTTCAAAAGTAAAAGCGTGCCTATTCTAGTCCAGCGCCCGTTAAAAGCAATGAAATGCACCGCCATCGGACCGGTGGCGGTGCATCTCGGGTCATCCGGGACAATTTTTCGTGAACCAGGCCGGGGCATTGCCCGGCACCGGTTCAGCGCGGCTGCGGGCGGGAGAAGCTCAGCTTGAGTTCGTTGCGGGCCACACCGCGTGGACCGGTCAGTTGCATCTGCCCGATCAGGATCGTCACTTCCGCATCGGCATAGTCCAGCCCGGTGACTTCGGTGACCTGGCGCAGGTCGCCCTGGCGGCGTTCCTGCGGCTCGTCGGCGATGATGCCCGGCGGCTCCTTGGCCAGCGGTGCGCAAGCCTTCACATCATTGACCAGGCGCTGGTAGGCGCGGCCCATGTCGGCCGGCGTGGCATAGCGCCAGATGCAGGTATAGACCGTGGAATTGTCGGCAACGGCGCAGCTTTGGGCACCATCGAGCATGAAGTTGGACAGATAGACGGGGCCGCGCTTGTCGCCCTTCATGACGGAATCGGGGCCGTCTTTCTTCCAGCCGTCAAAGTGCGATTGCGATTGCTGGTGGATGGCGCGCAGGTCGGCGCAGATGTCGGCGTGCGCGGTGCTGGCCACCAGTGCGGTGAGCAGCGGCAGGAGCAGCTTGGTGATGGTCCGCATGATGAGATGCTCTTCTTGAAACGGAAAGGGAGGCCGATTATAGCCTCCCTCTCCTGCCAACCCGAGCGGGTTGACGATTCTTGACACGGCCCCTGGCGGGACCAGCCGCATTACTTGAAGCGCACCTTGCCCACCAGGCGCATGTTCACGGTCGATTCACCCGGCTCGAAGCTGGGTTCGGCCACCGTCGTGCTTTCCTGGGCCATGTCGGCGCGCATGGCCTTGGCCATCATCGGGGCGGGGGCCGCCGCGGCGTAGTTGCCGGAGCCCTCGAAATCCACGGTCTCGATCACCGCATCCGACGGAGCACGATGCATGGCATCGGCGATGAAGCCGATCCGCTCCTCCAGGTTGCGATAGGTGGCATTGACCAGGGTGGCGTCCAGCTTCTTGGCGGCCGCCGGGCTCAGGCCGAACTGCAGGCCGTTCAGGCTCATCAATGCCTGGGCAGAGGAGACGGTCTTGGGCAACGCGGCCAGGTTCTCGGTCGTCATCTCCAGATATTGGCCGACGCGCCATCCCACCACCTGGCGTGCCTTGGCCGGCTGGCGGGGTTGTTGCGGCGTGACTTGCGGCGGTTCGGCATAGACCGCGTAGGTGTAATAGCCATAGCTCTTCAGGGCGGCCTGCGGGTCCTGGCGCTTGAGCAGCTCGATGCCCTGCTTCATCTTCTGGTTCACGCGGGAGGCGGCGGCGGCCTTGTCCTTGTCCTGCTCTTCGACCTGCAGGGTGACGCGCGCCTGGTCATTGGGCACGCTGATCTCGCCATTGGCTGGCACCACGACCATGGTGCCGGTGGTCGGGACCGGAGCCGGCGCGCTCATGGCGGTCTGCGCCTGGGCAGCGATACAGGCGGTGGCCAGGACGGCACCCAGCATCAGTTTGCGGGAAGGTGTCATAAGGGATCCTCTTTATTCTTGGTCAGTGACGGGGGTGATGATAGCTTCATATCGAAAGCATCTACCCTGCACTTCGACGACCGCCACCAGAGATTGGTTCTTGGCCAAGTGCAACAATGCGTAACACAATGACAATTCAAGCGCCCTCGCCTTCCCTGGGAACGAAAAAAAACGCCACGGCGAACCGTGGCGTTTTCCTTGACTGCTGCTTGAGGCGGCAGATCAGTTCTTGGTCTGGTCGACCAGCTTGTTGGCCTTGATCCAGGGCATCATGGCGCGCAGCTTCTCGCCCACGATTTCGATCTGGTGTTCGGCGTTGATGCGACGACGCGACATCAGGGTCGGTGCACCGGCCTTGTTTTCCAGGATGAAGCTCTTGGCGTATTCGCCGGTCTGGATGTCTTCCAGGACCTTCTTCATGGCAGCCTTGCTCTCGGCGTTGATCACGCGCGGGCCGGTCACGTACTCGCCGTATTCGGCGTTGTTGGAGATCGAGTAGTTCATGTTGGCGATACCGCCTTCATAGATCAGGTCGACGATCAGCTTGAGTTCGTGCAGGCACTCGAAGTAGGCCATTTCCGGCGCGTAGCCAGCTTCGACCAGGGTTTCGAAACCGGCCTTGATCAGTTCCACGGTACCGCCGCACAGCACGGCTTGTTCGCCGAACAGGTCGGTTTCGGTTTCTTCGCGGAAGTTGGTTTCGATGATGCCGGCACGGCCGCCGCCGTTGGCGGTAGCGTACGACAGGGCCAGGTCACGGGCCGAGCCGGACTTGTCCTGGTGCACGGCGATCAGGTGCGGCACGCCGCCACCCTGGCTGTAGGTCGAACGCACGGTGTGGCCGGGGGCCTTGGGGGCGATCATGATGATGTCCAGGTCAGCGCGCGGCACGACTTGGCCATAGTGGATGTTGAAGCCGTGCGCGAAGGCCACGGTCGCGCCTTGCTTGGCGAAGGGAGCGACGTTTTCTGCATAGACCTGGCCGATGTTTTCGTCCGGCAGCAGGATCATGATGACGTCGGCGTCCTTGACCGCGTCGTTGACTTCGGCGACCTTCAGGCCAGCCTGTTCAGCCTTGTTCCACGATGCGCCACCCTTGCGCAGGCCGACGGTCACCTTGACGCCGGAATCCTTCAGGTTCAGGGCGTGGGCGTGGCCTTGCGAACCGTAACCGATGATGGTCACGTTCTTGTTCTTGATCAGGGACAGGTCTGCGTCTTTGTCGTAGAAAACTTTCATGATTTTTTCCTATGTTCCGAGTAACTCGAATTTGAATGTATGTAGGTGTGTGATGCGTACTGCTGGCGCGGTCGATCAGATCTTCAGGATCCGTTCGCCGCGGCCGATGCCGGAGCCGCCGGTACGGACCGTTTCCAGGATCGCGGTGCGATCCAGGGCGTCGATGAAGGCGTCCAGCTTGCTCTTGGCGCCGGTCAGCTCGATCGTGTAGGTCTTCTCGGTGACGTCGATGATGCGGCCGCGGAAGATATCCGCAGTGCGCTTCATCTCTTCCCGTTCCTTGCCCACTGCGCGCACCTTGATCAGCATCAGTTCGCGCTCGATGTGCGCGCCTTCGGTCAGATCGACGACCTTCACCACCTCGATCAGGCGGTTCAGGTGTTTGGTGATCTGTTCGATCACATCATCCGAACCCGAGGTCACGATGGTCATGCGCGACAGGGTCGAATCTTCGGTGGGTGCAACGGTGAGCGTTTCGATGTTGTAGCCGCGTGCGGAGAACAGGCCCACGACACGGGACAATGCGCCGGCTTCGTTTTCCAGCAGCACAGAAATGATATGGCGCATGTTAGAGATCCTCCGAACCCAGCAACATTTCAGTCAAACCCTTGCCCGCCTTGACCATCGGCCAGACGTTTTCGGTTTGATCCGTGATGAAGTTCATGAAGACCAGCCTGTCCTTCATGGCGAAGGCTTCGCGCAGCGCGCCGTCGACATCGCCCGGTTTCTCGATTTTCATGCCGACGTGGCCGTAGGACTCCGCCAGCTTGTTGAAGTCCGGCAGCGAATCCATGTAGGACTCGGAATAGCGCGAACCATAGTCGATCTGCTGCCACTGGCGCACCATGCCCAGGAAGCGGTTGTTCAGGAGAATGATCTTGGGCGTCAGGTGATACTGCTTGCAAGTCGCCAGTTCCTGGATGCACATCTGGATCGAGGCTTCGCCGGTGATGCAGGCCACCGTCGCATCGGGGTTGGCCATCTGCACGCCCATGGCGTACGGCAGACCCACGCCCATGGTGCCCAGGCCACCGGAATTGATCCAGCGGCGCGGCTTGTCGAAACCGTAGTATTGCGCGGCCCACATCTGGTGCTGGCCGACGTCGGAGGTGATGAAGGCATCGCCCTTGGTCACTTCCCACACCTTCTGCACCACCGATTGCGGCTTGATGAATTCGTCGGAAGTGGCGAACTTCAGGCAGTCACGCTTGCGCCATTCGTTGATCTGCTTCCACCAGGCATCCAGCGCCGCGCCGTTCTGGCGGGTCTCGGCCGAATCCAGCTGCGAGAGCAGTTCCTGCAGCACGTCCTTGACGTTGCCCACGATGGGGATGTCGACCTTGACGCGCTTGGAAATCGACGACGGGTCGATATCGATATGAATGATCTTGCGGGCATTCGAGGCGAAGTGCTTCGGGTTGCCGATCACGCGGTCATCGAAGCGCGCGCCGATGGCGATCAACACGTCGCAGTGCTGCATGGCCATGTTGGCTTCGTAGGTGCCGTGCATGCCGGGCATGCCCACGAACTTGTCGCTGGACGAACGATAGGCACCCAGGCCCATCAGGGTGTTGGTACAGGGATAACCCAGGCGATCAACCAGCTTGTTCAGCTCAGGCGAGGCATTGGCCAGGATGATGCCGCCGCCGGTATAGATCATCGGGCGCTCGGCCGACAGCAGCAGCTGCAGCGCCTTGCGGATCTGGCCCGAGTGGCCCTTGTCGACCGGCTTGTAGGAACGCATTTCCACCGCCTTCGGGTACTCGTAGGCGCAGGTATGCATGGTGATGTCCTTCGGGATATCGACCAGGACCGGGCCGGGACGGCCGGTGGTGGCGATATAGAAGGCTTTCTTGACGGTCTCCGCCAGGTCCTTCACATCCTTCACGAGGAAGTTGTGCTTCACGCAGGGGCGGGTGATGCCGACGGTATCGCACTCCTGGAACGCGTCCTGGCCGATGGCGGTCGACGGCACCTGGCCGGAGATCACCACCATGGGAATCGAATCCATGTAGGCCGTGGCCAGGCCAGTGACCGCATTGGTCACGCCGGGGCCGGAGGTCACGATGGCCACGCCGACTTTTTGCGAGCTGCGCGAATACGCATCAGCGGCATGCACGGCGGCCTGTTCGTGACGAACCAGGATGTGCTGGAATTTGTCTTGCTTGAAGATTGCGTCGTAGATATAGAGGACGGCGCCACCAGGATAGCCGAAGACGTGTTCAACACCCTCTTCAGCCAGGCAACGGACGAGTATATCCGCGCCGGTGAGTTGCTCAGCACTCATGCTGCTTCCTTTCAAGGTCCATTGGAAATTGATCGGATGTTCTCTCCTGACGGAATCGCATTCATCGTCTTGCTGGCGGCATCCCTTCATTGTGCGGTCACGCCGTTTCTGCGCTCCAACCGTAGTGGAGTTTGAAACGTCGCTCAACGCGACTCGTTCAGCCTTGGATCAAGATCGACTTTTACAGATTCCTCGCGCTTGTGGCACGGGTTAGAACAAACAAGCTTTAAACCTATAAAGCGTTTCCTCGAACCGGCACAACCTTATGTGAAGCACCGGCAAGGAATAAAAACGCCCCAGATGTGGGAGGCGGGAAACAGGACAGTAATGGCTTGCATCATTTTGGTCAAGCGAATTCCGGTGAAATCGTTGTCAATACTCGCGTTCCCGCGCCGGGTCGAGGATAAACTTCAGGACAAAAGGGGCCACATTTGCTAGCATTCGGTCTGCTTTTTGACGATTTCTTGCATTTTTCGCATCCTGGCTGGTCAATATGCAGGATTTTTCCTGAATTGATCGGTGACCCATCCGGCACACCGTATTGCATGGCAACTGACAAAGAACTCTCCGATTTTCTTGAAAGTGTCGAACGCCGCGCCTTCAAACAGGCGGTGTATGCCGTGCGCAAGGATGAAGCCGCGTTGGACATCGTTCAGGATGCAATGATCAAGCTGGCCGAGAAATATGGCGACAAGCCGGTCGATGAGCTGCCGATGCTGTTCCAGCGCATCCTGCAGAACACCATTCATGATTTCTTCCGCCGCGAAAAGGTACGCAATACCTGGGTGAGCCTGTTCTCCAGCTTCGGGGGCAATGGCGGCGACGGCGAGGGCGGCGATGATTTCGACCTGCTCGAGAGCCTGGAATCGGAAGACGGCTCCCAGGCCGCCGAATCCAGCGCGGACAAGGTCGAGCGCGAGCAGACGCTGAACCTGATCGATGCCGAAATACAAAAACTGCCAACGCGTCAACGGGAAGCATTCCTGATGCGTTACTGGCAGGACATGGACGTGGCGGAAACAGCCGCCGCCATGGGTTGCTCCGAAGGTAGCGTCAAAACCCATTGCTCCCGCGCAACACACGCGCTGGCTCAAGCTCTCAGAGCCAAAGGAATCTCATTATGAACAACAAGGAAATGCAATTCGCCTACAAGGTGAAGCTGGCGCTTGACGCCAATCTTGACAACCTGTCCGACGACACGTTGCAAAGCCTGTCGGCCGCCCGCCGCGTGGCCCTGGCCCGCAAGAAGCAGGCACCGATCCACAAACGCGTGGAGCAGCCGGTGCTGGCCGGCGCCTTCGGTGGCGCCATGATGTCGCCCGAAAAACCGTCGTGGTGGAGCCGCCTGGGCGTGGCCGCCCCGCTGCTGGTGGGCATCATCCTCTTCGCCGGCATCTACCAGCATGAAAACGCCAAGCGCGTGAGCTACCTGGCCGACATCGACGCGGCCGTACTGTCCGACGAGCTGCCGCTGTCGGCTTACCTGGATCATGGTTTCAACGCCTTCCTGGCAGAAAAGGGACAATAAGACGATGCAAAAGACCACCGGCACTCCTGTGAAGGCTACCGCCCGCTTCTCGCGCATTGCGCTGGCGCTGGCGGTGCTGGCCGGTGGTTTGAGCTGCGCCTGGACCGTGGCGCAGAACGCGCCCGCCACCGCACCAGCACCGTCGGCCACACCCGCGGCCGCGCCCGCACCTGCTGCCAGCCCTGCTGCAACGGCACCGGTGACCGGTGCGTCCGGTACCGCGACAGCGCCTGCCGCACCGGCCGCCGCCCACGCCAACAAATCCGCCGGCAAGGGCGCCGCACGCAAGCCCGAGAACAAGCTGGCCTGGGCCAATCTCTCGCCGACCCAGCATCAGGCACTGGAACCGCTGACCGGCGAATGGCCGCGCATGAGCGAGTTGCAGAAGGAAAAATGGCTGGAGATCGGCAAGCGCTACGCCAAGATGAAGCCGGAAGAACAGCAGCGCCTGCATGAACGCATGCGTGACTGGGTCAAGCTGACCCCGGCTGAACGCAGCGCTGCCCGCACCAATTACGCCCGTGCCAAGAAGCTGGATGCGGAAGAAAAGCACGAGCAATGGGCCAAGTACCAGCAACTGTCTGAAGAGCAGAAAAAGAAGCTGGCCGAATCCAAGCTGCCCAAGCGGGTAGCCAAGCTGCCGACCTCGCCCTCAGCCGCCGCACCGACCATCCAGCTGCCCGCCGAGGCCCTGGATCGCTCCCTGCCGGTCACCCCTGCCCAGCTGCCCGCTCCGGCCGCCGCTCCTGCGCCTGCCCAGGCACCGGGCTCGCAGGCCACTCCGGTGCCGGCGATCGCTCCTACCGCCTCGACGCCTGCGACCGTGGCAGTCAGTGCTGCGGTCGCGCCTGTGGCCGGTACGACGAGCGACGGCAAGTAAGCCAGTCCATCCACTTCCTGATTCCATCACCCGCCACCGGCGATGATTTGAAACCGCCCCTTTGGGGCGGTTCGCATTTGGGCCCTCGCCAAGCGCGGCCGAATGCCGCCGAGCCCGGACCTCCCCTGCTTCGTGCGGCGCCTTCTTGCTCTGGCTCAAGCCCTTACATAGGCAAGCGCGCCTGATTGCATTACCATCTGGCGGCCGCAGCGCACGCTGCACGCACGGATTCTTCACGCCACCCTAGCCAGAACGGAACGAACAGGAACATGCCGGAACTCACCACGCCCTCCCTGCGCCGCCGCATGAGCAGCATGCTGTATGAATCGATGCTGCTGTTCGGCGTGCTGTTCATGTCCGGCTGGCTGTTTTCGACCTTGCTGCAGCAGCGCCACGCGCTCTACCTGCGCCATGCGCTGGAAGGCTGGCTGTTCCTGGTGCTGGCGGTGTACTTCATCTGGTTCTGGACGCACGGTGGCCAGACGCTGGCCATGAAGACCTGGCGTTTCCGCGTGGTCGACCGCGACGGCCAGCCCGTGCGCCTGTGGCGCGCCGCCTTGCGTTTCGTGCTAGCCTGGCTGTGGATCCTGCCGGGACTGGCGCTGGCATCGCTGGCGCGTGGCCAAGCCTGGCTGCTGGTACTGATCCCCGCAGCCAACCTGCTGCTCTGGGCCATGACATCGCGCCTGGATCCGGGCGGCCAATTCCTGCACGACCGCCTGGCCGGTACCCGCCTGGTCGATGCCGTGCCGGTGACCAAAGCCGCAGCAAGCGCCCAATCCAAGTCATGAAGCCGACATGAGCGCTTCCCCGCGCTCTGTTATGCTCTCGGGCGAACGCATGCACCCGCATGCCCCTGTACCTGATCGCCCCGACTGACGCCCGCATGATTTCACGCATCTCCAGAACCCTGCTCCTCATCCAGTTCGGCATCGCGGTCCTGTTCTATTTCCTGCTACGGCATTTCGATTGGCCCATCGTGGCCGCCGCCGCCGGGGGCGTACTCATCGTGCTGCTGCTGCGCGCCCAGATCACTGCCAACAGCTTCTTCCTGACCTGGCCGTATCGCGGCCGCACCTCCAATCCGGTCGAGATCACCTGGCTGCAGGTGGCCACCCTTTTCCTGCGCGAATTCCGCGCCACCATGCTGTGCTCCTCCTGGGCCATGCCCTTCCTGCGCTTCGACCAGTTCAGCTATCCCGATACGACCTCCCTGCCGGTCCTGCTCATCCACGGCTATGGCTGCAACAGCGGATACTGGCGCTGGATGAGCCTGGAACTGCGCCAAGCCCACATCACCCACTACGCGCTGGACATGGAGCCGGTCTTCGGCAGCATCGATGAATACGCGCCGCTGGTCCATGCGGCCGTGCAGCGGGTACAGGCCGAAACCGGCCAGAAGAAGATCGTCATCGTCGCCCACAGCATGGGCGGACTGGCGGCCCGCGCCTACCTGCGCGACCATGGCTGCGACAGCGTGGCGCGCGTCATTACCCTGGGCTCGCCACACCACGGCACGGCCATCGCCAACTTCGGCATCGGCATCAACTGCGGGGAAATGAACTGGCTGGGCCGCTACGAAGAAGGCCGCAGCAGCGAATGGCTGCAAAAGCTGGCAGCCACCGAGGAGGCCGATGCCCTGGGCCACATCGTGTCGATCTATTCCCAGCACGACAACATCGTCTCGCCGCAAAGCTCGGCCCACCTGGAGGGCGCCTGGAACATCCCGGTCATCGGGATCGGCCACGTGGCGCTGGCGCTGGAACCCTCCATCCACAAGATAGTGATCGACCTGATCCACAACGCCCGCGACTGAAGCCCACAAAGCAAGATGCCGTCCGGCGGGCGCGGGACGGCATCTTGTGTGCGACGGCGCAGGCGCAGCCAGTGGCTGCGACCTGGAACGGATTACTTCTTGGAAGCGTCCTGCAGCTGCTCACCGGCCTGCTGCATCTTTTCACCGGTCTTCTGGGCCAGGTCCTTGGCGCCTTCCTTGGTCTTCTCGTAAGCTTCCTTGGCATCGGCCTTGGCCTTGTCCATGGCGCCATCGAGCTTGGAGCCGGATTCGGCTGCCTGATCCTTGGTCTGGCCGGTCACTTCATCGAGCTTCTTGCCGGCTTCCTGCACGGCACCGTCGATCTTCTTGCCCAGGGCCTCGGCCGGACCCGGCTCTTCCTTCTTCTGGCAGGCGGCCAGCAGGGTAATGGCGGCAAGGCTGACGGCAACACCGGCCAGCAGTTTGGACATCTTGTTCATGTTTTCATCATTTCCGTTCATGTTTGACGATCCCGATGTGTCGGGATTTGAGGGGAAGATAGCACAGCAGCCGGCCTCGTCCTGTGGCTGCCAAATTTGCTTACATTTCTTGCAAATCCGTCGATCATCGCGAAACATCGCTGAACATCAGCATTTCCTCTTCCGAAAAGCCGGCGGCGCGCCGCGCTTCCAGATTGAAGGGGCCGCGCAGGGGCGGTGCGCGGTGGCGCTGGCACAGTGCGGCGAAGGTCGTCACGGGATCGAGCTGGCGCTGCTCGCACAGCCAGTTGAACCAGCGGTTGCCAATCAGCACATGGCCGACTTCGTCGCGCATGATGATGTCCAGGATCTCGGCGGCCGCCAGGTCACCGGCCTGCGCCAGCTTGGCACGCACCGGCGGGGCAGCATCCAGCCCGCGGGCTTCCAGCGTGCGCGGCACCAGGGCGATGCGCGCCAGGACGTCGTCCTTGGTGGATTCGGCCATGTCCCACAGGGCATTGTGAGCGGTGAAGTCGCCGTAGTCGTGACCCAAGGTCTTCAGGTGATCGGCCAGCAAGCTGAAGTGATAGGCTTCTTCATCGGCCACCAGCAGCCAGTCTTCATAGAAATCCCGGGGCATGCCGGCAAAGCGCCAGACCGCATCGAGCGCCAGGTTGATGGCATTGAACTCGATATGGGCCAGGGCATGGATCAGCGCCGCCCTGCCCTCGGGCGTGCCCATGGAACGATGCTTCACCTGCAGCGGCGAGACCAGCTCGGGCCGCGCCGGCCGGCCGGGGATCCCGGCGCCGGATTCGGTGGCCGCCAGGTCCTCCGTTTCCAGCGATAACTGGCCAGCCTGCCAGGCGGCGCGCAGGGCGCGTACGGAACTGCACTTGACGGCGGGCCGGGTTTCCTTCAGGCAAGACAGCGCGGCGCTACGCAGGCGGGTGAATGAAAAGACTTCATCTGGGGACGAGACGTGATCCAAGGAACTGACTTTCAGGGAAGGTAAAATACGCGGTTGAGGATGCCGCCTTTGTCTCCATATGAAGACAAACGTCCACCAATGCAAGGCAAGGACAAGGCAAAGGGCTTCGGCATCGCCCACCGACCAGCAGGTAACGAGGAGACAATTTTATTATGGCGATCTACCAATTGGCGCAGGACATTCCCGAGATCCACGAGACCGCCTTCGTGGCCGAGTCGTCCACGGTGGTGGGCAAGGTCAAGATGGAAGCCCATTCCAGCGTCTGGTTCAACGTCGCCATTCGTGGCGACAATGAACTCATCACCATTGGTGAGAACAGCAACGTGCAGGAAGGTGCGGTATTGCATACCGATCACGGCTACCCGATGGTGATCGGCAAGAACGTCACCGTGGGCCACCAGGCCATGCTGCATGGCTGCACCATCGGCGAGGGTGCCTTGATCGGCATCCAGGCGGTGGTGCTCAATGGCGCCAGGATCGGCAAGAACTGCCTGATCGGGGCCGGTGCCCTGGTGACCGAGGGCAAGGAGTTTCCCGACAACTCCCTGATCATCGGCGCGCCTGCCAAGGCAGTTCGCCAGTTGAGTGAAGAAGATATCGCGCGCATGCGGGCTGGCACCGACAGCTACGTGCAGCGCGCGCAACAGTTCAAGACCCAGCTCAAGCGCATTGCCTGAGCGGTCAAGCAAAGGAAACGATGAAAGACACGCTGCAAAAATTCCTGGTCGACAACGCGCCCGTTCGCGGCGAGCTGGTCGAGATCTCCGACACCTGGCGTCAGGTGCAAGCCCGCCGCGACTATCCGGTCGCAGTGCGCACCCTGCTGGGCGAGATGCTGGCGGCTTCCGCCCTGCTGTCGGCCAACCTGAAATTCAACGGGATGATCGTCATGCAGATCCATGGCGACGGCCCGGTCAAGCTGCTGGTGGTCGAATGCGACTCCGAGCTGCAGCTGCGCGCCACCGCCAAGCTGGCCGATGATGCCGAGATCGCTGACGACGCGACGCTGACCGACCTGGTCAATGCCAATGGCCAAGGCCGCTTCGTCATCACCCTCGACCCCAAGGACAAGCTGCCCGGCCAGCAGGCCTACCAGGGCGTGGTCCCGCTGGACGGCGAGAGCGTGGCCACCGTCATCGAGAATTACATGCTGCGTTCAGAACAGCTCGATACCAAGCTGTGGCTGGCCGCCGATGAGAAGGTCTCGCGCGGCCTGCTGCTGCAGAAGCTGCCTTCCATCGGCGGCAATGCTGCCCCGACGGCCAAGCCGGAAGGTGAGCTGGAAGACTGGAATCACATGGTCATGCTGGGCGATACCTTGAAGCGCGAAGAACTGCTCTCCACCGACATCGCCACGCTGATGCATCGCCTGTTCTGGGAACAGACCATCCGCGTCTTCGATCCGGTGCATCCGCAATTCCACTGCTCCTGCTCGCGCGAGAAGGTCGGCAACATGCTCAAGATGCTGGGCCAGGAAGAAGTTGCTGAAGCGCTGTCACAGATGGAAAAACTGGCCATCGACTGCGATTTCTGCGGCCAGCATTACGAGTTCGATGCGGTCGATTGCGCACAACTGTTCGTGGCTGATGTGGGTGGGGCGAGCGAGGCGAGTGACGCGCGGCATTGAGCGGGCGCGAGTGGGTGGAGCAGAAGAATTTCGGGATAATCGGAGAAAACAAGGTTCCGGCAAAAACCGGCAGCGGTATTTCAAATGGCCAGGTCTATAATCACCGAATGACTTCCGCCACCCACCTCCTCGCCGACAAATACCCTGTGGCCCGCGACGCCGGCCCGTCCGCCATCGGCCCGCGGACAGAGGAAGAGCAAAAGCTTCTGGCGCTGATCGACGAGGGCCTGCGATCCGGCCCCGCGATCGACATCACCATTGACGAGCTCGCCAGTCAACTGCGCGAGCGCATCCGTAACAAGACAGCATGAGCGGTGCGCATGCGCATCCGTTTATCTCCGGTCGCACAACGCGACATCCTCGACATCACCGACTATTACACTGAACTTTCGCGCCGCCTGGGCGAACGCTTCACGGAAGAACTTACCAGCACCTTACGCAGCCTGACAAGGCAACCAGGCATGGGATCACAGCGCTACGCCCATCTTCTGCCGGATCGCTCGCTGCGGATGTGGCAGCTGGATCATTTCCCTTACCTTCTCTTCTATCGTGCGCGCGATGAAACCTTCAGTCTGCTGCGCGTGCTGCACGAACGCCGCGCCCTGTCAGCGGATTCCCTGAGCTACTGAGCCCCGACTTGCTCAGCATCCGGCACCAGCAAGGCCATCTGCTCCGCATCCAGATAAGTCCACTCCCCTTCTTCCAGTTCCAGCGACTCCAGCTGCAAGCCACCGATGGCGGTACGCCGCAAGGCACTGCAATGATTGCCGGCGGCCGCCAGCATGCGCTTGACCTGGTGATACTTGCCCTGCTCCAGCACGATTTCCAGCAGGTTCTCGCCCAGCTGGCGGCAGCGGGTCGCGGCCAGCGGCGCCGGTTCGTCATGCAGCTGCACGCCCGCTTTCAGTTGCGCAATCAGTGCCTCCGTTACCGGCTCGGCCGTCGTGGCCGCATACACTTTTGGCACGTGGCGCTTGGGCGAGGACTGCGCGTGAATGAAAGCGCCATCGTCCGACATCAGCAGCAAGCCGGTCGTATCGTGATCCAGCCGGCCCACGGGCTGCACGTCGCGCCAGGTGAACTGTTCCGGCAGCAGCGTCAACACGCCCGGATGGTGGCTGGGCTTGCGCGAGCATTCGATGTTCTGCGGCTTGTTGATGGCGATGTAGACGTGTTCGCGGTATTCCCACTCTTCCTCGAAGATGGTCAGCACCAGGCCATTGGTATCGGGTGTGGCGCGGTAATCGTCCACCACCTCGCCATGAATCGACACTTCACCGTCCTCGATCAACTCACGGCAATATTTGCGCGAACCGAAACCCTGCGATTGCAGGATGCGGTCCAGGGTCAGCTTGGCCATGTCAGCCCTCTCCTTGTTCGTTTTGTTCTCGCCGGCCGGCCTTGGCCTGCTTCGGCTCCAGGATCTGGCGGGCGATGCCGCGCAGGATGTTGACCTCTTCGGTCTCCAGCTGGGCGCGCGAGAACATGCGTTTCAAGCGCGGCATCAGCTTCTTGGGGTTGTCGGGATTGAGGAAATCGATGGCCACCAGCGCCTGTTCCAAGTGCGCGAACATGCCCTCGATGTCGGCCACGCTGGCGCTCTGCCCATGGAAGCCCACCTCGCCCGGCGCGCGCGCATCGCCGCTGGTCTGCATGGGACCACCCTGCACTTCCAGCTCGGTCATGCGGCATTCATAAGCCAGCACCTGCACCGCCTGCGACAGGTTCAGCGAGGAATAGTCCGGGTTGGCGGGAATATTGAGCAAGGCATTGCACTTCTGCACCACCTCATTGGGCAGGCCAAAGCGTTCATTGCCGAACAAGAGTGCCGCATTCAGGCCGGTGTCACGGGAAAGCTGCCCCGCCAGTTCGCGCGGCGACACCACTGGCGGCGAGAATTCGCGCAAACGGGCGCTGACGGCGGCAGCGAAGTTGCATCCTTGCAACGCTTCTTCGACACTGCCGACGATGCGTGCATTTTGCAACACATCGAGGGCACCGCTGGCGAAGGCAATGGCTTCATCTTCCTTCACCGCGTCCGGAAAGCGCGGATTGACCAGCACCAGCTCCGAAAAGCCCATGGTCTTGATGGCCCGTGCGGCCGAGCCGATGTTGCCGGGACTGCTGGTATTGACCAGCACGAAACGCAAACGGCTGAAAAGAGATTGTCCTGACACTTGCTTGTTCATTTAAAATAGCGGGATTCGCGCCCCAGGATCAGATATTGGCAAAACGCCAATGTTGCAGCAAGGCTGTCAACCCAGGTCGACTTCGTTAGCCGACTTGACCGACGCCACTGCCCCTGGACTGCCTGGCAAACCCGCAAGCATAACAGCCGCGGGCGGCGCAACGCTCATTAATTTCATCGTCGCACTGGTTTGACTGCCGGGTTTCGCCTGGCCAGCTGTTCCGCATGCTTGTCGCGGAAGGCCGGCTGGTCGGCCATGGCGACGATGAGCAACGCAGCCATCGTCTTCGGTGGCCGCAATTTTAACGGAACCATCGGAATGATCATCCCACCCATGCTCAATACGGCGATCAAGGCAGCCCGCCGCGCCGCTACCATCATCAACCGCGCGTCCTTCGACGTGTCGCTGCTGAAAGTGTCGAAGAAGTCGCACAACGACTTCGTCACCGAGGTGGACAAGGCAGCCGAGGATGCGATCATCGACGTGCTCAAGAACGCCTACCCCGACCACGCCATCCTGGCCGAGGAATCGGGTGCATCCGACAACCTGCACGATGAAAACGAAAACGTCTGGATCATCGATCCCCTGGACGGCACCACCAACTTCATCCACGGCTTCCCCCAATATTGCGTCTCGATCGCCCTGCAACAGCGTGGCATCATCACCCAGGCCGTGGTCTACGACCCGACCCGCAACGACCTCTTCACCGCCTCCAAGGGCGCTGGTGCCTACCTGAACGAAAAGCGCATCCGCGTGGGCAAGCGCGACAAGATCGCCGATGCCTTGATCGGTACCGGCTTCCCCTTCCGCGACCTCGATGGCTTGAACGAATACGTGACCATGTTCAAGGTCATGACCGAGCACAGCGCCGGCCTGCGCCGCCCGGGCGCAGCTGCCCTGGACCTGGCCTATGTGGCCGCCGGCCGCCTGGACGGCTTCTTCGAGAAGGGCCTGAAGCCCTGGGACATCGCCGCCGGCTCCCTGCTGGTGACCGAAGCGGGCGGTATCGTGGGCACCTTCAAGGGTGACTCCGACTACCTCTACAAGGGCGACGTCATTGCCGGCAGCCCGAAGATCTTCGCGCAGCAAGTGAACCTGCTGTCCGAATTCGCCTGATTGGCCTGATCGCCCCTCCTGCACGACCCCGTCTCCTCATTGCGTCCGGCATTGCTGCTATAGTGCGGCTACCGGCGCAGACCGAGGAGACGACATGAACATTCCTTCCCAGCAAGCCAGCAACGACCAGGCCACTTGCGCGTTGCCACCCGGCTACCACAGCGTGACCCCCTACCTGATCGTGAAGGCCTCCGCCGACGCCATCGCCTTCTACCGGCGCGCTTTCGGTGCGGCCGAGATCATGCGGCTCGACGGTCCGCACGGCAAGGTCTGGCATGCCGAGATCCAGATCGGCAATGCCCGCGTGATGCTGGCCGACGAACATCCCGAACTGGGATTCCTCAGTCCCCAGACCCTGGGCGGCGCGGGCGTGAGCCTGCTGGTCTACGTGGCCGACGTCGATGCCGTCTTTACCCAGGCGCTGGCCGCAGGAGCAGTCCAACTGCGCCCGGTGCAGACCCAGTTTTATGGCGATCGCTCCGGCACCCTGCGTGATCCTTTCGGCCATGTCTGGTCCATTGCCACGCATATCGAAGACCTCAGCAATGAAGAAATCTGCGCGCGTTCGCGCGAGATGCTGGCGCGCCGCTGCAAGAAGCTGGCCGACGAAACAAACTGACCCAACCTGACCCACCCCGCACGCCAACCCATGCCCTTTGCCCTCAGCGACAACCGCAAGATCCATTACCAGGTCGAGGGCAACGGCCCTCCCCTGCTACTGCACCACGGTTTCACCAGCAGCCTGGAAGCCTGGCGCTTCTTCGGCTTCACGGCAGTGCTGCGCGAGCACTACCAGGTCATCCTGTTCGATGCCTTGGGCCACGGCCAGAGCGACAAGCCGCATGATCCCGCCGCCTATACGCAACGGCAGCGCTGCCGCGATGCGCTGGCGGTGCTCGATGCAACGGGTGTGGAGCGCGCCCATTTCTTCGGCTATTCCCTGGGGGGCTGGGTCGGCTACGGCCTGGTGCGCCATGCGCCGCAGCGCCTGCGCAGCCTCATCCTGGGCGCAGCCCATCCGTATGAAGATCGCAGCTGGGATGGCTTCCGGGGCATCGACGGACGCGATCCCGAGGCCTTCATCGCCACCTTCGAGGGCCTGCTCGACGAGCAGATCTCGGCACAGGTGAAGATGCTCATCCGCGCCAATGACCTGGTGGCCCTGGCCGCTGCGGCCCAGCAGCCGCGTCCCTCGCAGGAAGACCTGCTGGCCGGCATGGACCTGCCCTGCCTGCTTTTCTGTGGCGACGCCGATGCGCGCCATGCGGCCGTACAGCGCACGGCTGCGCTCTTGCCACAAGGGGAATTCGTCAGCCTGCCTGGCGTGACGCACTTCGGCGGGCTGATGCAAAGCGCCCTGGTTTTACCGCCGGTGCTCGATTTTTTGATGCGTCACAAAGGATGAGCTGAGCATCCCCGACTGCACAAAATAAATCACGTAGGCCGCCAGATGCGCTGTTATACTGCGGCCTGCGCGGCGTATAGCCAGTCAAGTCCGCGCCCTCCTCAAGTTCCAACCCGTTTGCCTGCGACTGGCGCCCGTACGGGACCACAGGCCAAACCCAATTTCAGAGTCTCATGTCATTTTCCGCGCTCGGCTTGTCCGACGAAATCGTTCGTGCCGTTTCCGAACAAGGCTATACCTCCCCCACCCCGATTCAGGCCCAAGCCGTTCCCGCAGTGCTCTCCGGCGGTGACCTGCTGGCCGGCGCCCAGACCGGCACCGGCAAGACTGCCGGCTTCACCCTGCCGCTGCTGCAACGCTTGTCCGCCATGCCGCGCCAGAAGATCAACGGCCACCTGCCCATCCGTGCGCTGATCCTGGCGCCCACCCGTGAACTGGCCGCCCAGGTCGAAGAAAGCGTGCGCCAGTACGGCAAGTATTTGCCGCTGACCTCCGCCTGCATCTTCGGCGGCGTCGGCATCAATCCGCAGATCACCTTGCTCAAGCGCGGCGTGGACATCCTGGTGGCCACGCCCGGCCGCCTGCTGGACCACATGCAGCAAGGCACCGTGAACCTGCAGCACATCCAGATCCTGGTGCTGGACGAAGCCGACCGCATGCTGGACATGGGCTTCATCCGCGACATCCGCAAGGTGCTGGCCGCGCTGCCGCCCAAGCGCCAGAACCTGCTGTTCTCGGCCACCTTCGCCGACGAGATCAAGAAGCTGGCCGACAGCCTGCTGAACAACCCGGCCCTGATCGAAGTGGCGCGCCGCAATTCCACCGTGGAAGTGATCGCCCAAAAGATCCACCCGGTCGACCGCGACAAGAAGCACCCGATGCTGGCGCACCTGATCAAGACCCACCAGTGGAAGCAGGTGCTGGTCTTCACCCGCACCAAGCACGGCGCCAACAAGCTGGTCGAACAGCTGGCCCGCGATGGCATCACCGCCATGGCGATCCACGGCAACAAGAGCCAGTCGGCCCGTACCAAGGCCCTGGCCGAATTCAAGGACGGCAAGCTGACCGCCCTGATCGCCACCGACATCGCCGCCCGTGGCATTGACATCGACCAGTTGCCGCACGTGGTCAACTATGACCTGCCCAACGTGCCGGAAGATTACGTCCACCGCATCGGCCGTACCGGCCGCGCCGGCGCCACCGGTGAAGCCGTGTCGCTGGTCTGCGTGGATGAGCGCGACCTGCTGCACGACATCGAGCGTTTCATCAAGCGCGAGATCCCGGTGGAAGTGATCGCCGGTTTCGAACCCGACCCGACCGCCAAGCCGCAACCGATCCAGCTGCGCAGCGGCCAGGGCCGTCACCAGAACGGTGGCGGACGCGGCGGCCAACGCAGCGCCCCGCGCAAGCCGGCCGGCAACGGCAATGCGGCAGCGCCCAAGCCGGCCGGCAACGCCGGTCACGGCCAAGCAGCCAAGCCGCGCGCAGCGGCCAACGGCAATGGCAACGGTAACGGCAACGCCGCCCGTGGCCAGGGTGGACGTGGCAATGGCGGCGGCAACGGGGGCAATGCGGGCAACGGCGGCAACAATGCCAACCGCGCCCCCAAGCCTGCCAATGCCAACGGCCAGCCGCGCAATGCCGGCCAGCAGCAGCGCCAGGGTGGCCCGCGTCCGTCGGCCCTGACCCATGGTGGCCAGCGCGCCGCGAGCAAGTAAGTCCGCAGCCAGCCCCTGCTGATCAACAGCGTTCATCGTCCATCACAAGAAAAGGAACGACATGAGTGTGACCGTCATCAAGGCCGACCTCGGCAACGCCGCCCACGCGGCAGCGCTGTTCGAGACCCTCAATGCCTACGCTTGCGACGCCATGGGCGGCGGCAAGCAGCTCTCCGACTACGTGCGCGAGAACCTGGCCGCCGAGCTGAAGAAACGTCCCACTGCCCATGTCTTCCTGGCCTTCGATGGCGATACCCCGGCAGGCCTGGCGACCTGCATCGAAGGTTTCTCGACCTTCGCCTGCAAGCCGCTGCTGAACCTGCACGACCTGGCGGTGATGCCCGCGTATCGCGGCCAGGGCGTGGCCCGGCTGCTGCTGGCAGCAGTCGAGGAAGAAGCCCGCAAGCTGGGCTGCTGCAAGCTCACGCTGGAAGTCCTGGAAGGCAATGCGGTGGCGCGTTCGCTGTATCGCTCCTGCGGCTTCGAGGGATACGAACTCAAGGCGGAAACCGGCAAGGCGATGTTCATGCACAAGCCGCTGGCTTGAACGCTGACTGACTGAGTACAAAAAAATGCCCGCATCATCGATGCGGGCATTTTCGTTTTTGGGGCTGATACTTCACTGCCCATCAGCTCCTGTGCTTCAGGCCCGGCCCTGGACGGGCTCGGGATGAAGAATCTTTCATCCAGCCGCTTGGCCGCGCCCAGTACGGGGCCCGGCCATGGACCATCAAGCCGCCATCGCCATGCCGCGCGACTTGCCGGAGCTGAGATAGCTGGCAATGGAATCCTGAGTCACCTCACCCACATAGCTGCCATCGTTGGCGATGACCGGCATCCAGCTGGTGCTGTGCTTGTACATCTTGGAGAGCACCACGCGCAGGTTCTCGTCCGGATCGGCATTCATGGTGAAGGGACGCACCATATCCTCGGCCACCCCCGTGTTGCCACGCACGTCGCGGCGGGTCAGGTAACCCAGCGCACGGTTGTCGGCATCGATGATGGTCAGGTAGCGCGAATCCTGGTCATCCATCAGCGCCAGCGCCTGGTCGCAGGACACATCCGGCTGGGCCGTGGCCGGGGTGGTCGCGGCCTCGCCGGCACGCACCAGCAGCAGGCGCTTCAAGGTGTGATCCTGGCCCACGAAGGCGCTCACGAAATCATCCTTGGGACGGGCCAGCAAGGTGTCCGGGTTATCGAACTGCACCAGCTTGCCGGCGCGGAACACGGCCACCTTGTCGCCCAGCTTGATGGCTTCGTCGATGTCGTGGCTGACCATGATGACGGTCTTGTTCAGCTGGCGCTGCATCTGGAAGAACTCGTTCTGGATCGATTCGCGGTTGATCGGGTCGACCGCGCCAAACGGTTCATCCATCAGCAGCACAGGGGCATCGGCCGCCAGTGCGCGGATGACGCCGATACGCTGCTGCTGGCCGCCGGACAACTCACGCGGATAGCGCTTCAAGAATTTCTTCGGGTCCAGCGCCACCATGGCCATCAGTTCGGTGGCACGCTCCTGGCAGCGCTTCTTGTCCCAACCCAGCAGGCGCGGGACGATGGTGATGTTTTCTTCGATGGTCATGTTGGGGAACAGGCCGATCTGCTGGATCACGTAGCCGATATGGCGGCGCAGTTCCACTTCATCGATGCCGGAGGTGTCCTGGCCGTCCAGCAGCACGCGGCCGGAGGTCGGGTTGATCAGGCGATTGATCATCTTGAGGGTGGTGGTCTTGCCGCACCCCGACGGGCCGAGGAAGACGCAGATCTCCCCTTCAGCCACCTTCAGGCTGACGGCATCCACCGCCTTGACCTGCGTGCCATCCTTTTGAGTGTAGGTCTTGCTCAGTTGGTCCAGTTCGATCATTTTTGTACTCCTTTCGGTGTCAGGATTTTCTGCAGACGTTGCAGCAGGGTGTCCGCGATGATGGCCAGCACGCTGATCATCACCGCGCCCACCACGAGTTTTTGCATGTTGCTCTGGCTGATCGCATGCAGGATCAGCACGCCCAGCCCGCCGGCGCCAATGACGGCCGCAATGGCCATGACGCCGATGTTCATCACCACCGCCGTGCGCACGCCGCCCAGGATCACCGGCACGGCCAGCGGCAGGTCCACCATGCGCAGGCGCTGCCAGAAGGTCATGCCGATGCCGATGCCGGCTTCCTTGATGCCGGCTTCGATGTTCTCCAGCGCCAGGTAGGTGTTGCGCATGATCGGCAGCAGCGAATACAGGAACACGGCGGTAATGGCCGGCAAGGGGCCGATGCCGGCGCCGAATTGCGAGAACACCGGGATCATCAGGCCGAACAGCGCAATGGAAGGCAGCGTCAGCACGATGGTCGCCAGCCCCATCAGGGGACCGGCCAGCCAGCGCACCCGCACGATCAGGATGCCCAGCGGCACACCGATGGCAATGGCCAGGCTCACCGCGATGCCCACCAGTTCAAGGTGTTGCAGGGTCAGGTCAAGGATGTTGCGCCAGTCCGAATGCAGGTATTGGAAGATGTTCATGGTCCCCTCCTCAGATCAGGCCGGCTTGCTTGAGGAAATCAGATGCCACCTTGGCCACCGGCTCCTGGTCGATGTCGACGCGCTTGTTCAGTTCGGTCATGGTCGCCGTGTCGATCTTGGCGGCCAGGGCGTTCAACTGCTCGGCCAGCTTGGGGTTCTTTTCCAGGATGTCCTGGCGCACCACCGGGGTGGCCTTGTAGGCGGCAAAGTATCCCTTGTCGTCATCCAGCAGCTGCAGGTCGAAACCCTTGATGCGGCCATCCGAGGCATAGGTCAGGCCGACGAACAATTGTTCGTTCTTCAGGGCCGTGTAGACCAGGCCGGGGTCCATCTGCTTGACTTCGCTGCGATCCAGCTTGAAGCCATACAGCTCCTGCATCGGGCCCAGGCCGTCGGGACGGGAGGCGAATTCATAGTCCACGCCCAGCAGGTGCTGTTTGCCGCCTTCCTTTTCATCCTCGTTGATGCGGTTGGCGAGATCCTGCAGTGAACGGATGTGGTACTTCTCGGCCATTTCACGCGGCATGGCGAAGGCATAGGTGTTGTTCAGTTCCGACTGGTTCAGCCAGGTCAGCCCGCGCGGGGCGTCCAGGTCCTTGACCTTCTGGTAGATCTGGTCGGGATCAAGCTTGTCCTCGATGTGGTTGTAGACGATCAGGGCGGTGCCTGTGTAATCCCAGACGATGTCGATCTGGCCGCTCTCCAGCGCCGAGCGCATCAGCGTGGTGCCAAGGCCGTTCTTGAGGTCGGTGTCGTAGCCCTTGGCGCGCAGGTATTGGGCGGTCATGTCCGAGAGCAGCAACTGCTCGGTGAAGTTCTTGCCGCCGATGACCAGGTTCTGGGCCTGGGCACGCGCCGTGCCGAACATGGCCAGGCCCAGCGCCAGGGCGCACAAGGCATATTTCGCGATGGTCTTCTTTGTCATGCTTTCCTCTCTACCGCTGTGCCGGAAAGGGCTGGCGTGCGGTCGTTCTTGTGATGGGAATGAGCTGCCGGATCAGGTGCGCAGCCCGCGACGCGCCAGGTAGAAACCCGACAGCGAGGTCACCAGGGCATCCAGCACCAGCGCCAGCAAGGCGGTAGCGGCAGCGCCCAGCAGCAGCTGGCCGTGATTGTTCAGGTAGATGCCGGGGAAAATCAGGCCACCCAGGCTCTCGCCGCCGATCAGCATCGACAGCGGCGCGGTACCAACGTTGATCGCCAGCGAAGTACGCACGCCACCCACGATGATGGGCAGCGCATTGGGCAACTCCACGCGCAACAGGATCTGGTGCGGCTTCATGCCGATGCCGCGCGCAGCTTCCTTCATGGCGGCCGGCACGTTCTTCAAGCCCTCGTAGGTGTTGCGCACGATGGGCAGCAACGACGCCAGCCACAGGGCCAGGATGGTCGGGCCATTGCCGATGCCGAAGGCGGCCAATGCCAGCGCCAGCACGGCGATGGAGGGAATGGTGTTGCCGATGTTGAAGATCTGGATGAACTTCTCTGCACTGCGTTGCGCGCCCGGGCGGGACAGCGCGATACCAGCCGGAATGCCGGTGAGCAGGGCCAGCGCCATCGAACTGAAGACCAGTTCCAGGTGCTTGCCGGTGTAGTAGACCAGGTCACCGCGATACTTCTGGATGACGTCCGGACCGATCCACCAGACCAGGCCTGCAATAACCAGCGCAAAACCGAGCGCGCCGGCGAAGACGTGACGAACACGTGTCATGTTACCCCCTGTTGGTATAGCCGAGGCGACATGACGCCGCGACGACGGGTTTCTGGGATCAAGTTTTAAGAGGTTCGCTTGCCCCGTTGGGCGTATCGTTTGGATGCGAACCGAAAGCTACAAGGGCAGCGATGAAACCGAAGCGATGAAGCCAGCCTCGGCATAGTGCACACCGGACAGGGATGGGAACGGTTCACCGTGGAGAACGGGAGGGCGTTCGCGCTGCCAGCCGGAAATTCGGACAACCCGCACACTGCGGATCGGACACTGCTAAGAGTCGTTGTTGAACAAGTGATCTCGCGACCAAGATGGCGCGAAGAAACGATAGTTTAAAGCAATCGCTTAATGCTGTCCAGCAATGTAGCAATGTGAATCGATAACTTACAGATCTGAAGCACTTTTAAAAGTTCCGAACGGCGGTCAATATGTCGTTAAAAGCGGTCATCCTGAAAACCGCCAGCTCGGCGCTATCCCTTGCCACAAGCGGCTCCCGCCGAGCTTGACTATTGAGCAACATGAAGCAAAAAAAATCGCCGGACCTCTTGTCGAGACCGGCGAAATTTTTTAAAAATGCGGAATTGATGCCTGCTCACTAAAATTCGGATTCCCGCTCAATGGTTCACTTATCGGTTCCGTGCTATGCCGCTATAAGACCGATTCTATAGAGTCCCCAACTTAACCTTTTCCTCTATTCAAAGAGCCACGCATTGAGATCCGGAATGGGCAACGCCTTCCCAAACTCACGAACGAAACAAAAATATTTCCTTTCGAGTTACTATTTCTTGACAATCTCGTCGCTTGGGGGCGACGAGAAGACACAATTCTTGGCTAGTGGCGTCTACCCTAGAAATCATATATATGCCTTATGACCTAAATAAGCGACTTGTAATCGGAGTTGCCTCAAGTGCGATGTTTGATCTGACCGAATCTGATTCCGTTTTCAGAGAAAAAGGAGAGGAACAATACAGAATCTTTCAAGAATCGAATTTAAATAACCCGCTACCAAAGGGAATCGCTTTTTCTTTTATAAGACGGTTACTGTCCCTCAACGATCTAAGCAGCGACCCAATTAATGATCCTCTGGTGGAAGTAGTTCTTCTTTCGAAGAACGATCCGGACACTGGCCTAAGAGTTATGAGGACAATTGCGCACTATGAGCTCGGCATCACGCGTGCGATTTTCATGCAAGGCCAAAGTCCATATGAGTATATTCCCGCACTCAATATATCCCTTTTCCTTTCTGGGAATCGGTCAGACATCGATGCTGCAATTAAGCTAAATCTACCTGCTGGTCATGCGATGAAATCATCGGTCGTCGATGATGATGATGATGATGGACTGAGGATCGCATTTGACTTCGACGGTGTACTAGCCGATGACGAATCCGAAACCGTGATGCAAGAAACCAGAGATCTACAGAAATTTCATAGTCACGAGACGCTGAATGTTATGCAGCCTCACAATCCCGGCCCTCTTAAGGAATTTCTGATTAGGATATCGACGATCCAGTCTGTAGAAGAGAACCGCAAGAGGAGCGATCCAAGGTACGAAAACCGTCTTCGGGTGTCTATCGTTACCGCTCGCAATGCTCCCTCTCACGAAAGGGCGCTGAATACTCTAAAAAGTTGGGGGGTCATGGCGAACGATGCATTTTTCCTCGGAGGGATAGAGAAAGGTAAAGTACTTGGAGTTTTGCGGCCACACATCTTTTTCGACGACCAATCCGGCCACTTAACATCAGTTGCTCAAGTCGCACCTTCAGTGCATATCCCTTTCGGAATAACGAACAGAAATTCGTGATTTTCAATTACATAATCATTACCAGCGCAATAGAAGTGAATTCAGGGAAAATCAGATTTGCTAGGAGAGGACCTTCTAGAAATCTAATTAATTAAATAATTTCAGTTAGAAAATAATTCGAAAAAAAAATCAGGGGAGGTTGTTAATGAGAGCATTTTTAAACTGGTTGGCTGCGGCCGCTTCACTCATCGGTCTATTTTTCACCCTTTATCCCTACAAAGATAATTTATCTCCTCTGCAAATATTTGTCCTAGTCGTAATTTTAATCATCTTCACTGGGGCAGCATTTTTTGATATTCGCGAAGCCCGCCGACGAGGAGTGAAAAAATATTCGGACAATATTGCCATCAATAAATATATGCATTCCATGCTAAAAAAGAGCGGCTTTTGTGAAATTTGCTCTCGCGATGCGAGCTGGATTTCCGATGACCTTATATGGCCCCTTTTGGAAGAAAAATCCAAAAATGGAGAGATAACGTTCTTCGTGCACAAGACCACCCCAGACTTACAAAGGCTGGCAAAAGCCGGTGCAACGATAATCGAATACGGATCATTTGGTTTTGATCCACTTACCAGATTCACAATCGTAAATGCAGGTAATGCAACATCTTCTTACGTCGCCATAGGCAGCAAGAAGCCAAACGAGCCACATGTAATTGAGGAACTAGATTCATCTCATCCAACTTACGCTTTGGCTCTCGATTTGGTCCGGACCATAAAAAAATTCAAATGATCAACTTACGAAAAACCAAAAGCTTGTCAAGAATCGTCCGTGAATGGGACTCCATTGCAGCAATTAGAGACGAGCAAGTTCGGACCGGCAAGGATCACAGCGCAAATTTCGTTCTTGCTCCCGCAATTCTAAATACTTTACCCAGAGTTCGATCATTAGTTGACATTGGATGTGGCACTGGCTGGCTGACCCGACGCGCAGCACAATACGCCGAAGTAATCGTGGGCATTGATCCAAGTCATGAGTCAATCTGCATTGGAAAAATCAACAATAAGGACGAACGCATTAGATATATTCCGGAGGCTGTAGAAACCTTTTCAAAAAAGAGTAAAAAATTTGATCTCGCCATTTCCAACATGGCGGCAAGCAGCTCCCCTGAGCTGCAATCTTTTATTTCTGCATCACGAAAAATCTTAAAAAGGAATGCATTGTTTATTTTTACCATCCCTCATCCATGCTTTTGGCCACTATATTGGGGATATGCTTCCGATCCACGCTTCAACTATCAGAAATCATTTGCCGTCGAAGGCGATTTCAAAATCCAGAGTGAGAACAGCAATATGATGACCACTCACTTCCATCACCCGCTTGATCAATATCTCTCAACCCTTCTCGCAAGTAGCTTTCATATCGAGGAAGTCACAGAACTTACAGGACGAGGCTTTCGCCTCCCCAGGTTTATTTTGATAAAGGCTCGGGCGGTTTGAATCACCCAGAAATCGATGGCAAATATCAAGCTATCGACCCCGACCAGGAGCGCTGTCAGCGCATGGCGCCAAACACCTTGCCGAGAATGGCGCTGCCGGTGCCGACCGGATCCTTGCGGATGGCTTTTTCTTCCTCGCCGATCATCAGGAACAGGCCATCGAGCGCACGCTGGGTGACATAGCCTTCCACGGTGCCCTGCTCTGCGCTCACCAGCCCGGATTTGGCGACCTGGCCCATGACGGCGTTGTAGCGTCCGGAGAGGCCATTCTTGTCGGTGATCTGCTTGACGATGGGCAGGAACTTCACGGCCAGTTCGCCCGAGGTTTTCTGGCGGAAGAAGTCGGTGACGGAAGTATCGCCGCCGGCCAGGATGTTCTTGGCATCGGCGACCGACATCGACTTGACCGCATTGACCAGCAGCGGCTTGGCCATCGGCACGGCCGCCTCGGCGGCGTGGTTCATGTCGGCCACCAGGCCATCGACCTGGCCGCCCATGCCGGTCATGCGCAAGAGCGGCATGGCCTGCTCCAGGGCACCGGGCAACTGGATCTTGACCTTGTCATTGCCGAGGAAGCCATTGGGCCGCCCCAGGTTGGCCACGGCGGTATTGGCGCCCTTCTCCAGCGCGGCCTTCAGGCCGGCGGTAGCGTCCTGGTTGCTGAGGTCGGAGAGTGAAAAGGCGAAGGCGCCGCAAGAGGCCAACAAGAGACTGGCCGCCAACGTGCGGCGCAGTGCGAAAACGGGGGACATGGGGAACGGGGAAACGGACATGCGCGACTCCAGGGTTCAGGATGCCGGGATGATAGCAGCCCGGCCCGCTGCCCACGCTCACTTCCCGCGCGACAGCTCCAGCCCGGCGTTGTGCGGCAGCCTGCCGCTGATCGGCACCGAAGCCACCGAGAACAGGCCGATGACCAGGAAGGCTGGCCAGAAATCAGCCTCGACGATGGTGGCATGGCCCTGCAGGTGGTTCGACAGTTGCAGCACGATCCCGGCCACCGTCACGCCCAGGCCCAGCGAGACTTGCTGGATGACGCTGGCCAGGCTGGTGACGCGGCCGGCGTCGCGGCTGTCGATGTCAGCATAGGCGATCGAGTTGAGGCAGGTGAATTGCAGCGCCGGGAACACGCCACCCATCAACACGATGGTGACGATGAGCAGATAAGGCGTATGCATGCTGAAGATGCCGTAAGCCGCCAGCGCGATGCCGGCAAACACCGCATTGACCATCAGCACGGTACGGAAGCCATAACGACGCAGCACCCGGCTGGCCAGCAAGCGAATGAAGAGCGAACCGAATGCCGAAGCACAGGTGATGCTGCCCGCCTGGAAGGCGGTCATGCCCAGCCCTTCCTGCAAGGCCAGCGGCAGCAGGAACGGCACCGCACCCAAGCCGATGCGAAACAGCGAGCCACCCACCACGCTGGCATGCAGCGTGGGGATGCGCAGCAGGCGAAAGTCCAGCAGCGGATACGGGATCTGGGTGGAATGGCGGTAGTACATCACCAGCGCGACGGCACCGATGGAACACATGGCCACCGGCGTGGCGCCATCGACCAGGTGGCTGCCGAAGAGCGACAGACCCAGCATGATCATGGCCGCCCCCACCGAGGTGAGTACAAAACCCTTCACATCGAGTGGTGCCGGATCGTCTTCCTTGAAATTCTGGATGAAGCGATGCGACAGGTACAGGCCCAGGAAGCAGAACGGGATGTTGATCAGGAACACCCAGCGCCAATGGAAATAGGTCGTGAGGAAGCCGCCCAGGAGTGGCCCGACCACCGGCCCCAAGAGCGCCGGCAGGGTGAGGTAGCTGACCGCCTTGACCAGCTCGGATTTGTCCACCGAACGGGCGATGATGACCCGCCCCACCGGCACCATCATGGCCCCGCCGATGCCCTGCAGGAAGCGCGCCGCCACGAAGGTCACCAGGGAACCCGAGACGGCACACAGGATGGAGCCGGTCATGAAGACGATCATGGCCCAGCTGAACACCTTGCGCGCGCCCAGCTTGTCGGCCATCCAGCCCGAGATCGGGATGAACACGCCCAGCGCCGCGACATAGGCGGTCATGGCCAGTTTCAGGGTGATCGGGTCCTGGTTGAGATCCCGTGCAAGCGCGGGGAGCGAGGTGGCCAGCACGGTGGCGTCCATGTTTTCCATGAACAGCGCACAGCCGACAATGAGCGGAATGAGCAGCGAGGGTCGCACGGTAGGCAACGGGGCAACAAGGCGGATGACAGTGGCGAAATTCCAGGGAGGCTCTTCGTTTCACGGCCTCCTGAAGGGGAACAGTTTATACCAGTTGGCCTTTTCTTGCGGGCAAGCCGTCGGATTGCCACAACGATGTGAAGACTTTGGCCGACAAGCAGCCGCCCTCTGACAAGTTGCTTCACCCTGCGCAAAGGGCACTTTACGGATGTGCCCATGTCACAATGCAGCACGGCTGATCGTGCGCAACAATCTTCATATCACCGTATTTCCTGCCTCACCCTCATTTGGAGCCTGGATGAACAACAACATCAACAACAACACCCACAGCAAAACCCTGGGCTATCTGCTCTGGATCTTCGGATTTCTCGGCGCGCACCGCTTCTACTACGGCAAACCCGTCACCGGCACGATCTGGTTCTTTACGCTGGGCCTGCTGGGCATCGGCTGGATCGTCGACCTGTTCCTGATCCCGTCCATGGACCGCGAAGCCGACCGCCGCTTCGTGGCTGGCGAGATCAATTATTCGGTGGCCTGGCTGCTGCTGACCTTCCTGGGCATCTTCGGCGTCCATCGGATGTACATCGGCAAGTGGATCACCGGCATCGTCTACTTCTTCACCGGCGGCTTCTTCCTGCTGGGCGTGCTCTACGACTTCTGGACGCTCAACGCCCAGGTCTCCGAACGCAATCACGGCGCACGCGCCTGATCCCGCCGGCAGCCTGCCCGGCTGCCCTACTTCTTCTTCAATGCCTTCATGCGCTTGGCGGCCAGCTCCACGGTGTGGAGCTGCTCCTTGCGCTTCATCGATTTCCAATCCTTGATTTCATCCCGGGTGCGGCCGCAGCCGGTACAGACTTCGTGCTTGAGCTTGCACAGCGAGACACAGGGGCTCTTGACGTCTTTTGCCACTTCCGGATTCCACTTCATTCATGTTCAACCAGTGCTGACTGTACTGCAATGCCGGAAAGCCTGCTGGCGCCGCGCCCCATGAAAAAGGCCCGCATCCTTGCGGATGCGGGCCAGCCCACGACTACCTCTGCTACGGTTACTACTTTGCTACAGGTGTTGCAGCCGCCTGCTTTCCCCGAGTACCAGTCTTTCAAGCAAGCGACTGGACGGGAGTATCCGGGTTTATGGCGCCCATGGGCATAGGAAAACTCTGAAAAATCGGCTTTGATTTGTGCTGGACTACTATTCCGTTTTGCCGGATGGCTCCTTCTTATCAGATTTGTCCGATTTTTCCGATTTGTCTTGCTTGAAGCGCGTCACCAGCAACTGGTTGATGCGATTGCCCTCGATGTCCACCACCTCGAACTTGAAATCCGAGAAGAGCACGAAATCGGTCTTCTTCGGAATCTTGCGCAGCATGTACATGATGAAGCCCGACAAGGTCTCATAGCCCACCGGGTTGGGATATTCGTCGATGTCCAGTTCGTTCATGACATCGTTCAAGGGCGTCAAGCCATCCATGAGCCAGGAGTTCTCATCGCGCCGCACGATCTGCTGCTCTTCCTCGGTGATGGCCAGCAGGTTGCCCATCAAGACGCCGGTCACGTCGGTGATGCTGATGATGCCAACGACCAGGGCATATTCGTTGACCACGATGGCCAGGTCTTCATCCATGGCCTTCATGCGTTCCAGCACTTCCCACAGGTTCAGGGAGTCGGGGATGGACAGCGGCGTATGCACCAGGCCCTTGTCGGCCAGGGAGAATTGTTCACCCTTGAGCAGGCGCTTCAGCACATCCTTGCTGTCGATATAGCCCAGCACCGCGTCGATGTGGCCATCGCAGACCAGGAAGCGTGAATGCGGGTGATCGATGATCTTCTGGCGGATCATGTCTTCGCTGTCGGTCAGCAGGAAATAGACGATGCTGTCGCGCGGCGTCATGGCCGAGGGCACGTAGCGGCTTTCCAGCTCGAACACGTTCTCGATCAGGTGATGCTCTTGCGTCAGCAGCACCCCGGCCTGCGCGCCCGCATCGACCATGGCGTGGATCTCGCTGGGGGTGATCACGTCCTGGCGCACCTGCGGCAGACCAAACAGCGTGAAGATCCACTTCGACAGACTGTTGAAGAACCACACCAGCGGCCTGAACAGCGTTTCCAGCAGCAGCATGGGCTGCACCAGGGCGACCGCAGCGCGCTCCGGGGCGGCCATGGCCAGGCGCTTGGGCATGAGGTCGGCAAAGAGGATGAAGAAGGCCGTCACCACCAGGAAGGACATGGCGAAACTGATGTTTTCCAGCATCGGGCCGACGTAGAAGGTGCTGACGATCTCGCGCATGTGCGGCGTGAGCGCCGGCTCGCCCACCACACCGCCCAGGATGGCCACGGCGTTCAGGCCGATCTGCACCACCGTGAAGAAATTGCCCGGCTGGGCTTGCAGCGAGAGGACACGGTCGGCGTTGTGTACGCCTTCCTTGGACATCATCTCAAGACGGATCTTGCGCGAGGCGGCAATGGAGATCTCGGCGCAGGAAAGAAAGGCGCTGACCACGACCAGGAGCAGGATCAGCAGCAGACTGGTGAATATGCTCATGTTGTTCATGTTGTTCTTATCTCATTGATTTGACGTGACATTCTCTCGCGCAACGGGGAGAAAAAGCAAATTCACGCCAATCAAGGGCGCAATGAAGCATCCTGCCGGCCACGCGGCAGGGTCCTCCACCACAACCATCGGTCATCGCCTCAATAGACGTCGCGCCGGTAACGCCCTTCTTCGGCCAGCGCCTGCAGGACGTGTTCGCCCAGAATCTCCTGCAGCGCCAGGGCCACGCCGCCGGCCATGCCCTGCAGGCTGCCGCAGACGTAGAGGCTGGCGCCTTCTTGCACCCATTGCCGCAGGACATCAGCGGCTTCGCGCAGCTTGTGCTGCACATAGATGCGCTCGGGCTGGTCGCGCGAGAAGGCCAGGTCCAGCCGTTGCAGCCAGCCTTGGGCCTGCCAGTCCTGCAGTTCCTGCTGATGGAAGAAATCGTATTGACGCGAGCGCTCACCGAACAACAGCCAGTTGCGCCGCTGCCCCGCCGCCACACGCTCGCGCAGATGCGCACGCAGGCCGGCCAGGCCGGTGCCGTTGCCGATCAGGATCAGCGGGCGATCATCGCCAGGACCATGGAAACTGCGGTTGCTGCGCACGCGCAGGGCGATCTCCTGCCCTGGCTGTGCATGCAGCCCCAGCCAGCCGGAACCCAGGCCGGCGCGGCCGTCGGGCAGGTGCATCAGGCGCACCATCAGTTCCAGCGCACCATCGGCGGGCAGCGAGGCAATCGAATAGGCGCGATGCGGCAGCGCCGGCAAGGCGGCCAGCAATTCCGGATCTGGCAGGCTGCGCACTGCGGCGAGCTGGCCGGCCTCGTGCGGCAGCAGCCGCGTGGCCAGTGCAGCACGCAGGGATTGGCCCTGGCGGCCGATCGCATCGAGGAAGGCATCCACGGCAGCCACGCTGTTCTGCGGCCCGATCTCGGCGATATCACCGGCCTGCCACTCTGGCGAGGGCAGGTCGAGCGGCGTCAGGCTCAGGTGAAACACCGGATCCCCCTGGCTGCCCGGATTGAGCACGCGCCGGTCGGCCAGGCGCCAGCGGCCATAAGCGGGTGCGCTCCAGTCGGCTTCATCGCTGTGGCCGCTCAAGACACCCAGTTGGTGCTGCCAATGCCGCAGCGCGCCTTCATCGCCGTTGTCCACCTCGATGGCATCGAACAGCGGCTGCGCGTGGCGGCGGCACAGCCAGGCGTGCAGCGCATGGCCGAACGCGCAGTATTGCTGATAACTGCGGTCGCCCAGGGCCAGCACGCCGAAACGCAGGTCCGGCAAAGCGGCGCTGTCGCTGCTGCCCAGCTGGCGGGCCAGTGCGGAGGCATCGTCGGGAGCATCGCCCTCGCCTGTGGTGCTGGCCACGAACAGGGCCAGGCGCGTCGCCTGCAGGTCGGCATCGGTCAACTGTCCGGCCGGCAGCACGCGCACCACCAGGCCACCTGAGCGCAAACTTTGCGCGGTCTGCCAGGCCAGTTGCTCAGCTGTACCGGTCTGGCTGGCAAAAACCACCAGTACGGTTTGCGGGCCAGTGGCCTGTACAGTGCCCCACTCGACTTGCTGCAACTGCTGCGCGCGACGATGCCGGAGGAAGGTCATCACGCAGAACACCAGGTAAGTCAGCGCCACCAGCGCGGCCATCAGGTAACGGGTCTGCATGGTCTGGCTCACTCCAGCATGGCGGCCAGGGCCGGGGTGAGGGTCTCGCGGAAGACATCGTCTTCGCGGGTGATGAAAAGAGCGGCAATCCCGCGTTCACGGGCAAAGGACAGTCCGGCCTCCTCCCCCAGTACAGTCAACACGGTCGCCAGGGCATCGGCCACCATGCATTGCCGGTGCAGTACCGTGACAGAGGCCAGTGCACTGCGCACAGGTGTACCGGTACGGGGATCGATGGTGTGCGCATAGCGCTGGCCATCGTGATCGACGTAGCGGCGATAGTCACCCGAGGTGGCGATGGCCAGGCCGTGCAAGGCCACGACCATGGCGGGGCTGTCATCCTGGGGCGGGCGTTCCAGCGCCACCCACCAGGGTTGGCCATCGGCCTTGACGCCCTCGCCCACCAGCTCGCCGCCAACCTCGGCCAGCCAGCTCACGCAGCCGCACTCGCGCAGCGCCTGCGCGACCAGGTCCACCGCGTATCCCTTGGCGATCCCGGAAAAATCCAGATGCACGCCCCCTGCCTGCTGCACCTTGCGCCCTGCCCGGTCAAGCAGGATGCGCTGCCAGCCACAGCGCTGGCGGGTCGATGCCAGCAGGGCCGGGTCAGGCAGGCGCAATGCGTCCCGCGGCACGCTGCCCGCGCCGAAACCCCACAAGTCCACCAGCGGACCGACCGTGGGATCGAAGGCACCGGCGCTATCTGTGGCCATGGTCAGCGCGGCGTCCAGCACGGTGAAGAAGTCCTCCGGCAAGGCATGCCAGCTGCCGGCAGGGGCGCGGTTGAAACGGCTGATGAGGGAATCGGCTTCCCAGGTACTCATCTCGTCGATGACCCGCTGCAACCGGGACGCGATGGCCGCTTCAACCGTCTCCTGCGTGAGGCTGCGCGGGGCCAGTGCCTGCACGCTCCAGGTGGTGCCCATGGTCTGGCCGGACAGGCGCCGCAGCGCCACACCGGGCGGCAGGATGGACGGGGCTTGCAGGTCGACGGGGATCAGGACGCGGTGGGACATCGTCATCTTCGGCAATGAAAACGGCGCCTGCAATACAGGCGCCATCGGGGTCAATCAAATGCAATCAAAGGCAATCAAGCGATCAGGGCAGCACTTCGATGGTGGCGATGTAGGTCGCGCGACGCTGGGTGGCCTGCGGCAGCGAGGTCTTCTGGTCGGAGACGCTGGCTTCCATCCAGTACATGCCCGGGCCGGTCCACTTCACGCTGAATTTGCCCTCCGCATCGGTCTTGACCTTGCTGTCTTGCAGCTTGTCGCGATAGCGGATGCCGCCGGGCACCAGTTCCACTTCCACATCCGAGGCCGGCTTGCCATCGAGCAGCAGCTGGAAGGTCGCGGTGTCGCCCGCCACCAGGTCGGTGGGATGGGTTACCGGTTGCAGCTCCAGGCCCACGCCGGTCGGGGCCAGCGCAGCCTTGCTCGGCTTGCCGGCAGTGACGAAGGTTTCCACCCGGCTGTTCATCTGGGTCACTTTCAGTTCGGTGGCATTGGCCGGGATTTCCTTGGCCAGGGTCTCGGCGGTGCCGCGCCAGCGTTTCTGCTGGCCATCCACCTTGTAGCTGGCGAAGACGCCGTTGTTGACCACGGCGATCTTGTAGGTGCCGGGCTGGCTCAGCTGCACGTCAAAGGTGCTGCGGTACTTGCCGGTGGCGGCATTGACGGCTTGCACCGGCTTGCCATCGGGACCGGTCACGACCAGGCCATCCAGGCGCAGCGGGAAGTGCTCGAAGTAGAACAGGTCATTGGAGACGGCGGCATCCACCGTGACCCAGGCTTCATTGCCCGAGAGGACGGTCGCCGAGGGCAGCAGCCACTGGCGATGCGCGTGGGCCGACAGCGGCAGGCTGATGGCCAGGGCCAAAGCGGCGATCTTCATGGAGCGGCCGGCGAAGTGCTTGAGGGAAAACGACATGGCAGGTTCCTTGTTCTGGTTGATCTTGTTGGGGAGTCAGAGATGGCAGGCCATCAGGGCTTCAGTTCCAGCGCCACGGCACCCAGCTCGCTGGTGCCTTGGGCCTTGGCGCTCTGGGCCGACTTCGGCGGCCACTGGAACGGCACCTTGACCAGCTCGCGGCCGCCGACTTCACGTGCGGCTTCCACCATCAGCAGATAGTCGCCGGGCGCCAGGTTGGCGATGGGGCCCTTGCCGGAGCCGAAATTGAGTTTCTGTACACCCGGTGCACGGGTTGCACCGCTGACGCCATCGATGGGCATCTGCTGCTCACGTCCGCTGCGGCGCCACCACTGGCGCATGTCCTTCAACCACTTCTCGCCTTCCTTGTCTTTTTTCTTCACGTCGTACCACACCGCCAGGTTGGCGGCCACGCTCTGGTCGGCGCGTTCGATCCAGGCGGCCAGATACGGACGGTGATATTCGGCCACGTTCAGGGTCGGGATTTCGATGTTGACGTTCATCTCCGCTGCACCCGCCGGGGCGGCAGTGGCAAACAGCGCCGCCATGGCCAGGGCCAGGGCAGTCGGTTTCAACAGGGCGGACTTGCTACGCTTCATGGGACCTCGCTAAAGAAAACAGAATGACTGGCTGCAAGCCGCAAGGGCCTGTCTGGCTAAGGGAAACGACGAATTCAGTGAATGAAGACCAGCGCCAGCAGCAAGGGCGCTACCAGCCCCAGCGCCACCAGCGGCCAGGTGGCCGGGCGCTTGCCGGCATGCATCTGCAGCAGGAACAGGCCGGTGATGCAGAACACCAGGCAAGCCACCGCAAACACATCGATGAACCAGCTCCAGGCCGTCCCCGTATTGCGGCCCTTGTGCAGGTCATTGAAATAGGAAATCCAGCCGCGGTCGGTCTTCTCGTATTCGACCTGGCCATCCTCCAGCGCCACGCGCAGCCAGGCGTCCCCGCCCGGGCGCGGCAGGGCCACGTAGACTTCATCGGCCGACCATTCGGCACTCTGCTGGTCCACCGTCACCGCCAGTTCACGGCCGACCCAGTCGCGCACGGCAGGCGGCAACGCGGCCTTGCTGCCGCCCTTGGCATCGGCCGCTTCCGCCTGTTGGCGCAGCGGGGCCAGCAGCGATTCGGGTAGCAGGGCCTTGCGATGGGTAACCTGCGGCTTGGCTTCAATCTGGGCGGCGTGGTTCAGCGTGAGCCCCGTGGCCGCGAACACCAGCATGGCCACCAGGCAGATGCCGGAGCTGATCCAATGCCATTGATGCAGGTGCTTGAGCCAGAAGGCACGGCGTTTCTGGTCGGCAACGGCAGGCAGGGGATGGGCGGCAGCGGGCTTCATGAGACGGCAGCGGAATCGGGAAGGAGGAACAGGGCGAGGCCCCTCGGATCTCGCACCAAATAATAATAATTCTCAATTATATCTGGACTCGTCCATACCTCGCTAGCCGCCCGGCGTACTTTTACTTTGCGATACATGCGGATACAAAGCCCGCCAAGAAGCCAGCCCCGCCGCGATACGCAGCGCCGGTGCCAGGGAGGCCGGCAGCATGGGACCGTGGGCCAATCCCGGAAAACTTTGCCACTGCACCTCTAGACCGTGCCGGTCGCGCAGCCGGCCGGCCAGTTCCGGCAAAGCCTGCGGCGGCATGGCTGCGCGCGCGGCCAGCATGGCGCGGGCTCGTGGATCGTCAGCCTCCGTGGGCATGCGCTCGCGCCGTTCCGCCTCCCCCGCCATCAACCACAGCCGGGCACCGGGCGCTCCCGGAAAAGCCTGCTCTTCCTGCAGGATCACACCACCCTGCCACCACAGCGAGGGACTGGCCGCGATATAACGGCTGAACAGGCCCGGCCGGGTGAACAAGGCGTGCAGCACGAACAGGCCGCCATAGGAGTGGCCCCACAGGCTCAGCTGCGTGGCATCCAGTGCCACCTGCTGGCGCACTTGAGGCAGGATGCGATCCTGCAGCAGATCCAGGAACACCGTCGCGCCGCCGCCACGTCGTCCGCGCGAGGTTTCCTCGTCGAACTGACCGGCAGGGATGGGCGGCGTGTAGTCATACGCGCGGGCAGCCACGTCGAAGCGCAGCGCCGTGTCGTAGCCGACGGCCACGATGACCGGCGGCGAGCCATCCTGCAACGCCTGCAATTGCGGCTCGTCGATGGCCGCCAGCGCCGCGTTGCCATCGAGCAGCACGATGGCCGGATAGCCCTGCGGCGGTGGCGGACGCAGCGGCACCCCCACCGTGATGCGGTAGCTGCGCTGACCATCCACGGAACCCAGCGTGAAGCGACTGAAGCGGTACCAGGCCGAGCCCGTGTCAGCGATGGTGGGACCCAGCGGATGCGACAGATCCGGCTGGGCCTCGGCCCAGGCGGGCAGGCAGGCAAGCATCGCCGCGCCAAGGATACGCCGGCGGCCCGGCAGCAGCGGCTCCATCAGAAGCGCTGGGTCAGGCTGACCCACAGGCGGCGGCCGTCGCCGACAGTGTTGAAGCTCTGCTCGTCCAGTCGCTTGTCGGTCAGGTTGTAGATGGCCGCGCTCACCGATGTGCGCTGGTTGACCGCATGCGTCACGCCGAGATCGGCCAGCGTATAGGCCTTGTACTCCTTCACGCCCGAGGACGAGATGGTGGTCCCGGCCGTACCCACGCGCGCGGCGGCGTTGACTTCCTTGCCGTGGTAGTTCAGCGCGGTCCACACCGTCCAGGCATCAGCCGGGTTCCAGTCCGCGCGCAGGTTGAACATGTGGCGCGGCGTGCGGGCCAGCGCATAGCCATCGTAGCTGCCGCCCTTCTGGCGCGAATCGGTGAAGGTGTAATTCGTCTTGAAAGCCAGGCTGCGCGTGGCCTGCCAGCGGCCGCTCAGTTCCACGCCCTTGATGGTGGCGCGATCCACGTTGTAGCTATACCAGAGACGGTAATTGTTGTTGGCCGACCAGCGGGCGATGGAGCCATCGGCGTTGTAGACCAGGGCATTGCTGACCTTGTCCTTGAAGTCGGTGTAGAACAGCGTGGCACCGCCGGAGAGGCCGGTGTGGTTGTCCCACAGGGCGCCCAGCTCCCAGCTGGTGCTGGTTTCCGGCTTGAGGTCGGGGTCGCCGATGATGACGCCGCAGGTGCCGGTGGGACCGACGGTGCAGCCCGCACCACCGGTCGTGTAGGCGTAGCCCGGCGCGATGGTACGAATGTCCGGTGCCTTGAAGCCGCGCGAGACCCCGCCCTTGATGGTCAGCTGCTCGCTGCCATGCCACACCGCGTAGAGGCGCGGGCTCCAGTGGTTGCCGTAGACCTCGTGGTTGTCCAGGCGCAGGCCGCCGGTCAGGGCCAGGCGCTCGGTGAGCTTCCACTCATCCTCCACGAACAGCGCCTTCTGGGCAATGCGGAATTCCTGCACGCGCGTGCTGCTCACGCCCGGGTTGACGTCGGTGAGCGTAGCCTCGTTCCACTGCCCGCCCAGCACCATCCAGTGCGCGCCCAGGGGCATGGACAGCTTGCCGTCCAGCACCAGATTCTCGATCTTTGGCGCGCGCGTGGCCTGGGTGTAGCGATCGCTGCCGACGGGACTCTCGGTATAAGTTTTGCGTTGCGCCTTCTCGTAGGCGATCGAGACATCCGACGTAGCCCAGCCGTAGCGGCCCGTATGAGACAGTGCCATGTGATCGCGCGGGTTTTCCGTATAGCTGTCGGCGGTACTACGGGTCGCGGCCAACGTGTGATAGCTGGAGGCGTCGCGACGCACCTGGGATGTGCCGATCTCGGCCAGGATGTCGTGATTCTTGTTGGGCGTGAGCGCCAGGCGCGCGGTGAAATCGGTATCGAGCGCCTTGGTATTGCCGTTGAGGATGCGGTCTTCCTGGCGCTTGTAGACCTTGCCCCACAGTTGCAGGCCCAATACTTCGCTGGCGATCGGGCCGTTGACGTAGAACTGGCCCTGATAGGCGTCACCCGAGTCGCCATGCTGCTGCAGCGTGGTGTCGACGCTCACCGAGCCGCCCCACTGCCGCGCCACTTTCTTGGTGATGATGTTGATGACGCCGCCCATGGCATCGGAACCATAGAGTGAAGACATCGGTCCGCGTACCACCTCGATGCGCTCGATGGCCTCCAGCGGCGGAATGTAGGACTGCTCGAAGCCGGAATTGCCATTGGTCCGTGCATCGCGCGTGCTCTGGCGCTTGCCATCCACCAGGATGAGCGTGTAGGCACCGGGCAGGCCGCGAATGAAGATGTCCTTCTCGCTGGCGGTACCGGTAATGGTGACGCCCTCGACATCACGAAGGGCATCGGTGAGATCGCGGAAAGGACGCTTCTTGAGCTCCTCCTGGCTGATGACGGTAATGCTGGCCGGCGCGTCCACCACCTCCTGTTCGAAGCCGGTGGCGGTGACCACCACTTCCTTCAGACCGGCCCCTGCATCCTGGGCCACGGCCAGGCCGGAACCAGCGACATACAAGGCCAGCGCCGCCGCGACCGCCTGCGCCACGCGCGTAACGGACAGCGCGCCAGGCGCAGGAAGGTGATGATGCGGATGATGCATGATGAATTCCCCTGTGGTGATGACGAGCCAGGGTCCGGGCGCAAGGCCGCCCTGCAGGCGGCAACGGCAGCCCGCATCGACGCGGATGCATGGGAAGGCGAACGGGACCGGCACGGCCCGGACCATGGCGAGTGATTTGCGAATGAGAATTATATTCATTTAAAATTGACAAAAGTTTGTCAAATTGTGGCAAGTCGCACGGTGCGTGCGCCTCATCCGGGCGCATTGCGCGCACCGCCGTCATCAAGGGGAAGGAACAAGAACATGCACGCGCAACGTCACGTCCTGGTGGTGGACGATCATGCGGACATCAGCGAGCCGCTGGCGGCTTACCTGCGCCGACAGGACATGCAGGTCAGCCTGGCAGCCAATGCCGCGCAGGCACGGGCGTTGCTGCAGGCGCAGGCATTCGACCTGGTGGTGCTGGATGTGATGATGCCGGGCGAGGACGGTCTGTCGCTGTGCCAGAGCATCAGCCAGCAGCATGGCACGCCGGTGATCCTGCTCACTGCGCTGGCGGCCAGCAGCGACCGCATCCGCGGCCTGGAGACCGGTGCTGACGATTACGTAGTGAAACCCTTCGATCCCCATGAGTTGCTGGCCCGCATCCGCAGCGTATTGCGCCGGGTGGCACGACCGTTGCAGGTCCCGGCCAAAACGGCCGGTGCGGGCACCGTGCAGCGCTATGTCTTCGACACCTGGACACTCGATGTGCAACGGCGCGAACTGCGCGACCGCGACGGCACCCTCGTGACCCTCTCCAGCGTGGAATATCGCCTGCTGCGGGCGCTGGTGGAGCATCCCAACACGGTCCTGTCGCGTGACCGCCTGCTGGACCTGACCGCCGGCAGCGACGCACTGGCCTTTGACCGCAGCATCGACAGCCAGGTCAGCCGTCTGCGCAAGAAACTCGAACCCGATCCGCGCAAGCCCGGTCTGCTCAAGACGGTCTGGGGCAATGGCTACCTGCTGGCCGCGCGCGTGAGTGCCGACCCGGCCACGCCATGAGGGCCTGGCCGCGCAGCATGACCGCACAGTTGCTGGCCCTGCTGCTGCTGGGCCTGGTGACGGCACACCTGATCGGGCTGGTGCTGGTGCAACCGAATGGCACGCGCATCCACGTCATCTCGCGCGACCAGATGGCCGAGCACGCCGCCGTGGCCTGGCGCCTGGCTCAGTTGCCGGCGGCGCAAGCGCAGGAGGCACTGGCACGTGCCAGCGACGGCGACTCGCGCTACCGACTCGATCCGGATCCGCAGATCGATGCCGCCCATGAAGAGGGCGGCGACCAGGACCTGCTGCGCCAGCGGCTGCAGGCGCAACTGGGCCTGCCGCCAGAGGCGCTGCGCATCAGCCTGCGCGAAGCCGACGACGGCCCGGCCTTCCTGCGCATCGCGCTGCGTACGCCAGCGGGCCTGTGGGTCAACACGCAGCAGCAGCCCTTGATCACGCAGGGCTGGGTCCGGCCACTGCGATTTTCAGTCCCCGTAAGTACCCTGCCGGTGTTGCTGATCGTGGCCTTGTTCCTGCGCCGCATCCTGCGTCCGGTCAACGCACTGGCCCAGGCGGCAGAACGGGTGAGCCGCGGCGAGGAGGTGGCGCCACTGCCGCTGACCGGCCCGCAAGAAGCGCGCGAGGTCACCGCGGCCTTCAACCTGATGCAGCAACGTCTGCGCCGTTTTGTCGAGGACCGCACCCGCATGCTGGCGGCCATCAGCCATGACCTGCGTACGCCGATCACCTCATTGCGCCTGCGTGCGGAACTGGTCGACGACACTGCCCTGCGCAAGGCGATGATCCGTACCCTCGACGAGATGCGGGTGATGGTGGAAGAGACCGTGCGCTTCGCACGGGATGATGCACATACCGAAGTCACGCGGGAAATCGACCTGGCCGATTTGCTGCAGGAACTTGCGCAGGAGCACGCCGAGCAAGGCCATGATGTACAGATAACTGTGCAGAAAAATGCGCGGAAGATAGTACAGGACAACGCAAGGCACCAAACCGTGGCGCGGCACGCCGGCCCCCTGCCCTATCGCTGCCGGCCTGTGCATCTCAAGCGGGCGCTGTCGAACCTGGTGGACAACGCCGTACGCCACGGCCAGCGGGCGAGATTGTCATTGAGCATGGAGCAAGACGGCAGCCTGTCCATCCTCGTCGATGATGACGGCCCCGGCATTGCGGAGGAACACTTGCAGGAAGTCTTCAAACCCTTCGTACGCCTCGATCCGGCACGCTCCGGCAGCAACTTCGGCCTGGGCCTGGCGATCGCCCGGTCCTGCATCGAGGCCCATGGTGGCCGGCTGGAACTGCGCAACCGCCGCCAGCCGGGCGACCATGGCCTGCAAGCCTGCATCAGCCTGCCGGCCTGAACCGGGGCGATGCACAGGCCTCAGCGCAGCAGCTCGTAAGGCCCGCCCTTCTCCAGCGCACGCTGGTAGGCCGGGCGCGCATGGATGGCTTCGAGGAACTTGAGCAGGTTGGGATAGCGCCCGTCGAGTCCGCCACGCGCGCGCATGCCCTCCACCGGGAAACTCATCTGGATGTCGGCCCCGGTGATGCTCTTGCCGGCGAACCAGCCGTCCTTCTCCAGTTCGGCCTCCATGTAGCGCATCTGCCGCTCGACCTGCGGTGCCACCACGCGGCTGCGCATGCCCTCGCCCAGCATCCGGGCGATCGGGCGGATCAGGGCCGGCACGGCCTTGGGCATCTTGCTGAAGATCAACCCCAGCAGCAGCCAGGGCATGGCCGAGCCCTCGGCGAAGTGCAGCCAGTAGCGGTAACGCAGGCGCTCGGGCGTGCCTGGCGCGGGCAGGAGGCCGCTGTCGGCGCCGTAGCGTTCGAGCAGGTATTCGACGATGTTGCCCGACTCGGCCACCGTCAGCTCGCCATCGGTGATGACGGGCGACTTGCCCAGCGGATGCACCTTCAGCAGCTCCGGCGGGGCCAGCATGGTCTTGGGGTCGCGCTGGTAGAACTTGATCTCGTAGTCCAGGCCCAGCTCTTCCAGCAGCCACAGCACGCGCTGGGAGCGGGAGTTGTTCAGGTGATGCACGGTGATCATGGCGCGGTCCTTGTAAAATGCGAAGCGACAACTCTAACACCATCAAGAAACCCGCCCCATGGCCGTCACGCCTCTTTACAAACAATTTGCCGACCAGCTCGCGGCCTCCATCCGCGAGGGCGTCTTGCGCCCGGGCGAGCGCATCGCCTCGGTGCGCATCGCCAGCCAGCAGCACAAGGTCAGCGTCACTACCGTGGTGCGCGCCTACGAACTGCTGGAAAGCCGGGGCATCATCGAGAGCCAGCCGCAGTCCGGCTACTTCGTGCGCGAACAGGCCGAGGCCCCGCCCCCTCCCGTGCTCAAGACGCCCTCCCAGGCCGATCACCCGGCCTGGCAGGAATCCACCGAGGTCGACGTCAGCCGCCTGGTGCTGGCGACCCTCAAGACCATCCAGCAGGACGGCACCGTGCCGCTGGGCTCACCCTATCCCAATCCGGCGCTGTTTCCTTCGCACCGGCTGGCGCAATATGCCGGCCGCATCGCGCGCCACGCCAGCCAGTCCAGCGTGTTCGACGACCTGCCCCCGGGCCACCCGGACCTGCTGCGCCAGATCGCGCGCCGCTATCTGGAAAACGGCCTCAAGGTCGATCCCGAAGAAATCGTCGTCACCGTCGGTGCCACCGAAGCCATCAATCTCTGCCTGCAAGCCGTGGCCCGTCCCGGCGACACCATCGCGGTGGAGACCCCGACCTTCTACGCCATGCTGCACGCCATCGAGCGCCTGGGCATGCGGGCACTGGAGATCCCGACCGATCCGCAGCGCGGCCTCGATGTCGGCGTGCTGGAAGAGCGGATGAAGACGCAGCCGGTGGCGGCCTGCATGGTGATGCCGAACTTCCAGAATCCGCTGGGTTTCCAGATGCCGGACAGCGAAAAGGAAAGACTGGTACGCCTGGCCGAACAGCACCAGATGCCATTGATCGAAAACGCCGTCTACAGCGAACTGTATTACGGCAATGCCCATCCCTCGTCGCTGAAGAACTATGACCGCCAGGGACTGGTGCTGCACTGTTCCTCGTTTTCCAAGAGCCTGACCTCGGCCTACCGCATCGGCTGGGCCATGCCGGGGCGCTATCGGGCGCAGGTGGAAAAACTCAAGTTCCTCAATACGCTGGCCACGCCCACCGCGCCCCAACGCGCCATCGCGGAATACCTCACGCAAGGCGGCTACGAACGCCACCTGCGGCGCGTGCGCCGTGCCTTCGCGCAGCAGCGCGACATGATGCGGCACTTCGTGCTGCGCTTCTTCCCGGCGGGCACGCAGGTGTCCGAGCCGCAAGGCGGATATGTGCTGTGGGTGGAGTTGCCCCAGGGGGTGGATGCAATGGAACTGTATCGCCGCAGCCTGGCGCTGGGGATCACGGTGGCTCCGGGGCGCATCTTTGCGGCGACCAACCGGTACAGTCATTTCATTCGGCTGAACTACAGCTATGCCTGGTCCAAGGAAACCGAACAGGCCTTGAAACTGGTAGGAAAACTGGTGGAAGAACTGGCGGCGTGAAATTGCAGGGCGACGCTGCGGCGCGCACCGTCGGGCGCGCCGCGTACTGCTTTTACTGAGGCGACACCAGCAAGCGCGCGCTGCCGGTCCCATCCTCATTCATCTCGACCTTCACCACCCCGGCTTCTTCCAGGGCCGACAGGAAACGCCGCAAGGTACTCATGCGCAATTGCGTGCGCTTGGACAAGCGCGCCAGCGACAGCGCCCCGCCCTCCTTCTCTTCGGCATCGGCCTGCAGGGTTTCCACGATCAGCAGCACTTCGGGCGGCACGCCCATCTGCTGCGCGCGGGCCTGCAGGTCGGTGTCCTCCTGGGCGGGCATGTCGGCCACACTCATGCCGGCCTCCATCAAGCTGCCGAACGCTGCACCGCCGAACGCGACAACAGCACCGGGATGGACTTGGAAGTAGGCGTGCGCGCCTTGTCGGCAAAGCTTTCCAGCGGCACCAGCGGATTGGTCTCGGGATAGTAACTGCCGATACAACCGCGCGGAATGTCATATTCCACCAGCAGGAAACCATCGGCCCGGCGCTCCACGCCGTCATCCCAGACGCTGGTGATGTCGACCCATTCACCATCCTTCAAACCCAGCATCTGCAGGTCTGCCGGGTTGATGAAGACCACGCGGCGCTGGCCGAACACGCCGCGATAACGGTCGTCCATGCCATAGATGGTGGTGTTGTACTGGTCGTGCGAACGGGTGGTCATCAAGGTCAGCAGCTTCTCGCCATGGATCGCGCGGGCGCGATGAATGGGCGTGTCCTTGGGGATCTCATGGACGATGAAGTTGGCCTTGCCGCTGCCGGTCTTCCAGACGCGATCGCGCGAGGCTACGCCCAGGTGGAAGCCGCCCGGATTGGCGATGCGCTCGTTGTAGCCCTTGAAGGCGTCATACACCTTCTCGATGGCGTCGCGGATGCGCGAATAATCTTCGGCGTACCACAGCCAGTCGATCTTGGGACCATTGTTGCGCGACTTCATGGTGGCCTCGGCCAGGTGCGCCACGATGGCCGTTTCCGACATCAGGTGTTCCGACGCCGGCTTGTTGATGCCGTAGGAGACGTGGACCATGCTCATCGAATCTTCCACCGTCACGCCCTGAGGACCGGACTTCTGCACGTCGATCTCGGTGCGGCCCATGGTCGGCAGGATCAGCGCATCCTTGCCATGCACCAGGTGGCTGCGGTTGAGCTTGGTGGTGATGTGCACCGTCAGGTTGCACGAACGCATGGCCTCGAAGGTGCGCGGCGTATCGGGCGTGGCCATGGCGAAGTTGCCGCCCAGGCCGATGAAGACCTTGGTGCGGCCTTCCAGCATGGCCATGACCGAACCGACCGTGTCATTGCCGTGATGGCGCGGGGCCTTGAAACCGAACACCTGTTCCAGGCGATCCAGGAAAGCCGGGGTCGGCTTCTCGTCGATGCCCACCGTACGGTCGCCCTGCACGTTGGAGTGGCCGCGCACCGGGCACAGGCCCGCGCCCTGGCGGCCGATGTTCCCGCGCAGCATCATCATGTTCGACAGCAGCTGGATGGTGGCCACCGCGTACTTGTGCTGGGTCAGGCCCATGCCCCAGGTGGCGATCACCGCTTTGCCCTTGACGTAGACTTGGGCCAGTTTCTCGATGTCCTCGCGGGAGACGCCGGACTCGGCCACGATGTCGTCCCAGCTTTCGGCACGCGCCTGGGCGGCGAATTCCTCGAAGCCGGCGGTATGCTCCTCGATGAACTTGACGTCGATCACGCGCTCGGCACCGGCCGCCTTGGCCGCGTCATCCAGTTCGATGGTGCGCTTGATGACGCCCTTGATCAGGGCCAGGTCACCGCCCAGCGTGGGGTGGATGAACATGGAACTGATGCGGGTGCTGCCCATGGTCAGCATCTCGACCTTGCTCTGCGGATCGGCAAAGCGTTCCAGGCCGCGTTCCTTCAAGGGGTTGATGGCCACGATGGTGGCGCCGCGCTTGGAGGCGTGGCGCAGCTCGCCCATCATGCGCGGGTGGTTGGTGGCCGGGTTCTGGCCGAACAGCAGCAGCGTGTCGCAATGATCGAAGTCTTCCAGCAGCACCGTGCCCTTGCCGATGCCCACCGTGCCCGGCAGGCCCACGCTGGTGGGCTCGTGGCACATGTTGGAGCAGTCGGGGAAATTGTTGGTGCCGTACTGGCGCACGAACAGCTGGAACAGGAAAGCCGCTTCGTTGCTGGCGCGGCCGGACACATAGAAGTCCGCCATGTCCGGATCGGGCAAGGCATTGAGGTGCTTGGCCATCAGCTCGAAGGCGGCCGACCAGTCGATCTTCCTGTACTTGTCGGTGGCGGCGTCATACACCATGGGATGGGTCAGGCGGCCGTGTTCTTCCAGCTCGTAATCCGATTGCTGCATCAGCTCGGTGACGGTGTGCTTCTCGAAGAACTCGGGGGTGACGCGCTTCTTGGTGGCTTCGGCGGCCACCGCCTTGACGCCGTTTTCGCAGAATTCGAAGGTGGAAGTGTGTTCGCGGTCCGGCCATGCGCAACCGGGGCAATCAAAGCCGTCAGGCTGGTTCTGCGACAACAGGGTACGCAAACCCTTGCCGTCGGCCACGTGTTCCTTGACCAGGTTCAGCGCCACGTATTTCAGTGCGCCCCAGCCGCCTGCGGGTTGATTGTATTGCTCGATTCTTGGTTTGGAAGGCATGATGTCTCGGGTCGGAGTGGAGTCCAGTGTAGGTGAAGTCTAGGTCACCCCGGCCCCGACCGGAATGCACAGGAAGCGCCGGCGGATTCAAGCACAGTGCCTTGCAAGCCGCATGCGCAAAGACTTCCCGACGATCTGTACATTAGCTGAAATCGCGGGTGTCCGCTTTTGTGTACCGTAACTGTCCGGTCGCTGTACTGTTATCCGTATGCCAATCTGTCCAGGTTCCTTCCAGCCCCGTGCTTGCCCCGCGCACTCAGTCCTGCTCAGTCGCGCTCAGTCATCCAGCGGCAATGCCAGCGTTTCCTTGATCTCTTCCATCACCACATAGCTCTTGGACTGCGCCGCTCCCGGCAGCTGCAGCAGGATGTCGCCCAGCAGCTTGCGGTATTCCGCCATGCCGCGGATGCGCGCCTTGATGAGGTAGTCGAAGTCGCCCGAGACCAGGTGGCATTCCTGCACTTCAGGAATGCGCAGCACCTCGCGACGGAACTGCTCGAACATGTTGCCGGACTTGTGATTGAGCGTGATCTCCACGAAGACCAGCAAGGTCGCCCCCAATGACTCGGGATTGACGCGCGCGTAATAGCCGCTGATGACGCCATCGCGCTCCATGCGCCTGACCCGTTCGATGCAGGGCGTGACCGACAGGCCGACCTGTTCGCCCAGCTCCTTCATGGAGATGCGGCCGTCCTTTTGCAGCACCGCCAGGATGCGGTGATCGAGCTTGTCGAGGGTGCGGATGGACTGTTGCTGGGTTCTCATGAAATTTTCCCGTTTCAGCGCGATTTTCATGAACCGTTCATGAAATCAGTAATAAATACGCGAACAAACACTATTTATTCACCCATATGATAGCTGAATCTTCTAATCCAACAGCCTTTTGCAGCGGCATCAACGAAACGGGGAGTTCAGCATGCGCGTCGTCATTCTTGGAAGCGGTGTCATCGGGGTCACCAGCGCCTGGTATCTGGCCAGGGCCGGTCACGATGTGACCGTGCTGGACCGCCAGCCCGGCCCCGCGCTGGAGACCTCGTTCGGCAATGCCGGCCAGATCTCTCCTGGCTACGCGTCGCCCTGGGCGGCTCCCGGCATTCCCCTGAAGGCCATCAAGTGGATGTTCCAGGAACACGCCCCGCTGGCCATCCGCCCGGACGGCACCTTGAACCAGCTGCGCTGGATGTGGCAGATGCTGCGCAACTGCAACGCCGAGCGCTACGCCGTCAACAAGGAGCGCATGGTGCGCCTGGCTGAATACAGCCGCGACTGCCTGCGCGACCTGCGTGCCGACGTCGGCATCCCCTATGAAGGCCGCCAGCAAGGCACGCTGCAACTGTTCCGCTCGCAAGAACAGCTCGACGGCGCCGCCAAGGACATCGCCGTGCTGCAGGAAGCCGGTGTCCCCTTCGAACTGCTGACCCCGGAACAACTGGGCGGTGCCGAACCGGCCCTGGAAAAGGTACGCGGCAAGCTCACCGGCGGCCTGCGCCTGCCCAATGACGAAACCGGCGACTGCCAGCTCTTCACCACCCGCCTGGCCAAGATGGCCGAACAACTGGGCGTGAAATTCCGCTATGGAGTCTCGATCGACGCCCTCACCATGGCCGGCGGCAAGATTGCCGGCGTGGTCTGCGGCAAGGAGCTGGTGCAAGCCGACAGCTATGTGGTCGCCCTGGGTTCCTACTCGCCGCAATTGCTGCGCGAAGTGCCGGGCCTGCCGGGCATCCCGGTGTATCCGCTCAAGGGTTACTCGATCACCGTGCCGATCACCGATGCATCGGCCGCTCCGGTCTCGACCATCCTCGACGAGACCTACAAGATCGCCGTGACCCGTTTCGACGACCGCATCCGCGTGGGCGGCATGGCCGAGATCGTCGGCTATGACACGGCCCTCAAGGCCAAGCGCCGCGCCACGCTGGAACTGGTGGTCAATGACCTGTTCCCCGGCGCGGGCGACACCAAGCAAGCCAGCTTCTGGACCGGCCTGCGCCCGATGACCCCGGATGGCACGCCCGTGGTCGGTGCCACCCCGGTCCCGAACCTGTACATCAACACCGGCCACGGCACGCTGGGCTGGACCATGTCCTGCGGTTCGGGCCAGCTGCTGGCCGACCTGATCTCGGGCCGCCGCCCTGCCATCGCCCATGAAGACCTGTCCGTGGCGCGCTACATGGCCTCGGGCAGCCCCGTGCAGACGCCGCGCCTGGCCGGGGCCTGATCGCCCCGTCGTGTATCGATAGTCTCTTCTGCATCCCTCGCAGAATGGTTGGCCGGAGTGAATTGCTCCGGCCTTTTTTATGCGCGCGCGGCCGGATGCGATGAGGGGACGTGTCCCGTCATCCGCTTGAACATGGTCGAAAACGTCGCCGGCTGTTCATAGCCCAGGTCATAGGCAATGGCCGTCACCGAATGCCCCAGCGCCAGCCGCGAAATCGCATTGACGATACAGGCGCGCAACCGCCATTGCTGGAAGCCCATCCCGGTCTGTGCCAGGAATTTGCGGGTGAAGCTGCGCTCGCTCATGTGCAATTGCGCCGCCCACTCGGCCGGACGCGAGCGGATCGACGGCGCCCGCATGAAATCCCGGCACAGCGCTCCCAGCTTCGCCTCCTGCGGCAGCGGCACATGCATGGGAATCTCGCGGGCCCGGCCGATCTCCTTGAGCAGCAAGTGCATCAGCGCCTCTTCCCGGCTGTGGGGGGCGTAGTGCGGATCGATGCGGGTGGCTTCGATGAGCAGCTCGCGCAGCAGCGGATGCACCTCCAGCACCTGGCAGGTCTGCGCGGCGCGCGGCGCCTGTTCGGGCTCGACGAAGGCGCTGCAGGTGGTGACCGGCAAGAGCATGCGGCTCTGGTGCTCGCGCCCGGAAGGAATCCACACCGCGTGCTGCGGCGGCACGACCCAGGCGCCGTCCTGCGTGACCACCTGCATCAGGCCGCCCAATCCGAAGAGCAACTGCGCCCGGCGATGGCTGTGCCAGGCCTGCAGCGACCCGCGCGCATAGTCGGCGCCGGCTGCCACCACGGGGCGGGCAATGCGGTCGACCCGGTCGATGGGCAGGGGGGAACGGGAGGGAGAAGGCTTGCGCATGGTCTGGTCCGGCTTGGCGTACATCCGAAGATGACTGCCCGATGATGGAAACTCCGCCACCGCGAAGCTCGCCGCGCAGGTTGGCGTAAATTCAAACATTCTTGACCCAACTACGAAAGTCAGTCAACCCGGCCTGCCCTACTGTACGGTTTTCCTCCAAGGTTTTCATCCATCGAGTTCGCCATGCCTCCTCCCCTCCTCTCCGGCATCCTGGTCGCGCTGATCTGGGGCGTACAGCCCGTGATCTCGCGCTACGGCTTCCAGCAAGGCTTGACGCCCCTGGATGCGACGCTGATGCGCTTTCTCACCAGCGGCGTGCTGATCCTGCCCTTCGCCTGGCGGCGCGGGCTGCGGGGCGCCTGCGGGGTCGGCTGGAAGCGCGGGCTGGTGCTGTTCCTGCTGTCGGGTCCCTTGTTCAGCCTGGTGCTGGTGGCGGGCGTGAACTACGCACCGGCTTCGCACGGCGCGCTGATCCATCCGGCCTTGACGCCCTTGTTCGGCATGGCGATCGGCCGCTACGCCCTCGGGCAGCGTGAACGCGTCTCCCTGTGGGGGGTGGCGCTGCTGCTGGCGGGGCTGGTGCTGGTGGCGCTCAATGGCATCCTCGCCAGTGGCGGGCTGGCGCCCGATGGGGCGTGGCGGGGCGACCTGCTGTTCGTGCTCTCGGCGCTGATGTGGTCGAGTTACCTGATGCTCAATCGGGCCTGGAAGATTGCGCCGCTGGATGCGGTGGCGCTGACGCAAGTGCTGTCTCTGGCCTGCATGCTGCTGGCACTGCCGTGGCTGGGCACGCAGACCTTCAGCAAGCCGGCGTCGGCGCTGCTGCTGCAGAGTGCCTATCACGGCGTGCTGGTCAGTATCGTCAGCGTGGCCTTGTTCAACTGGGTGGTCGCGCGCCTCGGCGTGAAGGCGCTCATGCTCAATGCCCTCTCGCCGCTGTTTGGCGTACTGGCCTCGGCGTGGATCCTGGGCGAGACGCTGTCGGTGTCGATGATGATCGGTGCCGTGGCCATCGTGGCCGGACTGGGCGTGACCATGACAAAGACGCGCCCGGTGCGCACACCGGGCCAGTGATGCGGGCGGCGCGCCTGCTGCCGATCAGGGCCGCACTGCCCCGTTGACCGCCAGATACACCGCGTACAACGAGGTGGTGGCAGTGATGAAGAGGCGATTGCCGCGCGGCCCGCCGAAGACCACATTGGACACCACTTCCGGAATCAGGATCTTGCCCAGCAAGGTGCCGTCGGGCGCATAGCAATGCACGCCATCGCCGGCCGAGGTCCAGATGTTGCCGTGGGCATCGAGCCGGAAACCGTCGGCCAGCCCTGGATCGATGGTCGCGAAGACCTCGCCGCCCTTGAGCGTGACGCCATCCACTACATCGAATACGCGGATATGATGCGGGCCGCCCGCGCGGTGGGTGAGACCGGTATCGGCGATGTAGAGGCGGCTTTCGTCGGTAGAGAAGGCCAGGCCATTCGGGCGCTCGAGGTCGCTGCTGACGATGCTGATGTCACCGCTGTCGCCATCGATGCGATAGACATTGCACGCACCGATTTCGCTCTCGGCCTGATAGCCTTCGTAATCGCTGTTGATGCCGTAATCCGGATCGGTGAACCAGATCGATCCATCGGACTTGACCACGACATCGTTCGGCGAATTGAGGCGCTTGCCCTGCCAGTGCGAGGCCAGGGTAGTGATGCTGCCATCGTGTTCGGTGCGCACCACGGCACGGCCACCGTGCAGGCAGCCGACGATGCGGCCTTCGCGGTCCAGCGTATTGCCGTTGTTGAAGTTGGAGGGCTGGCGAAATACACCCGCCCCCGCGCCCTCGGACCAGCGCATCAGGCGGTTGTTGGGGATGTCGCTCCAGATCAGTTCCTGCGTGGCCGGCAGCCACACCGGGCCTTCGGCCCAGCGGCAGCCATGGTAGAGACGATCGACCTGGGCGGTGTCGATGACCATGCGGCGAAAGCGCGCATCGAGATGCTGGAAGGGGGTATCGGGCAAGGACATGCGTTCTCCTTATCGGTGTAATTGACGCGGACGCCTCAGCGATACTGGCGCCGGCGGCCGGAACAGACGATCACGGCGATGATGATCAGGCCCGACAGCACCGAGCGTTCGCCCGCCGACAGGCCCACCACGTTCAACAGCGTATTGGTGAAATACAGGAACAGCGCCGCGCCCCAGATCCCGGCCACGCTGGGCCGGCCACCGGTGACGCTGGTGCCGCCGATGACCACCACGGCCACCGACATCAACAGGTATTCATTGCCCATATCGAGCGAGGCCCCACCCGAGAAACCGGCGATGAGCAAGGCGCACAGCGCCGCAAAGACCGCGCACAGCACGTAGCACAGGCAACGGATGCGTTCCACGCCGATGCCCGCCAGCCAGGCCGCGCGCGCATTCTGGCCGACCGCCGAGAGGAAGCGGCCGAACAACGTGCGTCCCAGGATCCAGGCCAGCCCCAGCGCCACGGCCAGTACCAGCCAGGCCAGTTGCGGAAGGTGCAGCAGCCATCCGGTTGCAAAGCTGGCCAGCAATTGCGGCGGCGTGATCTTGAGGCCCTGGCCCACATGAATCGCCAGCGACTGCAGGATGAAGGACGACGACATGGTCGCGATGATGGGTGGAATCTGCAGCAGGCGGATCAGCAGGTAATTAGCCAGCCCGACACCCATGCCCACCCCGAGCGTGACCAGCAGCCCGAGCAGGATGCCGCCATCCTCGCCGCCCATGGTGCGCAAGCCCAGCGCCCCGGCCAGCGCAATGGTGGAAGGAATGGAGAGATCGATATTGCCCGGCCCGGTGGTCACCACCAGCATCTGCCCCAGCCCCACCAGCACCATCAGCGCCCCGAATGAAAACGCCGACAACCCGATATTGAACGCCGCCTCCGGCCCCGCTACCACCAGCGTGGCCAGCCACAGCAAGGCCGCTCCCATGAAGGACCAGACCCAGGGCCGCTGCTGCAGCGCGGCCCCCATCGTTGCGCGAGCGGCGCTCATTGACGTTCTCCCCGTGCCGACAGCAGGATGCGCATCGACAACACGATGATCAGGATCGCGCCCTGCAAACCGATCTGCCACTTCGGCGCGATGTTGAGGAAAGACAGGAACGAGGCCGCAATCCCCAGCGTGATCGCACCCAGCGTGGCGCCGATGGGCGAGACCTTGCCGCCGATGAAACTGCCGCCCCCCAGGATCACGGCAGCAATCGAGATCAGCGTGTAGCGCTGGGCAATATTGGCATCGGCCGAAGTGGTGATGCCCACCAGCGTGAGCGCCGAGAGGATGCCCAGCACGCCGGCCAGCCCATACATCAGCGCCTTGGCGCGCACCACCGAACCGCCACTGCGCACGATGGCCTTGGGATTGCCGCCGGCACCGCGCAGCCGCACGCCCAGCGAGGAACGCATCAGGAACCAGTGTCCGCACAGCGCGATGACGACTGCATAGACGATGGGCGTGGGCACGACCGGAATGGCCAGGTTCATCACATCCTGAATCCATTGCGGCGTGGCGCCGCCCGGCATGGGCAGGAGGATCAGCGCCCAGCCGCCCCAGACGAAGGACAGGCCCAGCGTCACCACGATGGAAGGCAGGTCGAACAACTCCACCAGCGCGCCGATGGCCGCATACAGCAGCACGCAGGCCACCAGCGCCGCCACGCCCAGCAGCGGACGTTCCGGCAACCAGGTCACGGCGATGCAGGAGACCAGGCTGATGAAGGCACCGATGGACAGATCCAGGTCATTGACGGCGATGATGCACAGCTGCGCCATGCTCGCCAGGATCATCGGCACGGCCAGATTCAACAGCAGGCCCAGGCCGAAATAACTCATCGTATTGGGATTGATCCAGAAGATCGGTGCCAGCACTACGGCCAGCGTGGCCATGGGCAGCAGCAGGGTCTGGATCTCGTGGCGCGACAGCAGGCCGCTGCGCGCGCGCACGGTGGTGCGGGCAAGCGTAGTCATGCGCGGGCTCCTTCGAGAGGGGATGTGACGGTGCCGCCATCGGCGCGCACGTTGCCGAAGGAAGCGGCGATGATGCGTTCCTCCGAGAGTTCATGGCGGGCCAGTTTCAGGGTCACCTGCTGCTGGTAGAAGACGTAGGTCGCATCGCAGTATTCCAGCTCGTCGTTCTCGGTGGTGTACCAGACGAAGCTGCGGCCGCGCGCCGCTTCTGCGCGGATGAGGCGATACATGTCGACCTTGGTGCCGAAGTCCACGCCGCGCATGGGATCGTCCATCAGGATCAGTTCCGCATCCGACGACAAGGCCCGCGCAAACAGCACCTTCTGCTGGTTGCCACCGGACAGCGAGAGGATATTGTTGGACAGGTCCGGCGTGCGGATGGCCACGCGTTCGTGCCACTGGCGGCCCAGTTCGGCTTCGGCGGCACGATCGACCACGCCGCCGCGCGCCAGATGCGGCAGCTCGCGGATGCTCAGGTTGTGCAGGATGCTCCACAGCGGGAAGTTGCCATCCCGTGCGCGATCCCCGGCCACGAAGGCCACGCGCATCTTGCCCCGATATTGCTCGAAGAGCCGGATCAGCATCTCGGTCTGCCCCTGCCCTGCCAGCCCGGACAATCCGACCACCTGGCCACGGCGCACGCCCAGCGCGCGCACCGGCGAGGAGGCCGGCAGCGTCACTTCGAGCAGTTGCTGGCTTTGTGCGTCGGCGGACTCGGATTCCTGCTGGGCCTGCTGTTCGGCCTGACGCTCGATCTGCTTCTGGTCGGCGTGGCCCATGGCGTGGACCAGCGCATCACGCGTGAGATGGGCGGTGTGGTCCTGCAAGACCAGCTGTCCATCGCGCATGACGGCGATGCGATTGCAGCAGTCAAAGATCTCGCCCAGCATGTGCGAGATGAACACCAGGCTCATGCCGTCTTCAAGACGCCGCCGGATGTAGGCCGTGAGCCGCGCCGCCGTTTGCGCATCGAGACTGGAGGTGGGTTCATCGAGGATGAGCAGGCGCACCGGCGCATCGACCACCGTGAAGGCGCAGGCGATTTCCACCATCTGGCGCTGGGTGATGCTGAGTTCACCGACGATGCGATCGGGATGGATGCCATGGCCGGGGAAGATCTCATCGAGCTTCTCCGTCACCAGCCGGCGCGCGCGACGCCGCCAGCCCCAGCCTTTGAGCTGCGGATGGAACACGCAGAGGTTTTCGGCCACGTTGAGGTTCTGGCACAGGGACAATTCCTGGAAGACGCAACGCACGCCCAGCCGGTAGGCGGCCTGCGTGGTGTAATTGTCCCGGGCCTGACCGTCGATGATGATCTGGCCTTCGTCACCGGGCAGCACGCCGGCCAGCACGTTCATGAGGGTGGACTTGCCGGCGCCGTTGTGGCCGACCAGGCCCCAGCATTCACCGGGCTGGATGTCCACGCTCACATCTTGCAGCGCCTTGACGGGACCAAAGGACTTGCGGATATGCGACAGGCTGCACAAGGCGGCCGAGGGGGGATGGCTGGCGTTCACGCTGGATCACCTGTGTTCTTGAGGCAGTGGATGCGCCCATGGCCCGCGCGCCGCCTTCAGCGAGGCGGTCTGCGCGGGGACGGGACAGGACTTACTTGGACTTCGGCGTATCGAGCAGTTTGACGGTATCGGCCTGGGAGAAGCCGATATCCGCCACCCCGCCCTGCGGCGTCTTGGCCAGGGCATCCGGCAGTTGTTCCGGGGTCAGGTAGAGCAGCGGCGCGACGATATCGACATCCTTGGGGATCTTCTTTCCGGCCAGCACCTGCTGTGCCACCCAGAAGGCCACCGTCACCGCACCAGGCGGATTGGAAGCGGAATAGGTCTTGTAGCCGCTGGGGATCTGGGTCTTCCACCATTGCAGTTCGTCCTCGCGGTTGCCGAGGATGATGATGGGCAGTTCGCGGTTGGCGGCCTTGAAGGCTTGCGCCACGCCGAAGCCATCACCGCCCTGGGTGACCACGCCATCGATCTTGGGCAGGGTCGGCAGGATGCCGGCCACGGCCTTCTGGGCCACCGTCTGCGCCCAGTCGCCGTTGACGGAGCCGACGATCTTGAGGCCCGGATGCTTCTTGAGGCCATCCATGATGCCGGCGTGGATTTCGCCATCGACCGATACCCCGGCCAGGCCGCGGATTTCAAGGATGTTGCCTTTGCCGTTGAGACGCTCGGCGAGGTAGTCGACCTGGCGTTCGCCCATCTTGCGGAAATCGAAGGTAACGCGATAGGCGCAGGGCTCGGTGACCACGCCGTCATAGGAGACCACCACCACGCCGGCGGCGCAGGCTTTCTTGATGGTGCCGTTGAGGGCCGTGGGAGAGGCGGCATCGACCACGATGGCCTTGTAGCCTTGCAGGATCAGGTTCTGGATCTGCTGGGCCTGTTCGGTGGGCTGGTTCTCGGAGGTGGTGAAGGCGGGAGCGGCGGCCACCAGCTTGCGTTTGACGGCATCGTCGGCGGTCGCGGCCCAGGTCTTGAGCATGGACTGGCGCCAGGCATTGGCTGCGTAGTTGTTGGACAGGGCGATCTTGGCTTGCGAGGTATCGCCGGTGGCGACTTGCGCGTTGGCATGGCCGGTGCCGAGGATGAGGGTGGCCGAAGTGGCTGCGATGGCCGCGAGATGCAGCCCGACGCCGCGGCGCCGTACAGATGCGTTCATATTGTCTCCGTTGTTGGCTATCAAAGCGGACTTGCTGCGCGTCCGCGTTTTGCTGCTAATTCTTCTTATATGAAACGATGGCCTCGTCGTTCAGAGGTCAACTTGTATGACGATTTATTCTAGAGAGCAGGGTCAGGGATGTCAAATGGTCAGACCACATGGCCGGACGCTGAGATAGGAGTGGGGTTTTGGGGGATTGGTTCTCGCGGGGTGGGTGGACTGCGGGACTTGTGAGGATTTGAGATGAAGGGGGATATGAATTTTCTGACTTTGTCGGGCTGCTATCGGGGTGCAGAGCTTCATATCGGCATTTCACGCGTCGGGGAGCGCTGGTGGGCGCTGCCGGGAAAGAATGTTCATTTCATTGCGCCAGCGTTAATCCGGAGACATCCGGTTCGGGCGGCCTCCAGATATCGGTCTTCCAGCAGCGGTACTGAATCGGGAGATGGCGGCCGCAAGTGGCTTGGGGAAGCGATAGGTCCCGGTCGAAATATTGGGAAATGAAATACTCTCGACCTTGAGCGACCTGGCCACCTGCAGGCAGGCGAGATAAGTCTTCCGCAGAAGCTCAGGCTCGCCCTTTTCGCCGCCCTGCCAGGTCGGCCCAACGGCGTGAATGACGTATTTCGCGGGCAGCTTTCCGGCGGTCGTGACGACAGCATCCCCCACGCTGCATCCTCCTTGCCGGGCTCTGATTTTCTTGCATTCATCCAGTATGTCCGGCCCACCTTTACGGTGGATGGCACCGTCGACACCGCCGCCTCCCAGCAACGAGCTGTTGGCAGCGTTGACGATGACGTCAGCCGGAATGAGGGTGATGTCCCCTCTGGCGATATTCATTTCAATCATTGGAACATCCTCGATAGCTGATTGGATTTTCTCTGCATCGATCTTCGATGTCATCCGGCTTTCTCTTCGAACGCTGGCCTCAGGTTTGTGGAAACATTCCTCGCCGTCGAGGGCCTGCAAAGTCACCCGTGCGGCTGACAAATATTGGCCAGTTCCCTACCAGGGAGTCTCCGAAATGCCCCGTCAGGAGGTATTTCTCAGATTGATAAGGAAAATACCAGCCATCACTCTCTTCCCGAATATGCGATTCCAATAGCGCGTAGGTAACACCGTCCGATGCTTTGGAAAGTTGTTCAAGATGAGTCAATGCCATTCGCTTTGCGACTGCAAAATCAATGCTCAGTGCACCAGACACACCTCCCGCAAGCAAGCCAATTGCCGAGTGTGCACCTGCCCGATAAGCACCACCTTCTTTCCACTTCTCCGCTTCAGCACTCAACGCATCAGATTGAGCCTGATCTCCATCCTGCGCAGCCTGAATGGCCGCTAGCCTTAGCTCCTTCTCTTTCTGGTCTGCATAGGTGCCCACCATCTTTGCCGCCTGCTGCCCAAACGCCTGCGTAATCTTCGCCTGCGCCTCCACATCCTCACGCAGCTGATTGCCATCCCAGTTCTTCGTCAGGCTATTGCTGCTGTCCTTGACTTCGGCGCGATTGCTGCTGTCCCAGGTGATTTTTTCCTGAGAGGTCTCATGCACCGTGGACAGGTTCACATCCCGCTGCGCAACCAACGTCACATTGTCCGCAGAGGTGCTGCTGGCCTTGAGATTGATGTCTCGCCCGGCCACGGCAGTGAGCGAGCCATTGGTCTCGGACACCGACATCGACGCATTCTGGTTGATGTTGGTCCCGCTGGTGACCGCATTGGCCGTCGCTACCGTAGTGGCAGCGCTGTTGATGTCTCGACCGGCACTGGCCACCAGCGTATTGCGCGCGTCAATGGTGCCGCCGATGTTGTTGATGTCCTGTGCGGCCGCCACCGTCACCGCACTGCCGCTGACACGCCCACCCAGGTTCTGCACGTTGTTGCCCGCCAGCGAAACACTCTGCCGCCCCGCAATCGTGCCACCGCTGTTGACGATATCCTGCGCCGCCTGGAAGGCCACATCATTGCCCGCGATCAGCGTGCCCTGTCCGGTCACCTGCACATTGGAGGCGTGCATGTACACCTGCGGCACCAGCACTTCCTGCGTGCTGCCATCGGCCAGCGTGACCGTCTGCTTGACCAGCCAGACGATGTCCGTCTTCAGCTCCGCAATCTGCGCATCGGTCAGCGCCACGCCCAGCGTATAGCGCTGCGATTGCGCCACCTGCAGGCCCGCGTTCATCAAGGCCTGGTATTGCGCTTCATTGCTGCTGTATCCGGCCAGATACCGTTGGCCGGTGATCTGCTGCACCTAGCGCTGAATCAGTTGCCTGCGGTACACCCTGAAATTCAAGATTGAAGGGATTTGACTGCTAAAAGAGAGGTAAAGCACTCATGGTCGGCCTCTGATTGGCCTAGTCAAGCCACCAATAAACGAGAGATAACCCGAATAGAAACATCAATAATTTAATCCATACTACAAAATCTCTGTTATCTACTATTTTTATCTCACCTTCTATCAAATATTTTTAGAAGAAAAGTCTGTGACAGCAAAACCAATACCAATACTTTCCAAGATTACCTGTACATGAGAAAAAAAATTCCGACACTCCTCTATTGGGGGAAACTTACAGTAAATATTAATCACCAGATTTTTCCCTATAGCTGAGGGGAAAGAGGAATATATCTCTGAACTCTCTATATACCTAATATACGTATTTATTTTTTCTTGAAGTGCTAGTAAATGCGATTCGGTTTCTTCCCCCCAACCCAAATGATCTGAAATTATTAAATTAACGGAACCAGTTTCTGAATTGGTTCCGATAGAATCAATCACATCTTTATCTAACACTGACATTTAAGGTCCAATAGTTGGTTTTTGCCCAGGCCTAACAATCTGCACATCTGTTGGAGGTATTACGGTCCCGCCTGGAAATCCTGGTTTCCCATTTCCTACAACGACCGCACCGGTCTTCTTTATCTCAGGGAAACCAACTGTTTGATTAGGCGTCAGCGGAGCACTTGCTGAACCCTTGCATTCAAGGCACACCACTTGTCCCGACGGGCTAGTTCCAATGATATCAATTCGGGTATTTACTCCTGATTTAGTCTTTACGGTTACTTGCTGGACCGCATCTGGCATCTGCATTTGAACATCTTGAAATACCGATTTCTCAAACGCAGCCCCATTTTCCTTATTTATCTGCAACTGGGTCAACCGATTACTAGTGGGCACTGAGCTATTTGCCGAAGCACCTGTCACACTGTCCACACCTGATTTCCCTACTGCTGATGAATCCGTTGAAATTTTCGGCGAATCCAAATTACCGGCAGCACTTCTCTTCAGAACTCCCTCTTCTGCACCCATCAAAACTTTAGGTAGGTACTTCCCCAACACCTGAATCAAAGCGCGCTTCCCCGCCTCAACCCCAATTTCTTCCAATGAAAAGCGCTCGCCTGGATAGGTCTCAATATCGAAAGATGCAATTACGCGCGCGCCTTCCGTCGAACGATAAGCACCAAACAGGGCTTGATTACACCACCACGCGTGTGCTGGCCCGTCCGCAAGACCTGTCCACGGGACGGCTGGTGCTCAGTGTGGTGCCGGGTCGCGTGCGGCACATCCGCTTTGCGCCCGACGCCGATGCGCGCGGGACTGCCTTCAACGCCCTGCCCGTCAGCCCGGGCGAGATCCTCAACCTGCGCGATATCGAACAGGGTCTGGAAAATTTTAAGCGCCTGCCGACCGTGCAGGCCGACATCAAGATCACGCCCTCCGAAGACGAGGGCGCCCAGGCGGGTGACAGCGACCTGGTGATCCAGTACCAGCAGGCCTTCCCCTTCCATCTCACGGCGAGCCTGGACGATGGCGGCGCCAAGGCCACCGGCAAATACCTGGCCGGGCTGACATTGGCCTATGACAATTGGTGGACCCTCAATGACCTCTTCTACGTGAGCATGAGCCGCAGCCTGAACCACTATGGCGACCATGGCAGCCAGGCCTATACGCTGCATTACTCCCTGCCTTGGGGCAACTGGATGGCAGGAGTGACGATGTCGGGCAACCGCTATCACCAGACCGTGGCCGGGGCTTTCGAGAACTTCGTCTACAGCGGCCGCTCGGAAACCACCGAGCTGAAGCTGTCGCGCCTCATCCATCGCGATGCGGCCAGCAAGACCACGGTGTTTGGCAAGGGCTTGCTGCGCAAGGCCTACAACGCCATCGATGACCTGGAGATCGGGGCCCAGCAGCGCCGCACCAGTGCCTGGGAAGCGGGCGTGAATCATCGCCAGTACCTGGGCGACACCATTGCCGACGCCACGCTGTCGTGGCGGCGTTCGCTCGATACGCAAGGCGCCGAGCCCGCCTCGCCCTTCGACCTGCCACAGCTGGGCAGGCGCTACGGCCTGTGGCTGCTGGATGCATCGGTCAATGCGCCGTTCCAGCTCGCTGGTGCGCACTGGCGCTACAACTCCACGCTGCGCGCGCAGTGGAACCGGGGCAGCCTGCCGCCGCAAGACCAGTTCTCCATCGGTGGCCGCTATACGGTGCGCGGCTTTGACGGCGAGCTGACCCTGCAGGCGGAACGCGGCTGGTTCCTGCGCAATGAACTCGCACTCGGCCTGGGCGAGAGTGGCCAGGAATTGTTCGCCGGTGTCGATACCGGCGAGGTAGCGGGCCCGACCGCGCGCTTCCTCACCGGCCAGCGGCTCACCGGCGCTGCGCTGGGCTTGCGCGGCAGCGTGGCCAAGCTGAACTACGACATGTTCGTGGCCACGCCCCTGGCCAAGCCGCAGGGTTTCCAGACGGCCGCCGTCACGGGCGGCTTCAATCTGCAATGGTCCTTCTGAACGCGGGCGCCTGCCGGAAAAATCCCACACCATCCACGGCCGATGGCTGACTGCCGGGCCAGGGCGATTGCTCAATAATGGCGCGCATGGACCGGTGCCGGATCTCCCGGCGCACCGCGTCCGAGGAGACCATCATGGACCGCATCGCCGCAACCCCGGACTCGCCCAGCTCATCGGCCCCGGCTACCCCGCCTGCCGACGCCCGCCACCTTGAAGAAGCCATCGACATCGCCCGCGCCAACCAGCTGCGCTACGTCAACGACAGCATGCCGGGGATCCGCCGCAGCCGGCGCGGCAAGGGTTTCGCCTATCACGATGCGGACGATGCGCTCATCCGCGATGAAGCGGTGCTGGCACGACTGAAGTCGCTGGCCATCCCGCCGGCATGGCAAGACGTGTGGATCAGCCCCCATGCCAACGGCCACATCCAGGCCACCGGACGCGATGCGCGCGGGCGCAAGCAGTATCGCTATCACGCCCGCTGGCGCCTGGTGCGCGATGATGCCAAGTACCTGCGCATGATCAGTTTCGCGCGGGCCCTGCCCGGCATCCGTCGCGTGGTGGAAAAGGACCTGAAGCGTCCCGGCCTGCATCGCCAGAAAGTGCTGGCGGCCGTGGTGCATCTGCTGCAGACCACCTTCATGCGGGTCGGCAATGACGAATACGCCAAACAGAACCAGTCCTTCGGACTGACCACGCTGCGCCATCGCCACGTGCGCGTGGATGGCAGCGATGTGCTGTTCCGTTTCCGCGGCAAGAGCGGCGTGCAGCATGACATCAAGCTGCACGATCCCTACGTGGCGCGCATCATCCGCAAGATGCGCGAGTTGCCGGGACAGGAATTGTTCCAGTACGTGGATGACGACGGCCAGCGCCACTGCATCGATTCGGGCGACGTCAATGCCTACCTGCGCGAGGCGGCAGGTGAGGATTTCAGTGCCAAGGATTTCCGCACCTGGGCAGGCACGGTGCTGGCCACGCTGGCGCTGCAGGCCTTTGAACGGGTGGACTCGCAGGCGCAGGCCAAGCAGAACGTGGTGCGCGCCATCGAGAACGTGGCGCGGCGCCTGGGCAATACACCGTCGATCTGTCGCAAGTGCTACGTGCATCCGGCCGTGATCGAAAGCTATCTGGATGGAAGTTTTGCAGAGCGGCTGGAAGAGCGGGTGCAAACCGAACTGGTGGAAGAATTGCAGGACCTGTCACCGGAAGAAGCCGCCGTGCTGGCCCTGTTGCAGCAACGCCTGCAGGAGACCGAAGAGAAGAAAGAACACAAACCCGCCCGCAAGAAGCCGGCACGCAAGGCCGCAGCGCCTGCCCGGCGCGGGCCGGTGGCACGCCCGGCAGCCCGCGCGTAGAGCGCCGCCCTTCAACGGGCGCGGCGGAATGTCAGGTTGTAGCGGCAGCGCCCGGTCAGCGCATGTTCGCCATCGCGCAAGATATCGACGCCGTGGAAGGCCAATCGCGCCGGGCCGCCCCACACCACCACGTCACCGCTTTCGAGGCGCATGCGCTGCGGCTTGTCGGTGCGTGCCATGCCTCCGAACAGGAAGGTGGCGGGAAGACCGAGCGAGACGGAGACGATGGGCTGGTCCATGTCCAGTTCATTCTTGTCTTGATGCAAGGACATGCGCGCACCGGGTTCGTAGCGATTGATGAGGCAAGCGTCAGGAAGGAATCCTGCAAAACCGGCGGCTGCCGAGGCGCGCGCGGCCAATCCCGCAAAGGCCGCCGGCATGGCAGGCCAGTCGCGCTCGGCCAGCGGATCGAGCGACTGGTAACGATAGCCGCGACGATCCGTCACCCAGCCATACTGGCCGCAGTTGGTCATCGCCACCGACATGCGAAAGCCGCCCGGCGTCTGCATGTGGCGCAGGGGTGAGGCGGCCAGCACGGCATCGATGGCGGCCATCAAACGTGCGGCTTCCTCTTCGTCGACAAAGGCGCGCAAGCACAGCGCCCCTTCGGTGATGGTCTCTACCGAAGGATCACGCGCCAGCCCCGCGAAGAGGTCCCCCGTCACTTGGATGGCTCCGGACGGGGTGGCGGATTTTCAATGAATTGGCTCACTTCTTCGAGAGTCGGCGCGATGAAACGCAGCGGCCGCGACAGGCTGCCCACCAGCGAGGCATGCGAGGTGTTGTCGAAGTAGCGCTCCACCACCGGCACCTGCTGTGCGCGCAGCAGCTTGGCCAGGCCGGCGGTGTTGCGTTCGGCCGAGACCAGCTTGTCCTTGTGCGAAGCGATCAGCAATGCTGGCGGTGCACCGGCTTGCACGTGGCGTACCGGTTGCGAATCGGGCGGGGAATCGGGCGCGAAGAAGACCGGTTTCACATCCTCGTTTTCGATGGGCAGGAAGTCATAGGGTCCGGCCAGTCCGATCCAGCCGCGCAGCGCATCCGGCGAGGCGCCGGCCTCGCGCAGCCAGCGTGGGTCCAGTGCCACCATGGAGGCGTTGTAGGCACCGGCACTATGTCCCATGACAAAGACGCGCTGCGGATCGCCGCCCAGCTCACGCAGCGAGCGCAGGGTCCAGGCGACGGCCTGGGCGCTGTCCTTCACGAAATCGGGATAACGCACTTCGGGATAGACGCGATAGTCGGGCAGCACCGCGATGAAACCGCGCGAACTCAAGGCCTCGCCGACAAAGGCGTAATCCTTGCGGCTGCCCTCGTTCCAGCTCCCACCATAGAAAAAGACCACCACCGGCAAGCCCGGGCCGGTGCCGGCTGCCGGCGCGCTGGCGGGGCGATAGATGTCCAGCTTTTGACGCGGGTTATCGGTGTTGGCGTAGGCCACTCCTTCGGTCTTGACGTAGGCCGATGCAGGAGTGACGGCATTGATGGCCGACAGCGGCGAACAGGCGACGACGCCCCCCAGGATCAGTACGGCCCCTGCAATGACCAGACCAGCCTTGCCAAGAACATGCATGCGCAACTCCAGCAGTAATCGAAGACCTATTGTAGCTGCGCAGGGCAAATGATTCAGGCGTCCGTCTCCTGCGGGCAAGCCCCTTCGCGTGCAAGCAAGGCGGTCTTGCGCGCGATGCCCCAGCGATAGCCGGAAGGAGAACCATCAACCCGCACGATGCGATGGCAGGGAATGAGCACGGCGATCTCGTTGCGCGCACAGGCATTGGCCACGGCGCGCACCGCCTGCGGCTGCCCGATGCGCGCGGCCAGTTCCGCATAGGTGAGCGTGACACCGGGCGGCACCGCCCGCAGGGCTTGCCAGACACGCTGCTGGAAGGCCGTGCCGCGCACGTCCAGCGGCAAGGCAGCGCCCTGGCGTGGATCGTCCAGCGCGGCCAGCACCTGGGCCAGCGTGTGCTCGAAGCTGGCGTCGCCCGGCGCGAGATCGGCTTGGGGGAAGCGGTCCTGCAGTTGCTGCACCAGCGCCTCCGGCTCGCTGCCCAAGGTGACGGCGCAGATGCCCTGCCCGGTGGCCGCCACCAGCAAGGCACCCAGCCAGCATTGCGCCACGGCGAAGCGGATCTGTTCACCCTGGCCGCCGCGCCGGTAAGTGCTTGGCTGCATGCCCAGCTGCGCCTTGCTCTGCGCATAGAAGCCGCCACTGGAGTGAAAGCCCACTTCATAGAGCGTATCGGTCACGCTGGCGGCGCTGCCCAGCTGCGCGCGCAGGCGCGCGGCGCGGTGTGCATCGGCATAGGCCTTGGGCGTGATCCCGGCATGCTGTTTGAAGAGACGATGGAAGTGATGGCGGCTCAAGCCCACCGCCTGGGCCAGGGTGGCCGTATCGGGTGGCTCGTCGGCCTGCTCGATCAACCGGGAGGCCTGCGCGATGGCTTGCGCCTGGCGTTCCTGAAGGGGCGGCTGGTCCGGCTTGCAGCGCTGGCAGGGACGAAAGCCGGCGGCCTCGGCAGCGTCGCGGCTGGCGTGCAGGCCGACGTTCTTGCGCAAGGGCGTGCGCGCGCCGCAGGACGGCTTGCAGTACACGCCGGTGGTGCGCACCGAATACCAGAAGCGCCCATCGAAGGACGCATCGCGCCGCTGCACGGCTTGCCAGCAGACCTCGGGATCGAGGCCGGCCTGCTCGTCGACGGTGACAGGTGATGCGGCGGGAGAAGTCATGGTCAGCATGGGGCACTCCAAGGATCGGATGCCACTGATTCTAGGCCTGCGCCAAGCGGGCCGCACTCCGGCGATTGCTTTTGAATTGCGCTGCAGGTAAAAAAACCATCATTCGAGGATTCAATGATTGGAGGGCCCAATCATTGATTCTTCGCATCATCGTTTTTTGCACGTCACTGCGAGAAGCGGATGCGCTGGCGCGATTTTACCGGCTGCATCACGTGTTCCAGCGGCAGTTCATGGGATTGCTTGACCTTTTTGAGGGTGATGTTGGATTTGACGTTGGTCACGCCCGGCAGGCGCAGCAGGCGCGTCATCATGAATTCGGAGAAGGCCGCCAGGTCGGGGGCCACAATGCGCAGGATATAATCGCCCTCGCCCGTGACGGAGAAACACTCGGTCACCTCCGGCATGGTTTCCACGGCCTTCTCGAAGAGTTCGCCACGGGTTTCGCCCTGGCGGTCCAGGGTGACGGTGGTGAAGGCGGTCACGCCCAGGCCGACCACGGCCGGGTCGAGGACAGCGGTGTAGCGCTCGATGACGTGGGCTTCTTCCAGCCGCTGCACGCGACGGCTGATCTGCGAAGTGGACAGGTGGACTTTCAGGCCGAGGGCGCTATTGGTAATATGGCCGTCTCGCTGCAGCTCGGTCAGCAAGGCCAGGTCGTAGCGATCCACGTTGATGATGCTCATTTGTCTCTCCAAAGTTCATATTTAAGAATTATTTGTGCATATTATCCAAGATATCGCGCAAAAAACAATCACAAATTGCAGTCTTGACGCAATAAACTCCTCGCATGGGCCGCACTTGCCGGCCCTCCCCACACGAGGAGACACCAGATGGGCCACGCAGACAGCCAGTTCGCCACCGCAGCCGCTACCAGCAACCCCGGCAACACCCACAACACCAGCGGCGACCTGTTCGACAACCCCATGGGCACCGACGGCTTCGAGTTCGTCGAGTACACCGCCGCCGACCCGGCCGGCATTGCCGCCGTGCTGGAGCTGATGGGCTTCACGGCGGTGGCGCGCCACCGTTCCAAGAACGTCACCCTGTATCGCCAGGGCCAGATCAACTTCATCCTCAACGGCGAACCCGACAGCAATGCCGCCGCCTTCGCCCAGGTGCATGGCGCCTCGGTGAACGCCATGGCCTTCCGCGTCAAGGATGCGGCCCACGTGTACAAGCGTGCACTCGAACTGGGTGCCGAAGGCGTGGAAGCCAAGCTCGGGCCGATGGAACTGAACATTCCCGCCATTCGCGGCATCGGCGGCTCGCTCCTCTACCTGGTGGACCGCTATGGCGACAATGGCTCCATCTATGACGTCGACTTCCAGTTCTTCCCGGGCGTGGAGCGCAATCCCAAGGGCGTGGGCCTGACCTACATCGACCACCTGACCCACAACGTCATGCGGGGCGCCATGGACACCTGGTCGTCGTTCTACACGCGCCTGTTCAACTTCCGCGAGATCAAGTACTTCGACATCGAAGGCAAGGTCACCGGCCTGCGTTCGCGCGCCATGACCAGCCCCTGCGGCAAGATCCGCATCCCCATCAACGAGAGTGCCGACGACAAGTCGCAGATCGAGGAATTCATCAAGCAGTACAACGGCGAGGGCATCCAGCACATCGCCCTGGGCACCGACGACATCTACCAGACCGTGCGCGCCCTTTATGCACGCGGGGTACCGCTGCAGGACACCATCGCCACCTACTATGACCTGGTCGAACGCCGCATCCCCGGCCATGGCGAGGACCTGGCTGCCTTGCGTGAACTGAAGATCCTCATCGACGGCGCGCCCACGGCCGGCCAGGGCCTGCTGCTGCAGATCTTCACGCAGAACCTGATCGGGCCGGTGTTCTATGAAATCATCCAGCGCAAGGGCAATGACGGCTTTGGCGAGGGCAATTTCAAGGCCCTCTTCGAATCCATCGAGCTGGACCAGATGCGCCGTGGCGTGATCTGACCGACTGACTGCCTGGGACCACCCGCTGCGGGCCCGCCATCGTGCGGCCCGTACGTAAAAAGGCGCAGCACCCTGTACGGGGCTGCGCCTTTAAGTTTTTTACTTTCCGTGGCTCAAGATGCGCGCGGGGCTGCCGTAAATCAAAGCGAAGGCTTTATCGCAGTCCCCTTGCGCCCCGTTGGGCAGGAGTTCGCATGAACGTCGCGTATGAACAAGAAAAACCTGTCCGCGCAGAAATCGCAGTGGCAGACACGCTGGACCATGACCCCACCGAGCTGGTGGCGCAACTGAGCCACCGCATCCTGATCCTGCAACAGCAGGCGCAGTCGCTGGCACGCTTCCCGGCCAACCGGGACGGCAAGCAGCAGCGCCAGTTGCTGCAGCAGCAGATCCGCACGCTCTACCAGCAACTGTTTGCGCTGGAACAGCAGCAGGCGCAGCTGCGCCGCCGCAATGAAAACTATCTCAGCATGGCGCTCTCGGTAGCCGCCCACGCCGCCCACCACCACGCCCGCGGCGAGACGCTGGCGCCGGCGCTGTAACGCCACCGCACCTCAATAACGCAACCGCGACAGGCTCACCAGGCAAGCCGCGCCCGCCAGGGCAGCGGCAAAGCACAGCACCGGCGCGTACGGCGCCGCTGACACCCCCATGAGCATGGCCACCACCGACGCCCCGACCGTCTGCCCGGTCAGGCGCGCCGTTCCCAGCATGCCGCTGGCGCCGCCGGTGCGCTCACGCGGCGCCGCACTGATCATGGTGCGGTTGTTGGGCGACTGGAACAGCCCGAAGCCCAAACCACAGACTGCAAACATGGCCAGCGTGACGCCATCGGGCGTGCTGCGGTCCACCGTCAGCAAGGCCAGCAATCCCACGCACATCACCGCCAGCCCGATCCCGCCCAGCAACCCTGCCGGGATGCGGTCCGAGAGCTTGCCGGCCACCACGCCGGTCAGCGCCACGGCCACCGGCCAGGCCGTGAGCAGCATGCCGGCGCGCGCCGCACTCATGCCCAGGTAGTCCTGCAGCATGAAGGGCAGCATCACGAAGACCGCCATCTGCGCCGCGAAGGAGCAGAACGAGGTGCCGATGGAGAGCGCAAACAGCGGTATGCGCAGCAAGTCCAGCGGCAACATGGGGGCGCTGGCGGACTGGAGCTTGAGCAGCAGGACCAGGCTGATGGCAGTGAGCAGCGCGCAGCCCGCCACCACCCAGCCACCCTGCAGGTGGCCCACGGCGTCGATGGTATAGAGCAGCAGGCCGATGAAGCCCATGCACAGCACGGCGCTCTGGGTGTCGAAGCGGCGCGGCGAGAGCGGGCTGGCCGGCAAGGCGCGGCTGCCCACGGCCAGCGCCGCCAGCCCGAGGGGAATATTGATCAGGAACAGCCAGTGCCAGGACGCCAGGTGCAGGATCAGGCCCGCCACGCTAGGCCCCAGCGCATTGCCGGTGCCGGCCACCAGGGCGTTGTAGCCGATGGCCCGGCCCAGCTGCCGGGCCGGATAGATGAAGCGGATGAGCGCCGTATTGACCGACAGGATGCCAGCCGCACCCAGCCCCTGCAGCACCCGCGCCAGGCTCAGTTGCAGCATGTCGCCGCTGGCCGCGCACGCCAGCGAGGCCAGCGTGAAGAGGAACAGGCCGCCCAGGTAGACGCGCCGGTAGCCGATCACTTCCCCCAGCGACGCCAGCGGCAGCAGGCACACGGCCATGGCGATCTGGTAACTGTTGATGACCCAGATGGCATCGGCATTGCTGGCCTTGAGATCGGCGGCCATGGCCGGCAGCGCCAGGTTGGCGATGGAGCCATCGAGGACCGCCATGCTCAGGCCGAGCACCACGGTCGCAATGGCCAGCAGGCGCTGGCGCGGTGGCAGGCCGTCGTGGTCGTGGTCGTGGGAAGAGGAAGGCGGGACGGTAGTGACGGACATGATGCTGCTCGGCGTGCCGGGAAAGCGAAGTATGAAAAAAGGAACGGGCGCCGCAGCGCCCAGGTCGATGGTACCGTCAGCCCGCCTGGCGGAAGGCCGAGATGGGGGTCAGCTTCTTGTCGCGCGGAATGTTGAACTTGGTCTTGGGACCGAACCACTTGATCCACAGGGCATCGATCTGGCCGTCCTTTTCCAGCGCGACCAGTGCCTTGTTGACGGCGTCCAGCAGGCGGGGCTCGCCCTTCTTGACACCCAGCGCGGTCGGCTCCCAGGCCAGTGCGCCTTCGACGAAGCGGTAGCGTCCACCCGATTCATTGACGAAGCGGATCCCCGAGGGCATCGAAATGGCCAGCGCATCGGCCTGCTTCTGGGCCAATGCCAGGAAGGATTGCGGCGTATCAGGGAAGGTCAGCAAGGTGGCCCGGCGCAGCACGCGCCGCGCAGCCTGCTCCGGGGTGGATCCGCGATTGGCGCTGATGCGCTTGCCTTCCAGGTCGGAGACCAGATTCAGTCCGGAATCACTCTGCACGATCAGCTTGATGGGATTCTGATAGTGCGAGGCGGTGAAATCGATCTGGCGCGCCCGCTCACGGGTATAGCCCAGCGCCGCCGAGACGATATCGACCTCGCCCTGCATCAGCGCCGGCAAGCGCGCTTCCACGGTCAAACTGCGCTGGCGCATCTTCACACCCAGCTTGGCTGCAATGGCGCTGCACATGTCCACATCAAAACCGACGATCTGGCCGGTCTGCGGATCGGGGAAGCCCAGCGGCTCGTTGCTGGCCAGCGTGGCGCAGATCAGCGAGCCGCGCGCCTGGATCTCCTCCAGACGGTCGGCGTGAGCCGCAGCCGGAACAATCCAGGCACAGGCCAGCAGCAGGCCGCCCATGCCCAGTTGCTTCAGGTGCTGCGAAATCTTTTTCATGCTTTTCCTCATCGAGTGTCGAGGATAGCCCGAAACAATCCCGGATGTCACTCGCAGCAGACAATGGCAGACAAAACCGTTCAACTGGCACAAAAAAAGAGCCGCCCGCTGTGGCTGGGCGGCATCTGGTATGACATGTCCGGGTGCCGGGCTGCGCGGGTATCCGCTCAGCCGACCGTGCGCGCCGAGCGGCGGCGCCACCACACGGCGAGCACCAGCAGGGCCAGTACCAGCAGCACCATCCCGCCACGCGCCAGCCACAACAGCGGCGAGGCTTCGCCCCCTGCCCGCAGCGTCTTGACGCGCTCCGCGCTGATGCTGACCTTGCTGCCGCCCAGGTCCTGCATGAGGTAATTGGTCACGGCCGCAATCTCTGCATCGTTCAAGGTATGGGCAAACCCGATCATGCCCTGTCCGTGTTCCGGCAGCACTCCTTCGAGGATGGCCATGGCGACATTGTCGGCATTGGGCTGGCGCAGCAGCGGATGCTGCTGCAGGGACGGCAGGCCGTTGAGGCCCTGCCCGCCCGTGTTGTGGCAGGAAGCGCAGTTGTTCATATAAACACGGGCACCCGCGCTCATGGCCGCCAGCGCCTGCGGCGTATCGTCGCCCTGCACCGGGGTCAGCGCCGCCGGTGCTGCGCTCGCTGCCGCCGGCGCTGCCGCCTCGGCCGGGCCGGCCGGCAGGAGATAGGTGGCCATCGCTTCCAGATCGTCACGGGTCATGCGCGAGAAGCTCTTCTCGATGGCTTCCAGCATCGGCCCGCCTGCGGTGGCACCATTGGCGGCGTGGCCGGTCGCCAGGTAATCGGCCAGCATGGCACGGGTCCAGGCCGGCTTGCCCTGCAGGGCGGTGGCGCTGATGTCGGGCGCGTACCAGGTTCCCAGCGAGGCGCCTTGCAGACGGCGATCCAGCTGCTCGGCCATGAGCACGTTGCGCGGTGTGTGGCAGGTGCTGCAATGGGCCAGGCCCTGCACCAGGTAGGCGCCACGATTCCACTGCGCCGATTGCGACGGGTCGGGTTCAAACGGCTTGCGATCCAGGAACAGCCAGTTCCACGCCTTCATCGACATGCGGATGTTGAAGGGGAACGGCAGTGCCGTGGCCGGTGCGGCCTGGTCCACCGGTTGTACGCCCTGCATGAAGTAGGCGTACAGCGCCGCAACGTCCTCATCGGTCAGCCGCGCATAGGCGGTATAGGGCATGGCCGGATACAGGTTGCTGCCATCGGCGCGTACGCCGCGACGCAGCGCTGCGGCAAATTGCTCCTGCGTGTACTGGCCGATGCCGTGGGTCTTGGACGGCGTGATGTTGGTGCTGTAGATGGTGCCAAGCGGACTGCCGATGGCATGGCCGCCGCTGAACGGCGCGCGGCCCTTCTCGCTGTGGCAGGCGGCGCAGTCGCCGGCAATGGCCAGGTACTCGCCACGCTTGATCAACTGCGCGTCATCGGCCGCATGGGCCACGGGCCCGATGCACAGCAGGCACAACATCGCCAGCAGGCGCTTGAAAGGCTTACGCATGACGGCTCTCCTCGATGATCTTGTCGGCCGTACGCAGCGCCAGTGCCATCGCCGTCAGCGTGACATTGCAGGTACCGACCGTGGGCATGACGCCGGTGCCGACCATGAACAGGTTCTCGTGGTCATGTGCGCGGCCCCAGGCGTCGGTGACGCTGGTGGCCGGGTCCAGGCCCATGGAGAGCGTGCCGGTGATGTGCTGGCGATTGGAGAACGCCCCGCTCTTGCTGTGCTTGATGTTGGTCGCCCCCAGCTTGGCGGCAATGGCGTCGTAGGCGGCGCGGGTCTTCTCGGTCCCTTTGACGACGTAGTCATCCACGTTCCAGTACAGGGCCGGGACGGGCAGGCCGAGTTCATCCTTCTTGTCGCCCAGGGTCACGCGGTTGTTGCGGTCGGGCAGCTGTTCCAGTGCGTTCTTGATGCTCAGGCGGCGGGCGGCGCGGAACAGGATCTGCTCTTCCAGGCGCTTGCCGAAGTAACCCTCGGCGAGCACTTCCTTGGTCACCGAGGCCACCTGCGAGGCATTGGAAATATCGATGCGGAACGGCGCATGTTCAGCCCGGAATTCGCCATCGCGGAACTGGCCGATGGAGCAAGGGCTGACCGGACCACGGCCAGGCCAGATTTCTTCATCGACATCGAAGGTCACGCCGATGGCCGGGTGGTCGCACAGGTTGCGGCCGACGTTGTCGCGGGCGTTGGCGATACCCTGCGGGAACTTGTCGCTCACCGACATCAACAGCAGCTTGGGTGTCTCGATGGCATTGGCCGCCAGCACGAAGGTCTGCGCGGTGATGCGGTGGCTGGCCTTGTTCCAGTCGTAATAATGGACGGCCGCAATGCGGCCTTTGTCGTCATGTTCCAGGCGATAGACCACGGCCTCGGTGATGACCTTCACGCCGCTGTCTTCGGCCTGCTGCGCGGCCAGTCCGCCGTGATACTGCGCATCGATGGGACACAGCGGCATGCAGTTGTTGTTGCCGCAGCAGGCCGGACGGCCGTCGTAGTTGCGGCTGTTGCGGCCGGTGCTGTCGTCGAGCACGGTGAATTCCGGTGCCAGGCGCGCCGTCACGCGTTGCTGCAGCCACGACGCCGGCACCCGCTCCATCGGGAAAGGATGCTTGCGCGGCGAGCCGCTCAGTGGCGAGCCGCCGACACCGGCGATGACCTCGGCCTGGTAGTAGTAGTCTTCCAGGTCGTCATAGCTGATGGGCCAGTCGCGGCCCACGCCATAGAGGCTGTGCTGGCGGAAGTCGTTGGGCACGTAGCGCCACAACTGCGCCGCCCAGTGCCAGCTGGTGCCGCCGAACATGCGGATGTACTGCGCATTGAAGGCATGCGGCCCCTTCTGCTGCAGGTAGCCGTTGGGCTCCGGCGTATAGCGCGGATGCGGTGCCAGCGGCGAATACGGATACGGCGCCATGAAGTCGGACTTGAAGGCCGAACTGCGGAAGCGCTCGACCAGCTGATCGCGGCCCATGCGCGGACCGGATTCCAGCAGCAGCACCGACTTGCCGGTCTTGGCCAGACGCGTGGCCAGCAAAGCGCCGGTCACGCCGGCGCCGATCACCACCACATCGGCGGAATTGGGATTGCTCATGGATGTCACTCTCGCAAATCAGGGCTGGCGCGACCAGCTGCCGCAGGGACCATAGGAAAAACTGGGCGGCACCAGCTTGCCGCTCACCAGTGCGTTGGAGAGCGTATTGATGTAGGTGACGTATTGGGCATTCTTGCCCTTGCCAACCACGCCGTCGTACCAGGCGCCCAGGATGACGCGGGCCAGCTTTTCGCTGTCGCCCTGCTCGGCCGGGAACGCCAGTCGCTCGCCCTGCAGCAGCGCCGGCTGGGCTTGCAGCAGGCCCTTGAGCGATTGCAGGCGCGTGGCCAGGTCTTTTTCGGTCTTGGACAAGGCCAGCAGCAGAGCCGCGCCCAGCTTGGAACTCAAATCCTGGCGTTCAGTCAGTTGCCGGGAAACCTGAAGGAAATCGTCTACCGGCACGGTCGCCGGATTGTTTTGCGCCGTGACCCGGTGCGGCAGGGACCAGAACAGGCCGGCAGCGCCGGCACCTGCCATCAGGCCCGCCACTTTCAGGACCCGGCGGCGTGTGGGGTGTGTCATTTCATCGTCCAGGAAAAAAGGCCCGCACGCATGCTCAGCATGCTGCGCCGTCGCGCCGGGGCCAGGATGGGCCGACATTCTACGCATTTTCTTGCTGCTCTGCAGCAAAGCCCCGCTTCCGCGCCGTGTTGCGGCCCCGAAAGCGCAACGGCCCGGCCATTTGCATGACCGGGCCGCGCTGCGCAGGTGAGCTGCCGTGCTCAGCCGTGACCGAGGTAAGCCTTGCGCACGTCGCTGTTGGCCAGCAGGTTGGCGCCGGTATCGGACATGACCACATGGCCGTTTTCCAGCACATAGCCACGGTCGGCCACGCCCAGCGCCTTGTTGGCGTTCTGCTCGACCAGGAACACGGTCACGCCGCTGTCGCGGATGGTGCGGATGATCTCGAAGATCTGCGCAATCACCAGCGGGGCCAGGCCCAGGGTGGGTTCATCGAGCAGCAGCAGGCGCGGCTTGCTCATGAGGGCGCGGCCGATGGCCAGCATCTGCTGCTCGCCGCCCGACATGGTCCCGGCACGCTGCGCCGCGCGTTCCTTCAGGCGCGGGAAGAGTCCGAAGACATACGCGATGCCCTGCTCGATTTCCTCGTTGCTGGCGAAGAAGGCGCCCATCTTGAGGTTTTCCAGCACGGTCAGGCTCGGGAAGACGCGCCGGCCTTCAGGCGAGATCGCCAGGCCGCGACGCATGATCTCGTGGGTCGGCAGTTGCGTGATGTCCTGCCCTTCGAAGAGTACGCGGCCGCTGGAGGCGCGCGGACGGCCGCACAGCGTCATCAGGAGCGTGGTCTTGCCGGCACCGTTGGCACCGATCAAGGTGACGATCTCGCCCTTTTCCACCTTCAGCGATACGCCGTGCAGGGCCTCGATGGCGCCATAGTGGGTATGCACCTTGTCAAACTGCAGCATCATTCTTCTCCCAGGTAGGCCTTGATCACACGCTCGTCGCTGCGCACCTGTTCGGGCGTGCCGGTGACGATGGGCTTGCCGTGCTCCATGACCAGGATGCGGTCGGAGATGCCCATGATGAGGCTCATGTCGTGTTCGATCAGCAGCACGGCTACGCCGTGTTCGCGGCGCAGGCGGTCGATCAGCTGCGACAGCTCCTGCTTCTCCTGCGGGTTCAGGCCGGCCGCCGGTTCATCCAGCAGCAGCAGGCGCGGCTTGGTGATCATGCAGCGGGCGATTTCCACGCGGCGCTGCAGGCCATACGAGAGCGTGCCCGCCTCGCGGTTGGCCAGCGCCGTCAGGCCCAGCTGGTCCAGCCAGTAGGCCGCACGCTGCAATGCTTCCTGCTCGGACTTGCGGTAGGACGGGGTCTTCAGCAGCCCCGACAGCAGGTTGGTGTTGACCTGCTGGTGTTGCGCCACCAGCAGGTTTTCCACCACGGTCATGGATTTGAAGAGGCGGATGTTCTGGAAGGTGCGCACCAGGCCCTGCTGCGCCACCTGGTGGCTGGGCTGGCGGGCAATGGAGACGCCATCAAGCGCAATCTCGCCCGAAGTCGGCTGGTAGAAGCCGCTGATGCAGTTGAAGACGGTTGTCTTGCCGGCGCCGTTGGGGCCGATGATGGCGAAGACTTCGCGCTCCTGCACGGCCAGCGAGACGCCATCCACGGCCAGCAGGCCGCCGAAGCGCATCGACAGGTTCGATACTTCCAACATGGTTTTCACGGTCGGGTTCATTGCGGCAGCTCCACATGCGGACGGGTGGCGGGAAGCAGTCCTTGCGGACGCCACATCATCATCAGCACCATCACCAGGCCGAAGATCAGCATGCGGTACTCGGCAAAGCTGCGCGCCACTTCCGGCAATACGGTCAGCAGGATCGCCGCCAGGATCACGCCCAGCTGCGAGCCCATGCCGCCCAGCACGACGATGGCCAGGATCAGGGCGGACTCGATGAAGGTGAAGGATTCCGGCGTCACCAGGCCCTGGCGGGCGGCGAAGAAGGAACCGGCCAGGCCGGCGAAGGCGGCACCGAGCGTGAAGGCCGACAGCTTCACGCGGGTCGGGTTGATGCCCAGCGAGCGGCAGGCGATCTCATCTTCACGCAGAGCTTCCCACGCGCGGCCCATGGGCATGCGCAGCAGGCGGCTGGTGACGAACCAGGTAAAGAGCACCATCAGCAAGGCCAGGAAGTACAGGAAGATCACCATGTGGCCACCCTGGTAAGTCAGGCCGAACATCTGGTGGAAGGTGGTGCCGTCTTCGGTCAGCGGATTGCGCGCCATCACCACGCCGAATACGGTCGGCTTGGGGATGCCGGAGATGCCATCCGGGCCACCGGTCAGGCTGGTCATGTTGTTGAGCAAGAGGCGAATGATTTCGCCAAAGCCCAGGGTGACGATGGCCAGGTAGTCACCGCGCAGGCGCAGCACCGGGAAGCCCAGCAGGAAGCCGAACAGCGCAGCCGCGGCAGCCGACAGCGGCACGCATTCCCAGAACGAGAGGCCGAAGTACTGGTTGCACAGTGCATAGGTGTAGGCACCCACGGCATAGAAGCCGACGTAACCCAGGTCCAGCAGGCCGGCGAAACCGACCACGATGTTCAGGCCCAGGCCCAGCACCACGTAGATCAGCGCCAGGGTCATCACGTCCACATAGCCGCGCGAGCCGAAGAAGGGCCACACCAGGGCGGCCATCAGCAGGATCAGGACGGCTGCGCGCTGCTGGCCCGGCTGCATGCGCGGCAGCGCCGGCAGCTTGATGCCGGCGCGGCTGCGCAAGAGCGCCGGCTTGGCCAGCTGGAACAGGAATACGGCCAGCACCGCCACCAGCACCGGGGTCCAGTGGGTGTTGAGGACCACGCGGTAGCCCTCCAGCTGCAGCTGCATGCCCAGCAGCGGGATGGTCAGTACGGCGGTCACCAGCGCCGCCGCCACGGCATTCTTGAAAGTCTCAGGCATCACGCCTCCTTGAATATGTCGTTGTCCGTCGAGCCGTGCGGGCTCAGACCTTTTCGATGTCGGGCTTGCCCAACAGGCCCGTGGGACGGAACAGCAGGATCAGCACCAGCAGCCCGAAGGACACCACGTCCTTGTATTCGGAAGGCAGGTAGCCGGCCGCGAAGGTCTCGGCCAGGCCCAGCAGCACGCCGCCCAGCATGGCGCCGGGAATGCTGCCGATGCCGCCCAGCACCGCCGCCGTGAAGGCCTTGATGCCGGCGATGAAGCCGATGTAGGGATTGAGCTTGCCGATGGTCAGGGCAATCAACACGCCGCCGACGGCCGCCAGCATCGCGCCCAGGACGAAGGTGAATGAAATCACCTTGTTGGTATCGATGCCGAGCAAGTTGGCCATGCCCATGTCTTCAGCGCAGGCGCGGCAGGCGCGGCCCATGCGCGAGCGCGCGATGAACAGCGTCAGGGCCACCATCAGCACCAGCGTCACGCCCACGATGACCATGCGCGAATACGGCACGGTGACCGTGAAGTCGCTGCCCATCTGGAACTCCAGCGCGCCCGAGATCAGCACCGGCACCGACATGTCGCGTGCGCCCTGGCCGATCTGCACGTAGTTCTGCAGGAAGATGGACATGCCGATGGCCGAGATCAGCGGCACCAGGCGCGGGCCGCCACGCAGCGGACGATAGGCCACGCGTTCGACGGTCCAGCCGTAGAGGCCGGTCACCAGCACCGAGACGATCAGCGCGCCACCCAGCAGCAGCGGCAAGGGATAGCCGGACTGCACGCCGATGGCCGTCAAGGTCACCAGGCCGACGTAGGAGGCGATCATGTAGATCTCGCCGTGGGCGAAGTTGATCATGCCGATGATGCCGTAGACCATGGTGTAGCCGATGGCGATCAAGGCATAGATCGCGCCCAGCGAGAGCCCGTTGACGAGCTGCTGGGTCAGTTGAGGGAGCAATTCATTCATGAGGGAACCCATAAAGTGGAAATGCCCCATTCCGACTGCAATGGGGCATTTCGCGGTTTGACGTCAGGTCAGACAGTCACGCCAGCGATTCGGGGCGAATCACTTGGCTTCGGTCTTGGTGGCGTCCTTGTGCCAGGTGAAGACGACGAACTTGAAGGCCTTCAGGTCGCCCTTCTTGTCGTATTCGACGTTGCCGATGGGGGTCTTGAAGCTGTTGCCGTGGATGTAGGCAGCGACCTTGTCCGGATCGGTGGACTTGGCGCCGGTGATGGCGTCGGCAATGATCTTCACGGCCGAGTAGGCCGGCATCTGGAACGGGCCGTTGGCATCACGCTTGGCCGCAGCGAAGGCCTTGACCAGGGCGGCGTTGGCCGGGTCGGCGGCGAAGTCGGCCGGCAGGGTCACCAGCATGCCTTCGGAGGCCGGGCCGGCGATGGCGGTGATGTCCTTGTTGCCCACGCCTTCAGGGCCCATGAAGACGGCCTTGACGCCCTGCTCACGCGCCTGGCGCATGATCAGGCCCATTTCCGGGTGGTAGCCGCCGAAGTAGACGAAGTCCACGCCCTGCGACTTCAACTTGGTGACGATGGCCGAGTAATCGCTGTCACCGGCGTTGATGCCTTCGAACACCACCACCGGCACCTTGGCCGCATCCAGCGCAGACTTCACCGACGAGGCCACGCCCTGGCCGTAGGACTGCTTGTCGTGCAGCACGGCGACCTTCTTGGGCTTGAGCTTCTCGATGACGTAGCGGGCGGCGGCAGGACCTTGCTGGTCGTCGCGGCCGATGGTGCGGAAGATGAACTTGTGCGGCTTGGCTTCGGTCAGCTGCGGTGCGGTCGCCGACGGGGTGATCATGACCACGCCTTCGTTCTCGTAGATGTCCGAGGCCGGGATGGTGGAGCCGGAGCAGACGTGACCGATCACGTACTTGATGCCCTGGCTGACGATCTTGTTGGCCACGGCCACGGCCTGCTTGGGTTCGCAGGCGTCATCCATCATGACGGCTTCGAACTTGTTGCCGTTGGCGCCGCCGGCGGCGTTGATCTGTTCGATGGCGGTGAGGGCACCGGCCTTGACCATGTCGCCGTACTGGGCCACGGCACCGGTCAAGGGACCGGCGATGGCGATCTTGACGGTTTCGGCGTGGGCCACGCCGGCGAAGGCGGCAAAGGTGGCGGCGGCCAGGGCGATCTTGGTCAGACGGCTTGCAAACTTCATTGTCGTTTCCTCCAGGATGGAACGGATTCAAGAGGCGCCGTTACCTGGCCAGCAGGCCGGCGCGCGTAGGGTTGTGGATACCTGACCCCGTTTTACGGGAGGCTGGCCGCAACATGGGGGCAGAGTGTAACACTGCCGTCATATGGGGCAACTTTTTTTTGAAATTTCGTCATACCCCATCATTTATGCGCTGTCGTCTTCGATTTTCCGCACATTTCATGCTGTTTTTGTTCATTTTCCCATATTCGGTGCAAGTCCGCACTGCAGCATGATCGAATTCGGTGCATGGGCCGCAAAGCCTTGACGGGACTGGATTTGCGGCCAAATCCGGATTTCCCGTGGCAAGCCCGGCTTGCGGCATTTACAATACCGCCTCGCCCTCCGCATTCCCGCAGAACAAGACCTGGTTTCGATGCTTCGCTCCCCTCTTTTCCCCTCCCGCCACCTGCGCCCTGCCCTCCTGCGACTGCTGGCCACCGCGAGCCTGATGGCCGGACTTGGGCTGGGAGGCGCCAGCCCGCAGGCACAGGCGGCCGAGGTGCGCCAGTACCAGTATCACCAGGTCTTCATCAGCACCTGTCGCGCCGATCCGCGCAGCGACACCATCCGCATGTACTGGAAGGACGCCAGCGGCACGCCGCTGGGCAACTTCAGCCGGCTGGACGCGCATCTGCGCAGCCAGGGGCAGGAGATGGTGTGCGCCACCAATGCCGGCATCTATGGCAAGCAGTTGCAGCCGCTGGGCTTGTACGTGGAAGGCGGCAACCAGCTGCGCCGCCTCAATACGCGCAAGAACGCGTATGGCAATTTCTACCTGCAGCCCAATGGGGTCTTCGTGCTGAGCGAGCGCCAGGCCTACATCGTCGAGACCTCCGACTATGAAGCCGAACTGGGCCTGTGGAACGGCGTGACGCGCTATGCCACGCAATCCGGACCGCTGATGATCGTGGACGGCAAGATCAATCCGCGCTTCGATCCCGAGTCAGCCAATACGGTGGTGCGCAACGCGGTATGCCTGGATGCGGCCGGCATCGTCACGCTGGCCATCGCGCGCAATCCGATCAGCTTCTACGATTTCGCCAGTTTCCTTCGTGATGAACTCAAGTGCAGTGACGCCTTGTACCTCGATGGCAGCATCTCGCGCATGTACCCGACGCTGGAAGCCAATATGGGGCCGGCGTTCGGGGCCATGATTGCGGTGGTGAAGGGGCATGGGGGGAAGTAGCTGGAATGGGGAAAGGCCTGAGCCCGGTGCAATACCGGACTCAGGCCTTGGCAGATCGCTTGCGGACGCGTTCGTCTTTGCGGCGCCGTTCACTTCCGATACGTTTCAGCTCACTACGCTTTGTGAGTCATGTTCGGAGGCGCGTAGATGGCGGAGAATGACATCTCCCACTTCAGGCCTTTGCAACAGCTCAGCCAAGACGCTTTCGAGTGCATCCCTATCTTCACAATAAAACTGACGCTCTGGCAGGACAAGCTTGCAGGGATAACCGCCAGGATCCTCTGACCAGCGGGCGATTTCGGTACTGGGCGTGTTTTCGGACACGATGGCAAGCCCGAGGTGTTGCTCCCGATTGAAGTAGGGGGACATACCCGAACCAAACCTTGGTGAGTCGAGAAACATCTCTCTCCTCAGCCCTACTCTTCCTTTGGTGATCTCAGACAATTCTTCATTCAAGGTCTCGAATACGGAATCGATTTCAGCCTTGAGAAGCCGAGCATTCTGGGCCGCATCAAGCCCCTTTTCAATGGAAGCCGCGAACTTTTTCATGGTCAAGCCTTTTCAATAACGCCGATCACGGGAAGATGGTCAAAACTGGTTTTTGCCCTGCGAACTATGTCGGTAAAAAACGGAACATCCAGAATCTGGACCAGGTCTTCAAAAAGGTGCCAGGACGTCTTTCCCAAAAATGAAGACGAAAAAATGATCTGGTCAAATGTTTTCCACCTGGCGGATTCGCCACCACGGTAATAGCAACTACCAGAATGAGAGCTCATCACCTGTGACGCCTGGCGATAAGGGTTGGAGCAGCCCAACAATCGCCAGAAGGGGTTGTACAAAAGATGAGATTTCCTGGCAGCCAAAGCCCTGTCCCTGGTGGCCATTAAATGATTCGACAAAGGCGCATCGAATGGCTCGTCGTTGAAATCCCCCAGGATGATGACGTGTTGCTGATGCTCATCAAATCTGGTTTCTTTCACCGCGTCTCGCAAACGAATACCCAAAAAATGCCGATCGGGATGATCTTCAGAAGTATGAATCCGGCTGGGCCAGTGGGAGACAAAGAGATGAATGATCGTTTCGTTGTCGCATACGCCAAAATCAAATCTCTGTGCGACCTTGAAATGGCGCTGGCCTTTTTGCGCCACCAGATCCTTGTTATCCAAGGCAACCAAGGTGTCCGTGCGAAACAGAACGCAGGTATCAAACGAGGTCCGTCCCACGGGTCTGATGCCATCTATCAGGCCATAACCGCGCGCTACCCAGATATCTTTCAGACGCGCAATATCTTCGGTGGAAATTTCTCCGAGGCAGATGGCATCGGGCCGGATGTCATGACATATCAAGTCGAGCAGGTCGAATGCAATTGACTGCTCCAGCGTGGTCGATTTATTGGGGTCAGCAGGGCGGGACAGGCTGGTATTCCACCAAACAAAAGTAAGTTTCATTTCGCCGAGATTGAGAGGCTCTCACCAAGGAGATGGGCGGACGCATGAGACGCGTCGGAGCGCCGATGATAGCGGTGACGCGGTTCCGCATTCCATCGGCCGAATTGGAGATTTTGCGCGACATTGCAGCACAGACCTGCACGGGAAAGCCAGCACCGCTGCCCCAAACAGCGGTGCCTGCCTTGCGCAAGACAAAAAAAAGCCCGCAGCCAATGAACTGCGGGCAAGTTCCCTATCAAGAGGGAGGTTGAAGGAACAGTTCAACCACCTGTACGACTGCAAGCCGCAAAAAAAAGTTCGGAAAGATTTTTCCGGGAAACGTGACATGCCCCCCCTGTGGGCCAGCTGTCCTGCACGATCCTTCATATTCCCGCCATATGCACGCTTTCCAGACCCAAAAGAAAACGCCGCGATAGTTGCCCGTCGCGGCGTATGCAGTGCTGTTCCCACTGCGGGAGATGGTGCGGCTGGTGCCGTTCTTGTTGGCTCTTGTTGTGAGGCGTTTACTTTTGCGTACCGCTGTCGCCAGAGGCAGCCGGGGTGCTCGGCGTGGTGGCCGACGAATCCGAAGGCGTCGTCGGGGTCGGGGTCGCCGGGGTAGCGGTCGAGCCCGCAGCCGTACCGGAATCAGCCGGTGCCGGGGTGGTCGGGGTGCTGCTTGCCGGTGCCGGTTCGGATGCGGCCGGCGGGGTGGCGGCAGGCGTTGCAGGCGCTTCGTCGCGCTTGTTGCAACCAGCCAGCACAGCAGTGAACACGGCGGCAGCCAAGAGGGTGTGGCGAATCTTCATATGTTGCCTCCTAAAATTGTTGAGGGGGGATTTGTCGAATTGCGGTCTGCCAAGCACAGAGCGCATGCTTGCCGACGTTCGACAGCTTCTGGACACCGATTATTCCCGCTCCGGACGCTGCCGGATGTCAGAAAACGGCGCATCTTGATGTCAGCCATCGCAGGCAATATGTCAATGATGACAACACTTTTTGACCAGAAAACCCGTATCATCCCCTCCCATGACGACCCTCTCCGCCCGCTTCCCTGCCCTCGCTTGCCCGTCCCTGCTGCACGCGCTTGCCGCGCCCGCCACCGTGCTGGCCCTGGCGCTGCCCATGGTGGCCCGGGCCGACATCACGCCGGTCTCGCCGGCCCAGTGCGCGCGGATGCAGTCCGGCAAGGTCATCACCAGCGCCAACCCGGTCCCCTGCTCGCGGCTGGCCACGGTCAGTTTCGACTACACCGATTTCGACGGGGCCACCCGCCAGGGCAGCGTGGTGGTGCTCGACGCGCTGGCACCGCAGGTGGAGGCACTGTTCGGTGAACTGCTGCTGCGGTCCTTCCCGCTGGCCGGCGCGCAGGGGCTGGAGGCCTATGACGGCGACGACCAGCGCTCCATGGCCGCCAACAACAGTTCGGCCTTCAATGGCCGGCCCATGACGGGCGGCGGAGGCTGGTCCAAGCACGCCTACGGCGCGGCCATCGACATCAATCCGCTACAGAACCCTTATGTGAGCAAGGCCGGCAGCCCGGAACAGGAAGTCCTGCCGCCGCAGGGCGCGGCCTACCTGCAGCGCGCGCCGCTGCAGCCGGGCATGGCCGAGGACGTGGTCAGCGTGTTTTATGAGCACGGCTTCCTGGTCTGGGGCGGCCAGTGGAAACAACCCATCGATTACCAGCACTTCGAGATCGGCAGCCGCAGTTTCATCCAGAAACTGGCCAGCCTGCCCAAAGCCCAGGCGCGCGCCGAGTTTGAACGCTATGTGACGCGCTATCGCCAGTGCGCCCATCCGTCTGCGCCATCCACGGCCAGTGCGGCCACGCCCGCCGATGACGATGCGCCCGAAGACACCCGCCTGCGCGACCAGTGCGCCGCACGCTTGCGCAAGTAAGCAGACCTCGGCTCACGTCGAACAGGTAAAGATGCGCAAGTTTCGGTAAACCGGCGCAGCAGCCTCATGGTGCACCCCTATACTGCCCCGGCAATATCGGTCTGGGCGCTGGCCCGGGGGACAGCCTTATTTGAGGAGTGCACGCATGTCGACCAATTCCATTTCCGCCGTCTATCACGGCAACGCACCAGCCGGCGGCCAGCAGGCTGCGAAGAAGCCGGCCGTCAATTTCAATGACGTCCTGAAAGCCGCCGGACAGTCTACCCAAGTGGCCCAGTCCACTACCGCACAACCCAGCAGTACAGATACCAGCACCTTCACCACGACACCGACCCGCACGGTGTAAGCGACGCTACCCTGCTCGCCATGACAAAGGCCGGACAGTGCACAAACACTGTCCGGCCTTTTTACTGACACTCGGGGAAACTGGCCCGGTACAGCTATACTGCGACCTCAGACGCCACCCGGCTCAAACTTGGGCGTTGGCCTCATTGAGCGCATTGACGATATCGGCGCGCTTGAGGTCCGGAGCGAACTGCTGGATGAAATCGAAGGCATAGCCGCGCAGGTAGGCACCGCGCCGTACCGCCAACCGGGCGATGTTGGCCTTGAACAGGTGGGAGGCATTGATGGCCACCATCTCCGTGTGCTTGCCCTGGTCCACCGCCATCGAGGCCACCAGGCCCACGCCCATGCCCAGCGAGACGTATTGCTGGATCACGTCCGAATCCATGGCGGTAAGCACGATGTCGGGCTCGATGCCGGCCTGGCGGAAGGCTTCGTCGATATGGCCGCGGCCGGTAAAGCCGACGTCATAGGTGATCAGCGGCCAGGTGCCCAGGTCTTCCAGCGTGACCTGTTCCACGCCCAACAGCGGGTGGCCTTGCGGCACCACGATCACGTGGCTCCAGGTGTAACAGGGGAAGGACACCAGTTCCTTGAACTGCGACAGGCCTTCGGTGGCGATGCCGATGTCGGCCTTGCCCGAGATGACCCATTCGGCGATGTGTTCCGGGGCGCTCTGCTGCAGGGCGATGCGCACCTGCGGGAAGGCGTCGCGGAAGGCCTGCACCACGCGCGGCAGCACGTAGCGCGCCTGGGTGTGGGTGGTGGCAATGGAGAGCGTACCGCTCTGCTCGCCAGCGTATTCCTTGCTGGCGCGGCGCAGGTTCTCGGCTTCCAGCAGGAGCCGCTCGACGATGCCGAGGATGCCCTTGCCGGGTTCGGTCAGGCCGGTCAGGCGCTTGCCGTTGCGCTCGAAGATTTCCACGCCCAGTTCTTCTTCGAGCTCACGGATCTGGCGGCTCACGCCGGGTTGCGAGGTGAACAGTACATTGGCCACTTCGGTCAGGTTGAAACCGCAGCGCGCGGCCTCGCGGATGGAACGCAGCTGCTGGAAATTCATCGTGCCTGCCCCCCATCCTGCTGCGCAAAGACCTGCAGGCGGCGCGGACGCACGACCAGGGTCTCGCCATTCTTCAAGCCCAGTTGGGCAAAACGTTCATTGGGGATGACGGCCTCGATCAGCTCGGCATTGTCGTCGCGTTCCAGTTCCAGCTGCGCCAGCGGACCAATGGCATGCGCGCGGCGCAGTTGCACCACGATGCCTTCGGCGCCGGGGGAATAACGCTCGACGTCCAGATCATGCGGACGCACGAAACCGACCCCGGCCGCATCGCGGATATCGTCGTGGCCGGGCGCCTCGAAGCGCGCACCGCCGGCGTCGAGCACGCCTTCATGCAGGCGGCCATGGAACAGGTTCACATTGCCCAGGAAACCGTAGACGAACGGCGAAGCCGGATGGTTGTACACCGTCTCGGGCGTGCCGATCTGTTCCACTTGCCCCTTGTTCATCAGCACCACCTGGTCGGCCACTTCCAGCGCTTCTTCCTGGTCGTGGGTGACGAAGATGCTGGTCACGTGCAGTTCATCATGCAGGCGGCGCAGCCAGCGGCGCAATTCCTTGCGCACCTTGGCATCGAGGGCGCCAAAAGGTTCGTCCAGCAGCAGCACGCGCGGCTCCACGGCCAGGGCACGGGCCAGCGCGATACGCTGGCGCTGGCCGCCCGAGAGTTGCGGCGGATAGCGGTCGGCCAGCCAGTCCAGCTGCACCAGCTCCAGCAGGCGCTTGACCTTCTCGCGGATGACCGCCTCCGAGGGGCGTTGCGCACGCGGCTTGACGCGCAGGCCGAAAGCAATGTTCTCGAACACCGTCATGTGCTTGAACAGCGCATAGTGCTGGAACACGAAACCGACCTGGCGTTCGCGCACGTGGCGCGCCGAAGCGTCTTCGCCATCGAGCAGCACCTGGCCCGAATCGGGCGATTCCAGACCGGCGATAATGCGCAAGAGCGTCGTCTTGCCGCAGCCGGAGGGGCCCAGCAAGGCCGTCAGTTCGCCCGCGGGGAAATTGAGGGACACGTCGTTGAGCGCGGTGAAGCTGCCGAAACGCTTCTGGATGTGATGGACTTCGATGCTCATGATGACTCCTTAAGCTTGTTCGCTGGCGCTGTGCTGCTGGTGCAGCCGCCATTCGATGACGCTCTTGACGGCCAGCGTGACCACGGCCAGGAAGGCCAGCAGCGAAGCCACGGCAAAGGCGCCGGTGATGTTGAATTCGTTGTAGAGGATCTCGACCTGCAGCGGGATGGTATTGGTCTCGCCGCGAATGTGGCCGGAGACCACCGAGACGGCGCCGAACTCGCCCATGGCGCGCGCATTGCAGAGGATCACGCCATACAGCAGGCCCCATTTGATATTGGGCAGCGTGACGTGCCAGAACGTACGCCAGCCGGAAGCACCCAGCACCAGCGCGGCTTCTTCCTCCTCGCTGCCCTGCGACTGCATCAGCGGGATCAGCTCGCGCGCCACAAAGGGGAAGGTCACGAAGATGGTGGCCAGCACGATGCCCGGCACGGCGAAGAGGATCTTGATGTCATGCTCGCGCAGCCAGGGGCCGAAGTAGCCCTGCAGGCCGAACAGCAGCACGTAGATCAGGCCCGAGATCACCGGCGAGACCGAGAACGGCAGGTCGATCAGGGTCAGCAGCACGTTCTTGCCACGGAACTCGAACTTGGCAATCGCCCAGGCTGCGGCCACGCCAAAGACCAGGTTCAGCGGCACGGCGATGGCGGCGGCCAGCAGCGTCAGCTTGATGGCGGACCAGGCGTCAGGCTCGGTAATGGACGCCACGTAGACATCCCAGCCCTTGCGCAGCGCTTCGTAGAACACCGCCACCAGCGGCACGAACAGGAACAGGGTCAGGAAAGCCAGTGCAATGCCAATCAGCAGCGCACGCACCCACCAGGGCTCGGTGATGGCACCGGGGGTCAGCGGCGGCTCGCCACGGGCAATCGCATTGGCTTGCGGGGCAGCGCTCATGTCAGGTCCTTTCCGACTGGCCGCGCTTGCGGGTCCAGGCTTGCAGCAGGTTGATGGTCAACAGCAGGATGAAGGAAACCAGCAGCATGACCATCGCAATGGCGGTCGCACCGGCATAGTCGTACTGCTCCAGCTTGGTGACGATGAACAAGGGGGTGATTTCCGAGACCATGGGCATGTTGCCGGCGATGAAGACCACCGAGCCGTATTCACCCGAGGCGCGCGCAAAGGCCAGCGCAAAACCGGTCAGCAGCGCTGGCAGCACGGTCGGGAAGATCACCTTGGTAAAAGTCTGCCAGCGGCTGGCACCGAGGCTGGCGGCGGCTTCTTCGAGCTCGCGCTCGGCTTCTTCCAGCACCGGTTGCACGGTGCGCACCACGAAGGGCAGGCCGATGAAGGTCAGCGCCACCAGCACCCCCAGCGGGGTGAAGGCAACCTTGATGCCCAGGGGCGCCAACAGCTTGCCCAGCCAGCCGTTCTGCGAATACAGCGTGGTCAGGGCAATGCCGGCGACCGCAGTGGGCAAGGCGAAAGGCAGGTCCACCAGGGCATCGATGATGCGCTTGCCGGGGAAGCGATAGCGCACCAGCACCCAGGCCACGATGCCGCCGAAGATCACATTGAGAAAGGCGCCGATCAGCGAGGCACCAAAGCTCAAGCGATAGGAAGCCATCACCCGGGGCGAAGTCACCGCGTCGATGAAGCCGTCCCAGGTCAGGGTGAAGGTCTTCAAGAACAGCGCCGACAGCGGGATCAGCACGATCAGCGCCAGGTAGAAGAGGGTAAAGCCCAAAGACAGCCTGAAACCGGGCAAGACGCGCCGGTTGGCACTGCCCGACGAGCGGGCTGGCGCGGCCGCAGGAGCGGCAAGGGAGACAGGAGATGCGGACATGTCGTTCTCTTATTATTACAAATGCGACTATAGGTGAGCGATATTCGCACCCGCTAGTTATAAAGAGAACGAAGCTTTTTGCATGTCCTTAGAAGAAAAGCGCATAAAGCCGGCTTGAAAACCGTCTTTATGCGCTCATGGGGAGGATGTGAAGCAAAAGGCTTCAGGCGATCCGTTCGAGCAGCTCCAGCAGCCACTGCTGGCCTTCGGTCCAGTCGCCCAGGCCGGATTCGGAATTGATATGCCCGCGTGCACCCACCGAACGGAACTGCGCACCCCAGGCCTCGGCCCAGTGGCGGGCGCGCTCGGCGCTCATCCAGGGATCGTTGTCGCTGCCCACCACCAAGGCCGGATACGGCAGCTTGTGCCGCACCGCCGCGCTGAGGCTGAACTTGACCGGATCGGCCGGCGCCACCAGCAGGGCCGCCACGATGGGATGCGCAGACCCCTCGGAAGCCGCCTGCAGGGCCGCCGTGCGATGCACGGTGGTCAGGCAGCCGAAGCTGTGCGCCACGATCACCGTGGGGCGGCCATCACGCGCCAGCACTTCGCCCAGGCGGGCCGACCAGCGCGGCAGGTCCGGGGTTTCCCAATCATCCTGCTGCACCCGTTCGAAGCCGGGATAAAGACGCTGCCAGCGCGATTGCCAGTGTTCCGGGCCGCTGTCGGAGAGGCCCGGTGCCACCAGCACGCGGAAATCGGCCAGCCGGGCCGGTGTCGTGGAAGAAGAAGGAGAAGTCAGACTCATGCAGGCCCCGCGGCGAGTGATGATTCATGCAGTATGCCTTACGCGGCATCCTTCAGGCCAAGCAAGGTGTCCGGCAGGCGTGCGGCCGGCACATCCCACAGGTAGCCTTGGGCCAAAGTGGACTGGGCCAGAGCCTGACAGTACCAGGCCAGTTTGTCGAACACTTCCTTGTTCTCGACCCGCTTGAAGAAGATGCGCACCCCCTGCTCGGCCGCGCGCAGCAGCAGCAAGGCCACGCTGTCGGGATCGGCCAGCTCGCGCGCATCGACCTTGATGAGATCCGGCTTGACCTTGTCCAGCAGGCCGAGCGCTTCCAGCGGGCTGTTGGCCGAGACCCCCAGGCGGAAGCCATTGCGGCGGTAGTTGTCCAGCACGTAGTTGAGCAGCCAGCGCTGGTTGGGCGTGACCACCGGCAGTTGCAGCACGATGCGATCGTGGGGCAGCTCCAGCGCGGCCAGGATGCGGCGATAGGCCACGCCGTGATTGTTGTTGACGGCGGCCAGCAGGCGCGCATGCACCGAGAGGTGAAGCTCGGGGGCATCGTCGCCGGCCTGGCGGTAATAGTTGATGGCGTGCAGCATGCGGCACAGCCGGTCCAGTTCCACCGACTCGTCGTCGCTGGCGGCCTGGTCCAGCAGTTTCCACAGGTGCAGGCCGTCGTCGACGGCCGAGTGGCTGCGGGCAAAGGCCTCGCAGGCAACGATGTGGCCATCGTCGAAGCTGCGCACCGGCTGGAAGGCCGAGGTCAGCGAGGTGTTGAAGAAACGCCCGGCGGCGCGCCCCTGTTCATCCAGCCAGACCTTGGAGGACGTTGCGCCACCGCTGTGCTGCGCATCGAGGCGGGCCAGATAAGCCTTCAGTGCCTGATATGCCATCGGGCCTGCTCCTGAAAAAATGATGCCGCCCGGCCGGGGCGTCCGGCCGGGGCGGCCAGACGATCACAGCTTGGCGATCGAGACTTCGGTGGCCTTGACCAGTGCCACCACTTCGCTGCCGATGGTCAGGCCCAGGTCCTTCACGGAGCGGGTGGTGATGACCGAGGTCACGATACCGGCCGGGGTTTCCACATCTACTTCGGACACCACCGAACCTTCGATGATGGCCTTGACCTTGCCCTTGAACTGGTTACGGACGTTGATTGCTTGAATGGTCATGCTCTGCTCCTTGATGAAACGGCGTCGGCACCTGCCGCGCCGCATGGGTTGAAATGGGATACGACTAAAAAACTGAAAATCGGGTCAAACCTTCATGCGGTGAAACTCACACCGCCCATTGCACCTGATGTACGCCACGTGGCGTGAAGAAATCTTCAGATGGCTCTGTAGCCGCCTCACTGCCGGGGTGCCGCAGCACCCGCGCCAGGATCGCTTCTTCCAGGGCGGCAAACTGCGCCTGGCCACGTGAGCGCGGGCGCGCCAGGTCGATGCGCTGGTCCAGCGCCACGTGGCCATCCTCGATGAGCAGCACGCGGTCAGCCAGGGCGATGGCTTCCTGCACGTCGTGGGTCACCAGCAAGGCGGTGAAGCCGCGTTCGCGCCAGAGCGATTCGATCAGGGACTGCATTTCGATGCGGGTGAGCGCATCGAGCGCGCCCAGCGGTTCGTCCAGCAGCAGCAATTGCGGGTCGTGGACCAGCGCGCGCGCCAGGGCTACGCGCTGGCGCTGGCCACCGGAGAGCACCGCCGGCCATTCGCCGGCACGCTGGTCCAGGCCGACCTGGCGCAGGGCATTGAGGGCCTGCGGCGCGGCCTGCTTCGGCAAGCCCAGCGCCACGTTGGCCTGGACCCGCTTCCACGGCAGCAGGCGCGCATCCTGGAACATGATGCGGATCTCGGGCTCGCCACTGCCTTCGTGTTCATAGAGGACCTCGCCGCCACTGGCGCCATCGAGCTGGGCCACCAGGCGCAGCAAGGTGCTCTTGCCGCAGCCGCTGCGGCCGACGATGGCGACGAACTCGCCGGGTTCGATGTCGAGGTCGATGTCGTGCAGCACCGTGCGGCCGCTGAAGGACTTGGACAAGGCGCGCAGCCTGAGGCCTACGCCCCGGCCGGCGGCACGGCTGACTTGCTGGTGTTCCTGGGTGTCATTGCGCATGATGGTTTCCTGATGCATTCATGGGGCAGGTCATTGGTAGCCGGGGTGCCAGCGCAGGAAGAAGCGCTCCAGCGCCCGCGCCGCGGTATCGGCCAGCTTGCCCAGCAAGGCGTAGAGCAGGATGCCCACCAGCACCACATCGGTCTGCAGGAATTCGCGGGCATTCATGGTCATGTAGCCGATGCCGGCCTGCGCCGAGATGGTCTCGGCCACGATCAGCAGCACCCACACCAGGCCCAGCGCAAAGCGCAGGCCGACCAGGATGGAGGGCAAGGCGCCCGGCAGGATCACGTCGCGATACAGCGGCCAGCCCGACAGGCCGTAGCTCTTGGCCATCTCGATCAAACCCTGGTCCACCGAGCGGATGCCGTGGAAGGTATTGAGGTAGACCGGGAAGAACACGCCTACCGAGACCAGGAACAGCTTGGCCGTCTCGTCGATGCCGAACCACAGGATCACCAGCGGGATCAGGGCCAGCGCCGGAATGTTGCGCACCATCTGCAGGGTGGTATCAAGCAGCAGTTCGGCCGAACGCAGGCTGCCGGAAAGCAGGCCCAGGACCAGACCGAGCCCTGCGCCGACCGCAAAGCCGGACGCGGCGCGGCCGCTGGAGACGGCCAGGTGGCGCCACAGCTCGCCGGAGGCGGACAGATTCCACGCGGCCTTCAAGACGGCAAACGGTTCCGGCAGGATGCGGCTGGACAGCCAGCCGGCCTGCGCGGCGATCTCCCACCACACCAGCAGCAGGACGGGCAGCAGCCAGCCGACCCAGGCGCCACGCGGCTTGCGGGCCGCCTTGGCAACAGCCTTGGGGCGCGCCTGCTCCTGCGGTGCAGTGTTGGCGAGCACGGGATTGGATGCGCTGGTCATGCCGGCCTCAGCTTGCCGACACGCGCACCGGCGCGGGCTTGGGCAGTTCGGTATTGCCGACGATCTCGCCGAAGGGACCGGGCAGGCCTTCGCGCTGGGCGCGGGGCAGCAGCGGGAACACCAGTTCGGCAAAGCGGTAGGATTCTTCCAGGTGCGGATAGCCGGAGAGGATGAAGGTATCGATGCCCAGGTCCGCATATTCCTTGATGCGCGCAGCCACGGTCGGGCCATCGCCCACCAGTGCGGTGCCGGCGCCGCCACGCACCAGCCCGACGCCCGCCCACAGGTTGGGGCTCACTTCCAGCTTGTCGCGGCGGCCGCCGTGCAGGGCCGCCATGCGGCGCTGCCCTTCCGAGTCCATGCGGGCGAAGTTGGCCTGGGCCTTGGCGATGGTCTCGTCATCCAGGCGGCTGATGAGTTCATCGGCGGCGCGCCAGGCAGCTTCATTGGTATCGCGCACGATCACGTGCAGGCGGATGCCGAAGCGCAGCGTGCGGCCTGCCTTGGCGGCGCGTTCGCGTACGCGGGCGATCTTCTCGGCCACGGCAGCGGGCGGTTCGCCCCAGGTCAGGTAGACGTCGACCTGCTCGGCGGCCAGGTCGATGGCTTCGTCCGAGGAGCCTCCGAAGTACAGCGGCGGATACGGTGCCTGCACCGGCGGATAGAGTGCCTTGGCACCCTTGACACGCAGGTGCTTGCCCTCGAAGTTGGTTTCTTCGCCAGTGCGGGTCTTGGCCAGCACGTCGCGCCAGATCTTGAGGAATTCGTCGGACACTTCATAGCGCTCGGCATGGCTGCCGAAGATGCCATCGCTCTCCTGCTCCACCGGATCGCCACCGGTGACCACGTTGATGAGCAGGCGGCCATTGGAGAGGCGGTCGAAGGTGGCGGCCATGCGCGCCGACAGCGTGGGCGCGGTCAGGCCGGGACGCACCGCCACCAGGAATTTCAGGCGCTGCGTCGCATCGATCAGGCTGGCCGCAGCCACCCAGGCGTCTTCGCAGGAACGTCCCGTGGGCAGCAGCACGCCGTCATACCCGAGGGTATCGGCCGCCACGGCGACCTGCTTCATGTAGTCGTGGGTCACCGGGCGCGCTCCTTCGGAGGTACCGAGGTAGCGGCTGTCGCCGTGGGTAGGGATAAACCAGAAAACGTTCATGCTTGACTCCTGTGCTGCTGGACTAGAGGTGTTCGATGTCAGTGTTGTTTATTTGAGGACGGCGTCGCTGACCTTGAGCTGCTTGGGGATCAGCTTGAGTTCAAAGAAGGCGTCGGCGATCTTCTGCTGCTCGGCCAGCACCTGGGCGTCGACCGGCTTGTAGACGTGGGCATAGCGCTTCAAGCCCGTCTGGATGATGTCGGCATCCAGGCCCTGGATGGGCGCCAGCTGGGCGGCGGCTTCAGCGGTGTGGGTACGGACCCACTCGCCTTCACGGGTGATCTCTTCGAGCAGGATCTTCTGGACCTGCGGGTTCTTGGACGCGAAGGGACGTGCGCTCAGGAAGAACTGGTGGTGGCTGACCGCGCCCACACCCGAGGCCAGGCGACGTGCGCCGACCTGTTTTTCAGCGGCGGCCTGGAACGGATCCCAGATCGCCCAGGCATCGACCGCACCGCGCTCGAAGGCGGCACGGGCGTCAGCCGGGGCCAGGTAGACGGGCTGGATGTCGCTGTATTGCAGGCCCGCTTTCTTGAGCAAGGCCACCACCAACCAATGCACGTCCGAACCCTTGTTGAAGGCGATCTTCTTGCCCTTCAGTTCGGCCACGCTCTTGATGGGTGAATCCTTTTGCACCAGCAGGCCTTCGGCGTCCGGGGTCGGGATTTCATAGGCGGTGTAGACAAAGTCGGCACCGGCCGCTTGGGCAAAGACGGGCGGTGCTTCACCGACGTAGCCGAAATCGACCGAGCCCACGTTGAGCGCTTCCAGCAGTTGCGGACCGGCCGCGAACTCGGCCCACTTCACTTCCACGCCCAGCGGCTGCAGGCGCTTTTCCAGCGCGCCGTGGGCTTTGAGCAGCACCAGGGTATTGGCGGCTTTCTGGTAGCCGATGCGCAGCAGCTTGGTTTCCTGCGCCTGGGCCGGCGCAGCACCGAGGGTAAAGGCCAGAGCACCCAGGGCGATGGCCGAGAGGCGCTGCAGGGTGCGGCGGCGCGGGGAATGAATGCTCTTGTTCTTGTTGGCGGACACGATGTTTTCTCCAGATTCCAGAATGCGGGCGTGCAGAGGGCCGTCCGCTCTACCAGCCGGTTCTTTTTTCAAGTCGGATTGCGCTGCCGGATCAGGTCCGGCCAGCTTCAGTTCAGTACGACACGCTGTACTGCAGCTGCGAGAACGGAATCTCGCGGAATTCTTCAGGTGCGATCTTGTGCAGCGCTTGCAGGCTGGCCGAGAGCTGCTCCACGCCTTCATTGACGCGGGCCTCGATGGGCGCATCCAGCACCAGGCCGTTTTCTTCACTCCAGGTCACCTGCGCCTCGGTGGCGTAGATGCTGGGCAGCACGTGCTTGGGGTTCAGCGACGACAGCACCGGGCGCAGCGCATAGTCCAGCGCCAGCATGTGCGACTGGCTGCCCCCGGTGGCCAGCGGCAGCACCAGCTTGTTGGTCAGGCCGAACTGCGGCAGCAGGTCCAGGAAGGCCTTCAGGATGCCGCTGTAGGCCGCCTTGTAGACCGGCGTGGCGACCACCACGGCCGAGGCTTCCTCGACGGTGGCCAGGGCCGCCTTGATGTCCGGATCGTTCCAGTCGGCGCGCAGGATGGCCTGTCCCGGCAGGTCGCGCACATCCAGGCGCGCGTAGCGATGGCCCAGGTGCGCCAGCTTGTCGCCGACGTGGTGCAGCAGACGGGTGGAACGGGAGGGTGCCGAGGGGCTGCCGGCCAGTAACAGGATGGTCATGTCGTGTGCTTGTGCTCAGGGGTGGATGGAACCGGCCAGGCCGGTCCCTCTTGCAGGTTCAGGTCACTTCTTGTTGGGGGCGTAGAGCTGGTCGAACGTACCGCCGTCAGCAAAGTGCGTCTTCTGCGCCTTCTGCCAGCCGCCGAAGTCCTTGTCGATGGTCACCAGGTTCAGCTTCGGGAATTGCGAAGCGTACTTGGCGGCGATCTTGGGATCGATGGGACGGTAGTAGTTCTTGGCGATGATTTCCTGGCCCTGTTCCGAGTACAGGTACTTCAGGTATTCCTCGGCTACCTTGCGGGTACCGCGACGGTCAGCGACCTTGTCCACCACGGCCACCGGCGGCTCGGTCAGGATGGAAACCGAGGGGGCGACAATGTCGAACTTGTCCGGGCCCCACTCCTTCAAGGAGATCAGGGCTTCGTTTTCCCAGGCCAGCAGCACGTCACCGATGCCGCGCTCGACGAAGGTGATGGTGGCGCCACGGGCACCGGAATCGAGCACCGGCACGTTCTTGAAGAGTTTGGCGATGTAGTCGCGCGCGGCGTCGTCGCTACCGCCCTTCTGCTTGGCATAGGCCCAGGCCGCCAGGTAGTTCCAGCGGGCACCGCCCGAGGTCTTGGGATTGGGGGTGATGACGGAGACGCCCGGCTTGATCAGGTCGCCCCAGTCCTTGATGCCCTTGGGATTGCCCTTGCGCACCAGGAACACGATGGTGGAGGTATAGGGCGAGCTGTTGTGCGGCAGGCGCTTTTGCCAATCGGCCGGCAGCAGCTTGGCCTTTTCCGAGATTTCGTCGATGTCATAGGCCAGGGCCAGGGTCACCACGTCGGCATCGATACCGTCGATCACCGAACGGCCCTGCTTGCCGGACCCGCCGTGAGAGGCTTTGATGGTGACGTTGTCGCCGGACTTTTCCTTCCAGTACTTGGCGAAGGCCTTGTTGTAGTCGGCGTAGAGTTCGCGCGTCGGGTCGTAAGAGACGTTGAGCAGCGAAATATCGGCCGCGTGCGCCAGCGAGGCGGCTTGTGCCAGCACCAGGGCGGCGGCAACCGATTTGATGATCTTCTTCAGCATATCCGTTCCCGAATGTTCTGTTGTTTTGGAGCACACAGGTTAATGAGGCTGCTGACCAAAAAGAACGAATACTTTCTTCTCTCGATATGCGAAAAACAGATATGAAAGAACACGGCGCCGGAATAAGGATCCCGGTCTATATAACCAAAGTCTTGGTTGAGGGAACGCGCGTGCAGAAATGGTGCCAAGCTGCCCTCCCCGCCTGACGCGGCTTTGCGGCCCGCCCAAGCGGCAAGGTGAAGCTCACTGCATATTAGAAAAGCACGATCGGACTTTTTGTTCTTTTCACATTGTGGTATAACCGTCATATTGCAACGCACCAGGCCGCGCCATGAAAAAAGAAGCTGCAGGCGAGACAGAACAGATATCGATCCAGGTCATCGAGCGCATGGTGTCGCTGCTCGACGCGCTGGCGGAATATCCTGACCCGGTGAGCCTGAAGGAATTGTCGGCGGCGACCGACCTGCACCCGTCGACAGCGCACCGCATCCTCAATGACCTGGTGGTCAAGCGTTTCGTGGACCGCGTGGAGCCCGGCACCTATCGCCTGGGCATGCGGCTGCTGGAGCTGGGCAACATCGTCAAGAGCCGGCTGTCGGTGCGCGAAGCGGCGCTGGACTTCATGCGGGCGCTGCATCGCAAGACGCACCAGACGATCAACCTGTCGGTGCGGCAGGCCGATGAAATCGTTTATATCGACCGCTCCTTTTCTGAACGTTCCGGCATGCAGGTGGTGCGCGCCATCGGCGGCCGCGCGCCGCTGCACCTGACTTCCACCGGCAAGCTGTTCCTGTCGGTGGACGATCCCAAGAACGTGCGCGCCTATGCCACCCGTACCGGGCTGGCCGGCCACAACAAGAATTCCATTACCGATCTGACCAAGCTGGAGCGCGAACTGTCCATGGTGCGTGCGCTGGGGTATGCACGCGACAACGAGGAACTGGAACTGGGCGTGCGCTGCATGGCCGCCGGCATCTGCGATGACAGCGGCAAGCTGGTGGCGGGCCTGTCGATCTCGGCCCCGGCCGACCGCCTGCAGGATGAGTGGGTGGATGACCTGGTCAGCACGGCCAGCCAGATTTCCTCGGCGCTGGGGTATCGCAAGGATCGTGGCTGACACTTCACACCAGCAACGCTGGAAGCGAATGCGGGCATAAAAAAAGCGAACCCGAGGGTTCGCTTTTCATTTGATCCAAGTGAATTGAAGTGAAGAAGAATCAACCCTCTTCCGCCCGCACCATCTTCACGCGGGTCAGGTTGTTGGGCTGGTCTTCCACCAGCCACTTGCGCATGCGGGCGGCATCGCCCACGTGCGACAGGCGGCCCTTGGAATCGAGGAACACCATCACGATGGGACGGCCTTCGATGCGGGTATACATCACCAGGCAATGGCCGGCCTCGTTGATGAAGCCGGTCTTCTGCAGACCGATATCCCACTCCTTGTTGGAGGTCAGGCGGTTGGAGCTGTTGTACTGCATGGCGTGGCCGCTGGGCTCGACCATGTACTTGGGATCGGTGGAGTACTGGCGGATGATCGGATAGTTGTAGGCCGCCACCACCAGCTTGGCCAGGTCGCGGGCGCTGGCCACGTTCTGGCTGGACAGGCCGGTCGAATCGACATAGCGGGTATCGGTCATGCCCAGCGAGCGGGCCTTGGCGTTCATCGCCGCCACGAAGGCCGGCAGGCCGCCCGGATAGTTGCGGCCCAGCGCCGAGGCGGCGCGGTTCTCGGAACTCATCAGGGCGATGTGCAGCATGTCGTCGCGGCTCAGGGTCGCGCCCACGCGCAGGCGCGAGCTGCTGTGCTTTTCGCGGTCGACGTCGTCATCGGTGACGGTCAGGGTTTCTTCCATGTTCAGGCGCGCTTCGACCACCACCAGCGCGGTCATCAGCTTGGTGACCGAGGCGATGGGGAGCGCAACTGAAGAATTCTTCTCGAACAGGACTTGCGAACTGGCCTGGTCGATCACCAGCGCCACGTTGGAGCGCAGGCCCACGGGATCCGGGGTGAGATTGAGACCGGCCAGGTCACCGGCAGTCATCACCGGTGGCACCACCGGGATGGACGGAGCGGCCGAGACGCGCTGGTAGCTGACCTGGCGCTTGCCCTTGACCACGCTGACCTTGCGGACCAGTTTTTCGCGATTGTTCAGGGAGCCTTTGGCGACCGTCTTGCTGACGGCCTGGGCCGGGCGCTTGGCCACGACCTTCTTGGCCGGGGCCTTTTTGGCGGCATTGTTGACTGTCTGGGCTGCGGCGGGTGCCAAACCAGCGTGGATGAACAGTAGTGATGTGAAAATGGCCAGCGCTGATTTGATCATAGGTGGAACTCCCCCCAATTTACCCTGAAAGTACACAAGAGAAACGTTGGCAGTGTAGCAAAATGCAGATTTTTCGCAAGAGAATTAAGAGCTTAGCGCATATTTTTAAACGCGTTTCTATCTCCGCGCCCGATCCGGTGCCCCACACTTTTTCGGGATTTGCCTGCAATCTTGCCAGGTTGCTGCTCAATGTTTTTCGACTTTTCTCTAGCAAAACCCAGGCCAACGAGACGGCATTTTAGCAGTCTAGCTGTCAGCTTTCGGTCACAAACCCGATAACAGACGGCAATACTGACTCCAGATGTTCGCTTTGCGATTATCCAAAGTGAAGGGATAACGAGGCAGTGTCCCATATCGTTGACGCCCCGTCTGCTGCCTTCAGGGACGGGGACGAGGCGTTTAGAGGGACCGGGATCTTGTGCACCGGCGCTGGCCGGTCAAGCCTTGCGCGCCTGGAGCATGGCCACGTCGATGGAGAAGGAGCCGGCCGCGTCGAGGGCAAAATAATCCTTCACCTCGCCGGGAGCAGCCTGCCACAGGGCGCGAATGGCGGTGATGTTGTCTTGCGGAGTGCGCATGCGGGCCACCCACGAATCGAATTCAAGCCGCAGCTTCCAGGTCTTGTCGTGGGCAATGGCAAAGCCGGCCGTGGTCAGCAGCTTGCGCCAGGAATGCAGGCTGACATTGCGTACATGTGAAGTATCGCGCAAGAGTTCGATGGCCTGCACATAGGTATCGGCCAGGACGTCCGCCGGGGCCGCGGTGTCGATGACGATGAAACGCCCGCCCGGCTTGAGCACGCGAAATACTTCACCCAGGGCCTGTGGCAAGTGACGCCAATGGTGGGCCGAGAAGCGTGTGCAGACCAGATCAAAACTGGCATCGGGAAAATCCAGCCGGTCGGCACTGCCCTGGCGCACTGCCAGGTTGGCGAGGCCGCGCTCGGCAGCGGCGCCGGCGACCACTTTGAGCATGTCTTCCGACAAGTCATAGGCAATCACCTTTTCTACCACCGGGGCCACGGCGAAACTGGCATGGCCGCCACCGCAGCCCAGGTCCAGCACCCGTGCGCCAGGGATGGCGGCGGCGATCTGCGCCAGCTCCTGCAGGTCGGCCCCCTGGGCGTGGACGCTGCTGGTGAGGTAAGCGGCGGCGGTACTGCCGAACTGTTCGGTGACGACTTGCTGATGGCTGCGCATGGCGGGGCTCCAGGGTGATATGAAGGAAAAGACAGCAGTGCTGTGAAGGAAACGCCAGTCTAACGAATCCTTATCCTGTTACAAGTGAAGCATTTATACTATTACCCCGACCACCACCCTCCGCTGCTTCCATGGAACCCGACCTCGCCCGCCGCGCCCTTGGCGACTTCCTCAAATCCCAGCGCGAACAGACCGCACCGGCCCAGGCCGGCCTGCCGCATCTGGCCCATGGGCGGCGCCGCACACCGGGCCTGCGGCGTGAAGAGGTGGCGCAACTGTGCGGCATCAGCGTGACCTGGTACACCTGGATCGAGCAGGGGCGCACGGATTCGGTCTCGCCCCAGGCGCTGGCACGCATCGCCGATGCATTGCACCTGCCGCGCGCCAAGCGCGCCTATCTGTTTGAACTGGCAGGGAAGAAGGATCCGGTGTTGCCGGCGCAGCAGGCCGCGACCGTGGTGGCACCGGAAATCCTGGAGGTGGTCAGCCAGTTCCGTGCGCCGGCCTACCTGCTGGATCGCTACTGGAATGCCGTGGCTTGGAATGCGGCCGCAAGAAAGCTCTTTGCCGGATGGCTGGATGGCCGCGAAAAGCCGCCCAACCTGCTGCGCTTCATGTTCGGCAGCGCGGCCGCGCAATCGTTGACGGTGCAATGGGAACAGCGGGCGCGGCGGCTGGTGGCCGAATTCCGCGCCGATAGCGCCAGCCTGCTGGATGATCCCGAACTGCAGGCGCTGGTGGAAGAATTGTCGGCAGCCAGCCCGCTCTTCCAGCGGGCCTGGCATCTGCAGGATGTGGTGGAGCGCGAAGGCGGCGAACGCCGCTTCCTGCATCCCCAGTCGGGTGAATTGCTTTATCGCCAGGTCAATTTCCGCGTCGCCAACCGGCCGGACCTGAAGCTGGTGACGCTGATGCCGGGCGTGCCGAGGCCCGACTGAAGCAACCCGCGCGATCCGGCAGGACTACTTGCGCACCACGAAGGCCACGCCGATCACGCCCACCAGCATGCCCAGCGCGCCGATGAGGCTGAAGGCCTCGCCAAACATCAGCCAGGCCATCACGGCGGTGGTCGGCGGGGTGAGATAGAGCAGGCTGGTGACGCTGGTGGCGGCGCTGCGGCGGATCAGGGCGAACAGCAGGAAGATGGCGCCAATGGACAGCGCCAGCACCGACCAAAGCAGCGCGCCGATGAACTGCGGGGTCCAGTGCACGTTGCTGAAGTGCCAGTCCAGCCCTTCGAGTGCCACGGCAAAGGGCAGCACCACGACGATGGAAGCCATGAACTGGATGGCCGTACCTGTGCGCAGATCGAAGTGGGCGCAATAGCGCTTCTGGTACAGCGTACCGGCGGTGATGCACAGCAAGGCAAAGACGCACAGCGCGATGCTGGCGGTGGACAGGCCGATCAATGAAATCTTGTTGGCCACCACCAGCCCCACCCCGCACAGGCCGAGCGCCAGGCCAACCCACTGCCGGCCCTTCACCGACTCGCCCAGCAAAGGAGCGGCAAAGGCGGTCAGGATGGGTTGCAGTCCCACGATCAGGGCCGACAAGCCGGCCGGCATGCCGATCTTGATGGCACACCAGACCCCGGCCAGGTAGCCCGCCTGCAACAGCACACCGGCCACGGCCACATGGCGGATACGGCCGTGCGGCCAGGGAGCGCGAAACAGCACCACCAGCGGCAGCAGGAAGACCAGCACACCGGTGAAGCGCAGCAGCAGGAAAGTCAAGGGAGGGGCATACGGCAGGCCGAACTTGGCCACGATGAAGCCGGTACTCCAGATCAGGACGAACAACAAAGGCACCAGGCTCATCAGGAGCTGGCGAGGCCGGGCGATGCCGGCGGCGGATTGCATCATTTCTTTTCCATCAGCGGACGCCTGGCAGGCAGGGCGTCCGGGTCATCTCATCGTGCGCTCCAGCGGGCGGCGTGGAGGCTGGCGAGTCTTATCGTTTGTATATGAACGGCCACGGTTTGTTCGATATCTCTTCCGTAACCGCCCGCCATCGTAACCGCAACCGGGATTTTATGCTCGTGGGCATAGTTGAAGACGGTCTCGTCCCGGGCCGCCAGGCCAGCCAGGGTCAGCTTCATCTTGCCCAGGCGATCGCCCTCGTGTGGATCGGCACCGGCCAGGAAGATCAGCAACTGCGGGGCGAACCGTTGCTGCAGGGCCTGCAATGCCGCACGCAGGGCTTGCAGGTAGTCGGCATCGCCGATGCCGTCGGGCAGGGCCACATCGAGATCGCTGCGCTCTTTCTCGAAGGGATAATTGTTCTCCCCGTGCAAAGACAAGGTGAAGACCGAGTCATCACGCGCCAGGATGGAGGCCGTGCCATTGCCCTGGTGCACATCCAGGTCCACGATGGCCACCCGGGCGGCACGGCGCTCGGCCTGCATCAGGCGGGCCGCAATGGCGGTGTCATTGAAGACGCAGAAACCTGCACCATGGTCGGCATAGGCATGATGGGTGCCGCCGGCCAGGTTCACCGCCACACCCTCACTGAAGGCGGCGCGGCAGGCGGCGATGGTGGCACCGGAAGAACGGCGCGAGCGCTCCACCATCTGCGGCGTCCACGGAAAGCCGATCTCGCGCTGCTCGGCCGCCGTCAACTGGCCGGCACTGGCACGGGCGATGTAATCCGGATGATGCGCCAGGGCCAGTTCGCCGTCGCTGGCAGGCTGGGCCTCATGGAAATCCAGACCGGGCACGGCAGCCGCCGCCCCTTCCCGGATCATCCGGTATTTCACCATCGGGAAGCGGTGCCCCGGTGGCAGCGGCAAGACGAAGTGGTCACTATAGTAGGCCTTCACATTTTTTCCTGTCGTCATTTTTGGACTTGTCGCAGCGCAACAAAATTGCTTGCTGCAGGGCGCAAACGATTGCGCGCACCGGATCGATAACCGCTTTTGATGCTGCAATGCAAAAAGCTTGTTCGGATTGACATCATTGCTAGGAAAATCCCCAAAAGCTTGCTAAGTGCTTGATTAGACTTGGATCAATTTTGAAGCGCTTTTCTTGATTCCCGCACGATGAAACGTTTGACTTTATGCATGATTGAACTAGAATCCGCCTTGTGCATCGCATCATATTCAAAGAAGAAATTACATCGGAGATCCACCTTTCAACACTGATCGGTCCGTAAGCAATCACAGTCGCTGCCTTGTTCATCAACCCATCAACGAGAAGGATGTTTCAACATGACGACCTACACCGAGCAATTTTCCGCTGCTGCCAAAGCCAACGCTGAAGCGCAAATCGCGTTGTTCAGCCAGCTGGCGAGCAAGACCTTTGAAGGCATGGAAAAACTGGTGGACCTGAACCTGAAGGCGGCCAAGTCGTCGCTGGAAGAAAGCCAGGCCGCCGCACAAAAGCTGTTCTCGGCCAAGGATCCGCAAGAATTCTTCACCCTGTCCAGCTCGCACGCCCAGCCGACGCTGGAAAAGTCGGTCGCCTACGGCCGTCACCTGAGCGGCATCTTCTCCAGCACCCAGGCTGAACTGACCAAGGCTGCCGAAGCCCAGATCGCCGAAGTCAACCGCAAGGTCGTGGCCATGATCGACGAAGTGGCAAAGAACGCCCCGGCCGGTTCGGAGCAGGCCATCTCGATGTTCAAGTCGGCCATCGGCAACATGAGCGCCGGCTACGAGCAGTTCACCAAGAACGCCAAGCAAGCCGCTGAAGTGCTGGAAGCCAATGTGACCAATGCCGTGGACCAGATGTCCCAGGCTGGTGCCAAGGTGGCCCGCGCCGCCAAGAAGTAATCTCCGGGTTCTCCCGCAGAAATGAATGCCCCGGTCTGGCCGGGGCATTTTTTTTGACCAGCGCCAGCAGCAGCCTCAGTTGCTGATCTGATACTCGGCGTGCAGCGCACGCAGCCCTTCCTGCATCTTCTCGAAAGCCGGCTCCACCTGGGCCGGATCCCCCTTCACACCCAGGTCAATATGGCGACGGGTCTTGTCGTCGCCCACATGGGGCAGGCTGAATACCTTCACCTGCGGGAATTGCGCTTCGATGGCTTCCATCAGCGGGGTCAGCGTCGACTCCATCGCCTCGAACACCAGCATGGAGCGCTCAGCCCAGGCCTGGCGGTGGAACTGGTCGGCGTAGTGCGTCTCCAGTACCCACTCGAACATCGGCCAGGCCATCACCGGGAAGCCCGGCGCAAAGTAGTGCGCACCGGTGCCGCTGGTGTTCTTGAGCCAGAAACCGGGGATCTTGTTGTAGGGATTGGGGATGATGGAGGCGCCCTGCGGGAATTCGCCCATCTTGAGGCGGTGCAGGTTGTCCGCCGCGTTGAAGTCGGGCGTGGTGCCGGCTTCGCGGGCCATGTCGGCGATGCGCTCCTGGATCTTTTCCTTGGCCTCGGGATGCAGCACCACCGGCACGCCCAGTGCAGCGGCGGCGCACTGGCGGGTGTGGTCGTCAGGGGTGGCGCCGATGCCGCCGGTGCAGAAGACCACGTCGCCCGTGGCCAGGGTGCGCTTCAAGGTGGCGGTGATGCGCTCGGGATCGTCGCCCAGGTACTCCGCCCAGGACAGCTGCAGTCCGCGCTGGCTGAGCAGCTCCAGGACCTTGGGGAAATGCTTGTCGATGCGGCGGCCCGAGAGGATCTCGTCGCCGATGATGATGAGTCCGAATGCCATGAGTCTGTCTGCCCGAAAGGTTGATGAAACACTGCGGCGATTATGCCCGATTCAAGCCGGGGACGGATTGCCCTGCCCCGCCTTCGTCCCGGGCAGCGGCCATCAAACCGGCGTCAACGTGGCGTCACGTCGATGACATTCGCGACCGGCGGCCCATCGGGCGCCTGGCCGCTGCGATGGCGCAGCAACGCTTCCAGGCAGTAGAACTGGAACCACAAGCCGGTGAAGACGAACACCACCACGTAGAGCCAGATCGCCACGGCTGCCAGCGCAGGCAGCAGGATCACCGACAGCACCCCGCCCAGCCACAGCAAGGTGGGCGCCGCGCCGAGCGCACCGGCGATGGTCCCCACGGCCAGCAGCGGCCAGCGATGCAGGTGCAGCACGGCGCGCCGCTCTTCGGCACTCGCGTAGTCGGCCAGGGTGTCATAAGCCATGACGCGATAGGTCAGCCAGCCCCACAGCAGCGAATGAATGACGAAGGCCAGCGGCGGGATCAGGAATACCCAGATGGTCGCAAGCCACAGCACCGTGAAGACGGCGAAGCACCACAGCGAGGTCCAGAGGCTGCCGGCCACGCTGCCGCCGTGGCGCTTGTCCAGCATGGGATAGTGGCGCGTGCCGATATGACGGGCGATGGCGGGGATGGTGAACAGGCCCACGAATACCAGCGCGGTCAGGATCATCAGCGGCAACAGCGTCCACATGGCCAGCAAGGGCACCAGTACCGTCTTGAGCGCGCCCATGCCGAACCAGGCCAGCATGCCGCCGATTTCGCCGAACATGCTGTGGGAGACGAAGTATCCCTGCAGCCAGTCGATGATGGGTTGCAGCCCCAGCCACAGGCACACGGCCCACAAGCCAAGCGAGACGATGAAGGGCAATACCGTCAGCCACAGCATGCGGATATGCAATTGCGCCAGCAGGGCGCGCCCGAAGGAAGCGATGAACAGGCGCATCAGCGGGGCTTCCTGCGGGTGAATTCGACCAGGCGCTTCAGGCCCAGCCACTGCTGCGCCCAGAAACCGCGTCCGTAATCACGGCCCTTGCCGGCCGGCGGCGGCAATTGATCGCGCACGCCGGTCATGGCGAAGCCCTGGCTGAAGTGGGCGGTGCGGAAGAGAACATCCCAGATCGGGAACAGCACCGCGAAATTGTGTCCGCCCAGGGAATTGCGGCCCCGGCTTTCATGGCCCAGGCCGATGGCGTGATGGGTCCGGTGGAAACGCGGTGACACCAGCAGGTATTCGCCCAGGCGGCCGAAGTGGATGCGCACGTTGGCATGCTGCAGGCTTTGCAGCATGCGCGAGAGCGACACCAGCAGGATGTATTGCGAGGGCTCCACCCCGATCAGGACGGCAATCAGGCCGAAGATGATGTCGTGCACCAGGTTGTCCAGCATGTGGTTGCGGTCGTCGCTCCACAGGTTCATGTTCTGCTGGCTGTGGTGCAGGCTGTGCAGCGCCCACATCCAGCGCACGTTGTGCTGGGCCCAGTGGTAGATGTATTCGCACAGGTCCAGCACCACCATGTAGAGCAGGAAGCTCACCAGCGCGCGATCGGTCACGCCCGGCCAGACCTGGTCAAGGTTGAAGGTGCCCCAGCCTTCCAGGTGCAGCGCTTCGGAAAGGTAAGAAAGCGCCGGATCAAGCAGCAGGAAGGCGAGGATGGGGATGATGCCCAGGCGCTGCAGGACGGTGTAGATGAAGTCGTTCCAGCGGGCGCGCGGGTCGGTGATGGGATGCACCGGGATCACGGACTCCAGCGGGCGCAGGACCAGGTACAGGATCACCAGCTCGCAGATGCCCACCAGGACGAATTCCGTGCCGGTGAAGGCTTCCTCGACGAACTCCCCCATGCCGATGAAGAACACCAGCGGCTGCACCAGGGTTTCGAAAAGCCAGCCCTGGACGGTGGCAAAGAGGTCGGAAATGGTCTGGATCATGGATAGCGTTGATTCGGTGTGACGATGCCGGCAGCAGCTCCCCTCCCCTGGGCCGGTGCCGGCTTGGACTGAGGTGCCGGTTCAGTGTTCCTTCCCGGCAGCGAACAGGTGATGATAGGACGGATGCTCGCGCAGCGTGGCAAAGCAGAACCCCTTCTGCTCCAGCCCGCTGATGAGCGGTTCCAGCACGGCCGGCGCCCACGGATCCTGGCGCGACCAGATGCCCATATGGGCCAGGAAGATATCACCATCCTTGAGGCCGTCGAGGGATTTCTTCAACAGCATCTCGTTGGGGAATTTGTCGCTGGGCAGTTCATCGCCCGAGAAGCCGGCCGGTGCCCAGGCCACATGGGCATAGCCGCAGGCCTGGCCGGCCTTGAGCAGGTTGTGGGTCAGGCGGCCGCCTGGCGCTCGCCAGAGCGGATCGAGCTTGTGGCCGGTCAATTGCTGGAAGCGTTGGTCGACACGCTTCATTTCCTCGCAATACTGGGCCGGCGTCCATTGCAGCTTCTTGCCGGCTTGCGCACCAAACTGCGGACGCACCTCGATCTTGCCCTCGGGCAGGTCGCGCACCACGTAGACGTGGTCGAAGGTATGGGTACCGAAGGCATGCCCCTCGGCGACCAGCCGCTTCCACAGAGGTGCCCAGGCGGGATCGAGGGAATAGTCGCCGTGGATGGTCTTCTCGTTGGCGAGGAAGAAGGTGGCCTTGATGTGGTGACGCTGCAGGGTCTGTTCGATCAGCTCGGCCTGTGACTGGCTGCCGGTGTCGAAGGTCAGGTAAATCTTGCCCTTGCAGGCGGGCGTTTCCGGCGCCGCAGATTGCGCAACGGCCTGGCCGGCCGCCAGGATGGCGAACAGGCACAGGCCGCGCAGGGAAGGAGCGAGAGGACGCAGCGTCACCGGCTGGCCCTCCTGGACAGGGCGCGCATCACAGGTCCGGCGCGCGGTTGTTGAGGTAGATGCCGTGCGGCGAGCGGCCCACCGGGATCACCTTGGTCACCGAGCGGGTGTCGAGGTCGATCACGGCGACTTTCTTGCTCCAGCGCAGGGTCGCCCACATGGTCTTGCCATCGGCGGTCACTTCCATGCAATCCGGGCCGCCCGGGACCTTGATGGTGCCGACGTTTTCCAGGGTGGTCATGTCAACCACGCTGATGGTGTTGGCCACGCGGTTGGAGACATACACATAGCGCTTGTCACCCTGGCCGCGGAAGTTATGGGCGCCGATACCGGTCTTGATCTTCTTGACCATCTTCTGGGTACGCCAGTCGATCACTTCGACGTAGTCGCTGCCCATGATGCCCACCATCAGGTACTTGTTGTCAGGGGTCATGATGATGCCGGCCGGCAGCTTGCCCACCGGCATGGTCCACTTGACCTGCTGGGTGGCCAGGTCGATGGCGCTGATCTGGTCGCTGCCCTGCTGGGTGATGAAGGCGGTGGTGCTGGCGTTGTCAAAGGCGATGTGGCTGGGGGTCTTGGCCAGCGGGATGCGCTTGGACAGCTTCAGGTCGTGGCCGTCATAGCTGTAGACATCGACGCGGTCCAGGCGCAGGCCGGTCGCCACGAACCATTTCTGGTCGGGAGTGAAGCCGATCTGGTAGGGATCGATGATGTCGCGCAGCTTGCGCTGCACGGCGCCGGTCTTGGGATCGAGGAAAAGCAACTGGTTGCCGGTGGCGCTGGCCACGATCAGCGACTTGTTGTCCGGGGTGGCCATGAGGTGGTGCGGCTCCTTGCCCACCGAGAAGGTCGAGATCTCCTTCTCGCCGGTCGGATCCAGCAGCGACACCGAAGCATCACCGGAATTGAGTACCACGACCACGTTGGCATGGGCCGGGGCGGCCACACAGGCCAGCACGGCCGAGACGCATGCTGCGCGGAGGGAAAGGGATAAAAGTTGGCTGAATCGACGCAACATGACGAACTTTACTCAAAAATGCCTGATCTATCGTGCCAGGGCAGGCCCTGGAGCACGTCCTCGCCTCTTAACGCTCGCTGCAACGATCCCGCTGACAGCCCACTGACGCAATATGAAAAATTTCTAGATTTTTGGTTTACACTGCCAGCCGATCCGGTCGCATGACGCCACCGGGGCGGCCTGGAGCCCAGTCGCAGCGCGCCTGCTGCACCCGAAGCACCGTTGTCACGCGATATGTTTCCACAAGGCATTTCGCATGGTCAGCAGTGGTCAGGAATCTGGCCATATGGCCGCCACCCATCCCCTCACCGAAAGGAAACCGATGTCCATCATCACCACAGCTTCCGGGCTGCAATATGAAGAAATCAACGTTGGCGCTGGCGATGAAGCCAAGGCCGGCAGCCACGTTACCGTGCATTACACCGGCTGGCTGCAGAATGCAGACGGCACCGCCGGCAGCAAGTTCGATTCCAGCAAGGACCGCAATGACCCGTTCGCCTTCCCGCTGGGCGCCGGCCACGTCATCAAGGGTTGGGATGAAGGCGTGCAAGGCATGAAGGTCGGCGGCACCCGCAAGCTGATCATCCCGGCAGGCCTGGGCTATGGCGCCCGTGGCGCGGGCGGCGTGATCCCCCCGAATGCCACCCTGATCTTCGAAGTCGAACTGCTGGCCGTCTGAGCCCGAGGGAGGAGAGACATGAGCACCCTGCAAGAACAGTTCGAAGCCGCCGTCGCAGAATCCAAGAGCCTGCCCGAGCGTCCCGACAACATGACCCTGCTGAAGATGTATGGCCTCTACAAGCAAGGCAGCAACGGCGACGTGCAGGGCGAACGCCCTGGCATGACCGACTTCGTGGCCCGCGCCAAGTTCGACGCCTGGGCCGCCCTGAAGGGCAAGCCGCAAGCCGAAGCGCAGCAGGAATACATCGACATCTTCAATGAACTGAAGGGTTGATGCGGCCGTGACGGCGGCCTCCCGGACCCCGGGATGCCCGCCGCCTGCCGACGAAGAAACGGGCGCACCTGGTCTCAGGTGCGCCCGTTTTGTTTGAGGCTTGAGGCTTGCGCCGTAGCGGCAGCTCAGCGCGCCGCCACGTCCGGGTTGAGCAGGTTGGGCGGACGCTGGCCCGACAGCGCTGCGATCAGGTTGCCCGCCGCACAGTTGGCCATGGCCAGGCGCGTGGGCGTGGATGCGCTGGCGATATGCGGGGTCAGTACCACGTTGCTCAAGTCGAGGAATTCCGGCTTGAATGAAGGTTCATTCTCGAATACATCCACCCCGGCGGCGGCGATACGGCCTTCACGCAGGGCAGCAATGAGCGCCGCATCATCGACGATGCCGCCGCGCGCGATGTTGGTGAGGGTGGCGGTCGGCTTCATCAGCGCCAGTTCGGGGGCGGCGATGGTGTGGTGCGTGTCTTTCGAGTAAGGCAAGACCAGCACGACATGGTCGGCCTGTTGCAGCAGCTCTTGCTTGCTGACATAGCGGGCGTTGTTGGCGCGCGCTTCCTGCTCGGGGGCCAGGCGCGAACGGTTGTGGTACAGCACCTGCATGTCGAAGCCCAGCGAACGGCGGGCAATGGCCTGGCCGATGCGGCCCATGCCGATGATGCCCAGAGTGGCACCATGGATGTCGGGGCCGACGAAACTGTCATAGCTCCACTTCTTCCACTTGCCGGCGCGCAGGAAGTGCTCCGATTCGGTGATGCGGCGCGCAGCCGCCATCATCAGGGCCCAGCCGAAGTCAGCGGTGGTCTCATTGAGCACGTCTGGCGTGTTGGTGGCCATGACGCCAGCCTGGGTGGCGGCGGCCACATCGATGTTGTTGTAGCCCACAGCCATGTTGCAGACCGCCTTCAATTGCGGATTGGCGGCGAAGAGTGCGGCCGTGACCGGCTCGCTGGGCGTGGTGAAGAGGCCATGCTTGCCATGGGCCTTGGCCAGCAGCTCATCGGCGCTGTAGATGCGGTCGTCCTGGTTGGATTCGACCTCGAAATGCTGCTCCAGGCGTGCCAGGACTTCAGGGAAGACGGCGCGGGCGACGAAGATCTTGGGTTTCATGCGGGTCTCGTGGTCTCGGTTTCGTTATCGGAATAAAGCGGGGGTAGCACTCAGAAGAACAGGAAGCTCATGACGATGAACAGCGGCACCAGGATGCCCACCGACCACGCCATGTAGCCGAAAAAACTGGGCATGCGGATGCCGCGCTCTTCCGCGATGGCCTTGACCATCATGTTGGGCGCATTGCCGATATAGCTGTTGGCCCCCATGAAGACGGCACCGGCGGAGATGGCCGCCAGCGTCGAGGCCAGCGGCCCCATCAGTTCCCGCGCATCGCCCGAAGCGGTGTTGAAGAACACCAGGTAGGTCGGCGCATTGTCGAGGAACGAGGACAGCAAGCCCGTCATCCAGAAATACATCACATCGTCCGGTTTGCCGTCCGGGCCGGTCACGGCGCGCACCACGGTGGCAAACGCGCCCTGCTCGCCCGCCCGCAGCATGGCGATCACCGGGGCGATGGTCAGGAAGATGGCCGCAAAGAGCTTGCCCACTTCCAGCATCGGGCCCCATCCGAAGTCATTGCCGCTGCGTGCGGAAGTTGGCGTGAGCCACAGCGACAGCAGGATCACGCCCACCAATAGGCCATCACGCAGCAGGTTCTGCCACTCCAGCGGCGTACCCAGCACCTCGGTGGCCACGCCCGGTTTCCACAGGCCGCTCATCAGAACCAGACCGACCACTGCGCCCAGCAGGAGGAAGTTGAACTTGCCTTCCAGGCGCAGCGCCGAGTCCGGCGTGGGATCGAGCGGGCGGCGCTCTTCGCGGTTGAGGTAAAAATGGCGATCCAGCAGATAGAAGACCAGCAGCAGCGCACCGCACAGGAAAGCCATCGGCCCCAGCAGGTGGCGTGCGGTCCAGAAGAAATCCACACCCTTGAGGAAGCCCAGGAACAGCGGCGGATCGCCCAGGGGCGTAAGCGAGCCACCCGCATTGGCGACCAGGAAGATGAAGAACACCACCACGTGGACCGTGTGCTTGCGATCATCATTGGCGCGGATGAGCGGACGAATCAACAGCATGGCCGCACCGGTCGTACCCATGAGGCTGGCCAGCAAGGTACCCAGTGCCAGCAATCCGGTATTGAGCGCGGGCGTGCCGTGCAGGTTGCCGCGCACGCAGATGCCGCCGGCCACGGTGAAGAGCGCGGTCAGCAGGATGATGAAGGGAAGATATTCCGCCACCAGCGCATGCACGCTGATGGCCAGTGCCGCATGCGACCCGTGCAGGGCCGCGAACGGCAGCAGGAAGGCCAGCGCCCAGACCCCGGCGATCTTGCCGAAATGGTGATGCCACAAGGCCGGCGCCAGCAGCGGCAGCACGGCAATCGACAGCAGAACGCCCGCGAACGGCAAGGCCCAGGCCAGGGAAAGCCCGGCACCGTCCAGATCGGCGGCTTGGGAAACGGCCGGCAGCATCAATGCCAGCATTGCGGGGAGACGAATTGTGAGAGCTCTGATCTGCAAATGAAGGTCCTGATGGCAAATAGAGGGGTGGCCGTCACACGACAATCTGCGGCCAAGGGGAGCCACACTATACCAGCCACGCGAGCACGCCCGAAGCGAAAGCCGGGCAGGCGAAAAAATTTCAAGTATGCATGCCCCTGCGTCAACTGCGCAGCTGGCGCCACACCTCACCAAGCGTGACCGCATCGGGCCACGCCAAGGACAACAGCAGTCCGCTCACGCTCACCAGCAGCAGCACCGCGAGGAAGGGTCGCCAGGTGCGCTGCACGGCCGTCTCCAGCCAGTGGCGATCGGCACGGTAGCCGAAGCGCCGATACAGCCCGGCCGCCAGCAATGCGTCGAAGATCAGTTCGGAAAACAGCACGGGGGCCATGCCCAGCATGGTGACGACGGAATACAGCGCGGCAGCAATGAGCGAGATCACCGATACCGCAAAGACCAGCAAGCCCAGTGCTTCGCCCAGGTCGACACCGTCCGCCAGGCCCGCCGCATCGCGCCCGTCAGCAAGACTGAAATCCACATTGGCGCTGGCCCCGCCGCCGTCGAAGCTGCCACCACCGCCCTGCCACTGAGGCGCAGACTTGGGCAGGGAAATATTGAGGGGTAGATCGCCGAGGAAACCGGCGTCGATTCCGGAGCCGTCATTGCGGCGGTTGCGCCCGTCCTGCTCCGGCTGCACGCCTGACGCGAACTGCGCGCCCGCGCTGGCCGCCATCCCGGTCCCGGCCAGCGCCCTGCGCCGGTCGCCACGGCGCAGCAGCCATAGCCATATCGACAGCATCAACAGGAAACCCGGATACGCCACCAGGCAGGCCAGCCCATAGCGCAGCCCCATGTTGTGCCAGCCATGCCGCAGCATCCATGCCGAGGCGAGCAATCCGAGACTGGCGGCGAGCGTGATGAGCAGCAGCATGAACAGGCGCGGGAAGCCCCGATGGCTGATCTTGCGGCTCAACCGCAGCGTCCGTACCCGACGGAACAACATCGGCTTCTTCAAGCCCCGCCTCCCCGATGCCGCATCAGTCCGTCCCCGGTCAAGCCTTGATCTGGAATACCTGGCGCAAGTAATTCACATAGGCCGGGTCATCGCACATGTTCTTGGAAGGCGTATCGGACAGCTTGGCCACCGGCTGGCCATTGCAGCGGACCATCTTCATGACCACCTGCAAGGGCGTGTAGCCCAAGTCATTGGTGAGATTGGTGCCGACGCCAAAGGCCACCTTGGCGCGATCCTTGAAGCGCAGGTAGAGCGCGCGCACCTTGTCGAAGTCCAGGCTGTCGGAGAACACCAGCACCTTGCTGGAAGGGTCGACGCGGTTGTCACGGTAATGCTGGATCAGGCGCTCGCCCCATTCAAACGGATCGCCCGAATCATGGCGCGCACCGTCGAAGAGCTTGCAGAAATACATGTCGTAGTCGCGCAGGAAGGCATCCATGCCATAGACGTCCGAGAGCGTGATGCCGAGGTCGCCGCGATACTCGCGCGCCCACATTTCAAAGGCGAAGGTCTGCGAATCACGCAGGCGCGGGCCCAGTGCCTGGCATGCCTGCAGGTATTCATGCGCCATGGTGCCCAGCGGGGTCAGGTCATGCTGCATGGCGTACATCACGTTGGAGGTGCCGGCGAAGTGGTCCCCCATATGCTGCTTCATCTCGTCGATGACCTCGGCATGCCAGCTGCGCGAGAAGCGGCGGCGGGTGCCGTAGTCGGCAATCTTGCAGCCGGCCAGTTCGGCATCATCAGTGATGACCGACATCTTCTTGCGCAGGCGCGCCCTGCCCTCTTCCAGGTCCGGCGAACGCTGGGTGGCGCGGAAATACACTTCATTGACGATGGCCAGTACCGGCACTTCGAACATGATGGTGTGCAGCCACGGCCCCTTCACCTGGATCTCGATCTCGCCATTGCCGGCCGGATCGGGCTGGACCGTGATGTACTTTTCGTTCAGGTGGAACAGGTCGAGGAAGTCGACGAAGTCGCTCTTGATGAAGCGCAGGCCGCGCAGGTAATTCAGTTCATCTTCCTTGAAGCGCAGGCGGCACAATGCGGCAATCTCGGCGCGGATCTCGTCGACATAGGGGGTCAGGTCGATGTGCTCGTTGCGGCATTTGAACTTGTATTCGACCTGGGCGCCGGGGAAGTGATGCAGGACCACCTGCATCATCGTGAATTTGTACAGGTCGGTATCGAGTAGGGATGTGATGATCATGAAGTCCGGATGCGGACATGCCGCATGCTGCCATGTTGATGGTCCACGTGCATGAGGGCTGCCCCGGAGCGCGCCGCTGCATGCGTTGGCCACGCCCTGAAGCGTCGCGACCGCTATCTTAACCGAGATCGCCCAAAGCAAAGCCCCCTGCCATGAGGGGGCTTTGGCAACACCGCGGGCGGCGAGAGACTGGCTTACTTGCCCGCCGAAGCCGGGCGGCGTCCGCGCACGTAGGTCGGCGGCGGCAGGTAGGCCGTGCCATCGAGGTAGCGCCATTCGCGCATGGTGCTGCGGCCATCCTTCTGCGAGACCAGGCCGATGAAGGCCCCCATCGTGGATTGCTGGTCCAGCGCACGGAAGCTCAACTCACCCAGCGGCGACGACCAGTGCAGGCCGCGCAGGGATTCCAGCAGCACTTCGCCGTCCCCGCCTTCGCTCTTCTTCAGGCCGCCCGCAATGGCCATCATGGTGCTGTAACCCAGCACCGCCGAGAGTTGCGGACGTTCGCTGAATTTCTTCAGATAGGCTTCCAGGAAACGCTGGTGCTCGGGCGTATTGATCTGGTCCCACGGGTAACCCACGGCCACCCAGTCGCGAATCGCTTCACTCTGGCTGGGATCCAGGCTCTGCGCCCCGGCCGAGGTCATCGACACCACCCGCACACCGTTGAACAGCTGCTGGCGATTGCCGGCCTGCACGAACTTTTGCAGGTCTTCGCCGAAGGTGGCATTGAAGATGGCATCCGGACGCGACTGGCGGATCGCCCGCGCCACCTCGTCGGCCTTCATCTTGCCCATGGCCGGCCACTGGTCGCTGACGAATTCCACATCCGGACGGGCTTGTTTCAACAGCATCTTGAAGCTGGCCACGGCACTCTGTCCGTATTCATAGTTGGGCGCCACCATGGCCCAGCGCCGCCCCGGCATGCGTGCCGCCTGCTCGGCCAGCATCGCGGCCAGCATGTAGGTCGAGGGACGCACGCGGAAGGTGTAGCGATTGCCCTTGTCCAGGGTGATGGCGTCAGTGAGCGCATCGCCCACCACCAGCACCGTCTTGCTGCGGGCGGCTTCGCGCGCCACGGCCAGGGCCACGTCGGAGAGCATGGTGCCGGTCAGCACTTCCACGTGCTCCTTGCTGACCAGCTCCCGGGCATTGCGGGCGGCCTGGTCGGCATCACCCAAGTCGTCGCGGCTGATGAGCTGCAAGGGGCGGCCATGGATGCCGCCGGACTCGTTGATCTGTTCCAGCGCCAGCGACAGCCCGTTGCGATAGGCCTGGCTGGCGGTGGAGGCACGCCCCTGGCTGTTGATCTCGCCGATGCGGATGGGCTCGGCAGCCGCAGCGCCCACCGGCAGCGCAAGGGAAACGGATACTGCCAGCGCGGCGAGCAAGGCCGGCAGCAGCGAAAGACGGGATCGGGGGGAGGACTGGGGGCCTGCAGCGTTCACGCCGGGACTTCCTTCTGATGATGTGCGACAAGCCGCGCCACGCCGGCGGGCCCGGCTCCAGGCGCTGGAACCGCAGGCCACAAGACCCTGGCGGCGGCTGGGCTTATCGCGAGCTTGTTTATTTACTTATACGTAATCTGTATAAGCCTCATTTGTGGGAAAAATCGAATTACCTTAAAATACAAGGCTTTGCGGCGGGTTGCGCAGCGGCATCACCAGCGCCTTCCACAGGCCTCCACCAGGCGTCCACAAGATGCCAGGGAACTGGAAAATGCACCTCAACCGCAGGTTGACCAGCCGCAACATGATTTTAACCGTGCCATATTGCCATCAATTGCGGCGCAGTTAGCCATCGGTTTGAAGAAATTTTACAGATAGGACAGTTATGACCCACGTTGTCACCGATTCCTGCGTCCGTTGCCGCTACACGGATTGCGTGGATGTTTGCCCGGTGGATTGTTTCCGCGAAGGCCCCAATTTCCTCGCGATTGACCCGGATGAGTGCATCGACTGCGCCGTCTGCGTGGCCGAGTGCCCGGTCAATGCGATCTACGCGGAAGAAGACGTGCCGGCCGACCAGCAGCAGTACATCGCCCTGAACGCCGATCTGTCCCGCAGCTGGCCCTCCATCACCAAGACCAAGGCACCGCTGCCGGAAGCCGAGGAATGGAAGGACAAGACCGACAAGCTGCAATACCTGCAGCGCTGATTCCTGCGGAGAATCAAGTGGACCGGGCCTGTCCCGGTCGACAATGGCGGTTGCGCATCCAGCCCGGCAGTTTCATCGCCACGCCAGATGCGCAGCCGTTTGCATTTGGCCGCCAGCAATACCCCTGAGAGCCGCATGGCCGGGCTGAATTGCCCCTGCTTCGTCCTCCTGTTGCGCTCTCGGCTAGCATTTCGCATCTCTTTTACCTGGCCTCTCCCCCGCCAGCGGCCCTGCCGCCAGCCAGCGCCCAGCGCAAGAGGGAAAAGCCGCTCTACTGATCTGATCTACTGAAACAGGAATATCAAGAAAATCATGGAAAACAATGTCCAGACTGCGGCAGTCAACGGTGTCATCGATGCCGACGCCGTCATCATCGGCGCCGGCCCGGTCGGCCTGTTCCAGGTGTTCGAACTCGGCCTGCTGGAAATCAAGGCGCACGTGATCGATTCGCTGCCGGTAGTCGGCGGCCAGTGCGTGGAGCTGTATCCGGACAAGCCCATCTATGACATCCCCGCCGTGCCCGTCTGCACCGGCCAGGAACTGACCGACAACCTGTTGAAGCAGATCGAGCCCTTCTCGCCGACCTTCCACCTGGGCCAGGAAGTGACCCTGGTGAACAAGCGCGAAGATGGCCGTTTCGACGTCGAAACCTCCACCGGCACCAAGTTCATCACCAAGACCATCTTCATCGCCGCCGGTGTGGGCTCGTTCCAGCCGCGTACCCTGAAGGTCGAAGGCATCGAGCAGTTCGAAGGTTCGCAGGTGTTCTACCGCGTCAAGGACCCGGCCCTGTTCGAAGGCAAGAACATCGTCATCTGCGGCGGCGGCGACTCCGCCCTGGACTGGGCCCTGAACTTCGTGGGCAAGGCCGAATCGGTGATCCTGCTGCACCGTCGCGAAGAATTCCGCGCTGCCCCGGCTTCGGTGGCCAAGATGAAGGAGCTGTGCGAACAGTACGAGATGCAGCTGGTCATCGGCCAGGTCACCGGCACCGAGATCAAGGATGGCAAGCTGTCCGAAGTCAAGGTCACGGGCGCTGACGGCGTGACCCGCCGCCTGCCGCTGGACATGCTGCTGGTGTTCTTCGGCCTGTCGCCCAAGCTGGGCCCGATCGCCGAGTGGGGCCTGGAGATCGAGCGCAAGCAACTGAAGGTGATGGATACCGAGAAGTTCGAGACCAACGTCCCGGGCATCTTCGCCGTGGGCGACATCAACACCTATCCGGGCAAGAAGAAGCTGATCCTGTCGGGCTTCCACGAAGCCGCGCTGGCCGCCTTCGGCGCTGCGCCCTACATCTTCCCGGAAAAGAAGATCCACATGCAGTACACCACCACCTCGCCCAAGCTGCACAAGATCCTGGGCGTGGAAAGCCCGGTCTTCGACTAAATCGACGTCGCAAGACCCCAAGTGCCGCCGCAAGCGGCCTGCAGAGCCCCCGTCCGGTACGGGGGCTTTTTGTTTATGAAGGTTTTTGCAGAAACCTGTGGGGCCCGCGCCACTGGTCTGACCAGCAAGCAGGGCGTAAGGCAAAGCGTGCTATGCTACCGCGTCGCAACAAGGAAAAAGTTGACAGATTAAACACAATATGAACTCTGTCAGCCGATGATCGTCGCCAAACGTTTGTGGCACATGCTTGCTGCGCACCTGGTCCGGGTTATCCATCCGGACGGGAAAGCCAGCCGGTGCTTGTATAAAGGTCAGCTATGCTTTATCAACTGCATGAACTCAATCGCGCGTTCCTGAACCCCATGATGCAATGGGCCGAAACCTCGGCCAAACTGTTCTCGGACCCGGTTTCCCCGCTCGCCCACACCCCTTTCTCGCAGCGCATCGCCGCCGGCTATGAGTTGCTGTATCGCCTCTCCAAGGAATACGAAAAGCCCCTCTTCAACATCGGCGAAGTGCCCGTTGACGGCAAGCCGGTCGGCATCACGGAAGAAGTGGTCGAGACCAAGCCCTTCTGTCGCCTGATCCATTTCAAGAAGGACCTGTCGGCCCGCCAGAGCGCCGCCTTGAAGCAGCCCACCGTGCTGGTGGTGGCGCCCCTGTCCGGCCACCACTCCACCCTGCTGCGCGAGACGGTGCGCGCGCTGCTGCAGGAGCATGACGTCTTCATCACCGACTGGACCGATGCCCGCATGGTGCCGGTCGAGGCCGGTGAGTTCCACCTGCACGATTATGTCTACTACGTGCAGGACTTCATCCGCACCCTGGGCCCGGACGTGCACGTCATTTCCGTGTGCCAGCCCACCGTGCCGGTGCTGGCGGCCATTTCGCTCATGGCCAGTGCCAACGACCCCAAGCTGCCCAAGAGCATGACCATGATGGGCGGCCCCATCGATGCCCGCAAGTCGCCCACCGCCGTCAACGACCTGGCCACCGAAAAGCCCTTCTCCTGGTTCGAAAACACGGTGATCTACAGCGTGCCGGCCAATTACCCCGGCTTCGGCCGCAAGGTCTACCCCGGCTTCCTGCAGCATGCCGGCTTCGTGGCCATGAACCCGCGCCGCCATGCCCAGAGCCACTGGGATTTCTACATGCACCTGCGCGACGGCGACGATGCCTCCGCCGAAGAGCACCGCAAGTTCTACGACGAGTACAACGCCGTGCTGGACATGCCGGCCGAGTTCTACCTGGAGACCATCAAGGTGGTGTTCCAGGACTTCAACCTGGCCCGTGGCACCTGGGAAATCGAAGGCAAGCTGGTGCGTCCGCAGGACATCAAGTCGGTCGCGCTCTTCACCATCGAAGGCGAGCTCGATGACATCTCCGGTTCCGGCCAGACCCAGGCGGCGCAGGAGCTGTGCAGCAGCATCCCGAAGGCACGCAAGCAGCATTTCACCGTGCCCAAGGCGGGCCACTACGGCATCTTCTCGGGCCGCCGCTGGCGCGAGATCGTCTGTCCGAAGATCGGCGAATTCATCCGCGCCAACGCGTAAAGCTGCTCTTTGCGCCAAGAACGGCACCCCGTCTGTACGGTGGTGCCGTTTTGCTTTGTGGCGGCGGCATGACTTGGCGGCGGTTTGGCCGGATAATAGCGCCCTTGTCCCGTTGAACTGCCTGACCGCCGTGCCGCCATCCGCCACCACCGCCCCCGCCTCCCTGGCCGACCGCCTCGAAGACCTGCTGCCGCAAACCCAGTGCACCAAGTGTGGCTATCCGGCCTGCCGTCCCTATGCCGAGGCCATGGCCGAGGGCCGCGCCCCGTATAACCAGTGCCCGCCTGGCGGCCAGGAAGGCGTGGCGCGGCTGGCACAATTGCTGGGCAAACCGGTGATCCCGCTGAACCCGGCCAACGGCAGCGAACAGCCTCGCCGCCTGGCGCTGATCGATGAAGCCGTCTGCATCGGCTGCACGCTCTGCATCCAGGCCTGCCCGGTGGACGCCATTGCGGGCGCCGCCAAGCAGATGCATACGGTGATCGAATCGCTCTGCACCGGCTGCGACCTGTGCGTGGCCCCCTGCCCGGTCGATTGCATCAGCATGGTCGAGGCTACGCCCGGCCGTACTGGCTGGCAGGCCTGGAGCCAGGAACAAGCCGATGCTGCCCGCGCGCGCCATGACTGGCGCACCCTGCGCCTGCGGCGCGAGAAGGAAGAAAACGATGCCCGCCTGGCCGCCAAGGCCGCTGCCAAGCTCAAGGAAGTGGAGGCAGCGGCGGCCGGCACGCCCGAAGAACAAGCCGAACTGGCCCGCAAGAAAGCCATCATCCAGGCCGCCATGGAGCGCGCGCGCCTGAAGAAACTGCAAGCCGAACAAGCCAGCCCCCAGACCGACAGCCCACCGCCATGAACCCGACCAAACGCCGCGAGATCTTCGAGCGCCTGCGCCAGGCCAACCCGACGCCCACCACCGAACTGGAATACACCACGCCGTTCGAGCTGCTGATCGCCGTGCTGCTGTCAGCGCAGGCTACCGATGTGTCGGTGAACAAGGCCACCCGCAAGCTCTATCCGGTGGCCAATACGCCCGAGGCCATCTACCGCATGGGGGTGGACCAGCTCATGCCTTACATCCAGACCATCGGGCTGTATCGCACCAAGGCCAAGAACGTCATCGAGACCTGCCGCATCCTCATCGAAGAACACGGCGGCGAGGTACCGGAGTCGCGCGAGGCGCTGGAAGCCTTGCCGGGCGTGGGCCGCAAGACCGCCAACGTGGTCCTCAATACGGCCTTCGGCCATCCCACCATCGCGGTGGATACGCATATCTTCCGGGTCTCCAACCGTACCGGCCTTGCACCGGGCAAGGATGTGGACGAAGTCGAGCGCAAGCTCATCAAGTTCGTGGCGCCGGAATTTCGCCAGGATGCGCACCACTGGCTGATCCTGCATGGCCGCTACACCTGCATCGCGCGCAAGCCGCAATGCTGGAACTGCAGCATCGCCGACCTCTGCGAATTCAAGCAGAAAACGCCACTTCCGGCCAAGGGCGTCTGAGAACGCTCTAGCGCGGAAGCCCGTACAGGCGCGTGACCGGCACCCAGCGCTGGTCCTGGACTTCATACAGGGTAAAAGTCGGGTTGAGCAGGTCGCCTTCCTCGTTGAAGGCCACCGGTCCGCTCACGCCCTCGAAACGCAAACGGTGCATGGCCCTGGCAATCGCATCCGGATCGGTGCTGCCAGCCTGGCGCAGGCCCAGCAGGATGGACTGCGCCGCTTCATAAGCGAAGACCGCATAGAGGTCGATATCGGAGTCGAAAGCCTCACTGTAGCGCTGGCGGAAGTGCCGCCAGCCGGGCATCTTGTCCTGCGGCGGTCCGGGTTCGAGGACCAGCGCACCGTTGGCATCGGGACCGGCGCGCATCAGGAAGGGCAGCCCCAGTGTGCCGGGCGAGGTCATCAGGCGCGCCTCCAGCTTCAAGCGGCGGATGGACTTGGCCAGCACACCGGCTTGCCAGTCCAGCCCGCCGAAGAAGATCAGGTCCGGCTTGAGGCTGCGCGCCTGCATCAGCGGGGCGTTGAAGTCGGAGGTCTTGTCGCTGACGTTGTAGCGCGCCAGTACCTTGCCCCCCTGCGCCTCCACCTCGCGGGCGAACTGCTCGGCCAGCCCTTGGCCGAAGGGAGTGCGGTCATCCATGGTCACTACGGAGCGCAAGCCAAGCTTGTCGACGGCATAACGCGCAGACCAGCGGCCGATGCTCTCGTTGTTGGGAATGGTGCGGAAGATGCGCGGATACGACAGGGCCGTGAGCTTGCGACTCATCGCCGAAGGGGTCACCTGGATCACGCCTGCCGCATGGTAGACCGGAGCCGCTGCCAGGCTGGTGCCGCTGGTCCAGTGGCCGACCACACCGATGACGTGCTGACCGACCAGGTAACGTGCGACATACTCCGCCGTGGCGGGGTCCGCCCTGTCATCCTGGGACACCAGCTTGAGCCGGTAATGCTTGCCGGCGATGACCACACCGCGCCGGTTGGCCTCATCCAGCGCCAATTGCACTCCATTGCGCATGCTGCGGCCAACGCCCATGGAAGGGCCGCTCAGGGGGCCGGCAAAGCCGATGGCCAGGGTCGATTCGTCGCCCGCGTGCTCGTCGCCGGCCATGCTCGCCTTGGCCGCTGCCGAGGGAGCCGCCAGCGCGGCCTGCGCGCAGCAGCCCAGCAAGGCCAGCGCGATACAAAGCAACGGCCGCGTCCATGTCCGTGGACGGCGCACAGGCCCGATCAGGCTTCCGCCAAAAAGCATGCATGCTTCCTTCTCGCTGCCCGGCCTTGCGTTCCCCCCATCGCGCCAGGGCGATGCGGCCGGGTACTGCATTGGATGGATTATTCAGATGCTTGTCGTAGGGAAAGAATATTACTTCATCTTGGCCTGTCATGGCGCAGGCCTTGGCCGGCCTCCTGAAGCGCGTGGCAGACCAGCGTAGAATAGCGCTTTATCCCCGATTGATGCACCGCCATGTTCACGCCGTCCCAGCACGATGTCCGCCGCTTCTTCTGCGAAGCCTACCGCAAGCACCAGGGCAACCAGGTGCTGACGCCCCTGGAAGCCATCGCCCGCGACTGGATCCTGCAGCATCCGGAATACCACGATGCCCTGCGCGACGTGGATGAAGCGCTGGCGGCCGACTATTCGATCGAGCGCGGCCAGAGCAATCCCTTCCTGCATCTGTCGATGCACCTGTCGATCACGGAACAGATCTCCATCGACCAGCCCCCCGGCATTCGTGGCGCTTTCCAGCTGCTGGCCCAGCGCCGCGGCTCGGAGCACGATGCCCATCATGAAATCATGGAAGCCCTGGGCGAAATGATCTGGAACGCCCAGCGCAATGGCTTGCCGCCGGATGGCGCGGCTTATATCGAGAATATCAAGCGGCGGGCGCAGGGATAAACCTTCACGCGCACAACAAAAAGCCACGCCGCAACACCCAGCCGGCGTGGCTTTTTCTCGTAATGGACCAGCGCAGCTTACTTGCGCACCACCAGACTCCCCGGCAGGCTGTGCAGATAAGCGGCGATGTCGTTGATGTCGCGATCCGTGAGCGGCTTGGCCTGGCCGGACATGATGGCGTTGTTGCGGCCATTCATGGCGGTGTCGCCCCGGCGGTAGGCCGTCAGGGCATGCTTGAGGTAGTCCGCATGCTGGCCGGCCAGCTTCGGGTAGCCCGGATCGATGGGCGAGTTGTAGTCCTTGCCGTGGCAGGAGGCGCAGTTGTACTTCTCCACCAGCGCACGGCCGTTGGCCACATCGGCGGCGCTGGCCGCTTGCGACAGCAGGGCTGTGGCGCCCAGCAGCGACAGGGCAATCAGGTTCTTCTTCATCTCGTGGCTCCCCTTACTTCTGCTGCGAATAGTAGGCGGCCAGGTCGGCGATGTCCTGGTCCGACAGGCTGGCGGCCACGCCCATCATCGAAGGATGCTTGCGCTCCCCCTTCTGGTAGGCACGCAGCGCGTTCTCGATGTACTTGGCGGACTGGCCACCCAGCATCGGCACCTGGTAGACCTCGGGATAGCTGGCTTTGTAGCCGGGGATGCCATGGCAACCGATGCACATGGAGACTTTGTTTTCAGCGGCCTTGGCGTTGCCGACGATGTCGGCCGCAGTTGCACTGCCGAGCACGCCAGCCAGGGCAAGAAACACGAGGTGTTTTTTCATGTGAGCAGGGTAAGTGATTGGACTTGCCATCCGTCCCGCCTCAACCTCGGCGCGGCGGACACCCGACGAAACGCATCTTTTGCTGCCAGCGGCAAACTTTATCGTGCTTGTTCGATTGCCCTGGTACTGCAGGTTTGGCTGTTCTGCTATGGCTCAACCGGTGTTTCGGCTCAAGCTTGTCTCTCCACTCCCCCTGCCTTGCGCAAAAAACGATTTCGATTCTAACCAATAAAACCGGCAGCGTCATCCCTGCCCGCAAACCCTCCCCGACAGACGCAATCGCCCGCCAGGCAAGGCCGGGCGGGCGATCGATCCATTATATGCGCTGCAATATTAACGCTATGGCATCTGGCTGATGCCAACGCTAGGCGACATGCCGCGTAGCCTGGACATGCATATCCTGCCCCCGCTCAGCTGAAGCCAGGCGCGGTTGCGGGTCGTCCTCGCGCGCGCCGCCCTCGCCCTCATCGTTGTCGTCCTCGTCTTCGCCGGCGTCATCCTGCACTGCCGCATCCTTCTTTTGCGGAAGAATGAAGAACAAGGGCCGCACGACGAAACGGCGCAACACCGCCCGCATCGCAATATTGCGGGCGCGGCGCGGCAGGTCGCGTGAACGTAGTGCCAGGGCCAGGGCGCAGGCGAAGGCTACCGCCACCGACAGCAGGGCGGTCACGGCCACACCCCCGGCGGCCAGCCAGAAGGCAGGCGTCATCAGGGTTTCCCAGCCGAGGCTGAAGACTGCGGCAGTCAGCGCACCGGCGGCCAGCGTTACATGGCGGATATCCAGTGGCAGGCTGAAGAAGGCCGCCACCACCGGGGCCAATCCCAGCAGCAGGGCCAGCGACAGGCTACCGGCAATGGTGGCCACGTTGCGCTCCAGCCAGGCGGCGCAGCGCTGGGCGCGCATGGCACCAAGACCATGCACCAGGCGGCGATGGTTGGAGACGACCTCCCGCACCCGGCGCAGGGCGAACCAGTTGTCGGCGAAGCCGGCCGCAAGACTGGCCAGCCACAGCAGCACGCCGGTCAGCGCGGCATACAGGGGAGTGGGGCCGACCAGCGAGAGCGCAGCGATGGCCTGGCGCGCCTCGTTGGCCGGCATCGGCTGGCTGCCCAGTGCAAACCAGCCCAGCGCGCACAGCGCTGCCGTGACCGGGATCACCGCCAGCAGATTGCCAAAGATGCCCGCCGACTGCGATCGCAACAGCTGGCCGGATTCGGCGATGAGCTCGCGCATGCCATCGGCATCCAGGTCCCCCATGCGAGAAGCCAGCGCCGGTGCGGTCACGGCCGGCTGGCGCGTGGCCAGCACGCCGCCCAGCGCGGCAATGAGCAGGAAACTGGCCGCATAGTTCAGCGACGCCAGCGCCCCGTCGACGAAGTGCACGACGCCCAGCGTCGACAGGCTCTGCTTGACCAGGGCCGTGGCGGCGATGACCGCGCCCCCCACCAGACCGGCTCGCATCACCCGGCGATACCCGGCGCCGTCGCGGGCGATGGCTTGCTCGCGGTGGTCAGCGTTGCGCTCGACCATCTTGCGCGCCAGCAAGGCAAAACTGCGCCGCATCAGCCCGCGCACCGAGTCGCGGTGATGGTGGGCGGAAATCAGGTCGCACAGCAGCAACTGCATGCGCCCTGCCCCGGCCAGCGCCGCCGGCCGCGCCACCATGCCAGGCACGGCCGGGCTGATGACGGGACCAGGCACGCCGGAACGCACGTCAATAAGCCGCCCGATGCGCTGCAGGTGTGCGCGCATGCGTTCGACGCGATAGACCAGGCTCACCGAGACGCCGTATTCATCCAGGTGCGCATAGATGCGGTCGGTCTGCGCATGGCACACGGCCACCAGCATGCGCACGCTGCGCAAGGCACCGAGGTCGCCCGGCTGGGCGCGCAGCCAGGCTTCCATCTCCCGCCGCAGCGCCAGGAAGGGCGTGGCGCGCATGGGCATCTTGGGTTCCAGCCGCTGGCGGAAGGCCGGGCTGATGCCATCGGCCACCACGGTGGTGGTGAGGTAGGTGATGGCTTCCTCGATCTGCTGCCAGTACATGTGGGAGATGCCGTCATCGGCCATCAGCTTCCACAGCCGCTGCAGCAGCTCATTGTCCAGCTCCAGCAGCCAGGCGGCATCGTCCGGATCGGGGAACATGGCCGTGAAGAGCGAGGAGAGATCAGTCGGCGAGAGGTGGCGCGGCAGGATCAGCCGGGCGAGGCGTTCGGTCAGCTCGCCGAAGAAGCCGGGTTCGTGCGGCAGGCCGGTGGTGGAAAAGAGTTCGGGGCCGGTGGCTTCGCGCAGGGTCTTCTGCAGCGCGTTCTGGACCGCGCGCCGCACGTCACGGTGCTGGTCCAGCCAGTCCAGCATGATGGCCAGACGCTGGCGCCGTACCTGGTGCCAAGCCTGGCGATCCAGCAGCGAGACTGCGGGACGGTGGCGCAGCCACTCGGCCACGTCGATCATCCAGTTGGCCCGCTCATGCCAGCTGGCTGCCGGGTCGATGCGACGCATCAGGACTTCCAGCTGCCGGCCGACGTCATGACGGTCCATGTAACGCGCCTGCATGCCGTGACGCATCCGTCTCCACACCACCAGCATCTTGAAGAAAAGAAATTTCATGGGCAGTGAGCGCCTGGGGCGCTTTCAGTTTGTTGCATGCGTAGCCCTTGATATAAGAACGATTGAGCAGAATTCAAGCCCTCGCCGCTGCGCCGGTGTTGGCCGGCTTTTCCCTTATACTCGAAGAAATGTCCGGCGCGGCTGCTGCAATGCCGCATCTTCCCGGCAATCCAACCACAGCAACCTGACAAGGACAGCATCCATGCCAGATCATTCCACCGCATCATCCAACGCAGGCAAATTCACCGGCAGCGACAACTACGTTGCCACCGATGACCTCAAGCTGGCCGTCAATGCCGCCCTCACCTTGCAGCGTCCGCTGCTCATCAAGGGCGAGCCCGGTACCGGCAAGACCATGCTGGCCGAGGAAGTGGCCGCCGCCCTGGGCCGTCCCCTGCTGCAGTGGCACATCAAGTCCACCACCAAGGCCCAGCAGGGCCTGTACGAATACGATGCGGTCTCGCGCCTGCGTGATTCACAATTGGGCGATGAACGCGTCAAGGACATCCACAACTACATCGTCAAGGGTGTGCTGTGGCAGGCCTTCACGGCCGAGGAGCCGGTGGTGCTGCTGATCGACGAGATCGACAAGGCCGACATCGAATTCCCCAACGACCTGCTGCGCGAAATCGACCGCATGGAGTTCTACGTCTACGAGACGCGCGAACTGGTGCGTGCCAAACACCGGCCGCTGGTGGTCATCACCTCCAACAACGAGAAGGAATTGCCGGACGCCTTCCTGCGCCGCTGCTTCTTCCACTACATCAAGTTCCCCGACAAGGAGACCATGCAGCAGATCGTCGACGTGCACTTCCCGCACATCAAGCGCGACCTGCTGGCGCGCGCGCTGGACGCTTTTTACCAGGTGCGCGAGGTGCCGGGCATCAAGAAGAAGCCCTCGACCTCGGAGCTGATCGACTGGCTCAAGCTGCTCATGGCCGAGGACATCCCGCCCGAAGCCCTGCACAGCCAGGACAACAAGGCCGTGGTCCCGCCCCTGCATGGCGCGCTGCTCAAGAACGAGCAGGATGTGCACCTGTTCGAGCGCCTGGTCTTCATGTCGCGCAACAACCGCTGAACCTGTCGCCATCCACCGGGAGCCGCCATGCAATTCCTCTCGCCGATCACCTTGAAGGGCCAGTTCGCCACCGTCGAGCCGCTGCATCCCGAGCACCACGATGCGCTCATTGCCGCTGTCTCGGATGGCAAGCTGTGGAAGCTCTGGTACACCGCCATCCCCAAGCCGGAAAACATGCGCGCCGAGATCGAACGCCGCCTGCACCTGCAGCAGCAGGGCAGCATGCTGCCCTTCGTGATCCGCCGCAATGACACCGGCGCACTGTGCGGCATGACCACCTACATGAATGCCGATGTGGCCAACCGGCGCGTGGAGATCGGCTCCACCTGGTATGCCGCCAGTGCCCAGCGCACCGGCATCAATACCGAGTGCAAGCTGATGCTGCTCACGCACGCCTTCGAGGACATGCACTGCATCGCCGTGGAGTTCCGTACCCACTGGATGAACCAGCAGTCGCGCGCGGCCATTGCACGGCTGGGTGCCAAGCAGGACGGCGTCCTGCGCAATCACCAGCGCATGCCCGACGGCTCCTATCGCGACACGGTGGTGTTTTCCATCATCGAATCGGAATGGCCGACGGTGCGCCGCCATCTCCAGTTCAAGCTGGGCCGCTGAGGCGGCTGCGGGATTGCATTCATGCTCATCGATTTCTTCTACACCGTGAAACAGGCTGGCGTGCCGGCCTCGATCAAGGAATTCCTGACCCTGCTGGAGGCAATGGACAAGCAGGTCATTTCACCTTCCCTGGATGAGTTCTACTTTCTGTCGCGCCTGACGCTGGTCAAGGACGAAGCGCACTTCGACAAGTTCGACCGCGCCTTCGGAGCCTACTTCAAGGGCATCGAAACGATCTTCGAGAAGCGGCCGGAGATTCCGCTGGAATGGCTGGTCAAGCAATTGCAGCGCGATCTCACGCCCGAGCAGAAGGCCGCCATCGAGAAGTTCGGTTATGACAAGCTGATGGACCGCTTGAAGCAGTTGCTGGAAGAACAGAAGGAGCGCCACGAAGGCGGCAGCAAATGGATCGGCACCGGCGGGGTATCGCCCTTCGGCCATGGCGGCTTCAACCCCGAGGGCATCCGCATCGGCGGCAAGGGTGGCCAGCGCAGCGCGGTGAAGGTATGGGAAGAACGCGAATACAAGGACTACGACGGCGAACGCGAACTGGGCACGCGCAACATCAAGGTGGCGCTGCGCCGCCTGCGCCGCTTTGCCCGTGAAGGGCTGGAGGAGGAACTGGCGCTGGACGACACCATCCGCGCCACCGCCAGCAATGCCGGCTACCTGGACATCCGCATGCAGCCCGAGCGCAAGAACAAGATCAAGGTGTTGATGCTCTTCGATGTCGGCGGTTCGATGGACGACCACATCGCCCGCACCGAAGAACTGTTCTCGGCGGCCCGCACCGAGTTCAAGAACATGGAGTTCTTTTATTTCCACAACTGCGTCTATGACTACCTGTGGAAGAACAACCGCCGCCGCCACGCCGAGCGCTTCCCGACCTGGGATGTGCTGCGCAAGTACACGCCGGACACCAAGCTCATCTTCGTGGGCGATGCCACCATGAGCCCTTACGAAATCGTGCAGCCAGGCGGCTCGGTGGAATACAACAATGCAGAAGCGGGGGCAGAGTGGCTGCAGCGCTTCACCAGTACTTTCCCGCACTTCGTCTGGCTCAATCCCGAGCCGGAAGGCCTGTGGCAATACCGGCAATCGATCGCGCTGATCCGCCAGCTCATGAACAACCGCATGTTCCCGCTGACCATGGATGGGCTGGAGGGAGCGATGCGATTGCTCAGCAAGTAGGTCCTCAGGCCGCGACCGGGGTATAGCCTGCTTCCTCGATGGCCTCGGCAAACTGCTGCGCCGGCAGGCTGCTGTCGATGACCACGCGCTTGTCGGCCACTGCAATGTCGACCCTGGCATTGGCGTCCACATCCTTGACAGCCTTGGTGATGACGCCTGCACAGTGGTTGCAGGTCATGTCGTTGACGGTGAAGGTGGTGCTCATGGCGTTTCCTTTCATGAAATGAAGTCAATGATGGAAGCTTAAACCTTCCTACCAAGGGAAGGTCAAGCGCAGCTTCAAGCATCCATGCGACAATCCGACTTGACCTTACCATCATGGGAAGGATGATGATGCAGGCATCGATCATCCTTCCGGAGTTGTTGCCATGTCCTCTTCCTCCCCTGCTACCGCCGAGATCAGCCTTGATATCGAAGGCATGAGCTGTGCCTCCTGCGTGATGCGCGTAGAGAAGGTGCTCAAGAAAATCCCCGGTGTGACCGAGGTCAGCGTCAACCTCGCCACAGAACGCGCCAGCATCGCCACGGCCGAACCCGTGGCCCCGGCGACCCTGATTGCCGCCATCGAAAAAGCCGGCTATCAGGCGCACCAGCACATCCCTGAAGAGACTGCCGCGCCGGCCAGCACCACACGCCGCCTGCCAAGCTGGTGGCCGGTGGCCGTCGCGGCCGCGCTGTCGCTGCCGCTCTTGCTGCCCATGCTGCTGGCCCCGCTGGGCATCCGCTGGAGCCTGCCCCCGCTGTGGCAATGGCTGCTGGCCACACCGGTGCAGTTCTGGCTGGGCTGGCGTTTCTATCACGCCGGATGGGGCGCGCTGCGCGCGCGTTCGGGCAACATGGATCTGCTGGTAGCGCTGGGCACCAGCGCGGCTTACGGGCTGTCGGTGTGGCAATGGCTGAGCATGCCGGCCATGGGTGATCACGCCATGGCCATGCCGCACCTCTACTTTGAAAGCTCGGCCGTGGTGATCACCCTGGTGCTGCTGGGCAAATGGCTGGAAGGCCGCGCCAAGCGCCAGACGGCCGACGCCATCGCCGCCCTCAACGCGCTGCGCCCCGATCACGCCCGCGTGCGCCGCAATGGACAAGACATCGACGTGCCGCTGGCCCAGGTGCGCGTGGGGGACCTGGTGGTGCTGCGTCCGGGCGAGCGGGTCCCGGTCGACGGCATCGTCAAGGAGGGCCGCAGCCATCTGGATGAAGCCCTGCTGACCGGCGAGAGCCGCCCGCAAGCCAAGCAAGCCGGTGACAAGCTGGCCGCCGGCGCCATCAATGCGGAAGGCGTGCTGGTCTTCGAAGCCACCGCCATCGGTGCCGAAACCATGCTCGCGCGCATCGTGCGCATGGTGGAACAGGCGCAGGCGGCCAAGGCACCGATCCAGCGCCTGGTGGACAAGGTCAGCGCCGTCTTCGTGCCGGCTGTTCTCATCCTGTCAGCCCTGACCTTCCTCGGCTGGGGCCTGGTGGCGGGCGACTGGCAACAGGCCCTGCTCAATGCGGTCGCGGTGATGGTGATCGCCTGCCCTTGCGCACTGGGCCTGGCCACGCCCACGGCCATCATGGCCGGCACCGGCGTGGCAGCACGCCACGGCATCCTCATCAAGGACGCGCAGGCGCTGGAGATCGCGCATCGGGTCGATGTGATCGCGTTCGACAAGACCGGCACGCTCACCGAGGGCCGCCCGCGCCTGACTGAAATGGAAGCCGCTGATGCTGCCGGACGCGATCAGGACCATGCATTGCTGGCGTTGGCAGCCGCCCTGCAAGCCCGCAGTGAACACCCGCTGGCACGTGCCGTGATGGAGGCGGCGGCTGCGCAGCCGGGCCTGGCTATCCCGCAAGCTGAGCAAGTGCGCAGCGTGGCCGGATTGGGCATCGAAGGCCATGTCGATGGCCGGGCACTTTACCTGGGCAGCAGCCGCTGGATGCAGCAGTTGCAGGCCAGCGCCCCGGCCCTGCAAGCGCGCGCCGAGCAGTTGCAAGCCCTGGGACGTACCCTGTCCTGGCTGGCCGAACGTGAAGCGGGCCATGTCCGCATCCTCGGCCTGCTGGCCTTCGGCGACGAGATCAAGCCCGGTGCGCAGCAAGCCATCGCCACCCTGCACGCCCTGGGCATCCGCACCGCCATGCTCAGTGGCGACAACCGGGGAGCCGCACAACAAGTGGCCGCCGCACTGGGCATCCAGGATGTGCGCGCCGAAGTGCTGCCCGGCGACAAGGCCGAGGCCGTTGCCGCCCTGCGTGAGAACGGCGCGCATGTGGTGGCCATGGTCGGCGACGGCGTCAACGATGCCCCCGCGCTGGCCGCTGCCGATGTCGGCATCGCCATGTCCACCGGCACCGACGTGGCCATGCAGGCTGCCGGGATCACGCTGATGCATGGCGATCCCGGCCTGGCAGCCCACGCCATCGACATCTCGCGCCGCACCTACGGCAAGATTCGCCAGAACCTGTTCTGGGCATTCATCTACAACCTGGTCGGAATTCCCCTGGCCGCCTTCGGCCTGCTCAACCCCATGCTGGCCGGCGCGGCGATGGCGTTTTCCAGCGTGAGCGTGGTCAGCAATGCCCTGCTGCTGCGCCGCTGGCACCCGCAGGGGCCTGCAAACACGGAGAAGTGAACATGAATATCGGAGAAGCCGCCAGTGCCTCGGGTGTCTCGGCCAAGATGATTCGCCATTATGAAGAAACGGGCCTGATCCCCAAGGTCGGCCGCACCGATGCCGGCTACCGCGTCTATGGCGAGCGCGACGTGCATTTGCTGCGCTTCATCCGCCAGGCCCGGCAACTGGGGTTTTCCATGACCCAGGTGAGCGACCTGATCGGGCTGTGGCTGGACCAGTCGCGCTCCAGCCGCAAGGTCAAGCAGCTGGCCCAGACCCACATCGGCGAACTGGAACAGCGCATTCGTGAACTGCAGACCATGAAGGGCACGCTGGAACGCCTGGTGCAGGACTGCCATGGCGACAATCGCCCGGACTGCCCCATCCTCGATGCCCTCGGCGCAGAGCCGGGCTGCTGCGCCCATACGGAGTCACAGCCATGACCGTGCTGCGCTGGGGCATCATCGGCTGCGGTGCCGTCACCGAAACGAAAAGCGGCCCGGCCTATCGCAGCACACCCGGTTTCGAACTGGCCGCCGTCATGCGCCGCGACGCCGCCCTGGCCGCCGACTACGCGCAGCGCCACGGCGTACCGCGCTGGTTCGATGATGCCGATGCGCTCATCGGCGATCCCGCTATCGATGCCGTCTACATCGCCACCCCGCCCGATACGCACCTGCACTATGCCTTGAAGGTCGCGGCCCCCGGCAAACCCTGCTGCGTCGAAAAGCCGATGGCTCCCAGCCATGCCGAATGCCTGCAGATGCTCGCTGCCTTCGAGGCGGCGCGACAACCGCTGTTCGTGGCCTATTACCGGCGCTCGCTGCCGCGTTTCGAGCAGGTGCGCCGATGGCTGCAGGAAGGCCGCATCGGCACGCCGCGCCACGTACATTGGCAGCTGGCGCGCACCCCGCACCCGGATGACCTGCAAGGCCGCTATCGCTGGCGCACCGATGCCCGCATCGCACCGGGCGGCTACTTCGATGATCTTGCCAGCCATGGTTTGAACCTGTTCTCGCACTTCTTCGGCGACGTGGCACAGGTGGCCGGTGCCAGCGCCAACCAGCAAGGAATCTACAGCGCCAAAGATGCGGTGGCTGCCAGCTGGCGCTATCACAGTGGCGTCACCGGCAGCGGCAGCTGGCATTTCGGCAGCTTTGAACGGGCTGATCGGGCAGAGATCACGGGCAGCGCAGGCAAGCTGGAATTTTCCATCTTCGAGGAACAGCCACTGGTCCTGACCACGCCGGCGGAGCGCGTGGAGCTGGTCATCCCCAATCCGCAACACATCCAGCAATACCACGTAGCCAACCTGCAAAAGCACCTCAGCGGAGGGGCGCCTCATCCCTCCTGTGGCGACAGCGCTGCGCACACGGCATGGATGATGGAAGCGATTCTGGCAAACCGGTGAAATCCTTCACCTGCTTGAAAAATGCATGGCTTGCAGCACGCTTGCCGACTTGCGATGATAATTACCCTTCATAAATCACTAAAAGTTACCGTATCCAGCCAGTACCAATAACATCCATATCACGGGGGGCCGTCCGACATGCCACAGAGCAATCACCTGACGTTCATCGAGACCGACACACTGCGCATCGGCTTTGAAACCAGCGGCCCGCCAGAAGCCCCTGCCGTGATCCTGCTGCATGGCTGGCCGGACGACGTACGCACCTGGGACGCCTTCCTGCGCCCCCTGCGGGCGGCCGGCTACCGCGTGATCCGGCCCTACCTGCGCGGCTACGGCCCGACGCGGTTCCTCTCTGCATCAACACCCCGCAGCGGCCAGCTGGCCGCGCTGGGCAGCGACCTGATAGCCTTTGCCGATGCCCTGGGCCTGGAGCGCTACTCCGTCATCGGCCACGACTGGGGTGCTCGGGCCGCCTACATCGCCGCCTCGCAGACGCCCGAACGCATCACCCATTGCATCGCCCTCTCGGTCGGCTGGGGCACCAACACGCCGGGGCAGCGGCTGTCGCTGCAGCAATCGCGCAATTACTGGTACCACTGGTTCTTCGCGACCCCGCGCGGTGAAACGGAATTGCGCGAGGATCGCCGTGGCTTCGCACGCTTCATGTGGAATACCTGGTCACCTTCCTGGAAATTTGCGGACAGCGAATTCGCCAACACCGCGGCCTCCTTCGACAATCCCGACTGGGCCGAAATCTGCGTGCATTCCTACCGGCATCGCTGGGGCTTCGCCGAAGGGGACCCCGCCTATGCCGCGCTGGAAGCCAGGTTGCAGGAGACGCCGCGCATCATGGTGCCCACGCTGGTGCTGCATGGCACCGAGGATGGCGCCAATCATCCCTCGACCTCGGAAGACCGGGAGCGCTACTTCGGGGCCGCCTATCGCCGCGTGCTCATCCCGGGCGCCGGGCATTTCCCCCAGCGCGAAAAACCGGAAGAAGCCGTCGAGGAAGTGCTGGCCTGGCTGGCGCACCCGGCCTGAACCTCAGCGTCAGTGGCAGCCTCCCCCGTGGCTGCCCAGGTTGGACGGCTTCATGTCGTCGGGCAGGCTGGCCAATCCTTGCAGGATGCCGCAGTCGCGCGCCGGCTGCTCCACCTCGCACTGGGCGCGCAGCTGGTGCAACTGTTCCTGCAAGGCCTGCAACTGCACGATGCGCTGGGCCACGTGGCCGATGTGCTTGTCCAGCAGCGCGTTGACTTCGCCGCAATTCTGCTCGGGTGCGTCGCGCAGGCGCAGCAGTTCGCGCACTTCATCAAGCGTCATATCCAGCGAACGGCAGTGGCGGATGAACTGCAGCCGCTCCACGTGCCGCGCGCCATAAAGCCGGTAATTCGACGCTGAGCGCGTGGGCTCCGGCAGCAACGCTTCCTTCTCGTAATAGCGGATGGTTTCCACCGGGCAGTCAGCCCGGGCGGCCAGCTCGCCGATCTTCAACGTATCCATGGGATCCTCGCTTGACCTTGTAGTTACTTCAGGGTTTTAAATATACCCCTGAAACCTGTTGGCTGCACAAGGAGGCCTCGATGGCTGGACATTCCCACAAGCACGATCACGACCATTCGCATGACCACGCGCATGAGCATGAGCACGGCCATGCGCATGCCCATCCTCACGCCCGGCAGGCTGAGGGCTGCTGCTCGGGCCATGCCTGTGCCAGCAATGAAGCGGCCCCTGCCCCGATTCCTGCAGCGCACCTGGAGGGCAAGACCGAGGAAGCCGTTTTCTTCATCCAGAAGATGGATTGCCCGACCGAAGAAAAGCTGATCCGCGAGCGGCTCTCGCAGATGGCGGGCGTGGGTACGCTCGAATTCAACCTGATCCAGCGCGAGCTGACGGTGCAGCACCAGCTGCCTTCCATCGCCCCGCTGGTGGACACCTTGAAGGCGCTGGACATGCTGCCGGCCGTGAAGTCCGATTCACTGGACGCCGAAGCCGGCCGCGATGCCCCCGACCAGGCTGCCGCCTACCGCATCCCGGCCCGCCGCTGGGCGCTGCTGGGCCTGGCGGGCGTGGCCGCGCTGGCGGCCGAGGTCGTGGCCTGGAGCAGCGGCGATGAGCGCTCCCTGCCGGTCATCGCGCTGGCGGTCACCGCCATCCTGCTGGGCGGCTTGGGCACGCTCAAGAAGGGCTGGATCGCGCTGCGCAACTTCTCGCTGAACATGAATTTCCTGATGTCGCTGGCCGTCATCGGCGCGGCGGTCATCGGCCAGTGGCCGGAGGCGGCGGTGGTGATCGTGCTGTTCACCCTGGCCGAGATGATCGAAGCCCTGTCGCTGGACCGCGCCCGCAACGCCATTGCCGGCCTGATGGCGATGACGCCGGACATGGCGACCCGGCGCGGCGCGGACGGTGTCTGGTCAACTGTACCGGCCCGTACCGTGACAGTGGATGAAACTGTACGGGTAGCCCCAGGGGAACGTGTACCGCTGGATGGCCTGGTACTGTCAGGCAGCACCAGCATCAACCAGGCGCCCATCACCGGGGAAAGCATCCCGGTACAGAAGCAGCCCGGTGACCCGGTCTTTGCCGGCACCATCAATGAACAGGGCGCTTTCGAGATGCGCGTGACGGCCGTGCAAGGCGATTCGACCCTGGCGCGCATCGTCAAGAGCGTGCAGCAGGCGCAAGGCCAGCGCGCGCCCACCCAGCGCTTCGTGGACAACTTCGCGCGCTATTACATTCCCGCCGTGGTGCTCATGGCCGTACTGGTGGCGGCGTTACCGCCGCTGCTCATGGGTGCGCCCTTCCAGCCCTGGCTGTACAAGGCCCTGGTCCTGCTGGTGATCGCCTGCCCTTGCGCGCTGGTGATCTCCACGCCGGTGACCATCGTCAGCGGCCTGGCCTCGGCGGCGCGGCATGGCATCCTGGTCAAGGGCGGCGTCTACCTGGAGCAAGGCCGCCAATTGCGCGCGCTGGCACTGGACAAGACCGGCACGATCACCTTCGGCAAGCCCGCCGTGACCGATGTGGTCTCGCTGCGGCCCGGGGCCGATCAACAGGCGCTGCTGCAACTGGCGGTCTCGCTGGCGGCGCGCTCGGACCACCCGGTGTCGCGCGCCATTGCGCAACAGGAAGAGTTCGTCACCCTGGAGGTGAGCGACTTTGCCGCCCTGGCCGGACGCGGCGTGCAGGGGCGCATCGCCGGACAACTGCTGCACCTGGGCAATCACCGCCTGGTGCACGAGCTGGGCCAGTGCAGCCCGGAGTTGGAGGCGCGGCTGCAAGCTTTCGAGAAGCAGGGCAAGACCACCACCGTGTTGTGCCGCGAGGGCCAGCCGCAGTTGCTGGTGGCGGTGGCCGACACGGTGCGCCCCAGCAGCAAGGAAGCGGTGGCCGAGCTGCGGGCGCTGGGCGTGGAGGTCATCATGCTGACCGGCGACAACAGCCATACCGCGCAAGCCATTGCCAGCCAGACCGGGATTGCCGATGCCCGTGGCGACCAGCTGCCGGAAGACAAGCTCAAGGCCATCGAAGCGCTCAGCGCGCGCCATGGCGTACGCGGCGTGGGCATGGTCGGCGACGGCATCAACGATGCCCCGGCGCTGGCCCGGGCCGACATCGGCTTCGCCATGGGCGCGGCCGGCACCGATACCGCGCTGGAGACCGCCGACGTGGCCCTGATGGATGACGACCTGCGCAAGATCCCCGATTTCATTCGGCTGAGCCGCAAGGCCCACACGGTGCTGGTGCAGAACATCAGCATTGCGCTGGGCATCAAGGCAGTGTTCCTGGCGCTGGCGCTGGCGGGCATGAGTTCGCTGTGGATGGCGGTGTTTGCCGACATGGGGGCCAGCCTGATCGTGGTCTTCAACGGCCTGCGCCTGGTGCGCGGCTTGCGCCAACGCAAGGCCGCCGCCTGAGACCGCCCGTACAGGTTGATCGCAGGGTCGGCCGCGGTCTATACTGCCGCCCATGATGCTGCGCGCAAAACTCCTCCTGCTCTGGCAGCTGGCGCTGGCGATTCCCGTCCAGGGATTCGCCGCGGTGCTGCAGGCCTGCGCGCCTGCGCAGCAGCAAGCGGTGCAGCATCATGCGCCAGCAGTGCAAGCGCACCCGATGCAGCATGAGCAGCATCAGCACCATGAACAGCAGGCCCATCAAGGCCATCACGCCGATGATCATGGCGCGGCAACACAGATCGCCTCTGCCGGCGCCACCGACAAACCCCATCAGCAACATCACAATCATTCCTCCTGCAGCTTCTGTGCCGCCTGCACCGTCGGTGGCCTGTTGCCGCTGGCCTTGAGCGCGCCACCTGCGCCTGATCTTCCCTCGCGCGAATTCATTGCGCTGCCGGCTTCCGGCTTCGTCGGCTATCTGCCGGAAAACCCCGACCGCCCCCCTGCCCTCGCCTGATCCTGCCCTGCGCACCGTCGCGTGCGCCTGAGCCTCGTGCGCGCTGACCTCAGTGCGCGCGCGGCATGACGATCATCATCAGACGAGGATTCCATGATTTCCCATGTTTCACGTCCCTGGCGGGCCGCTGCCATGGCCGCCTGTGCCTTGCTGGCCGGCTGCGCCCAGCTGTCGCCGGATGGCGGTTTCGGCCAGGTTGAAGAGACCAGCCGCCAGCGCCTGGGCCAGGCCCCGGCCTGGAACCGCAGCCCGCAACAAGCACAGGCCAGCAGCGAGCGCGTGCGCGCCTTGCTGCACGACCCCGCAAGTGGCGCAGCGCGACTGGCCAATGCCGACGATGCGGTGCAGATCGCACTGATCAACAATCCTGATCTGCAGGCCGAGTTCGCCGGTCTGGGCGTGGCCGAGGCCGACCTGGTGCAAGCCGGCCGCCTGCCCAATCCCGGGTTCTCATTCAAGCGCACCCACGCAGGCGACGATCTCAAGATCGAGCGCAGCCTGTCACTGGGCCTGCTGCGCCTCATCACGATGCCGGCGACTACGGGCATCGAACAGCGGCGCTTCGAGCAGGTCCGCCTGTCGCTGGCCGCGCGCGTCCTGGCGCTGGCCGCGCAGACGCGCCAGGCTTATTACCAGGCGGTGGCCGCGCAGCAAGGCTTGCAGTACCAGGAGCAGGTGGCCGACGCGGCCGAGGCTGCGCATGAACTGGCGGCGCAGATGGCGCGGCTGGGCAACATCAGCCAGCTCGATGGCGCGCGCGAGCAGTTCTTCTATGGCCAAGCCCAGGCCAGCCTCCAACAGGCACGCCGACAAGCGGTGCAGCAGAAGGAAACGCTGGCCCGCCTGCTGGGCCTGCCGCCGGACTTCTCGCTGCCGCCGCAATTGCCGGCGCTGCCCAGGCAGCTGGAGGCGGTCGATGACATCGAGCAGCAAGCCCTGCAGCAGCGCCTCGATGTGCAAGCTGCCCGCACCGAACTGGAGGGCCTGCAAGCTTCATTGGGCCTGACCCGCGCCACCCGCTTCGTCAACGTGCTGGACCTGGGCGCGGTGCGCACCACCGAGAGCGGCAAGCCCAATGAAAACGGCTACGAGATCTCCTTGGAGATTCCGCTCTTCGACTGGGGCGAGGCGCGCACGGCCAAGGCCGAGGCCATCTACCTGCAGGGCGCGCACAAGCTCGCCGCCACCCTGCTCGATGCACGGGCCCAGGCGCGCCTGGCCTGGCGTGAGCGGCAGGATGCCTACGCGCTGGCACGACGCTACCAGGATGAACTGGTGCCGCTGCGCCAGCGCATCGCCGAAGAAAACCTGCTGCGCTACAACGGCATGCTCATCAGCGTCTTCGCCTTGCTGGCCGATGCGCGCGAACAGGCCGCCACGGTCAATGCCGCCATCGAGGCCCAGCGTGATTTCTGGATCGCCGACGCCAGCCTGCAACAGGCGCTGGGCGGCCGTCCCCAACCAGGAAAGCAACCATGAACCCGAACGACAAAGCGCGCCGCCACTTCCTGCAAGGCGCGGCCCTGGCCGTGACTGCGGGTGCCGTCAGCCGCGCCGGTGCTGCAGGTCTGCCTGAAGCCCCACTGCAAACCAGCGCGGCCACGCAGCCACCGCTGCAACCCGCCACCGGCCGTCCTTACCAGCCCGTGGTCACGCTCAATGGCTGGACCTTGCCCTGGCGCATGAAGAATGGCGTCAAGGAATTCCACCTGATTGCCGAAGCCGTGGAGCGCGAGATCGCACCCGGCATGAAGGCCAGGCTGTGGGGCTACAACGGCCAGAGCCCCGGCCCGACCATCGAGGTGGTGGAGGGAGACCGGGTGCGCATCTTCGTGACCAACAAGCTGCCTGAAGCAACCTCGGTGCACTGGCACGGACAGCGCCTGCCCAATGGCATGGATGGCGTATCGGGCCTGACGCAGGCGGCCATCCCGCCGGGCAAGACCTATGTGTATGAATTCACCGCCAGGCGCGCCGGCACCTTCATGTATCACCCGCATGCCGACGAGATGGTGCAGATGGCCATGGGCATGATGGGCTTCTGGGTGACGCATCCCAAGGACCCGGGCTTGATGCGGGTGGACCGGGATTTCGTGTTCCTGATGAATGCCTACGACATTGCGCCGGGGGCCTCGGTACCCAAGGTCAGCACCATGCTGGACTTCAACCTGTGGACCTGGAACAGCCGCGCCTTCCCCGGCATCGACCCGCTGGTGGTGCGGCAGAACGACCGTGTGCGCATCCGCGTAGGCAATCTCACCATGACCAATCACCCGCTGCACCTGCACGGCCACGAGTTCAGCGTGACCGGCACCGACGGCGGCTGGGTGCCACCGGCCGCACGCTGGCCCGAGGTCACCACGGACATCGCGGTAGGCCAGATGCGCGCCATCGAGTTCGACGCCACCGAGGAAGGCGACTGGGCCCTGCACTGCCACAAGGCGCATCACACCATGAACGCCATGGGCCATGACCTGCCGACCATGATCGGGGTGGATCAATCCAAGGTACTCAACAAGATCACGCGCCTGGTGCCGGATTACATGGCCATGGGCGACAAGGGTGGATCGATGGGGGAGATGGAGATGCCCTTGCCGGACAACACCCTGCCCATGATGACCGGGCGCGGCCCGTATGGCCCCATCGAGATGGGTGGCATGTTCAGCACCGTGAAGGTCCGGCGCAACCTGGCGCGGGATGATTACCGGGACCCGGGCTGGTATCGCGCGCCGGCCGGCACGGTCGCGCGGGAATGGCAGGGCGAGACCCCCGAGGCACGGCGGGCGGCGCCTTCCGGCCCGGCTGCACCGGCCACGCTGGAGGTCATCAAGCCGGGCGGGCATCAAGGGCATCATTGAAAACACGACTTGTTGAGCACCTCTGTCATCAGGTTTTTACATCATTGTTTTTGGATCAGCGACATTGCGTCGCTGATCACTTCACGAAAGGAAAGACCATGTTACGACCCCTCCTCCTCACCACGGCCCTTTGTATGACAGCGCTGGCGGCACACGCGCAGGGTGATGCGCCCAAAGTGGATGGCGAAATCCGCAAGGTCGACACCAGCACGGGCAAGCTCACCATTCGCCATGCGGAGATTCCCAATTTGCAGATGGGCGGCATGACGATGGTGTTCAAGGCTGCTCCCGAGATACTGGCGCGGGCACGCGAGGGTGAAAAGATCAGCTTCACTGCCGACCGCGTCGATGGTGCGTTGACGGTGACCTCGCTGGAAGAAAAGCGCTGACCACCACCGCAGCGCCGGGACGGTCCACAATTTCGTCGTCCCGGCGACCATCCTGCGGGAGACTTGGCGGTATCATCGGGGTTCGTTTCATCCATCCATAAGAGGCGGCCCTGCCGCCGCACAACAGAGGAGACTCCGGCATGCCCCAAGCGATCGAGCAAACCCCGTCGGCCTATGGCTATCCGCTGCTGATCAAGCAGTTGCTGCACAGTGCCCTGGCCACCGTTCCCGAGCAGGAAATCATTTACGGTTCGCGCCGCCTGACTTATGCCGGTTTTTACGAGCGTGTGCAGCGGCTGGCCAATGTGCTCAAGGAAATGGGTGTGCAGGCCGGCAATACGGTGGCGGTGATGGACTGGGACAGCAATCGCTATCTGGAGTGTTTCTTTGCGGTGCCGATGATGGGCTGCGTGTTGCAGACGGTGAATGTACGGCTCTCGCCGGAACAGATTACCTACACGCTCAATCATGCGCAGGCCGATGTCTTGCTGGTGAATTCGGATTTCATGCCGGTGTTGAAGCAGATCCGTGGCGAGTTGAACACCCTCACGCGTTGCGTGCTGCTGACCGATGATGGTACGCCCTGCCCGCAGGGGCCGGGCTTTGCGGGGGAATACGAAGCCTTGCTGGCGCAGGCCCCGGCGCAGTACGACTTCCCCGACTTCGACGAGAACGCGCGCGCGACGACCTTCTACACGACCGGCACCACGGGCTTGCCCAAGGGCGTGTATTTCAGCCATCGGCAGCTGGTCCTGCATACGCTGGCCACCACGGCCGGGCTGGCGCTGGCGCCGCAGCAGGGGCGTTTGCATCGGGATGATGTCTACATGCCGTTGACGCCGATGTTCCATGTGCATGCCTGGGGGCTGCCTTATGTGGCCACGATGGCGGGGGTCAAGCAGGTGTATCCGGGGCGCTATGTGCCGGATACGATCTGCAAGCTGATCCGTGAAGAGAAGGTGACGTTCTCGCATTGCGTGCCGACCATCCTGCAGATGGTGCTGAGCTCCGAGCAGGCGCGGGAGGTGGATCTGTCGGGGTGGAAGATGATCATCGGTGGTTCGGCGATGACGGGCAGTCTGGCGCGCATGGCGCGGGATCGGGGGATTGATGTCTTTACCGGTTACGGGATGTCGGAGACTTGTCCGGTATTGACGCTGGCCCAGGTGCCGACTGCGGACCTGGGCAGCGAGCGCGAAGCGGCGCTGCGGGTGAAGACGGGGCGGCCGCTGCCGCTGGTGGCCTTGCGCACGGTGGATAGCGATATGAATGATTGTCCGCGCGATGGCAAGAGCACCGGCGAAGTGGTGGTGCGTGCGCCCTGGCTGACGCAGGGCTATCTGCATCAGGCTGAAGCCTCTGAAGAATTGTGGCGTGGGGGGTGGTTGCATACCCAGGATATCGGGCATCTGGATGCGGAAGGCTATCTGCAGGTCACGGATCGGATCAAGGATGTCATCAAGACCGGGGGCGAGTGGGTCTCTTCACTTCAGATCGAGGACATCATTGCGCGGCATCCTGCCGTGGCTGAGACGGCCGTCATCGGGGTGCAGGACGGCAAATGGGGAGAGCGGCCGGTGGCGCTTGTCGTCCTGAAGAAGGATGTGGCTGCAGTTTCCGAAGAGGATATCCGGCAGCACGTGATGGCTGCGGCTGAGGCTGGGACCATCTCTCGTTATGGCGTGCCGGATCGGGTGCGGTTTGTTCCTGAATTGGCTCGTACCAGCGTCGGGAAGCTCAACAAGCGGGTGATGCGGGAGCAGTATCCGGCTGGGGGATGATCCTTCCTGGTTTTGGGTTTGTTTTGTCTTGGCTGAGTGCTTTTCTGGTTGTTAGGTTTGGGGCAGTCTGCACGGAATTTCTTCCTGCGCTCTAGCTTAATTCTTATCTTTCTCCGGTCGGAAGGACGCGCCGGGGGCGGCCCGGCAGCCGCTCACTTTTCTTGTCTCGCCAAGAAAAGTAAGCAAAAGAAGGCGACCGCAACTGCACCGCCCTCCTTCGGAGGGTCCCCGCTTCAGAGGCCAATAAAACGGGAAAAATAAAGTCGCTTCGCTCCGGTTATTTTTCTGATCCGTTTTATTGGCCTCTGAAGCGGCGGCGCAGATGCGGACGGCCGAGACGGCTCGCCTTCGGCATCGCGACACCTCCGACTCGCCTTCGGCTTTGCCTTGGCGTTCTTTAGCCTTCGATACGTCGCTGCGCGACTACTCAGGACGAACGGACGGAAATTATTTAAACAAAAAGCAAAAAGCAAAAAGCAAAAAGCAAAAAACGATAAACGAGAAAAAACCAAACCCAAAACGGGAGTGGGAACGATCAACAGGTCGATGCCGCAGGCGAGCCAACCCAAAGCCGAAGGCGAGTCGGAGACCTCGCGAGGCCGAAGGCGAGCCCGTGGGGGTTGCCGTCCCCATAGAGCCAGCCGTCGCAGCGGAGCGAAAAGTGGATCAGAAGGATAGTCGGAGCGAAGCGACTCTATCCTTCCCACTTTTCGCTTCGCTGCGACGGGGACCCTCCGAAGGAGGGCTGGCTCTTTGGGGTCGCCTTCTTTTGCTTACTTTTCTTGGCGAGACAAGAAAAGTGAGCGGCTGCCGGGCCGCCCCCGGCGCGTCCTCCCGACCGGAGAATGATAAGAATTAAGCTAGAGCGCAGGAAAGCAATCCGTGCAGACTGCCCCAAACAGCAAAACCAGAAAAGCACGCAGCCAAGACAACAAAAACAAAAACAAAAACGCCGCCCAACCCAAGGCCGGACGGCGTTCAAGAAAAAGACAAAGACAAGCAGATCAGTTGAAGATCACAGTCTTATGTCCATTGAGCAAGATACGATGCTCGGTAAACCATTTGACAGCGCGCGCCAGGACGACGCATTCGATATCGCGCCCGATGGCCGTGAGGGTATCGGGCCCCATGGAATGATCCACGCGTTCGACGCCTTGCTCGATGATCGGACCTTCATCCAGATCGCCGGTAACGAAGTGCGCAGTAGCCCCGATCAACTTGACGCCGCGATCATGTGCTTGATAGTAGGGCTTGGCGCCCTTGAAGCTGGGCAGGAAGGAGTGGTGAATATTGATTGCCCGCCCGCGCAAGGCCTCGCACATCTCAGGCGACAGGATCTGCATGTAGCGCGCCAACACCACCAGATCGATCTGGTTGGCATCGACGATTTCCATGATCCGCTGTTCCTGGGCGCGCTTGGTCTCGATGGACGAGCCAGTGGCCAACGGCAGATGATGGAAAGGAATGTTGTAGCTCGCAGCCAGCTGATAGAAATCAGTATGGTTGGAGACGATCGCCGGAATCTCCACCGGCAGCAGACCGCTCTTGTAGCGGAACAGCAGATCGTTGAGACAGTGACCGATCTTGGACACCATCAGCATCACGCGCGGCTTCTTGCCCGCATCATGCAACTGCCAGTTCATCTGCAGCGAATCACCCAGCACGCCGAAATCCGCACGCAAGGCCGCGTCCGACACGCCCGCATCCTCCGCGGAAAAATGCACGCGCATGAAGAACAGCTTGGACTGCGCATCGCCAAACTGCGCCGAGTCGATGATGTTGCAGCCGTGATCGGCCAGGAAGCCCGAGACGCGATGCACGATGCCGCGCTGGTCCAGGCAGGACAAGGTAAGAATGTATTCCGGGTGAGCCATGAGTGAACTGAGGAATGAAACCGAGATGCGCCAGCGTCCCATCGGCAGCGCCACGCAAGGACGATACCGGCCCGGCTGACCGGGCAAAAGGACGAAAGGCGCTATTGTCGCACGGCCGGGCCATGCGGACAAATCCGGCACACGCAAACGCACGCCGGACGCGTCAAAGCGAGGTCATTCCGACAGAAATCACGACAGATCGGCACGATTTGACAACAAATCGCGCCCTGCCCCGTAAATTATTTCCACAAAGAAACGAAGCCGGAAAAACACACTACCGGCCCGGCCTCAAGAGGCCTCCTCACCGGACGGCGCGCGGGACTGCGTGCCCGCCACCATCCGCAGGGGAGCTCATGCCGTCTTCTGCAACAGATCCTTCTGCTCGTGACCACCGCCTACCTGCAGGTCACCGGCCAGTTGACCACCCTCTTCGATCACCAGCTTGCCGTAACGGATCTTGCCGGTCACCTTGCCGCTGGAATAGATCACCAGCTTCTGGCGCACGGTGAGGTCACCATCGAACTCGCCACGGATCTCGGCCAGGTCGATCTCCGCCGAACCCTTGAAGGCACCGCGCTCGGCAATCTGCACCACACGGCAGTTGATGGTGGCTTGCACCTTGCCTTCGACGACCAAGGTGTCGCAGTCCTCGATCTCGCCCTTGACCTTGATGTTGGGGCCCACGGTCAGCTTGCTGCCGCTCTCCTCGGTCGCGGCAGGCGCAGTGTTGGAAACGGAAGAAGGATACTGGGTAGGTTTGTTCACGCTGGTCACATTGCCGCCTGGTGTAGAAGAAACGTTGCCCGCACTGCTGAACGGGGAATTGGTCGAACTGGTTTCGCGTTTGCCGAAGAGGGATTCCGAGCGAAGCATGTGATCTCCTGAAATGGGTGTGCCTGACGCGTAAAAATCTACGCGCGAAAAATAAGCCTGCGCCAAGATGCGCACGACAAGGTCATGACGCTCACCGCAAGCGCGGTGGCTGAAATCGCCCCGCACGGTCATCGGGAAGACCGGCAACATGGGGCGGCGTGTCGCAGTGCCGACAAGGGCGACACGACGACAAAGAGGTTCCCTCCCGAACATCCACCTTCGGAATGGAGCAAAACGGAGCGCCCGAACACGATGCATCCGGACATTGTCCGCGAGGAAACCTGTGCGATTCGGCAGGATGCCTTTTGCAAAGTTCACCGCAAATTTGTAACAGTGGAGACTGTTTTCCAGCGGTACATTTCGCAGTAATTACAGGGCAAATTATTTATATTTTGAAGCGCCTTGTAACTAAAAAAAATGTAACAGTTGTTAGAGCACGGGCGTCGCCTCACGGCGACACCCTCATCACCAAGATCCGCTCTGGATATGGCTTTCATCGAATATTAAGACTTCGATGATGATCTGCATTCGCTTTTCGATCAGGTCAAAATACTTAGAATTCGCGAACCACCTGTCCCGGAAATAATTTGGCCGGACAGCAAACCTCAGGCAGGCACGGATGAGCACAATTCACTCTACGGATGAGCCAGTTTCATGCTCCTGGGTGCCATGTTGGCCTCGACGAGCAACCATGGCGCCGGCCGCCCAAGCGGCTGCGAACGATGTGTCGTGATGTAAGCGTTGAAAAGGAATGTCATCGGGCAAGCACAAGCGCGGCTGACGATTTATGATGTGACCCATTGCCCGGCGCAGGCGGCTTTGAGCCCACGTGCCGGGCCCTCCCCCTCTTCCCTGACGACACCATGAGCAACGATAGGATCCCCTCGCCGGAATCGCTGGATTCCTTTGGCGCCCACCTCTTTCCGGCACGCCGCCATTCCACCGCGGCACGCACCCTGGCCGCCCTGATCGCCCTCATCAGCTGGTTCGCCTTCGTGGCGCAGACCGATATCACCATCAACCGCCTGCTGGCGCGCGGCGGCGGGGTGCTCGATGGCCTGGACCGGCTGACCATGTACCTGACCAACCTCACCATCCTCATGAGCGCCCTGTGCTTTACGTCGCTGGCGCTGTCGTTGAAGTCGCCGATGAGCAGGTTCTTCCGGCAACCTGCGGTCATCTCGGCCGTGGTGACCTACCTCGCCTTCGTGGGCATCGCCTACAACCTGCTGCTGCGCCACCTCTGGACCCCGACCGGGTTCCGGGCGCTGGTCAACGAGAGCCTGCACACCGTGGTGCCGCTGCTGGCGATCGTGTACTGGATTTTTTTCGTGCCGGTCTTCCAGGCATCGCTACGGAAGTCGCTGCTGTGGCTGGTCTACCCGCTGGGCTACCTGCTGCTGACCTTGTGGCGCGGGGCGCTCTCGGGCTTCTACCCGTACCCCTTCATCGACGTCAACGCGCTCGGCTACCCGCGCGTGATCCTCAACGCCAGCCTGCTGCTGGCGGCCTTCGTGGCATTGATGGGCTTGTTCATCGCGGTCAACCGCTCAGGCAAGCCGGTCCTGCAGCGCCGCTAGGTCACTGCAGCGACGGTAGCGGGCAACACTGGATCTTGCCCGCTGATCTCACCGGAGTGGCTCGGAAATGGCCAACACCAGCATGAAAAGCATGCAGGCACAGTAGCTCGCACCGATGAGTAAATTTTGGACAACTTTAAGCATGATGAATCCCTCGACAAACAAAGCCGCAACGGCATCGGCACGGCCTGCCATCCCCTGGCAAGGCCGACCCGCCTGACCCGTCCCCGGGCCTCGAATACCCGGCGCAACCGGGGCGGTCGCCGCATTCTAGGCCGAGCGCGGCGCATGGACTGCATCCTAGCCTTTGTTTTACCTAATCTTTCACTGTCTCTTGGTGCAGGTTTCGTCATTTTCTTGATTGCAAGCCTGAGCGAAAAGACACATCCTTGTCACAAGGTCGCGCTAAGCTGCCCCCGCAACGCGCCAAACCTCACAACAATATCCGACAGGAAACCCATCCATGAGCAAGCACGACGACGACATCGCCGGCAGCCAGCCTGCGTCCAGCGATACTCCCCAGATCCCGCAACAGCCCGGCCGCCGCCGCTTCCTGGGCAGCATGGCGGCCCTCAGTGCCGGCACCACCCTGGCCGCCTGCGCCACCGAAGGCCAGGGACCGGTCCCCTACCCCAGCGGCAACCCGGCCGAGTCCGCCGCGCTGGACCGCGCCCTGCGCGAGAACGTCAAGACCATCGTGGTGATCTACGCCGAGAACCGCAGCTTCAACAATCTCTTCGCCGATTTCCCCGGCCTGGAAAAGCCGCTCTCCTCGCTCAAGCCATCGGATTACCAGCAGCGCGACCGGGACGGCAGCCTGCTCAAGGAATTGCCGCCGGCCTGGAACGGCGTGCTGATCCAGGACCAGAGCGTGGAAGGCGTCAACTATGCCGGCGGCAAGCAATACCAGACCAATTTGCCCAACGCCCCCTACGCCCTCAAGGGCCCGCAAGGCGAAGCCCTGCCCCTGAGCCTGGTCACGCGTGACCTGTGGCACGTGTTCTACCAGAACCAGATGCAGATCAACGGTGGCAAGAACGATGGTTTCGTGGCCTGGGCTGATTCCGGTGGCCTGACCATGGGCCACTATGCGGATACCCGTTACAACCTGCGCCTGTGGGATGTGGCGCGCGAGTTCGTGCTGTGCGACAACTTCTTCCAGGGCGCCTTTGGCGGTTCCTTCCTGAACCACCAGTACCTGATCTGCGCCACTGCCCCCTACTATCCGAACGTGATGAGCTCGGTCTCGCGCACGCAAGTGGCCAAGACCAAAAACAATGATCCGCTCTCGCCGGAACTGGTACCTGCCGAAGGCAGCCCGGCCAGCGCCCTGCAAGGCCCGCCCAAGTTCGGCCCCAGCGCACTGACGCCGGACGGCTACGCCGTCAACACCATGGCCCCGCCGTACTGGCCGACCTGGAGCCGCGACCGCAACAACCCGGCTTACGCCGAACCGAACCAGCCCAGTGTGCTGGTGCCGCAGACGCACGAGCACATCGGCGACAAGCTCAGCAAGAAAGGCATCGACTGGGCCTGGTATGCCGGTGCCTGGCAGGCCACGCTGGATGAGTTCAAGGATTCCAAGGGCATCCCCAAGATCCCCAATTTCCAGTACCACCACCAGCCGTTCAACTACTTCAAGAACCTGGGTCCGGAAAACCCCGCCGAGCGCAACAAGCGCCTGCGGGATGGCGGCCTGGGCGACGAGTCGCGTACCAACCGCTTCCTGGCCGATGTCGAAGCGGGCCGCCTGCCGCCGGTGACCTTCTACAAGCCGCAAGGCAACCTCAACCTGCACGCCGGCTACGCCGACATCGCCTCGGGGGACCGCCACATCGCCCACATCGTCAAGAGCCTGCAGGCCAGCCCGCAGTGGAAGAACATGGTGGTGGTCATCACCTTCGATGAGAACGGCGGCTGGTGGGATCACGTGGCCCCGCCCAAGGGCGACCGCTGGGGTCCGGGCACGCGCGTGCCGGCGCTGGTGATCTCGCCCTTCGCCCGCAAGGGGACGGTCGATCACACGATCTACGACACCGCCTCCATCCTGCGCCTCATCACCCGTACCTTCGGCCTGGAAAAGCTCGATGGCCTCAAGCAACGCGACGACGCCATGATCGCGCGCGGCCAGCAACCCATGGGGGACCTGACCAACGCGCTGCAGTTCAAGGCCTGATCCCTTTCAGGTCCGCCATGACGACAAGGCCGCCGCAGGGTGCTCCTGCGGCGGCCTTGTTCTTGGAGCGTGAGTGGATTAAGCCAGCCAGGGCGGTGCCGTCTCGCGCAGGTTGATCTTCTTCGGGATCAGCTTGAGATCGAGGAAGGTATCGGCGATCTGCTGCTGCTCGTCGAGAATGGCCTGGGTGATCGGCAGCGTGCCGTAGGTGTAGCGGCGTACCACCACGTCCAGCACGCTCTTGGGCAGCCCGAGGATGCCCGCCAGTTCGCTGGCGTAATCATCTGGCCGCGTCTTGGCAAACTCATCGACCTTGGCCAGCTCTTCCAGCGCGATGCGGATCAGGTCGCCATTGTCGCGGGCGTAATCGCGGGTCGAAAAATAATAGGCGCGGTTCTTCACCACCCCATCCGCATCCGCCAGGATGCGCGCCTTCAAGGTCTGCTGGGCCGCCGCCAGGTAAGGCTCCCAGATGGCCCAGGCGTCTACCGACCCGCGCTCGAAGGCCGCACGCGCATCTGCCGGCGCCAGCCAGACCGGGGTCACGTCGCCATAGTGCAGGCCATGCTGTTCCAGCAGCTTGACCAGGAAGTAATGCACGTTGGAACCCTTGTTCAGGGCGATGCGCTTGCCTTTCAACTGCGCCGGCTTCTGCAGGCTGTCGTCCTTGACCAGCACCGCTTCCACATAGGGACGCGGCACCGTCGCGCCCACGTAGACCAGGGGCGTGCCGGCTGCTTGCGAAAAGATGGGCGGCGCTTCGCCCACGTCGCCGAAATCGATCGAGCCGGCACCCAGCGCTTCCAGCTGCACCGGGCCGGCGCTGAATTCCACCCACTTCACGGTGGCCCCCAGCGAGGCCAGCCGCTGCTCCAGCGTGCCATGCGCGCGAATGATGCTCAGCGCCCCTTTCTGATACCCCACACGCAACTGCCGCGTGGCCGCATGCGCCCGGCGTGGACTGAAGGCCGCAGCGGCACCGGCAGCCCCCAGAGCCAACCCGGCACCGATGAGGCGGCGGCGCTTGCTGTTCAATTCCACGGTGGCGAGGGCGCGCTGGTGTTTGTCTTCGTACTGCGGCATGGGGACTCCGTCGTTCATGGTTGAGGTCGATACGTCAAGGCTCACAGCTTAGCCAGCCCCCTGCAGGCTGCGAACGAATCATTCCTCCTGTGCATAGAAGGAAAGCGGATAAGTCGCGCCATGCATACCAGCCACAGCCGATCCAGTGCCAGGCTATTTATATCATGTTGTGATATATTTGCCTCCCAGCCCCTTCCAAGCCTGGCGACGTCACCACAACCACGCGCCTCCAACGATCCTGAACCCGGCACTTTCATGAAACACAAACGCGACTACACCGCCGACCGGCGGCTCCCCCTGCTGTGCGCCCTCGCGGCGGCCATCGGCCTGCTGTCGGCGGGCGCGGCATGGATGCTCCTGAAGCTCATTGCGCTGTTCACCAACCTGTTCTACTTCCAGCGCCTGTCGGTGCAGGCCAGCTCGCCCGCCGCGCACACGCTGGGCTGGATCGCGGCGCTGCTGCCGGTAATCGGTGGCCTCATCGTCGGACTCATGGCGCGCTACGGCAGCGACAAGATCCGTGGCCACGGCATTCCGGAAGCGATCGAGGCGATCCTCTTCGGCAAGAGCCGCATGTCGCCCAAGGTTGCGTTGTTGAAGCCGCTATCGTCGGGCATCGTCATCGGCAGTGGAGGCCCCTTTGGCGCCGAAGGTCCGATCATCATGACCGGCGGCTCCCTCGGTTCACTGCTGGCGCAGTGGATGCACCTCACCGCCGCCGAGCGCAAAACCCTGCTGGTCGCCGGTGCCTGCGCCGGCATGACGGCCATCTTCGGCACACCCCTGGCTGCGTTGCTGCTGGCGGTGGAGCTGTTGCTGTTCGAACTGCGCCCGCGCAGCCTGCTGCCGGTTGCAGTGGCTTGCACCATCGCAGGCTTCGTGCGGCCATGGCTGATCGAAGGCGGGGTGCTGTTTCCAATGGATGTCGCGCCGGTCGCCCCGGTGGCGCTGCTGTCCTGCCTTGCCGCCGGACTGGCCAGCGGGGTACTGGCGGCCGTGCTGACGCTGGCGCTTTATCGCATCGAGGATGGGTTCCATCGCCTGCCGCTGCACTGGACGTGGTGGCCGGCGCTGGGCGGCATTGCGGTCGGTCTCGGCGGGTTGTGGCAGCCGCGTGCACTGGGCGTGGGCTACGACGTCATCGCCGACCTGCTGAACCAGCACATGCTGGTGTCGGCGGCGCTGGCCCTGCTGCTGGTGAAGGCGGTGATCTGGCTGCTGGCGCTGGGCTCGGGTACCTCGGGCGGGGTGCTGGCACCACTGCTGATGATGGGCGCCGGCCTGGGCCTGGTGCTCTCGCCGTGGCTGCCGGGCGGCTCGCCGGGACTGTGGCCGCTGGCCTGCATGGCCGCAGTGCTGGGCAGCGTGCTGGGTGCGCCGCTGACGGCCATCGTCTTTGCCTTCGGGCTGACGCATGCGGGCAATGCCTTGCTGCCGCTCATTGCCACCACATCCGTGGCCTATGGCCTGAACGTGCTGTGGATGAAGCGCTCCATCATGACCGAGAAGATCGCGCGACGCGGGCTGCATGTGCATCGCGAATACGGGGTCGACCCGCTGGAGCGGGTCCATGTGGACGACCTGATGTCAACGCCCCAGGCGCTGGAGGCGGTGCTGCCGGCCGGTGCAGCGCTGGCGCTGTGCCGCAGGGCCGAGCGCGTGCACCGCTACTATCCGGTGACCGCCCACGGACGCCTGGTCGGCATGGTCGCCCTGAGCCGCCTGCAGTCCGCTAATCCGGCCGAGGGCTGCGGCACCTTGCTGGAGCCGGAAAGCGGCTATCTGCTGCCGCACCTGAGCGCACGCGCCGCGGCCGGTGCGATGGCGCGCCAGGGAGTGGCGCGCATGCCGGTGGTGGCGGGCCCGGAGCGGCGGCGGCTGGTGGGCATGCTGTCACTGTCCGACCTGGTGCGGGCCAGCGCCACACATGCAGAGGAAGAATCGGTAAGGGAAAAACTGCTCGGCAACTAGGCGCTCTTCACACCTGATCTGCGAGCGATCAAGTGTGAACAGGCCGTACATCAAATGCCACCGCTGAGCTTGCACATCAGGTTGTCATGCGAAACCAGAATCACGTTGATGCCGGCATTGCCGTTGTCCATGCGGAATTCGCTGTTGCCGTTGGAGAGCGAAATGATGCGCACTGCCCGCGTGGCGGTCTCGGTCATGACGGTTTCTGCAGCCATGTTCAGGCAGGTCAGCACACAGCCGCTGCCGGCAGCACAGCTGCGTGTGATGTCGCTGGCCACCGGAGTGGGCGCAGCCGCCGCCGGCACCGGGACGGCCGCCGGCACCGCCACGGGAACCTGGGCGCGCGCCGCTGCGGCGGGAATCAGCAAGACGGACAGCAGCAACAGCAGCGCCCGTGGAGACGGGACAATACACAGCTCAGGCATGAAAGCTCCTCCCTGGTTAACAATTCTGATGGAGCCCGTATTGCATCACAAACAAAAAAAAGGCGCACTTCCTTGCGGAAGTACGCCCAAAAGTAAGCCCCCCTCAGGGCTTCCCGGTAATCCTGTCGCGATGTCCCGGCACGGCATGCACGGGACGTCGGCACAACAATTCGGCCAGAGTCACGTTCCGGGCCGCTGGCCGGGAAGGTGCAGCACCACTGCTGCATCTGGTATGGGTGAACTTTACGTGTTTGCCTGGCCGGCCCATATCGGGAGCTTCCTGACGCGCGGGCCAAACCGATCAGGAAATTCCTGAGGGGCGACGATGCACATCGGCCCGGGAGGCCGGGAGGGGAGGATTTGCGGCAGATCAAATTGGCATATGGATATGCGCAATGATCCTTTGCAGGAACCTTCATTCAAGGTTAAAGTCCATACCCAGAGCAGATTCAACAGCGGCGCCACTTTTCAGATAGAACTGGGCGCCGCGAATCGCTCTCCCGCTGTTTCCCTTCCTGCATTCCCCCTTTGATAGCATCCCGGCCCTGCCCGGCACCACGCGCGCATTTTTGATAGCATGCGGGCATGGAACCTACTCACATCCCCGAACTGAACGCGCTGGCTGACTCGGTCGAGTCTGCGGGCCTGGGCTTGTCTGCCGTGGTCGCCGGCCTGCGTACCTCGCGCGAAGTCACCAACAAGATCCGCTACCGCGGCGAGATCCGCGAGCTGCCCTCGCGGGAAGCGATGCAGAAGCTGCTGCAGCATCTGCAGGCGGCACTGTTCCCCACGCATTACGGCCATACCGATTTATCCGATGAGACCATCGATTATTTCGTTGGGAGCCAGTTGAATGCCGCGTTGTCCATCCTGCGCGAGCAGGTGCGGCGTAGCCTCTATTTCAGCAGCGACGTAGAAGAGGATGGCCTGCTGCGTGAACGTGCCACGGCCATCACGCGGGACTTTGCGCACCAGTTGCCGTCGGTGCGGGACATTCTGGTCAGCGATATCCAGGCCGCGTATCACGGCGATCCGGCGGCCTCCAGCATTTCGGAGATCCTGCTGTGCTATCCGGGCACGACGGCGATCATCTATCACCGCCTGGCGCATGCCCTGCATCAGCTGGGAGCACCGCTGCTGGCGCGGCTCATCGCCGACATCGCGCATTCGGCCACCGGCATCGACATCCACCCGGCCGCGCAGATCGGGCCCAGCTTCTTCATCGACCATGGCACGGGGGTGGTGATTGGTGAGACCACCATCATCGGTCGCAACGTGCGCCTGTACCAGGCCGTGACGCTGGGCGCCAAGCGTTTCCCGCAGGAGCCGGACGGTTCATTGGTCAAGGGGATTGCGCGTCACCCGATCGTCGAGGATGACGTGGTGGTGTATGCCGGCGCGACGCTGCTGGGCCGCATCACCATCGGGCGCGGCTCGGTCATTGGCGGCAACGTCTGGCTCACGCACAGCGTACCGCCCGGCAGCAACATCTCCCAGGCGGAGATGTTGAGCGATTGCCGCCAGCCCTGAGGGCGTTTCGGCTTTCAGCCGCCCTGCTGCCCCTGCGTGGCCGCCGCCTGCGGCACCGGGGCGCGGCCGCAGGCAATCGCGGCCAATGCCAGGGCCGTTGCCGAGAGGCTGTAGAGCCAGAGCGAGGACATCACCGGCAGCAGCAGCCCGGCCAGCATCGGCCCCATGCCGGCGCCGATATCCCGCCAGATCGCTCTTCCTGCCAGCGCATGGACGCGCTGCGCGGGCGGTGTGCGGGCGGCGACGATGGGGGCCAGCAACGGCAGTTGCAGGGCCCGCAGGATCACGATCAGACCGGCGAAGAGCCACAGCAAACCACCGCCGAACCCGACCAGCGCAAGGCAGGTCGCCAGTGACAGCGTCACCAGTACCTTGACTGCGCCGAAGCGTTCGGCGAGCCAGCCGCCCAAGGGGCTCAAGACGATTTCCCCGGCGTAGCGCAGCGCCATCAATATCCCCGCCACCAGTTCGCCGTCGGCCCCGAAGGATTGCTTGCTCATGTAGGCCAGGCCGACGATGAAGAGGCCATCCAGCGTCAGCCCTTCGAGGAAGGACCACCAATCGAGGGCATTGGGCAGCTTCCAGCGGCGGGGCTGGGGCGGTGCGTAGGCGTGCTGAGGCAGGCGCCGTGCGGCCAGCAGGCCCAGCAGCGCGGTGGTCGCCACCAGCGCGAACACCATGCGCGGTCCGATGTGGGGGGCCAGCAGTGCGGCGGTGGGCAGCCAGAGCATGGGGCCGATGGCGATCACGCCGCGCGAGCGTCCGGAGCGGCGGGCTGCGCCTTGGGGGTTGGCGGTGGACATGGCCTGGGTGGAGAGGTTCAGTCCGGCGAAGGCCATGCCCCAGAGCAGGCGCAGTGGCAGGAGTGCCCAGAAGCCGCTGGCCACCGTATAGCCGAGGGCGCAGAGGATGGCGGCACAGACGGCCAGGGTGCAGGTGGGTCGGTCGCCGCGTTGTGCGTAGAAGCTGGCGACCCAGCGATAGCCGGCGATGCGCACCAGCCGGTTGGCCGCGAGCAGCACGCCGGCCTCGGCGAGGCTGACGTGGAACTGGGCGGCGTACATGGGGAGCAGCAGGTAGAGGACGATATCGCAAGGCAAGGCGGCCGACAGCGACATGGCGGCGTGGCGCGAATCGATATCGGCCTGGCGGTGGTCTGGCGTGGTCATGGGGGCCGATGATGCGCTGCGCGGGATGGGCTGACAAACGATATTAATTCCGGGCATGCGTGATAATATTTGACGCATGGCCGATCTCACTCTTCCGCTCAATGCCATCCGCGCCTTTCTGGCAGCGGCCCGTCACCAGAGTTTCACGCTTGCGGCGCAGGAACTCAATGTCACACATGGCGCGATCAGTCGCCAGATCAAGAATCTTGAAGATTATCTGGGCATGCCCTTGTTCGAGCGGCGTACGCGGCAGGTCTTGCTGACCGAGCGTGGGCGGCAGTTCTTCGAGGAGGCCAGTCCGGCGCTCGATATCCTGGCCAATGCGGCGCGGCGGGTGATGCGGGATGCGCCTACGCGCACTGTGGTCATCAATGTGCGGCCTTCGTTTGCGGTGCGGTGGCTGATTCCGCATTTGTCCGATTTCGTGGAGCGGTATCCGGGGATCGCGCCCCAGGTGGTGACCAGTACTGCGACCGTGGGCAAGGCGGGTTCTTCGTTTGATATCGCGATCCGGCGGGGGGAGACCAACTGGCCTGAGACCCTGAAGGTGCAGCGGTTCATGGAGGATGAGCTGGTGCTGGTGGCTTCTCCTGCGCTGCTGCAATCCATGCCGCTGGAGGATGTGTCGCAGTTGGCGCGGCACACCGTGCTGGTGTCGCGTAGTCGGCGCAATGACTGGGAGGACTGGCGCAAGCTGGCCGGTTTGAAGCGATCACGTTCGCAGGCGATGCTGCATTTCGATCACGTGCATTTTGTGCTGCAGGCGGTCATGGATGGGTTGGGGGTGGCTCTGTCGCCCGTGTCCCTCGCCGATAACGATCTGCGCTCGGGGCGGCTGGTTTGTCCGTTTCCTGAATTGCGCTTGAACCTCGCGCCCTACTACCTTGGGATCAGCTTGCAGGCGGGGGCTGAGGCGCAATTGTTTGCCAAATGGATTGGGGAATATCGCGGGGCTTTGATCGGTGGTTGATTTGGTTTTGTCTTGTCTTGGCTGGGTGCTTTTCTGGTTGTTCGGTTTGGCGTAGTCTGCACAGAATTTCTTCCTGCGCTCTAGCTTAATTCTTATCTTTCTCCGGTCGGAAGGACGCGCCGGGGGCGGCCCGGCAGCCGCTCACTTTTCTTGTCTCGCCAAGAAAAGTAAGCAAAAGAAGGCGACCGCAACTGCACCGCCCTCCTTCGGAGGGTCCCCGCTTCAGAGGCCAATAAAACGGGAAAAATAAAGTCGCTTCGCTCCGGTTATTTTTCTGATCCGTTTTATTGGCCTCTGAAGCGGCGGCGCAGATGCGGACGACCGAGACGGCTCGCCTTCGGCATCGCAATACCTCCGACTCGCCTTCGGCTTTGCCTTGGCGTCCTTTAGCCTTCGATACGTCGCTGCGCGACTACTCAGGTCGAACGGACGGAAATTATTTAAACAATAAAAAAGAAAAAGAAAAAGTACAAACTCAAACCCAGAGCGGGAGTGGGAACGAATAAAAGGTCGATGCCGCAGGCGAGCCAACCCAAAGCCGAAGGCGAGTCGGAGACCCCGCAAGGCCGAAGGCGAGCCCGTGGGGGTTGCCGTCCCT
>NZ_NJGV01000003.1 GCF_002213425.1 Herbaspirillum aquaticum | reverse complement strand
GCTTCGCTGCGACGGGGACCCTCCGAAGGAGGGCTGGCTCTTTGGGGTCGCCTTCTTTTGCTTACTTTTCTTGGCGAGACAAGAAAAGTGAGCGGCTGCCGGGCCGCCCCCGGCGCGTCCTTCCGACCGGAGAAAGATAAGAATTAAGCTAGAGCGCAGGAAGAAATTCCGTGCAGACTGCCCCAAACCTAACAACCAGAAAAGCCCCCAGCCAAGACAACAAAAACCAAAAACCAACTAAGGAAAGAAGAAAACATTCTTAGCCACAATAAAGTGGACCCCGAATTTGAGACACTGATTTAAGCTGTCGTCCTGGAAGGGATGACGAGAATGAGTGAAGCAAAGAAGAAGCGAAATAGCTA
>NZ_NJGV01000044.1 GCF_002213425.1 Herbaspirillum aquaticum | reverse complement strand
TATTTCGCTTCTTCTTTGCTTCACTCATTCTCGTCATCCCTTCCAGGACGACAGCTTAAATCAGTGTCTCAAATTCGGGGTCCACTTTAAAATGCCATGACAGAAAAAAATAGTAGAAAGGGGAAGCCTGAGAAAACACAAGAGGGAAATCCTTACGATCTCCCTCTTGAACAACATGTTTTCCCCAACAAATCCATCAAAAAAATCGGAGGCGATCTAGGGGGTGTTGAAGTGTTTTTCTTGAAAAAAAGAAAGTCGGAACGGCTTCGGAGTGACAATCCAGTTTTTACAGCAAAGAGAGTCTGGAACAAAACGACAGAAGATTTTTTTTCTGAAATCGACCGTGCATATCAATCACTGATATCGGAATTGAGTTACGACAAAGAGGACGTATTTTCGTTACCGACACATTCCAATGAAATACTAAGCAGGTTTTATGCATCGCTTTATGCAAGAAGTATGCTTCGAGAGAATCCCAATTATGGAGAAAAAATAGATCTTTTTGACGTGGAGCCTCTTGATAAAGACGTCGTTGAATATGCTGAGTCAGTCGGATATGCGATGCCAACGAACGAGTCTTTTTACCGATTGATAAACCAACCACTTGCATTCCAATATTGGAGAAGTGCAATGGAAGGTCTCAATGGAATTCGGTGGGGGACCCTTAAAGCACCGATAGATACAGAATTTATTGTCCCTGATTTTTTCGCTTTGAAAAGCTTCTATATTCCCGTCACTAGCAATATCGCCTTTGTTCCCATCTTTAATGGTGGAAACGCAACCTATGATGAAGTGGCTACTTACAATATGCACCTCATACGGCAATCAAAATCCTATTACTTTTCTAAAAATATTCTGAAAGCCCCGGTTAGAAGATATTCTAATTTCCTCATCACGAAAATTATTTTTGGAAAAGCAGAGAAGGCGATTGGCGGGAAAGAGTTTTCTGAATTTAATCAAGCGTAGCGACTGAATGGCGAATTATGCCTTGAAAGACTTCTAGCGTTTGAGAGACCACGTGCAAGGCGTGAGTGCATTCCTGAATAATTTTTTTCTGATCATCTATGTGGGTTCGCAAATTTTTCAATTCAGATTTCACCTCAGAAAGCGATACATCTTCTTCGATGTCCCTGCTCGATGCCGTGTCGATCAATGCATAAATCGTTTCAGCCGGCGTCATCTGTTGATCGGCACAGGAAGCGTAGTCCGCTAATTTCCCTCGCCGGTCCGGGCTCAGATAAATCGTAACGGCTTGCTTTGCCCAGGGATTGTTTTCGTGTGAACTCATGGAGTCTCCTTTATCGATGTAATTCCAGATCGAACGCCTTTTCCTTGATCCATTGAACCCAATGTGCTGCGACTGCTTTGCATCTGATCTGCAAATTCCGGGTGTGCTCGATGATTCTATGGACGCTAATGGACGATGACGGGATCGGTTCGGGGGCGTTCGTATTTGGGTTCTCTTCGTAGTCGAGTGTCGTGCTTTTGATCTGAGATCGTGCCAGACATCGAGATAGTTTCTGTATGGATGTCAATTCGTCTTCTCGTTTTTCTTCCTGATGTTGTAGTTCGTCTGTCTGGCTTTGGCCGATCTCGTTCTCCGGTACGTACAAAGCAGTTCGATAACGGGTTCTACTCGCAGCGACATAAATCCATTCACGGTGGGCCATTACGGGATTAACGAAGACGTATGCAGAATCAAAAGTTCGCCCTTGGCTTTTGAACGTGGTCAGACTGTATGAGTGATCAAGATGGTGGAATGCGGTGGGAATCAAAATGCGGCTGGCACCCTTGACATTGGGTTCGTCCAGTTGAACGGAGAGGAAATCCTGTCCATCAAATCCTAGGAGAATTCCGGTCGCTCCGTTTATAAGGCCCAACGCTGGATTGTTCTTGGTGATGACTATGCGATCCCCAGGAATAAACTCTCGATGATCTAGACGGCCATCTCGTTGAAGCAGCGGCAGGATTCGAGCCTGATCACGATCCAGATGGCCAGCCGCAATAAGATGCTCTCGTGCTTGCTGGTTGAGGGCCGCAACTTCGTTTCTCAGTCCAGCAATGATGACCTTATCTTTCAATGCACGGTCGTCTTTCTTCCATTCCTCAACCAGAGCGGCCATCGCTCGCTCTCGATCAGACTCCATATAGATTTGTCCCTTTACGGCCATGTTGGTCAAGGCTTCCTCTGCATGCCCTTGGGAGAATTGATCTACGACCTCCCGCATCCAATGGAAGTCGAATTTGCTCTGCCAGGGGCGAATGAGCGAGGCGAGCAGGGCGGAGCCGCCCGCCAAGGCATCCAAGGCGGCGGATTGTTCGATCACCGATAGGGATTTGATTGCGGTGAGTTGCTCATTTGAGATAAGAGATTTTCGATTTGAAGAAGAGTCGCCAAGGACTCGATAGATTGGAACGAAATCGGTTCGTTGTCGCTGGATCTTTGTGATGTGGGCTCCGCCAAATTTCTCGACCAACGAACGAAAGATCCCGCCGGCTTCAATGGAAGCATGCTGCTTGTAGTCCCCCACACAAACCATTTTCCCACCGGCTTCAACGACGGCCGTTTGAAGCAGATCGAATTCCCGAGAACCCACCATCCCAGCTTCATCGAGGACCAAGATCGTGTTGGCCGAAAAAGACAGAGTTCCTTTTTGGTGCCGAAGAAGAAGGCTGGCAATAGTTAATGAGGGAATGCCTGCTTCTCGGGTCAGGTTCAATGCGGCGGATGCGGCCTGAGCACAGCCCACAAGTTCATAATTCTCAGAACGATAGATGTTTGCCACGGCTTTGAGTAACGTAGTCTTACCCGTCCCAGCCGATCCAACAACAAAAGCATGGGTTCCTGGCGAGCCAAAGATGTACTGAGCGGCGGCTTCTTGCTCTTCGAGATTGACATCGTGGCCGGTCGAGTGAGAAAGATCATCTCGCAGGTCGTCAAAGAAGCGAGTGACTGTTTCTTGCTGGATGCTGAATGCTTTCGCATCACGCCCCCGTTCAACCCGATCCACGATAGCTCGCTCTTTCTCATACATGAATCGTGACGTAATGACGTTCGTCAGATGCTCAGTGTTGCCGAGATGAAGAACCTCTTCATATTGTAAGAATTTTCCCAAATGCTCCCGGCACTGTTTGGCGTTCCAACGACCGATCATCTTCTTGCAGATCAGATGCAGAACATCCTGGGTTTTGACGGTTAAAGTGGACCCCGAATTTGAGACACTGATTTAAGCTGTCGTCCTGGAAGGGATGACGAGAATGAGTGAAGCAAAGAAGAAGCGAAATAGCT
>NZ_NJGV01000043.1 GCF_002213425.1 Herbaspirillum aquaticum | reverse complement strand
TCGAGTAAGCCACAGGGATATTTTTGGTGCACACATTCTGCACACGACGAGCCTGAAATCCCTTATTTTTAGGCTTTTTCTATCCAATCCATCATCTGCATGATCGTGATGGTGATGATGTTCTTCATACTGCAGGTCGTATATATGATAGTGACCACCGTGCGACAGGAAGACCTGTGCCTTGAATTCGTGCGGCTCAGGAATTTCATCAACCGACTCCAGAAATACCCCCTTGTCGGCGAATTTGAAAGTCTGCTCCACCCCATCTTGCCGCACGGTACGGATTTCAACGCCGGCGGCAGGCCAACGGTGAGAGCCATGCTCCATCGACAACCTGAATCGCGGCGGCACGTTCTCTTCAAAAATGTCGACACGGAGCATGCCGTGGCCGGTGTTGACCCATTTCGTCTCATCATGGTCATGATGATGGTGGCTACGCGCCTCTTGGCGTGACTGTTGCCAAGTCCGGAATGCCATCCATAGCGCCACACCGATGATCAGGATGCCGGAAGCGACCTGGAAATACGGCTCCGACGACTCTGCGCTCCATTGGCTGCCGAAATACATGCCGGCGAGAGCCACGAGCCACACCACGGCGGTATGGGAGAGCGTCGCGGAAACACCCAGCAGTATTGCTTGCGAGACCGTACCCCGGATGGCCACGATGAACGCGGCCATCATGGTTTTTGAATGACCTGGCTCCAAGCCATGCAGCGCCCCCAACAGAATGGCGCTTGGAATGAAAAGCCAGATGTTTCCAGCACCTTGCTGGAGAAGCGCTGCGATATCGATCATGACTGCGCCTTAAAGGTACTTGGTGATTTCCTTGAACTCACGCACGGCGTCAGCTGACTCTTTGCCGTCCGATTGCATCGCGTGATCCAGGCAATGGTCGATGTGATCGTGGATCAAGACACGCTTGGCATTTCCGATCGCGCTTTCGACTGCTTGCAGCTGCTGGGCGACCTCCAGGCAACCTCGTTCCGATTCCATCATGACAATAATGCTGCGCAGATGGCCTTCCGCCCGCTTCAGGCGTTTGATGATGTCTGGGTGAGAGGTGTGTGTGCTCATAGCTCAATTATCCTATCCAGGGGGATAGGATAGCACGGGTGATGGCTTGCGGTTTCTTTGGCATAAATACGTCAAGCACAAAGTTAACTATGTAAATATAACTACATCATGTAGAGTTCAATACATGAATAAGCTATCCAATCGTTGGCATCTTTTGATTGCCAGCCTCCCCACCAGCGGCGCCACGGCACGTATGCGGCTTTGGCGTCCCATCAAGGCCCTTGGCTGCTCGCCTCTTCGTGGCGGCGCGTATCTCCTGCCTGACCGTCCCGGCCACGCCGAAACACTGGCGGAATTGGCAGAGCAGACGAACACCGAGGGCGGCGAGGCTTGGCTTGTGACGGTAGATCCACGTAGTGAGGAGGATGAGCAGGCTTTCTTGGCGCGGTTTGACCGCACCAGGGAGTACGGCGAATTTTTGAAATTGGTCGTAGAGGCAAAGAAAGGGCTGACCTCGCAAGCGCCAACTGACATCGCCAAAACACTCAAGAAGCTGACCAAGGAAAGAGATGCCATTGAGAAGATCGATTTCTTCCCCAACGAAGCGACCTTGGATGCAAATGCTGCCTGGGGCGACTTCGTAGAAAAAGCAAATGCAATCCTGTCTCCAGGCGAACCACAACCACATGCACGGGATATTCAGGTGCTCAATGCGCAGGACTATCAGGGGCGTACCTGGGCAACCCGGCGTCGCTTATGGGTAGACCGTGTGGCCAGCGCCTGGCTTATCCGGCGCTTCATCGACCCCACGGCGCAATTCCTCTGGCTGGACAACCCGGCGGACTGCCCGGCCGATGCACTGGGCTTCGACTTCAACGACGCTACGTTCACGCACGTGGGCGACAAGGTGACCTTCGAGGTGCTGGTCGCCAGCTTCCAGTTGCCATCTACCCCGGGGATAGAGCGGCTGTCCGCACTTGTTCACTCGCTCGATGCCGGTGGCGAGGCGCCACCGGAAGCGGCTGGTTTTGAGGCGATTCTCACCGGCGCGCGCGCGCGCCTGGCTGACGATGACGCGTTCCTGGTGGAAGTCGGAACGATTCTGGATTCGCTTCTTGCTCACTACAACAAGGAAACATGATGAATCACCCTCCCCAGATAACTAGTGACACTGCTGCTTATGAACGCCATGGCGTTTCATTTCGCGAAGCATTTTGGGTGTGGGTTCGTGTTGCGGCTTTGAGTTTCGGCGGCCCCGCGGGGCAGATCGCCGTCATGCATCGAATACTCGTTGAGGAGAAGCGTTGGATCAGCGAAACGCGTTTTCTTCACGCGCTGAATTACTGCACCCTCGTGCCTGGGCCGGAGGCGCACCAGTTGGCGGTGTACATCGGATGGTTACTACATCGAACCCGAGGCGGGCTTGTCGCTGGCCTGCTGTTCATTTTCCCCGGCCTGATTGCGCTGGGCGTGCTCAGCTGGGTCTACGCAACGTACGGAAATGTCGGCTATGTACAGGCCTTTTTCTTCGGACTCAAAGCAGCGGTGCTTGCAGTCGTCTTGGAGGCTGTGCTCAGAGTGGGCCGCCGCGCGTTGAAAACGCGACTCATGGTGGCAGTGGCAGCGCTCTCGTTCGTCGCAATCTTCATTTTTGCCGTGCCGTTTCCCCTGCTGATCATCGCAGCAGCGCTCATTGGCCTGGTCGGTAATCGGATGGGGAAAATTGCACCGCGTAGCACTGCCGGCAACGGGGCCACAGAGCAGGATGGCGCGCCACTGGCGGCCATTGATGCCGCGTTCGACATTGAAATTCCCGAACACGTTCGGCCATCGCACTCCCGAACGATTAAAGTCTGCTTGATCGGCTTGCTGCTTTGGTTGGGGCCGCTGTTTGTATTCCTATGGACGATTGGGCCCGATAGCGTCTTTACGCACATCACGACCTTTTTCAGCAAAATGGCCGTCCTGACCTTCGGCGGTGCTTACGCCATTTTGTCGTACGTTGCGCAACAGGCCGTTGATCACTATCACTGGCTCGCGCCAGGAGAAATGATGGCTGGACTCGGCATGGCAGAGACGACACCCGGCCCGTTGATCAGCGTGGTTCAGTTCGTTGGCTTCATGGCCGCTTTCCGCCAGCCTGGGATGCTTGATCCTGTACTGGCGGGAACTCTGGGCGGAATCTTGGCGAAATGGGCGACTTTTGCTCCGTCATTCCTGTTTATCTTTATCGGCGCTCCCTATGTTGAGGCCGTACGCAACAACAAGGCACTTAGCGCTGTGCTCTCCACAATCATGGCCGCCGTTGTTGGCGTCATTTTGAATCTGGCGGTCTGGTTTGCGCTCCATACCTTGTTTGGTGAGATCAACGTTCTACGCGTATGGGGAATGACGCTGCAAGTCCCTGTGGTATCGAGCCTTGATCTTTGGTCGGTCTTGCTGTCGGGCGCGGCCATTCTGGCACTATTCCGATTTCATCTTGGCATGATGACCACGTTGGCCGGATGCTGCTTGGTCGGCATCGCCATTCACCTTCTCAAATGACTGCAAGGAAGTTTGCTTCCGGCCAGGAGCAGCATCTCAGTTTGAGTGCCTGCATTGTAGAATTGCTCCCGGCATCATAAGAAGTCGACAACTTAAAGTGGACCCCGAATTTGAGACACTGATTTAAGCTGTCGTCCTGGAAGGGATGACGAGAATGAGTGAAGCAAAGAAGAAGCGAAATAGCTA
>NZ_NJGV01000042.1 GCF_002213425.1 Herbaspirillum aquaticum | reverse complement strand
TCTTCGGATGTGAATCGCTTCTTGGGCATGGTCTGACTCTCCTTTTCAATAGCATATGAAATTTCAAGTCGGACCAGTTTTTTCAGGTCAGGTCAAATGGTCATCACTTGAAGGCCGTTGGGATCATCAATACCCGATAGTATTTGGTCCTGGGTCAATGCACTGTCTAGGACTTCCCGGGCGGAGGTGTATGCCCCATCTCGCTCCCAAACTGTCGTTAGCCCACTCGAAATTAGCTTCCCTCGATTGAAGCCAACAACGTAGTCAAGGTATTTCGCAACACTTTGAAGATCGGCGTTTCCAGTTCCACGAAGAAGCTTCTTGATCTCTATCCAATCTTTTCCCGGATTACCGCAAAAAGGATTGGCGATTAAGCTCTGAATGATTGATTCCAGGGCTTTGACAAATCCAGCCGTAGGAATTTTCCCGGCTTTTACTTTGTCGGCCCACTTCTGCATTTGGTCGGCGGCGGCCACGCCTGCGGCTCGTTTCACGTCCCTCACCAGTTCAATGGTGGTGGCCAAATCGGCGTGCTTTGTGTCTTCGCTTTTCGGTTCTAGCAAGAATGCACAAATTTTTGCCGACAAAAGGGCCTCATTCTCATCGAAGAGTAGTTTGTGTTTCACCGCCTTTTCAGACGCCAGTAACGCGGCAGATACCTTTGCGGCGGCATTCCCCGAAGACGTCAAGATTGCAACGCTTCTGCCCCATTTGCCGGTTTCCTTTTTGATCTGTCGATGTAAGGCACCAAGAGCCATCCGAAGCGTTTTTGTAAGATTAAATGCCGGAGGCCTGGGATTGTAGGGAAAAGCGGAGACGCCCTTATAGACCCCGCCTTTGACGACGCCGTGGAGGATGTCGTGGCCGAAGAGGGCAATTTCTGTATTGGGGCTTCGATGGTTTTGTCCCGCAAGATCCAATTCCAGAGGCGTTAAAGACTTCTTAATTGCGTCAATTCTCTCCGGTCCAATCCCTTCAAGGTGGTCGAAGATCTGTTGTTCGAGATCTGCCAGGCAGACCAATTGAGCATGGGGTGCAAGTTGTTCAATAAAGAGCCAGGCCTTCTCATTGGTATCCTGGGCTTCATCGATGATGATGAGCGGATGTTTCTGGGCGATGAGCCTCTTGATATGGTTACTTCGCTGAACCAAGGCTAAGGCATTGTCGGCAAAAAGATCGAATGCGATCAAACCTTCTTCACGGAAAAGCCGCTCTCTTTCTTGGAGCCATTTACCCCACTCAGGATTTTTTATGTTGCGATCTTTCTTCTTAATTTTCCCAAAGTGTATTTGCTCTTCCTGAGGGAGCATGATTCGGAGAGGCTTTGGCGATCCGAGGAGATAGGCATGCGAGGAAAGAACCTTCCAAAAGAATGAGTGGAAAGTTTGAATATCAAGCATTCGTTCTTGTCCGGCCTTGATGTGCAATTTCGAGGCCTCAATGATTCGGCCAACAGCCGCTCGGGAAAAACTGACGAACAAAACGGACTGGCCAGGAAGTAGGCCTTGGTTAATTCGGATCAGTGCCTTTTGAAGAGCAATGGTTGTCTTCCCGCTGCCGGGTCCACCAATAACCAAAGCATGTCCCTGGCATGCGAGGAACTCTTCTCGCTTTCGTTCTTGCTCCATAGCTTCATCCCTTTTGTAGAAGGGGGACCGGTCTGGTAAGCAATAAGGGAGATGGTGGTGGCGGTGGGGGGCGAGCTGCGGCCGCAGCACCAGGTTCTGGCTCTGGTGGCGGATCCATTGGCTTGGGGAATTCAGCGTAAACCTGTACCAAGAAATTGGTGATTGTGGGGGGCAAATCTTTCAGATCACATGTTTCTAATAGTTGTGCAGCCCAGCCAGCACTTTTTTTGCCGTCCAGTGCAGCTCGAGTAATTTTTCTGACGCCCTCATCATCTGGGCGTTGTTGGGGAATATGCGTACCGCCATTCATTCCCGTATCTCGGAGATTTTCCAAGAAGGCCCATTGAGTCGCTATGGGGACTTCGTGGGCGATAAGGGCCTCAAAGCCTGTATAGGGATGCTCGCAGTCAATATCAAAACTATCCGTATATTTCTTCTTATTGGCTTCGGTCCGTTTAACGAAATCGTAGAACGAGAAGGTTTTTAGTCCCAATTCTCGGAAGAACGTGCCAAATTTTGGGGCGTTGCTTTCTCCTACGGCGTCAAAGAACGCCACGCCGCCAATTTCCAGTGGTTGAAGAATTGAAGGATAGGCTTCCTCATATCGTCTTGCGACAACGGGCAGGGCGTGAAATTCAGTAATCCCCTCAACGACAATGACGCCTCGTCCAAGCATGCACTCGGTTAGGCCTTGGCGGGCATATCGCTTGTAGTCGTTGCCTTTCAGGCCGCTTGCGTCTGACACTCTCCTCGCCAGGATATTGGCGTCATCGTCGCGGGATAAGATCAGCGTTTGCTCTGGCTCGAAGCGTTCAATCACGTATGGCGAGTGAGAGGTGACAAACGCCTGGGTCGTTTTTTGCAGCAAGTAGTCTGCAATACGCCTTTGCGTGTGCGGGGGAACGGCGATTTCTGGTTCTTCCATCGCAAAGATTACCGAGTCAGGCTTTAATTCTGCGATGAACGAGAGGAGGGCGAGGACGAGCGTATTGAGCGTTCCTGTGCCTGCGTGTTGAAAGGGAACGTGATCTTGATCCTTCGACATGGCGATGAAAAAAGCCATGGTCTTACGGAGATGCTCCCGGGTTAATTGGGAGACATGAAGCTTCGTCGCTCTATTCGGGGAATTAGTGGGGATGTATCGAGCAAGCCGTTTCTCGATGTCTTGAAGCACTGGATCTAGATCGGCGGCGTCCGCTCCAATATCCAGATTCCGAAGACGTTTGATCGATTTTTCCCATAGCCCGGTGCGAACCCCCTTGGTTCGCAGGATGATATCTAGAAGGGACCCACGTTCCAGGCTGAGTGCCCTTGATCCGGTCCTCAATGCTCGCAGGTAGATGAAGCCGAACAGACGTTTGATGTCTTTTCTCACCGGCCTCAATTGCCCGTCGGGTTCATTTGGGCTGTGGGAGAAAAAGGTTTGGGCTTCGAACTCGTCTTCGTCAGGGTTGTAGCGAGCGACTGTTTCAAGTCGGATGCAACTGACTATTGCCGGTGGATTAGCAGCGTCAACTTCGCCTTCATTCAGAAGTCTCTTTTCAGCGGGATTCCAAAATTCGATGTGAGCACCACAGCGATTTTCAATTTCGGCATTGAGATCTGTAATGACAACTTCGATTCGAATCGGAATCGGCACAGCGGCTTCGCCTTCGGCGGTAGGCTCGGTGAGGTAGTTGGCATTGTGGAAATCGAATTCTTCCACCGGTGGGAATCGATTGAGTCGATCAGGGCCGAGCACCAAATCAAGTGCTTCGCAGATCGTGCTCTTTCCGACGTTATTGGGTCCAACAAGGAGCGAATGTCCGTCGAAATGGAGTTGTGCTGAACTCACCCCACGGAAATTTTTTATTGATAGGCGAGTGATCTTCATGCTGCCCCCTTGGGAAAATCGTTAGGTTGTCAAATTCGCGAATTTGACAAAATGAAATTCTTTAGAGATAACAATTAAGTCTTCGATTGGAAGGAGGGTTTCACATGAATTCCGAACTATTAGATTTTTTGATCACGATTGCCGGAGGGCTAATTTTGGTGTTTATCGCGTTTCTAACGCATACACTAAAGTGGACCCCGAATTTGAGACACTGATTTAAGCTGTCGTCCTGGAAGGGATGACGAGAATGAGTGAAGCAAAGAAGAAGCGAAATAGCT
>NZ_NJGV01000041.1 GCF_002213425.1 Herbaspirillum aquaticum | reverse complement strand
GCAGGATCAGGGCAGCGCTGTTCTGCTGCAAGTGAAGTCATGGATGCAGCTTAAATTCTGGCAAACGCTGTCTTGACGGATGGGTCCACTTTAGACGTTGAACGACATCGTGTGCTCCCTCATTTGTGAACTTCAGGGGTATGGCTCTGGACCGAAAGTGTGGCATGCCCCAATACCCATGGCATCAGCTTGGCAATATTGACTGCATCGTCCAGCCCACGATGATGCTGCCCCTCCAGAGGAATGCCCGCCATCGCACACGCCCGAATCATGCCAACCTCCTTGCCAATGCGCTGAACCTTCGCAAACAACCGCTTGGCATTCTGATGGGGCATGGCCAAGGGCATCGTAATCCCGTGGCGCTGGGCCTCCCTGGTCAGTTGCTTGTGATCGTAGTTTCCCCAGCTCATCCAGACAGTATCGCTGGACGCCACCTCGCTGACGAAGGCCTGAAGCGCCTGCGCTGCGACAGGAAACAGGGGAGCTTGATCGATTTCCTCTTGGGTGATGCCGATCAACGTCTTGCAAAATGGCGTGAGGGCCGGCCGAACTAGCGGCTTCACCAGATGCTGAAACCGTTCCAGCACCACACCACGTTCGGTGACCCAGCAGGCACCGATTTCAATGATTTCCATCTCTTCCGGCGGGATGGTGCCGTCGTCCGAACAGGTCGCTTCGAGGTCGACAACGAGAATTCTTGCCACGTGATCCTCTTGATGATGTAGTTGGTCCGGCGGGAGGACAATTTCGCACGCGGAATTGCTGCCTTTAGTGACTAAAGGATCTGTTGCGTTCGCAACTTGAGCCGGCTCAACTTGGAGGCTAGCTGGTAGCTATCAGCTAACTGAGAAATGTTTGCTGCTGAATTTGCGGCTGACGCGGGCGGAAAATATTCGCCCGTCCATTGAGCGCGCCGGCCGGGTAGTCACAGCAATAGCTCCGTCCTTAATGGACAGGAAAACACATTGGCCTATCTTCCAGTCTGTCAATGCCTTCGGCCACGAGACTTTGCCGCCGCGTTCAAGGATGGTCGAGTAGGTTTGGCGTTTTTTCATGCAAGCTCGATTGTGCAGTTTTGATCAAAGACGATCACGTTTTGGAGCATTTCATTCCACAGTTTATAGCATCTCATGGCCACAATTTATTCATGTCGTGATCTGTGTCGGCTCACGGCAGTAACCACGCGCGCGAGTGTGAAAACTTGCCATTGACAACCATTCGACGCCTGATGCAATGTCCCGTTGCGAGCCCGAGAGGCGTATTACAGCTTGCGCGACAGGCTGGTTGCTGGAGTCACTTATCTAGCGAATTCCTTGTCGTACAGTTTTTTCCATTTTCCACATTGGGGGGAAATCTCCAAACGAAAATCACCCGTTAGTGTCGTCCATCCAGGAGAGGTCGCCCCGAGTCTCTTCATGCCGCAAGCAGAGTCTACTTCCCGCCATAAGAGGAATTCACTGACATGCCACGCCGTTCTATTCTTTCAGCCGCTGAACAGGCGAGCCTGATTACTCTCCCTGAGTCACAAGACGAGTTGATCCAGCACTATACGCTCAACGACACCGATTTGGCCCTGATCCGTCAACGTCGGGGCGATGCCAATCGACTCGGCTTCGCCGTCCAGCTCTGCATGTTGCGGTTTCCTGGATATGCGTTCGGCAACGACCGAGAGGTGCCAGCCCATGTGGTGCAGTGGATCGCCCGTCAAGTACGAGCAAATCCGGACACTTGGGGCGACTACGCTCAGAGAGATACCACGCGTAGAGAGCACCTTCAGGAGTTGCGAAGCTATCTGGCAGTACGTCCGTTCGGGCTAGCGGATTATCGGTTTCTCGTCCATCAAATGACAGACTTGGCGACGCAGACAGATAAGGCGCTCGTCCTTGCCGCCAACGCACTACAACAGCTGCGCAATCGCAGCGTAATGCTACCTGCAGTATCTGTAATTGACCGGATATGCGCGGAGGGGATCAGTCGCGCGAACAAGAAGATCTACCGTACTTTGACAGAGCCGCTCTCTGATATCCATCGACGCAGCTTGGACGCGCTGCTGACAAACCGCCCCGGCACCGGCTTGACGGTCTTATCTTGGCTTCGACAGTCACCTCGAAAGCCGAATTCCCGATACATGATGGAGCACATCGAACGGCTTAAAGCGTTCCAAGCTCTGAATCTGCCAGAAGGGATTGGTCGTTACGTCCATCAGAATCGCTTACTTTAAGATAGCGCGTGAAGGTGGTCAGATGGTGCCGCGCGACTTGTCCAGGTTCGAAGATCAGCGGCGTTACGCCACTCTGGTAGCTCTCGCAATCGAGGGGATGGCGACCGTGACCGATGAAATAGTGGATCTTCACGACCGCATCCTCATGCGCCTGTTTAATGCGGCCAAAAACAAACACCAGCAGCGGTTCCATCAGCAAGGTAAGGCCATCAACGAAAAAATCTTGTTGTACACCCGCATCGGCAAGGCACTGGTAGAAGCAAAGCTGGCAGGCATGGACCCGTATGACGCGATCGAAGCCGTATTGCCATGGGACGAATTTGCCAAGAGTATCGATGAGGCTGCGCACCTTGCACAGCCTGAATCATTCGATCATCTTTATTTGATGGGAGAGCACTTCAATACCTTGCGTCGCTATACCCCAGAATTTCTGGATGTGTTGGAGCTCCGGGCTGCGCCAGCTGCGCAGAGCGTTCTCGACGCGATTGAGGTTGTGAAAGAGATGAACTTCAAGGGGACTAGAAAGGTGCCCGAAGATGCCCCGGTCGACTTCGTCAAAGCACGCTGGCGCCCCCTGGTCATCACAGATGATGGAATCGATCGTCGCTTCTACGAAATGTGTGTCCTGGTGGAATTGAAGAATTCGTTGCGCTCCGGGGACATATGGGTCAGGGGCTCTCGTCAGTTCAGGGATTTTGAAGACTATCTTCTGCCAGTCGAAAAATTTACCGCCATGCGACGGGATGCTGGGCTTCCATTGGCGATCGAGCCGGATTGCGATCACTATTTGGCAAACCGTCTGGCACTTCTTCAAGAGCAACTGGAAAAGGTGAATCATCTGGCGCTTGCTCAGGAACTGCCCGACGCCATCATTACGGATTCTGGACTGAAAATCACCCCGCTTGATGCTTCGGTACCAGAGTCCGCGCAAACGCTGATCGACCAAGCAAGCGCGATCCTACCTCGGGTAAAGATTACGGAATTGCTCATGGAGGTCGATGACTGGACGGGATTTACCCGGCATTTCACCCACCTAAAGACAGGCGAACTCACGAAAGATCGCACCCTGTTGCTCTCTGCGATCTTGGCGGACGCAATCAACTTGGGCCTAAACAAGATGGCCGATTCTACGCCTGGCACGACCTACGCCAAACTCTCGTGGTTACAAGCTTGGCATATACGCGATGAGACCTATACAGCTGGACTGGCCGAATTAACCAACGCTCAATTGCGCAATCCCTTTGCCGCGAACTGGGGGAACGGGACCACATCTTCTTCCGATGCTCAGCGTTTTCGTGCTGGCGGCAAGGCTGAGAGCACAGGACATGTCAACCCGAAATACGGAACCGAACCTGGGCACCTTTTCTACACCCATATTACCGACCAGTATTCGCCATTCTTCGGCAAGCCTATCAGCGTCGGCGTGCGCGACTCGACTTATGTCCTTGATGGCCTGCTTTACCACGAGTCAGAACTCCGCATTGAGGAGCATTACACAGATACCGCTGGCTTTACCGATCATGTCTTTGCATTGATGCATTTGCTTGGTTTTAAGTTTGCGCCACGAATTCGAGATCTGGCCGACACTAAGCTGTATGTGCCATCAAGAGAGCAGGACTACCATGCGTTAAGGACCATGATCGGCGGGACGCTGAACATTAAGCATCTACGTGCTCATTGGGACGAGGTATTGCGGTTGGCCACGTCAATCAAGCAGGGTTCCGTAACTGCCTCCTTGATGATCCGCAAGCTCGGGAGCTACCCGCGCCAAAACGGCCTTGCTATTGCCTTACGGGAATTCGGCAGAATTGAACGGACGCTCTTTATTTTGGAATGGCTTCAGGATGTTGAGCTCCGGCGCAGAGTACATGCCGGACTGAATAAGGGGGAAGCAAGAAATGCTCTGGCTCGCGCAGTGTTCTAAAGTGGACCCATCCGTCAAGACAGCGTTTGCCAGAATTTAAGCTGCATCCATGACTTCACTTGCAGCAGAACAGCGCTGCCCTGATCCTG
>NZ_NJGV01000040.1 GCF_002213425.1 Herbaspirillum aquaticum | reverse complement strand
TAGCTATTTCGCTTCTTCTTTGCTTCACTCATTCTCGTCATCCCTTCCAGGACGACAGCTTAAATCAGTGTCTCAAATTCGGGGTCCACTTTAGGCTGTCAGGGTGGAAATCAATTGGCGCATCGCTTCAGCAAGCGGCGACTTTTCGAAGCCGACAACGGCCGCCTTCAGTCCGCTGGGCGCATGAATTTGCCAGGAACCGTGCGCCTTGGGCTCGAATAACCAGCCTTCAGGCACCAGCCCTGCAGGTATCGCGAGCTGGGAGGCGTAGGCGCGGGCATCACTCAAGCGCACCAGCGGTTCGTAATGGTTCATTGCAAACTTTTGCTCGGGCTCGACCAGTTCGACCAACTTTCCAGCGCTGCGGAGTCGATCCTTCGGCCATTCAGTGAGCCACGCCACTACCGGCAGCGCCTGCCCTTGCGGCTCCAGTGCGCGCTCTGCTAGGGCGAGCAGGGAGAGGACGGTTTGCGGATTGGCGGCTGCGATATAACGTGCAACATCGTCTTCGTCATATCCTGTTGGCGTGTGGCCCAAGTTTGCATATGTTTTGCAAACTGCATCTCCGTCGTCGCCCCAGACGTGGACGTTGAAATCATGTTCGGCGCTCCACTTTGCACCGTCAAGAGCCTCTGCCAGCCGCTTCAATTCCTCAATCCGGTCTCGTGTCATGGTCATTGTTGGCTCCCAAAAAGTGATTCTTGAATTGGCGCATGCTGGCGATCCCAGAACGTCAGCGACTGGTGCGCTTCGATCCGCTCACGCATCAGCGCAGCTCGTGCTTCTTTCGTTGGTGGGGTGTAGGTCCCACGCCAGGCGGAGTCGATACCTACATTGCGCCCGATATTCGTGCTGTCAGCCGATGCGAAAGGGAAACGGCTGAAAACTTCAGGGTCGAGCATTCGGAGCCCATGCAGTTTGCAAATTGGTCGGCCTTGACGGTCAATGCCTTTGTCGTTCGCGTATTCGCGAGCCTCATTCGGATCTTGGAAATAGCGGTCCGTCCCGTCGAGGTAGAGCAGGGCGGCGCCGTCCCACTGCTCGCGGGGCATGGCTTTGTATTTCTCGATACGACGCAGCTCAAGACAGGAATCGCAGTAAAGGCGATCGATCTTGATTTCGACTGCCTCACACTGTTTGCACTGGCGATGAGTGGCGCCGCAGAATCGCGCCATGTGTTCGTCGTCGCCCCAGAACCGACCATCGCGCGAAACCCAGCCGGTTACTGTCTGCAGGCTGGCGGCTTCTGGCGAGCTGTACGGAATGTGCAGTTCCGCGCCTTTGATCGGAGCATTCATTTGCCACCTCGCGCGGCGATGAGTTTGTCGGCAGCGCGCAGCAACTGCTCGCGGGACGGAGGATGACCGGTCTCCAGCATGTCCTGCAAGACGTTCTGTGCCTGCTTACCGGTGAAGATGGTGATGATCGCCTCCAAGCGCTCGCCAGCATTCTCAGCGGCGGTCTGCAGCTGCGGCGCCGAGTTCGCGAGGGCGGGTTTGCTCAGCACGTCGATGACGCGCTGAAAGCCGGCTTCCATCTGGGCGGGCAGATTCAGCAGCGCCGACAGATCGACCGGCTTTGCCGTCGGCTTCTTCGACTGAGCAGCGCGGCGCGGAGTCGGCTGCGGGATCGCTGCTTGCTTGGCGGTGGCCATAATCACAAGCCTTCCACTTCGCGGAGAAGAGCCTGATACTTTTCGGCATCCTTGGTCCAATCTGCCGCGTAGTCAGCTACACCACAACGGGCGGCCTCGCTCGCATGCGTCCTGCATTCATGGACGTATTGCACCAGTGCGAGACGCATCAGGCTGAATTGCGCGCGGGAGATGGAGATGGAGACTGTTGAGTGGTGCGTAGATGCATTGGACTTTCCCTATCGAAACGCAATTGGGATTGAAATGAGAAATCGCGGATGTGGCATCAAGGTTTGGCGGGGCCGAAGTGCTGGTAGTTACGAGGATGCACTTCAGGCAGTCCTGCCGTTGATGGTGAAGAAATCGCTAGTCGAGTCGTAATCGCGACGCTCACCATTGTGTAGAATGTGCTTATCCGCCCAGCAAGTTGCTGAAAAATTATTAAGTGAGAATGAAGATGTCTGATTCCTTTGAAGAGTTTGTACGAAAGCAAACTGAGCAAAAGAAAGAAATGCAGAACGCCAATACTCAGTTCTCTAAAGAGCGTGAGTTAGAAACCTGGGCTCAGCACCTTGCAGAACTCTATGAAATTGTGGAGAGGGCGCTTCGTACCTACATTGAGGCCGGATCCATTAGCACTGCATATCGCACAAAGCGAATTATGGAGGAATTTTCAGGGCCTTATGACGCAAAGGAAATGGTGATCACAATTGGTCTGGTCAACGTAGTTTTGGAACCGATTGGAACGATGTTGATTGGAACTAAGGGCCGAGTGGATATCAAGGGCCCTCGTGGAAGGGCATCTCTCGTGCTAATCCGGAAAGGCGTACATACTGCACGAGACCTTATTTCAATTTCTATTAGCGTGGATGGGACGCCGCCGCCCTCACCGAAGCCTAAATTTTCCGAAAACGACCCATGGATTTGGAAAATTTCAGGGAATCCTCCAGAGATGAGATTTGATGATCTCACGGACGAGCGTTTTCTAGCGTTGCTTTTGAAGGTCGCCAATGGCTAGGGTAGTTACGTATGCTGCTGACATTAGGTCTTTAGAGGAAATTGCCGATCATCACAACGATGTGGTACAGGCTTTAAATGACTATTATGCAGCGCATCCGTTACCAAGATTCACTGCCTATCACCCGGAAGAAGTCTGGGCCGAACTGAATTTTCGGCTCGAAGAGCAAGAGAAGCAAAGCTCACTTATGGTACTTGCCTATTTGGAGGCACGATGGCGAAAAGACTATGACCTGAGATGCAGAAATAAGGATAAGGACCCCCTGTCGCGGCACCTTCGAGAATTGAAGCGGACTCAAGGCAACAGGGTCTCATTTGAAGACTATCTCCTACCAGCCTGGGTATCCTTCGCAGTCATGCCCAAGAATCTATCTTCGGAAGTACGAGCTGCATTCAAATTTCGACATTGGTTGGCCCATGGGCGCTATTGGGAGCCAGATCTCGGGCGTCGTTTTGATTACAGCTACATTCATCAACTTGCGTTTTTGTGCCAACCGCACTTTAAATACGATTAGCTAATTACTTGCTTTCGCGCTTAAAATTGGCTAACATCTTCTTGTGGTGGATTAGCACGTCCATACATAATGATACCTGAGAGTACTTTTGAAGTACGGTCACTTTGCAGATAGCCAGGGACTAGCGCGAATCTCCTCAAGTATCAAGCATCTTCCTAAACCCGCTTCGGCGGGTTTTTGTTTTGCTGTAAGAATTTATTGATTTTTGCCGTGTGGTAATATTTATTCTCAACTGAGGAGAATATCCATGGCATATGGCGATCAAATGGAAGTGTCCGCTACTGGGGCTGCTGGCGGCAAGGTCGTGATGTATGAAGATGCACTACATAACGTCAGGACTTATAACGGCCAAGCTGAGTCCGGCAAAGGTTGGGCAATTCTCAAGGCGACGCCTGAGAAGGTTTTGGCTTGGCTCAAAGACGCGGAGTTCGCAAACGGCAGCTACGGCGATCCCCCACGCGGATTTAATCCGTACCCCGACAAGTTGGCGCGTTTGGATTCGCTCAGGGAAGGCCAAGGAAGAGCGCTAGACATGGGTGTGGTGTATGAAAAGGTGCCAGGCTTGTACGAATTTATGAATGGTCGTCATCGCTCCTATTGGCTGGCAACGAACGGTGCAGAATTCGTTCCTTTCGTTGTGCCCGCGCACCAGGTGGAGCACTTCACGCAGCTGCTGGTGTGAAGCCCGATAAGACACTTCAAAAAGCCTCGATCATCCGAACGAGGCTTTTTCTTTTTGCGCGTCTGTAGCTCAATGGCAGAGCCGCTGCCTTCCAAACAGATGAAGAGGAGTTCGATTCTCCCCTGACGCTCCAGGCTTCAAATCTTTTTCGGGGTGCTAGATGTTGCCCGCAGCTACAAGAGCATGCGGGCATTCTTCATGTTTTTACGCAAAGGCCTGTCGCGAGGAAGCTTCTGGCGTTGCAAATCGCTTACGACGCCAGGCGGCCACTCCTACCAGACCGAGTCCTCCCAGAAACATTGCTGATGCAGGTGCTTCAGGGACCGCAGACGTTGGGTTGAACTCTGAGAGTCCAAGCGTGAACCCGAAACTGTAGGACTTGGATGGGTCAGGGTTGGTGAGGCTAAAAGAGATTGCGTTGATTCCTGATGACAAGTTTATCGTCGTATATGGCGAGCTGTAGCTAGGTATTGGGTCATTGAAAGTCAAAATCCGAATCGGGTTGGAAAGGTCAGGAAGAGTTGGTAAGTCTGCATGATAGAGCTTTACCACTAAGCTGCTGGAGGAAGGTTTGTCTGGCAGCCACCTTAGGGCGAAGCTATTTACCGTTGCGAGTGCTGAGAAAACCGTTGTCTGATCTTGCTGCTGTTGCCAATTAAAGTGCTGCACCACTGATCCATAGGTAGGGCCATAAAGACCTGACTCATAGAGAACAAGGTTATCAGAGTCAAGTTGAGTGGCCCAAACTAAAACTGGACCGGCATACGATGGAGCTGACAATGCAACCGCTCCGGTAAAAAGTGTAGCGCGAAGGAACTTGGATACCTTGTTTTTCAGTAACATCTTTACCCCTTTCAATTCTAGTTTTATTCGTTGGTAGAAGCTGCTCAAAACCCCTTTTTTGACGCACTGCGCAAACAGATTTGTACACAGAAGTGAGTTAGTCAAGAGCTAATAAATTTTTATTAATTTTCTTGTCTTGTGGAAATTGGCGTGTGTATGCGCGCCGAGGTTTTTAGGTCCTCCCGCCTCTCTCGAGGGTTTGCCCGCCATGTGCGGGCTTTTTTATTTCCGGTGCTCATATGCTCGCTGATGTCGGTTTGAATAGCCCGCTGGGTTTGTCGGATACCTGGACGGAGTGGTGCGATGTCGAGATCACCAAAGACAGCAGTGATCGAGTGGTGAGCATCATTGCGTCTCGTCCCGATGGCGCGGTGTTCACCAAGACCATCGCCTACAACGGAAGCAAGACCAACATCTCGAAGTGGACGAGGACAGCATGAGCGTTACTTCTGCGATGATTGAAGCCGGAATTCTCGGACTTGGACGTGGCCCCATCGGCTTTACTTCTAGTGGAAATACGGTCGGAAGCGTAGTTACAGTGACCAAGAGTTTTGGTTGGGACTATTCTGCTATTCAGTGGACTCGTACCCCGACTGCTGGTGGTGCTACGACTGATATTGCTGGTGCTACAGGAGCATCCTATGCCCTGACTAGCGCGGATATTGGCTATACAGTCACTCCCCGCGTTACTGGCCTGGTATTTCGTCTTCCGTATGGCGTTAGCGTGCCCGTTCCTTCTGGTGCACCCACAGTTGTTGCGTCCCCCACCATCAACTCAGCGCCGAAGGTATTCGAGGTCTTGGATGCTACTGCCGGCAGCTTTAGCGGCGCCTCGTCGGTGACGACGAACGTCTATGCGAATGGCGTGCTGGTGGGTACGCTGCCGTATGTTGTGATGCCCTCCGACCTGAACAAGTCGTTAACGCTGGATTCGGTTGGCACCAATGCCAGCGGTTCCACGCACAGTCTCACAGGTAGCAGTACGAACTGCTTGCCGGTCTTGTCGGCATCGAAGCGGACGGTTTTGCCTTACATGGCTCTTACCGCAGGAGCAAACAATGTCCGGAGTTCGCGCCTGGCGGATCGATCAAACAAGACCGTCACTGATCCGTGGGTGGAGTGGTGGAACGGTTATGTGGACGCTGCCACAAGCAATGCTCCCCAAGAGAAGGGTGTTGGTAACGTTGTCCCAATCCGCGCCGCGCTGCTCTTGAATACTTCGGGTTCCGGGCAGAATCAATCGTCGGCAGTTCTGGTGCAGCTCAAGTGGACAAGAGCCGCCGCATGCCAGGCGGGCTATATTTTCAAGTTGGATGGTACTCAGCCGACGACAGCGGAATTTTCTGCAGCTGGCGGCGCGATTTCTGGTGACGGTTACACGCTGACAGTTCCGGATGGCTGGCGTGTTCGCTCAGATCGCGCCTATGGCTTCACCATCCTCAAAGATGCCTGGTACATGGTCAGCTGGGAAATCGCGCCGGCTGTTGGTGCGAAATATCCGAGCCAGCCAGTATCATCCGGTCGTACTGACCTGGGCGATATGATGAAGGATCAAGCGGGGGCTGGTACTGCAGTCTTCCTGAAAGACTGGACAACGTTGAGCGGTGTGACAGCCGGCCAGGTTGTGTGCGGCCCGTGTAACGTTTATGGAAGTGGTGCATACGGCGAGAAGTCCCTGATCAATCACGGCGACAGCATCGGCCGTGAAAATTCAGACCGCATAACGCCGAACGGCGCGCTGTACGGTGATGCAGATGGCTGCACAGCCTTTGTAAATCGTGCACTGAACACTGGGAAATATAGCTGGACGCGGGCAGCAGTCAGCGGTACGAACGCCACAGTGCCGGCTCTCTATGGTGGTTTTTCGCAGCGTCTTCTGCAAGGTCAATTTGCTGATGCTGCGATCACGAATATGGGCAACAACAACCGTAGCCTCCCATGGTCAGGCCCCGTCGGGACAGGTTTGCTTGCGACACAGCGTGATCATTGGGCGAAAATCCGTGCCGCGGCCCGCTCTAGCTCACTACCGCTGATCGCAGTGACGTTCGCGCCACAGGCGAGCTCAACTGACTCATGGGAGACAACGGCAAATCAGACATCGCTCATGGGTCCAGGTACGCCGGGCTACGATTCGTACAATCCGTATCTGCGTGCCGGTGTGTTCACTGCGGCCGACCCGACGGCTGCATACGATATGTACAACGCGATCTACGCGGGTGCCGGCGCAGCTGGCTTTACCGATGTGATAGACGGGAAGATCCCTTGTAATGGTACTGCTCAGGCAGGCTATTTCGACTCGACTCATCCGCAGGCAGCAATCCACACATACGTCGCCGCCGATCTTGCTAGCAAACTTCCGACTTTGTTGGGTTTTTGATATAGGGAGGCGTGGCTATCATGCGTTTGAGAACCCTGAAACCGCGCTTGCATGAAGCCCAGACTAGCCGCGTCCAGATGCATAAGCCTACGGCTAGCACGACGCTGCGCATCCGAGGGCGTCAGTGGATGAAGATGAAGACCGATGCTTTGGTCGCATCGGACCATTGGTGTGTGGCATGCCTAGCAGAAGGCAGACAGACCATAGCAGTAGAGGTCGATCACAAGACGCCATTGTGGCGTGGCGGCTCCAACGATCAGGACAACTTGCAAGGGCTTTGCAAGGATCACCATGACGAGAAGACGGCGCGTGAGGCTGCGGAACGGGCCAGGGGAGGTTGATCCGGCGGCGAAGCCTGCCGGGGGTATCGAAAGTTGATGAGGTAAAACCTCGGAAACCGCTTGCCTTCCCACGCGCAGAAAAAATCCCCTTTTAGGAGTTTTGTTAATGGCATTAACAGCTAAAAAGAAGCTGTTTGCCGATGCGGTGATGCGCGGGAAGTCCAACAGGGACGCGGCTATCGAGGCCGGTTACAGTGCCGCGACTGCCTCGGCAGCAGGCTCGCGACTTGTTAAAGACCCCGCCGTCGCTGAATATCTGAAAAAGTGCCGCGAGGCAACGAAAGCGCCGGGCGGCGAGGTCGCGAGCAGTCCCTTCGATATCGGTCGCGCGCTGCAATACAGTGACCCACGTGCATTCTTGTTGGCAACAATGAACGATCCGAAGACGGAAGATAAACTTCGCGTCGATGCGGCCAAGGCACTGATGCCGTTCATGCACAAAAAGCTGGGCGAGGGCGGCAAGAAGGATGCTCGGGACGAGGAGGCCAAGAAGGTCGCCAGTCGTTTCCCGACCGCCGCGCCTCCGCGCCTGGCTGCATCCGGCGGTAAGAAGCTATGAAGTGGTCAACAGCGGTCCCAGACTGGGAGGAGCGAATCGTCCAAGGGCGGTCGATTATCCCGCCGCCGATTTTTCGTGACCAAGCCGAGCATGCGCTGTCGATTTTCAAGCAGCTGCGCGTGGTGGACATTCCTGGCAAGCCCACCTTCGGCGAATGCAGTGAGCAATGGGTGTTCGACTACGTCTCCGCCATCTTTGGTGCCTATGACTCCGACACAGGTCAGCAGCTCATTCGTGAATTCTATTTGCTGATCAGCAAGAAGAACACGAAGTCAACCATCGCAGCGGGGATCATGCTGACGGCGGTCTTGTTGTGCTGGCGGGAGGAGGAAGAACATCTGATTCTGGCGCCGACCAAGGAAGTCGCCGACAACAGTTTCAAGCCGGCAGCGGGCATGATCCGCGCCGATGATGAGCTCTCGGCCATGTTTCATATTCAGGATCACATCCGGACCATTACCCATCGGGTGTCCCGAGCATCGCTGAAAGTGGTGGCCGCCGATACGGATACCGTGTCGGGGAAGAAGTCCGGGCGCATTCTGGTGGACGAGCACTGGCTCTTTGGCAAGCGAGCCAATGCCGAGGCCATGTTCATGGAGGCGCTGGGCGGCCAGGTCTCTCGCGACGAAGGGTGGGTGATTTTCCTGACCACGCAAAGTGATGAGCCGCCGGCAGGCGTCTACCTGGAGAAGTTGAATTACTTCCGCAACGTGCGGGATGGGGTCATCCATGATCCTAAATCGTTGGGCGTGCTGTATGAATTCCCGCCCGCGATGATCAGGAGCAAGGCCTATCTCGATCCGGCCAATTTCTACATCACGAACCCGAATATCGGGCGCTCAGTAAATGCCGAGTGGCTGCTTGACCAGTTGAACAAGGTCAAGGGCAAGCTGGACGGGGCGCTGCAGAAATTCCTGGCGAAGCACCTGAATGTAGAGATTGGATTGTCCCTGCGGTCGGATCGGTGGGCCGGCGCCGACCAGTGGGAGGCCCAAGCCATGCGCCCAGGCTTGGCGCTGAAAGACCTGGTGGAAGAGTGCGAGGTGATCGATGTCGGCGTTGACGGCGGCGGTAACGATGACTGGCTCGGGCTCGCCGTCGCAGGGCGTCACAAGGAAACCCGTGAATGGTTGCTTTGGACGCATGCATGGGTGAACCCGCCGGCTCTTGAATTGCGTAAATCCGAGGTCCCTGCCTGGCGCGACTATGCGGCCCAGGGCGAGCTGACGATATGTGATTCGGTCGGCCCCGACGTGATCGAGATGGCAGAAATGGTTGCATCCATCGAGCAGGCCGGTCTCCTGGATAAGGTCGGCGTCGATCCTGGCGGTATGGGCGGCATTCTGGATGCGCTGATCGAGGCCGGTGTACCGCAAGACAAGATCGTGGGTATTTCTCAGGGCTGGAAACTTGGCGGCGCCATCAAGACCACCGAGCGCAAGCTGGCGGAGGGCGTGCTGGTGCATGGCGGCCAGAAGATGATGAATTACTGCGTCAGCAATGCCAAGGTAGAGCCCAAAGGAAACGCCATTCTGATCACCAAGCAGGCCTCTGGTACCGCGAAGATCGACCCACTGATGTGGCCATGGCAAAGGCAGGTCATTCCCGTTCCGTGCGCAAGGACGTGTTCAAGAATCTGTTTTCCGGCACGCCTGGCGCTGCCGAACCACCGGCCACGCCCAGCGCTGGCACCAATGAAATCGCAGCGCTGCTGCAATCCACTATCCAAACTCTGAAAGGTCAATGATGCAACAATCGAACATCATCACCCGTCGTCGCGGCATCATGGGCGTGCGCGCTGATACCGGCTCCCTGCCGCCCGAGCTGCGCCAGTCCGTGGAGGCCATGAACAAGGCTTTCTCGGACTTCAAGGCCGAGCACACCAAGCAGCTGGACGACATCCGCAAGGGCCTGCCGTCCGCTGACCAGACCGCCAAGGTCGAAAAGATCGGCGCCTTTATGGACGAGCTGCAGAAGCAAATTGCAGACGCCCATACCCGCTGATCGAGGTTCCGGATATGCCCAACGTGGCCGCCAATGCGGTGCCGATCATGTTCGGTGACTTCAAGCAGGGTTAGGCGCCTATATCGTTCTTCCCGATGCTCGGGCTGAGTATATGCGTGGGTGGGATGATGGGCGAGGGATAGACAGTTCGCGGTCTTTGTGGAGTTGGCAGGCTGGTGCGCTCCTGTTGCACAGTCACACTGCATCTGCGCAGGTCGACGGAAATCACACTCACCAGGCCAATACAGGTCGCTTAGCTGGTTCCGGCTTTGGTATTGGAAGCCAAAACCAGCCGCGTGAAATTGACCAGTACACAGAGACGACCGCTGCTGGAACGCACACCCACGCCATCACGGTGAATGCCACCGGTGGTGCGGAGAACTTGACTCGAAACCTCGCTGCGCTTATTTGCATCAAATACTAAGGATGACCATGAACGCACCCGAATTTTGGAACTTCCACCCGATCACTCGCGCGCTGATCCGAACCGCCGAGCCCTGCTTTGCAGACCCGGATCCACTCGTCGAGGGCAATTGGCTGTTCCCAGGAAATGCGACCGACGCGAAGCCTGGCCCTGATGTCGAGGGCAAGTACCAGGTGATTGACCTGGACGCCCAGGAATGGAGCTATGTCGATCTGCCTACGGGCAGCGTTGAGTCGGTACCGGCGGTCGGTGATTCCTCACCGGCTGAACTTGCGGCCGCCGCCGAATTTAAGCGAGACATGCTGCTGCAGGTGGCTGGCCTGCGAATTGCCCCTCTGCAGGACGCCGTCGATCTTGGCGTGGCCACCGATTCGGAGCAGGCACTGCTGGTGCGTTGGAAGCAGTATCGCGTCACCTTGGGCCGCGTCACTGCTCAGGACGGCTATCCCAAGACCGTGGTCTGGCCAGATGCGCCCGATCCGGTGCCGACCGTAGAGTCGGCGCCCACGGCGCCACAGAGTTCGGCAGCAGATGAGCCGACAGGGGCCACCGAATAGGTGGCCCTAATTGTTTCTACGGTCAGTAGAAAAGCATAGACCGGTAAATTTGGGGTTTTAACCTTTCTCAGGGGAATCAATGCCAGAACCAACAACCAGCGCGGCGACGGGGTACGCCGTTGCTGTGGGCACGGTCACGCTGACCGGATCGTTTCTCGGGCTGCAGTATGACCTGCTGCTGGCCGGGATTTTCGGGGGCTGTGTGGCCCTGTCATTCACCCGGCAGACGCCGCTGCTGCGCATGGCCATCACGCTGATCACCAGTGCCTTGGTGGCGGCCTATGGCGGCCCGGTGCGCCTCGGTGCAGCCTGGTGCGACGGTGGCACTCCCGGACCCGCCCAAGCCAGTGGCGCCGCCGGCGGCGATGGAGCCGGTACCGCCGGCCGGCTACTTCCTCCAGAGCTGGACAGCGCTGTTCGCACGCTAATCGGCCAGGCCGAAGAGGCCGCCGCCACCGCCCGCGCGGCGCAGGCATTCATCAGGGAAAACGGCATGGCGCCGCCCTGAAGCTGCTATAGTGCGGCCGCCGGCATTTTATTCTTGGCCGGCATTTCCCCTCCAGTGCAAACTGGACTTAACCCCGAGCTACCGACATGGAGGCTCGGGGCTTTTTTATTTATCGCCCCTACCTTATAACGTGAAAATATCGGCTTTAACTTGTAGGTGAGCCACATAGTCGTCGGAAGGTTATGCTGTATGCATGTACAGGTGCGACCTGAAAGTCGCTGTTTCAACTGTTTCACGCCAGAACACCGGTGATGGAACCTGCTGTTCTGCCAGCAGTAGCCTACTTAGACG
>NZ_NJGV01000039.1 GCF_002213425.1 Herbaspirillum aquaticum | reverse complement strand
TATTTCGCTTCTTCTTTGCTTCACTCATTCTCGTCATCCCTTCCAGGACGACAGCTTAAATCAGTGTCTCAAATTCGGGGTCCACTTTACGCTGCGCGCCAGGCTGCGCGCGACGAACAGCTGTTGATGAGCCTGTTCCTGCTGGCCTGGGCCGTGGAGGCCCGCGACCCCTACACCGGTGGACACCTGTGGCGGGTGGCGCGGCTCTCGCGCCTGCTGGCCGAGGCGGCAGGGCTGCCGTCCGAACAGGTGGCCCGCATTACCATCGGCGCCTTCCTGCATGACCTGGGCAAGATCGGCATTCCCGATGCCGTACTGGGCAAGAAATCGCGCCTGGATGACACCGAATATGCCGTCATCAAGACCCATCCCGAGATCGGCCACCGCATGCTGGCTGGCCATCCGCTGGCAGCCCTGGCCGAGGACGCGGTGCTGCTGCATCACGAAACCCCGGATGGCCGGGGCTATCCCTACGGACGCCGCGGTGAGGAAATTCCCCTGGCCGCACGCATCGTTGGCATCTGCGACGCCTTCGATGCCATGACCAGTACGCGCCCCTATCGCAGCGGCATGCCCATCGGGCGCGCCATGGAGATCATCGAGGGCGAGCTGGGCAAGCAGTTCGATGCGCACCTGGGCCGCCTCTTCATCGGCCTGCAGGCCCACGAGGAGCTGGCCCACATCGTCGGCCACAGTGACGAAGGCATTCCGCTGCAGCGCTGTCTTTCCTGTGGTCCGGTGGTGGTGCGCCCGCGCCATGCCGCCGTCGGCGATACGCTGTATTGCCCGGCCTGCCACAGCGAATACACCATCGCCCCGCACGACCAGGGCCTCATTGCCACCGGCAAGCAGGATACCGCCCGCGCACTTGCCGTGGCACCCGACAGCGGCCTCATCGGCCGCCTGGTCGGAGAAAACCTGGCGGCGCTGGACTGAACTACGCAGCTGCGCCATGAAAAAAGCCCGCACACAGGCGGGCTTGTGGTGCAGTGAGCAGATTCCTCAGAAGGTTTCCCAATCCCCTTCATCTTCTCCGGCAGGCAGGCGAGAGGGCTTGGCCGCTGGCTTGGCAGTCGTCGCCTCCGCCTTGGGCGCTGCGGCAGGCTTGGCGGGAGCGGCCTTGGGAGCAGCAATGACTGCACGCGCAGCCGGGGCCGCAGCCGGCTTGCGGGGTGCGGCGGCCGCAGCCGGTCGTGCGGCAGGTTTGGCGCTCGCGGAGGCGGCCGGGGCAGCCTGGTTGGCATGAACCGTGCGCGGCTGGCTGCCATCGGTCTGGAAGCGGCCGACCAGGCCGGCCAGGGTGGCGGCCTGATCCTGCAGCGACTGGGCGGCTGCAGCGGCTTGTTCCACCAGCGCGGCGTTCTGCTGCGTGCCCTCATCCATCTGCGTGATGGCGCGGCCGACTTCAGCGATGCCGGCGCTCTGTTCCTGGCTGGCCGAACTGATCTCGCCGACGATGTCGGTGACACGCCGTACGCTGGCCACCACCTCGGTCATGGTGGCGCCGGCCTGTTCGACCAGTTTGCTGCCGGTATCGACCTTGGCTACCGAATCATCGATGAGGGTCTTGATTTCCTTGGCGGCCGAGGCCGAGCGCTGGGCCAGCGAACGCACTTCCGAGGCCACCACCGCAAAGCCGCGCCCCTGTTCGCCGGCACGGGCGGCTTCCACCGCCGCGTTCAGGGCCAGGATATTGGTCTGGAAGGCGATGCCGTCGATCACGCCGATGATGTCGGCAATCTTGCGCGAGCTGTCGGTAATCCCCTCCATGGTCTGCACCACCTGGCTGACCACGCTGCCGCCCTGGATCGCCACTTCGGAGGCCGATTCGGCCAGTTGGTTGGCCTGGCGTGCGTTGTCGGCATTCTGCTTGACGGTGGCGGTCAGTTCTTCCATGGCCGAGGCGGTCTCCTCGATGGAGCCGGCTTGCTGTTCTGTGCGGCCGGACAGGTCGAGGTTGCCGCTGGCGATTTCCTGGCTGGCCGTGGCGATGGTGTCGGCCGAGGTCTTGATGTTGGCGATGGTGCTCAAGAGCGAATCACGCATGCTGCGCACCGCAAAGAGCAGGCTGCCCTGGTCGCCTGGTGCGGTCTCGATGTTGGGCGTGAGGTCGCCCTGGGCGATGCGGTTGGCGACTTCCGCTGCCTTGGCCGGGTCACCGCCGATGGTGCGCAGGATGCCGCGGTTGATCACGATCACCAGTGCCCCCAAGGCTGCCGCCACGACGGCAAAGAGGATGGCCATCTGCGTCAGGGTGCGCATGAAGGCCGCGTTGATGTCATCCATGTAGGCGCCGGTGGTCAGGTTCCAGTCCCAGGGCTGGTAGGCGATCACGAAGGAGGTCTTGGGCACCGGTTCGGCCGCGCCGACCTTGGGCCAGAGGTAATTGACAAAGCTGCCGCCGGGCTGGCTGCCGGCCTTGGTGATCTCGACGAACAGGTTCTTGCCGGCCGGATCCTTGAAGTTGGTGAGGTCCTTGCCATCCAGTTCCGGTTTGATCGGGTGCATGACGATGATCTGGCCGGAGGTGGAAATCGAGAAGTAGCCATCGGTGCCGTAGCGCAGGCTTTTCATGGCGGCCTTGGCGCGTTTTTGCGCCTCTTCCTTGCTCAGCGCGCCGCTTTCGGCCAGCGCGCCATAGGCCTTGACCATGGACAGGGCGGTCTGGCCGATGTTGGTGAGGTCGTTCTTGCGTTCTTCCAGCCGCACGTCACGCACCATGAAGGCGCTGAAGACGGAAATCGCCAGTAGTGCGACCAGGCTCAAACCGAGTGGCAGCCACAGTTTCTTGCTGAAGGACAACTGGCCCATGATGTATCTCCCAATATTGTAGAGGTGCTCGCTGGCATCGTTGTGCCGGGACGATGGCACCTGGCCTGGCGGACCGGGTGCATCGCCTTGCGTGAGCGTTGTTGTTGCTACTAGGTCAAGGTGTTGTTCACGGGCTTTTGCTGACGAAATGCGCGCGACTTTGTCACTCTACCTCTGCTTTGCGGCGCTGATTGGCGGAACAGGAGGAGCAAGGGCGCGCATTTTTGCTCTTGGCTTGTGCTCCCTCAGCCGTTTTCAATGGCCCAAGGCGTGGCGCACCCGATACCAGCACTGGCCTATCCATTCACGCAGGGCGTAGCTGGCCAGGTCGAGGTTGCCGGCACGCGGCAGGTAATCGGTGGGGCGCGGGCGGGCGCGGTCCAGGAACAGGGTCGGCGCCGCCTGTACCTGCAAGCCTGTCTGCGTGAAGACGCGCATGGCACGCGGCATGTGGAGGGTGTCGGTAACCAGCAGGATGCGTTCGACGCCCTCCGCCCGGAGCATGGCGGCCGAATAGCTGGCGTTCTCGGCGGTGGTGTCGGAGCGGGTCTCCTGCCAGCGTACCGCGACCCCGAAGTCGCGCTGGAGGTTGCGGGCCATCACCGCCGCTTCGCTCTGCGGCGAGCCGTCGGGACTGCCGCCCGTGACCAGGATGGGCAAGCCGGTCTGGCGGGCGAGATGGGCAGCATATTGCAGCCGCTTCATCCCCAGGGGCGTCGATTCGTCGCTGCCCCCGTATTCCGGCGCCTGGTCCATGCGGCCCGAGCCCAGGATGACGATGGCCTGGGCTTGGCCCGGGCTGGCCAACGGCGGGTATTGCGCTTCCAGCGGCCGCACTAGCCACAGGGCGCCGATGCGCGTGCTCAGTACCAGCAGGATCGTAGCGCCCAGCAGCATCAGGGCCAGGCCGGTGCGGGGCGCACGGCGGCGCAGCCAGGCACCGGCCAGGTAGAGCAGCAAGGGCGAGACGGGCGGCAGCAGCAGGCTGCTGGCGATGGCGGAGATCAAGACCGGCAAGGACATGGACATGACAAGCAAACAAGGAGGTCGGCCCGGCATTGTGCGGCATTGCGCCGACCGGAGCCAGTCCTGCCGGCGGCCGATTTGCCTCGCGCCCCGTAATCCCCCAGAATGCGGGATCGCAAAGGGAAGGGCGCAGCCCAGGGAATACCGTGATACGACTTGTCTTGTTATTGCTGGGCGCCGATTTCATTCGCCGCAACTGGCATGCCCTGGCCGTGGCCGGCCTGGCCTGGGGCACCATCGGGGTCTCGCTGGTCATCGATGCGCTCGATGGCGTGCTCAATTTTCCGCTCACCCTGTTCGGCTACCTGCTTCTGCTGGAAAGCCTGCTGACCCTGTGGGTGGCCAACAGCGGCATGGGCGCCCAGAAGACCTTGCGCTATGCCAAGGGCGGTGTGTTCCTGCTCATTGCCGTGCTGGTCATCACCCAGCACCAGGCCAGCAACATGGCGCTGGCCATGCTCTTTGGCATCGCCTTCACCATTGGCGGCGCGCTGCAGATCACCTCGGCCCTGGTGGTGCGCTTTCCGCGCTGGCGCATGGCGTTGTTGGGCGGCCTGGTGCAGATTGCCCTGGCGGTCTTCTTCTTCCAGCCTTATCCCACGCATTACAAGGGCACGCTGCCCTATTGCCTGGGGCTGGGCCTGATGTTTGGGGGCTGGAACATGATCTGGCTGGCGCTGCGCAGCCGCATGCTGCCGCAGCAGGCCTCGGCCGCCATACTGGCCGAGCGCAACAGCGGCGACGACCGGCCCTTCGATGCCGGACTGCATGACGGTGCGCCTGACCTGCAAGCACGGCTGGACACGCCGGCGATGCCTACGCCGGCTTCCGCGTCCGCGGCGCCCATGACGGTGCATGTGTGGACGCCGGCCGGCAGCGCCAAGGGCCCGGCGCGGCGGCAACCGGTGATCGACCGCTACATCGCCGCCGTCGACATGCAGGGCGTCATCTCGACCGGCCATGCGGCGCTGGAGATCCAGCCCGACTTGTACATCAGCCTTTATCCGGCCGAGGAAATCGACCGCTCGCCGGACCAGTTCGCCCGCCTCTTGCGCGCCACCGCCGACAACGACGTCAAAGGGCGCTACCTGAGCGACTACCGCAGCGAAGCCGCAGCCTGGTGCGAATCGACGGAAAAGATCGTTTTCCGCGATTACCGGCGCGCCGCGCTGGACCGCTTCTGGCAGCATTACCGCCAGACCGAAATCTACAACCTGACCTACCGCAACTGTTCCAGTACCGTGGCCCATGCGCTGGAGGCGGCGCTGGAAGGCGTCATCGGCGCTCGCGACCGGCACTGGTTCAATGCGGTGCGGATGATGTTCACCCCCGAGATCTGGGTCGCCAGCCAGATCCGCAAACGTGCCGTGACCATGGCCTGGACCCCCGGCATGGTGCTGGACTATGCCCGCGCATTGCGGGCGGTGGTGCATCCGCGTCCCTTGTCCTGGGCGGCCTCGCTGCAGTTGGCAGTGCGCCAGAGCCGGCGCTTGCGCAAGGCCTGGCGCGCCACCCGGGGCCAGGCTGATGCCGATTCCTCTCTCGTGAAGAAACCATGACACTTCCCCTCACCGCGCAGGAACACTGGATCGACGCCGCCGACGGCACCCGCCTGTTCTGCCGCGACTGGCTGCTGCCCGGCGCCACCTCGGCCGTGCAGATGGTGCATGGCCTGGGCGAGCACGGTGGACGCTACAGCGCCCTGGCACAGCTGTTCAACCAGGCCGGACTGTCGGTACGTATCTGCGACCATCGCGGTCACGGCAATTCGGGCGGGCGGCAGGGCAGCCTCATCCAATCGGACGACCTGCTGCGCGACCTGAAGCAGAGCTTCGATGACTTCAGCCGCCGCACCGAGTGCACCCCGATCTTGTTCGGCCACAGCATGGGTGGCCTGGTGGCCGCGCGCTTTGCTACCGGCGGCTTCAGTCCGGTACGGGCGCTGGCTTTGTCCTCGCCTGCGCTGGCGCTGGATCTGTCGGGCTGGCAGCAATGGCTGCTGAAGGTGTCCTCCTTCATGGCGCCCGGCCTGGCGCTGCCGACTGCCTTGCCGGCCCAGCGTATTTCGCATGATCCGCATGCGGTGCGGGCGTACCGAGACGATCCGCTGAATCACGGCAAGATCGCCCCGCGCGTGCTCAACTTCATGCTCGACGCCATGCACCAGGTGGCGCGCGATGCCGGACAATTCACCCGGCCGGTACTGTTGCAGGTGGCAGGCGACGATGCCTTCGTGGCGCCGCGCGGCAGCCGGGCGTTCTTTGAGGCCCTGCCGGGCCAGCGCAAGACGCTGCATTGGTATGCCTCGGCTTACCACGAGATCTTCAACGAAGAAGCGGGCTTGCGGGAGCAAGCCATGCACGACCTGCGGGAGTGGTTGCGGGTGTTGCCGGCGGTGGAGTGAGCAAACGCCCGGCGCCAGCTGAAGAAAGATTCTGGAATTAACGTGGAATTACGCATGTAAAGCGCCGACATGGGGTCCCGGAGGGGCCCGGTGCGGCGCTTTTCTTCATTCAGGGTTGCCCGCTGGGAACGTTGGTGAACTGGCAGCGGCTGTCAAAGCCGACGAAGCCGGGCGCGCAGGCGCAGCCTTGCACGGCCAGCAGCAGGGCGGAGGCGGCGAGGAGGGAGGCAAGTCGCTTCATGCATCACTTTCGTTGCGTTGGCAAAGCTTGCGAGTGTAATGCGCTGCAGCAGGTTTGCAAGTGAGGGGGGAAGAGCAGGATTTACCTCGGCGGTCGTCGATTTTCGTCGCAGCACGCCCTGCACGAGATATCATCGAGGATGATAATGGTGCAAATTTGCACCAAATAAATGCATTTCCTGCCCTCGGCGCACCAAAAAGAAAAAGCGGCTTGTCTGCGTTGCAACGCGACAATCACCGCTTTTCAAGACTGCTCCGTGGCAACGCACTGCCCCCTGGAGGAGGCTGGCGCGGGCCCGGCCAGGGTACTGCTTACTTGACCGAAATCAGATAGCGCGCGACCATGGCGCCGATGAGCAGGGTGTACGGGAGGATGTCGGCGACGATGTTCATGGTGAGCTCCGTGAGGAAGAAATTGATCTGTTGCATTGCAATATATTCGCTTCACGGGCGCGCTTCCACTTTTGAATCCCAATACCAGTTATCTGATTTGTGAATAATGTGGCGGTTGACGGTGGCTGCAAGGTCTTCTATTTTTAAAAGTCATTTAAAATCAATGACTTGTTTCATTGCTCGCCAGCGCAATGAACAAGCCCCTGTCGCGCGGTGTTTCATCCGCACGACAGGGGCTGTGGTGTAAAACAACGGAATGCGGCGCATTTGTTGCGCCGTGGGCATTGGGCTTACTTGGCCAATTGCAGGGTCAGCCCGCGCAATTCGGTGCTGACCTGGACCTGGTAGCGGCCGCCCTGGGCAACCTGGACGGTCAACTTGTCGGTGGTCGGGCCGGCATTGCTGCCCAGGCTGCTGACGCGCTTGATGCTGAAATCGTAGCTACCCGGCTTGAGCCAGATCGACAGGTGCTCGCCGCCGGCAATCTGGGCCAGCACCACATCGTTGATGGCCAGTTCCAGCATGTCATTGTTGAGCAGTCCGGCGGCGCGGGTGAAGGTGATCTGCGACAGGCCCGCAGCCTGCTCGGTCATGCTCTTGATGTAGACGCGTGCGGCGGGGATGTCGCCGGTGGAAGTGCGCTCCACCGGGGTGGTGCAGGCGGCCAGGGTCATCAGGAGCGTGAGGCCGACGGCAATGGTCTTGATCATGTTCTTTTTCCTTGTTGGAGTAGGTGAGGCTGGGCTCAGGGGCGTGGGGCAGACGATAGCACGACTGGCTGCCCGGTCAGCTGCAGCAGGTGCCGTTCGATGGCGAAGACGTGGCTATCTTCGGCGCCCAGGTCGCGCAGGGCCTGGGCCAGCTTGAGCAGGTATTCGCTGTTGCGCCCGCTGGGGCCGACGGCGCCGGCGATCTGGCGCGCGATCTCCAGTTCGCTGGCCGGGCCGGCGAAGGCCTCGTTGTCCTCGGCGGCGATGTAGATGAGACCTTCGGCGGTCTCGCCGTCCTCGAAGCGCATGGCCGTGGCCAGCCGCAGGTAACCGTTCTTTTCACGGTGATCCAGGTGGGCGAAGACTTCCGGCGTAATCAGGTAAGCCATGCCGGCGCAGTCGGCTCCTGCTTCAGGCACCAGGGTCACGACCCGGCCCGGTGCCTCGGCGGTGCCGCGGTGATCGTGCGAGCCTTGCCAGAAGCGTCGCGCCCAGCCGGTGATGTGGGCGGGCCGGCGTTCCAGGTAAGGGAAGTCGGCCTTGAAGATGATGGAGCCGTAACCAAACAGCCAGACGCTGGCATGGTCATCGAAACGGCGCATCTGGCGATTGATGGCGATGGTGTTGACGGACATGGACACAAAGCAGGGCGACGGCCGGGCCGCCGGAAGCCTGCCATTATAGAGGGGAACGGCAGGCGGTTTTGCGCGGAAACTTTCACAGATGGTCATCGTGAGGTGATCTTTTGCGCATAAAATGGCGCCTGCCGGCCCGTCGTGCTGCCCGCCGGGGCACACACCATGGCGCTGTGGGCTTGCCTGTGGGAGGGAAGCACAGCTTGCCGGGGCCTTATCCGAAATTTCTGGGGGAAATCATGCGTGTCGTCGTCATGTTGCTGACGCTGGTCGTTGGCGTTGTGCTGGCCGGTTGCGAAAAGACCGATTTTGAGAAGAAATCCGAATCCGACGCCAATGCGCGCCGGATCTTCAACCTCAAGAAGGAGTCGTCCAAGGAGTAAGCGCACTTTGCGCCCGTTCTGGCGCAGCTTCAAAGAGAAACAGCAGGCACCAGGCCTGCTGTTTTCGTTTGCGCCTGTGGTGGCAGCTCAGTGATGCGCTGCGGCGGCAGGCAGCTGCCTTGCGCGCAATGCCTCGGCGCACTCATGCACCAGCGCCGGCCCCTGGTAGATCAGGCCGGTGTAGAGCTGCACCAGCGAGGCGCCGGCATCGATCTTGGCTTGCGCATCGGCACCGCTGAAGATGCCGCCCACGCCGATGATGGGCAAGGCTTCGCCCACTTCAGCCTTCAGGCCGCGGATCACCTGGTTGGACAGCTCCAGCACCGGCTTGCCCGACAGGCCGCCGGCCTCTTCGCCATGGGGCAAGCCCTGCACGGCATCGCGGGTGATGGTGGTGTTGGTGGCGATAACGCCATCGATCTGGTGGCGCAGCAGCGCGTCGGCGACGTTCTTGACCTGTTCCAACTCCATGTCCGGCGCGATCTTGAGCACGACCGGCACATAGCGTCCGTGACGATCCGCCAGGCGGCGCTGGGCCGTCTTGAGCTGCGACAGCAGGGAATCCAGTTCGGAGGCGCCCTGCAGCTGGCGCAGGTTCTTGGTGTTGGGCGAAGAAATATTCACCGTCACATAGCTGGCGTAAGGGTAGACCTTTTCGAGGCAAGCCACATAGTCCTCGGCGGCGCGTTCGATCGGGGTATCGGCGTTCTTGCCGATGTTCAGGCCCAGCACGCCCTGGCGCTCCTGGTAGAAGCGCGAGGATTGCACATTGGTCACGAAGGCATCCACCCCGCCATTGTTGAAGCCCATGCGGTTGATCACCGCATTGGCGGCCGGCAGCCGGAACATGCGCGGCAGCGGATTGCCCGGCTGGGCACGCGGCGTGACGGTACCGACCTCGATGAAACCGAAGCCCAGCGCGGCCAGGCCGTCGATGTAGGCGCCGTCCTTGTCCAGACCGGCGGCCATGCCGACCGGGTTGGGGAAGGTGATGCCCATGACGGTGCGCGGATCGGCGGCCGGCTTTTTGGTGATGAAGTCGGTCAGGCTGTAGCGTGCAGCGCAGCGCAAGGCGGGCAGCACCAGATGGTGCGCAGTTTCGGGTTCCAGGGAAAACAGCAGCGGACGCGCGAGCGCGTAGAGGAATTTGTCGGACACGATGGGACGATCAGGAAAGGAAGGGGGCCAAAAAAACTGCCGCTATTCTAACGCGCACCGCCCATCCTTCCCCGCCTCGGCGCCGTCGTCGTCGCAAATTTGATGCCACTGCGCCTGTTTTTGCAGACGATGCGCCACACAGCTGAAGCTTGCTTCAGCCTTCCAGCAGGCGCCATTCACCTTCATGCAGGGCTTCGAGTGGCTGGTAATTGGTCTTGTAGGCCATTTTCTGGCTTTCCTTGATCCAGTAGCCGAGGTAGACGTAGGGCATATCGAGCTGGCGCGCCTGTTCGATCTGCCAGAGGATGTTGTAGGTACCGAAGGAGGCTGTCGGCAGGTCCGGATCGAAGAAAGTGTAGACCGAGGACAGACCGTCATTGAGCACATCGATGATGCTGACCATGCGCAGGGTACCGTCAGGCTCGCGGAATTCCACCAGGCGAGTATTGACCTTGCTCTGCAGCAGGAACTGCGCGTACTGGTCGCGGCTGTCCTGGTCCATGCCGCCGCCGGCGTGGCGGGCGCACTGGTAGCGCAGGTAGAGCTCGTAATGCTCGTGGGCGTAGGTCAGGTTGGTGACCAGGGTCTGCAGGCCGCGATTGCGTTCCCAGGCGCGGCGCTGGCTGCGGTTGCGTTCGAAGTCGGCCACTCGGATGCGGACCGGGGTGCAGGCAGTGCAGCCATCGCAATAGGGGCGGTAAGTGAAGATGCCGCTGCGCCGAAAGCCCGTCTTGACCAGTTCAGAATACACATCCGCATTGATGAGATGCGACGGGGTGGCCACCTGGGAGCGGGCTTGCTGGTCATCGAGATAGCTGCACGGGTAGGGCGCGGTTGCATAGAACTGCAACGTGGAGAACGGCAAGTCTTTGAGATGCGTCATGTGCGTCCTGTCCTGTCTTGCTGGAGGCCGGCGGCGAGGGTCTCGGGCGCGCCGTGCGGTCCGTGGAGTCAGGTTCCAATTTACACCATTTTGATGCCCGCAGTGAAGAACGGCGCCAGGCTCAGTCGCGCCGCGCCGACGGGATGCCGTGCTCCAGCAGGTTCAGCGGTTCCCAGCCCCGGATCTGCGGCCACTGGATGGCTGCGCGCAGGTGGTGCAGGAAGTCGCTGCGGGCGATCGGCCGAGCGCCCAGCGAGGCCAGGTGGGAGGTTTCCTGCTGGCAGTCGATCATCTCCACGCCGTGGCTGCGCAGGAAGAACACCAGGTGTGCCAGCGCCACCTTGGAGGCATCGCTCACGCGGGCGAACATGGATTCGCCGTAGAACATGCGCCCGATCGAGACGCCATAGGCCCCGCCGACCAGTTCGCCGTTGAGCCAGACTTCGGAGGAATGGGCGTAGCCGGCGCGGTGCAGGCCGGTGTAGCCGGCCATGATCTCGGGAGAGATCCAGGTGCCCTGTTCGTGGCGGCGCGGACCGGCGCAGCCTTGCATGACCTGTTCGAAGACGGTATCGAAGGTGACTTGCCAGAGACCGTCGCCGTGGCGGCTGCGTTCGATGCGGCGCAGGGTTTTCTTGAGGCTGTCGGAGACCACGAAGTGATCGGTGCGCAGGACCATGCGCGGATCGGTACTCCACCAGAGGATGGGTTGGCCTTCGGAGAACCAGGGGAAGATGCCGTGGCGATAAGCTTCCAGCAGCCGCTGCGGCGACAGGTCGGCGCCTGCCGCCAGCAGCCCGGCCGGGTCGGCCAGGGCGCGGGAGACATCGGGGAAAGGCGTATCGAGGTCCAGCCAGGCGATCATCCGCGTGCTCCTGCGGATCAGATCATGCGGCGGCGGATGTCTTCGGTGTGCAGCGCGAAGCTGCCTTCACCGCTGCGCACGTTCTTGAGATCGGCAAAGAAGGCGCGCAGGGTGAATTCCACCGTGGGGAAGGCGATGTCGTGCCAGGGGATCTGGTCTTCTGTATAGAGGGCCACTTCCAGGCTTTCGACACCGGCCTGGTAGTCGAGGTCGAGCAAGGTGGCGCGGTAGAAGAGGTGGACCTGGTGCACGTGGGGCACGTTGACCAGGGAGAACAGTTCGTGCAGCTCGATGCGCGCGCCGGCTTCCTCTTCGGTTTCGCGGCGGGCGGCGTCTTCTGTGGTTTCGGCGTTTTCCATGAAACCGGCTGGCAGCGTCCAGTAGCCGAGGCGCGGCTCGATGGCGCGCTTGCACAGCAGGACCTTGGTTTGGCCATCCTGCTCCCAGACGGGGATGGAGCCGACCACCATCTTTGGATTCTGATAATGGATTGCGCCGCAGTTGCCGCACACATGGCGCAGCCGCGTGTCATCGGGAGGGATCTGCAGGGAGACTGTGTGGCCGCACTCGGAACAGAATTTCATAGAGGCTCGGAAGGTGTCTGTCTTTATATATAGTAGGGAAGGGCCTGGGGTGCATTTTCCTGCTGCGACGACGGGGGCGTTGGGACGCTGTCCTGGATGGCGACGGGAAGCTGCAATGCGGTTAGGAGTGTATCACTGTAAAAAGATTGCAGAAAATGTTTGCATTCCGATTTTACCTGCCCTATAATTGTGTTCTTCAGACGCGGGGTGGAGCAGTCTGGCAGCTCGTCGGGCTCATAACCCGAAGGTCGTAGGTTCAAATCCTGCCCCCGCAACCAAATCTCAGAAAACCGTTATCAGCGTTGGCCGATAGCGGTTTTTTGCTTTTCAGGCGGTGTGCCACCCAGTGAGCCACCTATGCCCCAGATCAAAGCCCCTCGGTTGTACCTCAATCGTTGCGGCGTCTATTACTTCCGCCTCAAAACCAAAGACAAAGACCGGAAGGTCAGCCTTCGCACGAAATGCCCCGTCACTGCTAATATTGTTGCCTTGCAATTAAATGCAGTCATTGAACGGGGGCGGGCAATGAACAACAAGTCAAACAACCCCGATATCGGGGATTTCAATTTCAACTTGGACGACATTCACAAGTACGAAATTGAATTTCGAGGGGCGAAGATCAAGGCCGATGGCCCCGAGGATCATGCCAGGGCCATGGATGCGTTGAAGCAGATGGAAGCGGTGCTTCCTCAGGAAGAGCCAACGACCACCCAACAACGGGCGAAGGCTGAACAGCAAATTCTCGCCGAGGTCGTTGCTCAGGCTCAACAACGCCAATCGCCCAAAGTGTCGAAAGTCGCCGCCGAATGGATTGTGGAACGGCGTTTGAAGAACTCGGCCCGAACGGTCGATGCCAAGGAATATCACTTCAAAGACTTCATTGAAGTCGGTTTAAAGGGAAGCGATCCCCAGGTGAATGAGCTCGATAAAGCAGATATCGTGGCATACAAGTCAGCACTGTTGAAGTCGGGACAGGCGGGTAAGACCATCGACAATAAACTGATGACGCTGACTGACTTCTTCAAATATGCCCTGAACCAAGGAGCATATACCCGTCACACTTCCAACCCGGTTACTGGGCTCTATGTGCTTACAAAGAAAGAGCGTATAGAGAAAACCGAATCTTACGAGCCATTTGCCAAGGATGAATTGGCTGTCCTATTTGAGCCATCGGCTTATAAGGCAGCGATGAAAGCTCCTGATCTTTATTGGGGACCGCTAATCGGGATATACACCGGCATGCGGATTAGTGAAGTAGCTCAGATCCGTTGTGAGGATGTGATCCAAGCCGAAAACGGTGTTCACTATATATATGTGTACCAAAGTAAAACGGCAAATGGGATTCGCAAAGTACCGATATGTGATGCTTTGCTTCAACTCGGCTTCTTAGATTACGTGGAAGAAGTTCGTCAAGCAGGGGCCAAACGGATATTCCCGCACCGTTCTTTTGTGAACGGCTCTTATTCGAAGCGGCTGAGCGAAGAACTGCTTAAATATTTGAAGACTCGAAAAATCAAGAAAACCGATGATCACAAGTCTTTCCATTCATTCCGAGTGAACGTCATTACGCAATTAGCTAATAACGGCATCTCAGCCACGCTTGCTTCGCGTGTCGTCGGTCATGGCACAGAGAAAGGTATGGATGTACATTTAGGATATGTACGAGATCTTCCTGACCTCAAAAATGTAGTGGATTCCTTGGTTTGGCCAATCGATTTCCACGGCTTGCGTTATCAGGGAGAGTTCGGGAGCTTCATTGCCAATAAGAAGAAATGGGCTGATTGAGCTTCGTAGATAATCGTGATGAACAATAAGAAGAGGGGAACATGACAGAAAATGTTTTGGTCGCTCAACTTCGCCAAGCGAAGGCGAAATGGATGGATCTGTACGACAGCCTACCGGATCAGGTGCCAGCGTCTCAGGGAACGGTTTCAAAGGCGGCGATCACCTCTTGGTTTGATTTCAATATCGCTGGACTTGATCGCTTTTTTAGGCAAGAAGAAATGGATGCCGGGATAGTTTCGGTGTATCTGCCTTCGATCATGAGCTCGGTTGCGAATATCGAAGGGCACATGTTGAACGCCGTTTCAAATGGCCCGAACTGGCTGGCCCAAACCACACAAACGTTGATGTCGTTGCTGTGGACGATCCGCTCTTCTTTGCCTTGGCTTCTTAGGGATGGCGGTAGCGAGGCCGATCTCGCGAAATTTCCAAGAATTCAAGAAATCATCACGCAAGCAAATGCCATCGAGGCACTGTTCGCAAAAGCCACCGGCTACGAAGATCAAATCAATCGGAGTGTCGCGAACGCCAAGAGCCAAGAAGCGGCTCTGCAAGACCAGATTGAAAAAATCAATGTGTCGGAGCGGCAGGCAAAAACAGCGGAAACCAATGCGACCGCCAGTTCGGTCGCGGCGAAGGCCGAAAAAGAAAAGGTTGATCAATACGTTTCAACATTGAGCGAGGCCATTGAGGCACAGAAGAAGCTCTTTGCCGAATTTGAAGCGAAGCGTGAGTCTATCGATGCAACCCTGGAAGGAGCCAGTAAAGTCGCAATGGCGAGGTCTTTCCAAGAGCGTAGGAAGGCTCTGGGTGAAACCCAAGATAGATGGAGAAATATTTTTATCGTGGGAATCGGAGGGCTGGCCGTTTTTGGCTATCTCTTGGGAATGCAGTTTGTTGATATTGTGAAATCCGCTGGGGGCATTCCGGGCGATACACTAGGTCTTGCTCTTTTACTCGTTCGATTCCTGGTCTTGGGGCCTCTTGTTTGGCTCACTTGGTTCGCTGCTCGCCAGTATGGTCACGTTCTTCGTTTAACGGAGGACTATGCGTTTAAGGAGGCCGCTGCCCATGCATTCGTTGGATATAGAACCGAGATGGGAGAGGATGCTGAGATGCTGCGTTTGCTCAGAGAATATGCAATCGAGAACTTCGGAGCAAATCCCGTCCGAACTCTCAGTAAGAATGAGCCGGTGACTCCTTTGAATGAGGTTCTCGACAAGACGCTGGGGAAAGTCTCACCGGACAAGTTAGCCGAGATTCTTTCTACTCTCCTTAAAAAGGAGCCTAAATAGGCTACGGAAAGGGCAGTGCCAAAACTTCGGAAGAGGAATTCTTCTTCATGTCGAGATCTGTGATCGCCTATCTCAGATGAGCGATAGCCAAGAGTGGGGCCAGGATGCTAGGCCGTGGCCGAGTAATTAGGAGGCAATTGCTCCTCTTGGAGTTGGAGAAACGCAATCCGACTCAGCTCTGCCCCTGTTTCTACCCCAAGTTTTTGCTTGATATGTGACCGATAGGTTTCGACGGTGTTCGGGGAAAGATTGAGCTTACGAGCGATGTCAGATTTTTTTAAGCCCGAACCGATCATTCTGAACACCATTAACTCCCGATCAGATAGTGTAGAGATCCCCTGGGCAGTTATTTCGCTGCCCGTCATCATCTTCTCGATCACTCGATTTTGAAACTGCTCCGAGACCCATATTTTTCCTTGCGACACGGCTCTGACGGCTTGAAGCAAGGTTTGGCTGCTCCAATTTTTCATCGCATAGCCACGTGCCCCGGCTTTTAACGCCCGCTCGGCATACAACATTTCATCCTGCATAGAGACAACGAGAACTGGTGTTCGAGGGGCATGCTTTCTTAGATTTTTGATCAGGTCAAACGTGAAGATGCCGCTCAGGGACAAATCCATGACTGCGATATGCGGACTGTGCTGAGTGGCTATTGATAAAACGTCGGGATGCGTATCCGCCTCGTGAAAGACCACATGTTTCCCAACCTGGCAGAGTAGAGCCATTAGGCCCATCCGTAAAATCGGCTGATCATCAGCGAGCAGAATACGCATCAAAGCTCTGGAAATCAGTTGGACTTTTGAGCCAAGTTGATAAACCACAAGCGGGGATCACCGTCCAGAGGACCACGATAGCCAAGTTGTGTAAAGAGTGAGCCGAATAGATAGCGGCCAGTAGTGTAAAGACGGTTGTCCTGCTGGGTATAGTCAGGCAGAAGTTTGCTTGGGGATTTCGGGCCGAAAGTGCGGACTTGGCCAGAGCTCACTGAGGCGGGCGACATGAGAGATGCATAGTTGGTCAGAGCACCCACGGAAAGCGTCGCTTCGTTCATGCGAATGTCTGCATTGCAGTGAACGACGTTCTCAATACGCTCCGATTGCTTCTGTGTTTTCCAAATGACAGCCGTGAACTTGATGCACTCGACTGGGCGAGCTACATTCGGCTGTGATGACCCTGGCATCTGAGACATGTACTGCATCTCGATCCCGCTGTTGGCCGGGACCAGAGTTTCGGAGTAGTCGTCGATACGGATCGCAATCCGAGGCCAGTTTTCACCGGGACCTCGTGGATGAGAGTCGAAGAAGTGATAGAGCGAAGTCTGACTGATCAACTTGCCTTGCCAGCGACTGTCGCTTGGATGCGGTCCGTCGATAATGATGTTCGCGGCATTGATCGACACCATTTTTCCTCCCTGGGCACTTCCCCCTGCACCGTTGTATGCCCCGCCCAAAAAGCCCCCAATGGAGTCCAGCGTCTTGTGAACGTAGGCATGGCCGTCGCCATTTGGACTTGGCACAGCACACGAAGCAAGCAGCGAGGTACTTGCGGCCACAACCCATTTCCCAGCTTTCCACTTCATTATTTTCCCTTTTGTGGTGAACAAACGATGCAATTTTCAGCTGATAGAGCGGCAATAGGTATCGCTTGTCGAGTGATGGAAAATTCATGAAACGGTTGATGTTCATGATCCGTTCTATAACGTACGATGAAACGCCGAGGGCCTTGCTCAGTCAGAATCCGAGCGGATGTTAGCGCGCAATAACGGACAATGAAAAATATTTTTTGAAGGGTTTTTGGCGCGAAAATTGCTGGTACTGAAAATAGGAAGATCGTCACATCTGCTAAACTCTTCACCACCCGAAGATAAGAAAAAATGCCATGGACGCTCCTGCAATCTATTTGGAAAAGATGGACGAGGCACTCAAACGACTGTTGGCGAGCGAGGATTTCGTTAAGCAATCCATCCGCACTGGAAATGTCATCGATTTAGAGTCCGGAGCTTTGCAAATTCGAAAAGCCATGGAGGCGGTTGCTTTCGCATCAATCGCTCCAAACAAGCAACAATATGAAGCCGTTCGAAGGAATGCAGAAAAGCCCATCCACTTTGGAAATGACTGGAAGGCGGATTCAATTTTCCTGACCTTGGAAAAGTTGAACCCTGACTTTTATCCCAATCCCGTTTCGGGGCCCGTACAGTAAAGTGGACCCATCCGTCAAGACAGCGTTTGCCAGAATTTAAGCTGCATCCATGACTTCACTTGCAGCAGAACAGCGCTGCCCTGATCCTG
>NZ_NJGV01000038.1 GCF_002213425.1 Herbaspirillum aquaticum | reverse complement strand
TCAACCCGATCGCCATGGAAGAAGGCCTGCGCTTCGCTATCCGTGAAGGCGGCCGTACCGTCGGCGCCGGCGTGGTTGCCAAGATCTTCGACTAAGATCAAGCTGTAAAACACTTTGCCGCGGTGCGTAACGTATCGCGGCATTCGTGTCTCAATCGCGAGTTTTTGTAGGGGCGTAGCTCAATTGGCAGAGCGTCGGTCTCCAAAACCGAAGGTTGGGGGTTCGATGCCCTCCGCCCCTGCCACCGAATCTGGTGCAGGGTACTGAAAGTAAATATGTCTAGCCAGCCAGTTCAAACCGTCAACACCTCCAACGACAAGATCAAGATCGCATTGGCGATTGTGGCTGTGGTTGCAGGCGTGGTCGGTTTTTTTGTGTTGTCTGATCAGTCGACTCCGGTGCGCGCTGTCGCCCTGGTCGCCGGTCTGCTGGTGGCTGTGGCGTTTGCCTGGACGTCTGCACAAGGCCGCGGCTTCGTCGGTTTCGCCAAGGAATCCGTGCGCGAAACCAAGAAAGTCGTCTGGCCCACCCGCAAGGAAGCCATGCAGATCACTGCGGTGGTCTTCGCATTCGTGCTGATCATGGCGATCTTCCTCTGGGGTACGGACAAGTTGCTCGAGTTCCTGTTGTACGACGTAATTTTGGGCTGGAAATAACATGAGCGATAGCACGCAAGACAGCGCACCGATTGGTGCGCAAAGCGTTTCAAGCGCCGGAAACAAGCGCTGGTACGTGGTGCATGCATATTCCGGCATGGAAAAGAGCGTGCAGCGCGCGCTGACCGAGCGCATCAACCGCGCCGGCATGCAAGAACAGTTCGGCCAGATCCTGGTGCCGACTGAAGAAGTCGTTGATATGAAGAATGGTCACAAGTCCGTGACCGAACGTCGTTTCTTCCCGGGCTACGTCCTGGTCGAGATGGAAATGACGGACGAAACCTGGCACCTGGTGAAGAATACCGCCAAAGTGACCGGTTTCATCGGTGGCAAGTCGAATCGTCCGACCCCGCTGCCGCAGCGCGAAGTGGACTCGCTGCTCCGCCAGATGCAAGAAGGCGTCGAGAAGCCCCGTCCGAAGGTGCTCTACGAAGTTGGCGAAATGGTCCGCATCAAGGAAGGCCCGTTCACCGACTTCAACGGCAACGTCGAGGAAGTGAACTACGAGAAATCGCGCGTGCGCGTCTCGGTCACCATCTTCGGTCGCGCCACCCCGGTCGAACTCGAATTCGGCCAACTGGAAAAAGTCTGATCCCGCCCTCCGGAATCCCGCCTTTCCCTGTCAAGTTTTCAACGCCCGCTGGAGCGTCCCGGACAAGTCATCGTCCGATCATCCAGTCATCCGAGGAGCCGCAGTAAGGAGCCGCAAGGCGAATGACACGGCGCTACAACTCAATCAATAAGGAGCCGTCATGGCAAAGAAGATTATTGGTTTTATCAAGCTGCAAGTGCCAGCTGGTAAAGCAAACCCGTCCCCCCCGATCGGCCCGGCCCTGGGTCAGCGCGGTCTGAACATCATGGAGTTCTGCAAGGCCTTCAACGCCCAGACTCAAGGTGTCGAACCCGGTCTGCCGATTCCGGTCGTGATCACCGCCTTCGCGGACAAGTCCTTCACCTTCGTGATGAAGACCCCGCCGGCAACGATCCTGATCAAGAAGGCTGCTGGTATCCAGAAGGGTTCCGCCAAGCCGCATACCGACAAGGTCGGCAAGATCACCCGCAAGCAAGCGGAAGAGATCGCAACCCAGAAGAAGCCGGACCTGACCGCTGCTGATCTGGAAGCTGCCGTGCGTACCATCGCTGGTTCCGCACGTTCGATGGGCATCACGGTGGAGGGTCTGTAATGGCTAAGGTATCCAAGCGCGTCAAGGCAATGAAGGAAAAGGTCGATCGTACCAAGGCCTATCCGTTCGACAACGCCGTTTCCCTGATCAAGGAATTTGCAACCGCCAAGTTCAACGAATCGATCGACGTCGCCGTCCAGCTGGGCGTGGACGCGAAGAAGTCGGACCAAGTGGTCCGTGGTTCGGTGGTGCTGCCTGCCGGTACCGGCAAGACCGTTCGCGTGGCCGTGTTCGCCTCCGGCGACAAGGCTGAAGCTGCCAAGGCAGCTGGCGCTGACGTGGTCGGCATGGAAGACCTGGCAGAGCGCGTGAAGGCCGGCGACATGCCGTTCGACATCGTCATCGCTTCGCCCGACACCATGCGTATCGTCGGTACCCTGGGTCAGATCCTGGGTCCCCGTGGCCTGATGCCGAACCCGAAGGTTGGCACCGTGACCCCGGACGTGGCCACTGCCGTCAAGAACGCCAAGGCTGGTCAAGTGCAATACCGTACCGACAAGTCCGGTATCATCCACGCCACCATCGGCCGCAAGTCGTTCTCCGACGCCGATCTGAAGGCCAACCTGCTGGCCCTGATCGATGCCCTGAACAAGGCCAAGCCGGCCAGCAGCAAGGGTGTGTACCTGCGCAAGATCGCTCTGTCGTCCACCATGGGCGCTGGCGTTCGCGTGGACCAGGCTTCCCTGGCTGCCTAAGCAAGCAATACAGTCCCCGTTTCCGTGAGGAAGCGGGGCATCTCTTTGGGCTGTCGCAGTTGAGCGCAATCAGCAATTGATTGCGGCAGGCCTTCAAAGACCGTTGGGCGGAAGCCGGCAGCAGCAAGCCGGACGAAGTTAAAAGTGCTGGGCGCAAGTCCAGTGGACCCAACGCAGATGGTGAACCCGAGCAAGTTTCGTAGTCTCAGGCAGCATATTCAGTTTTGCCCTATGCTGCAGTGAACTCCTAAACGTCGGACGCCGTGTTCGAACCGGTGCAAGGCAAGCAGGCAGTGGCCTGTGTAGTGGCCGAGTACTATTTTTGGAGGTTGATCTTGAGTCTCAATCTGAATGACAAGAAGGCCGTCGTCGCCGAAGTTTCCGCAAAGGTTGCATCTGCGCAAACGATCGTCGTGGCCGAATACCGTGGCATCCAGGTTGGTTCCTTGACGCAACTGCGCGCACAAGCGCGTGCCCAAGGCGTGTACCTGCGCGTGTTGAAAAACACGCTGGCTCGTCGCGCCATCGAAGGCACGAAGTTTGCCGACCTCGCCCCGCAACTGACCGGTCCGCTGATCTACTCGATCTCGGAAGATGCCGTGGCCGCTGCCAAAGTCGTGTCCGACTTTGCCAAGACCAACGACAAGCTGGTTGTGAAGGCAGGTAACTACGAAGGCAAGCAGCTGGACAAGGCTGCTGTGGCTTCGCTGGCAAACATCCCGTCTCGCGAAGTTCTGCTGGCCCAGGTCCTGGGCATGATGCAGGCTCCGGTGTCGGGCTTTGCGCGCGCTCTGGCTGCCCTGGCAGCCAAGAAGGAAGCCGAAGCCGCATGAGGCACGGCCGCTTGAAGCGGCCCCGCTCTGCAGTTTCGACGCTTTCGCGTCACTACCAATCTGATGTTATTACCGAAATAAATTTAGGAGTTTCAAATGGCAATTAGCAAAGAAGACATCCTGGAAGCCGTTGGCGCGCTGTCCGTGATGGAACTGAATGACCTGGTCAAGGCATTCGAAGAGAAGTTTGGTGTTTCCGCTGCCGCAATGGCCGCTCCCGCCGCTGGCGGTGGTGCTGGTGCCGCTGCTGCTGCTGAAGAGCAGACCGAGTTCACCGTTGTGCTGGCTGAAGTCGGCGCCAACAAGGTCGGCGTCATCAAGGCCGTCCGTGAAATCACCGGCCTGGGCCTGAAGGAAGCCAAGGATCTGGTTGACGGTGCACCGAAGCCGGTCAAGGAAGGCATCGCCAAGGCTGACGCTGAAGCTGCCAAGAAGAAGCTGGAAGAAGCTGGCGCCAAGGCCGAACTGAAGTAATTCTCTTGCCTACCAAGGCGAGTCATTACTCCGGAGTCAAAGTGCAGAATCCCTTGAAAAAGGGATTCGGCTTTGGCTCCTTTGTCGTTTCTTATTTTTGCTGGTGATGTTGATGCGCCGCAGTATTCGTTGTCGGGAATATTAAGCGCGATCTCAGCAAAAAACTAGGGTAGACATTTGAAGATTTGAGTGCCGATGGCCCGGACTGCTTTCCCGGCAAGTCGCGCGGTCTGATCGAATCTTGAATTCTCTATCCTTCCTGTCACTCACGGAGTGTCCATGCACTACTCATTTACTGAGAAGAAGCGCATTCGCAAATCCTTCGCGAAACGCGCAAACGTCCACAACGTTCCGTTCCTGCTCGCGACTCAGATCGAGTCGTATCAGAATTTCCTGCAACCCGAACGTGCTGCATCGGAACGCAAGAACGAAGGCCTGCAATCGGCTTTCACCTCGATTTTCCCCATCGTGTCGCACAATGGCTTTGCGCGCCTCGAATTCCTGTCGTATGTGCTGGGCGCTCCGCCGTTTGACGTCAAAGAGTGCCAACAACGTGGCCTGACCTTCGCGTCCCCGCTGCGCGCCAAGGTGCGCCTGGTGATCCTGGACAAGGAGTCGCCCACCAAGCCGGTCGTCAAGGAAATGAAGGAGCAGGAAGTCTACATGGGCGAACTGCCCCTGATGACGACCACCGGTTCCTTCGTCATCAACGGCACCGAGCGCGTGATCGTGTCCCAGCTGCACCGCTCCCCGGGCGTGTTCTTCGAACACGACCGCGGCAAGACGCACTCGTCGGGCAAGCTGCTGTTCTCGGCCCGCATCATTCCTTACCGTGGCTCTTGGCTGGACTTCGAATTCGACCCGAAGGACATCCTGTTCTTCCGCGTCGACCGCCGCCGCAAGATGCCGGTGACGATCCTGTTGAAGGCCATCGGGATGACCTCCGAGCAGATCCTGGCGAACTTCTTCGTCTTCGACAACTTCAACCTGCACGCCGAAGGCGCGGACATGGAGTTCGTCTCCGAGCGCCTGCGCGGTGAAGTCGCACGTTTCGACATCACCGACAAGTCGGGCAAGGTGATGGTCGCCAAGGACAAGCGCATCAACGCCAAGCACGTGCGTGACATCGAAGCCGCCGGCATCAAGCACATCTCCGTGCCTGAGGACTACCTGCTGGGCCGCGTGCTGGCCAAGAACATCGTCGATCCGGACACCGGTGAAGTCGTGGCCAGCGCCAACGACGAGCTGACCGAAGAACTGCTGGCCAAGCTGCGCGAAGCCAACATCTCGGCCATCCAGACCCTGTACACCAACGACCTGGACCAGGGCGGCTACATCTCGCAGACCCTGCGCACCGACGACACCGCCGACCAGACCGCCGCGCGCGTGGCGATCTATCGCATGATGCGTCCTGGCGAACCGCCGACCGAAGAGTCCGTGGAAGCCCTGTTCAACGGCCTGTTCTACAGCGAAGACCGCTACGACCTGTCGGCCGTGGGCCGCATGAAGTTCAACCGTCGCGTCAGCCGCGACGAGCTGACCGGTCCGATGACCCTGTCCAATGACGACATCCTGGCCGTCATCAAGATCCTGGTCGAACTGCGTAACGGCCGCGGCGAAGTCGATGACATCGACCACCTGGGCAACCGTCGCGTGCGCTGCGTGGGCGAACTGGCCGAAAACCAGTTCCGCGCCGGTCTCGTGCGCGTGGAGCGCGCCGTCAAGGAACGCCTGGGCCAAGCCGAGGCGGACAACCTGATGCCGCACGACCTGATCAACTCCAAGCCGATCTCGGCTGCCATCCGTGAGTTCTTCGGTTCGTCCCAGCTGTCGCAGTTCATGGACCAGACCAACCCGCTGTCGGAAATCACGCACAAGCGCCGCGTTTCCGCCCTGGGCCCTGGCGGTCTGACCCGCGAACGCGCCGGCTTCGAAGTGCGCGACGTGCACCCGACCCACTACGGCCGCGTCTGCCCGATCGAAACGCCTGAAGGCCCGAACATCGGCCTGATCAACTCGCTGGCGCTGTACGCCCGCCTGAACGAATACGGTTTCCTGGAAACCCCGTACCGCAAGGTCGAGGGCAGCAAGGTCACCAACCAGATCGACTACCTGTCGGCCATCGAAGAAGGTCGTTACGTGATCGCCCAGGCGAACGCGACCATCGACGGCGAAGGCAAGCTGTCCGACGAACTGGTGTCGGCCCGTGAAGCTGGCGAAACCATCCTGGTCTCGCCGGAACGCGTGCAGTACATGGACGTGGCCCCGGGCCAGGTGGTGTCGGTGGCAGCCTCGCTGATTCCGTTCCTGGAACACGATGACGCGAACCGTGCACTGATGGGCGCCAACATGCAGCGCCAGGCCGTGCCTTGCCTGCGTCCGGAAAAGCCGCTGGTCGGCACCGGCATCGAGCGTACCGTGGCAGTCGACTCGGGTACTACCGTGCAAGCCCTGCGTGGCGGCGTGGTGGACTACGTCGATGCAGGCCGTGTGGTGATCCGCGTCAACGACGACGAAGCGCAAGCGGGCGAAGTCGGTGTGGACATCTACAACCTGATCAAGTACACCCGTTCCAACCAGAACACCAACATCAACCAGCGCCCGATCGTCAAGATCGGTGACCGCGTGGCCAAGCATGACGTGATCGCCGACGGCGCCTCGACCGACATGGGCGAGCTGGCACTGGGCCAGAACATGCTGGTGGCGTTCATGCCCTGGAACGGCTACAACTTCGAAGACTCGATCCTGATCTCCGAAAAGGTCGTGGCTGATGACCGCTACACCTCGATCCACATCGAGGAACTGTCGGTGGTGGCACGTGACACCAAGCTCGGTGCAGAAGAAATCACCCGCGACATCTCCAACCTGGCCGAGAACCAACTGGCCCGCCTGGATGAGTCGGGTATCGTCTACATCGGCGCCGAAGTCGAAGCTGGCGACACCCTGGTCGGCAAGGTCACCCCGAAGGGCGAGACCCAGCTGACCCCGGAAGAGAAGCTGCTGCGCGCGATCTTCGGCGAGAAGGCTTCCGACGTGAAGGACACCTCGCTGCGCGTGCCCTCGGGCATGGTCGGTACCGTCATCGACGTGCAGGTGTTCACCCGCGAAGGCATCCAGCGTGACAAGCGCGCCCAGCAGATCATCGACGATGAACTCAAGCGCTATCGCCTGGACCTGAACGACCAGCTGCGTATCGTGGAAGGCGATGCCTTCCAGCGTCTGGAGCGTCTGTTGATCGGCAAGGTCGCCAACGGCGGCCCCAAGAAGCTGGTCAAGGGCACCAAGCTGGACAAGGCTTACCTGGACGATCTGGACAAGTTCCACTGGTTCGACATCCGTCCGGCCGATGACGACATCGCCAACGCGCTGGAAGCCATCAAGGAATCCATCGCCGAGAAGCGTCACCAGTTCGACCTGGCCTTCGAAGAGAAGCGCAAGAAGCTGACCCAGGGCGACGAACTGCCGCCTGGCGTGCAGAAGATGGTCAAGGTCTACCTGGCCGTGAAGCGCCGCCTGCAGCCTGGCGACAAGATGGCCGGCCGTCACGGTAACAAGGGTGTGGTTTCGCGCATTCTGCCGATCGAAGACATGCCGCACATGGCCGACGGTACCCCCGCCGACATCGTGCTGAACCCGCTGGGTGTTCCGTCCCGTATGAACGTCGGCCAGGTGCTGGAAGTTCACCTGGGCTGGGCCGCCAAGGGTCTGGGCCTGCGTCTGGGCGAGATGGTGCAGGCGCAAGCCAAGGTGGCGGAACTGCGCAAGTTCCTGACCACCATCTACAACGAGTCGGGCAAGAAGGAAGAGCTGGATTCGTTCACCGATGAGGAAATCATCGAGCTGGTGACCAACCTGAAGAAGGGCGTGCCCTTCGCGACCCCGGTGTTTGACGGTGCACATGAAGAAGAAACCCGCCGCATGCTCGATCTGGCCTATCCGGACCCGATCGCCAAGCAGCTGGGCATGACCCCGTCCAAGAACCAGGTCACGATGTATGACGGCCGCACCGGTGAAGCCTTCGAGCGCACCGTGACCGTCGGTTACATGCACTACCTGAAGCTGCACCACCTGGTCGACGACAAGATGCACGCTCGTTCCACCGGCCCGTACTCGCTGGTGACCCAGCAGCCGCTGGGCGGCAAGGCGCAGTTCGGCGGCCAGCGTTTCGGCGAAATGGAAGTGTGGGCACTGGAAGCTTACGGTGCCTCCTACGTCCTGCAGGAAATGCTGACGGTCAAGTCCGACGACGTGAACGGCCGCACCAAGGTGTACGAGAACCTGGTCAAGGGCGACCACGTGATCGATGCCGGCATGCCGGAATCCTTCAACGTGTTGGTGAAGGAAATCCGCTCGCTGGGTATCGACATCGACCTGGAACGCGAATGATGTAAAGGGGTGCGCGGCGCAGGCTGCGCACCCCGCCGGTTTTTCCGGCGAACCAAGAATTCAAGAATTCAGTATTGACGCATCGCTCCACGGGCGATGTGAACGAATCAAGAGATTCAAAAGATTCAAGCGAAGTACGGCAGTAAGCTGGGGAGGTCTGTCCCGGTATCGAGCGGCACCACGAAGCAGAGGCTTCGCTGGCTCTCCCGCCGATGCGAACAGGGTTAAGCAGGGTGAACCGGCCACACGTAAATTTAGTTTCTCACGCCAACCTGGAGTGATACATGAAAGCACTGCTCGATCTATTCAAGCAAGTCCAGCAAAACGAACAATTCGACGCGATCAAGATCGGTCTGGCTTCGCCTGACAAGATCCGCTCGTGGTCCTTCGGCGAAGTCAAGAAGCCGGAAACCATCAACTACCGTACCTTCAAGCCTGAGCGCGACGGCCTGTTCTGCGCCAAGATCTTCGGCCCCATCAAGGACTACGAGTGCCTGTGCGGCAAGTACAAGCGCCTGAAGCACCGTGGCGTGATCTGCGAGAAGTGCGGCGTGGAAGTGACCCTGGCCAAGGTGCGCCGTGAGCGCATGGGCCACATCGAGCTGGCTTCCCCGACTGCCCACATCTGGTTCCTGAAGTCGCTGCCGTCCCGTCTGGGCATGGTGCTGGACATGACCCTGCGCGACATCGAGCGCGTGCTGTACTTCGAAGCCTACGTCGTGACCGATCCTGGCATGACCCCGCTGAAGAAGTGCCAGATCATGTCCGAAGACGATTACGCCGCCAAGTACGAAGAGTACGGCGACGACTTCATCGCCTTCATGGGCGCCGAAGGTATCCGCGAACTGCTGCGCTCGATCGACATCGACCGCGAAGCGGAAACCCTGCGCCAGGAACTGAAGGACTCCAAGTCCGAAGCCAAGATCAAGAAGTACGCCAAGCGCCTGAAGGTGCTGGAGGCGTTCCAGCGCTCGGGCATCAAGCCCGACTGGATGATCATGGAAGTGCTGCCCGTGCTGCCGCCGGAACTGCGTCCGCTGGTGCCGCTGGATGGCGGCCGCTTCGCGACCTCCGACCTGAACGACCTGTATCGCCGCGTGATCAACCGCAATAATCGTCTCAAGCGATTGATGGAACTGCGCGCACCTGAAATCATCACGCGCAACGAAAAGCGCATGCTGCAGGAAGCGGTCGACTCGCTGCTGGACAACGGTCGTCGCGGCAAGGCCATGACCGGCGCCAACAAGCGTCCGCTGAAGTCGCTGGCCGAAATGATCAAGGGCAAGGGCGGTCGTTTCCGTCAAAACCTGCTGGGCAAGCGCGTGGACTACTCGGGCCGTTCGGTCATCGTGGTGGGCCCGCAGCTGAAGCTGCACCAGTGCGGCCTGCCCAAGCTGATGGCCCTGGAACTGTTCAAGCCCTTCATCTTCAACAAGCTGGAACTGATGGGTCTGTCGACCACCATCAAGGCCGCCAAGAAGCTGGTGGAAGCGCAAGAGCCGGTGGTCTGGGACATCCTGGAAGAAGTCATCCGCGAACACCCGGTCATGCTGAACCGCGCGCCGACCCTGCACCGTCTGGGCATCCAGGCGTTCGAGCCGGTCCTGATCGAAGGCAAGGCGATCCAGCTGCACCCGCTGGTTTGCGCGGCGTTCAACGCCGACTTCGACGGCGACCAGATGGCCGTCCACGTGCCGCTGTCGATCGAAGCGCAGATGGAAGCCCGCACCCTGATGCTGGCCTCCAACAACATCCTGTTCCCGTCCAACGGCGAACCGTCGATCGTGCCGTCCCAGGATATCGTGCTGGGTCTGTACTATGCCACCCGTGAAGCCATCAACGGCAAGAACGAAGGCATGATGTTCCAGGACGTGTCGGAAGTCATCCGCGCTTACGACAACAAGGAAGTCGAGCTGGCCACCCGTATCACCGTGCGTATCGTGGAACACCCGAAGGATCCGGTCACCGGCGAATTCGTGCGTACCGTCAAGCGCTACGAGACCACCGTCGGCCGCGCCATCCTCTCCGAGATCCTGCCCAAGGGCCTGCCGTTCTCGGTGCTGAACCGCGCGCTGAAGAAGAAGGAAATCTCGAAGCTGATCAACACGTCCTTCCGCAAGTGCGGTCTGCGTGCCACCGTCGTGTTTGCCGACCAGCTGATGCAGTCGGGCTTCCGCCTGGCGACCCGCGCCGGTATCTCCATCTGCGTGGACGACATGCTGGTGCCGCCGCAAAAGGCCACCCTGATTGCGGCTGCCGAATCGGAAGTCAAGCAGATCGAACAGCAGTACTCCTCCGGTCTGGTGACCGCAGGCGAGCGTTACAACAAGGTGGTGGACATCTGGGGCAAGGCCGGCGACGAAGTCGGCAAGGCCATGATGGACCAGCTGAAGGTCGAAGACGTCGTCACCCGCGAAGGCAAGAAGACCACCCAGGAATCGTTCAACGCGATTTACATGATGGCCGACTCCGGCGCCCGTGGTTCGGCTGCCCAGATCCGCCAGCTGGCTGGTATGCGCGGCCTGATGGCCAAGCCTGACGGCTCCATCATTGAAACGCCGATTACCGCGAACTTCCGCGAAGGCCTGAACGTGTTGCAGTACTTCATCTCGACGCACGGCGCCCGTAAGGGTCTGGCCGACACCGCGCTGAAGACCGCAAACTCCGGTTACCTGACCCGTCGTCTGGTGGACGTGACCCAGGATCTGGTCGTGATCGAAGACGATTGCGGCACCTCCAACGGTTCGGCCATGAAGGCGCTGGTGGAAGGCGGTGAAGTCATCGAAGCCCTGCGCGACCGTATCCTCGGCCGTGTGGCTGCGACCGACATCGTCAACCCGGAAGATCAATCCACCCTGTACGAAGCCGGCACCCTGCTGGACGAAGACAAGGTCGAAGAGATCGAACGCATGGGTATCGACGAAGTGAAGGTTCGTACCCCGCTGACCTGCGACACCCGCTATGGCCTGTGCGCCAAGTGCTATGGCCGCGACCTGGGCCGTGGCCTGCTGGTGAACTCCGGTGAAGCCGTCGGTGTGGTGGCTGCGCAGTCCATCGGTGAGCCGGGTACCCAGCTGACCATGCGTACCTTCCACATCGGTGGTGCAGCATCGCGTGCAGCGGTGGCCTCCTCGGTGGAAGCCAAGTCCAACGGCACCGTGCGCTTCACCGCCACGATGCGTTACGTGACCAATGGCAAGGGCGAACAGATCGTCATTTCCCGTTCCGGCGAAGTGCTGATCACCGACGACCTGGGCCGTGAGCGCGAGCGTCACAAAGTGCCGTACGGCGCCACCCTGATCGTCAAGGATGGCCTGACCATCAAGGCCGGTACCGCCCTGGCAACCTGGGATCCGCTGACCCGTCCGATCATCACCGAGTACTCCGGTACCGTGAAGTTCGAAAACGTGGAAGAGGGTTCGACCGTGGCCAAGCAGATCGATGAAGTCACCGGTCTGTCGACCCTGGTGGTCATCGATGCGAAGCGTCGTGGTCCGTCCTCCAAGGTCATGCGTCCGCAGGTGAAACTGCTGAACGAACAAGGCGAAGAAGTGAAGATCGCCGGCACCGAACACTCGGTGACCATCGGCTTCCAGGTTGGCGCGCTGATCACCGTCAAGGACGGTCAGCAAGTGCATGTGGGTGAAGTGCTGGCCCGTATCCCGACCGAATCGCAGAAGACCCGTGACATTACCGGTGGTCTGCCGCGCGTGGCCGAGCTGTTCGAAGCCCGTTCGCCCAAGGATGCCGGCATGCTGGCCGAAGTCACTGGTACCGTTGCCTTCGGCAAGGAAACCAAGGGCAAGCAGCGTCTGGAAATCACCGACATGGAAGGTACCAAGCACGAGTTCCTGATCACCAAGGACAAGCAAGTGCTGGTGCACGACGGCCAGGTGGTGAACAAGGGCGAAATGATCGTCGACGGTCCGGCCGATCCGCAGGACATCCTGCGCCTGCTGGGTATCGAAGCGCTGGCCCGTTACATCGTGGACGAAGTGCAGGACGTGTACCGTCTGCAGGGCGTGAAGATCAACGACAAGCACATCGAAGTGATCGTGCGCCAGATGCTGCGCCGCGTGCAAGTGGTGGAGCCGGGCGACACCAACTACATCACCGGTGAGCAGGTCGAGCGCTCCGAACTGCTGGACGAGAACGACCGCGTGACCGCCGAAGGCAAGATCCCGGCGACCTACGAAAACGTGCTGCTGGGTATTACCAAGGCATCGCTGTCGACCGACTCCTTCATCTCGGCCGCATCGTTCCAGGAAACCACCCGCGTGCTGACCGAAGCAGCCATCATGGGCAAGAAGGACGGCCTGCGCGGCCTGAAGGAAAACGTCATCGTCGGCCGCCTGATCCCGGCCGGTACTGGCCTGGCCTTCCACCGCGCCCGCAAGGAAAAGGATGCATGGGAAGCCGAAGAGCGCGCAGCACTGCTCGAAGCCGAACGTGCCTCCCGTTCCGACTTCGCCGACGAGGAAGTCTCCTCGACCGAATCCATCGGTGGCGGCGAAGGCGAAGCGTAAGCATCGTCGGCAAGGCAATACGGGGCGGCCAGCAGGACCGGCCGCCCCGGCAAGACAACAAGCTGCAAGAGAAAACGGCACCGGAAGCAATTCCGGTGCCGTTTTTTCGTTCATGGAGGTGTTGGCCGGGGCATCATGGCCTTCATATCCCTGTTTATCCCTACTGGCGGTAGGCCTTGCTGCTTGCGGCATTGCCAAGGATGAGTGAATCTTTTATCATCTACAAATAATAATGATTCTCATCTGATTCCTGTCGCGTGGAATCAAACTTCATATCGACGACGACCTGCGCCCGCAGGCCGTTTTTATCCAAGAGGTAGCCAGCCAGCGCTAGTAGCGCCAAGTACGATGCCCAGGCCATCGCCAACGGGCAGCCGGCAGTGAGCAGCCGCGACAGCGCCTTCTCGCCGCGCCTGGCTTTCCTCTATGAGGTCACACCGGCGTTCATTCCCTATATCCAATATGCGCGCGGCTTCCGTTCGCCTTCGCCGCAGGAGATCAATTCCTTCTTCAACAATACCGTCTATCGCCAGATCTCCAATCCGGACCTCAAGCCCGAAACGAGCAACACCGTCGAAGTCGGCCTGCGCGGCAAGCTGGCGGCCGGGCCCGGCGCGCTGCGCTACAGCGCGGCGGCGTACAAGGGCAATTACCGCAACTTCATCGACCTGGTCACCGTGCGCGGCAACCTCACGGTGGCCAACCCGACCATCTTCCAGTACCGCAATGCGGCCAAGGCCGAGATTCACGGGCTGGAAGGGCGCATCGATTACGCGCTCGACAATGGCTTCACCGTCAAGGGCGGCTTCGCCTGGACCAAGGGCACCACGACGGCCAATGGCGTGGAGCAGGGGCTGGAGTCCGTGGCCCCGCTGTCGGTGGTGACGGGCCTGCGTTATGAGCGTCCCCAGCAATGGTTCGTGCAGGGCGACCTGGTCTACAACGCGGCCAAGAAGAAGGAAGACATCCCGACCGCCACCAACTTCGTTTCGCCCTCCTTCTTCGTGATGGATCTCTCGGGTGGGGTTCACCTCACCCGCAACATGACCGTCACCGCCGGCATCCGCAACCTGTTCGATCGCAAGTACTGGAGCTGGACCGACAACGTCCTCGATCCGGATTTCAACCTGCACCTGCGCGCCAAGGCGGTGGATCACGGCTGGGTGGTGCGCCGCCCGACTGATCACGGCATGATCACTTCAGTGGAGTTCTACGATGCGCAGGGGAAGCAGATCGTCAACTTCTTCTCCCGCCGCGACCGAGGCCAGCCAGAGACGATGCAGTGGCGCAACATGGTCGAGGCACTGCCGCGCGGCTGAACTTGTCCCCCAGGCAACGGAGCAACTGCACTCAACTTTTGCATGAGGGAAAACATTGCCATTTCGCCACCTGTAAACCGTGGCGAAATGGCCATAAACCGCGTCAATTCGGCGCGGCAGCCCCGTTCGGGTTGACCCGCTGGACATTCCGGCGTACACTCGCGAGTTCTCGAATTTAGGCTCTCCCGGGCTTATGCGTTCTTTGGTCTGAAACATCGCTTCTGCGACGCTACCTTCCCTTGCGGTCTTAAATCCGATTTGCGCATTGTCTTGCGCACAAGAGTTTCCTGTGTGGTTCCGGGCAACCGATTCCGGAACCTGTTTTCAATGTTGTACTTTGTTGGATTAAAACGATGCCAACCATCAATCAACTGATTAGCAAACCACGTGTCCGCGCGATCGTGAAGAGCAAGTCGCCGGCGCTGGAAAACAGCCCGCAAAAGCGCGGTGTCTGCACCCGCGTGTACACCACCACCCCGAAGAAGCCGAACTCGGCGCTGCGTAAGGTGGCCAAGGTGCGCCTGACCAACGGTTTCGAAGTCATTTCGTACATCGGCGGTGAAGGCCACAACCTGCAAGAACACAGCGTCGTGCTGATCCGCGGCGGCCGTGTGAAGGACTTGCCGGGTGTGCGTTACCACATGGTTCGCGGTGCACTGGATACCCAGGGCGTCAAGGATCGTAAGCAAGCTCGCTCGAAGTACGGTGCCAAGCGCGCCAAGGCAGCGAAGAAGTAATAATTGGTGTTTATCATGACGCTTTCGCGCGTCGTGTGAACAGACTCAGAGTCGGTCCAGGTTGGGCCGAGTAAGTGGAAGCCATGATGGCTCTCCGCGAGTGCAGGCGAAGTTGAAGCAGGGTTCGCCCACTCAACTGAAGATTGAAAGGAATCGAAATGCCACGTCGTCGTGAAGTCCCCAAGCGGGAAATTCTGCCGGATCCGAAGTTCGGCAACGTTGAAGTCGCCAAGTTTGTGAACGTGCTGATGCTGTCGGGCAAGAAGTCCGTCGCTGAAAACATCATCTACGGTGCCTTCGACTACATCCAGACCAAGTCGGGCAAGGACCCGCTGGAAGTGTTCTCCGCAGCCCTGAACAACTGCAAGCCGATGGTGGAAGTGAAGTCCCGCCGCGTCGGTGGCGCCAACTACCAGGTGCCCGTTGAAGTGCGTCCGGTGCGCCGTATGGCCCTGTCGATGCGCTGGCTGCGTGAAGCCGCCAACAAGCGCAGCGAAAAGTCGATGCCGCAGCGCCTGGGTGGTGAACTGATGGAAGCTGCCGAAGGCCGTGGTGGCGCCATGAAGCGTCGTGATGAAGTGCACCGTATGGCAGAAGCGAACAAGGCGTTCTCGCACTTCCGCTTCTAATCAAGACTGGGCTGGGGCGGACCCTATCCGGGTGTTTCCTGGCCTGCATCTAAATTGGTTCGAGCCGAGCGTTTATTTGAAAAAAATGACGCTCGGTTTCGTGCATTAAAGACTTAGGAATAAATCATGGCTCGCAAGACCCCCATTGAGCGCTACCGCAACATCGGTATCTCCGCGCACATCGATGCTGGCAAGACCACCACGACCGAGCGCGTGCTGTTCTACACCGGTGTGAACCACAAGATCGGTGAAGTGCACGACGGCGCCGCCACCATGGACTGGATGGAGCAGGAACAAGAGCGTGGTATCACCATCACCTCGGCTGCTACCACCTGTTACTGGAAGGGCATGGCGAACAACTTCCCCGCCCACCACATCAACATCATCGACACCCCGGGTCACGTTGACTTCACCATCGAAGTGGAACGTTCGATGCGCGTGCTCGACGGCGCCTGCATGGTCTACTGTGCAGTGGGCGGCGTGCAGCCGCAGTCGGAAACCGTGTGGCGTCAGGCCAACAAGTACAAGGTCCCGCGTCTGGCCTTCGTCAACAAGATGGACCGTACCGGTGCCAACTTCTTCAAGGTCTACGAGCAGATGCGTGCTCGCCTGAAGGCCAACCCGATCCCGATGCAAGTGCCTATCGGCGCCGAAGAAAACTTCGAAGGCGTGATCGACCTGGTCAAGATGCGCGCAATCTACTGGGACGACGCTTCCCAGGGCATGAAGTTCGACTACCGCGACATCCCCGAGCACCTGAAGGCTGACGCGCAGAAGTGGCGTGAAAACCTGGTCGAAACCGCTGCTGAAGCATCGGAAGACCTGATGAACAAGTACCTGGAAGAAGGCGACCTGACCGAAGCCGAAATCAAGGGCGCGATCCGTCAACGCACCATCTCCGGCGAAATCGTCCCGATGATGTGCGGCACCGCCTTCAAGAACAAGGGCGTGCAAGCCATGCTGGACGGCGTGGTCGAGTACCTGCCGTCGCCGGTGGACATCCCCCCGGTTCCGGGCCTGAACGAAGACGACGAGCCGGTCGTGCGCGAAGCCAAGGACGACGAGAAGTTCTCCGCCCTGGCCTTCAAGATCGCCACCGACCCGTTCGTGGGCCAGCTGTGCTTCATCCGTTGCTACTCCGGTACCCTGAACTCGGGCGACACCGTGCTGAACTCGGTGAAGTCGAAGAAGGAACGTATCGGCCGTATCGTTCAGATGCACGCCAACCAGCGTGAAGAAATCAAGGAAATGATGGCCGGTGACATCGCCGCCGTCGTGGGCCTGAAGGACACCACCACCGGTGACACCCTGTGCGACGACAAGGCAATGGTCGTGCTGGAGCGCATGGTCTTCCCCGAGCCGGTGATCTCGCAGGCTGTGGAACCCAAGACCAAGGCCGACCAGGAAAAGATGGGCCTGGCCCTGAACCGCCTGGCTGCTGAAGATCCGTCGTTCCGCGTGCGTACCGACGAAGAATCGGGCCAGACCATCATCGCCGGTATGGGCGAGCTGCACTTGGACATCATCGTTGACCGCATGAAGCGCGAATTCAACGTGGAAGCCACCGTCGGCAAGCCGCAAGTGGCTTACCGCGAAACCATCCGCAAGACCTGCGAAGAATCCGAAGGCAAGTTCGTCAAGCAGTCGGGTGGTCGTGGTCAGTACGGTCACGTCGTCCTGAAGATCGAGCCGCAAGAAGCCGGCAAGGGCTTCGAGTTCGTCGACGCGATCAAGGGCGGTACCGTTCCTCGCGAATTCATCCCCGCCGTTGAAAAGGGCGTGCGTGAAACCCTGAACACCGGCGTGCTGGCTGGTTACCCTGTCGTTGACGTCAAGGTCACCCTGTTCTTCGGTTCGTACCACGATGTGGACTCGAACGAAAACGCCTTCCGCATGGCCGGTTCGATGGCCTTCAAGGAAGGTTGCCGCCGCGCCAGCCCCGTCATCCTGGAACCGATGATGGCTGTCGAAGTGGAAACCCCGGAAGATTACGCCGGTACCGTGATGGGCGACCTGTCCTCCCGCCGTGGCATGGTCCAGGGCATGGATGAAATCGCCGGCGGTGGTGGCAAGATCATCAAGGCTGAAGTGCCCCTGTCGGAAATGTTTGGTTACTCGACCACGCTGCGTTCGGCTACCCAAGGCCGTGCAACCTACTCGATGGAATTCAAGCACTACTCCGAAGCGCCCAAGAACGTGATCGACGCAATCGTCACTTCCAAGGCCAAGTAAGTTGCAGGAATGGCGATCCCTTCCGAGCGGAGGGGATCGCTGGCTGGATCACCGGCCACACATTGAATATTGAACATCGAACATATCGTTCTTTTGAAGGAAATTTAAAATGGCAAAAGGCAAGTTTGAACGGACCAAGCCGCACGTGAACGTCGGCACCATCGGTCACGTTGACCACGGCAAGACCACCCTGACCGCTGCAAT
>NZ_NJGV01000037.1 GCF_002213425.1 Herbaspirillum aquaticum | reverse complement strand
TATTTCGCTTCTTCTTTGCTTCACTCATTCTCGTCATCCCTTCCAGGACGACAGCTTAAATCAGTGTCTCAAATTCGGGGTCCACTTTACGCTGCCTCACGAATCCACAAAGGAATTTCCTGCTCACCGCATTGAGCTATGAAATCGGAAATCCCCCAATTTCCCTTAGCCCAGAGAAAATAGTCTTTTATAGCAGCGACGACGGATTGCTTAGGCACAGGATATTTTTGTGCAAGATGCTGCGGCCAATCGAGAAGATCAGCGAACCTTTTGAGAGCCTCTTCAGTTGTTCCGTTAATGACTAAGTTTTCAATACCTTTCTCGTTGTGCATAAAAAGAAGTTCGACTTGTTCTTCAATTAGCGCTTTGTTTTTGGCATCTTGTTTATCGCAGAAGGCGAAAGTTCGCTTTCCTACTTCTCGATAGAGTTTTGCCATTCCAGGTATGTTGGTTTCACTTCCGGCATCTAATGTGCAGATTCCCAGAGCCTCAAGTGATGAGTATTTTGCTGGATTTAACTCTGCAAGCCGTCGAAAGGCGGTAGGAAATGTGCTGCTTTCAGTTGATCCCTCAGCGATCAAAATGCGCCTCGCCAGCAAACCTTCGCAAAATCTGGTGCGAAACTCTTGGCGGTACCGTTTGAGTTTTACGTTATCCGGTAGATTGATGGCCTGTTGTTTCAGTGAGCCGTTGTGGTCTCTCGACAGAACGACGGTTTCGTCAAGAGAAAATTCCTCTAATACATAAGGGGAATGAGATGTGAAAATTGCTTGTGCCGCTAGATTTCTGACTTCGTGAACTATTCGCTTTTGTGCATAGGGGGGAATGGCCGTCTCGGGCTCTTCCATCGCAAATATCACGTTTTGCTTTCCTTCCGCTATCTGTGATAACAATGCGAGCACGAGCATATTTATGGTGCCGGTTCCTTGTCGATAAAACGGTGCCGCATGCGATCCTGTTCCAGTCGCGATAAACGCTGTAATAATTTTCCTTAAATGCTCGCGGGTAAGGTTAGAGATTTTCAGGTGGGGTTCAATGCCCCACTCGCGAGGCACGTATTTCTTGAGCGCGGTGTTGATGCTTTCCAGCACTGGGGACAGGCCAAGATCTGGTTTTTCTGCAACGTTCGTGGGTGATAGAGTGCGTATGGTGTCCTCCCACATTTGCGGACGGACTTCCTTCAAGCGAAGGATGATATCGAGAAGGCTGCCATGCTCAAGGCTTAATGCTCGAGATCCGGTTCTAACGGATCTGAGATATAAGAAGCCACATAATTGCTTATCCTTCTTCGTGAATTGAGTTGGCTTTTCTTCTTCAAGCAAGCTGCGCGTGAAATACGTTTTTCCTTGGAAATCGTCTTCTTCGATGTCATACCAACCATGGAATGTAATTCGAAGCGCTTCTATTATGTGTTGCTCATCGACTCCAGCCAGATTTTTTTCGGCATGAAAGTTATCTGCCGATGAATCCCAGAATTCTATGTAGTTCCAGAATCTGGCTTTCTGCTCATTGTTTAGATCAACGACGGCCACCTCTATTTCAATTTTGGGTGCCGGGATTTCATCTTTGATCGTAGGCGTAATTTCGGTTTGAGTTTCGTTTGGCGGCAGGTCCTGTACCGCTTCTGTTGCGGGAATCGGTAAATACTTACCCTGGAAGAAATCGTGTTCGTCTATAGGCGGGAATCGATTCAGCCGGTCAGGTCCTAAAGTCAAATCAAGTGCTTCTAGAACAGTCGTCTTTCCTGTGTTGTTATCCCCGATAAATACGCCATGTTTCGGCAAGAGGAGAGTCGCATTTTGAATCCCCCGGAAGTTTTTAATATCGACTCTGGCCACGCGCATAAATCCTTTCTCCTATTTATTATTTCTAAGAGGAAACTATTACTGCGACTGTTCTTTTTGTTTTCTAGATTGAATTTATATCACGTGAGAATCAAATTGTTGTAATGACAGTGACGGCTTATTCACTGAAATTATGTTCTGCTTTAAATCCTATGCAGTAACTGATTCCTCAGTTCATCCGTAAGAAGTGGTGCAGATCATGAAGGCACTGTCCATATTCGCGAGAAGCACGACATGTTCGAGATGAGACCATCCCGCCAATCTAAAAATAACTCCGGAGTACCCGGCTGTATTTTTATGCGGAACGAAGTGATCTAAGCTGGCAAACTGGTTTGCTTATCGGCACTCGCATCCCACCAACGAAAAAAAACCGCTCATCCAACTGAGCGGTTTCCTCGAAGTCACAAGCAGGCAGCAGCCCTACACCGCCAACTGCTGCATATGCCGGTTCACCGCCTCCAGCACGATGGCATCCACGCCCTCTCCCTGGGTCTTCTCGATATGCGCCAGGAAGGCCTTGCGCATGCGCGGCTCCCAGAAGCGCTTGAGGTGCGAGGCCAGGTCGGCCATGGCCTGGTCGCGGTCCGGCATGGTGGAAAAGAAACTGCCAATCTGGTTGGCCATCTTGACCAGGTGTTCGGTATTCATGATGCGTCTCCTCCTGCTCTGTTCATCGATTGTCCGTCAACTCTTCATCCGCGCCGCCGGCTCACCGCAAGCGATGCGGCCGCGCATACACCACGTGGCCCTGCTTGCGCACGAAGCCCAGCAGCGTCACATCCGTCTCGTCGGCCAGCCGAATCGCCAAGGCGGTCCGGGCTGACACGGCGGCGATGAACCCGATGCCGACCGTGGCCGCCTTCTGCACCATCTCGTAACTGGCACGGCTGGTGATGATGGCCGCACCCTGTGCAAAATCGGCACCCTCTTCTGCCAGCGCGCCAATGAGCTTGTCCAGCGCATTGTGGCGGCCCACATCCTCGCGGACCAGCACGATGCGGCCGGAAACATCCATCCACGCCGCCGCATGCGTGGCACCGGTGGCCTGCTGCAATTGCTGCCCGGCCTGCATCTGCTCGAAGGCCGCATGCACCTGCTCCACCGAAAACACCGCGCCACCGCGCACTGCCTGCGGATGCCGCACCGCCTGCTCCAGCGTCTCCGCACCACACAGCCCGCAGCCGGTACGCCCGGTGAGGTTGCGGCGCTTTTCCTTGAGCGCCACGAAGCGCTCGGTGGCGATGCGCATCTGGACCTGCACCCCTTCGCAGCCGGGGACGATCTCGCATTCATACAACTCGCCCGGGGCGGCCAAAATGCCTTCGGTGAGCGAGAAGCCCAGCGCAAAATCTTCCAGGTCGGCGGGCGTGGCCATCATCACGGCGTGCGAGATGCCGTTGTATTCGAGGGCGATGGGGACTTCCTCGGCGACGACATCCTCGACCGTCTCGCGCTGGCCATCGCGCCAGCGATCCACTTGCACGCGGGCGAAGGTGGCGTAGTCGCCGGTGGTGTCGTCAATGAGGGGGCTGCTGCTGTTGCGTGGGTTCATGCTGTCCTGCCTGATGCGGATGGGTTGGGCTCGTGTCTGCGGAAATCATGCCGGCACGAGCCCATCGGGCCCGTACCGCTTACTTCGTCACCAAGGGTTCCGCCGGCACCTCGCCCTTGAGCAGGTCGAGCTGCGCACGGTTGAATCGCTCGTAGTGCTGCTGCCATTGCGAGGGCTGCGTCACCGGCATCACCTGCACCGCCGTCACCTTGTACTCGGGGCAGTTGGTGGCCCAGTCGGAGTTGTCGGTGGTAATGACGTTGGCACCCGATTCGGGGAAGTGGAAGGTGGTATAGACCACCCCCGGCTGCACCTTCTCGGTCACCGTCGCCCGCAGCACGGTCTGGCCTGCACGCGACTCCACGCCGACCCAATCGCCCTCGCGGATGCCACGGTCCTCGGCATCGTGCGGGTGGATTTCCAGCCGGTCTTCGCTATGCCATTGCGAGTTCTCGGTGCGGCGCGTCTGCGCACCCACGTTGTACTGCGACAGGATGCGGCCGGTGGTCAGGATCAGCGGGTAACGCTGGGTCACCTTCTCGTCGGTGGCGAAATACTGCGTGTTGATGAACTTGCCCTTGCCGCGAATGAAGCTGCCCACGTGCATGATGGGCGTGCCTTCCGGCGCTGCCTCGTTGCAGGGCCACTGGATGCTGCCGAGTTTCTCCAGCTTGTCGTAGCTCACACCATGGAAGCTGGGGGTCAGGGCGGCGATCTCGTCCATGATTTCCGAGGGGTGATTGTACGGCATCGGATAACCCAGCGCTTCGGCCAGGGCCACCGTGACTTCCCAGTCGGACTTGCCGGCCTTGGGCGGCATCACCTTGCGCACGCGCGAGATGCGGCGCTCGGCGTTGGTGAAGGTGCCATCCTTTTCCAGGAAGGACGAACCCGGCAGGAAGACGTGCGCATACTTGGCCGTTTCGTTCAGGAACAGGTCCTGCACCACGATGCATTCCATGGCCTGCAGGGCCGCCGCTACGTGCTGGGTATTCGGGTCCGACTGGACGATGTCTTCCCCTTCGCAATACAGGCCCTTGAAGCTGCCATCGAGGGCCGCATCGAACATGTTGGGAATGCGCAGGCCCGGCTCCGGATTGAGCGTCACGCCCCAGGCCTGTTCAAACTGGCCGCGCACGGTGGAGTCCGAAATGTGGCGATAGCCCGGCAGCTCATGCGGGAAGGAACCCATGTCGCAGGAACCCTGCACGTTGTTCTGCCCGCGCAGCGGGTTCACGCCCACGCCTTCGCGGCCGACGTTGCCGGTGCACATGGCCAGGTTGGCGATGCCCATCACGGTGGTCGAACCCTGCGCATGCTCGGTCACACCCAGGCCGTAATAGATCGCAGCATTGCCGCCGGTGGCATACAGGCGGGCCGCGCCACGGATGATCTCGGCGGGCACGCCGGTGATGGCAGCCATGGCTTCGGGCGAATTGTCTTCGCGCAGGACGAATTGCTTCCAGTCCTTGTACGACTGCAGGTCGCAGCGTTCCTGGATGTAGGACTCGTTCTGCAGGCCTTCGGAGAGGATCACATGGGCCAGCGCCGTGATGATGGCGGTGTTGGTGCCGGGGCGCAGCTTCAGGTGATAGTCGGCCTTCAGGTGCGGCGACTTGACCATCTCGGTGGTGCGCGGATCGATCACGATCAGCCTGGCCCCCTGGCGCACGCGGCGCTTGATCTGCGAAGCAAACACCGGATGGCCGGCCGCCGGATTGGCGCCCATGATGAGGATGACGTCGGACTTCATCACCGATTCGAAGGTCTGCGTCCCCGCCGATTCACCCAGCGTCTGCTTGAGGCCATACCCGGTCGGCGAGTGGCAGACGCGGGCGCAGGTATCGACGTTGTTGTTGCCGAACGCGGCACGTACCAGTTTCTGGACCAGGTAGGTTTCTTCGTTGGTGCAGCGGGAAGAGGTAATGCCGCCGATGGAATCCTTGCCATGCTTGGCCTGGATGCGGCGGAACTCGCTGGCCGCGTACGACAGCGCTTCCTCCCACGACACTTCGCGCCAGGGATCGTTGATGCTCTTGCGGATCATGGGGTTGAGGATGCGGTCCTTGTGGGTCGCATAGCCCCAGGCGAAGCGGCCCTTGACGCAGGAGTGGCCCTGGTTCGCCTTGCCGTCCTTGTACGGCACCATGCGCACGACTTCATTGCCTTTCATCTCGGCCTTGAAGGAGCAGCCCACACCGCAATAGGCGCAGGTGGTGACCTTGCTGTGCTCGGCCTGGCCCAGCATGATCACGGTCTTTTCCGTCAGGGTCGCGGTCGGGCAGGCCTCCACGCAGGCACCGCAGGAGACGCATTCGGATTCCATGAAGGCTTCCATCTGCCCGGCCGACACGCGCGACTCGAAGCCGCGGCCATTGATGGTCAGGGCAAAGGTGCCTTGCGTTTCTTCGCAGGCCCGCACGCAGCGGTTGCAGACAATGCACTTGGAAGGGTCATAGGTGAAGTAGGGATTGGATTCATCCTTCTTCATCTGGGTGTGGTTCTCGCCCTCGTCGCCATAACGCACTTCGCGCAGGCCGACCACGCCGGCCATGTCCTGCAGTTCGCAGTTGCCGTTGGTGGGACAGGTCAGGCAATCCAGCGGGTGGTCGGAGATGTAGAGTTCCATCACGCCACGACGGATCTCGGCCAGCTTGGGGGTCTGCGTCTGCACCTTCATGCCCGGCTCGCAGGGCGTGGTGCAGGAGGCCGGATAGCCCTTCATCTTGCGGCCATCCTTTTCGATTTCCACCAGGCACAGGCGGCAGGAACCGAAGGGCTCCAGGGTATCGGTGGCGCACAGTTTGGGGACGTTGATGCCGGCCTCGACCGAGGCGCGCATGACCGAGGTACCGGCCGGGACCGTCACGGCCACGCCGTCGATCTCCAGCGTGACCATCTGTTCCGAGGCACGTGCCGGGGTGCCGTAATCCGTTTCGTTGAGCTGGTTCATGGTGCAACTCCTTGCATTCGATGAGCGCTGGTGCGCTGATTCGCTGATGGGGTCAGGCTGCCTGTTCGCCGGGCGCGCCGAAGTCTTCGGGGAAATGGTTCAGGGCCGACAGCACCGGGAACGGCGTCATGCCGCCCATGGCGCAGAGCGAACCGTTGACCATGGTGTCGCACAGGCTCTTCAACAGGTGGATCTGCTGCGGCCGTTCCTGGTTGGCGATGATCTTGTCGATCACTTCCACGCCGCGCGTGGAGCCGATGCGGCAAGGGGTGCACTTGCCACAGGATTCGACTGCACAGAATTGCATGGCGTAGCGGGCCTGTTTGGCCATATCGACACTGTCATCAAAGGCCACCAGCCCGCCATGCCCGATCATCGCGCCGATCGCGGCGAACGCTTCATAGTCGAGCGGCGTATCGAATTGCGAGGGCGGCAGGTACGCGCCCAGCGGCCCGCCCATCTGCACCGCGCGAAGCGGACGTCCCGAGGCACTGCCGCCACCGAAGTCTTCCAGCAGCTGGCGCAGCGTCAGGCCGAACGCCTTCTCCACCAGGCCGCCTTGCTTGATGTTGCCAGCCAGCTGGAATGGCAGCGTGCCGTGCGAGCGCCCTACTCCGTAGTTCTTGTAGTAGTCCGCCCCACGCGCCAGGATGACCGGCACCGAGGCCAGCGAGATCAGGTTGTTGATCACGGTCGGCTTGCCGAACAGGCCTTCGATGGCCGGCAGCGGCGGCTTGGCGCGCACCACGCCGCGCTTGCCTTCGAGGCTTTCCAGCATGGCGGTTTCTTCGCCGCAGATGTAGGCCCCGGCACCCTTGCGCACTTCCAGACGGAAAGATCTACCGGAACCGAGGATGTCATCGCCCAGGTAGCCACGTTCGGTGGCGATGGCGATGGCTTCGTTCATCGTGGCAATCGCATGCGGATATTCGGAGCGCACGTAGACGTAGCCCTCGGTCGCCCCCACCGCGACGGCGGCAATGGTCATGCCTTCGATCAGCGTGAAGGGATCGTCTTCCATGATCATGCGGTCCGAGAAGGTGCCGGAGTCGCCCTCATCGGCATTGCAGACCACGTACTTCTGCGAGGCCGGTGCGCGCAGCACGGTCTGCCACTTGATGCCGGTCGGGAAGGCCGCCCCGCCGCGGCCGCGCAGGCCGGAATCGATCATCTGCTGGACGATAGCCTCCGGTGTCTTGGCCAGCGCATTCTTCAATCCGGCATAACCTTCATGCGCCAGATAATCCTCCAGCGAGAGCGGATCGATGATGCCGACCCGCGCGAAGGTCAGGCGCTCCTGGTTCTTGAGGAAGCCGATTTCTTCAGTCAGGCCCAGGTGCAGCTTGTGCTGGCCTCCGGCGAGCAGGCCCGCATCAAAGAGTCCGCTGACATCCTCGGGCGCCACCGGCCCATAGGCCACGCGCCCGGCCGCGGTGGCCACTTCCACCAGCGGCTCCAGCCAGAACATGCCGCGCGAGCCGTTGCGCACCAGCTTGATGGACAGCCCGCGCTGTTGCGCTTCGGCGGCGATGGCGGCGGCGACTTCATTGGCGCCCAGGGCCAGCGCGGTGGAGTCGCACGGGACGTAAATGGTCACGGGTTCGTGCGTGCTCATCATGCCTCCCGCTTGGCCTGGATCAGGCGCTTGAATTTGTCGGCATCGACACGGGCGTGCAGCGCGTCGTCGATGGTCAGGTTGGGGCCGATGGCGCACTGGCCCAGGCAATACACGGGCTCCAGCGTGAACTGGCCATCGGCGCTGGTTTCATGGAAACCGCAGCCCAGCACGTTCTGCGCGTGCTCGGCCAGGGCTTCGCTGCCGCGCGCCTGGCAGGCCTCGGCGCGGCACACCTGCACCACGTGGCGACCGGCCGGTTCCTGGCGGAAGAAGTGATAGAACGAAATCACGCCATGCACCTCGGCGCGCGAGACGTTCAGCTCGCTGGCGATCATCGGGACCGCATCGGCCGGGATGTAGCCGACCTTGTCCTGGATACCGTGCAGGATGGGGAGCATGGCACCGGCCATGTCCTTGCGCTCGGCGATGATGCCGCGCACCGCCTCCACGTCGAAAACCTGTTGCCGCTTCATTGTTGCCTCCTGTGTTGCTTCAATGCGGACCTTGTCCTTCTCCCGGAGGATCTCCTGCGGACCGCGTAAATGACGAATGAAAGGAAATGGCCGCGCCTAGGGAGGTGCAGCCTGGGGAAAGCAGATCAGGGGATGGGAAGAACAATGCGGCGGCATGACGCTGCCCCGGTGAAGGGCGCGCACGGCCGTGCGAGATGAACCAGCTTGTCTCCGTTGTTGCATGTTCTCCCTGCCTTGATGGGTTGGTGTGAACACTGCGGATGCTGGCCTGCCCTTACCGGGGGACGGGCCATGCTCCTGTTTTTTGATAGTCGCTGACACAAGCCGCCCTGGTTCACGGGGCCATGGCAGCTTGTGTCAGCGGCTTTCGCCGCTGCGGTCCTGCGTGCAGGCCGGGTGGAGCCGGCCTGCGGGTGATACGAGATACGAGATGGCTTGACTGATTCTTTACAAAACTGCGTAACCGAACAATCAAGCAGTCAATTAGCTTTTACCTAATCAACGGAACAGCACGGCCGACTTCTGCAGCACCAGGGTGATACCCCAGATCAGCGGAATGCCAACGGCCGCCCAGGCCAGGCCGATGAAGACCGGGTTGCCGCCGCTGCCGATCTGCGACATGTCGCCCGAACCGGCGGTGACGGCTGCGTCGGCCGCCGACTTTTCGTGGGCCAGCTGCTTTTCACGGGCCAGTTCTTCCGGCGTCATGAAGTGCTTGGCCGCGACCGGGCGGATCAGCAGGTTGCAGATCAGGCCCAGCACCAGCATGCCGGCCAGGATGTACATGGTGGTGTTGTAGACCTCGTTCTTGGGCATGCCCAGGGACAGCTGGTACTCACGCATGTAGTTCACCACCACCGGACCCAGGATGCCGGCGGTTGCCCACGCGGTCAGCAGGCGGCCGTGGATGGCGCCCACCATCTGGGTGCCGAACAGGTCGGCCAGGTAAGCCGGGACGGTCGCGAAGCCGCCGCCATACATCGACAGGATGATGCAGACTGCGCCCACGAACAGCGGGATGTTGCCGGCCTTGGCCGACCACGGCAGGCTCACGTACAGCACGAAGCCCAGCACGAAGAAGATGGCATAGGTCATCTTGCGGCCGAAGAAGTCCGAGCACGAAGCCCAGGCGAAACGGCCACCGATGTTGAACAGCGAGATCAGGCCCGTGAAGCCGGCAGCCAGTGCCGCGATACCGGCCTTCTGCTCGACCGACAGGTCATTGAAACCGATGTCCACGCCCAAGAGCTTGCCGCCGAAGACTTCCTGCAGCATCGGCGAAGCGATGCCGATGACGCCGATACCGGCCGACACGTTCAGGCAGAGCACCAGCCACACCAGCCAGAACTGGGGAATGCCCCAGACCTTGGAGACGTGCACGTGGTTCTGGGTGATCATGGTCGCCGAGGACTTGGCCACCGGCGGGGTCCAGCCAGCCGGCTTCCAGCCGGTGGGCGGCACGCGGTAACCGAAGGCACCGGCCATCATGAAGACGAAGTAGATCACGGCCATGACCACGAAGGTTTCCCACACGCCCACGGAAGTGGGGGAGGCAAACTTCTTCATCAGCGCATCGGCCAGCGGGGTGCCGACCAGGGCGCCACCGCCGAAGCCCATGATGGCCATACCGGTGGCCATGCCGCGACGGTCAGGGAACCACTTGATCAGGGTCGACACGGGCGAAATGTAGCCCAGGCCGAGGCCGACGCCACCGATGACGCCCGAGCCCAGCCACATCAGCCAGATCTGGTGCGTCTTCACGCCCAGGGCCGAGATCAGCAGGCCGCCGCACCAGCAGATGGCCGCCACGACACCGGCCTTGCGGGGACCGGCGTGTTCCAGCCAGCCGCCCCACAGTGCTGCGGAGATGCCCAGGAGGACGAAGAACATCGTGTACATCCAGCCCAGCATGGAAATCTTCCAGTCACAGGTGGACGAGAAGACTTGCGCGAAGAAGCCGATATCGGCGCCACAGGCGATGGGGGCCGTCACGCCCAGGGCCTTGGACAGCGGCAGCCAGAACACGGAGAAACCGTAGGCCATGCCGATGCAAAGGTGGATTGCGAGAGCTGCTGGCGGTACCAGCCAGCGATTGAAGCCAGGCTTGGCGACTGTATGTTCCTTGTTCAGGAAATCGAAAGCCATTATTCCTCCGAATATTTTATGAGTGTGTGATGGGGTAAATCGAAGGAAGGATTGCATCGCAAAGCCGGTAGGGCCAGATCGTGACACTGGCCCATCTTTGCGGCGATATCCTTCTCTTTTAATTTATTTATTTATGTACAACACCGCATATATTTTCTATCATTTATGCAGAGTGACGCGAAATTATCACCGATAATCGGCCGTTTCAATATGCTTTCTTTCACATAAATGTTCAAAGTCCACATCAAACCTCACTGGGAAATCGCCTATGACAACGAGGCGGCGCTGGACACGGCCAACTTGTTGACGCTGCTCACTGCAATCCAGCAGAGCGGCTCGATTGCGCGTGCCGCGCAATTGACTCGCTATTCTTATCGGCATGCCTGGGGCCTGTTGCGCGAGGCAGAGCGCCTGTTCGGCAACGCCTTGATCGAAAGCGGGCGTGGCCGTGGCACCACACTGACTGATTTCGCCAGCAAGCTGCTGTGGGCAGATCGCCTGGTGACGGCGCGCCTGTCCCCCACCCTGGACAGCCTGGCCTCGGAACTGGAAGTGGAACTGGGCAAGACCGTGGAAGGCAAATCGGAAAAGGTGCGCCTGAACGCCAGCCACGGCTTTGCGGTGGCGGCGCTGCTCAACAAGATCAATGAAGCGCGCCTGCCGGTGGAAGTGCGCTATCGCCACAGCACCGATGCCGTGGCGGCGCTGTCGCGCCAGGAATGCGACCTGGCGGGCTTCCACGTGCCGCTGGGCGAGTTCGAGAAACCGGCCATCGCCACCTATGCCAAGTGGCTCAACAAGCGCAGCGATTGCCTGATCCACCTGGCCATCCGCAACCAGGGCCTGTTCATCGAACCGGACAATCCCAAGGGCTTGCGCGGCCTGGCCGACCTCACGCGCAGCGACCTGCGCTTCGTCAATCGTGAAGCCGGTTCGGGCACGCGCATGCTGCTGGAACTGATGCTCAATGGCGCCGGCATCGCCCACAAGAAGATCAACGGCTTCGAGAACACCGAGTTCACCCACTCGGCGGTGGCCGCCTTCATCGCCAGCGGCATGGCCGATGTCGGCTTCGGGGTGCAGACGGCGGCGCAACGCTTCGGGCTGGGCTTCATCCCGCTGGTGCGCGAGCGCTACTTCTTCGCGCTGCCGGCGGCCTCGCTGCAGGATCCGCTGATCCGCTCGGTGATCGACATCCTGCAATCGGACAGTTTCCGCAAGGTGGTCAACAACCTGGCCGGCTATGACGCCACCGACATGGGCAAGATCCAGACCATCAAGGAAGCGTTCGGCTAAACCGCCACGCTGCACCAAGCGCCGCTTGTGGGCAGCCGGCCAAGCGGCTACACTCGCGCCCCTGGCCTGCTGCCGTCCTGGCAGCAGGCCAGTTTTCCTTCGCCGCCACCGCCCCACTGCGCCATGAATTCCGCTGCAAGCCTTTCCCCCGCCCTGTCTCCCGTCCTGCCCGCCCTGGCCGGGATGGATGCGCGCCTGCTGCGCCTGCTCGATGCCGTCCTCGATGAAGCCCACCTGGCGCGCGCCGCCGCGCGCGTGGGCCTGCCACTGCCGGCCGCTGCCAGTGCACTGGAACGATGCCGCCAGTTGCTGCGCGATCCGCTGCTCGAAGACGGCGGCACGCAGATGCGCCTGACGGCCAAGGCGCAAGCGCTGCGCGAAACGGTGCGCCAGATGCTGGCCGGCGATGCCGATGCGCCGGCGGCCAGCCCCACGCAGCAGTTGTCATCGCAAGCCGCAGTGACGCAGCGCGTGCGCATCCTCATGCCGGACTATCCGGCGCAAGTGGTGGCGCATGCGCTGTACCAGGAGCTGGCCACGGCCGCGCCCGCACTGGACCTGGAATTCCAGACCTGGCTGGGCGACGCCGACGCCAGCACCCGCCTGGAACGCGGCCAGACCGACCTGGTGCTGGGCAGTGCCGCGCCGAGCGGCCAGGTGCGCGGGCGCGAAGTGCTGCAGGAGCGCTGCGTGGCCGTCATGCGGCGCGATCATCCGGCCGCCCATTCGCTGACGCTGGCGCGCTGGCTGGCGTATCCGCACCTGCAGATCGCCTGCCACGACAGCCTCAACCGCATGATGGACGAGCAGGTCGCCATGCAGGGGCTGCGTCGACGCGTGGGGTTGGTGATCCCGAATTTCCTGATGGCCCCGGCCCTGTTGCAGGACTCGGACCTGATTGCGGTCATGCCCATGCATTGCGTGCCGGCCGCTACTGCGGCGCATCCGGTGGCGCTGGCCTGCCTGCGCCCGCCGCTGCCACTGGAGGCGCCACCGCTGCGCTTGCTGCAGCATCGCCGTCACGCGGAAGATGCCTCGGTGGCACTGGTGGCGCAGGTGCTGGAACGTCTGGTGCGACTGCGCTTCGAGGGGCGTTGAAACCGCACCGCTAGGGCCTGTTCACATTAAATGTGCGAGTGCGAGGGGTCGCCAAGCGTTGT
>NZ_NJGV01000036.1 GCF_002213425.1 Herbaspirillum aquaticum | reverse complement strand
TAGGCGCAGCGACGCGCCGTGGTGGTGCCACGGCAAGGAGCTGCAACAACGGCAGGCGACGCTTGGCGGCCTCTCCCGGAGGGTTGCCCCCAGAAGGCGCGCTGGCCGCGTCGCACGTCAGGGCTGGTGGCACCACCACCTGCCCTGACGCGCGCCTTGCCACCGCGCCTTCTGGGGGCAACGCATCTCGCAGATTTAATGTGAACAGGCCCTAGACCGTCGCCGACGACGCCGTCACATCCAGGTGCTTCTGCAGGAAGCGCACGCATTCCCGCACCTTGGCCGAATTCTTCAACTGCATCGGATAGACCGCACACAGGTCGGCCTCCTGGAAATACTGCGGCAACACCCGCACCAGCCGACCGCGCTTGAGGCTGTCAGCCACATCCCAGATCGAACGCAGGATGATGCCGTGCCCATCCACCGCCCACTGGTGGATGATCTCGCCGTGGTTGGAGGCCAACCCGCCCGACACCTTCACTGTCTCCTGCCCCTTGGGCCCCATCATGCGCCAGATCCCGAAGGACTGGTTGCGCTCGCGGATCACCAGGCACTGGTGCTGGCGCAGCGCAGCCAGGTCAGCGGGCGCGCCATGTTTCTTGAGATAGGCCGGACTGGCGCACAGCACGCGCTGGCTGGGCAGGATGCGCTTGGAGAACAGGTGCGGCTCATGCCCCGCACCCACCCGGATATCCAGGTCGATGCCTTCGTTGACCAGGTCGATCTGCCGGTCCACCAGCTCCAGCTGTATCTTCAGTTCCGGATGTTCGCTGGCAAAGCGCGACAGCAAGGGCGACACCACCTTGCGCCCCAGGCCGAAACTGGTACTGATCTTCAACAGTCCGCGCGGCACGCGCTTGGCGCTGCTGACGGTTTCCATCATCTGCTCGACATCATCGAGGATCTTGCGCGCCCATTCGTGGACGTTGCCGCCATCTTCGGTCATGACCACGCTGCGCGTGGTGCGATGGAACAGGCGCACACCCAGCGCCTGCTCCAGCAGGGCGATGCGCTTGCTGATGTAGGCCGGCGAGGCGCCGACTTCGCGCGCCGATTCGGCAAAGTTGCTGTGGCGGGCCACCACGCAGAACAGGCGCAGGTCTTCGAGCAGGGGAGAATTGTTCACGATGTGTAGGCATTGAAGTCCACGATCCGTGGATTATAGTGCCATGCCAGTCATCCATTGCACGCTGGCGATACGCGGCGCATCGCCAGCGCAAGCGAGCAATCTCCCGCAAGCGCCGGAAATGTGGCAGTCTTGCGCAATCGCAACGAATTCTCTTGGAGCAGCAGCATGAGCCTCATCGACGAGCAGGAACTCCCGCCTGATCTTCCCCATATCCAGCGCATCGAAGTCAACCAGCTGCAATGCCTGCGCGTGCAGACCGAGCGCGCCGAACTGCTCATCGCCGAGCAAGGTGCGCAGGTGCTGCGCTACCAGGTGCACGGACAGGAACCGGTGATCTGGATGAGCGAGGAAGCCGCCTTCGAGGCCGGCAATTCGGTGCGCGGCGGCATTCCCGTGTGCTGGCCGTGGTTCGGCGACCTCATGCGCAATCCGCCGCAGGTACAGGCCCTGCACGCCGGTGGCCGCCTGCCGGCGCACGGCCTGGTGCGCGGCATCCCCTGGCTGCTGATGGAAAACGCCATCGAAGGCGACACCGTGCGGCTGGTGCTGGCCATCCCGCCCACGACCGAATCGCCCGCCCTGCGCCACCTGCCGCCGGGTATCGAACTGCGGCTGGAGATCCTGCTGGACGATCGCCTGCATCTCAAACTCACCACCCGCAATGGCAGCGAACAGCACATCGCCTTGACCCAGGCGCTGCACAGCTACTTTGCCGTCAGCAGCATCCACAACGTGACGGTCGATGGCCTCGAAGGCCGCCGCTACATCGAAACCCTGGAAGGCTGGGCCGAGCGGGAGCAGAAGCGCCCCCTGGTGGTCAGCAGCGAGACCGACCGCATCTACCTGGACCTGCCGCCGCACCTGGCCATCCGCGACGAGGGCTGGAACCGCCACATCCACATCGAGGCCAGCGGCTCGACCTCGGCGGTGGTCTGGAACCCCTGGGTGAGCAAGGCGCGCCGCCTGTCGCAGTTTGCCGATGATGCCTGGCAGCGCATGCTGTGCATCGAGACGGCCAATGTGATGGAGGACCTGGTGGAACTGGAACCGGGCGCCGAACACACCATGGGCGTGAGCATCTGGGGCGAGACCCTGGGCGGTTGAAGCCGCCCTTGCAGCAGACGCCCCCGGAGAAGGCAGTGCCGTGATGACGGCACTGCCTTTTTTCATGGTTGACGTTTTCTGCACTGTTCACGAATCGTGTTTTATAAAATCACCAGTTCGTGGATGATCCCGGGCGGGAAGCGATTTATGATGGCTGCACTTGATAGATCCGGCCAGCCGGTTTTCCCTTTCTCCAGAGGAGCAGCAACGATGAGCAAGACCCACAAGATCGCCGTGATCGCCGGTGACGGCATCGGCCAGGAAGTGATGCCGGAAGGCCTGCGCGCGGTCGAGGCCGCCAGCAAGAAGTTCGGCATCGACATCGAGTTCACTCATTTCGACTGGGCGCACTGCGGCTATTACGCGCAGCACGGCAAGATGATGCCCGATGACTGGTTCGATCAGTTGAAGGGTTTTGAAGCCATCTTCTTCGGCGCGGTCGGCTGGCCGGCCACGGTGCCGGACCACGTTTCGCTGTGGGGCTCGCTGCTGAAGTTCCGGCGCGACTTCGACCTCTACGTCAACCTGCGTCCGGTGCGCCTGATGCCGGGCGTGCCCTGCCCGCTGGCCAACCGGAAGCCGGGCGACATCGATTTCTACGTGGTGCGCGAGAACACCGAAGGCGAATACTCCGCCATCGGCGGCCGCATGTTTGAAGGCACCGAGCGCGAGACCGTGATCCAGGAATCGGTGTTCAGCCGCAAGGGCACCGACCGCATCCTGAAGTTCGCCTTCGACCTGGCGCAGAGCCGTCCCAAGAAGCACCTGACCTCGGCCACCAAGTCCAACGGCATCGCCATCACCATGCCCTACTGGGATGAGCGCGTGGAAGCCATGGGCGCCAAGTATCCCGACGTGCGCCGCGACAAGTACCACATCGACATCCTGACTGCGCACTTCGTGCTGAACCCGGATCGCTTCGATGTGGTGGTGGCTTCCAACCTGTTCGGCGACATCCTCTCCGACCTCGGCCCGGCCTGCGCCGGCACCATCGGCATTGCGCCCTCGGCCAACATCAACCCCACGCGCGAGCTGCCGTCGCTGTTCGAGCCGGTGCACGGTTCGGCACCGGACATCTTCGGCAAGAACATCGCCAACCCGGTGGCCACCATCTGGTCCGGCGCGATGATGCTGGACTTCCTGGGCAATGGCGAAGGCAAGTATCGCCAGGCGCACGACGCCATGCTGGCGGCCATCGAAGAGGTGCTGGTCAATGGACCGACCACGCCGGACCTGGGCGGCAAGAGCAATACCACCGAAGTGGGCCGCGCGATTGCTGCGGCGATCTGATTGCTGACCGGTCTGTATTGCAGCAACAAGTGGCTCGCCTGGTGCGGGCCATTTTTTCGTACGGGGATTTCATGCGGTGCGGCCATGTTCAATCGTAAAGGGCATGTTAGGATGGCCGCACTTTCATTTTTCGCGATCGATGAGTTGGACATGGCTGCAAGCCTGCGCATGACAGGACACCGCTTGCTGGCGGAGCTGCTCTTCTGGAGCATCACGCTGGTGCTGTTGCTGGAAGACGATGTCGCCATGCTGGCCATGATGCTGACCTGACGCGGCGCCCTGCCCGATATGGATCCACGCTTTTCTTCTTTCTTCTCCGCGCCACGCCTGTCCCTGCTGCTGGCCACCGTACTGGCTGCGGCCAGCCTTCCGGCGCATGCCGAGTGGATGCCGCTGGGGGAGAACAACATCGGCAGCTTCTTCATCGACAAGAGCAGCATCGTCAGCACCCGCAGCGTGCGGCAGGCGCAGATCCTGCTGAACTGGAACCGTCCGCAGCTGCTGATGGGCCAGGGCAGCAAGACGTATTACCTGTCGGAGGTCTCGACCGCCTATTTTGACTGCACGGCCCGCCAGCTCGGTTTTGGCAGCCGCAAGATGTATGCGCAGCCTGATGGACAAGGCCAACTGCTGCTGGCGCCGCAGCTGGCGTATTCGGACGTGAAGCTGCAGGATCCCATTCCCGGCTCGACCGGGGAGCGGGCCATTGAGGCGGTGTGCGGTAAATAATTTCCGTGGAGGCGTGACCGGGCGCTTGAAGGGCTTGCTCCGGAATGCGAAATCGGTAATAATCGCTGGCTCGCGTCGCCGGGATGGCGGAATAGGTAGACGCACGGGACTCAAAATCCCGCGCCGCAAGGCGTGCCGGTTCGATTCCGGCTCCCGGCACCAGTAGATTTCAGGGATTAGGTATGAAGGAAGATATCCGATTATACCGAGTCACTCCCTAAAAGTTGACCAATTTTGACCTGGTCAATCTTCAAAAGGCGCCTGAAGTAATTCGGTATATTTCGGTACATCGAGCTTCTTGCTTGCATATCTGCAAGCTGATAAATTACTTCGCATGCGGGCTTCCTCTCCTCAACTGTCGACCAATCAAAAGCGGGCTATCGGCCTCTACAAGCTTTATGGCTTGCTGATGACGCTTGTCTTTGTAGCATTGGTGCTGGGAAAGCTCGGATTTCTTGTCACTGCGATTTCGCCTGTTTTGCTGGTAATGGTGGTGACGCTGGGCTGCTTAATTTTTTCCTACGCGTACCGCCTTTCCAGGTCCAACTTACTGGTGCTACGCCGTCGACCAGCCGCACCGGTCTCGCCCCATTTCCCCCCTAACGCTCACCCCGAGCAGGCCGAACGGCCTCCCCGCTCCGCTCCTAAGAAATGATTTAGCGCATCCGTTGGGATGCACGAATTAATTCGTGCCGCACTTTTGCGGCATAAGGAGCACTCATGCAACAAATCTCTACCCTGGATCTCGTCTTGCGCAGCTCCGGCGGCGCCCTGCTCGTCCCACTGAAGAAAACCGCAGACATTCTCGGCCTCGAGCCGCAGACCATACGAAATCGACTTTGTACGAAGACTTTCGAATTGGTGCCCGTCAGGATCGGTCGCATGAACTATTTCAGGATCGCCGATATTGCATCTCTCATTGACGCGACCATAGCCAAGTCTTGCGACAAGCCTAAACGCGGCCGACCGCCGAAATCTGCCTCGAAATCCCTGTTACGGGCAGCAGAAATGAAGAAGAGCCCATCCGGTCCAATCGACGGCCGCCACCCCACGGCCGGAGCTCGCCAATGACCGTAATTCGCCGGGCCAAGGCAAAGGCCCCTTGGGCATCGATTCCCAATTCATTTGCGGAAGATATGAATATAAGTGAGGACGCCACTGCAGTCGGTTTGTGGCTCGCGTGCAAGCCTGAGAATTGGGCGATCCGTCCGGATTACATACAAGATAAGTTTTCAGAACGGCCGGGAAAGGCAAGAGGTCGTGAATGGTGGGCCCGCGTGTCTCGCGAACTTCGTAACGCCGGATACATGGCGTTGATACGGTCTAAAGATCCAAGCGGCAAGTTCAGCAGCGAATGGCTGTTCTCTCCGGAAGGGATTCGCGATGATGACTGGACCGGAGGCGGCGGTACCGATACCGGCTCTACCGATACCGGCTTTGCCGACAACGGCACCGCCCCTGATGGCAAAGCCAGCAGCGGATCACACAGCGTATCTAACCAATACTCATTAAACCAACACTCATTAAACAAGAACTCAAGTAACAAAAAACCACCACCACCTGGTGGTAGCAGTTTGCGTATTGGAGATCTCAGAGAACACCTCTGGCTCGAGGAATCGATTTCACGCTATCAGGACGAGGCATTCGCGAAAATTCTATGGGCTGAGATTGAGGATTTGACTGCTGCCCAAACGCTTTTGGACGAGTTCGCCGGCGCCATCGAAGCAGGTCGTCGCGGAGAAAGAGCCATGATTAACTACCCCATTCATTGGTTCACAACCATCCTAGAGTCGTTCACGCGTGGAGAATTTGCACCTAACTTTGCACCTCGAGTTTTCGCCCGTCGACGTGAACGAATGCGCACGGACGCGCAAAGCGAGGAAGTCAAGCAGACACCTGAAGCAGCAATTAAAGGAATAGATAGCGCTCGAGCGGCTGCCAAACTGGCTGAGAAATCACGCCAATCGAAAAATGGGAGAAGTGAAGAATGACGACCTGGAACCGGGATGAGCGCTTTTCATGGATGCTTTCGTTGTCCAAGAAAACCGCTGATCAAAAAATGATCATCCAATTGACGGTCAAACAAGAACTCTCTAGTGCCGAAAAGACTCTGCTGGACAGCCTGTGGACAGCCGACAAACTCAAATTCAAGGCGCGAGAAGCCGAGCGCCGAACAAGCGAAATCTTCCGTACGGTCCAAGACGCAAGCAGGAAGCGCCACAATCACGCAAAAATCTGTATCGGGATTGCTGCGCTACAAATTGCCGCAGAAAACGCTAGCGTCACTATGGCACTGCTTCAAAAGTTGAAAGGTATAGAAAACGTTGATGAGGAAGCGGTCGTGGAAGTTCTGCGCACCTATCAAGCGAGATTCCCTGAGAAAAAGGAATCTGAATCCACAGCATCCGGCGGCCAGGCCTCATGACTCAACAGCATGACAATGCGCGCTTAGTAGTTTCTCCACTTCGTGGAGAAACGCGCGGCCTTGCAGGCGGCACGCTCACGTCGTGAGCGTAAGGTTCGGATCCAAGTAGATGAGTCCACTAGGCCACTATCACTTCAGGGTTTCGGTAGGCGACCGTAAAGGCGGCGGCCGAATCGACGCGCACCTCAAATATCAGTACAACTTTCGCATTGGACGCTATCAGGACCTGAATCGGCAGCGGAACGCACGTGCTGGTAACGATGAAACCCTTCTCTATTCGCAAAGTGGGAATCTACCATCATGGGTAAAGTGGACCCCGAATTTGAGACACTGATTTAAGCTGTCGTCCTGGAAGGGATGACGAGAATGAGTGAAGCAAAGAAGAAGCGAAATAGC
>NZ_NJGV01000035.1 GCF_002213425.1 Herbaspirillum aquaticum | reverse complement strand
GCTATTTCGCTTCTTCTTTGCTTCACTCATTCTCGTCATCCCTTCCAGGACGACAGCTTAAATCAGTGTCTCAAATTCGGGGTCCACTTTACCCAACGCACGCGATCACCCAGCACTTGCTGCAAGACCGCCTTCGCATCTGCCTGCACAAGGTGCACGAGCAACTCCACCGCATGGGCATGCAGCACCACCTTATGCGGCAGCAGGGCATGCAGCATCGTCTCGATGGATGGTCTGAGTGTCGACGCGCCCTGCACTTGCGGCACTTCATCAAAGCGCTGCGCCTCAATTGCCTGCCGCAGGTGCCGCAGGTCCACTGGTACGAAAATCTCCTTGGTCAGCGCATCCGCAAGCCAAGTCCCCGATGCCTTCACCCACAAGGTGTCCGGCGTCTTCCATGAGGCATTTCCACCGGCTCCCTGCACCAACAAGGCATCAGCACCAATGCGCGCGCAATAGGCTTTTACGCTCCCGGCCACCGCCAGCTCTGCTTGCATCAACGACTCCCCAGTTTGCTGATCAGTTTTCTCAGCTCAGAAAATTCGCCAAATGTGGCATCCGGCATGCTGTCCCCGGCGCCGAGCTCAACCCCCGAATGGATTTTCTGTAGTGTCACAGCATTGATTTTTTCACGGGCACCACGGATATCGTTGACCGGATTGTCACCTATCATCCAGATGCAATCGCCCTTGGGTTGCAGTTTCTCCATGGCGATTTCAAACGGCGCGGCGTGCGGCTTGTCAAAACCGGCTTCCTCGCTGGTAACGATATAGTCAAATGACTGATCCAATCCGAAATAGACCACCTTCCTGAATTGAATCTGCGCCGTCAGATCAGTCACGATCGCAGTGGGAATACCCAATAGACGAATATCGTCGAGCAGTTCCTTGATGTCGTCGAACAGAACGGCATTGGCGAGAAAAGTACGCCAATACGTCTGCTCAAAGTCCAGCGCCAGCAACACCTGCGACCCCAGGCCCATCAGCTCCAGCATGCGCTGCATGTAAAGCAAGCGGCTGTGTGACGAAGCCGTATGCTTCAGCCGTGCCTTCACTTGTGCCCGGGCATTCTCGAATGCCCGGTCGAAATCCCTTTCCGATATGGAAAAGGTGGTGACCACTTTCTCTCGCACGGCCGACTGAGCAGCCAAATGCGCGGGATCATAGGGATACAGTGTGTTGTCGGTATCGAAAAGTATCGCGTCAGGCAAACGCGCAAATCGCACCTGATTATTGATCTTCATTAGATAAATCGCTTGGTCTGTTCCTGGCTGATATGCGACAGAGTGATCAACTGCATCAGCCCCATCATGCCGTCCTGCCACTCCGGCTTCGTGTCGAGAAATTCCAGCATCTGCGGATACAGCATTTGCGCAGCCATATTGATGTCGGAGGCCGATGTATCCCCCTCGATCGTCATGCGTACTTCGCCGCCGTCACTGCTGACCCCCATATCAACCTGAAGTCCGCATACGCCCAGCAAGATGCGATTGAGCGATAACTCATTGAATCCGCGACGCGTTTGCACCACAAGCTTCAAACGAAGATGGTGATGGTCGCTCAAGTTCTCCAGCATCCTGGGATGGATAGGCTGCAACGAAAATACCAAATCCGCATGGTTTGCCTGCGGTTTGATGAAGCGCTCAGAATCAGGCTGTCGCTTCTCAAAAGAACTGAGCACCCGCTCCAGGGAATGCCCGCGCTCGCTTACGTCACGTTTTATCTTGAAATATCGACGCAATCCCTCATCGATGTCCAAGTAGATCTTCAAGCTGCAGCAGTTGCGCAAGATTGGCAAATAGAGCGCATGCAAACCACTGGCAATGATGAAATCGTTACTGGCAATCCGTATCGGCTTGCTCATTTTACCGGTGTGATGATCGTAATGCCGAGACTGAATGGACTTGCCATCCGCCAACGAAATCAAATCGCTACTGAACCTCTCCAGATCGTTAGCCATTGGATTGAGGTGTGTCAGGACGTGCCACATCGGCTTCTGCCGGTCCCAGAAGTGGTAATCGTCGCCGGACATCTTGGCCACCGAGTGCGCGCCGAAAAGTCCGCTGATAGCATTGGCAAAAGTGTCTTTGCCGGCACCTGAATCGCCGGCGACGCCGATCACAAACGGCTTGCGGCTCTGCCGGAAAAAATCATTCCGACGGATACCCTCCCGCCAGATGCGAAGAGCCAGCAATACCCCAATTGCGATCATTGTCGTATGTAGCAAAGACGTAACTCGTCCTTCGATCAGCGGATTGAGGTGCAAGACTTCGCGGGGAGAAAATCCGAGCCCATTGATGAGCCGAATCTGACTGTTGAGGAGCGTTCCCAGCACATAGAGGCCGGAAAACATCGCCGCAAGGAAGACCGCCATTCGCCCGCTCATGGCCTGATACAACACGAGAAAAGGAACGCTCCAGACAAACCAGCCCGGCGATGCAGGCAACATCAGGACAATCAGCAAAAACGCCATCCCCGTTATCGCCTGAAACAGATCAAAATTCAGGCGACGCACCCGCCAAGCGAGATACAGCATGAGCACATAGGTCAACGGCACCGGATAAATGACCCAGCCCCCACCTGTATCAACCACAACCTGATAAATCTTTTCCATTTCCGGGTGCCGAACAACATCTGAAGTCCAGAGACCGAAAACGCGAATGGAACAAGGAAGATGGCAGCACAGGCCAAGCATCCCGCCATGAACCTCACGACATATTGCCGTAGGGACTTGTTATTGAAGAAGTAGATGACGTAGAAAGGAAATGCGACCACCATACTCAATTTGGCTGAGATGGCGGCCACCAGCAAGAACCCTGCGACACCCAGCCTGACCTTGCGCACATTCCACATCGACCAGGCAAGAAGCAGCGCGGGCACCAGGTCGTTCATTCCCAGCACATAGCTTGCGACAATAACGAACGGCGAAAGCCAATATGCGATCAACAGCAATCGTCGGCGTCCTGGCAATAGTCGATGGAGCACGTAGAGCAAGCCCACGTCCACTCCCAGCAGCGTGAGGGCATAGCCGTATTGCAGCGACGTTCCCAGCAATTTAGCCACCAGCGTCAATGGCAGAAACATCAGCCACATGGCAAAACCATAGGGGAAAGCCACTGGCGTACCACCGCTGGAAATCCAAGTTGACCACGGATCAAGCACGAACGAGGACACGCTCACGTCGAGAAACGGCACATACCAGTCACCCGCAGCGACAGGCATCATGCTTGCGATGAGCAGCAGGCGAATCATCAGGCCCACTGAAAACAGCGGGTGCAGACATAACTTTTTCATTGCGCGGTCGTTCAATGTTCCCAAAGATCGGGGCGTTTCGTGCAGACGGCATCTGCCTCGATGTGCGCCTCCTCAAGCAGCAGGCGCAATTGAGCGATTCCAGTTTCGGCATCGCGCCCCTGCAATTCCGGTGAGACCAGGCAGAGCTTGAAGCCGGCATTGTGCAGACGACTGGCAGCCGCTGCATCCAAGGGGAAACGAGTAAAGCAATCGACCCAGACCCAGTCCACCTTCCCGGCCAGGGACAGGGCAGTTTCAATCGATTCGAATTCGGAGACCCGCACCGCACAACGGCGCTCGCCAGCCCTGACGCTCTTGACGAGGAACGGGAATGATTGATCGAGAAAGAAAAAATCGGTAATCCCATATGCAGCCATCAATGCCAGCAGTCGCTCCTCCAACCCCTCTTCTTTCACATTGAGAATCAGGGTGCCATGGCGATAAGCTTGTAGCCACTCCTCGAACAACGGGCCCTCAACGAATGGATCGTGATGAATGATGAGCGCATCACATCGGCTCCGAATATCGACCTCCACACCATATCTTGGGTCGGTCTGCTGCAATTGTTCAATCAGGTTGCGGCGATGGCTGATGATCTTCATGACTAGACCTTCTTTCTTAATTGGAGACTGAACGCCACAGTTCGGCGGATAAACCGCCACTTCGCTTTCCAGTCGACATTCCAATGCGACATGCCAAATGCCCTCTCGCCAAATTTCACGGGGAAACGATGAACGACAAGATTTTGCCTGCGAGCCAAATAATATGCGTAGAGATCAAGGGAAAAATCGTTCGGGGGCGTCTGCCAGCTCTCAAAGAACTTGCGCGAGAACATCGTCGGTTGAGCGTTAATATCCCACATCGGACGCGCCATCAACAGACTCTCGAACAGACTCATGCCGACGGTAAAAAAAACGTCCGACAGCGGCCGCCCGTAACGGCGACCTTTTACGAACACATCATCGCCATGGGTATCGAAAAATGGAAGTCCCTTCAGCAAATCCTGGGGGTCAGTCTGCATATCGGCGTGCGTCCAGGCAAGTACATCGCCCTTGGCGCTACGCAACCCCGACACGATACCGAAGCCATAGCCCTGATTCTGCTCCACACGCACCGATCGGCACCCGGGATACTGGGGAAGCAGCTGCTGCAAGAGCTGTGGAGTTTCGTCCGTCGATCCATTGTCAACCAGGATAATTTCTCCCTTTCCATTGGCGCCCAGCATCTTGCACCGTTCCAATAACAAGGGAAGATTTTTCGCTTCGTTGTAGCAAGGAATGATCAGCGAAAACTTCATTGCTTCTTCTCTGAAACAATGTAGACCACGCCGCCCATGCCATAGCTAAAGACCTGACGTACCTTGATATTGCATTGTGCGACAAACTCATTAAAAGCTCGCGCGACACCACGGGACTCGCTCCCACGATAGGAAAAATAATCATCCAATACGATGAACGTGCCTTCCTGAACGGTAGGAGCGCAGAAGGTCAGTGCGTCGTTGGCACTGGAATACGTATCGCTATCGATGAAAATAATGCGCGATCTTTCGATTCCAAATTCAAGCGCACCACCCTTCAGTGATTCATTGAAGAATCCGGGGACCAGCTTGAACTCGATGTCATTCTTTGCTGCACGCTTTGCGCGCTGCTCGACCGCTTTCAAACTGGTCTCAAAATTCTCATCCGTGTAGAAAGGATGTTTATCGTCGTCAGATAAAGTGCCGAAACCTGAAAACGAGTCAAACCCATAGAACTTGGTATTCAGGTTTTTCTTGTTCAGATACGCCAGTTTTCGACAGCATCGGATGGAGTGGCAAAACGAACTGCCGGTAAACACTCCGAACTCCAGGTAGTCGCCGGAGACGTCTTCGACGGAAGAAAGATAATGCACCTTCTTCAAGACGTGATACTTCTCCAGATTGTGGATGATGGCGGGATTGAGACCCGCAAGCAGGACTGATGCCCAATCTTGCAAGAACTCGAGTTTTGAGAGAAAGCCGAACTGCGTTGCCATTTATTTCCCCATCTCATTGAATACAAATTTTTTTTGGCCGATGAAGTTGTTGATCGCAGCGAAAGCGGCGCCCAATAACCAACATAGCTTGTTGTCCCACCCAAGGATATTTGCCGCAACCTCGACAATCAGACTCATCCCCAATCCGCCAATGGCATACACCAGCAGGAATCTGATCTTGTTTTGTCGCGTCATCGCGAACCTGACACCGAAAACCCACACACGGCCCAGATGATATGAGGCCCACAATCCCGCGACATAAGCGACTGCAGATGCCAGAAACAAAGACACTCCCAGCGAATGAAGGAACTGGTAGCAAACAAAGTTGACGACATTGGAAAGGACACCTGCCAATAAAAAACGACAGATATCCTTGCTCACGATTGAACCTGATGAGAATCAGGCAGCGTGGGCAGGAACGCCTGGCAACGCTGGCGAAGCACTTGCACCTTCTCAGGCGGAACTCGGGCATCAAGCTCTATCCGATAAGGATGAGACGCCCATTTATGGAAACATGACTGCCAATATTCGAAGGTGCGGAGGTCGTTTGGTGTCCCCCAGCACAAATAACTATCGACCTCGAACAGACGGCAAGACAGCCCCATCTCAATCGCATCGTTGATGCAGGAGTCGATGTAAAACTCGCCATTGATACGGCCGTCCCGGGCAATCAATCGCTGCACGACGGCGCGAAAATCCTCGGCACGCCGGAACGTGAATGCGCCCAGCACGATAGGGTCGGCAGCGGGATCAGCTAACGGCTTCTTGACCGAGATTACTCGAACTTTCCCTTGGTCCTCATCGATCCAGCCAAACATGTGCGGATGGCGAATTGCGTTCGGATAAGCTCGCACGCCCCATACGATGACATCAACCTCTTGATCATCCAGTAACTGTTCGTAAGCCCTGGCATCATAGAGTGCACCGTTGTCGCAGGTGCCGACCGTCACCGGTCCTTCGATCGTGCCGATATCGGCCTGCAGGGCATCCAGGCCAATCAGGGCAGTACATGCCTGTCCTTCGGTTACACCTGAGATCGTCTCGATGAGTGCAGAGGGATAAGTCTTTTTCAGTTCGGCAGACACCGCCTGATGGCCTGGCATGTCGGACCGGAGAACGAAAACATACCGTTCGGCGGAAGGCAGATCATGCGTAGCTTGCAACACCATGGAGGCCCCTGACACCTGTATCAGCGGCTTGGTAACTTCGTATCCCTCATTGAAAAACCGCTGACCCAGGCCTGCCATAGGGACAATCACGCTCCCCACGGGCCGCGCCGGAGCAGGCATTGGTGTAGCCAACTGACGGAAAGCCGATGACCAAACCCTATATTCCCGGACATCTTCCGGGGTTCCCCATTGCATGAAATGCTGCAAGGGATAAACGGCGACTTTTTTGCCTTCGGCCAGTAACGGCCGATAAGCCAGACTAACGTAGAATTCGCCGCCAACGTGGAGATCCTGCGCCATCGCGTTGCGCAGCGCATCGTGCATCAACTGGGCTGAGGCGAAATAATAGGTCCCACTGGAAGCATACTCCTCCATCCTGTTATCCGTGTAGGGTTGCTTTTCCTGTATCGCCTGGACCCAGCCATGATGCTCACGCATATAGGCGTAATTCGTGCTGCCCAGCGAATGCGGATGAAACCCCTTGTAGGCCGGAATAGCGCCGGCGCAATCAGACAGACGCACGAAGTCCTTGAAGTGGGCCCAATCCCAGTAGCACGTGAAATCACAGTAGTTGACTACCACCGGCGCACTCAGATCGAGTAGATCGGTCACCTGAAGAACGGCATTGACAGGTCCCAGTTTGTGCGGGGGAATGCCCACCACACGTCCGCCCGGACAATAGCTTGCCAGAATCTCGGCCATTCGGTAGCTCGGCTCGTCGAGGTGCTCTTGATTGCAAACAAAGATGACGTCGGCTTCGCCTGGAAACATGTCAAGGACATGCGCGATGATTGGTTTCCCGTCTATTTCAATCAGTGGTTTGGGCACGGCATAACCAGCTCGGCGAAAACGCTCGCCAAAACCTGACATCGGAATCACGATCTGCACAAATTCCACCTTATTGAAGAGATACCGGATTCACCGGCAACATGATCAAAGTAACAAGCAAGAGCCGACGCATTATATTTCACGGGAAGATTGTCACCAAGCACTGTAATGGCCGGCTGCCGGTGCTGGAGGCGCAACAGCGTGATCTATTGGTTCTGAGGTGGGCCTTCGGGACGTGCCGCCCGCGCTGCAGGTTCTTTTGACAAATCCAGGCTGCGGGTAGCCCGCCAGCACAGGATCGACCCGGCGCACACCAGCGCAGCGCCCACCCAGAACGAGGTGGGCAGCGGCGCACGTAGCAGCAAGGCCGACAAGGCCGAAGAAAAGACCGGGATGAAATACGAGGCACCGGCCAGCACTGTCACATTGCCATGCAGGATGCCCACGTTCCAGGCCGCATAGCCCAGCCCCATCGCCGCCGCAGCCAGCACCAGGTAGACCAGTGCGGGCACACTGAAGGATAGTTCAGCCACATGCCCGCCCAGCAGCACCTTCACCCACAATGCCAATGCCACCAGCATGAAGAAAGGCGTCACCCCGTTCTGGCCTTGGGCGATGCGGGTAGTCACGGTGCAGTAGGCCGCCCAGATCAAGGCCCCGATGAAGGCCAGGCCGTAGCTCAGCGGATTGTCACGGATATTGGCCAGCATGCCGGAAGGATCCAGCCCCTGGTCGCCCCCGAGCACCCAGCAGATGCCCAGCATGGAAAGGATGAAGCCTGGCACCACCAGCAGCGTGGCGCGCTGGCCTCCGAAGAGGATGGCCGCCACCAGGGTGAAGGTCGGCCAGAGGTAATTGACCATGCCGACTTCGATGGCCTGGCGGCCGGTATGGGCATAACCGATCGAGAGCGACAGGCACAATTCATAAGCCACGAACAGCACGCTGCCCCATAGCAGATACCTGCGCGGGAAACTCGCCAGGCGCGGGAATCCCACCGACACCAGCAGGATCAGCGAAGCCACCGTGTAAATGGCCGCCGCCCCGCCGGTGGCTCCGAGATGCTCGCTCACGCCACGGATCAGGCCCACGATGGCACTCCACAGTACCACCGCGCTCAATCCGACCAGGGTTGCGTTCTTGCTCTTCATTGCGCCTGCCCAAAAGCGCAAGAGTGTACCTCAACGGCCCGCTCCATCGAACGCCGGTTCCGCCGCCCGAACAGGCTGCAGGGCCGGCCTATGTTAAAATGCTGCCCCTCTCGCCGGCCGCTGCGACCGTCTTCCCTGCGGCTGGATATGTTCATGGGTTCCCTCGCCCCCATTCATCAAAAAGGTTCATATGACCACTCTCGACCTGCGCCGCCATGCCGCGCTGCTGGCCTGGCTTTCGCTGTTCCACCTGCTGGTGATCACCTCCAGCAATTACCTGGTGCAATTGCCGGTGTCCATTTTCGGACTGCATACCACCTGGGGTGCTTTCAGCTTCCCCTTCATCTTCCTGGCCACCGACCTGACGGTACGTTTCTTCGGCGCGCCGCTGGCCCGCCGCATCATCTTCGCGGTGATGCTGCCGGCCCTGTTCATCTCCTACGCCGTCTCGGCGCTGTTCTACATGGGGCAGTGGCAGGGCTTTGGCGCGCTGGCGCATTTCAATGTCTTCGTGGCGCGCATCGCGGCGGCCAGCTTCATGGCCTATGTGCTGGGGCAGGTGCTGGACGTGCAGGTCTTCAATCGCCTGCGCGCTGCGCGCCACTGGTGGCTGGCGCCCTCGGTATCGATGATCTTCGGCAATGCCAGCGACACCCTGGCCTTCTTCTCCATCGCCTTCTGGCGCAGCAGCGATCCTTTCATGGCCACGCACTGGGTGGAGATTGCGCTGGTCGACTACGGCTTCAAGATCGCCATCAGCCTGCTGTTCTTCCTGCCGGCCTACGGGGCGCTGATGTCGTTCCTGAAGAGCTGGTTCGGCCGTCCGCTGGCGGCGGACCCGGCCTGAGTCCTGCAGCCGATTGCGTCCGGCGGTAAACTGGCGGCTTTGCGCGGTCTTGCCTGACCGCGCAGCCTCCCCTCCACCCTCCACCTGGACTGCGCATGAACTGGCCCCTGTTTGCCCTCGCCGTTGCCGCCTTTGGCATCGGTACCACTGAATTCGTCATCATGGGCTTGCTGCCCGACGTCGCGCGCGATCTGGACGTGAGCGCGCCGGCAGCCGGCATGCTGGTCTCGGGCTATGCCCTGGGCGTGGCCGCAGGTGCCCCCATCCTCGCCATCCTCACCGCCAAGTGGCCGCGCAAGCAGGCCCTGGTGGGACTGATGTGCCTGTTCATCCTGGGCAATGTGCTGTGCGCGGTGGCCCCCAATTATGTCTTCCTGATGGTGGCACGCGTTGTCACCGCTTTCTGCCATGCGGCCTTCTTCGGCATCGGTTCGGTCGTGGCGGCCGAACTGGTCGCGCCGCAAAAGCGCGCGCAAGCGGTGGCGCTGATGTTCACCGGACTGACCGTGGCCAACATCCTCGGCGTGCCCCTGGGCACCGCCTTCGGCCATGCCGCCGGATGGCGCTCCACCTTCGGCGTGGTGACCGGTATCGGCGTGCTGGCCGCCATCATGCTGTGGACCATGCTGCCCAAGAAGATCCCCATGCAGATGGGCGATATCTTCCAGGAGTTCCGGTCCATCATCGATACCCGTGTACAGCTCTCGCTGCTGACCTCGACACTGGCCTCGATCAGCATGTTCAGCGTGATCACCTACATCGCCTACATCCTGCTGGACGTGACCGGCTTCAGCACCCAGCAAGAGAGCTGGGTGCTGCTGCTCTTCGGTGCCGGCATCACGGTCGGCGGACTGGTCGGCGGCAAGCTGGCGGATTGGAAGCTGATGCCGGTCATGTGCGGCGTGTTCCTGTGCATCGCCGTCGTGCTGGGGCTGTTCTCCTTCACCAGCCACTACAAGTGGCCGACGCTGGTGACCATGTTCGCTTGGGGTGCGTTCGCCTTTGCGGTGGTGCCGGGCGCACAGATCCGCGTGCTCGATACTGCGCGCGGCGCGCCCAACCTCGCCTCGACCCTCAACCAGGGTGCCTTCAACCTGGGCAATGCCACCGGCGCGTGGGTCGGCGGACTGGCGATCTCGGCTGGCCTGCCGCTGACCGACCTGCCGCTGATCGGCTCGTTCTTCGCGCTGCTGGGATTGGCCACGGTCGCCCTGTCGGCCTCGCTGGACAAGCGCGTGCGCGCTCCTGCCTGATCCCTCCCCCCGCTCCGGCAAAAAGGCGCTTGCCCCTCACGGGCAAGCGCCTTTGTTCATCCGGGGGCTGCAACCTTGGGAGTCAAGCTGCCTTCAGATGCGCCGAAGCGATGAAGTTGTCGAAGAAACTTTCACATCGGGCCAGTTGCTCCAGGGTCACGAACTCGTTGGGCTTGTGCGCATGGACGATGTCGCCCGGCCCGCAAATCACTGCCGGCATGCCGGCCTGGCCGAACAAACCGCCTTCGGTGCCGAAGCCAACCTTGCGTGCGCGTTCACTGCCCAGGATACGCAATGCCGACGTCACCAGCGGATCATCGGCTGCCGTGCTCATGCCGGGATAGGCGGTGAGGGTCTCGAATTCGATGCGCCCTTGCGCGCCTTCGATCTGCATTTGCGGCAGCACTTCCTGTTCTGCATAACGCTTCACCTCCTCGAAGACCTCGGCCGGATCGATGCCCGGCAGGAAGCGATGCTCGAAGACGAACTCGGCCTTGTCCGGGATGATGTTGGGGGCATTGCCGCCGTTGGAGAGCGTGGTGACGATGGAGGAATACGGCACATCGAAGTCGTAGTCCTGCACTTCGGAATGTCGCACGCGCAAGGCGATCTCGCGGATCTTCAGCTGCATCATGGCGGCGTAGTCGATGCTGTTGATGCCCAGGTGCGGACACGAAGAATGCGCCGCATGGCCATGCACCGAACAACGATAGGAGCGCTTGCCCTTGTGCGCGATCACGGGCTGCATCATGGTGGGCTCGCCGATGATGACGCCGGTGGGCTTGATGTCGTTCTGCTGCAGGTCGGCCAGCAGTTCGCGCACGCCCAGGCAGCCGACTTCTTCATCATACGAGAAAGAAAAGTGCAGCGGCGTATGCAAGCGGTCCTGTGCGATGAAAGGCAGCCGCGCCAGGCAGACCGCGATGAAACCCTTCATGTCGCAAGCACCGCGACCGAACAATTTGCCATCGGCCACCTGGGCGACGAAGGGGTCGGTGTCCCAGTTCTGGCCTTTGACGGGCACCACATCGGTGTGGCCCGAGAAGACCGTGCCGTAGCGGCCAGGGCCGGCATCCCCGAGGGTGGCGAAGAGATTGGCCTTGCGCCGCTCGGCGTCGTAGGTCAGGCGCGTGGTGGCGCCGTGGCGCTCAAGGTAGTCGCGCACCCATTCGACGAGGCCCAGGTTGGATTCGCGGCTGATGGTGTTGAAACCGATGAGGGTCTTGAGGATATCCAGCGTCGCCGGGGTCGGTTCCACGGCGGCTGCGTTCAGTGATGCATTCATGATGATGGTTTGCCTGTTCAAATCCGGAACGCGGGCCAGCCGTCAACAGGACGTATGGCTTGCGTGTTCCCTCAGAAGTGCAGCAAGCCGCGTGCCACGGCCGGTGCCTGCTGGGATGCCAGCCGGCTGGTCCATTGCGGCGCGGCTACAGCCGTTTGCTTCGGCTGCACCCCTCTCACCAAATGGGAATGATATTCAGCAAGGATGGGGCAACCGCGCACAAGAAGGCCTTAGCTTACACCGCAATGCATCGCCCGGTTGCGTGGACGAAGGATGTTGACGGCCAAGCCCCGCTACCCGAGGGACGGCAATTTACCCTCAATGCCACTTGAAAAGGGGCAAACGCTTGCGTAAAAACGTCGAACCGTCCCCTATCAGGAAAATCCTGCTATGAGTTTCCACCCATTTTTGTCAGACTGCAGTTGAAGTTTTGTGCCAGGAGAAGCGCCCGCAGAGGCCAGCATGGATTCCCGCGGCACAGGAATGGTGATCAGGGTCACTACAAGAGAAGGACAAGACCATGAAGCCGCCGATCATACTGATGATTGAGTCGAACGGCGAAGCGGTGGAACTGGCGCGCTTTGCGCTGTGGCGCCAGAATTTTCACTGTGTTTTGCAGTGGTATGACGAGGCCGACGCCGCCATCGAGCGCCTGCTGCCACGCCGCCAGGATGGGGAGACGCAGATGCCGGGCATGATCTTCCTGGATCCCGGCATGATGGAAAACAATGGACTGGATTTCATCCTGGCCATGAAGGCCGGCCGCGATACCCGTTCAGTGCCCATCGTCGTATTTGCGGACAGTGATTATCCGCCGGAGATGCCGGCACTGATCGACGCCGGTGCCGTGGAATACCTGCTCAAGCCCGAGACGGCGCAGCAATACATGGAGATGGTGGTGGATCGTGCGCGGCGCTGGAGCAAGCGGAGGCGCCGACGTGCATCCCCTGCGTCTGCCGGCAAGGACAATGCGGGAGCGGACAGAACGAAGGCTGGCGGAGACGATTAGCCGTTGCGCATACCCATGAAAAAAATCGCCGTGATCTTGAAAGGTCACGGCGATATTTTTTTGCTCGCGCAGCAGGCGCGGGCTGATGCTTATTTCTTCACACGCGTGCTGATGTGGCCATCGAACTCGCGCTGCGCTGCTTCCAGTTTCTTGAGGGCTTCCTGCCAGGGCTGGTAGTCCGCTTCGGTGAGCCAGGAGCCGCCGGGATTCTGCTTCCACTGTTCGAGCTTGGCGGTCATCTTTTCATATTCTTCCAGCTGGGCGACCAGCAGCGATTCCATCTGCGTCTTCAGTTCTTCGGCGCGGGTGATCCAGGGGTCTTGTTCCTGCTCGGACATGGGCGTCTCTCTGTTGGGGTGAATGAATGTGGTGGATGCTATCACGAAGAGAATGAGCGCCTCCAATGCGGCAATGACGGGATCGGCCGCAAAGGGTTGCTGGCCGCCCGAACTCCGCATGCATTTGCCGGCTCTGCAGGGATCCGGCTTGGCAGGCTTCAGCGGACGATATACGGATTTACAGGGAACACGTCGAAGGGTACCGAAGCGGGCGACATTCCATGCGCATTGCGCCAGGCGAGGAAACCAGCTGCAAAGACCGCAGGAAGCCCGAAAAAAGCCCAGCGCGCCGGGGTAGATCGAAGCGAAAGTCCCGCCAAACCGAGGGGCAGGATCGTCATTTGATATCGTGGCTGCGTGTAGGAGGATGCCGTCATCAGCAGGAACAGAGCCAACCACATCGCCGATAGTGTTTCGGTTCGCTCAAAAGTCATCGCTTGTTGCTCCGGCCTCAGACGCCGACGAATAGTTGCGCCCAGCGTGAAAACAACAAAGAGGAAGGCTACCAGATTCAGGTGACCGAAGATGGCATAACTCACGCCGATCCAGTACACCGAGCCATTCTCGTGACTCAAAGCAGGAAATAGAATCAGACTGCTCGCGTTCAATACCAGATGCCTCATCCACTGCACCGGCACGAATGTGCTCTTGAGCAGAGCCCAAGCGCCATGATCTCCAGCGGCCGCGATATCTGGAGAAAGATGGTCAGCAAAATGCAGGTTGCGTTGCACGAACGGCAGCCATGGTGCGAGCGCGTGCGCGAAGATAGACACTCCTAACGAGATCGCCAGGCAAATCGCTGCCATCCTCCAACCCATGGAGGCCGGTGGCGACCACCGTTGCACCACGTAATACACGGCAACGAACATCAGTAGCAGCGCACCGTAGCCGTCTCGGAAGAAGAAAGCGGCAATGGCAACCAGCGCACTTTTCCATATCCAGCCAGTGGCTTTTTCCACGAGAAGCAATGCCAGCAGCAAGGTCAACAAAAGAAGCGGCAGTTCCTTGTTGGGGCCAGGCATATTGAGCAGAAAGAACGGATTGCCGAGAAGCCCAATAATGGCCGTGGCTTGACTTGTGGTATCCGGAAGCTGATCGACGATCAGACGCTTGTAGACCAATGCGGCACCAGCAAAAAGCAGCGCATTGATGGTGGGATAGAAAGAGGGGCTGATGCGATACGCAGGGGCATATAACAGCATCAATCCGCCCAGGTCGTAGCGCTTGATGTACAGGAATGTCTTCAGGTCGTAGACCTCACTGAGAGAATGCGCCAATGCAGAAACATCGGTAACCGCAAGGCCCAAGCGCAGGGCTTTCGGGAAATTGAGCTGGATAAACAGAGCCGCAGCGACGCCGGCGACAAGATATACGCCGATGGTGGGCCAGTAAATTTGGTCAAACTTTCGTTCCGGGAAGGACATTCGTTTCGACTATGTTAGTTGTTTGCGATGGCAGCCATCATGCGGGGCTTGCGGATGAAGACCCATGTCATCCCAGCGATCAATTGTAAGGTCGCGCCGAACAACCAGCTGGCACCACCTGCGATGATGCCCAGGCGCGGTGCCGTCAATGCAATGAACGTCGCAACGCCAATGACATTGAAGGCGTTGATCCACATGACATAGCGGCCGTCTCCCAGCACCAGTATCTGCTGGTAAAAGATCTGGTATGCCGCGTTGACTGCGATGGAGAGCAGTATCAACTGCAATGGGATAGTTCCTGCGGCCACGATGGCGGGATCCTTGATCCACAGCCGCAACAGCCATTCGGCACCAGCGGCCGCCACCAAACAGGGTAATACATTCGTGACGATGATTGCGACAACCAACGTGCGCAAAGACTTGTGTTCTCCTGCGGGTAGTTCGGTTGCAATACGGGGATAAAGTGCATTGAGCACTGGTGATTGGAATTGCAGAAAAGCCAGTCCCAATCCAGCCACCGCAGCGTAGCGCCCGTAGTCGCTAATGGGCACCATACCGGGCAAAAGCAGCTTGTCCAGCTGCGACACCAGAATTCCCAACAGCACGCCAATGGAAAGTGTCGCAGTCGATCGTGCGGTCGCATAGAGTTCCGCCAAGGATATCTTGAGCGACCCTTTGCTCAGGCCAGCGAATATCACCCAGCGATTGATGAACCATTCAATTGCGGCGACAGCGGAGAAGGCAATCAGGTAAGACTCTGCGCTGGGGGACCAGAAAATCACCAGCAGAAAGGCGCCGCCATGTTTGAGGCTGGCGAAGATGATCTGGCTTATATTGGAGCGGTGCTGTTCTTGCAAGCCGTTCCAATAACCGAGGTGAACGGTATTCCAGAACTAAAAAAAGAACAATACGAAAGCCAGTCTCAGCGCCAGTGACAGATCTACCGGCGCGATATTTCCCACTTTCAACCAATGCGCCGCAAGCCAGGGAACAAGCAACTGCCCCATACAAAGCGCGAACGCTGCCAGGCAAAAATAGAGACGCGAAAACTTCGCGAAGATCAAAGTCAGACACGTCTTCGAAGCACCGGCACGTGCAATATCTCTGGGAAGGATCAGAGCAAGCCCGGCGTCAAACAATGTCAACACGCCCTGAAGAGCCATGCAAAAAGCGACCATGCCCCACTGCCCGTCCGGCAGGTAACGCACGTAGAGCGGTATCAGCAGAATGCTCAGGCCGGCTCGCCAAATGATGCCGCCATAATTGAACGCAGCATTCCTCAACACTACTCTGCGTGCGAGCGCGATACGTAAGTAATGGATAGTAGCCTCTTGTTAAGCAAAGGCTAAAAAGTATAAAGGCAAATTCCGTATGGAAGCGGGCGAATTTGTTTTTTGTTGGCAATAATCCGCTTTTAGTGCACGGAAAGAAAAGCAAGCGGGAGTAAAGCTCAGCCGTAGCACGCCCGTTTGACCTGGCATAAATCGATTGAACTACACTGATGCGGCACTGTCCACCCCGCGCCGGATTGCACGATAGGACAAGCATCGACAGACTGCTTGCGGAGCAGGCAACGCTTGGAGCGAAAAAAACCCTGGACGGCGTGCGCCCGTGCTGCCAGGCAAAGATGAATCGATGAATTGATGAGCTTGTCGAAGCTTCCTCGAAGCAGTGAGCCGACGGCATCAGGAGGTTACTGCCCGCGCAGGTACGCATTGAAAATCTCGGTCCGCGATGATAGCCGTAGACAGGGCCTGGGAGAGAAGACGTTAAAGATTCTCGCAGTTTGCCAATGCATGAGGTCAGCGCGCTACCCGCGTTTCTGCATTGCTGGAGTCATCTCCGCGTCCCCGGCGCAACCAGGCTCTGCAGGCATTGAGCATGGGCGCCTCCAGATAGTGATAAGCAGCAACGCCAACGACAATTGAAACAATCACCGCAAAAAATGCGGCGGCGAACGAACCTGCGGGGCGCATCACATCCCAATGCTCGCCAACAGCCGTTTGATTCGATGGCTTTCTGCCCACTGCTGCCTCACCCAGGCAGGCTGCATATCCATGTGTCTACCTGCGGCTCTTGAAGCAGCGCATCCCGTTACCGCGCTGGTTGTTGGTTCTGACATTGAGCCCAAAATGAAAAAGCCCGCGCTGGGCGGGCAGAAAAAAAGCCGCACTGGGCGGCTTGTTTTTGAGTTACTTCACGGCTTTTTCCACACGTACATATATGCGTAATTTGCCTTGACCAGCGTTCCTTTTTTATCTCCCAAGATTCGGCTCAACAACTGCCAGACGGGAATCGTGCGCTCCGGGATATCCTCTACAACCATATAGCCGCCGGACTTGAGTGCCTTGGTGGCGAAGTGGAATGTATTGATATTGGCCTCCGTGGAATGGAGCCCATCGTCAATAACCAGGTCAAGAGCAGGACGTCCGAAGTTATCCCACATTTTTTCAAAGCTGATCGGATCCGTCTGGTCCACTCTGGAAGTTTTGATCCGATCTTCCGAGAACAGGATCTTATCGTCGAGGTCCGCACCATACACGGAGGCATTGGGCAGGTAGTCCCTAAAGGCGCGCACAGATGCCCCTGGTTTTCCTGCGGCCGTCATCGATGAAATGAAGTCTGGATCGTTGGTGCCAAGACCGACCTCAAGAATCGATAGCGCAGCGCCTTGACCCATCTCATGAAACAGGCGCGCGTAGACTTTCGTGTAGTCGTGATTGTATTTATCAGACCCATGTTCATCCAGCAGAATGCCAAGCTTGCTGTCGTCTACTCCTTGACCGAACTCCGGAGCGGCCACAGGCACTTGATCCGCTTCTGCCAAAATGGTCGACGAAAGCGCCAAAATTTGCGACGGGAATCCATTCGCAGCACTGTAGGTCAGATTCGGGTGAGACCAATAATTCCATGACGAGGGATAAAAAACAGAGAAAGCCTTATCAAGAAACTCTCTCTGCTTCCCACCGGGCGTTTCCACCACCCGACGTTTGTCTATGAAATAACCTACGCGAGCCTTGATTGATGCGATTGGATTCATTCCCAGCCTTTCTTGTAAATTTTTGTGAGTATATGGCAATTCTTATGGTCAGAGAGCTTTTCGCAAATTATCGATTTCCTCATCAGCCAGCGCCATCAAGCACGGATACTCATCGGCAGAGATGCCCGTAGTACTAGGTGGGCGTGATGACGACAGCGCTGATGCAGGAGAGTCGCCAATGAATATCCGGCCGCGCGTCATCCGCCATGGGGATTCCGCGAACCACAACCCGGCGACGGTGCACTACAGGCTGAAGGTGGTGCCGGATATCCTGACTCGGGCGGCCCGCTTCTGGCGCAACGATGGTGGTACGCCGTGGCTGGCGTCGGCACCACTGATCGAAATGCTGGAAAAGAAGAACTCGCGCCAGCTCATCCAGTTGGCACATCACCTGTAGCGCAGGGCGCAGTTCGCAATCAACGCGGGCATTCGGGACGATGCCACATGCGGCCTGCAGTGGGATGGGGAGCAGCGCTTCGGCAAGCTGGGCCGCAAGTGCGCGTGCATGACCTGCGGCACACGTATGGCACCCGCCTGCGCGCCGCCGGCGTCTCCGAGGAAGACCGGGCACTATTGCTGGGCCATGCCAGCAAGAGCATGCCCGAGCTCTATGCGACTGGAACGGTCGAGCGCCTGGTCGACCAGGCCAACAAGGTCGAGCTCACGCAGAAGGGGATGACGATCTTGCGCGTGGTCAACGGCTGAACAAGGTTACGCAAAAGCAAAAGGCCTCTAACGCTGTCACGTTAGAGGCCTTTATCTGCAAGGCTTTCGCCTTAAAGCATTTGGTTGCGGGGGCGGGATTTGTCCGTTATCTACCTTTCAGAATTACCTGAATAATTTTTCTGAACGTCCGCTTCTGGCTGAACTAACGCCCCCGAAGACAATCTGGAGCGGATGCATTCCTCATCACCAAAGCATGGTGACGCACGTTGGATTTGCAAAGCAGCCATTCCCAATCGCATTTACCGTTTAGACAACCTCACAAATAGCACGCGTCTTCGTATCAAACTAGGCTTCGGATCACGACCCGGGCGCGCAACAAATATAACAAATTCAATATTTAAAAACAAATATTCAGCCGCTTTTTCTTACTAAAAACCATTGCCGATCGATACTATTAGAAACCTCGTCGACAAATAACTGGCGAGGCGCAATGGAAAAATATGTGGAAAAACCAGCATTTTCAATGCATTCCGCACATCTCCTCACTAGAACGTTTCATATTAGCCAAGCATTTTGCGAGGCAAAAACCCAAAATACAACAAACAAATCAAATAACGTGAATTAAATATTTTTTTGTCTTATAGTTTCCCTGCATGATCAACGACGATGCATCTGAATCAGATGCGAATGGCTAATCAGGCCTCGTGGAAGAGGCAATTTAAGGGGGCATTATGAAGATGACCGATATCAAAATTAGCGTGAGACTTGGCGCGTGCTTCGCTACGCTGATCCTGGTGATGTGCGTGATCGCCGGCATCGGTGTGAAGAACCTGTGGGCCGTCAGCGATGCAACCGATGAAATCGTCAATGATCGCTACGTCAAAGTCGCGCTGGTCAACCAGGCCAATGAGAAGGTCAACACCGCCGCTCGAGCGATTCGCAATGCCATCATTGCCCCTGACCAGGCAACGATAGATAAGTACCTCGAGCGCGCTATCAGCAATACCCGCGACGTGACACAGCACTTGGCTGATCTCGAAAAGCGCATCAATACGCCGAAGGGCAGTGAGTTATTTAAGAATATCAGGGACGCGCGCGCAGAATATGCCAAGCCGCGGGATAACGTGCTCGAAATGATCCGACTCCAGAAAAAGGCTGAGGCCTCAGAGTACCTCTTCAAGGAAGTCATTCCTGCGCAAGACAAGTTCTTCGCCGCACTGAAGGAGATGACGGCTTTTCAAGTGTCGCTAATGGACAAGAGCGTGGCCAAAAGTGATGCAGCGTCGGCCGATGCCGTCAATCTGATGGTCGCGCTCTCAAGCGTCGCCATTTTGCTCTCGGTTGCGTGCGCCATGCTAATCACACGTTCTATCACCCGTCCCCTGAATGAAGCCGTTGAAGTGGCGAGCGCCGTTGCTTCGGGCGACCTCACGGTGCAGATCGCGGCGACATCCCGGGATGAAACGGGTGCGTTGCTTTCTTCGCTTAAGATCATGAACGAGAATCTGCATCGTATCGTCAGCGAGGTACGCATCGGTACCGACACGATTGCCACGGCGTCGAGCCAGATCGCCACGGGCAACCTTGATCTGTCCTCGAGGACTGAGCAGCAAGCTGGAGCGCTGGAAGAGACCGCCTCGGCCATGGAGGAACTGACTTCCACCGTCAAGCAGAATGCTGACAACGCCCGTCAGGCCAATACGCTAGCTGAGAGCGCCTCGCAGGTGGCTGTGCAAGGAGGCAACGTGGTGGGCGAAGTTGTTCAGACCATGGGCCAGATCAATGATGCCTCGCGCAAGATCGTGGATATCATCACCGTCATCGATGGCATCGCCTTCCAGACCAATATACTGGCCCTGAATGCTGCAGTAGAAGCAGCACGAGCTGGAGAACAGGGACGCGGCTTTGCCGTGGTGGCCTCCGAAGTGCGTACCTTGGCGCAGCGCAGTGCTGCCGCCGCCAAGGAAATCAAAGCTTTGATCGATACCTCGGTCGAGCGTGTAGAAAGCGGCAGTCGACTGGTGGAACAGGCCGGCGCGACCATGCACGAGGTGGTCGCCAGCGTCAAACGCGTCACCGATGTCGTCGCTGAAATCACCGCCGCCAGCGGCGAACAGAGCGATGGCATCGAGCAGATCAATCAAGCCATCGTGCAAATGGACGAAGTGACCCAGCAGAACGCAGCCTTGGTAGAAGAAGCCGCCGCTGCCGCCCAATCACTGCAGGAACAATCTAGCCGCCTGCAGGAGACCGTCGGCATCTTCAAGCTCAGCGGCAATGACGTGAGCCGCGCTACCGCGGCGGCTGCAGGTGCGGTACGACGCAGTATCGATATCACTCCGCATCCGGCAGGACTGCCGCGGTAGGAACTACCCATCCAGATCCCCTTGCCGGTGCTGATATTCCACCGGCAATTTACCCCGCCTCGCGCGGGGCTTTTTTTGACGGGATCACATAACCAGTAATGCGATAGCCGTATGTGGATCTAGACTCCCGATGCCTGGAACAACATGATGAGCGCAACCATCGAGCAGATCGCAAAGTGTTATCTTGTTCTGCTCACTTCGCTCGCGTCATCGGCGGAACGAGGCGAGCCTATCGGTGATCTTCCACAGGTAATCGCAAATTTATGTGCCAAAAGGATGTATGAAGCAGGGGCGAACGAGTTGGAAATCGAGGACCACTTTGGTGCTCGTATCAAGACTTATCTGGACAGAACGCCAGAGTGCAAGAAGCGGTATCGTTCTGTACTTGAGACAGCTCATCTGCACATTCTTATATGCACAACGCTTGGGCAGAAAATCAAACGTAAATAGTAGATTAGAAAACGGGGCGGGATTTGTCCGTTATCTACCGTTTCGCATTAAGTAGGTGACATAAAAATGTTGCATATTTGCATCATATAACATCAAAAGATGCATACATGCGCCACGCATGCCTCTACCGGAGCCCATAACAAGCCAGGTCAACCCATGGTACGAGTTCGCTTCTGCTCTTGTTCTATAGCCCGAAAAGATTCGGTAACAACAATCACAGCCGCACCCAAAGCATCATCCGCAAAGCTAGCAGGAAAAATTTCATCGGGTGAGTAGTCGGCAGTAATTCGATGGGCGTATGCCAATCGGAGAGACTTTGCAAGTCCTTTAGATATCCCGTAATTGGGATCTGTTTTCGGAACCATTGGCATGGCGAGCTGCGCAAGCAACTGCTCGTGCCGCCCGCGCGCTGCCCCTACCGAACCTGGAACCTTGAGGCACAGATGATAAGAGTAAGCTGCATGAAAGGCTGCGTAATAGGCACGGCTAGCCACTCCACGGCGACCAGCTTCATTATCCTCTGCGATTCGTAGGTTCTGGGCTACCACCAGACTTTCATTTGGCTTTACCGGCATCTTTATTCTTCTTCAGCAAAACTGACAGCACTACCATCGGTGTAGACATCTGACTGATTGGCCTGCACAAAAGCTACATCGAAAACTAAACTCTTCTTGATCTGCAACTCATCCTCAAGCTCAGCTAGTTCGATATTCATTTTAAAAATCTCTGCAGGCTCAAGCGGCGCGACAAAACATATCGTAAACAGTTCAGGGGCCTGCTCACTGCCCGCCAGGGAGCGCTTCAGAACAACTCTGATACGGCGCCTTCTGAGCACTTCAGCTGCGGCCTCCATGTGCGCAGCAATATCCTGATCGGAAATGCCATGCTGATCTAAAAGCCTAATAACTGATCGCAGCGGAGTGTGAATATCAGGAATCTCGAGATTCATTTTCTCAGCCTCATCAATGTAGGAGCTAAGAACTCTAAATGCACAACACTCCAATGCTAGCGGCAACAGGATCGTAAATGATCCTCGATTCGGCCGCCCATAAGAGGAAAAATGCTCCTGCGCTTTCACGAACCTCCCAGCCTCGATGAGGCCTTGCATCAAATTAAGCACAGGCACATCGGAGCCATGCAGTGCGAGGCTATTTCTAAGACATGCTTCCGCCTCATCGAATCTCATCACATACGTGTAGAGAAGCCCCATCACACCATCCCACTGATAGCGCCGCTCGCTCTGCAAAGGACGAGCTTTTCGCACCATCTGATGCCACGCAAAATCTTCCTCCAAGAAATATCGGCTCCGAGATACTTTCTCGACCAATTCCTGGATCAGGGAATTCGCTATTGTTTTCGGTAACGGTTGCATTGTTTGCCTCAAGTTAACCAGATGGTATCACAGGGCAAAATCAGACATGGTCTGTAAAGTGGACCCATCCGTCAAGACAGCGTTTGCCAGAATTTAAGCTGCATCCATGACTTCACTTGCAGCAGAACAGCGCTGCCCTGATCCTG
>NZ_NJGV01000034.1 GCF_002213425.1 Herbaspirillum aquaticum | reverse complement strand
GGCGACCTGGCACCGCTGGCGTATCTGGCAGCGGCCATCGCCGGGTTTGATGAAGCCGAGGTGATGTATCAAGGCCAGCGCATGCGCGCCACGCAAGCCATCGAGCAAGCCGGCATCGGTCCGGTCAAATTTGATCTCAAGGCCAAGGATGCCTCAGCCCTCATCAATGGCTGCACGGCTTCCCTTGCGGTGGCCATCCTCGCTGCGCACGATGCCCGCAACCTGCTGACCGATGCCTGCCTGTCGCTGGGGCTGACCCTGGAAGCGATGCGCGCCGAGATGTCGGCCTTCGATCCGCGCATCCAGATGGCCCGTCCGCATGCGGGGCAGATCAAGACGGCCGAAGTCATCCGTACTTTGTTGAAGGGATCCACCCGTACCACGCATGAAGCACGCGCCGTGCAGCTGCCCGATGAATTGCGCCGCACCGATATCCCTTACACCGCGCGCATCCAGGATGTGTACTCGCTGCGCTGCGCACCGCAGGTGTATGGCCCGGTCTTCGATGCGCTGGACTACATCGACACCATCATCGAGAAGGAAACCAACTCCGCCACCGACAATCCGCTGATCTTCAGCAAGGAGGACGGCGAAGGTTTCGAAATCATTTCCGGTGGCAACTTCCACGGCCAGTACCTGGCGCAGGCGATGGACTTGCTGGCCATGGCGATCACTGACCTGGGCAGCATCTGTGAACGTCGCATCGCACGCCTGATCGATCCGACCCTGTCATGGGGCTTGCCGCGCAACCTCATGAGCGGAGTGCGCGGGGTCAACACCGGCTATCCGGTGGTGCAGTGTTCCATGAGTTCGCTGGTGATGGAGAACCGTACCCTCTGCATGCCGGGCAGCGTCGACAGCATCCCCTCCAAGGGCAACAGCGAGGACCACATTTCCAACTCGACCTGGTGCGCCCGCAAGGCCATGACCGTGGTGCAGAACACGCAATACATCGTCGGCGTGGAAATGCTGCTGGCGGCACAGGCGCTGACCATGACCGAAGACTTGCTCAAAGGCTTCCAGCTGGGGCAGGGTACGCAGGCGGCTTATGCGGAGATCCGCCGCCAGATCCCGGCCTGCCTGGATGGCGATCGCTGGTTCCATGATGACGTGCGCGCTGCGCATGACTTTGTGGTCAGCGGTTCGGTGCGGGAGGCGGTGATGAGTGCGATCGGGCGTTTCGTCTGATCCCGCGCAGGCTTGCATGAGAAAGGCCGTCCGCTGCCATGCCGGACGGCCTTTCCATTTGGCGCATCGAAATGCTCAAATCAATATAAACGGTATAAAACAAATAAACGATTCGGTGGCGTCAGACATCCGCCCACTGCCGCAGCAGGTTGTGGTAGTGCCCGGTCAAGCCGACCACTTCCTCGCTATCTCCCAGCTTCTGGCGCAGGCTGTAGATGTTGCGGTCCAGCTCGAAGAGCATGCTGCGCTTCCAGTCGTCGCGGATCATGCTCTGGGTCCAGAAGAACGAGCACACCCGCGCCCCGCGCGTGACCGGTTCCACCCGGTGCAGGCTGGTGGAAGGATAGACGATCAGGTCGCCCGCCGGCAGCTTCACTTCGTGGGTGCCATAGGTATCGACGACCACCAGTTCGCCGCCCTCGTATTCGTCCGGATCACACAGGAACAGCGTGGAGGACACATCGGTGCGCAGGCTGCCCGCGCCATTGGGCAGGTTGCGCACCGAACCATCCACGTGCAGGCCGTAATGTTCGCCACCCTCATAGCTGTTGAACAGTGGCGGCATGGTCTTCTTGGGCAGGGCCGCGGCAAAGAAGAGGGGATTCCTGCGCAGCGCCTCGAGGATGATCTCGCCCAGCTGGAAACCCAGCGGCGAATGTTCCGGCAACTGCCGGTTGCGCTTGACGCGCGCTCCCTGGTCGCCCACGGTCTCGCGGCCATCGACCCAGCCGGCGCGGTCCAGCTCGGCACGAATGTGGCGCACCTGGTCGGCGCTGAGGACTTCCGGGATGTGCAGCATCATGATGAAATTCTCCTGTCGCTAATGAAAAGGCCCCTCCGGTGAAGGAGGGGCCGTCAAGTCTGGCTGATCCATGACTGGACTCAGTCGGCACCGTTACTTTAGGCAATGCCGGCCGTAACGTGACTGAGCCAGATCAAATCATCGCGAGCGGACTCAGAACTTGAAGTTGGCCGTCAACGCCACCGAACGCGGCGTGCCCGGGGTGTAACGATAGCCGCTCTTGTTGATGGCCGCTACGTAGTCCTTGTCGAAAATGTTGTAGATGTTGAGCTGGAGATCAACGTTCTTGTTCACGATGTAACCCACCATGCCATCGAAGACCCAGTAGCTGTTGGCGTACTTGGGCGTACCGACCGCACCGTCGGTGCCGCGCAGCAGCGAACTGACGTAACGTGCACCACCGCCGACGGTAAAGCCCTGGGGCAGGCGATAGGTGGCCCACGAGGTGAAGGCCTGCTTGGGCGTATAGGCAAGATTGTTCTCGCCGGAGGCCGTGGTGATGGCACCGCTGTTGACCTTGGTATCCATCCAGGTGTAGCCCGCAGCCAGCGACAGGTTGCTGGTCACATCGCCCGTCACGCCCAGCTCGACGCCTTGCACGGTCTTCTTGCCGGTCTGGAAGTATTGCAGCGAGGTCGGATCCTGCTCGACTTCATTGGTCACTTCAGTGTGGAACAGGGCGGCAGTGACGGCCAGCTTCTTGTTCAGCAGATCCCACTTGGTCCCCAGCTCGGAGGTCTTGGTCTTTTGCGGGGCGTAGTTGCTGTTGGCCGCGCTGTTGGCCGAGGCCGACAGGGCGAAGTTGCTGCCGCCCGGGGGCTGCTGCGAGGTCGCGTACAGGGCGTAGATGCTGCTGTAGTCGGTCGGCTTGAAGATCGCGGCCAGCTTCCAGTTGAACAGGTTGCCCGAGGTCGACAGGTTGGTGATGGTGCCGGCGGCGTTGGAGTAATACGTGGTGCGATAGTGGTCTTCGCGGATACCGGCATTGATCGACCACTGGTCGTTGAACTTGACGGTGTCGAACAGGTAGGCCGAGACGGTGTCGGTCTTGCCATCGTTGTAGCCGGTGGCGCGGATGGAATAGGTGCCGGAACCGAAGTTGGGATCCGGGTTGTACAGGTTGGCTGCCGGCAGGGTGCCGGTCGCGGTGAAGGACGTGGCGTGCTGCTTTTCCTGGGTGAACTCGACGCCGCCCACCAGGGTGTGCTGCAGGCTGCCGCTCTTCAGGTTGGCCGTCACGTTGGTCTGGTTGGTGAGGATCTCGTTGGACTGGTCCTTGCGGGTAGGCAGGTTGCGCGCCAGGGTCCAGCTCGACAGGTTGGTCGCCGAAGGCGTCACCAAGCCGGCGGCACGGGTGCTGCTGGCAGCCGAGGCCATGAAGGAGGTCAGGAAGTAATCCTGGCTGGTCTTGGCGTAGCGGGTGGTGTTCTGCAGCTTCACGTCCTGCGAGAAGTCATGCTCCAGGCGGGCGGTGAACATGTCGGCCGTGACCTTGTCGTAATCGTTCACATTGCCGTAGAAGTTCTTCGAGGACACGCGCGGTGCGCCCGAGATGTAGGGGCGTGCCGGATCCGGCGAGGTATAGCCGGGCAGGCCGATGGTGGGCACGCCGCCGTCGGGCACGTTGTCCTGGTCGATGTGCAGGTAGTTCAGGAAAACGCGGGTCGGGCTGTTCAGGCCAAAGGCCAGCGAGGGTGCCACGCCCCAGCGGTCGTTCTTGACTTCGTGACGGCCGGGAACGCCGCTGTCCTGCTTCATCACGTTCAGGCGCATGGCGATGCCGCGCTCTTCATCCAGGACCTTGTTCCAGTCGGCGGTACCGCGCTTCTGGTTCCAGCTGCCGTAGGTGGCGGAGGAATTGAAGAAGTTCGTCATCTCGGCCTGCTTGGTGACCATGTTGATCGAGCCGGTCGGCGAGCCGCGTCCGTTGTCGGTGCCCGCCGGGCCCTTCAAGACTTCCACCTGCTGGATATTGAACATGTCGCGCGAGATCGAACCGAGGTCGCGCACGTTGTCCACGAAGATCGCGCTGGAGCTGTCGAAGCCGCGCATGTAGATGGCGTCGCCGGTGTTGGTCGAACCGTTCTCACCGAGATAGAAAGTGCCGACGCCCGGGCTGTTGCGCAGCGCTTCGGTCAGCGTGGTGGCGCCTTGCTGGTCGATCAGCTGCTTCTTGATCACGGTCAGGGTCTGCGGGGTGTCCACCAGCGGTTGGCTGTATTTGGCCGAGGAGGCCTTGTCGGCCTTGTAGTCCGATTCCTGGGTGGCGGTCACTTCGACCTTGGGCAGGGTGCTGCTGGTCTGGGCATGCACGCCCACGGCCGGCAACAGCAGGGCGCCGGCAACGGCGGCCGACAGTCGGGTCGAAGCAAAGGCAGGCTGCGCGTGCTTGCGGCTCTTGATGTAACTCATGGCAAGGTTCCGAGAGAAAGTGTTGAGGGTTCTCTTGGCTGGCTATGAGTCGTACGGGCAATCCCGGTCTCGTGAGACCGGGCAGGCTCCGCCGGATGGCTGGCGAGATTGTAATTTTGTGTATCCCGTTTCTGTCGTGATGTATCGAATTCTTACGGGATTTTTACAATTATAGACTTGCTACAAATAAAAGTGATTCTTATTCTGGAAAATTTTCTATTCCCTTTTGCCGTTCGTTTTGGCCCACATTGATGGCATCGTGCGCAAAGCCGCGCCAGATCGGGCAGTCGGCAGCGATCCTCCGGATTTTTCATTTGTTGTGCAAAAGATACGAAGCCTCAGGGCATCGTACCTGGCGATGGCCTGAGGGCTGGGGATGGGATGGTGAGGGGAGGGAACGTCAACGGTGGCGGCAGGGCGCCGCCACCGGTCGCGGCTGCGGGATCAGAAGCGGAAGTTGCCCGTCAGAGAGACGGCGCGTGTGCCGCCGGGGGTGTAGCGGTAGCCGCTCTTGTTGATCGCGGCGGCGTACTGCTTGTTGAACAGGTTGGTCACGTTGAACTGCAGCTCCACGGTCTTGTTGATGGCATAGCTGGCCATGGCATCGACCAGCCAATAGGCATCGGTCCTGGTGGGCGTGCCCAGCGCATTGCTGTCGGTGCCACGCAGCAGGCCATCGGTGTAGCGCAGGCCGCCGCCGAGCGCCAGGCCCGGTGCAGCGCGCCAGGTGGCCCACGAGGTCAGGGACTGGCGCGGCGCGTAGGCCAGGTAGTTCTCGCCGTTGGCGGTGACCACGCGGCCCTTGTTGACGCGACTATTCATGCGGCTGTAGCCGGCGGTGAGCGAAATGTCCCGTGTGAGCTCGCCGGTGACGCCCAGCTCCACCCCTGCGGTGCGCTTCTCCCCGACCTGGAACCAGGTATCGGCCAGCGTTCCCGGCTCGATCTCATTGTGTACATCGGTGCGAAAGAGCGCGGCGGTGACCGCCAGGCGGCGATCCAGCAGGTCCCACTTGGTGCCGAGTTCCGCGGTACGGGTCTTTTGTGGTGCGTAGTCGGGGTTGGATGGATTCCTGCGGCTGGCGCTCAGGGAGAGATTGTTGCCGCCCGGCGGCTGCTGGGAACTCGCCAGCAGGGCGTAGAGGCTGCTGTAGCCGGTGGGCTTGAAGACAGCCGCCAGTTTCCAGCTCGGTAAATTGCCCGAGGTGTTCAACGCCGTGGCGGTACCGGAGGCGATCCCGTTGAAGGAGGTCCGGTAATGGTCCGCGCGCAAGCCCAGGTTCAGTGACCAGCGCTCGTCGAACTTGAGCGTATCCAATACGTACAGCGAGAGGGTATCGATCTGCCCTTTGTTGCGGCCCGTGGTGCGGATGTTGACTTCCGACTCGTTGAAGCGCGGATCCGGCTGGTACAGGTTGGCCGGTGGACGGAAACCGTCCACCGTGAAGGCCAGCGCATGCTGGCGCTCGCGCGTCAGTTCCAGTCCGCCGACCAGGGTGTGCCGGATCGCGGCGGTGTTGAACTGGGCGGTGGCGTGGGTCTGGTTGCTGAGGATTTCATTGGCCTGGTCGCGCCGGGTGACGATGTTGCGCGCCAGTTCCCAGGTCGCCAGATCCGTGGCCGACGGTGTGCGCAGGCCTGCCTTGAACCGGCCGCGGTCGGTACCGGTGGCGATGAAGGAGGCCAGGCGGTAGTCCTGGTCGGTACGGGCGTAGCGGGTGCTGTTTTCCAGCTTCAGGTCGGGACTGACATCGTGTTGCACCCGCAGGGTGTACATGTCGGCATTGACCCGGTCGTAATCATCGACGTGGCCGTAATAATTGCTCGGGTTCACCTTCGGTGCCCGCGAAATGAAGGGCCGGTTCGGATCCGGCGAGCTGTAGCCGGGCAGGCCGATGGTCACCACGCCGCCATCGGGGGCGTTGTCCTGCTGCATGTGCACGTAGTTGAAGAAGATCCGGGTCGGCGTATTGAGCCCCCAGGCCAGCGAGGGCGCGAAGCCGTCGCGGCTGCTGTGCACCTGGTGGCGTCCGGGTACGCCGCTGTGCTGTTTCATCAGGTTCAGGCGCAGCGCCAGGCCTTGTTCCGGGTTCAGCACCTTGTTCCAGTCGACGGTGGCACGCTTCTGGTTCCAGCTTCCATAGGTGCCGCTGGCGGTGACCGCGTCGGCCAGTTCGGGCTGTTTGGTGACCAGGTTGACGGAGCCGGTCGGCGCGCCGCGGCCGTTGTCGGTGCCCGCGGCCCCTTTGAGGACCTCCACCTGTTGGAGATTGAAGACGTCGCGCGAGATCGTGCCGAGGTCGCGCACGTTGTCCACAAAGATCGCGCTGGAGATATCGAAGCCGCGCATGTAGACCGTGTCGCCGGTACTGGTACTGCCGTTCTCGCCCAGGAAGAAGGTTCCCACGCCGGGCGTATTGCGCAGCACCTCGGTGAGGGTGGTGGCAGCTTGCTGCTCCATCAGCGGGCGCTTGAGGATCTGCAGGGTCTGCGGGGTGTCCAGCAGTGGCTGGCTGTACTTGGGGGAGGCGGATTGTTCGGCCTTGTAGGGCGATTCCTTGACGGCATCGACCTGTACCGAAGGCAGTTTGGCGCCACCCGACTGGGCCTGCGCGCTAGCCGCCGGCAGCAGCAGGGCGCCGGCGAGTGCCGCCGACAGACAGCCGGCAGGAGAGAGGACGGACGGGGGTGAAGTGGGGTGCTTGCGACTGGTGATGAAGCTCATGTCAGGTTCCAAGAGTAAGGGTGGCGAAATCTCTTGGCTGGCGAAGAGCGATGTACGGGGCGATATGAAGCTTTGTGAAAAAAGCGGGAAACGCATCCGGGCAAGGGCTGGCGGGTAGATGTCAGGGAAATCCGGCCGGCCGCGCATGCGCACCGGGGGTGGATCCAGGCGAGTATAGGAAGCGGGGAGAAAAAAAGAACTCCTGCAAATTTCGATTTTTTGCAGGAGTTTTTGAGTTTAAGAAATTTACTGGGGAAGCTCGATTTTCTTCAATCAGCATCGCCTGGTTCGCCAGAGGGCGCGGCTTCCCCTCGCTCGATCGGATCAGAAGTGATATTCGGCGCGCACCATCGGGGTCTTGGCCAGCGAGCCCGGCACGGTGTGCGGATTGCCGAACTTGTTGCGCCAGTACTGGTATTCCAGGCCCACGCGGAAGGTGTTCTTGCCCAGGCCCATGGCCGTGCCCACGTCGTACATGACCTGGCCGTCGAAGTTGAGCTCGGGACCGGTCGACCCGCCGAATTCGTTCTTGCCCTTGGCAGCGATGTAGTTCATGTAGCCTTCAAAGGCCCATCCGCTGCCCCCCAGCGGGATACCCCAGGCCAGGTTCAGCATCGGGTGCGTGTCGTAGGTATAGCGGCTGCTGATGCCCTTGGGCTGGTTGCTCTCGAACAGCGCCAGCACGCTCACGTTCAGGAAGCCGGGCACATCCATCATCAGGGTCGGACCGACTACCCACATGCGCTTTTTGGAAGCGTAGCTGTTGTCGTTCTTGGTATTCCAGTCAAAGCCCAGGGTCAGGCCCACGCCGCGCGCCGGACCGAAGGACAGATCCTTGCCGCTGATCTTGCCGAGGTCCAGGGTGTGGCGATAGGTGATGTAGGCTTCCTGGGCATTGTCATCCTTGCGGTCCGACATCAGCAGGTCCACGTTCAGGAAGTTGGTGCCGTACTTGTAACCGCTGGCATGCTGGAAGTTGATGATGTTCTTGGTGATGTCCTGCGTATTGAAGGGCTCGGCAAACTTGGTGCCGTAACGGTAGCCGATCGAATTGTCGGCCCAGTCGGCCGCCATGGCGCTGCCGCCCGCCATGAGCAGGACGCCGGCAAGCGTGCCGTGCAGGCGCAGGGATGGAATGGGCATGGTGTCTCCTCCAGTGATGGATGTTTATTGATATAAATGATTTGGTGAATATCGCACTGATGCCGCGCCCGTGGTCTGCACACTGGATGTGGGCTCCGGTTTGGCAGGGGCGGCGCGGTAAGGCATTATGTCCGCTGCAGCGATGGCCGGTATAAGCGCACTCGTATAGGTGCCGGCGGACGGCGGTATATCATCGGCGCTCACGATCACTCATCCTCACTCATCCATTACACAGCGAAAGGACAGCAACATGGGCAAACTGAGCACGCACGTGCTGGATATCACCAAGGGCAAGCCCGGCGCGGGCGTGAAGCTGGCACTCTATGCCGTCGCCGAGGGCGGCAAGACGCTGCTCAAGCACGCCGTCACCAACAGTGATGGCCGCTGCGATGCGCCGCTGCTGGAAGGCGAGGCGCTGCAACCTGGCAAGTACGAACTGGTCTTTGCCGCCGGTGATTATTTTGCGCAACAGGGCGTGAGCTTGCCGGAACCCCGCTTCGTCGATGAAGTGGTGATTGCCTTCGGCGTGGCTGATGCCTCGCAGAACTATCACGTGCCGCTGGTGGTGTCGCCGTGGGCCTACTCGACTTATCGCGGCAGTTGATGATGCGGGCCTGATTCATCTGTTGCGTCGATCAATAAAAATCCGGCTTCTTGCGAGAAGCCGGATTTTTTTTTCGCCACCGTCATGCGCGCGATGGTCGCCAGATGAGTGCGGCCAGGCATGAACGGCGTTCTCCTGGTGATGCGAGTAGAGCGCTTTGTGCAGCAAGCGGACTTGTCCAGCCGTCGCAGACTCCATATAATTGATAATCATTCTCAAATAAATTGGAGGCTTGCCTGCGGCCGGGTCCGGCTGCAGCGCGGCTCCGTCTTCCGGCTTTCACTTTCATGGTGCCTGACAAAATGACTTCTGCGGCCCCGTCCGCCTTGCGCTACCGGTTGGCCGTGCTCTCGCGCACGCTGGCTGCCGTGGGCGGCGGCTACGTGCTGACCACGCTGGCGACGATGGTGGCGGCGCGTTTCCTGCCCATGGGGCGGGCCGATGCGGTGATGACGGCGACCATGTTGTCCTTTGCGGTCTTCACGTGTGCCGTGATCTGGGTCTTCGCGGCCCGCAGTGCCTGGCGCGCCTGGTGCGGGCTGGCCGTGCCGGCCCTGGCGCTGGCGTTGCTGGCCTGGTTCGGACGGGTGCTGCCATGAAGGAAGGCTTGCGGCAGTCCATGGCCTGGTTGCACACCTGGTGCGGGCTGCTGGTGTGCTGGGTATTGCTGCTGGTGTTTGCCGGCGGCAGCGCCAGTTACTTCAAGGAAGAGATCAGCCTGTGGATGATGCCCGAGCTGCACGCCAGCGCTGCCGCGCCGGTAACGCAGGCGCAAGCCATCGAACGTGCAGCCGCTTATCTGCAGCAACGCGCGCCGCAGGCCGAGCGCTGGTTCATCACCTTGCCGGACGAACGCAGCGTGGCCATGCGCGTCGGCTGGATCGCGCCGCCTCCTGCTGCCGGCAAGGAGGCAGCGGGTTCCCCGCGCAGCCGCTTCAAGAGCGAGCGTATCGATGCCGCCACCGGCCAGCCTTTGGCGCGGGTACGTGATACGCGGGGCGGCGAGTTCCTCTATCGCCTGCATTTCGACCTGCATTACCTGCCGGTGCAGTGGGCACGCTGGATCGTGAGCGTGTGCGCGCTCTTCATGCTGGTGGCCATCGTCAGCGGCGTGATCACGCACCGGCGCATCTTTGCCGATTTTTTCACTTTCCGCCGCAACAAGGGCCAGCGCTCCTGGCTTGATGCGCACAATGCCACGGCAGTGCTGGCGCTGCCTTTCCACCTGATGATCACCTACACCGGCCTCATCACGCTGATGTTCATGATCATGCCGTGGGGCGTGCAAAGCGCATATCGCGACCAGGGCGGCGAGAAGGCCTTCTTCGAGGAAGTGTTTCCCGGCGGCGCCGGTCGCGTCAAGGCGGCGGGCGTGGCGGCGCCGCTGACCGCGCTGCCAGCCCTGGCCGAACGCGCGCGGCAGCATTGGCAAGGCGCACCGCTGGCGCTGGTGGTGGTCAACAACCCGGGGGATGCCAAGGCGACAGTGGTCGTCACGCGCCAGAAACTGGCCACACTTTCGTCACTGCAACCGGCGCTGCTCTTCGAGGGCGTCAGCGGACGTCAGGTGGCGGCGCTCGGTGAGGCAGTCAGCGCCACGGCGCTCACGCGCGGCGCTTTGGTCGGACTGCACCTGGCACATTTCGCCGATCCCTGGCTGCGTGTGCTGTTCTTCCTTTGCGGGCTGTGCGGCTACCTGATGGTGGCCACCGGTGCCTTGCTGTGGGCCGTCAAGACGCGCCAGAAACAGGCCAAGGCCATCGCCGATGGTGCCCGTGCCGGGTTCGGCCTGCGGCTGGTAGAGGCGCTCAACCTCGGTGCCATTGCCGGATTGCCGATCGCCTTCGCCAGCTACTTCTGGGCCAATCGCCTGCTGCCGGTGGAGCTGGCGGGGCGCGCGCAGATGGAGATCCACCTGTTTTTCGCCGCCTGGGCGATTGCGGCGGTGCTGGCGCAGATCCGCCCCAGCCTGGGCATGTGGCGCCTGCAGCTGGGTGCAGGGGCAGCGCTGTTCCTGGGTTTGCCGGTGCTCAATGTGTTCACGACGCATTCGCACCTGGGCGTGACGCTGCTGCAGGGGCGTGGGCCGTGGGCGGTAGCCGGATGCGATCTCACGCTGCTGGCGCTGGGATCGGCATTGGCGCTGGCCGCACACCTGCTTGCACGGCGTCAGCGTGCATCGCAGGCACGATCGGTGCCGGTGCCGGTACGGCATGCAGCGCATCCTGCCGTCGCGAAGGAAATCGCATGAGCGCCCCGGGCTTCCTGCTGGCGCTGGTGCTGGCTGGCGGCGCATGGAGCGCGCTGGCCATGGCGATGGATCGCCACTACGCCGATATCCACGGACGCGGCGTCGAACCCGCGCCGCCGCTGCGCATGCGCTTGCGCGGCGCAGCCGTGCTGGGCTTGCTGGCCAGCCTGGCCCTCAACGTCCACATGCAGGGCTGGGGCGTCGGCCTGGTGGCCGGGCTGGGCGTGTTGACGCTGGCTGCCCTGTTGCTGGTACTGGCCGTGAGCTACTGGCCTGCGCGCCTGCCTGCGATAAGGCGCGCGCTGCTGCTCGGCGCGCTGCCCCTGATGGTGTGGTGGGTGAGCGCAGTCACTCCTTTCTGATGGCCCGGCGATGTGTTGTGCGGGCATGCAGAAAGCGAGCGGATCTGCGCCGTCGGTTTGATTTGGATTAAGAAGCGCAGCGCTGAAATCGGGTCCAATCACACTTCCTCTCTGTTGTATTTGCGGGCTGCGGCAATATGTCGCAGCCCTTTTTTTTGTCGTTCGTTGCTGCTAACTGCTTGTGTCCAAAGGATTTTCTCCGGATCCACAAGCTGCTCTTGCCGGACGGCAGCACGGCCATGGGATCGCAGCGCACAGGCTGCGTGATAGATTGCGCCGATGAAAAAAACAGGGAGTGCGAACGTCACGGCGGTCGCGGATGCGGCTGCGCGCGCTTCCCTCACAACACCAAGAAAAGCCAAGACATCCTCGCCATGAACACGCTGCCTGTTTGCTCCTCTTCATCTTCATCTTTGTCTGCGCCGGCCCCTGCCGCCTCCCGTGCGCTGCGTCTGCATCCCTTGCTGCTGGCCGTGCTCTGCGCCTGGAGCAGCAGCACCCTGGCCCAGCAGGCCGCCGCCAGTGGCGGCAGCAGCGAGGCCGCGAGCCTGCCCACCATCGAAGTGCGCGGCAGTGGCTCGGTCGCCGAACGCAAGCAACTACCGCAGACCACGGCGAGCGTCACCGCTGACGCCGCAGCCAACAGCATCAACGTCACCGACAGTTCGGATGCACTCAAGTACCTGCCCAGCCTCTCGGTGCGCAAGCGCTACATCGGCGACACGCAGTCGCCGCTGGCCACCCGTACCACCGGCGTGAACGCCAGCGCCCGCAGCCTGGTTTATGCCGATGGCATCCTGCTCTCGGCGCTGGTGAACAACAACAACGGCAATGGCTCGCCACGCTGGTTCATGGTGGCGCCGGAAGAGATCGAGCGCATCGATGTGATGTATGGACCGTTTGCGGCGGAGTATCCGGGCAATTCCTACGGGGCCGTCACCGAGATCACCACGCGCATGCCGCAGCAGTTCGAGGCCAGCATCAAGGCCCAGTATGCGCAGCAGGATTTCAGCCAGTACGGTGCCTCCGGTACCTATCGCGCGCAGGAATACAACGTCGGGCTGGGTAATCGCAGCGGCGCCTTGGCCTGGCGTTTCTCGGTCAATCACCTCGACAGCTACTCGCAGCCGGTCACCTACATCACTGCCGCAAGCCAGCCGGCCGGCACCACCGGCGCCGTGCTGGCGCAGGATCGTACGGGCAAGAATCTGGTTGTGCTGGGGGCGGGCAATCTCACGCATACGGTGCAGGACACGGCGCGGCTGAAGGTTTCGTATGACTTCACGCCCGCGCTCACGGCGACTTATACGCTGGGCTTCTGGCAGAACCAGGCCAATGCCGATCCGCAGAGTTTCCTGAAGAACGCCAGTGGCGCCACCGCCTATGGCAGCGGATTTTCAAGCAACGACGTGGACCAGCAGCAGTGGATGCAGTCGCTGGAGCTGCGCAGCAAGACCGGCGGCGAGTGGGACTGGCAGCTGGCCGCCTCGACCTTGTCCGCCTCGCGCGACCTGACCCGCACTTCCACCGCCGCCTTCCCGGCCGGACAAAGCGGCGGTGCCGGCACCATCGCCGACGCCAGCGGCACCGGCTGGAGCACCGTCGACGCCAAGGGCATCTGGCGCCCGCCAGGCAGTGCCCAGGTCATCAGCTTCGGCGCGCATGTGGACCGCTACACCCTGGCCACGCCGACCTGGAATACCAGCAACTGGATCAGCGGCGGCAACGGCACGCTGGCCTCGGACTCGCGCGGCAAGACCGAGACCTCGGCGCTGTGGGCGCAGGATGTGTGGCGCCTCGCACCTTCGCTCAAAGCCACGCTGGGCGCGCGTTACGAGTGGTGGCGCGCCTTTGATGGCCGCAACGTCTCGACCTCGGGCAATACCGTGTTTGCCGTCAACCAGCCGCAGGTCAGCCACAACGGACTTTCACCCAAGGCGTCGTTGGCCTGGGCCCTTGCCGATGACTGGATGACGACCCTCTCCACCGGCCGCGCGCTGCGCTTCCCGACCGTGGGCGAGCTGTACCAGAACGTGCTGGTCAATGGCGTCTATCTGCAGGCCAATCCGAACCTGAAGCCCGAGAAAGTCTGGTCCACCGAACTGGCCATCGAAAAGCAGTTGCAGGAAGGGCAGGGCAAGTGGCGCATTTCGCTGTTCGAAGAACGGGTGTCCGCTGCCCTGATCTCGCAATCCTCGACCATCGGCAGCGGTGTGGCTTCCTACACGCAGAACGTGGACCGCACGCGCCAGCGCGGCATCGAAGCCGCCTTCGAGCGCAACGATTTGCTGGTGCGCGGCTTCTCGCTCAATGGCAGCGTGACCTGGGTGGATGCTCGCATCCTGGAGAACAAGGGCTATGTGGCCACTACGGCCGGCGCCGCTTCAGTGGGCAAGCGCACGCCCTATGTGCCCGAATGGCGTGCCACGCTGGTGGCCAGCTACAAGCCCGATGACCGCTGGACCTATACGGTGGCCGGGCGTTACAGCGGACGGGTCTATGCGACCGTGGACAATACCGACATCAACACCCACACCTACCAGGGCTTTGACGGCTACACCGTCTTCGATGCGCGCGTGCGCTATCGCGTCGACCTTCACTGGAGCGCTGCGCTGGGCGTGGACAACCTGACCAACCGGGATTACTTCCTCTTCCATCCCTTCCCGCAGCGGACCGTCTTTGCCGAGCTGAAATATGACTTTTGATGAGGGAGGTCGTTGCTGTGGCTGTTGCCATGTGGCCGGGCAGGCCGGAATGAATCCGGCTGCCGGATGAGGTGAGTTGAAGCAGGGCAGTTACGCGGCGTGCTTCAGCTGCCGCGCGCCTTTTCGATGGTTTCGCGGGCGGCTTCCATGAGGGCGGCCGGTTCCGGAGCGTTTGATTCCAGATAGGAATTTTCCAGCGTGACCGAGAGATTGCTCATCTTCTCCGACAATTCCGCCAGCGCCACGCTGAGCTCACACATCAGGGCCGAGATATTTTTGGGTGACTGCGTCATTACGTTTCCTTTTCAGATGTCGCACCTTGATGACCTGTCCACGGCGACGAAGAGGGGGCGTCATCGCGCAGCAAGCCGGTACGTACCAATCGATTACGTCGTGAGCTTCGGATATTCTAAGCCATGCCGAATGCCGGTACGACTGTACCTTGGTATAAAAGTGCGGCAAAAAGTGAATGTTTTTGCGGCGATGTTGCACCGAGGACATGCATCCACGGCTGCGTTGCCGTTCCGGCATGGATGGGGCGGCACCCTTGTCGCTATCCGATGCAGAATCCGTGCCATGGGGCCGACCGGCGGCGCTCTGATGCCGCCGGGGTCATTGCCCGCAAGAACACCTCTGAAAAATATCGGTGACTACCCAGGATGAGGCGTTACCCTGGAACGGCTTCAGCGCCGTGCCACCACCACCAGTCCCGGTACGGGCTGTTGCAATTCCACGCGCAGGCTTTCCTCACGCACCAGCAGTGCTTCCAGTCCGGCGGCGTGCAGGCCCTGTTCCACATAACGGCGCTGGTGGCGGAAGCGTCCGCTGGGATGCAGGTGGTAGGGGGTGTCGCATTCTTCCCCGGCCAGTTCCACGGTGAAGACCAGGTGGCCGCCGTCCTGCAGGGCCAGGTGGGCCGCAGTGAAGAAAGAGGCCAGCTGCCCGCAGTAGATCAGGACATCGCAGGCAGCGATGAGACCATAACGCGCCGGATGAGCCGCCATCCATTCCACCACGTCCGCTTGCGCCAGCGTGCTGTACTGCCGGTGCCGGGCGGCATGACGCAGCATGTTCGCAGAAAGGTCTACCCCCTCCAGCGCCAGCGCATGGGGCGCCAGCACGGGGGCACACAGGCCCGTGCCGCAGCCGGCATCCAGCACGGTCGTGGCTGGCACGCCCTGCAGGACGCACGGCAGAATCTCGCCCAGCACCTGCGGTCCGCGATAGTCGAGATGCGCGACCAGGTTGCTGTCGAAGTGATCGGCATAGTCGTCGAAGCGGCGCTCGATGTAGTCGCGCGGAACGGTATCGCTGGGCAGTCCCGCATAGGCGGCGTGCATGTGGCGGGCGATGGGGTGGTGCGGTTCTTCCTGCAGCCATGCCCGGCATACCTCGGCCGCTTCGTCCAGCCGTCCCAGGAAATAGAACGAGACCGCCAGCAGCTCGCGCGACTTGCCCTCGTGCGGCGGCAGCACGAAGGCCAGGCACTGGTAGCGTGAACTCTGCATGCGGTCTCCCAGCCGGGTGTAGATCTCCGCCAGATGATGCAGGGCCGGCAGGCACTGCGGGTCCCGCAGCAAGGCCTGCTCGCAGGCGTCGATGGCGGGCTGGAGCTGCTGCTGGGCGCGCCGCGTAGCTCCCAGGTTGGTCCACAGCTGGGCATCGTCCGGGCGCAGGGCCAAGGCTTGTCCGTAGGCCAGCGAGGCTTCGTCGAAGCGCTCCAGCGCGAACAGGACATTGCCCAGGTCATTGCACCAGTCAGCATTGGCCGCCGTGCTGCGCGCGGCCTCGTGCATCAGCGCCAGGCCTTCCTCGTGGCGGCCGCACTGGTGCAGCAGGACACCAAGGTAGTGCTGCGCCGGTGCATGGTGTTCTTCCATGGCGAGGATGAGGCGATAGTCTTCCTCGGCCGCATCCAGGCGGCCCGCTGCATGATGGTTGAAGGCCGAAGTGAAGCTTTCTTCGATCAATTCTTCCAGGACCCCGGCAGACGGCATGCTTGTGCTCCTCGTGACGTGATCGCCAGCGCGACGTGAATTCATTGGCTCAACGCGGGAAGCGATGGCAGCGGCAGGGCAACGGCATCGGCCCGTTCAGCTGTTTCCCTGGACCGCTCTGTAGCCAGCGTGAAGACCGCCACCGAGGCCGTGAGCGCGGCAGCCTGTTCGGCCAGGGCGTCGGCGCCCGCCGAGGTCTGTTCCACCAGGGCGGCGTTCTGCTGGGTGGCACGATCCATGTCGGCCAGGCTGAGGCTGACCTGGGAGATGCCCTCGGCCTGCTCGCGGGTGGCGGTGGCGATCTCGTTGACGGTGGTCATGACGTTGCCGAAGGACTGCACGATCTGCACGATGGCCTGGTCGGCCTCCTTGACCTGTTGCGCCGCCTGGTCGACCGAGCCGATGGAGGTGGCGATGAGGTCCTTGACCTCGCGCGCGGCCTCGGCGCTGCGCAGCGCCAGCGAGCGCACTTCCGACGCCACCACCGCAAAGCCGCGCCCCTGGCTGCCCGCACGGGCCGCTTCCACGGAAGCATTCAAGGCCAGGATGTTGGTCTGGAAGGCAATGCCATCGATCACGCTGACGATGTCGGAAATGCGTCCGGCGCCCGCCGTGACCTGCGCCATGGCGCCGGCAATGCCGCTCATGACCTGGCCGCCACGCTGGGCATCACGGGCGGCGTCGGCCGCCAGGGCATTGGTGCGCTCGGCATTGCGGGCATTGTTGCGGACCGCCCCGGAGAGCCGCTCCAAGGTGGCGGCGGTGGTTTCCAGGGTACTGGCCTGGGCTTGCGTACGTTGTGCCAGTTCCCCGTTGCCCTGGGCGATATCGGCCGCGCCGTGATGCAGGTCGCGGGTGGCTTCGCGGATGTCGCCGACGGTGCGGGCCACGCCTGCCTGCATGCGTTGCAAGGCAGCCAGCAACACGCCGATTTCATTGCCGGAGATGCCTTGCACGGGCCGGCTCAGGTCGCCATCGGCGATGCGGTCGAAGTGTGCGGCAGCGCGTTTGAGCGGCTGCAACAGCAGGCGGTCGAACAGCAGCCAGCAGATGCCGATGAGCAGGAGCGATGCCGCCAGCATGGCGCCCGCCAGCAGCGACGCCTGCTCCGAGCGCCGTTCAGAGGCCTGGCGCAGTTCTTCCTTGACCTGTTGGGCATGCTCGATCACGGCGCGCAGGGTGGCGGCGAATTCACGGTCGGCGGCTTCCGCGCTGACGGTGGCGGCCGCGTAGTCTTCCAGCGAGACGTCATAGAGCGCCACCTCGCGCAGGTTCAAGACCTTGACGTAGCTGTCGTAGGCCGCCGAGACGCGCAGCGCCTCGGGTTCGGCCAGCGCTTGCGGCGAGAGTCCCAGGCGATAGCCATCGAAGGCCTTGCGTGCTTCCTGCAGCGCGGCCGAGGCGCGGCGGCTGTAGTCGTTGGACTTGATTTCGTCGCCCTTGACCAGGTTGATGTAGGCGTTGTCCATGTTGATCAGGGTGGAGAGGAACAGCCGCTCGGTGTCGTGCAGGGGCTGGATGTGGCGGTCCGAGAGTTCGATCAGCGCAACCGTTGCGCGGCTGGCCGACCGTGCGCCCTGCCAGGCCATGCCGACGGCCAGCCACAGGGCCAGGGTCAACAGTCCCAATACCAGCACCAGGCCGGTGCGCAGCTTCATTCTGGTCAACATGATGGTGTCCTTTCAGCGGTCAGCGCAGGCCGAAGCGGCGGTCCAGCGACCAGGCACCGCCGCCGCGTGCGACCAGCAGCAGCAACAGTGCGGCCCAGGAGAGATGGGTGGGCCAGGCATCGGGATAGACGAAAATTTCGATGACCGCCGTCATGCCCAGGAGCGCCAGCGCAGCGCCGCGCGTGAACAGGCCAAGGATCAGCAGCAGCGGGAAGAAGTGCTCGGCATAAGTGGCCATGTGCGCGGCCAGGTCGGGCGGCACCAGGGGCGGGTGGTATTCCTCCTGGAACAGGATATAGGTGCTGTCCTTGATCTCGAGGAAACCGCTGACCTTGGTGCGTCCGGAGAGGAAGAAGATCGACGCAATCGCCACCCGTGCCGCCAGGGCCAGCAGGGAATCGCTGATGACGCGGCTGGCCAGGTCAGTGGCACGTGCGCAGAGCGTGCAGCGTGGCCGGGCTTGGTCATCCAGGGTGAGGGGTTGTTCCATGATGTTCTCCAATGCGTTGTTCAGTGAAAGGATGTGAACGTTCCTGCCAGCACCAGCTGGCCCAGCAGCTGGGCGATATCCAGGCCGGGCTCATGCGCCAGCGCCTGCTCGGCCGCGCTGGCGATGCCACAGCCATCGCCGCAGGCCTCCAGGAAGCGCATGCCGCCCAGGCCCAGTGACTGCCACTGCACGTCGCCTTGCGGACGGGTCAGCAGACCGCCTTCGCCTTGCCAATCCGGATCGAGTTCGCAGGGGCCGTCGTCGCGCCGGTTGGCGTTCCAGATGGTGTAGACCGGGTGCAGCGGATCGTGATGCCAGCGGCTGGCCGCGTGCGGCACCAGGGTCACGTCCTGCCCGGCGGCCAATGCCGCATGCAGGGCCGAGACATCCAGCAGCGGATCGTCGGCGGCCAGGTGGGATTCGGTCCAGCAGCGGTCCAGGGCGGCCACGCCGGGTAAATAAGGAAGTTCGGCCGCTGCCTCCAGCGTGCCGAGGAAGCCGGCAAAGCCTTCGCCATAGGCGATCAGGCTGGCCTCGCGGGGCAGGTGCTGCTGCGCGAACGCCAGCGCGGCCGATTCCATCCAGGCACTGCCGACCAGTCGGTGCACCGCAGGATAGTTGGCCAGCAGCGCATCGACGCAGCCCTTGAAGACGGTATTGCGATAGACCGCGAAGGCAGGCTGGGCCAGCAGCGCACCCACAATGGGGTGGTCGCTTTGCCCGTCGAAGAGGGCTTGCAGGAAGGCGTCGTAATAGCGGTGTTCGGGAGCGTTCATGCGGGCTGCTCCTCGCGTGTGTCGATGGCCGGATGCAGCAAGGCGTTGGCGATGTTGCGCTCGGCCAGCAGCACCTCGAAAGCCGGCACGTTGCCATCGCGCTCGATGAGCGTGGGCCGCTCGCCGGTGCGTGCCAGCAGGTGTTGATACAGATCCCAGACGGCAGCGGCAATGGGCGCATCATGCGAATCGACCAGCAGGCCTGGGAGGCTGGCGTCGGCGCTGTGGCCGGCCAGGTGGATTTCGAGGATGTCCGCTACCGGCAGCTGGTCCAGGTACTGGCGGGCATCGAGGCCGAGGTTGGTGGCGCTGACGTGGACATTGTTGACGTCCACCAGCAAGCCGCAACCGGTGCGGCGGACCAGCTCTTGCAGGAATTCAGGTTCGCTCCATTCATGCTGGTCCATGCGCAGGTAGTGCGAGGGATTTTCCAGCGCGATGCGGCGCTTGAGGACATCCTGGGTACGGCTGATGTTGGCAGCCACGCGCGCCAGCGTCTGGCTGGTACGTGGCACCGGCAGCAGGTCGGGCAGGTAGTGCCCACCTGCGCGCGACCAGGCCAGGTGTTCGGAAACGAGTACCGGTTCGATGCGCTCGGCCAGTTGCGCCAGCTGGCGCAGGTGCAGCGGGTCGGGCGCGTCAGGCCCGGCCAATGACAACGACACCCCGTGCAAGGACACCGGATGCTGCGCACGGATGGCCTGCAGCCAGGCCAGGCGCGGGCCGCCGTCCATCAGGTAGTTTTCCGGATGGACCTCGAACCACAGTCCCGGTGCCGTGCAGGCCAGCGCTGCATCGAAATGCTGGGGCTTCAGGCCCAGGCCGGCGGTGATGGGTTGCGTTGTCATGGCCGATGGCTCCGCCAGGATCAGACCGGCTTGAGCGAGCCCATGCCGCGCGGGGTCTTGATGGAGGTGCAGGTGCCGGCCGGGACGTTCTTCCAGGCGTTGCCCTGGTAATCCATCTTGGCGGTGCCGGCGCAGGTGGTGCCTTCACCGGCCTTGCAGTCGTTCTGGCCGGCCATGGAGACGCCATAGCACTTCTCGACGGCAGTCTTGTTCATCGGTTGCTTGTCTTGGGCCATGGCGACGCCGGAGGCGAGGGTGGCGAGGGTCAGGGCGGCGGTGGCGACGAAGTGGTTCATGGTGTGCTCCTAGTAATGGATGAAGTGGAAGTGACACTGACCGGTGCCGTTGCGAATGCTGCGTAGCGTCCGATCTGCTTGTTAATTCGCAGGGAGGGGCTGGCCGGTTACAGGGCGCGGAAACTTTTTTGCAGAAATATTTTTCGCGCCAGCTGTAACCGGAGCGCAGTTGTGAACGAATACAAAAGAGAGCGCGCCATTGCGCAGTCCGCCCGCAGGGGCTTACAGGGGATGTGAATGAAAACGATGGAACTGGTCAACATGCTGGCAGCCGGCACGGGCGAGCCCACCGGCCCCCTCCAGCGCAGCCTGGTGCGCAACGTGGCCGCGCGCATGGCGGTAGCGCTGGCGCTGGGGCTGATGGGGGCGGCCCTGCTGCTGGCCATTCTCTATGGAGTGCGCAGCGACCTGCGCGAACTGTTGCAGCAGCCGCTGTTCTGGATGAAGGTTTCGTTCCCGCTGGCGGCCCTGTTGGCCGGTCAACTGGCGGCCTCGCGCCTGGCCCTGCCGGGCATGCGCATGGGGCTGGCACCGGCAGCAGGACTGTTGTTGCCGCCGGCCCTGCTGTGGCTGGCAGGAGCCAGCTGGCTGGCGCTGGCACCACCCTCGCAGCGGCTGGACCTGCTGCTGGGCAGCAGCTGGGAAGTGTGTTCGGCCAACGTCGCCTTGCTATCGCTGCCGACGCTGGCGAGCATGCTGTGGTTCCTGCGCGGGATGGCGCCCACGCAATTGCGTGCGGCGGGTGCGGTGGCCGGATTGGTGGCGGGTGCACAGGGCGTGCTAGTCTATTCGCTTTATTGCGTAGAGATGGCGCCGCCGTTCTGGGGCGTCTGGTATGTACTTGGGGTGGCGCTGCCGACGGGGGCCGGCGCCTTGTGCGGCCCATGGCTGCTTCGTTGGTAATCGGGCGGCGTTCCATGACTGAAAGTCCTTACCTGTTGGCCACTGGCGGCCCGGCCTTGCCGGAGGAGGCAGCGGACCGTCCCGGCCAGTCCGCGCATCCGGCCGAGGAGCGCCTGCGCACGCTGCTGCTGGCCGGTCTCGATGGCGATGCTGCGGCCTATCGCAACTTCCTCTCCGAACTGAGCGGCCGCCTGCGGGCCTTCCTGCGCAAGCGGCTGGTGCATCTGCAGGATGATGTGGAGGATGTGGTGCAGGAAACCCTTCTGGCCATCCACAATGCGCGCCATACCTATCGCCCCGAGCAGCCGCTGACGGCCTGGGTGCACGCCATCGCCCGCTACAAGCTGATGGATTTCCTGCGCGCCCGTTCGCGTCGCGAAGCCTTCAATGACCCCTTGGAAGAAGAACACGACCTGCTGGCCATTTGCGACGACGAACCGGCCCAGGCGCGGCGCGATGTCGGCGCCCTGCTCGAAGAATTGCCCGACAAGCAGCGCCTGCCGATCGTGCACGTCAAGCTGGAAGGCTTGTCGGTGGCCGAGACGGCGCAATTGACGGGGATGTCGGAATCGGCCGTGAAAGTCGGCATCCATCGCGGCCTCAAGGCCCTGGCCCTGAAGATCCGGGAGAAATTGCAACCATGAAGACTGAAGACCTGATATCGATGATGGCCAGCGGCGTGGCGCCGGTGGACCGCCGCTTGCCGGTAAAACAGATGGCCCAGGCCCTGGCGCTGGGTGGCCTGGGTTCGCTGTTGCTGATGTTGAAGATCTACGGGCTGCGTCCCGACCTGGCCGTGATGCTGGGCGTGCCGCTGTTCTGGATCAAGCTGGCCTTTCCCACCACGCTGGCCGTGGGCGCCATGCTGGTGCTGCGCCGCCTGGTGCGTCCGGGTTTGCGCGTGGGCGCGCGCTGGGCGGGCATCGCCTTGCCCAGCCTGGCGGTGTGGCTGGGGGGCGCACTGGTGCTGCTCAGTGCGCCGGCGGTGCAACGTCTGCCGCTGTTGATGGGGATCAGCTGGCGCAGCTGCCCCTTCAACATCGCGCTGCTGTCCATTCCGCTGTTCATCGGCATCTTCTGGGCCGTGCGCGGCATGGCCCCGACCCGGCTGCGCCTGACTGGTGCGGTGGCTGGCCTGCTGGCCGGCGCCACCGCCACCATGGTGTATTGCCTGCATTGCCCGGAAATGGGCGTTCCCTTCTGGGGCGTCTGGTACTTCCTGGGCATTCTCATTCCGGCTGCGGTGGGTTTGCTGCTGGGACCGCGCCTGCTGCGCTGGTAACTTCTTGAGGGACAAGGCATGAGTGTCATCCAGACCGCCTTCGTGGCGGGTACCCGTGGCGCCTGGCGTATCGAGCGCATCACCGCTGTCACGGGCCAGGCGCTTGCCCAGGCCGACCGGCTGGCCGTGGTTGGGCCGGACGAGGCCGGCGATGTGGCCGCCGGCGCGCAGTGGCGCCTCGATGGCGCCACCGGCCATCCGCGCTATGCCACACGGCAGGAGCTCGATACCCTGGCAGCGGTACAGCAGGGGCTGGGCAGGCCGGAGGCACGCTGTGCGGCGCTCATCCCGATCCGCAAGAACCCGGCCTGGTGGGCCCTGGGCCAGGATGAACGGCGCGCCATCCTGGAAGAACAGTCGCACCACATTGCCATCGGCCTGGAGTACCTGCCGCCCATCGCACGCCGTCTTTATCATGCGCGGGAGCTGGGCCAGTCCTTCGATTTCCTGACCTGGTTCGAGTACGCACCGCAACACGCCGACGCCTTCGAAGAACTGGTGTCGCGCCTGCGCCAGAGCGCGGAATGGCGTTTCGTCGAGCGCGAGGTCGATATCAGGCTGGTCCAGGACGATCCCACCCTGCAAGGAGTTGTTTGATGAGTCTGCTTTCCCTGTGGCAGCGTGCCACGCGCAAGAGCGCTAAAGTGGACCCATCCGTCAAGACAGCGTTTGCCAGAATTTAAGCTGCATCCATGACTTCACTTGCAGCAGAACAGCGCTGCCCTGATCCTG